>NZ_BJYR01000013.1 GCF_007991615.1 Novosphingobium sediminis | reverse complement strand
CTCGTGGGTGGCCGGGCGGGGGAGCGGGCCGGTGCCGCATCTGTTTCGGTTTCACCGAAACAGCCATCAAACGTCCAGGTTCGCCACGTTGAGCGCGTTTTCCTGAATGAAATCGCGGCGCGGCTCGACCACATCGCCCATCAGGCGCGTGAAGATCTCGTCGGTCACGTCGGCGTCTTCCATCTTCACCTGCAGCAGCGAGCGCTGAGTGGGATCGAGCGTGGTCTCCCACAGCTGATCGGCGTTCATCTCGCCCAGCCCCTTGTAGCGCGAGATGGAGAGGCCCTTGCGGCCCGCCGCCAGCACTTGCGCGAGGAGTTCGGACGGCCGGGTGATCCCTGCGCCTTCCTTCGCTGCGGGACGCACCGGCGCTGCCGCCTCGCCCTCAGCCTCGGCCTCCTCGGTCACAATTTCCGGCTCCGGCTCGGCAGCAGCCGCGCTGCTGCGCACCAGCCGGGCGGGGCTTTCGTAAACCTCCGCATGCTCACCCGCGAGCCGCGCCAGCTTGCGCGCCTCGGCGCTGGAAAGGAAACCGGCCTCGATCGTGTGGTTGTCGGTCACCCCGCGCCACAGCCGTTCGATCTGGAAGCTGCCATCGGCCGCCACGCGCGCCGTCCAGCGCGCCTCGCGCTCGCCGCGGTCCATCCAGCGCACGCTGGCGGCCAGCGCGGCCTCACGCGCCTCTGCCGTCAGTTCGGGATCGAGCGCGCCAGCCAGCGCCAGCGCCTCGATGATCGTGGGATCATAGCGCTTGGGCGCAAAGGCCATCAGGTTGCGCAGGCGCAGCGCATGCTCGACCAGACCCGCGAGATCCGCCCCGCTGCGCGCGCCGCCCGCCGTTTCCAGCATGCGGCCCGCCAGCCCCGCCTCGACCAGATAGCGATCGAGCGCCGGGCCGTCCTTGAGGTAGACCTCGCTCCGCCCCTTCGCCACCTTGTAGAGCGGCGGCTGCGCGATGAAGAGGTGCCCCTCGCGGATGATTTCCGGCATCTGGCGGTGGAAGAACGTGAGCAGCAGCGTGCGGATATGCGCGCCGTCCACGTCGGCGTCGGTCATGATGACGATCTTGTGATAGCGCAGCTTGGCAAGGTTGAACTCGTCGCGGATGCCGGTGCCCATCGCCTGGATCAGCGTGCCCACTTCCTTCGAGCCGATGATCCGGTCGAACCGCGCGCGCTCCACGTTGAGGATCTTGCCCTTCAACGGCAGGATCGCCTGGAAGTGCCGATCACGCCCCTGCTTGGCCGAACCGCCTGCCGAATCGCCCTCGACGAGGAACAGTTCGCACTTCGAAGGATCGCGCTCCTGGCAGTCGGCCAGCTTGCCGGGCAGGCTGGCGATATCCATCGCGCCCTTGCGCCGGGTCAGCTCGCGCGCCTTCTTGGCGGCCTCGCGTGCGGCGGCGGCGTCGATCACCTTCTGGATGACGGCGCGGGCGTGGGCGGGGTTTTCCTCCAGCCATTCGCTCATCTTGTCCGCCATCAGCGCCTCGAGCGGCTGGCGCACTTCGGAGCTGACCAGCTTGTCCTTGGTCTGGCTCGAAAACTTCGGGTCCGGCAGTTTGACCGACACGATCGCCGTCAGCCCCTCGCGCATGTCATCGCCGGTGAGCGAAACCTTCTCCTTCTTCAGCATACCCGAACGGTCCGCATAGCCGTTCAGCGTCCGCGTCAGTGCCGCACGAAACGCGGCCAAGTGCGTGCCGCCATCGCGCTGGGGGATGTTGTTGGTGAAGGTGAGGACGTTCTCGTAATAGCTGTCGTTCCACTGCAGCGCGACATCGATGCCCACGCCATCGCGCTCGGCGCTGATCGCGATCGGCTCGGGCATCAAGGGCTGCTTGTTGCGATCGAGGTATTTCACGAAGGCCGCGATGCCGCCGATGTAATAGAGATCGTGTTCCTTCACCTCTTCGTGGCGCTTGTCGCGCAGCAGGATGCGCACGCCGGAATTGAGGAACGCGAGCTCGCGGTAGCGGTGCTCCAGCTTGTCGAAATCGAACTCAAGCACGTTCTTGAAGGTATCGTGGCTGGCGAAGAAGGTCACGCGCGTGCCCTTTTTCACGCCGCCCTTGCCGTCCGCCGGAGCCGGGCCGTTCACCTTGAGCGGGCCAACAGCATCGCCATGCTCGAAGCGCATCCAGTGCTCCTGACCGTCGCGCCAGATCGTGAGCTCGAGCCATTCGGACAGCGCGTTCACGACCGAGACGCCGACGCCGTGGAGGCCGCCCGAAACCTTGTAGGCGTTGTCGTCGCTGGTGTTCTCGAACTTCCCGCCCGCGTGGAGCTGGGTCATGATCACTTCGGCGGCGGAAACGCCTTCCTCGGCGTGGATGCCGGTGGGAATGCCCCGCCCGTTATCCTCGACCGAAACCGAACCGTCGGGGTTCAGTTCGATCAGCACCAGATCGCAATGCCCCGCCAGCGCCTCGTCGATCGCGTTGTCGGAAACCTCGAACACCATGTGGTGCAGGCCCGAACCATCGTCAGTATCGCCGATATACATTCCGGGGCGCTTGCGGACGGCATCGAGCCCCCGCAGAACCTTGATGGAATCGGCGCCATATTCGTTGGCGTTGGGGATGTTTTCGTTCGTACTGGCCATCCTGCCGACATAGGCATTCGGCGGCAATTTCCCAAGCGAATCCGCCCCGTTTTGCACAAGGGAGAGCCCCTTTTCACGCCTCGCACCGCGGGGGGCTGGCACCAGCCGCGCAATCGTGCTGAAACATGCCCCACAACCTTCAAGACAAAGGACTATTCGCCCCATGCGCAAGCTGCTGACCGGCGTCATTTCCGCCGCCATGCTTTCGTCGCCGGCCCTCGCCGCGCCCGCCGCCAAGGCCGATCCCTACGGCGGCGAGGAAGCGTTCCGCAGCCTCTACAAGGAACTCGTCGAGACCAACACGACGCTTTCTTCCGGCAGCTGCACCCTAGCGGCAGAGCGCATGGCGGCGCGGCTCAAGACCGCCGGTTTCACCGATGATCAGCTGACGATCTTCGCGACGCCCGAGAAGCCCAAGGAAGGCGGCCTTGTCGCCGTTATGCCCGGCACTTCGAAGACCGAAAAGCCGATCCTGCTCCTCGCCCACCTCGATGTGGTCGAAGCCAAGCGCGAGGACTGGGTGCGCGATCCCTTCACGCTGATCGAGGAGAACGGTTACTTCTACGCCCGCGGCACGGCGGACGACAAGGCGATGGCTGCCGCGTGGGTCGATACGCTGATCCGCTTCAAGCAGGAAGGCTTCAAGCCCAAGCGCACGCTCAAGCTGGCGCTGACTTGCGGCGAGGAGACGACTTACGCGTTCAACGGGGCCGAATGGCTGGCGAACAACAAGCGCGATCTGATCGACGCGGCCTATGCGCTCAACGAAGGCGGCGGCGGGCGCACCGATGGCAAGGGCGTGTCCGAAGGCGGCAAGATCGTCGTGGAATCGATCCAGGTCGGCGAAAAGGGCGTGCAGAACTACCGCCTCGAAACGCGCAATCCGGGCGGGCACAGCTCCACCCCGGTTCGCGAGAACGCGATCTACGAACTCGCCGCCGCGCTGGTGAAGCTCCAGAACTACGATTTCAAGCTCGAGCTTTCGGACACCACCCGCGCGTTCTTCGCCAAGGCCGGTGCTGTGCGCAGCGATGCGATGGGCAAGGCCATGCAGGCCATCGCCGCCAATCCGGCGGACACGGCGGCCGAGGCCGTGCTCAACACCGATCGCAGCTTCCATTCGATGCTGCGCACGACTTGCGTCGCCACGCTGCTCGATGGCGGCCATGCCAACAACGCGCTGCCGCAGCGCGCCGGCGCCAACATCAACTGCCGCATCTTCCCCGGCCATTCGGTGGAGGAAGTGCAAAAGGAGCTTCAGGACGTCATCGCCGATACCGGCGTGACCGTCACGCTCGCCCCGCCGCTACGTCCGCTCGCCAAGACGCCGCCGCTCGATCCGGCGATCATCGGCCCGATGGAGAAACTCGCCGCCAAGTACTTCCCCGGCGTGCCGGTGGTGCCCACGATGTCGACCGGCGCGACCGACGGCATCTTCCTCGCAGCGGTCGGCATCCCGACCTACGGCGTGCCCGGCGCATGGGGCAACCCTGACGGCAACGGCGTCCACGGCCTCAACGAACGCATGGAGGTCAAGGCCATCATGACCGGCCGCGCCTATCTCTACGAACTCGTGAAGGCCTACACGAAGTAATCACCGCGCTGTAATCGTTCGCTTTAGCCGAATTGATCCACACCCTGTCCACAGGTCCATGCACCTGTGGACAGGATTTCACGCGTCCCCTTGACGCATGACTCGCGCCTGTGTTCTTTTCTGCGCATGCGTCACGAAGCGGTCATCCGCATCCCCCACATCGCACTCCGAAGGCGCCTTGCTTCGCCTCCGGGCGGGGATTCTGGCGTTCACCAGCAAAAGGGCCGGACGGGAGCATGCTTCATAAGGCGCTGATCGAGCGGGCGGCGGATGCCAAGCCCCACAGCGGAAGTCCCCATGTCGAGGGGGCCGCCTTCCTCGGGCATGACCGCCATCTCTCGAATTGCCCGGCGCTGGTGCTCAATGCCGATTACACCCCGCTCAGCTACTACCCGCTAAGCCTCTGGCCCTGGCAGACCGCGATCAAGGCGGTGTTTCTCGAACGGGTCGATATCGTCGCAACCTATGACCGCGAGGTGCACAGCGCCTCGCTGGACATGAAGATCCCATCGGTCATCGCGCTGCGCCAGTATGTCCGGCCAAGCGAGTTTCCCGCCTTCACGCGCTTCAACCTGTTCCTGCGTGACAAGTTCCAGTGCCAGTATTGCGGCTGCCCGGATCACCTCACCTTCGACCACGTCGTGCCGCGCCGCCTCGGCGGGCGCACCACGTGGGAAAACGTCGTCGCCGCCTGCGCGCCCTGCAACATGCGCAAGGGCGGGCGCACCCCGGCGCAGGCCGCGATGCGCCTCATCACCGAACCGATCCGGCCGACTTCGTGGCACCTGCAGGAGCGCGGCCGGCTGTTCCCGCCGGGCCACCTCCACGAAAGCTGGCGCGACTGGCTGTATTGGGACGTCGAACTGGAAGGCTGATCGCCCTCAGCGCTCGGCGAGCGCGGCTTCGCAATCGCCCATCAGCTCGGCCATGATTGCCGCGACGGGTTCTTCCTTCGTCACCATGCCGACAGATTGGCCGGCCATGACCGAGCCGCGCTCGACATCGCCATCGATCACCGCACGGCGCAGCGCGCCAGCCCAGAAGTGCTCGATCTCGAGCTGCGCTTCGCCCATATCGACCACGCCTTGGTCCAGCCGCCGGGCGACTTCGATCTGCTTGGCGTTGAATTCCTCGCTGCCCTTGTTGCGCAGCGCACGCACCGGGATCACCGGCAGGCGCGGATCGATCTGCACGCTCGCCACGGCATCGCGCGCATTGGCGCGGAAGAACGCCGCCTTGAACGCGGGGTGCGCGATGGACTCCGTCGCGCAGGCAAAGCGGGTGCCAAGCTGCACGCCGCTCGCGCCCATCTCGAGGTAGCTCGCGATCATCTCGCCGCGGCCGATGCCGCCCGCCACGAACACGATGTGGTCCTTGGCCAGCGAGGGCAGGAATTCCTGCGCCAGCACCGAAGTCGAAACCGGGCCGATATGCCCGCCCGCTTCCGAACCTTCGATCACCAGCGCATCGGCGCCCGAACGGAACAGCTTCTTCGCCAGCGCCAGCGTCGGCGCGAACACCAGCACCTTGGCGCCAAACGCCTTGATCGCTTCGACCGCGCCCTTGGGCGGAATGCCGCCCGCCAGCACGACATGGCCGACCTTGTGCCGCGCGCAGACCTCGATCAGATCGAACAGGCGCGGGTGCATGGTGATGAGGTTCACGCCGAAAGGCTTGCTCGTCAGCGCCGCCGTCGCGGTGATTTCGGCGTCGAGCAGTTCGGGCGTCATCGCTCCGCAGGCAATCACGCCGAACCCGCCGGCATTGCTGATCGCGGCCACGAGATTGCGCTCGGAAACCCAGCTCATCGCGCCGCACAGGATCGCATGCTCGGTTCCCAGGAATTCCGCACCGCGGCGCATCAGGGCATCGGTCTTGGGAGTAGCGCTCATTCGTGTTCGATCCTGATCAAAAATTTCGGCGCGCTTTAAGGATGGTTCGTGGCGGTAACAAGGCGGGATGTGCGCCGGGTGATCGCCTTTTCCGATTTCTGAATACAGGTCTTCTCGTTTCACCGATAACCGTACAGCGCGTAGAAAGGCGGCATCAGGTAGTCTCCCTTCACCTGGATAAGCCGAGAGCCGAGGCATCAAGCCCGGCCCCGGGTCGCGGATTCGCCTTCCGGTTCCCGCAAGGGTGCCGGAAGGCGGGTCTTTATCCCGCCGTTCGCCGGACGAACCGGTCGAAGTCATCCGAAGCGACCGTTGGCAGCGCCGGGCGCTCTGCAATTCCTGCGATGGCCGCCTGATATTCAGTGAGCAGCAACCGCCGCCCCGTCAGGTCCAGCCGCCCGGGGCCGTAGGCGACAAAGGGTTCCAGCACGGTGAACCCGACGAAGTTCAGCACCCCGTGGTGGACCGGGTGGACGATGTCCGCCATCGGTCCGTAAATCCCGTCGGTGCTGTAGGCTTCAGGCGGACCGCCGACACTGAACGAGAGCATCGCGCGCTTTCCGGCAAAGCGCCCCCGATCGAACCAGCGCCCGCCGCCATAAGCGAAATCGAGCGCGAAAACCCGGTCGATCCAGCCCTTCATGATCGCGGGCATGCCCATCCACCACAGCGGAAACTGGAAGATCACCAGATCGGCCCGGGCCAGCTTCGCCATCTCGCGCGCAAGATCAGGGGCAAAGCTGGCACCGCCCACCGCGGCGCGCTCCTCCACATGCTGATCAAAGCGCGCATCGCTGGCCGTGGTCAGGAAATTGCGGCGATCCGAAACGGGATCGAACGCCTGAGCATAAAGATCGGTCACCTCGACCACGTGCCCCGCCCCGGTCAGCGCAGCAGTTGCGGTCTGCGCCATCGCGTGGCTGAAGCTGGTCGGCTCGGGATGCGCGACGACGATCAGCGCATGCAGCGCGCGCGGCGCCTCGGCACCGTGGTGGGAAGAATGCGTCACGCCGGTAGTCCTGTCGCGAATGGCCCGCCTGCCCCTCCGGCAGGTCATCACCATTCGCAGCCGCAGGGCCGCCGCGTTACAGCAAACTCAAAATAAATCCGGTCCGGACCTCAGGCCGCGTCCAGCCCATAGGCAGTGTGCAGCACGCGCACGGCCAGTTCCACTTCGTCCGCATCGATCAGCACCGAGACCTTGATCTCGCTGGTCGAAATCGCCTGGATATTGATGCCCCGGTCCGCCAGCGCCTTGAACATGGTCGAGGCGACGCCCGCATGGCTGCGCATACCCACGCCCACCACCGAGACCTTTGCCACCTTGCTGTCCGCGATCATGCGGTAGTAGCCGATCGTGTCCTTGCGCTCTTCGAGCAGCGCCTGCGTGCGGGCGAGGTCCGCCTGCGGGCAGGTGAAGGTCACGTCGGTCTCGCCCTTGTCCTTGGCGATGTTCTGGATGATCATGTCGACGTTGATGTTCGCCTCGGCGAGCGGGCCGAAGATCGCCGCCACCGCACCGGGACGGTCCGCGACGCGGGTCAGCGTCACCTTGGCCTCGTTCTTGTCGGCGGCTATGCCGGTGATCAGCTGGCGTTCCATGTCAGTTCCTTCAAGTTCTTCGTCGCTCACGATCATCGTGCCGGGGATGCTGTCGGCCGGCGGGGCACTCTCGTCGATGAACGAGGAGAGTACCTGCACGCGCACCCCTTCCTTCATCGCGAGGCTGACCGAGCGGGTCTGCAGCACCTTCGATCCGACCGAGGCGAGCTCGAGCATTTCCTCGTAGGTCACGTACTTCAGCTTGCGCGCCTTGGCCACGATGCGCGGATCGGTGGTGTAGACGCCGTCGACATCGGTGTAGATGTCGCAGCGGTCTGCCTGAATGGCCGCCGCCACCGCAACCGCCGACGTATCCGAACCGCCCCGGCCCAGCGTCGTCACGCGGCCATCGGGATCGAGGCCCTGAAAGCCCGGAATCACCGCGATCTCGCCCGCTGCCATCGAGGCAAGCAGCGCGTCCGATGTGATATCCTCGATTCGCGCGGCGGCATGGGCGTCGTCAGTCTTAACCGGCAGCTGCCAGCCGAGCCACGAGCGCGCCTTGCAGCCCAGCGCCTGAAGATGCAGCGCGAGCAGGCCCGAAGTGACCTGTTCGCCCGCCGCCACGACGACATCGTACTCGGCGCGGTCGTAAAGCGCGTTGGCCTCGCGGCAGAAGGTCACCAGCCGGTCGGTTTCGCCCGCCATGGCCGAAACCACGACAGCGACTTCATGCCCCGCTTCCTGCTGGCGCTTGACGATGCCGGCCACGCGGCGGATGCGCTCGGTTCCGGCCATCGAAGTGCCGCCGAATTTCATCACGATCCGGGCCACGCTTGCTCCCCTAAAGGTTTCCCCTCGCGGCCCCTCGACCGCGCGGACGCGGCGCTTTAGAGTCGGCGAATGAGCATTGCAACAACTGGCGCGACGATCAGGCCCGAAGAAGCCGCCCATTTTGGCAAGCTGGCGGCCGAATGGTGGGATCCCAAAGGCAGCTCGGCCATGCTGCACAAGCTCAACCCGGTGCGGCTCGGCTTCCTCCGCGAAGCCATCGATTCGCATTTCGGCAGCGATCCGAAGGGGCTGCGGCCCCTCAGCGGCAAGTCCGCGCTCGATGTCGGCTGCGGCGCCGGACTGCTGGCCGAACCCCTCGCGCGGATGGGTGCTGCCGTCACGGCGGTCGATGCGGCGGAAGAGAACATCGCGGCAGCCAAGGCCCACGCCGCAGCGGGCGGCCTCGCCATCGACTACCGCCACGGCGAACTCGCCGCGCTCGGTCTCGGCACGTTCGACCTCGTCACCTCGATGGAAGTGATCGAACACGTGGCAGACAAGGCCGCGTTCATCGCCGCCCTCGTGGCACGAGTTGCGGACGGCGGCCTGCTCGTCCTCTCCACCCCCAACCGCACGACGCCATCGCGCCTGCTGCTCGTCGGCGCGGCGGAGGGCTTCGGCATGGTGCCGAAGGGCACGCACCACTGGGACGATTTCATCACGCCGCTCGAACTCAGCGACCTGCTGGCGGATGCGGGCTTTGCCATGGGCAATCCGAGAGGCATTTCGTGGAGCCCGCTGAAGGGCCTGCATCTCTCGGACGATCTCGCGCTCAACTACATCGTCACGGCGCGCAAGGCCGATGGGGGAAATATCTGATGGCCACCGGCAAGGTTTTCGAACGGCACAAGCAGGCCTGGACGACGGACGAAGTGCAAAAGCTGCACATGCTTGCCAAGAAGGGCATGGCGCTCAAAGGCCTCGCCAAGGCCCTCACCCGCAGCGAGGAGTCGATCAAGATCCGCGCGAAGGCAGACGGTCTGGAAATCGCGAAGCTGCGCTGAACTTATCCCTTCGTCATCTCCTCGATACGCCCCTCGTCATCCCCGCGATACGCCCCTCGTCATCCCCGCGAAGGCGGGGATCCAGGGCCACGCAGCGCCACGCCGCGCTGGATTCCCGCCTGCGCGGGAATGACGAGGCATTTGGGAGCGCCCCTATTGCGCAGAAGGCAGAAACTTCTCCACCAGTTCCCGCGCCAATCGCGCCGGGCGCAAGGTCGCCGCATCAAGGCAGCACCAGCTCGATTTCACTTCGGCCAGCACGACTTCCCCGCGCTTGATGATCGTCTCGTAGAACGCCCGCGCGCCCTGCACGCGCTCGAGAATCACGTGCGCGATCACCGGATCGTTGAGGAAGGTCGGGCGGCGATAGGTGATGTTGTGGTTGGTCGCGACCCACACATGGTCGGCAATCGCCTGCGCCGGGGCAAACGCCCGCCAATGGCCGATCACCGCATCCTGCACCCACTTGAGGTAGGAGGCGTTGTTGACGTGCCCCATGAAGTCGATGTCCGAGGGATCGACGGTGATCGCGAAGGCGAAGGGAGGCGTAGTATTCACATTGATGTAGATAGCACGCGAACCCCGATCTGAACAGGGCAGCTCAGATATCTTTTTGTTTCAATTCAGCCCAGAACCGCGGCCCATTCGGCTTCCTTGAAGCCCACCAGCAGCCCGCCCGGATGCTCCACGATCGGCCGCTTGATCACCGAGGCATTCGCCGCCAGCACCGCCGGAGCCCCCTCGCCGCCAAGCGCCGCCTGATCCGCTTCCGAAAGCTTGCGGAAGGTCGTCCCCGCGCGGTTGACCACCTTGTCGCGCCCCGCCGCGGCGATCCACTCCGCGATCCTGGCGGGGTCAGCACCCGCCTTTTTGTAGTCGTGGAATGTGTAGGCGATCCCTTTGCCCTCCAGCCAGGTGCGCGCCTTCTTCACCGTGTCGCAATTGGGAATGCCGTAGAGCGTAAGCGTCATGCCTTGGTCCTAGAAAAGCGGTGCACCCGGTTCGGTGTGCCGGCCAGCAGGGTATAGTCCTCGTAGTAGGTCTCGCGGCCCTTTGCCTGCATCTCGGCATGTTCGGCCACCCGCCGCCACGCCAAGGCCGCTGCCTCATCCACCCACTCGCTGATCGCCACCACTTCGCCGTCCTCGGCGGTGTAGCTCTTGAACGAGAGGTAGCCGGGCTGCGCGGCAGCGAGCGCTTCCATCGCATCGGCATCGGCGGAATAAGCAGCGCCGTCGATATCGGCGCGCTTGCGGTTGCGGAAGACGACTAGGAACATGAGGCGGGGCTTGCGGTAGGTGCTTCGACAGGCTCAGCACGAGCGGGTTGGGATTGCGAGAAACTAACCGCTCGTGCTGAGCTTGTCGAAGCACCATTCACCCGCGAACGTGACATTTGCGGAAATTTGCGCAAAGGCGCTGCCCATGAGCTTCAACACCTTCGGCCACATGTTCCGCTTCACCACTTGGGGGGAAAGCCACGGACCTGCCCTCGGCACGGTCGTCGATGGCTGCCCGCCGGGGCTTGCGCTCAACGAGGGCCTGATCCAGCCCTTCCTCGATGCCCGCCGCCCGGGCCAGTCGCGCTTCACCACGCAGCGGCAGGAACCCGATCAGGTCAAGATCCTCTCCGGCGTGTTCGAAGGCCGCACCACCGGCACCCCGATCAGCCTGATGATCGAGAACGTCGACCAGCGCTCGAAGGACTACGGCGATGTCGCCAAGGCCTACCGCCCCGGCCATGCCGATTACGCCTACGACGCCAAGTACGGCTTCCGCGACTATCGCGGCGGCGGGCGTTCCTCGGCGCGCGAAACCGCCGCCCGCGTCGCCGCAGGTGCCGTCGCCCGCCTCGTCATCCCCGAAGTCAGCGTACTCGGCTGGGTCAGCGCGATCGGCGGCGATGCCATCGATCCCGCGAACTTCGATGCCGCCGAAATCACTCGCAACCCGTTCTTCTGCCCGGACGCCAAGGCCGCCGCGCGCTGGGAAGCGCTGGTGGACAATGCCCGCAAGGCCGGTTCCTCGCTCGGCGCGGTCGTCGAATGCACCGCCACCGGCGTCCCCGCCGGCTGGGGCGCCCCGCTCTATGCCAAGCTCGATGCCGAACTGGCCCACGCGATGATGGGCATCAACGCGGTCAAGGGCGTCGAGATCGGCGATGGGTTCGCCGCCGCCGCCAACACCGGCGAAGGCAATGCCGACCCCATGCGGCCGGGCGCAAAAGCACCCGAATTCCTCGCCAATCATGCTGGCGGCATCGCGGGGGGCATTTCCACCGGCCAGCCGGTCCACGTGCGCGTCGCCTTCAAGCCGACGTCCTCGATCCTTACCCCCGTGCCCACGATCACGCGCGAAGGCGAGGCGACCGAGCTGTTCACCAAGGGCCGCCACGACCCCTGCGTCGGCATCCGCGGTGTGCCGGTGGTCGAGGCGATGATGGCGCTGGTGCTGGCAGACCAGAAGCTGATGCACCGGGCGCAGTGCGGCTGAGCAGGCCTACGAGCCCTTCCGCTAGCGACTTCCATCAACACTGTTCGTCATTGCGAGCGTAGCGAAGCAATCCAGGGCGGTTCTGCGCGGCTCTGGATTGCTTCGCTACGCTCGCAATGACGAAGGATGGCGGACTAAGGCCCCGCTTGCCTAAACCACCAGCCCCGCTAGTCTCGCCCGCCAACCGTCACGGCCAATAAACAACCGGGGAGCCGAAAACTTGGGCACGCGCCTGACCCTCTACATCCTGATCGCCCTG
Organism: Novosphingobium sediminis; assembly: GCF_007991615.1. Taxonomy (GTDB): domain Bacteria; phylum Pseudomonadota; class Alphaproteobacteria; order Sphingomonadales; family Sphingomonadaceae; genus Novosphingobium; species Novosphingobium sediminis. Next base: position 257,372 of record NZ_BJYR01000013.1, on the reverse strand, counting down.
TTTGCCGGTATCGGCGTGGGCTACGTGCTCAACGTGTCCTATCCGGCGGGCGACAAGCACCTCGCGGAGATCGCCGATCTCCTCAAGCTGCTGCCCGAGGTGTTCCTCCACCTCATCAAGATGATCATCGCGCCGCTGATCCTCGCAACGCTGGTGACGGGCATTGCCAGCATGGGCGACAGCACCGCGCTGGGCCGCATCGGCGGGCGGGCGCTCGCCTGGTTCATCACCGCGAGCCTCATTTCGATCGGGCTGGGCCTCCTGCTCGTCAATCTGTTCCAGCCGGGCGCCGGGCTCAATATCACGTCCTCGACGCCGGTTTCCGATCTCGCCACGGCCGATCTGACCTTGCGCCACTTCCTGCTGTCGGTGTTCCCGACCAGCGCGCTCGACGCGATGGCCAACAACAACGTCCTCCAGATCCTTGTCTTCTCGATCTTCGCTGGCCTCGGGCTTTCCGCGATGGGCGAGGAAGGCGCGCCGCTGGTGCGCGGCTGCGAGGCGCTGGCAACGCTGATGCTTACGATCACCGGCTATGTCATGCGCGCCGCGCCGTTTGGGGTGTTCGGCGCGATGGCCTCGGTCATCGCCACGCGCGGGCTCGGCATCATCGTGACCTACGGCGCTTTCGTCGCCGAGTTCTACTTCGGGCTGCTGATCCTGTGGACCCTGCTGCTCGGCATGGGCGGCATCTTCCTCGGCAAACGCGTGCTCCTGCTCGCGCGCTATATCCGCGAGCCGATCCTGCTCGCCTTCTCCACCGCCAGCAGCGAAAGCGCTCTACCCAAGCTGTTCGAGCAGCTAGACCGCTTCGGCGTGCCGCGCCGCATTTCGGGCTTCATGCTGCCGCTGGGCTACAGCTTCAATCTCGATGGCTCGATGATGTACACCAGCTTCGCGACGCTGTTCATCGCGCAGGCCTACAACATCCCGCTTTCCGCCGGGCAGCAGGTGGCCATGCTGCTCACGCTGATGGTTACGTCAAAGGGCATCGCCAGCGTCCCGCGCGCGAGCCTTGTCGTCATCGCCGCCACGCTCACCCAGTTCGGTCTGCCGGTCGAAGGCGTCGCGCTGCTGCTCGGCGTCGATACCTTCCTCGACATGGGCCGCACTGCCACCAACGTCGTCGGCAATGCGGTGGCGACCTCGGTCATCACCAAGTGGGAGGGCATGCTGCAAATGCCGTTGGACCCGGATGCGCCCGTTGCCATGCCCCCGCACGACACGCCCGAGCATGGCCGAAAAGGGCTGCATCTCGATCCGGAAGCGTAAGCGCTCCTCCAACCATCGTCATTGCGAGGAGCGCAGCGACGAAGCAAATCCAGAGCGATAGCGCAAAAACGCCCTAGATTGCTTCGCTACGCTCGCAATGACGAGTGTGTGAAACCTACTTCTTGCTTTCCTTCGCCAGCTTCACCGGCTGGAACATGCCGAGCCCGCACGAACCCATCGGGCCTGTCGGGCCGCCACCATTGCGGAACACCGTGATGATATCGACGTTGCACAGCTGCGAGAGCGAGGTCGAATAGGAGAACGCCCGCTCGAAGCCGAGGTTGCCGCAGCGATAGGGCAAGCTGTTGCGATACCAGGTGTCGCCGCCGGTGCGGAAATCGATGGTCCAATCGTCGCGGACACGGCTTTCGCGGATCGAGGTGATCGGAATGCAACTCACCGCCTTGCCCGTCGGCGTTGCGGCGGGGATATCGGCAGCATGGCCGTTCTCGGCCCATGCCGATCCACCCTTGGCCGCGCAGGCGCCCAGCGAGAGCGCGGCGGCAGCGGTCATGGTCAGCAAGGCGGCGGTCTTCAAAGCACTCATGGCTTCTTCTCCTTGGCAGCCCGCGCTCCGCCCCCCCGAGTCGCTGGCGTGGTCGCAGGCTTCGCCCCCTTCTCCAGAATCTTCCCCTTGAAGCCGCAAAGGTCAACCACTTCGCAGCGCCAGCACTCCGGGGTGCGCGCCTTGCAGACATAGCGCCCGTGCAGGATCATCCAGTGGTGCGATCCGACCCGGAACGGCTGCGGCACCTTTTTCTCGAGGCCCTTCTCCACCGCCAGCGGCGTCTTGCCCTTGGCGATCCCGGTGCGGTTGCTCACGCGGAAGATATGCGTGTCGACCGCGAAGGTCTCCGCGCCGAACGCGCAATTGAGCACGACATTCGCCGTCTTGCGCCCCACGCCCGGCAGCGCGGTGAGCAGGTCGCGGTCCGCCGGCACTTCGCCGCCATGCTCGCGCACCAGAATCTCGGCCATCGCGATCACGTTCTTCGCCTTGGAATTGAACAGCCCGATCGTCTTGATGTGCTCCTTGAGGCCTTCCTCGCCAAGATCGAGCATGTCCTGCGGCGTCTTCACCTTGGCAAACAGTGCCCGCGTCGCCTTGTTCACGCCCACGTCGGTCGCCTGCGCCGAAAGCGTCACCGCCACCAGCAACTGATAGACATTGCCATATTCCAGCTCGGTCTCCGGCGAAGGATTAGCCTCGGCCAGCCGCCGGAAGAACTCGAAGATCTGGTCCTTCTTCAAAGCCCCAGCACCTCAGGCATCGTATAACGCCCCGGCTCCTGCCCGAGCAGCCATTCCGCCGCACGCACCGCCCCGCGCGCAAAGATCGCGCGGTTCTCGGCAAGGTGCGAGAGCGCAATCCGCTCGTTGTCCGCGAGGAAATGGACAGTGTGATCGCCCGCAACGGTGCCGCCGCGCAGCGCCGCAAAGCCGATGGTGCCCTGCTTCCGCGCGCCCGTCACCCCGTCGCGCCCGCGCACCGATTCCTCCGCCAGCCGCACGCCCCGGCCCGCTGCCGCCGCCTCGCCCAGCAGCAGCGCCGTGCCCGATGGCGCATCGACCTTCATGCGGTGGTGCGTCTCGACAATCTCGATGTCCCAGTCCTCGCCCAGCCGGCTCGCCGCCTCACGCACCAGATGCGCCAGCAGGGTCACGCCGAGCGAGGTATTGCCCGTCTGCAGCACCGGCACCGAAACCGCCGCCGCATCGACCAGCCAGTGATGCCGCTCGGCAAGGCCCGTTGTACCGACCACGATGGGAATGCCGGCGTGGATCGCCGCATCGAGATTGAACTCCAGCGCCGCCGGAGCCGAGAAATCGACCAGCACGTCGCTCGCCTGCGCCAGCGCGAGCGGATCGCCGCCCTGATCGATCCCGCCCGAGACTTCATGCCCCGCCGCCGTGATCGCTTCGGCCAGCGCCTGACCCATGCGCCCAGCGCTGCCGATAATGCCCACTCTAGTCATTGATCACCTCGTATCCGCCGTGCTTCATGGCCGCGATGCAGACCATTCGCAACATCGTCATCCTGACAGGGGCAGGCGTCTCCGCCGAAAGCGGGATCGATACTTTCCGCTCGGCAGGGGGCCTGTGGGAACAGCACCGCGTCGAGGACGTCGCCACGCCCGAAGGCTTCGCCCGCGATCCCAACCTCGTGCTGCGCTTCTACGACATGCGCCGCGCCGCGATCCAGACCAAGGAGCCCAACCCCGCGCACAATGCGCTGGGCCGGCTGGAGCGCGAATGGCCCAGGCAAGTGCCCGGCGGCAGCGTCACGCTCGTCACCCAGAACGTCGACGACCTCCACGAACGCGGCGGCTCGCTCTCGGTCATCCACATGCACGGCGAACACCTCACCGTGTGGTGCACCAACTGCGATACGCGCCACCGCTGGACCGGCCCGCTGATCGAGCGGCCGCCCTGCCCGTCCTGCCGCGCGCCCTACCTGCGTCCCGATGTCGTGTGGTTCGGCGAAGTGCCCTACCGCATGGACGAGATCTTCGCCGCGCTGCGCGAGGCCGATCTCTTCGTGTCGATCGGCACCTCCGGCGCAGTCTACCCCGCCGCCGGCTTCGTGCGCACCGCACGCGAACTCGGCGCGCAGACGCTCGAACTCAATCTCGAGCGCTCGCAAGGTTCTACGTGGTTCGACGAAACCCGCCTCGGACCCGCCAGCGAGATCGTGCCGGCATGGGTCGAGGAACTGCTAGGCGGCTGAGGCGCAGGCCCGGCACTCCGGGTCCTTGGCAATCCGCATCGTGCGCAGCGCCGGCTTCAGCCCGTCAAGCACATGGACCTGCCCCCACTGCGGATCGCCCAGGGTCGAAACACCTTCCAGCAACACGCGCATCGCGGCCATCGCGCCAAACGCGCCAACCATGCCGACCATCGCGCCGAGCACACCCGTATCGGCGCAGCTGTCGCAATCCTCGGCATCGAATGCATCGCCGACAAAGCAGCGATAACAGGCGTGCCCCTCACGGTGCCCGGCAAAGCTCGCCACCTGCCCCTGAAACCGCCCCAGCGCCGCGCTTGTAAGCGGAATGCCCGCCGCCACGCAGGCATCGGAAACCGCCAGCCGCGTCGCGAAGTTGTCGCTGCCATCGAGCACCACATCGGCCCCCGCAATCAGCTCCGCCGCATTCTCCCGCGTGAGCCGCGTGACATGGGCGATACCAACCAGCGCCGGATCGAACGCCGCGAGCCAAACGGCTGCGGCTTCCGCCTTGGGCTTGCCGATATCCTCGGTGCCAAAAATGGTCTGCCGCTGAAGGTTGGAAGCCTCGACCAGATCGTCGTCAATCAAAGTCAGCCGGCCAATCCCGGCCCCCGCCAGATACTGCAAGGCCGGACTGCCAATACCGCCCATGCCGACCAGCACGACATGACTCTGCACCAGTTTCGCCTGCCCGGCCCCGCCGACTTCGGGGAGAACGATATGGCGGGCGAAGCGGTCGAGGCGGTCTGGAGTCATGGGAGGGGAGTTAGGGAGAAAGAGAGGAAAATGCGAGGGCCATTGCCCTCGCGCTCCCGGGAGTTTGGTGCAGGGCCTATCGGTTGGTCCAATCCGCGAAGCGGCTTCATTCCTCCGGCTTCGCCGGGGTACACAACCGCTCCGCCATGCGCCGACTAACGGGAGCGCGAGGGCAATGGCCCTCGCATTTTCCCTTATCCCTTAATCCTCAAGCTGCCGCAGCAAGGTCCGCACATCGCCGTCCATATCGGCATCGCGCGTGCGCAGTTCCTCGATCAGCCGCACCGCGTGGATCACGGTCGAGTGATCGCGCCCGCCGAACTTGCGGCCGATCTCCGGGTACGAGCGCGGCGTCAGCACCTTGGCGAGGTACATCGCGACTTGGCGGGGCCGCACGACTGCGCGGGCGCGGCGCTTGCTGGCCATTTCGGTGCGGTCGACGCGGTAGAACTGGCAGACCATGCGCTGGATCTCGTCGATCGTGATCCGGCGGCGGTTGGCCGAGAGGATATCGGTGAGCTGCTCTTCCGCCAGCTGGAGCGAGACCGGCTGGCCGGTAAGCTGGGCATAGGCGATCAGCTTGTTGAGCCCGCCAACGAGTTCGCGGACGTTGCGATTGATAGTGCGCGCGAGGAACTCGATCACGTCTGCCGGGACTTGCGAGGCGGTGAAGCGCGCGAGGCGGTGTTCGAGGATCTTGCGGCGCAGATCGATGTCTGCGGGCTGGATATCGGCAACGAGACCCATCGAGAGGCGTGACAGCAGGCGCTGCTCGACCCCGTCCAGGGCCTGCGGCGCGCGGTCGGCGGCGACGACAAGGCGCTTGCCCGCGCTCATCAGCGCATCGATCGTGTGGAGGAATTCCTCCTGCGTCGAAGCCTTGCCGATGATGAACTGGATGTCGTCGACAAGCAGCAGGTCGAACCCGCGCAGGCGCGCCTTGAATTCCAGCATTTCGTTCGAGCGCATGGCCTGCACGAACTCGATCATGAAGCGCTCGGCCGAGCAGTAGAAGATGCGCGCGCCCGGGCGGGCGGCGGCGTAGGCGTGGCCGATGGCGTGGAGCAGGTGCGTCTTGCCCTGTCCGGTCGCGCCCTTGAGGTAGAGCGGCGAGAACTGCGGCGTTTCCAGCGCGGCCATGCGCTGCGCGGCATTGACCGCGAGGACGTTGGCCGAGCCCGAGACGAATTCGGCGAAGGTCAGCGACGGGTCGAGCCCGGTGACGGCAGCGTCGGCGCTCAGCGGCACGGCGGCCTGGCGCTGGACAGTCGGCAGCGGCCCGGTGTCGTTCGCGGGCATTCCGCCCATGCGCAGCTCGGGCATGGCGCGGCGGCGCGGGTGCACGGTGATGCGCACCTGACGCACTTCCGAGCGCGCGATCTTCCACGCAAGCGAAAGCCGGTCGGCAAAGCGGTCAGCCACCCAGTTCGCGGAGAACTCGGTCGGCAGGAACAGGTCCAGCGTTCCGGTTTCCTTGCAGAAGGTGCCAACCTGGATCGGCTTGATCCACTGGCTGTGAAGCTGGGGGCCGAGGTCCTTTTTCAGACCCTGACTGATATCTGCCCAATCTGCTGCAAGATCGAGCGCTTCCTGGTCCTCGATCATTGCGTTTTCACGTCCCTTCCTGCCCGGCGCGGCGTCAGCCGCCTGGGCCGCGGCGCCCCGTCCGCCGCTGCCAAATTCATCCATCTTCACGCTTCGCTACCTCACCCAGACGGCCTGCTTCGGCACCCCCTGCCACAGGCACAATACTACCTCGAACCGGGAAAGCACCCCTGCTCCCGATCATGAAACTTGCGATTGTCGTGACCCCGAATCGGCTGTCGAACCTGCTGAGGCAGAGCCCGCGCCGCATCGGGAGAACCATGTCTATTGGCGATCCCGAGGGATTCGCAAGCGCTGAGCCGCAAAAAAACTGAAATAAAGAATCTTGACGACCTAAACACCGCAGAAATCAATCAAAGCGCTGAATTTGTTGGATTTTGCGTCAAGGCACCCGCGAATCGGCAGAAATCTGCGACTTGTGCGTGACAGGGCCAGTGCCGAACATCCGGTACGACTTGTAACCGGGGCGAAACAAAACGCGGCCGGTGTCACAGACACCAGCCGCGTTCCGTTTTTGTACATCAGAGGGCCCGTGAGAGCCCTACGCGATGCGAATCAGAGCGAAGCGACTCGCTTCGACAGGCGCGACATCTTGCGCGCGACAGTGTTCTTGTGGAGCACGCCGCGGGCCACACCACGCGCCAGCTCGGGCTGAGCAGCATGGAGCGCTTCAGCCGCAGCAGTCTTGTCGCCACCAGCGATCGCGGCTTCGACCTTCTTCACGAAAGTGCGGATGCGCGAAAGACGATTGCCGTTGATCTCGGCACGGTTGGCATTGCGACGGATGCGCTTACGGGCTTGCGGCGTATTGGCCATGACTGTCCTGTTTCAAGAGCCGGAACCGCATGAACCGCGGGCGGCGAGTAAACCTGTGGGCCCGGCAAAGCCCTGTCAGACTCTCCGGAAAGCGCGCCCCTTAGCCACGGCATGCCGAATCGTCAACGGTAGTCTTTGCGGCAACGCGCGGAAAAGCGCGTTGCCGGGCGGCACCAGCCCGCTCCCCCGCCCGGCCCCCACAGCGTACAATCCCGTTGGGTGGCCGGGCGGGGGAGCGGGCTGGCGCCGCCTTCCGAACCGTCAGATTCGCGTAAACTTCACCGGCAGCCCGTCGCGCGGCTTGGGGATCGGCCACGGTTGCCAGGTCGGGGTATAGCCCGGTTCCACCTCCACCCTGTAGCGGGTGAGGATGTGATGGACCAGCAGCTTGGTCTGCATCGTCGCGAAGTGGAGGCCAAGGCACATATGCGCGCCGCCGCCATAGGGAATCCAAGCGTATTTGTGCCGCGCCGCCACGGCCTCGGGCGTGAAACGCATGGGATCGAAGCGTTCCGGATCGGGCCATAGCGCCGGATCGGCATGGACCGCCGAGGCACTGACATCGACGTCGGTGCCGGCCGGGATGCGGAAGCCCCGGAACGTGAAATCCTTGAGCGCCCGGCGCGGGGTGGAAGGCACCGGCGGCATGATCCGCAGCGCTTCCTTCATTGCCATTTCGGCCAGATCAAGCTTGCCGAGCGCGTCGAACGGGAGCGGTACGCCGTCCCCGCCCGCCGCCGCCCGCGCCTCGGCACGCAGCTTGTCCTGCCAGTCCTGATTCTTCGCGAGGTGCCAGATCAGCGTGGTGAACGAAGATGTGATCGTGTCGTGCGCGGCCATCATCAGGAAGATCATGTGATCGACGACGACGTCTTCCGGCAGCAGTTCGCCATCTCCATCTTCCCGCCGCGCGAGCGCGAACTGGCTGAACATGTCCTGCCCGGGATTAGCGCGCCGCTGGCGCAGCAGGCCGGTGAAGTACTCGACCATCAGCTTGCGCCCGGCATAGCCCCGGCCCATCGCGGTGAACGGCAGCGGCCGCCGGATCGGCGCGACGGCTGCCTGCACCATATCGACGAAGGCCTTGTTGAGCTTGTCCGCCTCCGGTCCGAACGGCAGGCCGAGAAAGCTGGTCGCCGCCGTCTGCAAGGTGAGCGCCTTGATCGCGGGGTAGAACTTGCGCTCCCCCTCACCCCACGCCTCCACACCTGCCGCGATATCCACGTTGAGCAGATCGCAGTAGTGCCGCATCGGCTCGGGCTTGAACGCGATCGACAGCGCCTTGCGGTCCGCGCGGTGCGCGGCGAAGTCCATCAGCATCAGCCCGCGCGGGAACAGCAGGTTGAGCACCGGGCCCCAGCCCTGTTCGGACGAGAAGATCTTGTCGCGGTCGAACAGCACAAGCTCGTTCGCATCCGGCCCGATCAGCACGACCTGCCGCCGCCCGAACCCTCGCGTGCGATAGACGTCGCCATGCTTGGCGCGCATGCGTTTCGCAAAGCCGATAGGATCGGCGAGCAGCATGAACGTCGTGCCGACCAGCGGCCAGCCATCCTCGCCGGGGATCGCATCGAGCTCGCTTTCGTCCTTCAGGCGAATCCAGTGCGGGTTGCCGCGTTCGGATTGCGCGTCATGCGGACGGATGGACCGCGATGGGGGTGCTGCCAGACTGGCCAAGGCTGAACTCCTGCGTGCGCGATTAACCGCGCGGTTAATGACACAGATGTCAGCAAAGTCAAATGGGTGGGCAGCGCCCGCCAGAGTCTTTCGGCGCCTCAAATCCAGCCGGCGAGTTCCCGGCGCACCAGCGCTTCGAGCATGTCCATGCCGGCCTCGGTGGCATTGAGGCAGGTCAGCGCGGCGAAATGCGTGCCCCCTGCAGCCTCGAAGTCCTCGCGCCCACGGATGCCGAGTTCCTCGATCGTCTCGAGGCAATCGGACGAAAAGCCCGGCGCGGCGATCACCATGCGGCGCACGCCGTTGGCCCCTTGCACCTTGATCACGTCGTCGGTTGCGGGTTCCAGCCACTTGGCGCGGCCGAAGCGCGACTGGAAGCTGGTGGCAAGCTTGAGCGCGGGATGGCTCACCGCGAAGGCTTCGCCCAGCAGGCGGGCGGTCTTCTGGCAGTGGCAGTGATAGGGATCGCCCAGCCGCAGCGTGCGCTCAGGCATGCCGTGGAAGCTCAGCACCAGCAGTTCGGGCTCGAAATCGAGCGCGGCGATCTGGGCGCCAAGGTCCTTGTGCAGCGCCGAAATCGCCAGCGGATCGTCGAAATAGGGCGGCAGGGTGCGCAGCGCGGGCAAACGGCGGCGGTCCCTGATCCAGTTCGCGACGGCATCGAGCGCGCTTGCGGTCGTCGCCCCCGAATACTGCGGATAGAGCGGAGCGACGAGAATGCGCTCGCAACCATCGGCGAGCAGCTTGTCGAGTTCTACCGCCATCGCCGGCTTCTGGTAGCGCATGGCGTAGCGCACGATCGCGGCATCGCCGAGACGCGCCTGCAGCGCGCGGGCCTGCGCAGCGGTGTGGAACGCGAGCGGCGAGCCTTCTTCGGTCCACACCTGGCTGTAGGCATGGGCGGACTTCCTCGGCCGGGTGCGCAGGACAAGCCCGCGCAGGATCGGCTGCCAGAAGATCTGCGGGATCTCCACCACGCGGCGGTCCGAGAGGAATTCGGCGAGATAGCGGCGCACTGCGCCTTCATCGGGCGCGTCGGGCGTGCCGAGGTTGACCAGGAGCACCCCGATCTTGCCGGTTACAATCCGGGGATGGTCGGCAGGTTGGTCCATGGTACTGGCTCAAAGCCCTTCGGAAAGCAGCGGAAGGCGGCGGAAGCGCAGTCCTGTGGCAGAAAACAGCGCGTTGGCAATGGCCGGTGCGACTGCGGTGGTGGCGAGTTCGCCCGGGTCGAACGGTTGCTCGTCCGACTCGGCAAACGCAATATCAACCTTGGGGCAATCGGCAAGCAGGGGCAGACCCAATTGCGAAAGGCGGCCCGCCGTGGGCAGGCCTGCCGCATAGGCCGTGCTGCCGCCGATCGCCTGCGCCAGCGCGAAGAGCATGCCGCCCTCGACCTGCTGGCGGGCGATATCGACATTCACGATCCGCCCGATATCGAGCCACGCGGTCAGCTGGTCTACCCGGATCGCGCCTTCCTCCTGCCGCGCCGTGGCGACCACGGCGATGAAACCGCTGCGCAGGCCTTCGGGCGCGGCGAGGTCCATGCGGTGGCACGCGATGCCCTGCCCCGAGGCATCTGCCCCGCCGCCCCACATCGCCATCCGCGCCGCGCCGACAAGGCAGGCGGCCAGTCGCGGCTGCCCGGTGAGCATGCCGATGCGGTACGAAAGCGGCTCGGCCCCGCCGAAATGCGCGCATTCGTCGATGAAGCTTTCGGTGAAGAACGCGCTGTAGCCATGGGCGTTGCCGCGATAGCGCGCGGTCGGCAGCGGCAGTGTGACCGGCACGTGATCCACCGCCCGTTCGGGAATGGCATAGAGCGGCATCGCGCCTTCGCAGGCGAGCGGATCGGCACGCCCCTTGGCGGCGGCCTGTGCATCCACCGCCTCCATTCCGTCGAGCAGCCGCGCGCCCGCTTCGATGGCCGTGGCCGGCAACGCCATGCGCGTTCGCCACCCGAGCAACTGGCGCTTGTCAGGCCCGATCGAGGCGGACAGCAGCGCCGAGACCGGCGTGCGGGGGTAGCCGGCGAGCGATTCCTCCCAGCGGCTCCACATCAGCTGCACCGGACGCCCAAGCGCCTTGGCGATCTCCACCGCCTCGACCGCGATCCGGCAATCGAGCCGCGCATCGAAACTGCCGCCCGCGTGCATGGGATAGATCACGACGCTCCGCCGCGAGACACCCGCCGCGCGCGCGGCCTGCCGCCGCACGAGTTCGGGCGCCTGCGTGGCGAGCCAGAGCTCGAGCTTGCCGCCGGTGAGCCGCGCCGTTGCGGTGGCCGTTTCCAGCGGGGCGTGAAGCGCAGGCTCCACATCATACCGCGCAGTGAGGCTTGGCTTGGCAAGCAGGGGATCGGGGTCACCTTCGGCAAGGAGCCGGGTGGCCGCCCCCTTGCGCAGCGCGGCGTCGATGCGGGTATCGAGCGCGGAGGAATCGGCAATCCGCCCCGCCGCATGGAAACGCGGCTCCAGCGCGAGCACCGCCTTGTGCGCAGCGTGCCAAGTCTTGGCCGCGGCCGCGACCCAGCGCTTCGATTGCACCACGCCGACAACGCCCGGAATGGCCTCTGCCGCCTTGCGATCAAGCGTGGAAAGCACGGTATCGCCCTGCGGCCCGTGAACAATCGCGGCATGGACCATGCCCGGCACGCGAACATCACCCGCGAAGACGAAGCTGCCATCGGCCTTGGGGGGCAGGTCCAGCCGGGGATAGCGCGGGCGCGCACCATCGGGGAACTGGCCGGGCCGCTCCTTCGGCGGCTCCGCGCGCAGGGCAGGCGGCTCGGGCGGGTCGTAGTCCATCGCCGCCGGGATCAGCGCGGCAAACGCAAGGCGTTGCTTGCCGTTCACGACGAAATGCCCCGCCGTATCGAGCGTTTCCCAGCCGACGTTCCACTGTGCCGCTGCCGCCTGCATCAGCATCGCACGCAGGCCCGCCGCAGCGGCCCGCAAGTGCGCCTCGAAGGCAGCAATGGCCGTGCCCTCGGCGGTTATCATCATCGGCTCGCGCTCGGCATGCATCCGCGCCAGCCAGTCGTCGGGAGTATCGGCCAACGCCGGGAAATAGCGCGGCTGCCACAGCGGGGCCCAGCGCGCGGCGAGCACCGGATCGCCGTAGACCGGGCTGGGCGGTGCGGGCTCGACACCCACCCGCTTCCAGTCCGCACCCAGCTCCACCGCCACGATCTGCGCCATCAGCGTGGAAATGCCCTGCCCCATCTCGCAGACCGGCACGGCAACGCTGATCGCACCATCCTTGGCCAGCCGGATGAAGCTGTCGAACACATGTTCGTCCGGCCCGGCGACCAGCGCGCTGGCATAGCGGCGCGACGAAACTGCAAAGGCGACCAGCAGCGCACCTGCGCCGCCAGCGCCGATCAGCAGCCCGCGCCGAGTAAGCCGCATCAGGGATTCACGTCCAGCCAGTCGAGCACGCGCTGGGCGATGCCGGCGAAGATCGCGGCCTCCGAGCTATTGCCTGCGGCGGGCGGCTCGCCCGCATCGCTGGACTGGCGGATCGAGAGGTTCAGCGGCACGCGGCCAAGGAACGGCAGGCCCATCGTCTTGGCGGCGGCTTCCGCGCCGCCCTGACCGAAAGGATCGCTGCTTTCGCCGCAATGCGGGCAAACGTAGCCCGCCATGTTCTCGACCATCCCGATCAGCGGCACGTCACCCTGTTCGAACAGCCGGATCGCCCGCGCCGCATCCATCAGCGCCAGATCCTGCGGGGTGGAGACGATCACCGCACCCGCCGGCTTGTGCTTCTGCAGCATGGTCAGCTGCACGTCGCCAGTGCCGGGCGGCAGATCGACAACGATGATCTCGGCATCACCCCAATGCGCATCGATCAGCTGGCCAAGCGCATTGCCCGCCATCGGGCCGCGCCACGCAATGGCCTGCCCGGGCTGCACGAGGTGGCCCATCGAGAGCATCGGCACGCCCCACGGACTTTGTACCGGGTGGATCTTCTGGTTCTCGGCTTCGGGCTTGCGGCCCTCGGTTGCGAGCAGGCGCGGCTGCGAGGGGCCGTAGATATCCGCATCGACAAGACCGACCTTGCGGCCCAGCTTCGCCATGGCGACCGCTAGGTTGGCCGAAAGCGTCGACTTGCCGACGCCGCCCTTGCCCGAACCGACCGCGACGATGCGCCGCGTGACGCGCTCGGCGGTCATCCCCACGCGTACATCGGCGGCCCCGGCGGCGCGCGCAGCCTCCTTCACTTTCGCTTCAAGCGCATCGCGCCCCGCGCGGTCGAGACCGCTCACTTCGAGGATCACGGAGGCGGTTTCGCCATCCGCCTTCACCGTCTGCAACCGCGCGCCTGCGGCCATGCGTACGGCCTGTTCAAGTGCTGTCTGATCGAGGCTCAAACCCGTATTCCCATCCTAGCGGAGCCTATGCCCTAACGGACGCCCCCTAGCAGAGGAATTTTGGCAGGGAGACACTGTTTTTAACCGAAGAGCGTACCTATAGTCCTTGGTATGATTTCTTTCGGTGGACGAATGTCGCGGATCGGTCTGGCCATGGCCGGCAAGAAGAGCCCATGGGGCACAGGCGAAACGGGGAGCGGGGAGCCTTCGGGCGAACCGGCGGACGAGGGCGGCGAACCCGCACCCGAAAGCCCCCCGCCACCGCCGCGCGGCAACGGCCCGCGCAACCCGTGGTTGCCGCCCAGCTCGGGCGATGGGCGCCGCGGGCAAACCCTCGAAGATCTGTTCAAGCGCCGCGGTGGCGGCAGCGGCGGCGGTGGTAGCGGCTCTGGTGGCGGTTCCAGCTTCCGCCTGCCCCAGCGCCCGGACGGCGGCTCGTGGGTGCCGGTCGCGATTGGCCTCGTCGCGCTGATCTGGCTCGGCGCCACGATGATTCACCGCGTCTCGCCGCAGGAGAAGGGCATTGTCACCACATTCGGCGCCTATAGCCGCACCATCGATTCCGGCGTCTCGGTCACCTTGCCCTGGCCGATTCAGGCCGTGACCGTCGAGGACGTCACCTCGATCCGCCGCGATTCCATTCCCGAAGGCGATGGCGAACGCCTGATGCTGACGGGCGACCAGAACCTCGTCGACCTTACCTACCTCGTCCGCTGGAACATCAAGGACCTCAAGCTCTACACCTTCCAGCTCGCCGAACCCGATGCGACGGTGAAGGAAGTGGCCGAGGCCGCGATGCGCCAGTCGATCGCCGAAGTGACCCTGAACGACGCGATGGGCTCAGGCCGCGCCTCGATCGAGGCCAACGTGCGCGAGCGGATGCAGCGCATTCTCGATGCCTATCGCTCGGGCGTGAAGATCCAGGGCGTGGAAATCAAGAAGACCGACCCGCCGGCCAAGGTGGTCGATGCCTTCAAGGAAGTGCTTGCCGCACAGCAGGATGCACAGAGCGATATCAACCGCGCCGAAGCCTATGCGCAGCAGATCACGCAGCGCGCGCAGGGCGAGGCGACCGCGTTCGACAAGGTCTACGAGCAGTACAAGCTCGCCCCCGAAGTGACCCGCCGACGCATGTATTACGACACGATGGAGCGCGTGCTGAGCAAGACCGACAAGGTGATCGTCGAAACGCAGGGGGTCATGTCCTACCTGCCGCTGCCGGGGATCAAGCAGACCCCGCCTGCCGATCCGGCCGCAAACGGGGAGCGCCGCTGAGATGGAACAGACCCTGATCCACTTGTGGCAGGAACAGAAGGCCGTGCTTGTTGCGCTGGCCGTCGGCGTCGTCGTGCTGCTCAGTTGCGTCACCGTGGTGGGCGAGCAGGAGCAGGCCGTGATCGTCCGGCTGGGCGAGCCCAACCGCGTGGTCAACCGCTTCCGCCCCAATGCCGATTTTGGCCAGACCGGCGCCGGGATCACTTGGCGCATCCCGTTCTTCGAGCAGGTCGTGCGGATCGACAAGCGCGTGCTCGATGTCGATCTCGAACGCCAGCAGGTCACTTCGGCAGACCAGCGCCGCCTCGAAGTGGATGCCTATGCGCGGTTCCGCGTGATCGATCCGGTCAAGATGTACGAAACCGCCGGCACGGTCGACAAGGTGGCCGAACAGCTCCAGCCGATCCTCAACTCGGTGTTGCGTCAGGAACTGGGCAAGCGCACCTTCGGCTCGCTGCTGACCGCGGATCGCGGGCAGGCCATGATCAACATCCGCAAGGGGCTCGACAAGGAAGCGCGTGAATACGGCGCGCAGGTGATCGACGTGCGGATCAAGCGGGCGGACCTGCCCGATGGCGCGCCGCTCGATTCCGCCTTTACCCGGATGGCCACCGCCCGCCAGCAGGAAGCGGCCACGATCCGCGCCGAAGGCCAGAAGAACGCGCAGATCATTCAGGCCACAGCCGAGGCGACCGCTGCCAAGGTCTATGCGGAAAGCTTTGGCAAGGACCCGGATTTCTACGATTTCTACCGGGCGATGAAGAGCTACGACTATACCTTCTCGCAGAAGGACAACAGCACCTCGATCGTGCTTTCGCCTGACAATGCCTATCTGCGTCAGTTCAGGGGCGGCAAGTAACCGTCCGCGACAGCTGACGAGCATGTTATTCAATCCCGGTTCATGCGCCCGGTTGTGAAAACTGGGCACGCGGAATCGGACCGGGGACCAGGGGTGCGGGCATCCGCAAACCGCCGCTGAGATGAAGAGGATTTGCTAAGTGCGATACGCTTATGGAGTAACTACGGCGCTGCTCCTCGCCGGCAGCGCGCTGACCCTGACGACGGGCTTCCCGGCCGGAGCCCAGGTGGCGCAGAACGATTCGGCGCAGATGCAATCGGTCGTCCCGCGCGGCGGTGCCCCCGCCAGCTTCGCCGATCTCACCCAGCAGCTGCAGCCGGCAGTGGTCAACATCTCGACCCGCCAGCGCGTGAAGGTGCAAAACAACAATCCCTTCGCCGGCACGCCGTTCAGCGATCTGTTCGGCGGCGGGCAGGGCGGCGGCGGCCAGCCGCAGACGCGTGAGGCGCAGTCGCTCGGTTCGGGCTTCCTCGTTTCGGCCGATGGCTATGTCGTCACCAACAACCACGTCATCACCGCCGAAGGTCAGGGTGAGATCGAATCGATCACCGTCACCATGACCGACGGCACCGACTATCCGGCGAAGCTCGTCGGGCGCGATGCCGCCTCCGACCTTGCCGTGCTCAAGATCTCGGGGCCGAAGCCCTTCCCGTTCGTGAAGTTCGGCGATTCGCGCCACGCCCGCGTGGGTGACTGGATCATCGCCATCGGCAATCCGTTCGGCCTTGGCGGCACTGTCACCAGCGGCATCATCTCGGCGGTCTATCGCAACACCGGTTCGGGCTCGGCCTACGACCGCTACCTGCAGACCGACGCCTCGATCAACCGCGGCAACTCGGGCGGCCCGATGTTCGACATGGCGGGCAACGTCATCGGCATCAACAACGCGATCTTCTCGCCCACCGGCGGCAGCGTCGGTATCGGCTTCGCGATCCCCGCTGAAATCGCCGCACCCATCGTCGAAAAGCTGCGCACCGGTCAGGCGATCGAGCGCGGCTACCTCGGCGTGCGCATCCAGCAGCTGTCCGACGATCTCGCCGCCAGCCTCGGCCTTGCCAAGAACCGCGGCGAGTTCATCCAGTCGGTCGAGCCCGGTCAGGGCGCGGCCAAGGCCGGCATGCAGCCGGGTGACGTTGTGGTCCGCGTCGACAGCAAGGACGTGACGCCGGACCAGACCCTCTCGTTCATCGTGGCGAACACCGCGCCGGGCAAGCGCATCCCGATCGACCTCATCCGCAACGGCCAGCGCCTGACGGTGCAGGCGGTTGTCGGCAAGCGGCCGAGCGAGGAAGAACTCGCCCAGCAGACTTTCGACCCCGATGCGCAGCAGGGCGACGACAACGGCTTCGGCGGCGGTCAGGCCAAGCCGGCCAAGCCTGCCGGCCCCGTGGTCCAGCAGGCGCTCGGCATCGCGGCGATCCCGCTGACCCCGCAGATCGCCCGCCAGCTCGGCGCGAGCGAGGACACCAAGGGCGTGGTCATCACCGCGGTCGACGATTCGGCGGATGCTGCGGCCAAGGGCCTGCAGCGCGGCGACATCGTGCTTTCGGCCAACTACAAGCCGGTAGCGACCGCCGCCGATCTCGAAGCGATCGTGCGGCAGGCCAAGACGGAGAACCGCGAAGCGGTGCTGCTGCGCATCCAGCGCCGCGGCCAGCCTGCGCTCTACCTGCCGATCCGCATCCGCTGATTGGTCTTCAGGACATGAAAAGGGGCTGGCGGACCTGGGTTCGCCAGCCCCTTTTCGTTGGCGCTCAGCCCGTCGGCCACTGCGAAAGGATCGTGGCCGCGTCGAAATAGTCGCGCCAGTAGGTGATCTTGCCGTTCTCGACTTCGTAGACGCCGGTCACCGGCAGTTCGACCCACTTGTCCGCAAGGCGGTGGCGGTCCAGCCGTTCGAGCATCACGATCGGTCCGGCGGCCAGTTCGCGCAGGATCACGAAGTCGTTCTCCAGCGCCGGTGCAAAGAACGGCTCCAGCACCGCGCGCACCGCGGCGGGCCCGATGACGGTGCCGATCGGCGGCGGGTTCGTATATTCGCAGGTATCCGCGACAAACTGGAGCGCGGTATCGTAATCGAGCGCCTCCATCGCCTTCATGAAGGCCTTTATAGTTTCGAGCGGGCTCATCGGTTCTCTCCTTGTCCTTCTTGGCGAGGGAGAGGATGAACCGGCTGCGACATGCTGCCAATTACGCCGGAGGTTATCGGAGGGCAGCTATTGCGGCAGGGGCAGTTGGCGAAACAGCGCTTCGGTCGCGGCATCGGCGGGAAACAGCGTTTCGAACCGCAGTTCGTCGGTTGTCACATCCTGCGCGGTCCCGAACGTGGCGATCACCGCAAAGAGCGCCAGCCGCTGCTCGCCCAGCGCCAGCTTGAACGGCACCACCGGCAGCAACGCGCTGTCCATCGCCGACCAGAGCACCTCAGGCTCCTGAAACGGGGCCAGCTCATCGAGTACCGCCTGCATGTCCGCCCCGCCCAGTTCGTGCGCCTCGCGCGTCGCGCGCTGCCACAGCAGCGGGCCGACCGCGGCCCAGTTCGTGATGAGCGGACGGATGCCCTGGGGGTGGAAGAACAGCCGCATCAGGTTGCGCTCGCCCGCGCTGTCGGTTCCGTTCACGCGGTCCCAGAGATCGGCACCCAGCATGGCCGTCAGCGCTTCGAAGGGCCGGTTGGCGAGCAGCACATTCCATGCGCGGTCAAGCGCCAGCGCCGGAAACGGCTCATGCGCGCTCAGCATCATGCGCACCGCGCCCATGATCTGCGCCATCTGCGGATCATCCAGCGTGCGCGTGCGGTAGAGCGGCGCGAAGCCCGCCGCGGTCAGCCACAGGTTGCGCTCGCGCAGCGGGACCTCGAGTGCCTCGCTCAGTTGCAGGATCATCGCCCGGCTGGGACTGGCACGCGTCGATTCGAGGAAGCTGATATGGCGCTGCGAGACACCCGAGGTCAGCGCAAGGTCGAGCTGCGACCAGCGCCGCTTGTGGCGCCATTCGCGCAGAAGACGCGCGAATCCATCAGTGTGCATGTCCATGCCGCGAATGTCGCAGCCGGCTGCACGGGCTTCAATAACCTTGGAGGTAATTGATCCGCCGCAGCCGGCCCTGATCGCGCTGATCGCGCCTTGTGCGAGCGAAAGGCCTCAGTTGGGCTTGGGACTCGCCGCTGGTTTCGGCTTCGGCCGTGCCGGATCGGCCTGCTTGCCGGTGGCGCGGTTGAGGAAATCATCACCTGCGGCTGGTGGGCCTTCCGGCACCGGCACGCCCTGCTCGCCGCTTGGCAGCGCGCTATCACCCCCGGGCAAGCGGTTCTGGGCACCCGGCTCGACGATGTTGCCATCGGGATCCGCGTAGAAGTAGCCGTCCGGATTTGACTGCATCACTTCGTCGTCCGGCTCCAGCTGCCACTGCGGCATCTTGAGGTCGGTATCGAACTTCTCCGGCGGCCGCTTGGCGGTGGCGATCTTCATGTAGGCAGCGAAGGCACGCGCAGGCGCGGTGCCGCCCTGCAGGCCGGGCACGGGCCGCGCATCATCACGGCCCATCCACACGCCGGTGGTGATCCCGCTCGAGAAGCCGAGGAACCAGCCGTCCTTGTTCGAGCTCGTCGTGCCGGTCTTGCCCGCTACAGGCCGTCCGATCTGCGCGGCGCGGCCGGTGCCGATGCTGACGGCGGACTGCAGCAGATCGGTGATCCCCGCCGCGACGAAGTTGGGCACAAGCTGCTGCGCCGGATCGGGGCGGTGGCTGTAGAGCACTTCACCCTCGGTCGAGGTGATCTTGCGGATGCCGTAGGGCGTAACCGCGCTGCCCTTGGCCTGCACCGCCGCAAAGGCGCGCACCATATCGATCACGCGCACGTCAGAGGAGCCGAGCACCATCGAGGGGAGCGTGTTGATCGGCGTGGTGATGCCGAAGCGCCGCGCCATGTTGGCCACCGCACCGAAGCCGACTTCATTGCCGAGCTGCGCCGCCACCGTGTTCTTCGAATAGGCAAAGGCGCTGCGCACATCGATTTCGCCGGCATAAGTCCCGCCCGAATTGCGCGGACTCCAGCCGTCGATGGTCACCGGCTCGTCCTTGACCTTGGCGTCGGGCGTGTACCCGACTTCAAGCGCCGCAAGATAGACGAACAGCTTCCACGCCGAACCGGGTTGGCGCACGGCATTGACCGCACGGTTGTAGTTCGACGTCACGTAGTCGGTGCCACCGATCATCGCCAGCACCGCCCCGTCGCGGTCAAGGCTGACGAGCGCACCTTGCGCGCCCTTGGGCACATTGGACTGGATCGCCTCGGTCGCCGCATGCTGCGCGGCGGGGTCAAGCGTGGTCCAGACCTCGATCGGCTGGTCGTTGTCCGGCAGCAGCAGATCGAGCTGCGGCAGCACCCAGTCGGTGAAGTAGCGCGCGGAATTCTGGCCCTGCTCGTCAGCCAGCTTGATCGACTTGAAGTCTGTCGCGGCGGCTTCGGCCGGGGTGATCTTGCCGGCTTCCTGCATCGTCTGCACGACGACCTTGGCGCGGTCGACCGCTGCGGCTGCGTCGGCGGTGGGCGAATAGTGCGAGGGCGCCTTGACGAGGCCGGCGATGATCGCGGCCTCTGCAAGGCTCAGCTGCTCGCCCGAATGGCCGAAGAACTTGCGCGCAGCAGAATCGACGCCGTACGCGCCGCCGCCGAAATAGACCTTGTTGAGATAGAGCTCGAGCACCTGATCCTTGGTGAACTTCTGCTCGATCGCCATCGCCAGCAGCGCCTCGCGGATCTTGCGATCGAACGTGCGGCTGTTGTTGAGGAAGATGTTACGCGCCAGCTGCTGCGTGATCGTCGAGCCGCCCTGCCGCCAGTGCCCTGACTGGATGCGCACCATGACAGAGCGGACGATGCCGATGGGGTCCACGCCCCAGTGCTCGCGGAAGCGCCGGTCCTCGACCGAGATCATCGCGTCCTTGAGCGTTTGCGGAATGCGTTCGTAGGGCACCCAGCGCCCGTAGCTCGGCCCGAGCGTGACGATTTCGGAACCGTCACTGGCGCGGACTACGATGGTCTGGCCGGTCTGGGTCGTCTTCATCCGCTCGTAGCTTGGCAGCGAGCGTTCGGTGACGAAGACTGCAACCGCCAGCGCCAGCGCGCCAAGCAGGGTCAGCGCTGCACCCCAAACAAGGATGCGCCGCGTCCAGCGGCCGACGAACGACCGCCCCTCGGGCTCAGGCTCACGCTCGCGCCGCGAGGAGGAGCGCTCCCGTTCGGAGCGGCGGCGGGAATCCCGTCTGGCCATCAGCTTTGCGTACGCTCCCTCATGCGGCGCGCGTCACTCCCCTGATGGGCGCGCCTCTTCGCGGCGCCTGATGCATAGGCGATTCGGAACACAGGGTTAACCCGCTCGGTACGATTGCCACCGGACAAACTTTTCATCGGCACGCCGCAGGCCGACTTTCTCAATCCTCAGGGGTGAAATCGAGCGCGGCACTGTTCATGCAATAGCGCAGGCCCGTCGGCCCGGGGCCATCGGGGAAGACATGGCCGAGATGCCCGTCACAGCGCGCACAGCGCACTTCGGTGCGAATCATGCCATGGCTCACGTCACGGTGCTCATCGACCGCTTCCGGATCGACCGGCGCTGTAAAGCTCGGCCAGCCAGAGCCGCTGTCATACTTGGTGCCGCTTTCGAACAGTGGCGCACCGCAGCCGGCGCAGTGGTACTGCCCGGTCAGCTTGTTCTTCTCGTACTTGCCAGTGAAGGCCCGCTCGGTGCCACCCTGCCGCAGGACCTGGTACTGCTCGGGCGAAAGCCGCGCACGCCATTCGGCATCGGTCATGTTCATCTTGTCGGGCATGGGTCGGAATTCCTCTGGATCGGTTTCGGCCGCGGCTGCGAATATGGGATAGCCCCATGCGCCCTGCAAGCGGACCTCAGTGCAGATGTTCGACGAGCAGCACGGTTCCATCGGCGCCCGTTACCCGCATCCGCGTGCCGGGCTGCGCATCGGGCCCGCGCGCCAGCCATTCGGTATCGCCGTGGCGCACGCGGCCACCGCCTCCTTCGATCACATGGGTGACGACGACGCTCTGGCCGACGATCTGCCCGCCGCGATCATTGAGCATGGGATCGGCGCTGTGCACGGGATGGCGCAGCACCCAGCGCCGCCCCGCTGCCAGCGCCAGCGCGCACAGCACGACGAACAGGACGATCTCGGCCTCGAGCCCCACCGGCATCGTCGCCGCGACCAGACCGGTCAGCAGCGCTGCCGCCGCCAGCCAGATCAGGAAATAACCCGGCGCAACGATCTCGGCGATGGCGAGTGCCACACCGAGCGCCATCCAGCCCCAATGCAGGCCGAAAAGCTGCGTCACCACCGCCATGGCCTCAGCCCTGCACCGGAGGGGGAGGAGGCACCACGCGCGGCACGCGGGGACTGGCCGGCGAGGTCGGCGGACCGCCCGGCTTGCCGACCGCATCGCTGATCAGATCGCCGATCCCGCCAAGCGCGCCGACGAGTTGGGTCGCCTCGATCGGGAACAGGATCGTCTTCGCATTGGGCGAAGTGGCGAACTCCTTCACCGCCTCGACGTATTTCTGCGCGACGAAGTAGTTGAGCGCCTGCGTGCCCGATGCGGCGATGGCCTCCGAGACGACCATGGTCGCCCGCGCTTCGGCTTCCGCCGCGCGTTCACGCGCCTCTGCATCGCGGAAGGCGGCTTCGCGGCGCCCTTCGGCCTCCAGAATCTGCGCCTGCTTCTCGCCCTCGGCGCGCAGGATCTCGGAGGCACGCGAGCCCTCCGCCTCGAGGATCTGCGCCCGCTTCTCGCGCTCGGCCTTCATCTGGCGGGCCATGGCATTGGAGATATCGGCTGGCGGGCGGATGTCCTTGATCTCGACGCGGGTGATCTTGACGCCCCACGGCGAAGTCGCGTGATCGACCACAGACAGCAGCCGCGCGTTGATCTCGTCACGCTTCGATAGCGTCTCGTCGAGGTCCATCGAACCCATCACAGTGCGCAAGTTCGTCGTCGTCAGCTGCATGATCGCGACATAGAGGCTGGACACTTCATACGCCGCCTTGCCCGCATCAAGCACCTGGAAGAACACGATCGCATCGACGCCAACCATCGCGTTGTCGCGCGTGATGATTTCCTGCCCCGGAATATCGAGCACCTGCTCCATCATGTTCACCTTGTGCCCGACCCGGTCGATGAACGGCACGATAAAATGAAGCCCCGGCTGCGCGGCGAGTGCAAACCGCCCCAGCCGCTCGATCGTGTAAACGTGGCCTTGCCGCACCACGCGGATGCCCGTTGCCAGATAGACGACCGCGAGCCCCACGATCAGGATCAGCACCGCTTCCACGCCCAGTCCCCCGCTGTCTGTTATTGCCTGCCCAACCTACCGCAATCGCCGCGCTTTAGTAGTGCGTTTTCGCATCCGGCGCGGCGAGATCATAGCAATGGGCGATGTCGTAGTTGTCGACCCCGCCGGGGCGGTTGGCCGCTTCCTTGCGCATAGCATCGCGCGCTTCCTCGACCGCCGCGTCTGCCCCGTCACCGCTCTTGCCCGCGGCGATCTGGGCATCGCGGGCGCGCGAGGCAAGCACTTGCGCAAGTGTCTGGAGATCGCGCGCAGCGGCGCTTTCCGGCCCCTTCGTGCGCTCTTCCTCCCACGCCAGCGTGAGGATCGCGGCGCACTGCGCAAGATTCGGCGTTTGCAGCGGCGGCACCGCGGCATCCAGCCGGGCAAGACAGGGCTTCACTTGCGCGGCGAGCTCCTTGTCCGGGTCCGCGGCAGCGCGGCGCTGCATTGCGGTCACTTCGGCCACGAGTAGATCGCGCACGGCGGCCTGCGTCATCCCGCCCTGCTCGACCGCGCGCGTGCCGACATCGGCAAAGAAGCGCTTGCCTCGCACGGCCAGCGGCGGAAGCGCGAGTGCGGCCGCACTCCCGCGCGACTGTTCCGAGGCGGCAATGGCAAAGACGGCCGCACAGTGCAGGTCGCCACGTAGCGCGGCATCGGGAACAACGGGAGCCTCCGGGGCTGCCGTCACTGGCGAAGTGACCAGCGCAAGGATCAGCGCGGCGGGGACAAGGAAACGCAGCATCGGCAGCAGCATAGGCGCGGCCCAGCACGGCGTCTCGCACAAAAAAACGGCTGCGGGCAGTCCAGGGGAACTGCGTCGCAGCCGTGTCAGGGGCGCGCATTCAGGGTGTGGGCGGAATGCGCGCGCTGAAGAGACGTGGTATCTGGTTGGTTCAGGCCTTGGGCGTGTTGCAGCGGGCCATTTCTTCGGCCGCCAGCTCGCCCTTGGGGGTGACGAACTTGTTGATGGTGCCGACCTTGGCGGCGAGCTTGGTGCACACGACGACCGGGCGGGCGGTGTCCTGGCCGGCCGAGCAGGTATCACCCGCGCAGTTCCAGAGGACTTCGCCGAGCAGCAGCTTGGCGGGCTTCGCGACCGGCGCGGCGAGCGTGACCGAGTAATAGGAATTGGCATCGGCTGCGCGGACCGGCGCGGCAGTGGCCGCGAAAGTTGCTGCAGTGCCGACGAGCGCGAGCACGGCCGGAACCAGCTGGCGCATTGCGCTGTTGCGGATGGCGATCATGATACTTCCCCTTGAGTCTTTGTCTGACAACATGTGCCCGGAAACTGCGGGGTTGGCGGTCCGGCCAGCTGCCGTTTCGGCGCTGGCCCGGACCGCCGGGTGGAGAGGATGCGATTTCCGTTGCGAATCGATACCTAGTTCATTAGGTTTCGAGTTGCAACTAGAAACTTACATTGCCCTGCAGAATGAGGTATGTCACAAAGCGTCATGGGAAAACTTCGCGAATCCCTCGCCGATCTCGCCGCTTGCGGCCTCCCCTGCGCTTTGGAAGCGATGGGGGAGCGATGGTCTTTCATGATCCTCAGGGCCGCCTTCAATGGCGTAGGCCACTTCGAGGAGTTCCTCGACGCCCTTGGCATCGCCCGCAACATCCTGTCAAACCGGCTTTCCCGGTTGGTCGAGGCGGGCATCCTGAAACGCGAGCATTGCGCCGATGATCGTCGCCGCATCGAATACCGGCTGACGCCGAAGGGGATGGACCTGCTTCCCGCCATGCTGGCGCTTCGCCAGTGGGGCGAAAAGTGGGAAATGAACGTCCCCGCCAATCCGGTGCTGTGCGATTCCCGCGACGGGCTGCCGATCCTGCCCATCACCATCCGCGCGCATGACGACCGGGTGCTGGAAGGCGCGGAGCTGACGTGGCGCGAGTGGTCGGCGATCGAAGCCGAAAAGGGCAACGCTCCGGCACCTCTGCGCGCTGCGAACTGAACTCAAAAAAGGCGGGCCGCCGCCTGACCGATCCCGGGGGCAGGGAGTTCCGGTCTGGCAGCGACCCTGAACGTCGGCAGCGACTGGGACTGGGTGGTCGGCTGCTTCACACGTTTCGGCAATCAAAGGCTCAGCGCGCGGCAACCTTGACGGCGCCGCCGGTCAGGCCGCGGGCAACCATGGTGCGCTGCGCGGACTGGATCGCGTTGCGATAGCAGCGGCGCGATTCCATCGCTTCGGAGAGGGGATGCGGGCCGAAGTTGGCTTCGCAGACCGCCGCGGCAGCGTGGCGCACGCGGGCATCGAACGTCGACTGGCCCTTGGCGGTCGAGAGATCGAGATCCGAGTACTGGACCATCCGGTGCTGCACGATCACGTCGGGGTTGGCAGCGTCCTGGGCGAAAGCGGGCTGGGCGGCAAGCACCAGGCCAACCAGGCCAGTTGCGATCAAAGCGTTCTTGAACATGGCAGTTTCCTTAGCTTGGGTTGCAGATTTCAGTGCAGTGCGGTGGTCGGGCTGGCCGGTCCGTGTCTGGGAGCCTCGCCACCGCCGCATGACTATTCTGCTAGGCGATTCGGGTTCGCGCCGCGCGCCAGCGTCGACCGAGCCGTCCATCATGCCGACAAACCGTCGGTGCGCCCGACCAACCGCTGATCCTGCTCCACGAGCGACAAGTCTGCCGCTCCCCGGCGTGACAGGACGCCGCCGGCTCCCTATCCTCGAGGTCGAATGGCGATTCTGATCATCTTCCTGCTCGGCATCGGCAACTTCGCGCTGCACCAGGCCATCATGGAAAGCGGCCATCCCCTGCTCGACCAGTTGCCGTGGTTCTATCACGCGCTCAGCAGTCGCCTGTCCCTCTTCGTGGAGTTCCTCATGCTGCTGGGCGGGCTGCTGCTGGCCTCCGAGGGGATCGCTTGGGGCGCGCTGGGCTACCTTGCCTACAGCCTGCTCAATGCGATTTCGGCTTGGCTAATTCTCTCCGGACGGGTTTAGGCAACCGTCCATGATCCGCCTGTTCCACATCAGCGACGTGCATTTCGGGTTGGAAGATACCGCCGCCCTGCGCTGGGTGGCGGATTGCGTCGCGCGCGAGCGGCCCGATGCCGTCGCCATCACCGGCGACCTGACGATGCGCGCCCGGCACCGGGAATTTACCGCAGCGGCCGACTGGATCCGCGCCCTCGGCGTGCCGGTGACCGTTGAAGTCGGCAATCACGATCTGCCCTACTTCAACCTCGCCGAGCGCTTTCTGGATCCCTATCGCCGCTTCCGCGCGCTGCAGGGCGCAGTGAACCACGGCATCGCGCTGCCCGGCTTGGCAATCATCCCGCTCAAGACCACTGCGCGAGCGCAGTTGCGGCTCAACTGGTCCAAGGGCCGGGTTGGCGAGCGCAGCCTTGCTGCCTGTCTCGCCGCGATCGATGCGCTGCCTGCGGGCACGCGCGTACTGGTCGCTTGCCATCATCCGCTGGTCGAAACCGGTACGCGCGGCAAGGCGCTCACGCGCGGTGGCAGCCGCGCGCTCGCGGCACTGGCGCAGCGCGGCGTACTGGCGGTGCTGTCCGGCCACGTCCACGATGCGTTCGACATCATGCACCCCACCGAACATGGCCCGGTGCGCATGATCGGTGCCGGAACACTGTCGCAGCGACTGCGCGCGACCCCTGCCGGCTTCAACGAACTGATTGTCGATGAGAGCGGCCTGACGGTGCTGGCGCGACACGGCGCTGCGCTAGCGGATACGTGATTAGACTTATAATGAAAGTTATGATTTGAAACGTTCAGTTCGTTTCCATCGAAACCGAGACTCTTCATTAAAGCTGCGCGAAAACTTTACCAGACGCTGCATGTCTTTTTGAAATTTATGCCTTTTTCCGAGATCACTCGAGTCGGCTGATTAACCGGCAACAAGCCTGTAGCGACAACCTTGTAATGCCTATCTTACGTTTAGATTGAGGCGCTGGCGGGCGGGGCATTGCCCCGCTGACGCAGTGACCCGGCAAACCCACTTCAATCAATCTATCCACTATGGACATATATGACTACCTATAGTTCGATAGGGGTAGGGCCAGCACCCTGTTCTGGCCTGCCGATCGCCGCGCTCACGCCATTGGAGGCACCATTGCCCAGTCTTGCCTCCCTATCCGATGATCGGCCCTTCATGCACTTCGCTACGAGCAATATCCGTTATCTGACAATGAACGACCTGCACCGCGATGTCCGCGACGCATGGTTGCAGAGCGCGTTCGACAAGTTCGACCAGCATACCTTCGTCGATCTCGACACGCGGTTCCTCTCGATTGCCGAGCAGGACTACGAAACGCTCATCATCGGCGGCAACGATCCGGTGCGCGCCGCGCGTTTCCTGCGCATCAATCGCCCGATCCTTGCGCGCAAGGTGAAGATTGCGCTGATGCATGGCAGCCTTGCCAGCAAGCGCGCCAAGGCGCTCAACGCCGGTTTTGACGATGTGTTCGACAGTGCAAGGATGAGCCCTGAAGAAGCCGTGGCCCGCTGCGCGGCCATCGTGGCGCGCTATCGTGCTGCGGCGCATCAGGCCCGCGCGGAGCAGGAACTCACCAGTTCACTCGAGCGGATTGCGCACCTGCATCTGCTCGGCAAGCGCGAACGCCAGTTGCTGACGCTGCTGGCTAATCGGCTGGGCGAACCGGTCACCCACTACAAGCTGCGCACCGAGCTCAGCCAGGGCAACGACGAGATGTCATACAACTATCTCAAGGTGCTCGCCTCGAACCTGCGCGCCAAGCTCAAGGAGCCCTACGTGCTCGTGCCGGGCGGACAGGGATCGTACAAGATTACCAGCCTCTGAAATCATCGCGGCCGGACCTGCGCCGGGGAGTCATTGACTTTCCGGCAGTTTCCGCCCATATGAGCCTTGCTAACGTCGCCTGCGACGGATTTTCACGCACCGGACCAGTGTTCCGGGCCGAATTGTCCCCTCTCACGCCACCAGCACCGGTTGCACTGTTTGCAGCCGCGTTTCCTGTATTCGTGAAAGGGGCCCCGATGCCCGAATTCCGTACCTGCCTTCCCGCCACCGCTCCTGCCCGCAACAAGGGGAACTGAGCCATGGCCAAGGAAGATCTCCTCACCCTCGACGGCCAGATCGACGAAATCCTGCCCGACGGCCGCTTTGGCGTGATGCTCGAAAACGAGCATCGCATCATCGCCTATACCGCGGGCAAGATGCGCAAGTTCCGCATCCGCTCGATCGTGGGAGACCGCGTGAAAGTGGAGATGACGCCCTACGACCTTTCCAAGGGCCGTATCGTCTTCCGCGAGAAAGTCGCCGGCGGCGGCGCAGGGGCATTCAAGAAGCGCCGCTAGGCCGCTTCTGCGCCCACAAACGACATCAGGCCGTCACAACCAGCGTGCAGGATGATCCTGCCGCGCGCGGACCTGTATTCCCAACATCGGCACGAATGACGTGCCAAGGATTTTCATGACACCGAATACGAACATTCAGCAGACGTTTACGATCAACCACAGCTTCCTCGCAGGCCATCCGGTACTCCGGAAGAACCACATGGCGGCGCCTATGCGGCGCACTTCGCCGGTACTCACCACGCAGGAACTGCGCCAGATCGTCGAGCAGATGGTCGACTGACCACGCTCAAGCGCTGAAAAAGGAAAGGCCCCGACCGCGCATACCGCGGTCGGGGCCTTTTCTTTTGCGGCTGGTGGGCCGCTTACTTGGCGGCTTCGCTCGCTTCAGCAGCGGGCGCGCTCGCATCGGCAGCCGGCGCACTGGCATCGGCGGCAGGAGCCGCAGCGGCTTCGGCGGCCGGAAGGGGCAGGTTGCTGCCCTGCGAGTTGAGGTACAGGATCACGTCAGCGCGCTGCTGCGGATCGCTGATGCCTGCGAACGACATCTTGGTGCCGGTCGCGTACTTGGCGGGCGAGGTCAGCCATTCATCGAGGCTGGCGAAGTCCCACTTGCCACCCTTGGCCTTGAGCGCGTCGGAGAAGGCGTAACCACCACGGCCGGCAGCCTGGCCTTCACCCACCACGCCGTAGAGGTTCGGGCCGATGCCGTTGGCACCGCCTTGAGCAATCGTGTGGCAGGCCTTGCACTTGGCAAAGGTCGCTTCACCCTTGGCGACGTCGCCCTTGGCGAGGCGATTGGCGATCGGTTCTGCCGCTGCGGCACCGGCGCCGCCCTCGGCTTCGACGCCCTCGATCACATAGCCCATCTTCTCGGGGCGGTTTTCCTTGTCGGCCAGGAAGTAGTGACCCGAAAGGCTCGAAAGCCCCAGCGCAACGATGCCGCCGAACAAGGTCCAACCGGCAATGGTATTGAAACGATCGTCCATTCCGAGCCCCATATGGAGTATGCGCCGCCCGCGTGCGGCGAGAATTTTCGCCGCCGCTCTAGTCACGCCCCCGCGCCCGCGCAAGAGTGATTGCAAGCACTTGAGCGAGAAGAATCGCTTATGGGCCTAGGTTCGCCCGATACGAATGCGCCTTGCCCGCCTCCGTCAGGGGCCTTAAGCGCCTCGGTCCATGGCCAGTTATCCCGCACCCGCCGCCCGTCTTGTTGCCGAAATGGCAAAGGCCGCCGCCACCGATCCGGCGCGCGCGGTCGCATTTCAGGGCGCGCCGGGCGCCAATTCGCACCGCGCCGCGATGGAAGCACTGCCGCATTGCCTGCCGCTGCCGTGCTTCTCGTTCGAGGACGCGCTGGAAGCAGTACGGGACGGGCGAGCCGGCCAGGCGATCATCCCGATCGAGAATTCGCAGCACGGCCGCGTCGCGGATATCCACTTCCTCCTGCCTGAAAGCGGCCTGTCGATCGTCGGCGAGCACTTCATGGCGATTCATGCCTGCCTCATGGGCCTCGGCACCGGGCCGTTTACCAGCGCCTACAGCCACCCGCAGGCGCTCGGCCAATCGCGCCACTATCTGCGCGAGAAGGGCATCGTGCCGATGTCCTATGCCGATACCGCAGGCGCAGCAGCCTATGTCGCGGAACTGGGCGATCCCGCAGCCGCCGCGCTCGCTCCGCACATCGCCGCCGAACTCTACGGGCTCACCGTCGTCGAGGAGAACGTCGAGGACGCGCATGACAACATGACCCGCTTCGTGACGCTCGCGCGCGAGCCGCTTGACCTCAGGACCATCACCGGCCCCGCAATCACCACCTTCATCTTCGAGGTGCGCAACATTCCGGCCGCGCTCTACAAGGCGCTCGGCGGCTTTGCGACGAACGGCGTCAACATGACCAAGCTGGAGAGCTACCAGCGCGGCGCCAGCTTCTCCGCCACGGCGTTCTTTGCCGATATCGTCGGTGCGCCGGGTGAACCGGCGGTCGACCGCGCGCTGGAAGAGCTTACCTTCTTCGCCAAGGACTTGCGCATTCTCGGCACCTATCCGCTGGAACGCGTACGCGGCTGAAGACGCCCGCTTGGGCATGGCCACCAAACCGGCGCAATAATCGCTTGCTCCCTGCGGGCAGACCATGCGAGCACTCGCCTCGTGGCAGTAGCACCGGGACCGGACAGCGCCAGCGCAGGCGCCCAAGCGGGTGAACAGGCCTGGGCAGCAGCGCGCGCGATGCGCGATATCCAGTATGCGCCGCTCCCGCCCAACCCGGTCCAGAAGAGCGATCCTCCCGAGTGGCTCGTCAAGCTCGTCCGCTTTCTGGTCGATTTGTTCGAGCCGATCGGCAAATGGCTTGGCGCGGGCTGGAACGGCATCGAGATCTTGCTGGCGCTACTGGCCGGACTCGGCGTGTTGTGGATCGCGTGGACGATGCTCCAGCGTTGGCGGCTGAACCGCGCGCTGGCGGCCCCCGCTGCCCCGGCCACGGTGATCGATCGCGCAGCTGCTCTCGCTCTACTCGAAGATGCCGACGCACTGGCCGCGCAGGGGCGGTTTGACGAAGCGGTGCACCTGCTGCTCCAGCGCAGCATCCACCACATCGCGGCGGCGCGGCCCGATTGGCTGTCTCCCTCCAGTACCGCGCGCGAAATAGGCCTGATCCCCGGCCTTCCAGCGGCGGCGCGGCAGGCCTTCACGCAGATCGCGCGGGAGGTGGAGCGCAGCCTCTATGCCCTGCGCGCGCTGGCGGCGGACGACTGGCACCGTGCCCGCGAAGCTTATGCCGCTTTCGCGCTCCAGAACCTTGCGAGCGCGCGATGAAGGAGGCCACGTTCGGCAGGGGCACCACGCTGGGCATCGTCCTGATCGGTGCACTCGCCTTCGTTGCCGTGCTCTACTGGCTCGGCACCGGCGGCGGGGCGACCAACAATGGCGGCGGCCATGCGGCGGGACGCGGCCTCAATGGCTATGCCGGGCTCGCCGCCATGCTTGAGGCCGACGACATCGCGGTCCACCGCGCGCGCAGCAAGGACGCGCTGAGACAGCCCGGCCTCCTCGTGCTGACCCCTCCGGCCGAAGCCAAGGGCACCGACATTGCCGAGATCGTTGCGGCGCGGCGCACGATCGGCCCGACGCTGGTTGTCACGCCCAAGTGGCGGGCATTTCCCGATTTCAACAATCCCCTGACGAGACGCGGCTGGACCCGGATCGACGGAACCACGCCGCCCGACTGGAAGGGCTATCACGATGATGTGAGCCTCGGCTTCGTGCCCGGTGCGGCGCGGGGGTGGCGGGGCTCCGGCACCCTTTCCGCGCTGCGCGGGCGCCTCCCCGATGATCGCGTGGTGCAATCCGGCACCGGCCCCGGCCTCGAATCGCTGATCGAAACATCGGACGGACATGTCCTTGCCGGATATCTCAGCGGGGACGGCAGTAACCCCGCGCTCGAACGCTGGATCGGCATGGCGCGCCACCCGGACGCCAATTCCGGCGAAGAAGACGCCAACAGCGATTTTACCCGCAGCTTCCCGGTCGTCCTCGTCTTCGAGCCCGACCTGCTCGACAATTGGGGCCTCGCCGACAAGCAGACCGGCCTCATGGCCCGCCGTCTTGTGTTCGCCGCCGCAGGTGGACGCCCGAACGCCGTCACCTTCGACCTCACGCTCAATGGCCTCGGCGCGAGCCGCAACCTCCTCACTCTGGCGTTCGAGCCGCCGTTCCTTGCCGCCACGTTGTGCTTCCTGATGGCGCTGCTGGCCGCCGGCTGGCGCAGCTTCAACCGCTTTGGCCCGGCGCGCGTGGCCGGGCGCGAGATCCCGCTCGGCAAGACCGTGCTGGTCCGCAACACGGCAGGCCTGATCCGCCGCGCAGGGCGCATCCGCCTGATCGCCGCACCATACGCCGATGCCGCGCGCGAACGGCTTGTCCACGCGCTTGGCCTGCCACGTGGCCGTCCGCCGGAGGAGACCGATGCGGCGATCGACCGATTGCAGGCCCGCCTCGACCCGAGCGGGCAGGACACGACCAGAGCGCGCTGGTCCGAACTCGCCGCACGACTCAGCGCCGCCCGCCGCTCCGCCGATGTGGTGCAGCGCGCCGCGGCGCTCCAACGCCTTGAAAGGGACCTGACCGAATGACACTCGAAGACGTCCGCGCCATGGCCGGCGCCATCCGCGCCGAAGTGGCCAAGGCCGTGGTGGGGCAGGACAGCGTGGTCGATCACCTGCTGATCGCGCTGCTCGCTGGCGGCCACGTGCTGCTCGAAGGCCCGCCGGGCACTGCAAAGACCTTCCTTGCGCAGAGCTTTGCCACCACGCTCGGCCTCGATTTCGGGCGCATCCAGTTCACGCCCGACCTGATGCCGGGCGACATCCTCGGCTCCAACCTGTTCAACTTCCAGACCAGCCAGTTCACCCTCACGCGCGGGCCGATCTTCCACGAACTGGTGCTGGGCGATGAAATCAACCGGACCCCACCCAAGACACAGGCCGCGCTGCTCGAGGCGATGCAGGAACGCCGCGTCACGCTCGATGGCGAGACCTACCCGCTGTCCGACCGCTTCATGGTC
Source organism: Novosphingobium sediminis (assembly GCF_007991615.1). Taxonomy (GTDB): domain Bacteria; phylum Pseudomonadota; class Alphaproteobacteria; order Sphingomonadales; family Sphingomonadaceae; genus Novosphingobium; species Novosphingobium sediminis. The sequence goes on along the minus strand of NZ_BJYR01000013.1, from coordinate 224,795 downwards.
GTCGCCACGCAGAACCCGATCGAGAGCCAGGGCGTCTATCCCCTGCCCGAGGCGCAGCTCGATCGCTTCCTGTTCAAGCTCCTCGTCGATTACCCCAGCGCCGAGGAAGAAGCCCAGATCGTCACGCGCTACGGATCCGGGCGCGGCGCGCCAAGCCCGGCAGCGCTGGGCGTGAGCGCGGTGACTGGCAGCAATGCCATCGCCGATGCCGTCGCTGCGGTCGCCACGGTGACGATGTCCGAAACCATCGTGGACTACATCGTCCGCCTCGTGCGGGCGACGCGCGAGAGCGCAGATCTTGCCGCCGGAGCCAGCCCGCGCGCCGCTGTCGTGCTGGCCGGTGCCGCCCGCGCCCGCGCCGCGCTCGATGGGCGCGACTATGTGATCCCCGATGACGTGAAGGCTCTTGCCATTGCCGTCCTGCGCCACCGCATGCTGCTGAGCCCCGCCGCCGAAATCGAAGGCCGTGCGGCGGAAAGCATCGTTGCCGATCTGATCCAGCGCACCGAAGCGCCGAGATAGCGCTTGGCACTCCGCTGGCCTTTTCCGGTGTTCTACCCTTCGGCGCGCACGGCCGTGGTGCTGGCGTTGGCGGCACCGCTGGCGGTCGTGATGGCCGCTGCTGCGCCGAAAGCGTGGATCGCGGCGCCAGCGCTGGGCGGGGCATTGCTCGTCATGGTGCTGCTCGACGCGCTGCTTGCGCCGACTTTGGCAGACCTGCGCGTCATCGTGCCGAAAGATGGCGAAGTGGGCGAGCCGCTACGCCTCCAGATCCTCGCTGATTTCCGCATCGAAAGCCCCCGCACCGCCCCTATCGCCGCGCTGGCGCTCGATCCGCGCCTTGCTCCCGGCGGCCGGCTGGTTGCCGCGCTCGGGCAGGATAGCGGGGTGTGGAGCGCCGCGGTCGAGACCATGCCCACCCGCCGCGGGACCGGACCGGTGGATGCGGTGTGGCTGCGCTGGGACGGGCCGCTGGGCCTCGCCTCCCGGCAGGTCCGCCGCGAACTCGATGCTGTGGTCCGCGTCCGGCCCAATATCGCCCCGGTGCGCAGCCCGGCCCTCCAACTGTTCCTGCGCGATGCCCAGTTCGGCATGGTCGCGCGCCGCATCCGCGGCGAGGGGACCGAGTTCGAGGCGCTGGCAGAGTACGAACCCGGCATGGACCGCCGCCGCATCGATTGGAAATCGTCAGCCCGCCACGCCCGGCTCTTCGCCAAGGAGTACGAGACCGAGCGCAACAACCAGATCGTCTTCGCGTTCGATTGCGGACAGACGATGTGCGAGCCGATCGCGGGCCTGCCGCGCATAGACCGCGCCGTCACCGCTGCGCTCACCACCGCCTGGGTCGCGCTTGGCGCGCAGGACCGCGTCGCGCTCTACGGCTTTGCCCAGCGCCCGCAGGTGATGAGCCCATTCGTCACCGCCCCGCGCGATTTCGCCCGCCTGCAGGAAGCAGCCGCCGCGCTCGATTACGGCGCCGAGCAGCCCAACTTCACGCTAGCTCTATCCACGCTGGCGGCGCGCCTCAGGCGGCGCTCGCTGATCGTGGTGTTCTCCGAATTCACCGACCCGACCAGCGCCGAACTGATGATCGAATCGATGCGCCGCCTCGTCGAGCGGCACCGGGTGATCTTCGTGGTGATGGCTGATGCGGAACTCGCCGATTTCGTGAATGCGCCGATCCATAACGCCCAAGATGCGGCGATGGCCGTCACCGCCACCACGCTCCTGCAGCAGCGCACACTCGTGCTTCAGCGCCTGCGCCGTGCAGGCATTCTGGTGGTCGAAGCCCCGCACCAGCACATCGGCAATCGCCTGCTCGACGCCTATCTCGCGGTAAAGCGCGCGGGAAGCCTCGGATGAGCGAAGCCGCACCGACCCTCCTCGGCCGTCTTGGCGGCTGGTTCAGCCCCTCCGCCAGCGCGGAGATCGCTGCTGCCGAGAGCGCAGCGCTGCGCTCAGACCGCTTCCGCCTCGAACGTGAAGGGGAGTGGAAGCGGCTCGAGGCCATCGTGGGCCGCATCGAACGCGGGCGCCTGCGCGGTATCTCGGACGAAGACCTCCTCGCCCTCCCCGCGCTCTACCGCACCGCCGTCTCCAGCCTTGCCGTCGCGCGGGAAACCTCGCTTGATGCCGAAACGCTGCTCTGGCTCGAAGACCTCACCCGCCGCGCCTGGTTCATCGTCTATGGCCCGCGCGCGGGGCTGGGTGATTGGCTAGTTCGCTTCTTCGGTGGCGGCTGGGGCGAAAGCGTGCGCGCGCTGAAGCAGGATATCCTCATCGCCCTTGCGCTAATGGTGGCGGGAACGATCGTCGGCTGGCTGCTCGTCGCCAGCGATCCCGATTGGTACTTCGCGCTGATGCCCGGCGGCATGGCGGATGCCCGCGTGCCGGGTGCGAGCCGCGCCGTCCTCCTCGGCACCTTGTTCGGCCAGCAGGACCAGCACGGCCTCGCGGTATTCGCCGCAGCGCTGTTCTCCAACAACGCGCAAGTCGCGATCCTGGCCTTTGCGCTCGGCTTCGCGTTCGGCCTGCCCTCCGCCTTGCTGCTGATCCAGAACACCACGATGCTCGGCGCCCTGCTCTGGCTGTATCACGGGCAGGGCCTCACGCTGGAAATCATCGGCTGGCTCTCGGTCCATGGCACGACCGAACTCTACGCAATCCTGCTCGCCGGCGCGGCAGGGCTCCACATCGGCCGGGCGATGGCCTTTCCCGGCGAGGCATCCGTGCTCGATGCCGCCGCGGCCGCCGGTCGGCGTAGCGCGCAGGTCATGGTCGGTGTTGTCCTGATGCTGATCGTCGCGGGCCTGCTCGAAGGTTTCGCCCGCCAATTGATCGACAACACCCCCGGCCGTCTCGTCGTCGGCGGTTTCATGCTGGTGTTCTGGACCACCTACTTCTTCGTCTGGCGCGGGCGGGGGAAGGCAGCCTGATGGCGCGCCGGCAACCTCACAACCGCAAGCGCACGGTCATCACGCCCGAAGGTGTCGCGCTCCCCTTCGTGCTGGCATCCCGCGGCTCGCGCGCCGCTGCGCTGGTCATCGATCTCATCCTGATCGTCACCGCCATGATGGTCACGTCCTACACCCTGCTCTGGATCGCCGGGGGCATCGGCATCAACACGGCAGAGCTCGAGACCAACGGGCCCAAATCGCGCGCATTGCAGGCGCTGGTGATCGTGTGGATCATCGCGATGTTCCTGTTTCGCAATGCGTGGTTCCTGTTCTTCGAACTCGGCCCACGCGGCGCAACTCCGGGCAAGCGGATCACCGGCATCCGTATCGCCGCGCGCGGCACCGAACGGCTGACCACCGAAGCGGTGATCGCCCGCAACATCGTGCGCGACATCGAGCTGTTCATGCCGATCGTGTTCATCGGCGGCGCGATCGCTTCGGGCAGCGATACCGACGTTGCCGGTTGGGCGGGCGCGATCTGGTGCGCGATCTTCCTCCTGTTCCCGTTCCTCAACCGCGATTCCCTTCGCTGCGGCGATGTGATCGCGGGCACCTGGGTGGTCGAGGCGCAGCACCGCAAACTGGGGCAGGCGCTTTCGGTCAGCGCTCCGATCGCCGCGGCCGAACAGGCGTTTACCTTCACGCCCGAAGAACTCGCCGTCTACGGGGAGTTCGAACTGCAGACGCTTGAGCGCGTGCTGCGGGATGACCGGGGGCCAGCGCTGGACGATGTCGCCGATGCGATCAGCCGCAAGATCGGCCGTCCCTACCCCTACCGCGCCGAACGGGTCTTCCTCGAATCCTACTATCTCCAGCTTCGCGCCCAGCTGGAGCAGGGCCTGCGCCTCGGCCGCCGCAAGGCGGACAAGCACGCGGCTTAGGCGGCGGGGAAAGGGTCAGCGACTGGCGGGGCGAGCGGTATCGGGTGGGAAGCCGCCACCTCTCCAACCGCCCTCTCCGTAGCGATTTGATGAGCCATGATGTCTGGAATTGGTGGTAAGCCGCCATTCGTAGGATGGGCGAGTTAGTCCTCGTTTTCGAATAACTCACGGCCATACGGGAGATCGCCAAGGCGCTCCACGTAGCATTCACCATGGCATGGCCACGACTGAGAGCCCTCACCGTTTGTAGCTATCGAAAGCGTGCAGGGGTCGAGACCGACCTCATCAACAGGCTTTGAGCAGAAGCAGCAGACGCCGATTTTCATTCTGTCTTCTCGATACCCTAGCGTCGCTCGCGGAGCATTTTGTTAGCCGATGTTTGCATCGCAGTCTAACGTCCGGAACTGGGCGTGAGCAGCCGTTAGATATTGCCGGGTCACCTCGTGCTTCCTTGCTTCGTCATTGCGAGCGTAGCGAAGCAATCCAGGGCGGTTCTGCGCGGCTCTGGATTGCTTCGCTACGCTCGCAATGACGAGTGGGGGAATTTGGGCGCTAACCGTCACCCGCCCTCGCCTACGCCGCCTAACTCTCGCCAAAAATCCCCACTTCGCGCAGGCCTTCGCTGTCTGCCCGGCCGCGAAACATCCCCGGCGTGGTGAAGGCAAATCCGGTCTCGCCGCCCGGCGTCGCATAGATCACGCCGCCAACGCCGCCCATGTCGCCGACTTCGGCGAGCACGGCTTCGGTGGCCGCCTGCGCCCCTTCGCCGCCAAGGCGCATCCGCGCGCAGATTTCGTGCGAGACTGCGGCGCGGATGAACTGCTCGCCCGAGCCGGTGCAGCTCACCGCCGCCGCGCGGTCATCGGCATAGGTCCCCGCGCCGATCAGCGGCGAATCCCCGATCCGGCCCCAGCGCTTGCCCGTCAGCCCGCCGGTCGAGGTTGCCGCCGCGACATGGCCTGCGGTATCCACCGCCACCGCGCCGACAGTGCCATACTTCAGCCCCGCATCGAACCAACCGAGCTTCTTCGCCTTGAGTTCCTGCAACTGCGCCCAGCGCGGCTCGGTTGCGAACCAGTCGGGATCGACCATTTCCACCCCCTGTTCGCGCGCAAATTCCTCAGCGCCCACGCCGCTCAGGAACACGTGCGGACTTTGCTCCATGACCGTACGCGCCAGATTCACCGGATTGCGCGTGTGCGTCACCCCGCAGACGGCTCCCGCCCCGCGCGTGGCCCCATCCATCACCGCCGCATCGAGTTCGTTCGTGCCGTGATAGGTGAACACCGCCCCGCGTCCGGCGTTGAAGTGTGGATCGTCCTCCAGTTCCTTCACCGCCGCGCAGACCGCATCCAGCGCAGAGCCGCCTGCTGCGAGCACGACCCGCCCAGCATCGAGCGCAACGACCAGCGCCGCTTCGTGCGCGGCAACGGCGGCCCCGTCCATCGTCTCGGGTGTCATCGATCCGGCCCCGCCATGGATGGCGATGGCCCAGCGGCTTTCACTTGTCTCGGTCATGCCGCTCGCGATAGCAGATCATTGCACCAAGACCAGTCGGAGCACCCATGACAGGCGGATTGACCATCACCGAGGACGATCTTTCCGGCGAGGACGTGCGCGCCCTGATCGCGCTGCATCTCTCCGGCATGCACGCCGAAAGCCCGGCCTGCAAAGTCCATGCCTTGCCGCTCGAAAAGCTGCGCCAGCCCGGCGTCACCTTCTTCACCGCCCACGTGGAGGGTGCACTCGCGGCGATCGGGGCCATCAAGCACCTCGATGATACCCATGGCGAACTCAAATCCATGCGCGCCGCCCCCGAATGGCGCGGCAAGGGCGCAGGCGAAGCCATGCTCCAGCACCTGCTCGGCGTGGCGCGCGGGCGCGGCTATGCGCGCGTGAGCCTCGAAACCGGCCGCACCGACGCTTTCGCCCCGGCAGTCGCGCTCTACCGCAAGTACGGTTTCGAAAACTGCGATGGCTTTGCCGACTATGTGGTCGATGACTTCAGCCAGTGTTTGACGCTTGAGCTTTAGGCGCAGCGCCCAAAACAAAAAGGCCCCGCCGAAGCAGGGCCTTTCCGTTGTCTGTAAAAGCCAAGCTCAGAGCTTGCCGGTCAGTTCCGGCACCAGCGTGAACAGATCGCCGACGAGGCCGATGTCCGCGACCTGGAAGATCGGGGCGTCTTCGTCCTTGTTGATGGCGATGATGGTCTTGGAATCCTTCATGCCAGCCAGATGCTGGATCGCGCCCGAGATGCCGACTGCGATGTAGACTTCCGGCGCCACGATCTTGCCGGTCTGGCCGACCTGGTAGTCGTTGGGCACATAGCCCGCGTCAACCGCAGCGCGCGAGGCGCCGATGCCGGCACCCAGCTTGTCCGCCAGCGGAGTGATCACGCTCTGGAAGGTTTCCGCATCCTTCAGCGCGCGGCCGCCCGAGACGATAATCTTGGCCGAGGTCAGTTCCGGACGCTCGCTCTTGGCGATTTCCGAACCCATGAACGCCGAAAGACCGGCATCGCCCGCACCGCCGACAGCTTCGACAGCCGCCGAACCGCCCGTGGCTTCCGCCTTGGCGAAGGCCGTACCGCGCACGGTGACGACGATCTTGGCATCGGTAGATTCGACCGTAGCGATCGCGTTGCCGGCGTAGATCGGACGGGTAAAGGTCTTGGGGCCTTCGACCGAAAGGATGTCCGAAACCTGCATCACGTCGAGCAGCGCGGCGACGCGCGGCGCGATGTTCTTGCCGGTGGTGGTGGCAGGCGCGACGAACGCGTCATAGTCAGCCATCAGGCCGGCGACGAGCGGCGCGACGTTTTCAGCCAGCGCATTGGCATAAGCCGCGTCATCGGCCTTGAGCACCTTGGCGACGCCGGCGATCTGCGCGGCGGCAGCCGCAGCGGCATCACAGCCCGAGCCCGCGACCAGCGCGGTCACTTCGCCCATCTGCGCGGCAGCGGTCACGACGGCGAGGGTAGCGTCCTTGACCGACGCGTTGTCGTGTTCGACCCAAACGAGTGTCTTGGACATCAGGCGACTCCCATTTCCTTGAGCTTGGCGACCAGCGCATCGACGTCAGGCACCTTGATGCCCGCGCTGCGCACCGGAGGTTCGGTGACCTTGAGGGTCTTGAGGCGCGCCGCGATATCGACGCCGTAGTCAGCCGGCGCCTTGGTCGCGAGCGGCTTGGACTTCGCCTTCATGATGTTGGGCAGCGAGGCGTAGCGCGGCTCGTTGAGGCGCAGGTCGGTGGTGACGATGGCGGGCAGCGCCAGCTTCACCGTTTCCAGACCGCCGTCGATCTCGCGCTTCACGACGATGCTGTCACCTTCCACGGCGACTTCGTTGGCGAAAGTGCCCTGCGGACGGCCCAGCAGCGCGGCGACCATCTGGCCGACCTGGTTGGCGTCGTCGTCGATCGCCTGCTTCCCGGTGATGATGAGGCCCGGCTGTTCCTCGTCGGCAATCGCCTTGACGATCTTGGCAACCGCCAGCGGCTCCACTTCGTCGTCGCTGACGACGAGGATCGCGCGGTCCGCACCCATGGCGAGCGCGGTGCGCAGCGTTTCCTGCGCCTTGGCCGGCCCGACCGAAACCGCCACGATCTCGGTGACCACGCCCTTTTCCTTCAGGCGAATGGCTTCCTCGACCGCGATTTCGTCGAAGGGGTTCATGCTCATCTTGACGTTGGCGAGGTCAACCCCCGTGCCATCCGCCTTCACGCGCGGCTTCACGTTGTAGTCGATCACCCGCTTCACGCAGACCAGGGCTTTCATCGTGTCAGGCCTTTCTCAAATCGATGGCGCGCGCATAAGTGGCGCTTACGTAAACGTCAACCTCACCCACTTGCCCATGCAGGAAAGTGAGCCCCTGCATCAGCCGGGCTTCTACTCCATTTCAAGGATGATCGCATCCACCGCAAGGCTTTCGCCCTGCGCCGCGTTCACCGCCTTCACCTTGCCCGCCTTTTCGGCGCGCAGGATGTTTTCCATCTTCATCGCCTCGACCACGGCGAGCGGCTGGCCCGCCTCCACCGTATCGCCCACGCCGACATGCAGCGCCACGAGCAGCCCGGGCATCGGGCAGACGAGGTACTTCGACATGTCGGGCGCGACCTTGGCGATCATGTGCTTCGTCAGCCCGGCGATTCGCGCCGGCAGCACGCGCACGTCGTGGCTCGCCCCGCGCGTCGTCAGCGTGAAGCCGGTGGCGCGCGCCTTGACCTTCACTGTCAGCGGCTTGCCGCCGACTTCGGCCATCACCACGCGGTCACCCGGCGTGTACTCAAGCGCGAGATCGATCTCGTCGCCATCGACGGTGATCGCCTCCTCATCGACCGAGACGGCAAAGTCCGTCTCGCCAATCCGCACTGCCCATTCGGACGGCGGATCGAGCGTTTCGCCGAGCTGCCCGCCCACCTGCCGCGCCCGGTCAGAGCGCGCGGTAGCAAGGAAGCCCGCCAGCGCCGCCAGCGACCGCTTGGTCTCGTCAGAGGTCGCTGCGCCGTGGAAGCCGTCCGGATATTCCTCGGCGATGAACCCGGTGGTCAGCTCGCCCGAACGGAAGCGCGGGTGCTGCATGATCGCCGAGACGAAATCGATGTTGTGGCCCAGCCCCTCGATCTCGAACGCATCGAGCGCCTCGATCTGCCGGTCCGCCGCCTCGTCGCGCGTCGCGCCCCAGGTCACCAGCTTGGCGATCATCGGATCGTAGAACATCGAGACTTCGCCGCCTTCATAGACGCCGTCGTCCACGCGCACGCCGCCGACACCGCGACGACCATTGGCCTCGCCGTCGTCGGTCCAGCCTTCCACCGGCGGATCATAGCGCACCAGACGGCCAGTCGAGGGCAGGAAGCCGCGATAAGGATCTTCAGCATAGACGCGATTCTCGATGGCCCAGCCGTCGATCCCGATGTCGTCCTGCGTGAAGGCCAGCTTCTCACCGGCAGCCACGCGGATCATCTGCTCGACAAGGTCGATGCCGGTGATCGCTTCGGTAACAGGGTGCTCCACCTGCAGGCGGGTGTTCATTTCGAGGAAGTAGAAGCTCTCGCCGCTCGGGTCCGCGCCCGAGACGATCAGTTCCACTGTACCCGCCGAATAATAGCCCACCGCGCGGCTGAGCGCGACGCACTGCTCGCCCATCGCCTTGCGCATCTTCGGCGTGACGAACGGCGAGGGCGCTTCCTCCACCACCTTCTGGTGGCGGCGCTGGATCGAGCATTCGCGCTCGTTGAGGTAGAGGATGTTGCCGTGCTGATCGCCGAGGATCTGGATCTCGATGTGGCGCGGGTTGAGGATGAACTTCTCGATAAACACGCGGTCATCGCCGAACGAGTTCAGCCCCTCGCGCTTCACCGCCTCGAAGCCCTCGCGGACGTCCTTCTCGGAGTAGGCCAGGCGCATGCCCTTACCGCCGCCGCCGGCCGAGGCCTTCATCATCACCGGATAGCCGATCTCGTCCGAGATGCGCACCGCGTGCTCGGTATCCTCGATCTCGCCCACAAAGCCGGGGACGACGTTGACGCCCGCAGCCTTGGCCAGCTTCTTCGATTCGATCTTGTCACCCATCGCGGCAATCGCGCCGACGGGCGGCCCGATGAACGCGATGCCCTTGGCCGCCAGCGCCTCGGCAAACGAGGTGCGCTCGGAAAGGAAGCCATAGCCAGGATGCACCGCCTCGGCGCCCGTCTGCTCGCACGCCGCGATGATCTTGTCCGCGATCAGGTAGGACTGCGCGGCCGGCGAAGGCCCGATATGCACCGCCTCGTCCGCCATCTTCACGAAGGGCGCGCGCGCATCGGCGTCCGAATAGACCGCCACGGTCTGGATACCCATCCGGCGCGCCGTCTTGATCACGCGGCATGCAATCTCGCCACGGTTGGCGATGAGGATTTTCTTGAACATCAACTGCTCCCCTCCCGCTTGCGGGAGGGGCCGGGGGTGGGCCTTCTTCCGCGAGCGATGGTAAAATTTGCACGGGTGGAATGCCCACCCCTAACCCCTCCCGCAGGCGCGAGGGGGACTAGAAAACGCCTTACTCCGCCGCCTGCAGTTCTTCGCCCGCGGGCGGCATGTTGTGGCCCAACAGACGGAGCATGTCCGCCGCGCATTCGACGACATTGGAGCCGGGGCCGTAGATGCCCTGCACCCCTGCCTCGCGCAGGAAGTCGTAGTCCTGCGGCGGGATCACCCCGCCCGCGACGACCTTGATGTCCGCGCGGCCAGAGGCCTTGAGGTGGCCGATCAGCTCGGGGATCAGCGTCTTGTGACCCGCCGCGAGCGAGCTTGCGCCCACCGCATCGACATTGGCCTCCAGCGCCAGCGCCGCCGCTTCGGACGGGATCTGGAACAGCGGACCGGAAGTCACTTCGAAGCCCATGTCGATGAACGCCGAAGCGATCACGTTCGCGCCCCGGTCGTGCCCGTCCTGGCCCATCTTGGCGACGAGCATCCGAGGCTTGCGGCCCAGACGGCGCTTCACGGCTTCGACGCCGTCCAGCACCTGCTGATAGCGGCTGTCGCCCGAATAGGCCGCGCCGTAGATGCCCTTCACCGGGGTCGGCACGGTGCCGTGGCGGCCGAACACGATTTCCATCGCATCCGAAATCTCGCCCAAGGTCGCGCGGTGGCGAGCGGCTTCCACCGCCAGCTCGAGCAGGTTGCCGCCGGTCTTCGCGCCCTCGGTCAGCGCGTTGAGCGCGGCGCGGCACTTCGTCTCGTCGCGCGTCTCGCGCACGCGCTTCAGCCGCGCGATCTGGCCTTCGCGCACCGCGTGGTTGTCGACCTCCAGCGTGTCGAGCTGGTCCTCGCTCGCCAGGCGGTACTTGTTGACGCCGACGATCACGTCCTCGCCGCGGTCCACCCGCGCCTGACGGGCCGCCGCCGCTTCCTCGATCATCGCCTTGGGCCAGCCCGCCGCCACGGCCTTGGCCATGCCGCCTTCGGCCTCGACGCGCTCGATGATGTCCCACGCCTTGTCGACCAGTTCCTGCGTCAGCGCCTCGACGTAGTACGAGCCGCCGAGCGGATCGACGACCTTGGTCATCCCCGTCTCTTCCTGCAGCACGATCTGCGTGTTGCGGGCGATCCGCGCGGAGAAGTCGGTCGGCAGCGCGATGGCTTCGTCGAGCGCATTGGTGTGGAGCGACTGCGTGCCACCCAGCATCGCGGCCATCGCCTCGATCGTAGTGCGGATCACGTTGTTGTAGGGGTCCTGCTCCTGCAAGCTCACGCCCGAGGTCTGGCAGTGCGTGCGCAGCATCTTGGAGCGCTCGTCCTGCGCGCCGAGCTTCGTCATCACGCGGTGCCACAGCACGCGCGCCGCGCGCAGCTTGGCCACTTCCATGAAGAAGTTCATGCCGATGGCGAAGAAGAACGAGAGGCGGCCGGCAAACTTGTCGATGTCCAGCCCGCTGGCCACGCCGTACTTCACGTATTCCATGCCATCGGCGATGGTGAACGCGAGTTCCTGCACCTGCGTCGCCCCGGCTTCCTGCATGTGATAGCCGGAAATCGAGATCGAGTTGAACTTCGGCATCTCGCGGCTGGTGTAGCCGAAGATGTCCGAGATGATCCGCATCGAAGGCTCGGGCGGGTAGATGTAGGTGTTGCGGACCATGAACTCCTTGAGGATGTCGTTCTGGATGGTCCCGTCGAGCTGCGCGCGGCTCACGCCCTGCTCCTCGCCCGCGACGATGAAGAACGCCATGATCGGGATCACCGCGCCGTTCATGGTCATCGAAACGGACATCTGATCGAGCGGAATCCCGTCGAAAAGAATCTTCATGTCCTCGACCGAATCGATGGCCACGCCCGCCTTGCCGACATCGCCCACCACGCGCGGGTGGTCGGAGTCATAACCACGGTGCGTCGCAAGGTCGAATGCGACCGACAGGCCTTTCTGCCCTGCCGCGAGGTTGCGGCGATAGAACGCGTTCGATTCCTCGGCGGTGGAGAAGCCCGCGTACTGCCGGATCGTCCAGGGACGGCCTGCATACATCGAGGCGCGCACGCCGCGCGTGAACGGCGCAAAGCCCGGCAGGCCCGGGTCCGCCGTCACATCGTCCGCCGTGTAGAGCGGCTTCACGGCAATCCCTTCCGGCGTCTGCCAGGTCAGGTCCTTGCCTTTGACTTCCTTCGAGGCGGCTACTTGCCAGTCCTGCAGCGTTTTTTCGCTCATCGGATCGTTCCTAAAAGATCGTCATGCTGAACTTGTTTCAGCATCCATTTCGCCACTCGAACCGCCGTGCCCGGTTGCACGATGGACCCTGAAACAAGTTCAGGGTGACGGTTCCCACAAACCTCAGTGGTGATCGCCCTTCGGCGTCTCCATGATCTCGGTCAGCACCCCGCCCATGTCCTTGGGGTGGACGAAGAAGATCAGCGTGCCGTGCGCGCCGATGCGCGGTTCGCCCAGCACGCGCTTGCCCAGTGCCTCGAACGCCGCCTTGGCCGCGTGAATATCGGGCACTTCATAGCACATGTGGTGCTGCCCCCCGGCGGGGTTCTTGGCGAGGAACGCGGCGATCCCGGCATTGCCCGGCAGCGGCTCGATCAGCTCGATCTGCGTGCCATTCAGCGCGCCATCGGCCCCCGGCGTATCGACGAAGCACACCTTCACCCCCTGCTCCGGCAGGTCGAACGGTTCGTGAATCTTCGTCGCACCCATCACGTCGCGCCAGAAGACAATGCTGTCCGCAATCGAAGGCGTCGCGACGCCGATGTGATTGAGCCGACCGAGCTTCATATCAGACCCTCTCGATGACCATGGCGATGCCCTGACCGCCGCCGATGCACATGGTGATGAGGCCGTACTGCCCGCCGGTGCGGTGAAGTTCGTAGGCCGTCTTGATCGTCAGGATCGCTCCCGTCGCGCCGATGGGATGGCCCAGTGAAATGCCCGAGCCGTTCGGATTGGTCTTGGCCGGATCGAAGCCCAGTTCCTTGGCGACGCCGCAGGCCTGCGCCGCGAACGCCTCGTTGCTCTCGATCACGTCGATCTGGTCGAGCGTCAGCCCCGCGCGCTTCAGCGCCACTGGCACGGCCTTGACCGGGCCAAGGCCCATCACGTTCGGCTCAACACCGGCATGGCCCCACGCCAAAATTTTCGCGAGCGGCTTCAGCCCATGCTCGGCCACCGCTTCGCCGCTCGCCAGCACGACCGCGCCCGCGCCGTCGTTGATGCCGCTGGCATTGCCGGCGGTGACGGTGCCATCCTTCTTGAACACCGGCTTGAGGCCCGCCATGCCCTCAAGGCTGGCATCGGCGCGGAAGTGCTCGTCGGTATCGAACACGGTCACGCCCTTGCGTGTCTTTACTTCGACCGGAACGATCTGCTCCTTGAAGTAGCCCGCCGCCGTCGCCGCTGCCGCGCGCTTGTGGCTTTCCACTGCCAGCGCGTCCTGTGTTTCGCGCGTGATCTGGTGGCGCTCGGCGATGTTCTCCGCCGTCACGCCCATGTGGATGTTCTCGAACGGATCGTGGAGCGCGCCGAGCATGGCGTCCATCATCACCTGATCGCCCATCTTCTGCCCGTTGCGCGCCGTCAGCACCATATGCGGCGCGTTCGACATGACCTCGCAGCCGCCGCCGATGGCGATCTGCTGCTCGCCCAGCGCAATGCCCTGCGCCGCCGAGACGATGGCCTGCAGGCCCGAACCGCACAGCCGGTTCACGTTCATCGCCGGGCTCTCGATCGGAACGCCAGCGTTCACCGCCGCAACGCGGCTGACATAGGCGTCCTTCGGCTGCGTTGGCACGACGGTGCCGATCACCACGTTCTCGACCTTGTCCGGCGTCAGACAAGCGCGGGCAATCGCTTCCTTGATCACGATGGTGCCCAGATCAGCCGGACGGAACGAGGCAAGGCTGCCGCCAAAGGTGCCGATGGCGGTCCGCGCGCCGGAAACGATGAAGATGTCAGTCATATCGAAATGTCCTTCAGGCCGCCGCTCAGAGCGGAATATTGTCATGCTTCTTCCACGGGTTCTCGAGCGCCTTGTTCCGCAGCTTGCGCAGCCCCAGCGCGATGCGCCGCCGCGTCGAGTGCGGGTGTATCACTTCGTCGATGAACCCCTTGCTTGCCGCCACGAACGGGTTGGCGAAGCGGTCCTCGTATTCCTTGGTCTTCTGCGCCTGCTCTTCGGTCGAAAGCCCGCGGAAGATGATCTCCACCGCGCCCTTCGCGCCCATCACCGCGATTTCGGCGGTCGGCCAGGCGTAGTTCAAGTCGCCGCGTAGGTGCTTGGAAGCCATCACGTCATAGGCGCCGCCATAGGCCTTGCGCGTGATCACGGTGATCTTGGGCACGGTCGCCTCGGCATAGGCGAACAGCAGCTTCGCGCCGTGCTTGATGATGCCGCCCAGTTCCTGCGCAGTGCCCGGCAGGAAGCCCGGCACGTCGACGAAAGTCACGATCGGAATCTCGAACGCATCGCAGAAGCGCACGAAGCGCGCGGCCTTCTTCGACGAATTGATGTCGAGCACGCCAGCCAGCACCATCGGCTGGTTGGCGACGACGCCTACCGTCTTGCCCTCGATCCGTCCGAACCCGCAGATGATGTTCGCGGCATGCTTGGGCTGGATCTCGAAGAACTCGCCCTCGTCGAGCGTCTTCGTGATCACCTCGTGCATGTCATAGGGCTGGTTGGCCGAAGCCGGGATGATCGTGTCGAGGCTGTATTCCAGCCGGTCCCATGCGTCAGACGTCGGCCGCTCAGGCACGCCCGAACGATTGGTCAGCGGCAGGTAATCGAAGAACTCGCGAGCCATGAGCAGCGTCTCGATGTCGTTCTCGCAGGCAAGGTCCGCCACCGAGGTCTTGGTCGAATGCGTCACCGCGCCGCCCAGTTCCTCCTGCGTCACGATCTCGTTGGTCACCGTCTTAACGACGTCCGGCCCGGTGACGAACATGTAGGAGCTGTCCTTCACCATGAAGATGAAGTCGGTCATCGCCGGCGAATAGACCGCTCCGCCGGCGCAGGGGCCCATGATCAGCGAAAGCTGCGGCACCACGCCCGAAGCCAGCACGTTGCGCTGGAAGATCTCGGCATAACCGCCAAGGCTGGCCACACCCTCCTGAATGCGCGCGCCGCCGCTGTCGTTAATCCCGATGACCGGCGCGCCGACTTTCAGCGCGGTGTCCATGATCTTGCAGATCTTCATCGCGTGGCGTTCGGAAACCGCGCCGCCGAACACGGTGAAGTCCTGGCTGAACACATAGACCAGACGGCCATTGATCGTGCCCGAACCGGTCACCACGCCGTCACCCGGCACGGTCTGCTCGGGCATGCCGAAGTCGACGCAATTGTGTTCGACGTAGGCGTCGATTTCCTCGAAGCTGCCCTCATCAAGCAGGATATCGAGCCGCTCGCGCGCGGTGAGCTTGCCCTTGGCGTGCTGGGCGTCGATGCGGCGCTGGCCGCCCCCCATGCGAGCCGCCTCGCGGCGCTTTTCCATCTCGGCAATATTGGCAGACATCAGTGCACAGCCCCGGTTGCTAGGGATCAAGGCTGAGGCGGATGCCGCATTGCAGCGCGGCTGTCCAATGCAATTCAGCAAAGTTGCAAAGTCATACTTTGCAAACTAGACTTGCGTCTGTTCCCATACTCCAACTCCCACCCGCTCATGCTGAGCGGGTGGGGGAGTGGTCAAAGAGAAGAAGCCGTATGTCCAACCGCCGGATCTTTGCAGGGCAGGCCCTGCGCACATTGCGCCAGCGCCGCGGCCTGCGTCAGGCGCAAATGGCGAGCGCCCTCGGCATCAGCGCACCCTATCTCTCACAGCTTGAAACTGACGAGCGCCACCTCACGCCTTCGCTGGCCGATGCCCTGCGCGCCGCCTTCCCCATCGACTGGGCCGATCTCGCCCCCGCCGAAGCCGATACCCTCGCGGAATCGTTGCGCGAGGCGCTCGCTGATCCGCAGCTCCCCGGCACCATGCCCGCCGAACAAGTGGAGCGCCTCGCGCGCCAATTTCCCGCCTTTGCAGAGAGCTTCGTCGCACTGCATGGCCTGTTCGCCAAGGGCCGCCAGCGCCTTGAAATGCTCGATGAAGCCATCGGCTCAGACCTCGGCGGCTCCGAGATTGCTGGCGGCCGCCTGCCGTGGGAGGAAGTGCGCGACTGGTTCCACCTCGCCAACAATTATGTCGACCGCATCGACCGCGATGCCGAGACGCTCGCCCACCAGATCGCCGGAGACGAAGCCAGCCCGCGCATCCGCACCATGCAGCAATGGCTGCGCCGCGAGGGCGTCACCATCGAATGGGCGAGCGGCGTGGCCTTGCGCCGCTTCGATGCACAGCGCCGCCACCTCCAACTCGATTCCGCCCAGCCCAACGAATCGAGCCGCTTCCAGCTCGCCTATCAGGTCGCCGCACTCGCGCTCTCGGACCAGATCGCCGAAATCGTCGCCTCGGCCCCGCTGCAGACCGAAGCCGCGCGCCACCTGCTCACCGTCGGCCTCGGCAACTACGCGGCAGGTGCGCTGCTCATGCCCTACGAGCGCTTCCGCAGCGCTGCGCGTCAGCTGCGCCACGATATCGACCGGTTGCGCCAGCTTTTCCACGTCAGCTTCGAACAGTGCTGCCACCGCCTTTCCACGCTGCAACGCCCGCAGGCGCGCGGCATCCCGGTGTTCTTCGCGCGGGTCGATATGGCGGGCAACATCACCAAGCGCCACTCCGCCACGCGCCTGCAGTTCGGCCGCTTTGGTGGCGCCTGCCCGCTATGGATTGTCCACGAAGCCGTTGCGATCCCGGACCGCATCCACGTCCAGCTCGCCGAAATGCCCGATGGCATCCGCTACGTCTCGATCGCCAAGGGCCTCGTGAAACCCAGCGGTAGCTACTACCGCCAGCCCCGCCGCTATGCCGTCGTACTCGGCTGCGAAGCCGCGCTGGCGGACGAGTTCGTCTACGCCGACGGCCTCAACCTGACCAACGAGGACGCGGTCACCCGCATCGGCATCTCCTGCCGCATCTGCCCCCGCGACACCTGCGACCAGCGCGCCTTCCCCCCCAGCGACAAGGCCATCGCCGTCGACCCCAGCCAGCGCGATCTCGTCCCCTACCGGATTGTCGAAGGGTAGCGCCAAGCCGGTGCCAGTTCGCATCGAACCGCAAGCAACAAAACGCTACACAAAAATCCTCCCCTAAAAGGGGAGGGGGACCGCCCGAAGGGTGGTGGAGGGGTAGCGCGCATGATCCACGGCCCGAAATCCACCCAGCGCAAGGCCGCCATCCTGCGCAAGACCATGTCACTCCCCGAAGTGCTCCTCTGGAAGGAACTCCGCCATCGTCCCGAAGGGCTCAAATTTCGCCGCCAGCATCCGGCTGGTCGGTACATCCTCGATTTCTATTGCGCGGCGGCAAAGCTCGGCATCGAAGTGGATGGCCACGTCCACAACACGGGCGATCGTCCACAGACCGACACCCACCGCCGCCTCTGGCTGGAAAACCAAGGCATTCGCGTGCTCCGAATTGCCGCCGCCCGCGTCCTCGCCGATCCCGTCGCCACCGCCGAAGCCATCGCCCGCTACGCCAAAAATCCTCCCCTGACAGGGGACGGGGACCACCCGAAGGGTGGTGGAGGGGTAGCGCCCGAAACCTGACGCCCCGCCAGACCGCTACCCCTCCGTCAGCGCTGCGCGCTGCCACCTCCCCTGTAAGGGGAGGATCATAGGGCTCACACCTGTCGCCGCACCCGCACCACGATCTCGATCACCACCCAGACCAGCGCGATGATGCCCACATAAAAAAGGAAGAACGGGATCAGGTTCGTCACCGGCGCGGCAAACTTCAGCCCCCGGCTATCCTTGAACAGCGCATCGAACAGCGAGGCGATGGGGAAGCACCACGCCGTCAGCACCAGCATCCGCGCGAGGCGCCGGGCGGTCTGGAGCGGCAGTGCCATCGCTGGCTGCAACGCGGCCAGCAACCACAGCATCAGCCCGTTGAGCACGCCTTCCATGTGGCTCATCCGCCAGGCCTTGTCGCTTCCGGGAAGCTGAACCGCAATCTTGCCGGGGATCGGCCACAGCTCGATGCTGCCGATGAGGTAGAATACAAAACCGAAGCCCGCGACGAAGCCCAGCAGCATCACATAGCCGCCCTGTACGATCAGCATCCGCTGGATCGGGCGCCATTCCGAACCGTCCATCTCCACTCCCCTCAGAACGGCACCGGCATCACGGCGCTCCCGGTATCGATCAGCGGCATCGGCGCGCCGCGCTGACCCGAGCGCGCATGCCCGGCGATCCATTCGCGCACCCACGGATGATCCTTCATCACGCGCGGATCGTGCCCCGGCACCAGCGCCCGCAGCAGTGCCGGGCCTGCCCCGAGCAGGAACCGCGCCGCCCACCACCAGACCTTGAGGCGCGAGGAAGGTCGCCGCCAACGGCCATCCTGCAGCAGCAGCGCGCGGTAGCAGCGCCGGCTCCACTGGATCACATCCAGCGATCCGTGCAGCACGCCAACTGCACGCCACCAGTACCCCGGCGAGACCGCCTCGTAGACGTCATGCGCGACCAGCTTGTGCTCGGTTTCCTCGACCATGTGCCAGAGGATGAACGAGGTCACGTGCGGGTCTGCCCCGCGAAACAGTTCCACCCGGTGGCCCACCAGCCAGTCGGTCAGCCCCAGCGTCATCGCCTCGAACCCCGCAGCATAGGCCAGTCGCACCGCGAGCGGCCGCTCCATCAGGCGCGCATAGGCCGCCGCCATCTCCGCCTCGACCGCGGCCAGGCTCTCATACCCCTGCCCCAGCAGCACATCGTTGAACCGCCGGTGCGTGCGGTAATGCTGCGTCTCCTGCATGCAGAAGTCACGCGCCTCGCGCCGCACCGCCGGGTCCTCGATCAGCTTCGCCGCTTCGCCCAGCGTGGCGACAAGGAATGGCTCCAGATGCGGCATGACGAACGACGCACCGTTGATCATCTGCGCGAATTCGGGCGCGCGCGGGATCCAGTGCGCCGGCGTGTCGTCCGCAAATGCGAAAGCGCCCTGCCGGACGGTTATCGGTGTGATCGTCCCCGCAACCGATCCTTCGTTGCCCTTGATGCCGCCCATCACTCGCTCCCCGCGCCGGCTCGACTCAATAACGCTGTTATGGAAACGCTATATCACTGGAATTCCAAGCGGCAAGCCCCCACTACCTAAAGTATGCCGAATCGGAGGAACCTCGCCACCGAACCCCCGCGCGAAGATCTCGCCGCGCGCCTTCTCGAAGAAGCGGAAGCGCTGGTGCGCCGCGATGGGCCGGACGGCGTTGCCTTGCGCGAACTGGCGCGTGCCTGCGGATCGTCGACGATGGCGATCTACACGCTCTATGGCGGCAAGCCGGGCCTCATGCAGGCACTCTATGCGATCGGCTTTGCGCGGCTCCATGCCTATGCGCTCGCCGTGGAGGAGCGTGCGGCACCGCTGCGCTGGATGGTTCGCCAGATGCTCGCCTACCGCCGCTTCGCGCTCGATCACACCGGCATGTACCGGCTGATGTTCGGCGGCGAAAAGCGCTTCTCCCCCACCGGGCGGCACAGCCAGTTCGTCTCGCTCGCGGTGCCGGTGGAAGACGCCTACCCCGCCTTTGCCGCACTGGTCGACGCGGTCGGCACATGCCTCACTCACCACCGCGGCGCAGCGCCCGATCCGGCCGAAGTGCAGGACCTTGCCTTCCTCGTCTGGGGCCAGATGCACGGCTTGGTCGGCCTCGAGATCGCCGGATACGCCGATGCCGCCGACGCGCTGGGCCGCTATGAGAGCGCCGTGCGGTTCATCTGCACCAACCTCGGCGCGGCAGCAGCCGATGTCGATGCAGAGCTGGCCGCCGCCGGCTGAGCCCAATGAAAAAGGCCGGAGGTTTCCCCCCGGCCCCTTTCTCGGTCGTCAGCGCGAGAGCCTCAGCCCTTCAGCACTTCCGCCAGCGTCTCGCCCAGCAGGCTCGGCGAAGGCGAAACACGGATGCCCGCTGCTTCCATCGCCGCGATCTTGCTTTCAGCATCGCCCTTGCCGCCCGAAACGATGGCACCGGCATGGCCCATGCGGCGGCCCGGAGGCGCCGAACGGCCCGCGATAAAGCCGGCCATCGGCTTCTTGCGGCCGCGCTTGGCCTCGTCGATCAGGAACTGCGCTGCGTTCTCTTCCGCGTCGCCGCCGATTTCGCCGATCATGATGATCGACTTGGTGTCGTCGTCGGCCAGGAACAGCTCGAGCACGTCGATGAAGTTGGTGCCGTTCACCGGGTCGCCGCCGATGCCAACAGCCGTCGTCTGGCCAAGGCCGATGTTCGAGGTCTGGAACACTGCCTCATAGGTCAGCGTACCCGAGCGCGAGACCACGCCGACCGAGCCCTTCTTGAAGATCGAGCCTGGCATGATGCCGATCTTGCACTCGCCCGGCGTCAGCACGCCGGGGCAGTTCGGGCCGATCAGGCGCGACTTCGAGCCCTGCAGCGCGCGCTTCACGCGCACCATGTCGAGCACCGGGATGCCTTCGGTGATGCACACGATGAGCTCCATCTGCGCGTCGATGGCCTCGAGGATCGCGTCCGCCGCGCCCGGAGGCGGCACGTAGATGCAGCTGGCGGTGGCGCCGGTCGCGGCCTTGGCTTCGGCAACGGTGTCAAACTGCGGCAGGCCGATGTGGCTGGTGCCGCCCTTGCCCGGCGTCACGCCCGCAACCATCTGCGTGCCGTAATCAAGCGCCGCCTGCGTGTGGAACGCGCCGGTCTTGCCGGTCATGCCCTGCGTGATGACCTTGGTGGCCTTGTTGACAAGAATGCTCATGGATCAGGAAACCTTCCGGACTGCGGCCACGATCTTCTGCGCGGCATCGCCAAGATCATTGGCGGGGACAATGGGGAGACCCGAATTGGCAAGGATGTCCTTGCCCTGCTGCACGTTGGTGCCCTCGAGGCGCACGACGAGCGGCACCTGCAGGTTCACTTCCTTCGCCGCGGCAACAATGCCGTCGGCGATGATGTCGCACTTCATGATCCCGCCGAAGATGTTGACGAGAATGCCCTTCACCGCCGGATCAGACAGGATCAGCTTGAACGCCGCCGTCACCTTCTCGGTCGTCGCGCCGCCGCCAACGTCAAGGAAGTTGGCCGGGAATTCGCCGTTGAGCTTGATGATGTCCATCGTCGCCATGGCGAGGCCCGCGCCGTTCACCATGCAGCCGATGTTGCCGTCGAGCTTGATGTAGGCAAGGTCGTACTTCGACGCTTCGATTTCCGCCGGATCTTCCTCGGTCTCGTCGCGCAGCGCAACGACATCGGGGTGGCGATAGAGCGCGTTCGAGTCGAAGCTCATCTTGGTGTCGAGGACCAAAAGGTTCCCGTCCTTGGTTTCCACCAGCGGGTTGATCTCAAGCATGTCGCAATCCAGCGCCATGAACGCGGTGTAGAGCTGCTTGGCGATCGTGGCGGCCTGCTTGTTGAGCTCGCCCGTCAGCTTCAGCGCATAGCCTACGGCGCGGCCGTGGTGCGGCATGAAGCCCTGCGCCGGATCGATCGTGATCGTCGCGATCTTCTCAGGGGTGCTGTGCGCAACCTCTTCGATGTCCATGCCGCCTTCGGTCGAGACGATCATGGCAACGCGGCCGGTGCCCCGGTCCACCACCATCGAGAGGTAGTATTCCTTGGCGATATCAACGCCGTCGGTCACGTAGAGCCGGTTGACCTGCTTGCCCGCTGCGCCGGTCTGCACCGTCACCAGCGTGTTGCCGAGCATTTCCTTGGCGAACGCCTCGACTTCCTCAACCGACTTCGCGAGCCGCACGCCGCCCTTGGCATCGGCCGGCAGTTCCTTGAACTTGCCCTTGCCGCGACCGCCCGCGTGGATCTGCGCCTTCACCACATAAAGCGGCCCCGGCAGCTGCTTTGCAGCGGCAACCGCTTCTTCCACGGTCAGGGCAGGAATGCCCGCCGGAATGCCGACGCCGAACTTGGCGAGCAATTCCTTGGCCTGATATTCATGAACGTTCATGCGTTATCCCCGCATCAAGAGAATGAGATCTAGCGGTTTGAACCGGCAGGTCGCGCTGCCTTAAGCACACGGCCAAGGGCTTGAAAAGGGTCCGCATACCCCAATCGCACCTGCACGGATGCATTCTCCGCCTGCAGCACCGAATACGAATGCACAGATCGCGCGCCGCAGGCAGCGCCCCCTTGCGCTAAGGCCGCCAAACCCGCATCGCAAATGGCGATGATCGACTTCGACCGCTTCCGCGCCATCATGGCCGAAGCCGGACGCCTGGCCCTCGCCAGCTGGCCCGGCCACGGCCACGCGCTCGAAGTGTGGGACAAGTCCCCGAACAACCCCGTCTCTGCTGCCGATCTCGCCGTCGATGGCTATCTCAAGCAGGAACTGGGGAGCCTCCTTCCCTCCGCCGGCTGGCTCTCCGAAGAAACCGCCGACGATCCCTCGCGCCTCGACAAAGGCCTCTGCTGGCTCGTCGATCCAATCGACGGCACCCGCGATTTCGTGCGCGGCCGCCCCGGCTGGGCCGTCTCCGTCGCGCTCATCTCTGAAGGCCGCCCGCTGATCGGAGCGTTAGATGCCCCAGCGCGCGGCGAATACTGGCAAGCCATCGCCGGACAGGGCGCGCACCGCAACGACCTCCCCCTCACCGCCAGCAACCGCCTCGAACTCAGCGGAGCCCGCGTCCCCGCCGACGCGCTCCCCCGCGTCGACCACGACCTCATCCTCGTCGACAAACCCAACTCCATCGCGCTCCGCATCGCGATGGTCGCCGCCAACGAAGCCGACCTCCTCGCCACCCTGCGCTGGGGCTACGAATGGGACATCGGCGCCGCCGCGCTCATCGCCCGCGAAGCAGGCGCGGCGGTGAGCGACGCCTTCGGCGCGCCTTTGGCCTACAACAAGCGGGATCCCCGCGCGTTCGGCCTGCTGGCGGCAGCACCCGCGATTCACGCAGCGGCGGTGGACCGGCTGGCGGAGCGCGCGAGCCGGATGGCTTAGGAAGAGCCTCCGGCGGGCAAGGGCCATCGGCCCTTGCATCCCTTGGTTTTACGTCAGTTTTGGGCCGTCGATCAGTCGCCGATAGCGCTCGTCTTTTGCTTCGAAGACACGCCCCTCGGACTTGGCGTCCGCAATGATGAACTGCTCGCTAGCCGTCCGTAGGTCGCCTCGTTCGAAAGCGACCTTACCAACTAGGAACTCAACCTCACCCATATCGTGACGCTTTTCTGCGAACATTGACGCTCGATCAGCCCATTCTTGAGCGCGGTCAAGGTCACCTCCTTTTAGAGCGAAGGCCACCCCATACTCAATTATCAGATAGGCGTTGGGGGTTTCCGGCTTCGGGTCAGGAACCTTCAACCAAAGTGAGGTCAATTGGGCTAGAGCGTCTTGAATATTGCCGTCGCGATACATCACGCCGATAGGCCGCAGTTCTGCCACTACATCCATAAAGGCTGAGCTCCGTTTTATCGCAAACTCGGGAAGAGAGATTTCGCCCACATCAACCATTGGGCGCTTCCTGTCAGTAGCACTTTTCCGCGCAGCCCAATACCTTCCGCGAAGCGGCATAAAGCCTGCGGCGCATCGACCACACTTCGTCATTGCGAGCGTAGCGAAGCAATCCAGAGCGGTTCTACGCGACTCTGGATTGCTTCGCTACGCTCGCAATGACGAACGGGAAGAGTGTGGGGATGCAAGGGCGATGGCCCTTGCCCGCCGGAGGCGCCAAAAACCCCCAGCCGGAGGCAAAAATCAAGCCGCTTCAAACTCTTCCGTATCAATCGTCGCCTGCATCGCCGGCCCATAGCGGTGCCCAGCCACTGTCTGGTGATTGATCAGCGCATCCACCTCGGCGACCAGCGCGGCGGAGGGTTCCCAATCCCACCGCGCGATGTTTTCGGCGAGGTGATCCTGCCGCGAGGTGCCGGGGATCGCCACCACATGCGGCCCGCGCGCCAGCACCCAGCCGAGCGCCAGCTGCGCCGCCGTCACGCCCTCACGCGCGGCCAGCGCGGCGAACTGCTCGGCAAGGCCAAGGTTGTGCGCCCAGTTATCGCCCTGGAAGCGCGGCATGTTCGGGCGGATATCGCCCTTGGGCATCGCGGCGGGATCGGGGCGTTCGTCCACCAGCAGTCCCCGGCACACGGGTGAGAACGCGACGAAAGTGATGCCGAGTTCGCGGCACACATCGAGCACGGCGATTTCGGGATTGCGCGTCATCGGCGAATATTCGGTCTGCAGCGCCGCAATCGGATGCTCGGCGTGGGCGCGGCGGACGGTTTCGGCGGACATTTCGGACAGGCCGATTCCGCCGATCTTGCCCTCGCGCACGAGGTCACCCAGCGCGCCGACCGATTCCTCGATGGGCACGGTGAAATCGCGGCGGTGAAGGTAGTAGAGATCGATGTGATCGGTTTTCAGCAGGCGCAACGACGTTTCCAGCGCACCCCGGATCGTCTCGGGCTTGCAGTCGATCCGCCGCGCCTTGCCGTCGACGATGATGCCGGTCTTGCTGGCGAGGAAGAACTTGTTGCGCTGGCCCGAGAGCGCCTCGCCGATCAGCGTCTCGTTGTGCCCGTCGCCATAGATGCGCGCGGTATCGAGATGGTCGTAACCAAGATCGAGCGCGCGGGCGAGGAGGCTCTTGCCGTCTTCATCCGAAGGCGGAGTGCCATAGGCCCAACTCAGCGACATGCAGCCAAGGCCGATGGGGTTGGTCTCTCGACCAGCAATCGTGCGACGCGTGAAAGTCATGCTTCAGGCTCCTTTGCCTGAAGCGATGCCAGCCGGGTCGACAGGACGTCAACCCGGCTGGAAAGGGAATTACTGCCCCTGACGCGCCCTTGCGACGTCTTCCTGCGTCACCGGCACGATCTTGATCTCGACGCGGCGGTTGGCCGAGCGGCCTTCCTCGGTGGCGTTGGAGGCAATCGGCTGGCTTTCGCCAAGGCCCTGGCTGCGGACGCGCCCGGCCGCCACCCCGCGCGAGGTGAGGTAATCCGCCACCGCACTGGCGCGGTTTTCCGAAAGGCGCTGGTTATAGGCGTCCGAACCGGTCGAATCGGTGTGGCCGGTCACGTCGATCAGCGAATCCGGATACTGCACGAGGCTCTGTGCCACCTTGTCGAGCGTGTCGCGGAAGGCGGGCTTGATCACCGTGCTGTCGGTATCGAAGGTCACGCCGTTGGGCAGGTTGACGAGAATAGCCTTGCCGCCGTCGACCGGGCTCACTTCCACGCCGGTGCCGGCAGTCTGCTCGCGCAGCTGCTTGATCTGCTTGTCGTAAGTGTAGCCCACGGCCGCACCGGCCACGCCGCCGATGCCCGCGCCGATGATGCGGCCCGTGCCGCCGCCGATCAGGCCGCCCAGCAGCAGACCCGCGAGCGCGCCGCCGCCTGCGCCGATGGCGGTGCGCGAGACCTTCTGCTGGCCGGTGTTGGGATCGGTGACGCAGGCCGAGAGGCTGACAAGCGAAACAGCGCAGAGGCTGGAAACAAGAACGCGCCGGATCTTCATGGTACTTCCCCTGTGAACGGCCCTCGTCTGAGGGTTCCTTGAATTGTACTTACACCGCCAGAAACGGTTACAGCCTGCATTTTCGTCCTAACATCCTGAACGTCACCCGAATAGCAGGCCTTCGCGCGCGCGGCCAAATCTGCTAGCGACCTTTGCGTGACCCCGTATCCTTGGCCCGACGCCCTCATCATCCTTGGGCTTGTCGTCCTCAACGCCCTGTTTTCCATGACAGAACTGGCGATTGTCTCGGCACGCCCCGCCCGCCTCAAGGTTGCGGCCGAGGGCGGCAGCTCCGGCGCAAAATTGGCACTCGAACTCGCCGGCGATCCCGGCAAACTGCTCTCTACCGCGCAGATCGGGATCACCTTGATCGGAATTATCGCCGGTGCCTACTCAGGCGCCAGCCTCGGCGGCCCGACCGGAGAGCGCCTCGCCGCGCTGGGCATGCCGGCCGAATGGGCCGAAACCGCCGGCTTCGTGCTGGTGATCGCCATCACGACCTACCTCAGCCTCGTTGTCGGCGAACTGGTACCCAAACAGGTTGCCCTGCGCGCCGCAGAGCCCATCGCGATCCTTGCCGCTCGTCCGATGCAGCTGATGGCCAAGGCAACCGCACCGATGGTCTGGGCGCTGAACAGCTCCTCGGCGCTCATCCTGCGCCTGCTGGGCATGCACCGGACTGCCGATCAGGACGTCACGGCGGAAGAACTCCACATGATCTTCGCCGAGGCCACCCGCTCCGGCGTGATCGAGGAAGACGAGCGCGCGCTGATGACCGGCATCATGCGCCTCGCCGACCGCCCCGTGCGCGAAGTGATGACCCCCCGCACCGAGCTCCACTGGATCGAGCGCCGCGCCCCCGAAACCGAACTGCGCGCCGCCATCGCCGACAGCCCGCATTCGCTGCTGCTCGTCGCCGATGGGTCGGTCGACAATGTGGTCGGCGTGGTCAAGGTGCGCGATGTCCTCTCGGTCCTCTTGCGTGGCCGCAAGGTCATGCTCGCGCGGCTGATGAAGAAGCCCGCCATCGTGCCCGACCAACTCGATACGATGGACGCGCTGCGCGTGATCCAGCAGGCCGAAGTGGCCATTGCGCTGGTCCACGACGAATACGGCCACCTCGAGGGCATCGTCACGCCGGCAGACCTGCTCGATGCCATCGTCGGCAATTTCGTCGCACATGGCGATGAGGGCGATGCGCCGATGATCGTCGAGCGCGAGGATGGCTCGCTGCTGCTCTCGGGCGCGCTTCCAGCGGATGCGCTGGCCGACCGGCTCTCGATCGAGCTGCCGGAGGACCGCGACTTCGCCACCGCCGCAGGCTTCGCGCTATCGGTGCTGAAGCGCCTGCCGAGCGAAGGCGAGCACTTCCACGATCAGGGCTGGCGCTTCGAAGTGGTCGACATGGACGGCCGCAAGATCGACAAGCTGCTGGCGAGCAGGATCAAGCCTGCTGCGCCTGCAGCTATGCTGGACGGCTGATCAACCCGCAGTGTTGGCGCGCGCCTCGCGGCCGTCGCCTTCAGGTGCTGCAAGAATATCGCGCAGCGTGCCGCCCTTGGCCACGGTCTTGGTCTTGGGATCGCCGACCACGCTGCGAATGCCGACCGCCGACGCGCCTGCCTTGCCCAGCGTGTCAGTTTCGACCGCACTGCGCGGAGCCGGGCCGCCGAACAGGGCATCGAGCGCCTGCTTCGAGCTATCGAGATCCTGCGGACGCGGCGCACCGGGATTGGGCGGCATCAGCGAGAAATCGGGCGGCACCACCAGCGGCGCCTGACGGCTGACGGCGAATTCGTCGGGCCGGATACGGTTGAACAGCGAGCCCCCCTGCGAGCAAGCGCCGAGCAGCGTCGCGCCGCCGGCAAGCATCAGGATGGCGAGGGACTTACGCATCAAACAGTCTCCGTGGCGGTATCTGGGCCGGTATCTGGGGCGGCATCGGTGTCAGCATCCGCCGCTTTGGCGGGCTTTTCGCGCGAAAGCAGCGACCGGGCAAGCAGTATCAGCACACCCACGGTGATCGCCGCATCGGCAAGGTTGAAGATCAGGAACGGACGCCATCCGCCGATATGCAGATCGGCATAGTCGATCACGAAGCCGCGCGTGAACCGGTCGTAGATATTGCCCAGCGCACCGCCCAGCACGAGCGCCAGCGCCAGAATCTCGCCCAGCACCTTTTCGCGCAGCATCCACACCGCAACGCCGAGCGCGATGAGGCCGGTCATTCCCAGCAGCGCGAACTTGGTCTCGCTCGAATCCGCGGTGAACATGCCGTAGGAAACGCCGTAGTTCTCGGTCCAGCGCAGATCGAAAAACGGCAGCAGCTTGATCACGCCGATCGTCTGCAGATCGAGCGGCCCCGCGACCAGCGCCTTGATGCCGCGGTCCAGCCCGAACACGCCAAGCGCCAGGCCAAATCCGGCGAGGCGGTTCCTCACGCGTCGATCCCCGCCACAACCTCGTCACAGCGGCCGCACAGCGCGCCGTCCTCTGTCACTTCAGGCAGGTGCCGCCAGCAGCGGCCGCATTTGTGGTGGGAGGTCGGGACAATTTCCACGCTCTCGCCCTGCCCGCGCGTCACTTTCGCGGTGATGAACAGTTCGGCAAGGTCAGCCTCGGGTGCGTCAGCCGGAACCACGACTTCGGCCTGCAGGCTGGATCCGACGACCTTGTCGCGGCGGAGCGGTTCGATGGCCTCAGTTACCGTGGTGCGCAGCGCGCGGAGCCCCTCAAAGCGCTCGGCAAGTGCGGGATCGCGCCATTCCGATGGCAGATCGCGAAGTGCACCAAGGTGCACGCTGCCGCGATCCGGGAACCGCGTTGTCCACACTTCTTCCGCCGTGAACACGAGCACCGGCGCGGCATAACGCACCAGCGCGTGGAACAGCACGTCCAGCACCGTGCGATAGGCGCGGCGCTTCGGGTCCGTCGGCGCATCGCAATAGAGGCAGTCCTTGCGGATATCGAAGAAGAACGCCGAGAGGTCCTCGTTGCAGAAATCGATCAGCACGCGCGTGTAGGTGTTGAAATCGAAGTCCGCGATGGCCTGACGCAGCGCGCTATCGAGTTCGGAAAGGCGGTGGAGCATGTAGCGCTCCAGCTCCGGCATCTCAGCCGCCTCGACGCCTTCCGCTGCATGGTCGAATCCGTCCAGCGCGCCCAGCAGATAGCGGAAGGTATTGCGCAGCTTGCGATACTGGTCCGCAACGCCCTGCAGGATTTCCTTCCCAATGCGATGGTCCTCGGTGAAATCGACCGAGAGCGCCCACAGCCGCAGGATATCCGCGCCATATTCCTTCATCAGGTCGATCGGCGAGATCGTGTTGCCGAGCGACTTGGACATCTTCATGCCCTTGGCGTCCATCGTGAAGCCGTGAGTCAGCACCGCGTTGTAGGGCGCCCGCCCGCGCGTGGCGCAGCTTTCCAGCAGCGAGGACTGGAACCAACCGCGATGCTGGTCCGAGCCTTCGAGATAGAGATCCGCCGGCCACTGCAGATCGGGCCAGCGCCCGCTTTCGAGCACGAAGGCATGGGTCGACCCAC
Source organism: Novosphingobium sediminis (assembly GCF_007991615.1). Lineage (GTDB taxonomy): Bacteria > Pseudomonadota > Alphaproteobacteria > Sphingomonadales > Sphingomonadaceae > Novosphingobium > Novosphingobium sediminis. The sequence continues at coordinate 195,904 of NZ_BJYR01000013.1, read as the reverse complement.
TATCGAACCACACATCGAGAATGTCGGTAACTTGCTCGAAGTCCTCGGCGCGGTAGTCTGGCCCGAGGTACTCCTGAGCCCGCTCGGCATCCCACGCATCGACGCCTTCGGCGCGCACCGCCGCCACGATCCGCGCGTTCACGGCGGGATCGTTGAGGTACTGGCCGGTCTTGCGATCGACAAACAGCGTGATCGGCACGCCCCACGCGCGCTGGCGCGAGAGCACCCAGTCCGGCCGCCCCTCGACCATCGCACCGATGCGGTTGCGGCCCTTTTCCGGCACGAAGCGCGTATCGGCGATGGCCTGCGTGGCGATCTGGCGCAGCGTTGCGTTCGGATGCTCCAGCGCGCCGCCTTCGTTGTCCCAGCGCTTCTCGGCGCGGGTTTCGGCGTGCGGCATGTCGACCGGACGGTCCATCGGCACAAACCACTGCGGCGTGCAGCGATAGATCACCTTGGCCTTCGAACGCCACGAATGCGGGTAGGAATGCTTGTAGTCCGCGCTCGCCGCCAGCAGCCCGCCTGCCTCGCGCAGCGCCTCACAGATCGGCCCGTCCGGCGCGTTGAACTTGGGATTGATGACCGAGCCCTGCCCGCCGAGCCAGCCCCAGTCCTCGCGGTACTTGCCATCGCCCAGCACCGCGAACACCGGCTCGATCCCGTGCGCCTTACACAGCGCAAAGTCGTCCTCGCCATGATCCGGCGACATATGGACAAGGCCTGTGCCGCTGTCGGTCGTGACGAAATCGCCGGGCAGCATCGGGCGCGGCTTGGCGAAGAACCCGCCCAGCGCGTGCATCGGATGGCGGCAGATGGTTCCGGCGAGTTCGGAGCCTTTCACACGCTCCCATTCACTCTCATGCAGTGAGTAAATGCCAGGATTTTTATCGCCACAGCGCTGCAGGAAGGCGTCCGCCAGCGGTTCCGCGACAAGATAGGTGTCCACCGTGCCGCCATCCGGAATGAGGACGTAGTCAACCTCGGGGCCGAATGCGAGTGCCTGATTGACCGGGATAGTCCAGGGAGTGGTCGTCCAGATAACGGCAAAGGTGCGAAGGTGCCCTTTGGCGAGCAATTTCTGAATCGCGGGAGCGTTGGACTCCACAATCTCGAACGCCACATCGATCTGGGTCGAGACGATATCCTCGTACTCGACCTCGGCCTCCGCCAGCGCGGTCTTTTCCACCGGCGACCACATCACCGGCTTCGCGCCGCGATAGAGCTGGCCGCTTTCGGCAAACTTCAGCAGTTCAGCAACGATGGTGCCTTCCGCCTGCGGGTCCATCGTCAGGTAGGGATGGTCCCAATCGCCCTGGATGCCCAGCCGCTTCAGCTGCTCGCGCTGCGTATCCACCCACTTCTGGGCATAGGCGCGGCATTCGGCGCGGAATTCCTTCGGCGGAACCTCGTCCTTGTTCTTCTTCTTCTTGCGGTACTCTTCCTCGACCTTCCACTCGATGGGCAGGCCGTGGCAGTCCCAGCCGGGCACATAGGGCGCGTCCTTGCCGAGCAGGCTCTGCGTGCGGCACACCATGTCCTTGAGGATATGGTTCAGCGCATGGCCGATATGCATGTCGCCATTGGCATAGGGCGGGCCATCATGGAGAATGAACTTCTCTGCGCCCGCGCGGCTCTTGCGCAGCTGCTGATACAGCCCTTCGTCCTGCCAGCGCGACAGAATGCCCGGCTCCTTTTGCGGCAAGCCGGCCTTCATCGGGAAATCGGTCTTCGGCAGGAAGACGGTCGGGCGATAGTCGCGCTGTTCAGTCATAACCGCCGCGCCTTAGCGAAGCGCCCGGATTCCTGCAAACGGCGATAGCTTTCTTGGCGTGGCCAGCGCCCGCACCTTGCGATAAGTTCCGCCCATGGCCACCCATCCCCACCGCAGCCCTCTCGTCCGCGCCCAAGGACCATGGGCGCTCGGCGCCAATGTCGGACTGCTGATCACCATCACCATCGCGGTAAACGGCTTCCTCTTCGCGTCAGGCTTGGCAAGGCCGAGCGGCGGGCAGATGCCGATGATCCCGCCCGGCGCCGTGGTCGGCCTGATCTGGACGGTCCTGCTCGGCCTGATGGGCGCGGCGCGCTGGTCCTATGTGCGCGGCAGCGGGGATATCGGCTGGCGGTCATGGACGCCCTATATGCTCGGCGCGCTGTGTATCGCCTATCCGTTCTATACCAGCGGGTTGCAGCGCAATGGCGCAGCGTTCTGGGGCACCGTCGTCACACTGATCGCGGCGGTCCTCGTGATGTTCACCTTGCGCCGGAGCGGACCCCGCGCCCCCTGGCTGCTCGTGCCGACCGCAATCTGGGGCGGCTATGTGCTCAGCGTGATGATCGCCTACCCGCCGATGTGAGCAAGGAGGCGCTTCGCCTCGTCGCAATCGCGCGCCATCTGCGCCACCAGCGCATCGAGGCTGTCAAACTTCGCCTCGCCGCGCAGGAAATGGTGGAACGCCACCTCGATCTCCTGCCCATAGAGATCGCCGCTAAAGTCGAAGAAATGCGGCTCAAGCAATTCCTTGGGCGGATCAAACGTCGGGCGGATGCCGATATTGGCGGCACCTTTCAGCACCCGGCCATCAGGCAGATGCCCCGTCACGGCATAGATGCCGTAGCGCGGGCGCAGATAGCTTCCGATATCGAGGTTCGCGGTCGGGAAATTGATCGTCCGCCCCACCTTGTCGCCGTGCTGCACCGGGCCGCGAATCGCAAAAGGTCGCGTCAGCAGCCGCGCCGCCTCCTGCGGATCGCCTGCAATCAGAGCGTCGCGGATGCGGCTGGAGGAAACGACTTCGCCATCGAGCAGCACCGGCCCCACAGCGCGTGTCTGCAGGCCCACTTCCGCACCGACATCGCGCAGCACGCCGATATTACCGCCGCGCGCACGGCCGAACGTAAAGTCCTCACCCGTCACCACCGCTGCCGCGCCGAGCCGGTCTGCGAGCAGATCGCGCACGAACGAATCCGCCGTCGTGCTGGCGAGCGTGCCGTCGAAGGCAAACACCAGCATCGCGTCGGCGCCCGCTTCCTTGAACAGCACCTCGCGTTGATCGAGCGTGGTCAGCCGAAACGGCGGCGCATCGGGCTTGAAGTGGCGCACCGGGTGCGGATCGAAGGTCGCAATGATCGCCGGCCGCCCCATTTCGCGCGCCCAGCGTACTGCCTCGCCCGCCACGGCCTGATGGCCCAGATGGAACCCGTCGAAATTGCCCAGCGCGATCACGCCGCCACGCAGCGCCTCAGGCATTGGCTCGCTCGCGTGGAGGCGCATCAGGCCGCCCCTCGCTCGAACGTTACGAAATCGTGGGCCGGATATGCGCCATCGGCCGGAAAGCTTTCCCGCGCCGTCTCGCGCCACAGCGATGCCGGGTAGGGCAGCACGGTATCCCCGGCATAATCCCCATGCACTTCGGTCAGCTCATAGCGCTGCGCATGGGGCTCGAACTGCGCCAGTACATCGGCCCCGCCGATCACCGCGACATCGCCATCACCCGCCAGCGCAAGCGCGCCAGCCACATCATGCACAACCTCGGCCCCCGGCGCGGACCAGCCCGCATCACGCGTCAGCACGATATGCCGCCGCCCCGGCAGCAGCCCCGGCAGCGAGGCGAACGTCTTGCGCCCCATGATCATCGGCTTGCCCATGGTCAGCGCCTTGAAGCGCTTGAGGTCTGCGGGCAAGCGCCACGGAAGGGCACCCTTGTTGCCGATCGTGCCGTCCGAGGCGCGCGCCACGATCAGAAAGACCTTACGCGCCATTCAGAGCACCAGCCTCGTCACATGGCCCATCTTGCGCCCGGGCCGCACCGCCGCCTTGCCATAGAGATGGAGGTGGTTGGCAGGATCGGAAAGGATCGCCGGCCAGTCGTGTGCTTCATCGCCGATCAGGTTGTCCATCACCACACCCGCCGCGCAGAGCTCGGTCGAACCCAGTGGCAGCCCGCAGATGGCGCGCACGTGGTTCTCGAACTGCGAAGTGAGCGCGCCCTCGATGGTCCAGTGCCCCGAATTGTGGACGCGCGGCGCCATTTCGTTGAACACCGGCCCGGCGGCAGTGGCGAAGAACTCCAGCGTCAACACGCCGACATGGCCAAGCGCATCGGCCACCTGCTTCGCAAGCGCCCGCGCTGCTTCGACTTGCGCGCGCACGGCATCGCCTGCCGGCACCACCGACTGGCTGAGGATACCCGCCTTGTGCGCGTTTTGCGCCGAATCCCAGAAGCGCACGTCGCCGTCCGCGCCGCGCACGAGGATCACCGAGAATTCGGCCTCGAAATCGACGAAGCCTTCATAGACCAGCGGGACCTGCGGCAGGTCCAGCCCGGCAGCGTCCTCTGGCGTCATGATCCGCCATTGGCCCTTGCCGTCATACCCGTCGCGCCGGGTCTTGAGGATCCCCGGCGTGCCGATCTTCGCGATGGCTGCCGCCAGATCTTCGGCGTTATCGACCGTGGCCCACGGCGCAGGCCGACCGCCCAACCATTCGACAAAGCTCTTCTCCGCCGCACGGTCCTGCGCCACTTCAAGCGAGCGCGTGCCCGGATGGAGCGAAACCGAACCCAGCGCGGCGAGCGGCGCTACCGGCACGTTCTCGAACTCGTACGTCACCACGGCGCAGGACTTCGCGAAGGCGGCCAGCGCTTCGGCATCATACCAGCCGGCGCATGTGAACCCGGCGCAGACATCCGCAGCGATCGAATCCGTCTCGGGCGCATAGACATGGCAGCGATAGCCGAGGTTCGCTGCAGCCAGCGCGATCATCCGGCCAAGCTGGCCGCCGCCGAGAATGCCGATGGTCTCGCCCGGAGCGATCATGCGCCTAGACCGGCCGTTCCGCGACCGAATCGGTCTGCGCCGTGCGCCACGCCACCAGCCGCTCGCTCAGCGCGGGATCGGCAAGCGCGAGGATCGAAGCCGCCAGCAGCGCCGCATTGGTCGCGCCTGCCGCACCGATGGCCAGCGTACCGACGGGAATGCCGCCCGGCATCTGCACAATGGACAGCAGGCTATCCATGCCCTTGAGTGCCTTGGACTGCACGGGCACACCCAGCACCGGCAGATGCGTCATCGAAGCGATCATGCCGGGGAGATGCGCCGCACCGCCCGCGCCAGCGATGATGACCTGAATGCCCTCAGCGGCAGCGCCCTTGGCGAAGGCGACGAGCCGGTCCGGCGTGCGGTGCGCGGAGACGATCCGGCATTCATGCGCCACGCCCAGCTTTTCGAGCACGGTCGCACCGTTCTGCATGGTTTCCCAGTCGGACTGGCTCCCCATGACGATGGCGACTTTTGCCGCGCCTTCACTCATCCCCTTGCATCCCCTCTCGTCCGAAGCGGCTCAGCGCTCCGAAAGGTAGTACCGCTCGATCTCGGCCAGGTTATCGTCCAGTTCATAGACGATCGGCTGTCCGGTCGGAATCTCGAGCCCGGTGATATCGCCGTCCGAAATGCCCGAAAGGTGCTTCACCAGCGCGCGCAGCGAATTGCCATGCGCCGAAACCAGCACGGTGTGGCCTGCCCGCAGCGCAGGGGCGATTTTCTCATCCCAGCACGGCAGCACGCGCGCGATGGTGTCCTTGAGGCTCTCGGTATTCGGCACCGCGATCCCGGCATAGCGCGGGTCGCTCGCCAGATCGAACTCGCTCCCGGCTTCCAGCGGCGGCGGCGGAATATCGAAGCTGCGGCGCCACACCTTGACCTGCTCGTCACCGTGCTTCGCCGCCGTCTCAGCCTTGTCGAGCCCGGTCAGCCCGCCATAGTGCCGCTCGTTGAGGCGCCAGTCCTTGTCTTCCGGAATCCAGATGCGGCCCGCGGCTTCCAGCGCCAGATGCAGCGTTTTGATCGCGCGCTTCTGCAGCGATGTGAACGCCGTCGTCGGCAGGATGCCCTTGGCCTTGAGCAGTTCGCCAGCGGCGAACGCTTCCGCTGCGCCCTTTTCGGTCACGTCGACATCCCACCAGCCGGTGAAGCGGTTTTCAAGGTTCCATTGGGACTGACCATGGCGGATAAGGATCAGACGGGGCATCGAAGGTCCTGCTTGTCTGCGTTTCGGTAAGCGCGCGGACCTAGCGCCCCCCTCGCTGTTTGGAAAGCCCTGCTGCACCACGCCGCGCGCTAGAGCGCTTTCCGACCATTGCTGATCACCGTGACGGAGCCGATTTAGGCCGATTGCAGCGTCGCTCGTCGGTCACAATGGTCGGAAAGCGCTCTAGGTTTCGGAAGATTCGTCCCCCGGCGCCGCGCCCATGGCCCGCGCCTGCGCCTTGCGCCGCCGCAAGTTCTCGCGCAGCCGCAGCGCAAGTCGCTCCTCACGGGTCGGCGCTGTCTTGTCGTCTGCGGGTGGGGTCTTGTCGGCCATCGCGGGGTTCTCTGCCGCGCCGAGGCGAAGCCTGCAAGCCCGTCCTTGACAAACGCATGCCCCGCCGCCAAAGCGCGCGCCTGCCCCACTCCGGCTTAGCCGCGCAGACGGGCATGCGGAAATGGTGTGCTGCTGTAGCTCAGTGGTAGAGCGCATCCTTGGTAAGGCTGAGGTCGGGAGTTCAATCCTCCCCAGCAGCACCATTTCGTCACGCGCGCACGTCTATTCACAGACGTGCGCGCTTGGACGCCGAAACACCCCGCATTTCCGCGCCGTTTTACGGGCAACACGCTCAATACTCAGGACAGAGACGGCGTTGCAGACGGCGAGATCAGCCCCGTTTGCGGCCTGCGTCTCACACGGCTCTGTTGGTGTCCTGAGGGCAGGATTTACGCGACTTTTGGCGCCGCAGCAGCAGACGTATCATCCTTGATCCGTAGCTGCGGACCGCGCTGTACTGACTTTTCTGTTCTTGAGCATCGCAGCAAGTGCGCGCTTCCCATGGCGAGTTCAGCACACCGATAGGATGAGTTGCCTGATTAAGGCCCCGCCCGAAGCGGGGGAGTTTAGACGGGGCGGCAGTTTGCAATAAAGCCTAACGCAATTCGCCGAACCGGCGGCGCTGCTGCGCCAACTCGCGCAGCTTCGACCGTACCTCGGCATCGTCATCCCGCTGCGACCGGAAGCGCATGCCCATTCGGCCAGCGCCTATGACACAAGACGCCAAGCACAGCCCGGGCAAAGCCAGTTAACAGCACGCAGCTGGGATGCTGGCCTCGGGCACGCAGACGTGCCTGAAGGGCCTCTACGCCGCCAATACAGCCTGTTGAAGCAGTCGCAGTGCCTGCCTTCCCGGCAGGCGCTGCGACTGCTTGGGCCGAGTCCGCCTTATACGAACAGGAAGTCCGCCAGCTGGATCGAGGTCGGCGCGGTCAGGATACCGAGGTCGGCGATCTCGACTATGTTCGTATCGACTGTGTAGCTGGCATCGAGCGCGTGATAGAGCACGGTGTGGTTGGCACTGTCCTTGCCCACGATGAACACGCCCTCGCCAACACTGCCGCCCGCTGCCGCGGACAGGTAGTTCTGGACATCGCCGACGCTGTCGAAATTGGCGCCGGTGTAGATGATCAGGTCCTTGCCGGTGATGTCGGTGGCGGTAGACGCGGTCGCGAGGCGCTGGTCGAATGCGGCGCCGTTGAAGTCGAACGCGCTGGCGGCAAAGCGCAGGTCGTCAGCCGAGGCGAGGAAGTCGGTGATCGTGTCAGGCGAACCGTCGCGGGTTTGCCAACCGAACACGTCCGAACCTGCGCCGCCGGTCAACGTATCTGATGTCTGGCTGCCGATGATCAGGTTGTTGCCGCTGCTCCCGGTGGCGGTGAGGCCGGATCCGCTTGCGCTCCAGTCAAGGTTCTCGAAGTTCTTGACCACCGCCGTATCGCCGATCGACTGGTCGGTTGCCGACGAAAGATCGAAGGTATCCGTGACGCCTTCGAAGTAGCTGTAGACAAGCGTGTCGGTATCGGCCCCGCCATCGAGCGTTGTATTGTAGAGGCGGTAGCCATAGTCGATGCGGTCGTTGCCGGCATCGCCGAACACTTGCATGCCGTCGGCCCAGTATCCGCCGCTGGACGGCGCCTTCAGCGTGTCGTTGCCTCCGTTACCGTGGATCACAGCAGCAATGGCCGACGGCCCGGTTATTGTCTCGTTCCCTGCGGCACCATTGATGGACAAGGTATCCAGACCATCGAAGTAACCCCAGGAAGTGCCCGAAAGATCGACCGTGGTGCCCGATGCCACATTGACGATGAACGCCTCGGCCGTGGTGCCAGAATAGGCGCTGTTGGCGTAGATAGCGCCGATCCCGGCTGCCTGCGCGCCGGTGAGCGTGACAGTCATGCCCTGCTCGAGCGCGGTGCCATTCACATCGGCTGCATAAGCATTGAGAAACTCGAGGTTCGTCAATGTGCCAACGGTAAAGTCCGTGCTCGCGCGGACAAAGAGCACGTCATAATCACCGCTGCCCTGGCCGTTGATGGTTTCGCCCGCGGCAAAATCACCAGCATTGATATAGAAATCGTCAGATCCGGAGCTGCCGAGCAAAGTATCTGCCCCTGCACCGCCGTAGATATACGCGCCGTAGGCACCGGCAGTGAGCGAATCCGCTGCGCTGCCACCGATCAGGGTGCTGCGCAAATCGGCGCGGCCGCTTGCAGTTACCGCAGCCGCCGAGCCCGAGGCATCGACGTTCTCGAAGTTGCTGACCGCAACTGTGTCACCGCTGGTCTGATCACCATTGTTGAGGTTGATCGTCACCGCGCTGAGCACTTTCAGCGTATCGGAGTCCGCCCCGCCGTTGATCACGCTCGCTGTGCTGCGATAGGTGATCCGGTCGTCGTCGCCCTGGCCGTTGATCGTATCCAGCCCCGCGCCGCCATCGATCGTGTCTGCACTCTGACTGCCGAGAATGGTGTTCGCCGCGCTGCTTCCGGTCACGGTCAAGCTGTAGTTGCTGAGGGTCCAGTCGATGTTCTCGAAGTTCTTGGCCACGACGGAGTCGCCGCTGGTCTGGTCCGTCGCTGAGGAGAGATCGATCACGTCGTAAAAGCCGGAGGCATAGTTGTAGACCAGCGTGTCGCTGTCCGCTCCGCCATCGAGCGTTACATTCTGGAACGGGTAGCCATAATCGATGCGATCATTGCCGGCATCGCCAAACACCTGCGTGCCCTCAGCCCAGTAGCCGTAGGATGTCGGCGTCTTGATCGTATCGTTGCCACCGTTACCGTGAATCACGGTTGCGAACGCGGGTCCGGTGATCGTTTCGTTCCCGCCGGCGCCGTTGATGGAAAGAGTGTCGGTACCGTCGAAGTTGTTGACTGCCAGAGCCGACAGGTCGGCAGTCGTGCCAGAGGCTACATTGATGATAAAGGTCTCGGTGGTGCTGCCGTAGTAGCTTCCGTTCGCGTAGATGGTTGTAAGGCCAGCCGCCTGCGCACCGGTGAGCGTAACGGTCACGTTCTGCTGGATCAGATCGCCGTTGGCATTGGTCGCGACGGCGCTGAGCACCTCGACGTTGGAAATCGTGGCTACCGAAAAGTCGGTCGTAGCGCTGGCGGAGATCATGTCTCCGGTCCCGCCGCCGCCGTTGATCGATTCGCCCGCCACCACGTCGCCAGCCAGGAAAAAGAACGAGTCGTCCCCGGCCCCACCGACCAGCGTGTCCGCTCCGCCATTGCCGAAGATATCTGCACCGAACACGCCCGCAGTCAGCGTGTCAGCCGCGCTGCCGCCAATCAGGAGACTGCGGACATCGTTGCGCCCGATCGCGGACAACGAAACGGACGATGCAGACCCGTTCACGTTCTCGAACCCGGTGACCACAGCGGTGTCGCCGCTGGTCTGGTCGCCATTATTGAGGTTGATCGTCGCCGCACCAACCACCCGCAGCGTGTCGGTATCGGCACCGCCAGCAATCGAGGTGGCTGTACCGCGATAGGTGATCGTGTCGTTACCGGTGCCGCCGGTAACCGTATCGGCACCAGCCCCGCCATCGATCCAGTCGCTGCCATCGTTACCGGCAATGGCATCCGCCCCGGACCCGCCCACGATGCGGTTGTCGTAGATGTCGCCTGTGAGGCTCACCCCGGCCGAAAGCGCCGAGGCATCAATGTTCTGGAAGCCGCCAACAACAACGGTGTCGCCCGACGTCTGGTCCGAATTGTTCAGGTTGACGGTGGCCGCAGCTGCCAGAACCAGCGTGTCGTTCTGCACTATGTCGAAGGTGGTCCCCTGATAGTAGCCGTTTACCTCTACTTCGGTGCCGCGATAGGTAATCGTATCGGCGCCGTCTTTGCCGAAGATCTGGTCCGCGCCACCATTGCCGTCGAGCACGTCGGCGTAAAAAGACCCGTTGATGATGTTGGCGCCGCTGCTGCCCTTCGCGGTGGCCCCGATGGTGCTGCTGCTGCTGTAACCCGTGTTGGGGTCGTACGCTTGCCCCAAGTCGATGTTTTCAAAGCCCGAGGTGTTTACGCTGTCGCCAAGGCTCTGATCCGCCTGGCTGAGATCGAAATTGCCGCCGCTCAGCGAGATCAGCGTATCGGTGTCAGCCCCACCAGCGACCACGGCATCGCCAGCATGCCATACCACGCTGTCGTTGCCTGCCCCGCCGTTCGAAGTATTGGAACCGCCAAAGGCTTCGATGAAGTCGTTGCCGCCGTTGCCATTGATCGTGTCATTGCCGCTGCCGCCAAAGATGCTGTCATCCAACGCGTTGCCATTCGCGGTTTGCCCGCCAGCGCCGAGATGGAGGTTGTATCTGTTCGCCGCGAACTGGCCGTTGATAGTCAGGCCCGCCGTATCGTTTGCCACGAAATAGATCGAGTATCCGCCGCTGCCGGTGATCGTATCAACGAGATTGACAATCTCGAACCCGGTGAACGCCGAGCTCATGACGGCAGCACTGCCATAGTAGTTGTCGATCTCGATCGTGTCGGTGCCTGTGCCGCCCGAAAGCGATGCCGGAGCGGTGAAGAAGCCGCTGACTACCTTGAGCGTGTCGTTGCCATTGCCGAGTGTGCCGCTGAGGTTGCCAGCCTGCGGGCCCGCGTAAATACCGATGTTGGGATCATAGGCGCTCATGATCAGCGTATCGCTGCCATCACCGAGATTGACGCTGACCGCATTGCCGGCGTTCTCGACCCGCGAGACATTGAGCGTGTCCACGCCAGTGCCGGAGGTAATGGAAATGCTCTGGTTCTGCGTGTTCGTGACTGCAAAGTCGTCAAGCAGGATCGTATGATCGGCGTTGTCGGTTGTCACCGCCTCGATCTGCTGGATGTTGTTGCCCGACAGATCGATCGTGCCCGCGCCCGTGATCGTCAGCGTATCGGTCACCGCGCCCGTGCCGCCGTTCACCGTGTCGCCCGCATCGAGAGCGGTAGCGGCAAACCGGAACGTATCCGCGCCCGAACCGCCGAACACCGTGTCGTTGCCTGTGCCGGCGGAGATATCGAGCCGGTTGGTCGCCGTGATCACATCGCCGCCGTTGATCAGGTCATCGCCGGTTCCGCCAAGGACAGAGACCGTCGTGGCCGTGGCCGAGGACACCAGCGCATCGGTCAGGTTGAAAACGTTGGTGCCGTTGGCGAGTTGCACCGTCTCGATCCCGGTGACGCTGGCCAGCAGGCTGGCCGCAAACGTGCCCGCCGTGGTGAATTGCAGCGTGTCGCTCCCGGCGCCGCCCTGCACGGTGTCGCCGCCAAAATCGGCTGCGGCAAAGCGGAAGAAGTCCGCACCCGCGCCGCCCTTCAGCACATCGGACCCCGCGTTCGAGCGGATATCGACCGAGTTCGCGCCTGTCAGCCCAGAGCCGTCGATCGTGTCATTGCCAGTGCTGCCCTGCACGATGATCCGACTGCCCGCCACGCCGGTCAGGTTCCCGTTCACCACGGTCACACCATTGGTGCCCGCAACCAGCGCGATCGTCTCGACACCGGTCATGTTGGCCAGCGCGTTCGCTGCCAGCACGCCCGCCGAGGTCATCTGCAGCGTGTCCGAACCCGCTCCCCCGGAGATCGTATCACCCGCAAGATCGGCCGCGGCAAAGCGGAATACGTCCGCACCCGCGCCGCCCTTGAGCACATCGAGCCCCGCGGCCGAGCGGAAGTCGATCGAGTTGGCGCCGGTCAGCCCCGAGCCGTCGATCGTGTCGGCGCCGTTCGCGCCGAACACCGTGATCCTGCTGCCTGCAACACCGGAGAGGTTGCCGTCCACCACCGTCACGCTGTTGGTGCCTGTGGCCAGCAGGATCTGCTCCACCTGGGTCATATTTGCCAGTGCCGTCGCGCCCAGCACCCCGGCGCTCGTGAGCAAGACCTGGTCGGTGCCGGCCCCGCCGGTGATCGTATCGCTGGCAAGGTCAGCTGCGGTAAAGCGGAAAATGTCTGCACCTGCGCCGCCCTTCAGCACATCAAGGCCCGATCCGGAAATCATGATCGCCGCGTTCGTGCCCGTCAGACCCGAGGCATCGATGGTATCCGCGCCGCTGGTGCCGAGCACGTTGATTCGCGCGCCGCCGAGTCCCGTGAAGTTGCCATCCACCAGCGTCACGCCGTTGGTGCCGGTGGTGAGCGAGATCGTCTCGATCCCGCTGACCCCGGCCAGAGCCGTGGCGCTGAGTACGCCCGCCGTGGTCACCGCCAGCGTGTCAGCGCCAGCACCGCCGGTCACCGTGTCGGTGCTGTCGATCTCACCCACCGTGAAGCGGAACACGTCTGCACCGGCGCCGCCCTTAAGCACATCGGTGCCACTGCCCGAGCGGATATCCACCGCATTGGTGCCCGTCAGCCCCGAGCCATCGACCGTATCCGCGCCGCTTGCGCCAAATACCGTGATCTTGCCGGTCGAAACACCGGTCAGGTTGCCGTTGACCACCGTCACGCTGTTGGTGCCGGCCGCCAGCACGATTTCTTCAACACCGCTCATCTGCGACAAGGCCGTCGCCCCCAGCACGCCGGCGGTCGAAAGCTGGAGCTGGTCGGTGCTGGCTCCGCCGATGATCGTGTCGCCGGCAAGGTCCGCCGCGGCAAAGCGGAATGCGTCCGTCCCCGCGCCGCCCTTCACAGTATCGAGACCAGCGCCAGCGATGAAAATCGCCGCGTTCCCAGCCGTCAGGCCCGAACCGTCGATCGTGTCCGCACCGGTGTTGCCAAGCACGGTAATGCGCCCGCCGCCAAGGCCCGTGAGATTGCCGTTGACCAGCGTCACGCTGTTGGTGCCCGCCGCCAGCGTGATCGTCTCGACACCGCTGACCCCGGACAGCGCAGTCGCGCCTAGCACGCCCGCCACGTTGATCTGCAGGATATCGCTGCCCGCGCCGCCGGTTACCGTGTCGCCGGCGAGGTCAGCCGCCGCAAAGCGGAACACATCCGCCCCAGCGCCGCCTTTGAGAATATCGAGCCCGGCGCCCGAACGGATATCGAGCGCATTCGCGCCCGTCAGGCCAGAGCCGTCGATCGTGTCCGCGCCGCTCGCGCCGTTAACGATGATCTTGGCGCCCGTGACGCCGACCATGTTGCTATTGACGAAGGTAATGCTGTTGGTCCCGGCAGTCAGCGTCACCGTCCCGACACCCGATACCCCGGCGAGAGCAGTGGCGGCCAGCAGGCCGGCGGTCGTGATCTGCAACTGATCGCTACCGCCGCCACCGGTTACCGTATCAAGTGCGTCGAGATCTGCTGCTGCGAACTGAAATGTATCCGCAACTGCTGTGCCGTTGAACGTGTTGTTCGTGGCTGCCTGACCTACAAAAATCGCCATGATTACACTGCCCCGCCAATAATTTATCAGACCAGCGAAATAGCCGAATCCCCCTAAGTAGAAATACTATCAAGCCGTGGTCCGACCGTCCACGACTTATCAAAGGTCGTTAATGAAAAAGTAAGAATCCTGGAATTTTTTCAATAAATCTTCGCATAATTGACCATATTGGTTCGATTGAACGCGCATGCTTTGCCAGAGAAGTTGGACGCTTGCTGGCCCGAGCGAGACCTGAATTGCGCTTGAAGTTCTAAATCCAATCAGCTGCCTGAACAGAAACCCCTATTGATTCAGATAGGAAGAGCGCTATTCGGAATGCCTCATTCATTATTCTGCTTGGCCGAATAAGCTTGGGTTCCGATCAGGACGAACTTGTCGAAGAGCCAGTCCGGAGTACGGCCCTTGGTCGCAGGCCGATGATGGGCGAAGCCATTGGAGCCACCGAGGCATCTGGGCGTGCATTCCGGCAGCGCTGATGGGGTGTGGGCTGGCTGTGGCTAAAATGCCTGCAATTCAGCCAAGTACCGGATAGCCGAGCGCTGCGGCCTCGCGCTCCAGCGCGAGCACGGCATCGTAGTCGTCCATCTCCAGACTAGCGAATCCCTCCAGCCCCAGTAGATCACGCAGACCTGCCGTGGCCGGGTCCAGCGCAAGATCCGCGAGAGCGCCGCGCAGGAGCGCAATCTCCCTGTCGTGCGCGGTTCCCCGCGTGATCAGTGGTAGGCCAGGCGTCTTTGCCGTCTCGGCCAGAATGCGCACACCAGCGACGACCTCGGGCGCAAAGCGCGCCAGATTGCCGAACGTCACGCAATCGATCGCGGCCACATCGGCCCTGCCCCCTGCAACCATCGCAATGCTCGCGCGGTGGCTGCCACTTTCGGCCACGCCGCCAAGGAATCGCCCCTCTACCGCATGCGGCGCGAGTGTGCGGCGCAGCAGGTTCATCCCGGAATTGCTGCCCCAATCGTTGATCGCCGCCACCGCGCCGCGCAGATCGGCGACAGCACCAAACCCCGCATCCGCGCGCACGATCACGAAGCTGCCGCCCAGCGCACCGATGCAGCCGGGATGACGATAGATCGGCGTTGCCACCAGCCGCACTTTCGCGCCCAGCTGGGTCACCAGCGGATAGCCGCAAGTCTGCGCCAGCAGCAGCTGCGGATCGAGCCACGCCGCATCGTGCGCGATCACCTCATCAAGGGCAGCCGACACACCAGCCAGCCCCGCTGCCGTGAGCCGTGCGGCAAGATCGGCCCACAGCGCCCGCGTCGCCTCCGCGATCACCGGCGGATCGCGGTACATTGCAAGGCTGGCAAGGCGCAGGCCCTCAGCCAAGCTTGAGCCCCCTGACAAAGCCCGCCGCTTCGTGCGCATGGACGCGGGTGTGGCGGATCAGGCCCTCGAACTGGCGCTGCATGGTCCGGATCGTCTCCGCACTGCTGAGCACGAGATACATCTGCCCGGCAAAGATCGCGACGCGAGTCGACCCGAAGATCGTGTAGGGGATCGAAAATCGCTCGCGCCCGTCGAACAGGAACAGGCGGAACGAAGGATAGAGCTCCTCGACCAGCGCGCTCATGTGCGCGAGTTGCGCTTGTCGGCCCGCTTTCGAAAGGCCGCTCCAGATGCCTGCACCGGCGGCGAACTGCTCGAGCGTCTGCAGCGGCATGCAGCATTCCATGTCGGTCCCCGCCGCGCGGTTGTACTCGAGCCGGAACGCAGCATCCTCGACTTGTGCCAGCGGACTCTGGTGCGCAGCTGCCGCTTCATAGGCGATCACTTCCGTGGTGCGCAGCAGATCGGGAATGCGCGCGGGCACATAGCGGATCTTGGTCCCGGCCGCCTCGGCATGCCAGCGCATGAGCAGGCTTGCTCCGTCCTCCTCGGTCGTCTCGATCGTGCCGGTCGAGAGCATGGCCCCGGTCACGCCCTCGTCTTCCGAAAGGCCCAGCAGCCAGTCGATCGTCACCGCGTGCCGCTCGGCAATGGCCAGCAGCGTCTCAACGCGCGGCAGCCGTACCATGCGGCCCGATAGCAGCAGCGAAAGCGCCGAACGATCGATGCCGATGCCATGCGCGAAGGCCGCCTGGCTGAGCCGCGAACGATCGAACACGCTCTGCAGCCGCGCACGAAACACTTCCGCCAATGCGCGCTTGTCCATGGCCACCCCTCTTGTGACTTAAGTCAACATCTGCCGCATTTGGTGAACAAATGCAACGCCGCGTCACCATTGTCTCCTTGAATGTCTACTGGTGCGGTTGGATGTTCGGGCGCGGAGGGCGGTTCCGAAATCATGAATGAGCACAGCCACGCCGAGTTCGAGCAAATCCTGCGGCGCGCGGCCACGTCCAGCATGGAATGGCCGACCCTGGCACTTGTCGCCGCGTGCTACGCTGCGTGGCTCGCCGCTGGCCTGCTCCATGCCGCCGCGCCGTGGTTGGCGACTGCGCTCCTCGCGTTTCCCATCGCGCTCCATTCCTCGCTGCAGCATGAGGCGATCCACCGCCACCCTACGCGCAGCGCTGCATGGAACGAAGCGCTGGTGTTCCTGCCGCTCGGCCTGCTGATCCCCTATCGCCGCTACCGCGACACGCACCTTGCCCACCATGTCGATTTCCGGATCACCGATCCCCACGACGATCCCGAAAGCTTTTACTGGGCAGCAGCAGACCACCAGCGCCTGCCCCGCGCGCTGCGCCTGCTGCTCGCGTGGAACGCCACGCTGGCGGGCCGGATCGTGATCGGCCCCGCCATCGCCACGGTCCGCTTCCTGCTCAGCGAAGCGCGTCTCGGGCTGGGCCTGCGCGGCGGCGCGGCACGCGCCTGGCGTGAGGCATGGGCACGCCATGCGCTCGGCCTCATGGTCGTGCTAGCCATTGTCCATGTCGTCTTCGTGATGCCGCTTCTGGCCTATCTGGGCGCAGTCTACCTCGCCATGGCACTGCTGGCCCTGCGCGGCTTTGCAGAGCACCGCTGGGCCGAGGCCGTGGATGCGCGCACCGTGGTCATCGAGCGGTCATGGCTGGGCTGGCTGTTCCTGCACAACAACCTCCACCTCGTTCACCACAAGCAGCCCCACTTGCCGTGGTATGTGCTTCCCGAGGCCTACCGCGCCCGCCGCGCGGAGTGGCTGGCCCTCAACGAGGGCTATGTCTTCCCGAGCTACCGCGCGATGTTCGCCGCCTTCGCGCTGCGCGCCAAGGAACCGGTCATCCATCCCGCCCCTGCGCCAACAGGCTCACCGGGCCAGACAATCGCCTGAGGTTCCTGCAGACCTTCCCTCGATGATCTGGCGGGTAGCGTCAGGCGAGCAGGTCCGCCCATTCCGGATTGCGCCGGAACGCGGCGGCGACGTAGGTGCATTCGGGCACGATCTTCCAGCCCTGCTCGCGCGCGTCGGCAATCAGCGCTTCGACCAGCTTGCCGGCAATGCCGCGCCCGCCGATCTCGGTCGGCACCAGCGCGTGTTCGGCGGTCAGCACATTGTCGCGGCGGACCCATGTCAGGCGGCCGACGGCTGCGCTGTCCGCCACTCGCGCCTGATACTCGCCTTCGGCGCCATGATCGATGAGGGTGATGGCGGGGTCATCCATAACTATCGGCCTCCCAAGGCATGCTCACTTCCTCCAAGCGCCCTTCCCCGGACGTGCCATGGCGGTTAAGGGGTGCGCCCATGAAGTTCTTCTCCGACAACGCCGCTCCTGTCCACCCCCGCATCTGGGCCGCGATGCAGGCCGCCGACGCGCCCGACACCGCCTATGACGGCGATGCGCTGTCTGCCCGGCTCGATGCAGCGTTCACCGATCTGTTCGGCGTGCCTTGCGCGGCGATCTGGGTGGCGACGGGCACGGCGGGCAATTGCCTTGCGCTTTCGGCGATGGTTCCCCCACACGGCGGCGTCGTCTGCCACCGCGAGGCGCATATCGAGATGGACGAGGGCGGCGCGCCGGGCTTCTTCCTCCACGGCGCGAAGCTGCTGCTGGCCGAAGGTGAAGGCGCCAAGCTTACGCCGGAGACGATCAGCACCGTGCTCGATGGCATTCGCCCCGGCGTCCATCAGGTCCAGCCGCATGCGATCTCGATCACGCAGGCCACCGAATGCGGCCGGGTCTACACCCCAGCAGAAGTGAGCGCGATCAGCGCGCTGGCCAAGGCACGCGGCCTCGGCCTCCACATGGACGGCGCGCGCTTTGCCAATGCAGTCGCCCACCTAGGCTGCTCGCCTGCCGATGTCACAGTCGGCGCAGGCGTCGATGCGCTCACCTTCGGCTGCGTCAAGAACGGCGGTATGAGCGCGGAGGCGATCGTGTTCTTTGCGCCCGATCTCGTCGACGTCGTCCGCTATCGCCGCAAGCGCGCCGGGCACCTGCAGTCGAAGGGCCGCTACCTCGCCGCGCAGATCCTCGCCATGCTGGAAGGCGGTCTCTGGCTCGAAAACGCCCGCGCCGCCAATGCCGCCGCGCAGGAAATTGCCGCTGCCTGTGGAGAGCGACTGATCCACCCGGTCGAGGCGAACGAGATTTTCGTGGTCCTCTCGCCCGCCGAACAGGCCGCACTGCGCGGACAGGGCTTTGATTTCTACGATTGGACAGCGCCCGCCGGTGCCCCCGGTGCTGCGCGTCTGGTAACCTCGTGGAGCAGCCCGCCGCATGAAGTGGAGGCGCTCGCCCGCGCCATTGCTGCGCTGTGAGCGTCGATCATCAGACCAGCGGCGAGGCCAGCTTCCTCGAACCGCGCATCCTCGCACCGTTCCTGATCACCGCACTGATCTGGGGCTCGACGTGGATCGCCATCAAGTATCAGCTGGGCGACGTGCCGCCGAGCTGGTCGGTCACCTGGCGCTTCACCGGCGCGGCCATCGGCATGTTCGTGTTCGCGGCATTCAAGCGGCTACCGCTTGTGCCTGACAGGAACGGGCTGATCGTCGCGACCGTGATGGGCTGCAGCGTATTCAGCCTCAACTTCCAGTTTGTCTACCGCTCCGAACAATACGTCACCTCTGGCCTCGTCGCGGTGCTCTTCGCGCTGCTGCTGGTGCCCAACACCATCCTCGCCCGCGTCTTCCTCGGCCAGCGGATCACGCGCGGCTTCCTTTTCGGCACGGCCATCGCGCTCGCTGGCATCGCGCTGCTCATGCTGCACGAATATCGCATCGCACTGGCCCAGAACGCGGCGATGGGCGCGCATGTGCTGATCGGCGGCGCGATGGTGCTGATAGCGCTGATGTTCGCTTCGGTCGGCAACGTGGTGCAGGCAAGCCCGATGGCGCGCGGCCAGCCGGTGCCGACGCTGCTCGCATGGGCCATGATGATCGGCGCGACGGTCGATGGCACGATTGCGTGGATCCTTTCGGGTCCGCCGCGCTTCGACTTCACCCTGGCTTACGCAGGGGGTGCCGCCTACCTCGCCATTATCGGCACGGTCGTGACCTTCCCGATGTACAACGGCCTGCTGCGGGCGCTCGGCCCCGGCCGCGCCGCCTACAACGGTGTGCTGGTGCCGGTCGTAGCGATGCTGATTTCGACCGCGTTCGAAGGCTACCGCTGGTCGCTGCTGGCGGGTTCGGGCGCGACGCTCGCGATGATCGGGCTGGTTGTGGCATTGAGGGCGCGCAACCCTTCGCGGTAGGTCGGGTAGCGGGGCTGCCAGCCCAGCACCCGCTTGGCCTTGCCGTTCGCAATGCGCCGGTTCTCGGCATAGAACGCCAGCGCCATGGGTGAAAGCGCGGCCTCCTCCAGCGTCTGCAGCGGCGGCGGAGCCACACCCAGCAGCCGCGCCGCTTCCTCGATCACCGCGTTCTGGCTCGAAGGCTCGTCATCGCCGAGGTTGTAGACCCCCGCCGGCCCTTCCATCCCCGCGATCACGCCCGCGGCAATGTCTTCGACATGGACGCGGCTGAACACCTGCCCCTCGAGCGCAATCCGCTTGGCAGCGCCATCGTGCACCCGGTCGAGTGCGCTGCGACCGGGGCCGTAGATGCCCGGCAGGCGGAACACGCGCACCCGCTCGCCCAGCGCCTGCCATTCAAGATCCGCCGCCGTCCGCGCCGAACGCCGCCCGGTGCCGACCTCGGCAGTCTCATCCACCCATGCTCCGCCAGTATCGCCATAGACGCCCGTCGAAGAGAGATAGCCGATCCACGTCGCGGGTGCCGCCGCCAGCGCCTCGCCATAGGCCTCCAGCACCGGATCGCCGCCCTCGCGCATCGGCGGCACGGACGACAGCACATGGCTCGCGCCCGCCAGCGCGGCGAGCACTGCCTCGCGGTCGTAGAACCTGATGTCTCCCTCGCGCCCCGTGCCGATCACGTCCCAGCCCGCCGCGCGCAGCCGCGCCGCGATAACCTGCGACGTATACCCCATGCCGAAGATGAGCAACTTCACGGCCTGGAACCCGGCGTCTTCGGATCAGGCAGCGGCGACGGCACGACTTCGACCGCGTTCGGCACATGGTCCTTCTTCCACTGCATCGCCATGGTCACCCGCGTCTTGCCCGAGGGGTGATCGAAAAACAGCATTTCCTCGAGCGGCCCCGGCTCGATCTTGCGATAAGCCGATAGCTTCATCGCCGTGGCGGCAAAGCCATCGGGTTCGCGCGCAGCGTCCAGTCCGAAAGCGTCTGCCTCGCTTTCATCGACGCGGATCAGCGTGTTGGTCACCGGTGTCGCCAGCAGCGAGAGCACACTCAGCAAGCCCGCCAGCACTGGCAGCGATGCCGGATCAGCCAGCCCGCGAACGCCCCAGCTCTCCCTGCCATAGCGGATCAGCGCCGGTGCGATGCGCGATGCCAGCCATAGCAGCAGGCCCATCAGCAAGGTCAGCACCACGATCATGCGCCACACGTGCCCCAGCACATAGTGGCCCAGTTCATGGCCCATCACCGCCGCCGTCTCCGCCACGCTCGTCTTCTTCAGCAAGTTGTCATTGAGCGAGATGCGGATCGTTGGCCCGATGCCCGAAACGTTCGCCGAAATCCGGTCCGACTGGCGCGATTCATCGACCAGGTAGATGTGCTCCGCCGGCACGCCATTGGCCTTGGCCATGGCGACAACCCGCTCGCGCACCGGCCCATTCGGCAGTTCGGACGATGTATTGAACAGAGGCACGATGAAAACCGGGGTGATGAGCACGAGGAAGGTGATGGCGAGGCCGACAACCCCGGTGCCGATCAGCCACCAGCGCTTCGGATACTTGCGGATCACGGCATAGATCACCAGCAGCAGCACGCTGCCGAAAACAGCGCTCAGCGCCAGCCCGATCGCCTGATCGCCCAGCCATGCTCCCAGCGACTGGTTCAACAGCCCGTATTGTTTCTCTCGCCAGTACCCTTCGTAGATCGCCCAAGGCAGGCTGAGCAGCGAATCGGCCATGATGAATACCAAAGCACAGGCAAGCACGCCCAGCCACGGCCGCCAGCCGCGCCGGTGCATCCCGTCGCGCACGGCCGGCAGCAGACGAATGCGCAGCAGGAACCAGCAGATGCCAACCGAAAACAGCGCGTTCCACAGCGCCAGCCACTCGCCACCTTCGAAATAGGCGTCGGAGCGCGCCTTGGCCGGGCCGCTCAACGTGTTGAGCCAGAGCTGCGCCGCGTGATCGACGTCGAACGCAGCGGCATGGGCAAGTGTGGGCAGGCCCGCGAGCAACCCCAAGACGGCAACTGAAATCCATCGTACTGCTGGCATGGTCTGCGACCCGTCCCCGTGCTTGTTCTGCTTGCGCCTTGGGTGCGGCTCGTCCGCGCCGCCGTCAAGCGCTCTCGCTCACGAAGTTTTGCCGGGAACTTTCAAAGCTCCGCCGATTTTGCGCTTCCCCGGGCGCGCAGGCTCCCTACATTGGCGGGCATGAACGACCTGTCCAGCACGCCCACCGTCCCTGCCCCCGTCATCAAGCGCGCGGATTATCGCCCGCCCGAATGGCAGGTGCCTGAAATCGCGCTTGATTTCGCGCTCTCGCTGACCGCGACGCGCGTGCGCGCCGATCTCAAGGTAGTGCGCAGCGACGCGGCTTCAGGCCCGCTGCGGCTCGACGGCGATGGCATCACGCCCGGGAGCGTCCTCGTCGATGGCGCCGCGCACAACGATTGGCGGATGGACGACAGCCAGCTCGTGATCGACCTGCCAGGGAACCGCCACACGGTGACCATCGAGACCGAGATCGATCCCACCGCCAACACCCAGCTCTCCGGCCTCTATGCCTCGAACGGCATGCTCTGCACCCAGTGCGAGGCCGAAGGCTTCCGCCGCATCACCTTCTTCCCCGATCGGCCCGATGTGCTGAGCGTCTATTCAGTGCGCATGGCGGGCGACAAGGCGGCCTTCCCGGTGCTGCTTTCCAACGGCAACCCGGTTGCCTCTGGAGAGCACAGCGACGGTACGCACTGGGCCGAATGGCACGATCCCTGGCCCAAGCCCTCGTACCTCTTCGCGCTCGTTGCCGGCGATCTCGTCGCCTCGCGCGATACCTTCACCACCCGCTCGGGCCGCAAGGTCGATCTCGCCATCTACGTCCGCGCCGGGGACGAGACGCGCACCGGCCACGCGATGAAGGCGCTCATCGATTCGATGCGGTGGGACGAGGAGGTCTATGGCCGCGAGTACGATCTCGACTTGTTCAACATCGTCGCTGTGGCCGATTTCAACGCAGGCGCCATGGAGAACAAGGGCCTCAACGTCTTCAACACGCGCTACATCCTGGCGGACCCCGAAACCGCGACTGATGGCGATTATGACGCGATCGAGGGCGTGGTCGCGCATGAATACTTCCACAACTGGTCGGGCAACCGCGTCACCTGCCGCGACTGGTTCCAGCTCAGCCTCAAGGAAGGCTTCACCGTGCTGCGCGACCAGCAGTTCAGCGCGGACATGGGCTCGGCGCCGGTCAAGCGGATCGAGGATGTGCGCATACTCCGCGCCGCACAGTTCCCTGAGGACTCAGGCCCGCTGGCGCATCCGATCCGCCCCGATGCCTATCAGGAAATCAGCAACTTCTACACCGCGACCGTTTACAACAAGGGCGCCGAAGTCATCCGCATGATGACCGTGCTGGCTGGGCCAGAGCGGTTCCGGGCGGGCACCGATCTCTACTTCGACCGCCACGACGGCGAAGCGGCGACCTGCGAGGATTTCGTCAAGGCGATCGAGGACGGCGCGGGGCTGGACCTCAAGCAGTTCCGCCGCTGGTACGAGCAGGCCGGCACCCCGCGCGTGACCGCCACGCTGACCCAAGCGGGCGACACCGCGACGCTGACGCTGAGCCAGACCGTGCCCGCAACCCCCGGCCAGCCGGACAAGCAGCCGATGGTCATCCCGCTGCGCACCGCGCTGTTCGATCGCGACACCGGTAAGCACGCGGGAGAGCAGTTGCTCGTCCTCACCGAAGCTGAGCAGAGCTTCGCGTTTCCTGGCTTCACCGCGCTGCCCGTCCTCTCGATCAATCGGGGTTTCTCTGCCCCCGTCGCGATCGACATGGCCGTCGCCACCGCCGACCTCGTCTTCCTTGCCGCGCATGATGACGATCCCTTTGCGCGCTATGAAGCGATGCAGCAGCTCATGGTCCGCCACCTCGTTGCCGCCGTCTCCGGCGAGTTGACCGAGGCCGCGCGTGCTGAAGGCCTCGCGGCGATTCGCGATGTCTATGCAGCCGTCCTCGCCGATGGTGCCCTCGACGATCTGATGCGCGGCGAACTGCTGATCCTGCCCGGCGAAGGCTACATCGCCGAGCAGATCGCGCAGGCTGACCCTTCGAGCATCCATGCCGAGCGCGAGGCGCTCAAGCGCTGGCTGGGCAGCGAGCTTGCCGCGCAGTGGCATGCGTTGCACGACCGCTGCACCGCGGTGCCCTACAGCCTCGAGGCCGCCGCACGCGGCGCGCGCAAGCTGAAGACGCAGGCGCTGGTCTACCTCGCCGCCAGCGATCCCGCCGAAGCTGCCCGCCGCGCCAAGGCGCAATACGACAGCGCGGACAACATGACCGACCGGCAGGGCGCACTCATGGTCCTCGCGGGCATTGGCGCCGCAGAGTGCGACGAAGCCCGCTGCGCCGCGCTCGCCGATTTCCACGCCCGCTTCGCCGGCAACGCGCTGGTGATAGACAAGTGGTTCTCGATCCAGGCCGGCGCGCTCCATCCCGATACGCTGAAGCACGTCACCGCGCTGGCCGATCATCCCGACTTCACGATGACCAACCCCAACCGCGTCCGCGCGCTTTACATGGCCTTCGCCGCCAATCCTCAGGCGTTCCATGCAGCGGACGGTGCTGGCTATCGGATGATCGCGGACCTCATCCTCAGGCTCGATCCGATCAATGGCAATGTCGCCGCACGCTTCGTGCCGCCGCTCGGCCGCTGGCGCCGGATCGAACCCACCCGCGCCGCGCTGATGCGCGCTGAGCTGGAACGGATCGCCGCAGCCCCCGGCCTCTCGCGCGATGTCAGCGAACAGGTGAGCAAGAGCCTGAACGGCTGATGGATACGCCTGAAGCCCTCACCCATCCCGCGCTGGCCGGCGCCGCGCATGGCTTCCTCGGCCGGCGCGGCGGGGTGAGCCAAGGCCTCCACGCCGGCCTCAACGTCAGCTACAGCGAGGACGATCCCGCGCACACCGCCGAAAACCGCCGCCGCGCGGGCGAAGCGGTGCTGCCAGTTGCGCGGCTGCTGACCTGTTACCAGATTCATTCGCCCGACGTGGTGACCGTCACCGCGCCGTGGGATGATGCCGACCGCCCCAAGGCCGATGCTCTGGTCACCAACCAACGCGGGCTGCTCCTGGGCGTCCTCACCGCCGATTGCGCGCCGGTGCTGTTCCACGATCCCCACGCAGGCGTGATCGGCGCGGCCCACGCCGGATGGAAAGGCGCCATCGGCGGCGTGACCGACCGCACCATCGAAGCGATGGAAGCCCTCGGCGCCAACCGCGCGCAGATCGCAGCGGTAGTCGGCCCCTGCATCGCGCAGAAAAGCTATGAAGTGGACGCCGGATTCGAGGCGCGCTTCACGGCTGAAGACGCCGACAATGCCCGCTTCTTCAAGGCCGGACGCGCCGGGCACGGCTGGTTCGATCTCGAAGGCTATGTCGCCGCGCGCCTCGCGGCCTTCGGCGTCGGCAGCGTCGGCATGCTTGGCGAGGACACCTACTCGCAGGCCGAGCGCTTCTATTCATTCCGCCGCTCCACCCATGCCGGGGAAGCGGGCTATGGCCGCCAGATCTCGCTGATCGGGCTTCGGTAGGCCCCCTGCCCAAATCTAGAACCGCTCATGCTGAGCTTATCGAAGCATCTTGCACCACGGTCGCGCCAGCCCCCCTTCGGCTGGCTGCTTGCAGCAGCCGCTCAGGACATGCTTCGACAAGCTCAGGGTGAGCGGGATTGGGTTTGTCAGAGCAACTTGAGATCGCGCAGATCCGCCGCTAGCGCCTCGGCGCCGCGCGTGAAGTGATGGACCTGCCACCCAAGTGCGGCGGCGCTCGCAATGTTCGCAGCGTTGTCGTCCACGAACAGCATCCGCTCCGGCGCGTGGCCAAAGCGCTGCGCCGCGAGGTGGAAGATCGCCGGATCGGGCTTGGCCAGCTTCTCCACGCCGCTGACCACGATGGCGCCCATATGGTCTAGGACCGGGAAGGTCGGACGGAACATGGCCCAGGTGTCCGCGCCGAAGTTGGTGATCGCGAACTGCGGTACGCCGCGTGCGGCGAGCGTTTCGATCAGCGCCGGCGTGCCTTCGATCGGCCCCGGAATCGTATCGAGCCAGCGCGGCGCATAGGCTTCGATCAGCGCGCGGTGCTCGGGATGCTCGGCCACTTTCTCAGCGATCAGGTCCGCCAGCGGTTCACCCCCATCGTGCCGGAAATGCCACGGCACGGTGACGACATTCGCAAGGAACCAGTCGAGTTCGGCCGGATCGTCGATCAGCTTTTCATAGAGGTAGCGGATCGACCACTGCACCAGCACATGTCCGATATCCCAGACGACGGCATCGACTCTGGCGCTCACGCGGCCTGTTCCTTCCGCACATGCAAAAAGCCCCCGCGGTTGGCGGAGGCGTTCTGCCGGTTCAACACCGTTCGATCGCAAACCACCCTGCCTTGGCAGGGTGCGCGCAATCAGCCCTGACGCGCCTTGAAGCGCTTCTGGGTCTTGTTGATGACGTAGGTGCGGCCGCGACGGCGGATCACGCGGTTGTCCCGGTGGCGATCCTTGAGCGACTTCAGGCTGTTGCGAATCTTCATGGCGAATCCTTATGCCCGAGCCGACCGGGCCGAAATTGGAACGCGGCGGTTATGCGCGCCCCGCGCGAAAGTCAACCGTCCGCTCAGCCCTCGCCGCGGATCTCGGTCAGTTTCCGCTCCCACGCCAGCGCATGCTGCACGATCACGTCGAGATCGGCATAGCGCGGCACCCACGGCAGCGTGGCCTTGATGCGGCGGTTGTCCGAAATCAGCGAATCGGGATCGCCGGCGCGGCGGCCTTCCAGCTTGCGCACGATCTTGTGGTTGGTCACCCGGTCCACCGCATCGAGCACTTCCAGCACCGAGAAGCCTTGGCCATAGCCGCAGTTCATGGTGAGCGACCGCTCGGGCTGCTCGATCAGCGCTTCCAGCGCCAGCACGTGGGCGGCGGCAAGATCGGACACGTGGATGTAATCGCGCACCCCGGTGCCGTCCGGCGTATCGAAGTCGGTGCCGAATACGCCGACATGGCTGCGCTTGCCGAGCGCTGCTTCCACCGCGACCTTGATGAGATGCGTCGCGCCCGCAGTCGATTGCCCGGTGCGCGCCTGGGGGTCCGCCCCTGCCACGTTGAAGTAGCGCAGCGCGCAATAGTTCAGCGGATGCGCGCGGGCGGTGTCCGCCAGCATCGTCTCCGTCATCAGCTTCGACATGCCGTAGGGATTGATCGGCGACTTGGGGCTGTCCTCGGTGACCGGCGAGACTTCCGGAATGCCGTACGTCGCCGCGGTCGAGGAGAAGATGAAGTGCTTCACGCCCGCATCGACCGCCGCTCCGATCAGAGCCCGGCTCTTGGCGGTGTTGTTGTGATAATACTTCAGCGGGTTCTCGACCGATTCCGGCACGATAATCGACCCGGCAAAATGCATCACAGCGCCGATCTTCTGCTCGGCAAAGATCCGCGCCAGCAGCGCTCCGTCCTCGATATCGCCTTGGTAGAGCGGCACGCCATCGGGGATCGCAAAGCGAAAGCCCGTGGTCAGGTTGTCGATCACGGCCACCGGCCAGCCGGCATCCTTCAGCGCCAGCACAGCATGGCTACCGATATACCCGGCACCGCCGGTCACGAGAACGGGAACCTGGCCCATGCGAATCACTCTCCTACGTAAATGCTGCAATGCCGTAGCAGGCTCCCTTTGCGTTGGAATCGACAAACGAACCGTTCATGACCAAGACAGGCCGCAGGACATAGGATTTACCCCCTGCTGTCCGCCCGAAAGGCCAACAATGAAGTTTACCACCGCCGTTGCCACCCTTTGTCTGGCGTGCGCCGCCACACCCGTACTGGCGCAGGGTATGCCGGGCGAAGGCCGCTGGGGCGGCGGCGGCAGCTGGCAGGATCCCGATCCGCGCTATCCTTCCGCGCGGCAGAGCGCCCAGCCTTCCAAGAAGATCGACGTCACCGCCTACCGCGCCGCCGATGCCGAAGCCTTGCTCGGCAAAGGGCGCATCGTGGTGAGCCGCATGGCCAGCGACGCCGGTGACAATGAGGACGGCAAGCTCCCCGTCTACGAAGCCGCCGTGATCGACGAACTGGCCCGGCGCGGCTATGATACGGCCACGGCTCTCGATCCCGGCCAGATCGCCGAAATCGGGGTCAGCCACAGCGTGGCCGTTCCCGAGGAGGCCCCGCACAAGAAGGTCAGCGGCGCCATGAGCACCACCGTCAGCAATCGCGGCAGCGGCTTCGGCCTCGCGCTCGCGGTCGATCTCACCAAGCCCGCCAAGGCGATCGTCGCCACGCGGCTTGATCTGCGCATCCGCGACAAGGCCACGGGGCGCGTCCTCTGGGAAGGCCACGCCGAAGGAGAAGCGCGCGAGGAAGACGGCGGGATCAACAACAGCGAGATGGCCGCCCGCCTCGCTACGGCGCTGCTCAAGAAGTTCCCCGATGGCCAGGTCGTCCAGCCGCTTGCGGCGGTGACGCCGTGAAGGCCCGCCTGCTCCTTGCAGCCTTCGCGCTGGCTGCATCGCCTGCCCTCGCCGCGCCGGTCGAAGTCACCCGCTTCCACACGCCGGACAGCATCACCACGCTGGGCCGCAGTGCGGTTGCGGTGATCGCGGCGCCGGGCACCGATCCGAGCAGCCTTGAAACGCGCGTCTGGCTTCAGGCGGTCGAGGCCGAACTCGCCGCCCTGCGGTTCGGCACGGCCACTCCGGGTGCAGCAGATGCCGTTGCCGAAGTGCGAGTCGAACGCGAAGTCCAGCGTACCGAACGCCAGCGCGGGCCGGTCTCGGTCGGCGTCGGCGGTTCGACCGGCGGCTGGAACAGCGGCGTCGGGCTTGGCGTCGGCTTCAACCTCGGCGGCGGCCCCAAGGCGCGCGTCTACACCCGCCTCGTCGTCACGATCCGCAGCCGCGCCACCGGCCTTTCGCTGTGGGAAGGCCGCGCCGAGAATGTCGAGCGCCAGAAGGC
This sequence comes from Novosphingobium sediminis, assembly GCF_007991615.1. Classification (GTDB taxonomy): domain Bacteria; phylum Pseudomonadota; class Alphaproteobacteria; order Sphingomonadales; family Sphingomonadaceae; genus Novosphingobium; species Novosphingobium sediminis. The sequence goes on along the minus strand of NZ_BJYR01000013.1, from coordinate 167,584 downwards.
AAAGGAAGCCGCTGTCGATCAGGCCGCGCTGCGGATCGCCCATGCGCTGTTCTCGGGCTTCCCCAGAACCTCGGGCGCGACTATCACGGTCAAATGACCCCAGATTCTTTAAGCGCTCCGATCAGCATCGACGCAGGCTTTGATAGCGGCAACATTGAAGTTCTGAGCATAGAGGGCACCAGTGCCCGGCTTGCCATCCGCCGCGACCACCAGTCCGAATTCTTCCAATGGTTCCATTTCCGCGTCAGCGGCGGAGCGGGCCGGACGCTGGAACTCAAGATCACCGGCCTTGCGTCCGCCGCCTATCCCGATGGCTGGGTCGGCTACCGTGCCTGCGTTTCCGAGGACCGCGACACCTGGTACCGCGCCGAGACCCGCTATGATGCGGCGGAGGGCGGCGGGACCATGACGATCCGCTATACTCCGCAGGCCGCTACCTGCTCCTTCGCCTATTTCGCGCCCTATTCGATGGAGCGGCATCACGATCTCGTGGCGGAAGCCGCCGCCAGCGAGGGCGTTGCCCACCGCGTGCTCGGCCGCAGCCTCGATGGCCAGCCGATCGATTGCCTATCGCTCGGAGAGGGCGAGAAGCAGGTGTGGCTGATCGCCCGCCAACACCCCGGCGAATCGATGGCGGAATGGTGGATGGAAGGCGCGCTCGACATGCTGACCGATCCCGCCGATCCCCATGCCCGCAAACTCCGCCAGCTCTGCCGCTTCCATATCGTGCCGAACTGCAATCCGGATGGCTCGCGCCGTGGGCACCTGCGCACCAACGCGGCAGGGGTGAACCTCAACCGCGAATGGCTCGAGCCGAGCGCCGAACGCTCGCCCGAAGTGCTCGCAATCCGCAATGCCATGGATGAAACCGGCGTCCATTTCGCGATGGACGTCCATGGCGACGAGGCGATCCCCGCCGTGTTCTTCGCCGGCTTCGAAGGCATCCCCGGCTGGACCGAAGCGCAGGGCGAAGCCTATCGCCGCTACCGCACGATCCTCGAGCGGCGCACCCCCGATTTCCAGACGAAGCGCGGCTATCCGGTCGCGCGGCCCGGCAAGGCCAATCTCTCGATGGCCACCAACCAGATTGCACAGCGCTTCGGTGCCGTCTCGATGACGCTGGAGATGCCGTTCAAGGACAACGACGACCTGCCCGATCCGGCACAAGGCTGGAGCCCGGAGCGCAGCAAGCTGCTGGCGCGCGAGTGCCTTGCATCGCTGCTCGAGTGGCTGGCCTGATCCAGGGCATTTTAACGGATTGTTAGGTACTGCGGGTGCATGCTTCCGGCATGGCCCGCGCTATCGCCCTTGTTGTCGCACCCACCGCTTCGCTGGCGGACTGGCTGCGTTCGGCCATCGTGCTTGGCTGCGCGCTCGCGCTGATCCTTGCGGGCCGCGCCCTCCCGCTGCTCTGAACGCGGCGAACTTCACAGCTTTCTGATCTGCCGTCCACGCACGCCTGCGTTCAGGCCGTGCGAGGTCGCGTCTGCTATGCGTCAAAAATCGCGAAAGATTCGCAATATCAGCCTTGCAAGTGCGAATGACTCGCAATAGAACGGTTCTTGAGAATGCATCTCAAGAAGGAAATCTCGTGAAAGCGCTCCCCGCTCTCTTGCTCGCCACCACCGCCCTCCTGCCATTCACGGCATATGCGGAAGAGGTGCCGATGGCAGCGGACGCGGGTGATGCCGGTGATGGCGTCGATCGCCGCCCGATCGTGGTCACCGGCCATGTCGAAACCTATCGCAGCGACAGCGCCGACGGCCTGAAAGCGCCTACCCCGCTGCTCGATGTGGCGCAGTCGGTCACTGTGCTCAGCCGCGAGCAGCTCGACGATCAGGGCGTTACCCAGCTTGGCGATGCGCTGCGCTACGTGCCGGGCGTGGTTCTGGCGCAGGGCGAAGGCAACCGCGATCAGATCGTACTGCGCGGGCAGAACACCACGGCGGACTTCTTCCTCAACGGCCTGCGCGACGACACCCAGTACTACCGCTCGCTCTACAACATCGATCACGTGGAAGTGCTGCGCGGCGCCAACGCACTGCTCTTCGGGCGTGGCGGCGGCGGCGGTGTGATCAACCGGGTGCGCAAGGCCCCCTCATTCACGGGCCAAAGCGTCAATGCGTCAGCCGGTGTCGGCACCTTTGGCGATTTCGCGCTCGCCGCCGATCTCAATGCGCCGCTCTCGCAAACCGTCGGCGCACGCCTCAACGGCACTTACGAGGAATTCGACAACCACCGGCAGGACTTCCACGGCCGCTTCATCGGCGTGAACCCGACATTGGCGTTTGCGCCGAGCGCGGACACCCGGATCGACCTGTCCTACAACTACGACGATGACCGCCGCACCGCTGATCGCGGTGTGCCCTCGCTCGCCGGCGCTCCACTCGAAGGCTACCGCGACACGTTCTTCGGCCGCAAGGACACCAATATCTCGGACGTGAAGGCGCACATCGTCGAGGCGCGGTTGACGCAGAAGCTGGCCGACAGCCTGACGCTGACCGTGGCGGGCCAGTTCAGCCACACCGACAAGTACTACGCCAACATCTTCGCGGGCGCGGCGGTCAATCCCGCTACCAACACCGTCTCGCTCAGCGCCTACAACAGCACAGTGAAGCGCGATAGCTGGATCGGGCAGGCGAACCTCACCTGGCAGGGCAAGACTGGCCCCATCGGCCACACCGTGATCGCCGGGATCGAAGGCGCCGACCAGGCGACCGATGCTGCGCGGCAGGAAGGCATTTTCCCGGGCGGCAAGGCCTCGGCCACGGTCGCGCTGGCAGACCGGCTCGACATTCCGGCGATCACCTTCAGCGCGCCGAGCCGCTCGACCCACGCCAAGGTCACCACGTTCTCGGCCTATGTGCAGGATCAGATCGAGCTTGCGCCGTTCCTCCAGATCGTCGGCGGCGTGCGCTACGACAGCTTCAAGATCCGCGCCGACAACCTGCTGAACAGCACCAGCGCCGGGCGCACCGACAACAAGTGGTCGCCCCGTGCCGGCGTGATCGTGAAGCCGCGCAAGAACATCTCGCTCTACGGCAGCTACACCAAGAGCTTCCTTCCCCAATCAGGCGACCAGTTCAGCGCGCTCGATGCGACGCAGGCCACCCTCGCGCCGGAGGAGTTCCGCAACCTTGAAGTGGGCGCCAAGTGGGACGTCACCCCGACCCTCGCGCTCACCGCCGCCGCCTACCGGCTCGACCGCGAGAATTCGCGCTTCAACGATCCCGTTACCGGTCTGCCCCAGCTTTCGGGCAAGACCCGCACCCGCGGTATCGAGCTTTCCGCCACCGGCAAGATCCTCCCCCAGTGGCAGGTCAGCCTTGGCTATGCGCTGCAGGATGGGAAGGTGCGCTCCAGCACCACCGCCGCGCCGGCCGGCCGCGCGCTGGCGCTGCTCCCGGAAAGCCAGATCTCGCTGTGGACCCGTTATGACGTCACCGACAAGCTCGGCCTCGGCCTCGGCGTGACGCACCAGTCCTCGGCCTACACCACCGTCAGCAACACCGTGACGCTTCCGGCGTGGACCCGCGTCGATACCGCGGTGTTCTACAACGTCTCCAAGAACCTTTCGGTCCAGCTCAACGTCAACAACCTGCTGAACGAGCAGTATTTCCCGACCGCCCACACCGACAACAACATCTCAACCGCCCAGCCCCGCAGCGCGCGGCTGACAGTGCGGATGGGGTTCTAGTTCGGACAAACCTCGTCGTTGCGAGCGTAGCGAAGCAATCCAGAGCTGCTGTGCGTGGCGCTCTGGATTGCTTCGCTACGCTCGCAATGACGAAGCCCGAGGCTTAAAGCCCCGGTGTCGTCGCCGTCAGCGGAACGGGCAACGGCACGCCTGGTTCAAGCCCCCGCGCGATGCGCCCTGCGCGCTGGATCGCGCGCACCAGCCTAGGGTAGACCCCGCAGCGGCAGATATTGGTAATCGCGGCCTTGATGTCCGCCTCGGTCGGATCGGTGTTGTGCGTGAGCAAGGCCGCAGCGGCCATTACCAGACCGGGCGTGCAGAACCCGCACTGGATCGCCTGCTCCGCTACGAAGGCCTGCTGCACTGGATGATTTCGATCGGCGGAAAGACCCTCGATCGTCGTGACGGTGCGCCCCTCCGCCTCGCCCAGCGAAAGGGTGCAGCTCGGCATGGCCTGCCCGTCGATGATGACCATGCAGGCCCCGCACTCGCCGGTGCCGCAGCCGTATTTCGTGCCGGTGAGATTGGCGGCATCGCGCAGCGCCCACAGCAGCGGCGTGTCTGCCTCCAGCTTGATCTCGATCGGCTGGTTATTGACGGTGAGGATGGCCATGGCGGGGGCTCGAATTGCTTACCTTGCCCAACGCCCTACACCGCTCACCCTGAGCTTGTCGAAGGGTACTGGCGCTGGCGTCGCGCCGAATGCTTCGACAGGCTCAGCATGAGCGGATTTGGGTGATCACAATTCGATCAATCCCGCCAGGAACGGTCGATCTGATCGATCCGGCGCGTCCAGGCGTTGAAATCGCCAACGCCCGGGCCGCCTCCCGGAGGGTTCGCCATGCCCAGATCGCGCTGGTGCACGTTGATCACGTCCTGCGAGATCATGATCGGCGGACGGCCCATCGAAAGCGTCGCCATCTGGATTTCGCAGGCACGCTGCAGCGCCCACATCTGCACGAACATCGCCTGCAGGTTCTTGGCCATGACCACCGGGCCGTGGTTCTTCAGCATGAGGATGTTCTTGTCAGCCAAGTTGGCCAGCAGCCGCTCGCCTTCCTCGGCGCGTACGGTGATGCCTTCGAAATCATGATAGGCGAGCCGGCCCATGAAGTTGCAGGCGTAGAAGTTGATCGGCATCAGCCCTTCCTCGAGGCTGCACACCGCCATCGATGCCGTCGTATGGACGTGGCAGATGGCGTGAGCCCAATCGAGGTGGCGGTGGAAATAGCCGTGCTGGGTAAAGCCGGCGAGGTTCACCGGGTGCGGGTTGTCATCCAGCTTGTTGCCGTCGATGTCGATCTTGACGAGGTTGCTGGCGCAGACTTCGGAATAGAGCAGGCCGAAGGGATTGATGAGGAAGGCGCCTTCCTCGTCCGGCACGCGCAGCGAGATGTGGTTGTAGACCGATTCGGACCAGCCCATCAGATCGAAGATGCGGTAGCAAGCCGCCAGTTCCTGCCGCGCATGCCATTCGGCGTCGCTGCAATTGATATTCGGGCGGATCTGGGTGGCCATCGCGTTCTCTCCCGCTATGCTCGCATCTGTTATGTGCAATCTCTATCGCATGACCAGCAACGCGCAAGCCATTGCACAGCTTTTCAAGGCCGATGTCGCGGGGCGCAACCTCCCCGCGCTGGCGGAAATCTACCCGGACGCCGAAGCGCCGGTGGTGGTCAGCGAAGGGGCCGGGCGGCGGCTCGACATGATGCGGTGGGGCTGGCCTCCGTTCGGTGATGTAAAGCGCCCGATCACCAACGTGCGCAACCTCGCCTCACCGATGTGGCGCGCGGCGCTGTCTGATCCGGCGCGGCGGTGCCTTGTCCCCGTCACCGCCTTTTCCGAATGGTCCGCCGCGCCCGATCCGCAGACGGGCCGCAAGCGCAAGCACTGGTTCGACCTTCCCGGCGATCCGCTCTTCGCCTTCGCCGGCCTCTGGCGCCCGACCGAACAGGGTCCGCGCTTCGCTTTCCTCACGTGCGAGGCAAATACGGTAGTCGGCAGCGTCCACCCCAAGGCGATGCCCGTCGTCCTCCGCCCGGGCAGAGCCTTCGAGCGTTGGCTGAGCGCTGATGGCGCAGGCGCAGCGGCGATGCAGGTGCCGCTGGCGGATGCCCACATGCAGGAAATTTCCGAAGCAGAGCCGCCGCCACCGCAAGGTAGCCTCTTCTGAAGGCCCTCAGCCCTCGCCAAACAGCGTCCGCTGCGCATTCTCCAGCTCGTGGAGATAGCGCCGCCGCGCGTGACGCTCGGTGACGACGCCGACCACCACGCCGGCCTCGTCGACGACTGCCAGCTCGTCCGCACTGAGCCGGTCGAACTGCGCGATGATCGCATGGGCATCGTCTTGCGGTCGCAGCACCTCGTCCTTCATGCAGGCGAGCGGTGCAATCGGGGCATCGGGCGCAAGATCTGCAGCATAGGCCGCAGCCGTCGGCACGATCCCGCGATAGCGCCCTTCGCCATCGACCAGCAGCGCCTTGCTGGCCGAACCGAGCGGGACGCGCGCGCGGAACACATCGACCGGACAAGTCTCCGGCACCTGCACCCAGTCCCGCCGCATCATCCGCCCCGCAGTGAGGCTGCTTGCCCAGCCGATATCGCGCGGGCCGCGGATGGCCGAGCCGCGAACGTGCAGCCGCCAGGTCGAGAACGAATAGCCGAACAGCTCGCGGGTCAGCGCGCTCGAAAGCAGCGCCGCGGTCAGCACCACGCCCATCAGCGCGAAGTCGTGCGTCGTCTCCAGCATCAGCAGCGCAAGGGTCATCGGCCCGCCGACGATCGAGACGCTGAGCGCGGCCATGCCGACGAGCGCGGCGTCGGTGGGGCTCACCGCCAGCCCGATCCCGGCGGCATTGACGAGTCCGGCGAAGATCTGCCCCGCCAGCGAGCCGACGAACAGCGAGGCGAAGAACAAGCCGCCGCGAAATCCGAAGCTGAGCGAGATGATGGAGGCGGCAATCTTGAGGCCCAGCAGCACGAGCAGGACATGCACCGCCGGCTGGAGCACGAGATTGAGATGCAGCGCGCCGTGCCCGGCAGAGAGTGTCTGCGGCGAGACAAGCGCCAGCGGGATCAGCAGCACCCCGCCCAATACTGGACGCCACCGGCCCAGCCAGCCCCATGATTGAACGTACATCTCGGCAAGCGTGACCAGCCGCATGATCGCGATGCCGAGCAGCGCGCAAGCTATGCCGAGGCCGGCGTAGAGCAGGTAGTCGGTGAGAGCGATCACCCGGTCATCGGTCAGCGCCATCAGCCATGGTTCGCCGCCCAGCGCTTTGGCCGCGGTAACTCCGGTCAGCGCCGCCGCGATGACCGGGGCGACTGCGGCGGGCGTGTAGCTGCCGATGACGATCTCGAAGGCATAGAACGCCCCCGCCAGCGGCGCACCGAAGGCCGCTCCGATACCGGCCCCCGCCCCTGCGCCGACCAGCGTGCGAAGGTCGTTGCGGCGTAGCTTGAGCCATTGACCCAGCATCGAGGCAAAACCGCCGCCCATCTGCGTATAGGCCGCCTCCAGCCCGACCGACGCGCCCGCGCCGTTCGAGATGATGGTCTGGACGGCGATCAGCAGGTTGTCGGCGGGCGCAATCCGGCCACCGTGCAGCGCATTGGCCTCCACCACGTCGACCGGCGGACGCATGCGCTTGCCCAGGGCCAGACTGAGCAGGACGAGCGCGAGGCCGCCCAGCGGCAAAGCCAGCAGGCGCCAGGCATGGTGGATCTCGCCGAGCGCACTCAGCCGGTTGAACGTCACGCCATAAAGCAGTCCCTGCAGGCCGTGCGCCAAAGTCTGCTGGATGCGGGTAAGCGCACCTGCAGCTGCCCCGGCAGCCGCGGCGAGCAGGATAAACGCTGCTTCGCTCTGGCGCAGGCGCTGGCGGCTGCGGATGATCCGCGGGCGCGCCCAAGCCGTCAGACCGTCGAGCACGGGCGCGCTCCTCGATCACGTGATCGGGCCGACTCGGGGCAGGAAATCAAGCACATGAGCATGGCAGGACAGGTCCGCAATGGTCCTTTGCGGCGCCGGGCGCAACCCGGTCCTCTCGGCTGGACAACGGCTCATCTCATCAGCACACTCGGCCCCAGATCAGTGCCGAGCATGGGGGCGATATGACAGCGCGTTTGAAGGTGGCGTATGCAAGTCTGGCCGCGATCGCGATTGCGACGGGGCAACCGGCGGCAGCGTCGGAAAAGTCGGATCAGGCCAAAGTCGCGGCGGCGATACGTGCCGATCACGATGCCGCGGTCGAGCGCCTGCGCGCCTGGATCAAGCTGCCGACCATCGCCAACATGGGGATCAACCATCAGGAAGGCGCCGAATACATGCGCCAGCTGGCGCTCGATGCCGGCTTCCAGATGGCCAAGGTAATCCCGACCGACGGCGTGCCGGGCGTTTTCGCCACCCTCGATGCCGGGGCAAAGACCACGCTGGCGATCTACTTCATGTACGACGTGAAGCACTACGATCCGAAGGAATGGTCGTCCCCGCCGCTCGAGGGCCGGATGGTCGACCGGCCGGGCGAAGGCAAGGTCATCGTCGGACGCGGGGCGGTGAACCAGAAGGGGCCCGAGACCGCATTCCTCACCGCGTTGCGCGCGTTCAAGGCCTCCGGCGTCAAGTTACCGGTGAACCTCGTGCTGGTGGCCGAGGGCGAGGAGGAAATCGCCTCGCCGCACTTCTCGCAGGTCGTGACCCATCCCGATGTGCTTCCCGCGCTGTCAAAGGCGGTCGGCGTCATCATTCCCGATGCCGGCCAGTCGGTCGATGGGCAGGTGACGCTGCTGCTCGGCGCGAAAGGCGCGGTTGAATTGCAGCTGATTTCCAGCGGCGAGAAGTGGGGCAAGGGGCCGACCAAGGACATCCACTCCAGCCTCATGGCCAATGTCGATAGCCCGGCGTGGCACCTCATCAAGGCGCTCAATACGCTGGTCGCCGATGACGGCCACACCCCGGCGATCGACGGCTGGTTCGAAAACGTGAAGCCGCTGACCGAGCGCCAGAAGCAGCTGATCGCCGCAGACGTCGCCGCCGGAAACGAGGCGGACGAGAAGAAAGCGCTGGGCATCAAGCAGTGGTACGCCGGCGAAGACTACCTGACCGCCACATACCGCCTTGCCTCGCAGCCGACGGTGAACATTCAAGGCCTCGTCAGCGGCTATATGGGCCCCGGCGGCAAGACCGTCCTGCCCGGCCGCGCCGAAGCCAAGATCGACCTGCGCCTCGTGCCGGACATGACCAAGGACGAAGCGGTCAGCAAGCTCAGGGCACACCTCGCCAAGCGCGGGTTCGGCGATATCGAGGTCAACGTGAGCGGCGGCTATGGCCCGACGCAAACCGACGAAAACAGCGCGCTGATCAAGGCCGAAGTGGCGACACTGGCGGCGGCGAAGATTTCGCAGACGATGTCGGCGCGCTCGGCGGGTAGCTGGCCCGGCGTGATCTTCACAGGCCCGCCATTGCGCCTGCCGGCAGGCTCCTTCGGCGCCGGGCGCGGCGGCGGCGCACATGCGCCCGACGAATGGTTCCTGATCGACAGCACCAACCCCAAGGAACTGGGCTTCGACCAGCAGGCGACGCTGTTTGCGAACTTCCTCTATGAAGTGGCGCGGAGCGGCACGATCAAGCGCTGAACAGGCAAGCCTTCGGGCGCAGGGCTGCCAATGCCCTGCCCCTGTCACCTCCTGCGAGCGGGAGGGGCAGGGGCGCGCTGCCTTTCCTTGGACCGGTTTCCTAGACCACCGCGATGTTGTCGATCAGCCTTGCCTTGCCCATGTGCGCGGCGACCAGCAGCCGTGCGGCCCGGCCATCCCAGACTCCAATCGCTTCGAGTGTGGCGGCATCGCGCAGGTCGGCATAGTCGACGCGGGCGAAGCCGGCGGTGAGCACGGCCTCACGCAGCGCTGCCAGCGCGTCCGGGATTGATCCTCCGCCCGCGATCCGAGCGGCCGCCTCGCGCATCGCGCGGTTCAATGCGGGCGCGGCGGCGCGTTCCTCAGCGGTAAGGTACTTGTTGCGGCTGCTCATCGCGAGGCCGTCCGCCTCGCGCACGGTTGGCACGCCAAGGATGTGGTCGGCATGTGGCTGCGTAAGGTCCAGATCGCGCGCCATGCGGCGGATGATCGCGAGCTGCTGCCAGTCCTTCTCGCCGAACAAGGCGATATCGGGCTGCACCTGATTGAAAAGCTTGGTGACGACAGTCGCCACGCCGTCAAAATGCCCCGGCCGCGCTGCGCCGCACAGCACGGCATCGAGCCCGCTGACCTGAATAGTCGTCGCATAGCCAGCGGGATAGACCGCCTCGACCGTCGGCGCCCAGAGCACGTCTACACCCTCGGCTTCGAGCAGCGCCGCATCGGCCTCAAGCTGGCGCGGATAGGTCGCGAGATCTTCATTGGGGCCGAACTGGCGCGGATTGACGAAGATCGAGACGACCACATGGTCCGCGCGGGCCTTTGCCTCGCGCACCAATGTGAGGTGGCCTTCGTGCAGCGCGCCCATGGTCGGCACGAGGGCCACGGTCGACCGACCGCCAGCCTTGGCGGAATTGTCCCCCGATTTCAGCGCGGAAAGCGCCGCACGAAGCGGTTCGACTGCTGTCAGGATTTGCACGTGGCTCGCCGCTCCAGTAATCCCCGATCTGGGGCCAATGGTCCCCAACAGGGAGTGGCCCTCTAGCCCTGTGCCCTGCCCGGGGGCAAGGGGGGGCGCCACTCACAGAAAGGATGATCGCTTGCCCGCCGCCCCTTATCGCATCGTCTTCGCCAACGAAAAGGGCGGTACCGGCAAATCGACCACGGCGGTCCATGTCGCCATTGCCCTGGCCTATCAGGGCGCGCGTGTAGCCGCGATCGATCTTGATGCCCGCCAGCGCACGATGCACCGCTATTTCGAGAATCGCACGGAGACCATGCGCCGCCGCAGCATAACGCTGCCCACGGCGAGGTTCGAAGTCTATGACGGAACCAACGCGGAGGAGCTCGATGCGCTGGCCGCACAGCTTGGCGCCGAGCATGACTTTCTGGTGTTCGACACGCCCGGCCGCGATGATCCGCTGGCGCGCCATGTCGCGACGCAGGCCGATACGCTGGTCACCCCGCTCAACGACAGCTTCGTCGATTTCGACCTCATCGGCCAGGTCGATGCCGAGACGTTCAAGGTCCGCCGGCTTTCGTTCTATGCCGAACTGATCTGGGAAGCCCGCAAGAAGCGCGCGATGGCGACGATCAAGGAAGCTCGCAAGGAGATGGACTGGGTCGTCGTGCGCAATCGCACCGGCTATACCGAAGCGCGCAACCAGAAGCGCATCGATCAGGCGCTGACCGAGCTTTCCAAGCGCGTCGGCTTCCGCATCGCCAGCGGCCTTTCGGAGCGCGTGATCTACCGCGAGCTGTTCCCCAGCGGCCTTACCCTGCTCGACAAGGGCCATCTTGGCGAGCTTGGCACCAGCCATCTGGTGGCGCGGCAGGAACTGCGCTCATTGGTCGCCGGCCTTGCGCTGAAAGTGCCCGAGCAGGGCCAGCTCGCCATGGAAGCCGTGCTTTGAAGTTCCTGTTCCTCGCGGCGCTGGCCTGCCTTGCGGTCAAGATGCTGGCCGGGCGCTGGCCGTGGGAACTGTGGGGGCCAAATGCCAAGAAAGCGGCGGAGAAGCGCGCGCGCAACCTGCTCGGCCTGCGCGCCGATGCTGGCTATTACGAGATCATCGACGCGCATCGCCGCCTGCTGGTGAAAGTCCACCCGGATCGCGGCGGAACCACCGACGCGGTGCATGAAGCCAATGCCGCACGCGATTTGCTGCTGGCGCGGATTTCCAGCCGCGGGCCCGATGGGCGGGGGTAGACCTGCAGCAGTGGCAGCTGCGCCGCAGCCCAGCGCATGAGCCACCAGTTCCACCCCAGCGTACTGCGCGAGTACGATATCCGGGGCACGGTCGGAAAAACACTCGGCCCGCAGGATGCCTACGCCCTTGGCCGCAGCTTCGGCACGCTGGTCTTGCGGGACGGGCGCAGCTCGGTGGCGGTTGGCTATGATGGCCGCCTCAGTTCGTCGATGCTTGAGGAAGCGCTGGTTTCCGGCCTCTGTGCCAGCGGCGCCCATGTAGTGCGTATTGGCCTCGGCCCTACGCCGATGCTCTATTACGCCTGCGCCTCAATGCCAGAAGTGCAGGATGGCATTCAGATAACTGGCAGCCACAATCCCCCCGATCAGAATGGCTTCAAAGTGGTATTTCGCGGGGGTCCGTTCTTCGGTCCAGACATACTCGATCTCGGCCGTCTCGCCGCCCAGGGGGATTGGGCGCAGGGCAACGGGACGACCGAGCCCTTCAACATCATGGATGCCTACGTCGAGCGACTCCTCGCCGGACTGGAGCGTATCGCGCCAGACGCCGTGAGCGGCCTTTCCATCGGCTGGGATACGGGCAACGGTGCCGCCGGCCCGATCGTCGAGCGACTGGTCGCCCGGCTGCCGGGGCGCCATGTCTGCCTGCACACGCCTGTCGATGGAACCTTTCCTGGGCATCATCCTGATCCTTCCGTCGATGCCAACCTTGCCGATTTGCGCGAAGCCGTCGCGCTGGGACGGCTCGACTTTGGACTGGCCTTCGATGGTGACGGGGACCGGCTGGGCGTAATCGACGGCAAGGGGCGAGCGCTGGCAGGTGACCAACTGCTTATGCTGCTGGCCGAAGATGTGCTCAAAATGCAGGCGGGAGCGGCAGTTATCGCCGATATCAAGGCGAGTTCCGCACTGTTTGCTCGCGTTCGCGCGCTCGGCGGCGAGCCCGTGATGTGGAAATCCGGGCACAGCCACATCAAGTCCAAAATGAAGGAGACTGGTGCGCTGCTGGGCGGCGAGGTGACCGGCCACGTGTTCCTTGCGGATGAGTACTACGGGTTCGACGATGCGCTCTACGCCGCCCTCCGCCTGATCGCGGCGATCGTTCGGCTGGGCCGCTCGGTGACGGAGCTGCACGATGCGATGCCGGCAATGGTCAATACGCCCGAGCTGCGGTTCGCGGTGGACGAGGCACGCAAGTTCGCGGTGATCGACGAGGTCCACGCGCGGCTTGTGGCGGAAGGGGCAGACATTGTCGCGATCGACGGTGTGCGTGTGACCACGCCCCATGGCTGGTGGCTGCTGCGCGCCTCCAACACCGAAGCAATGCTCACGGCGCGGGCTGAGAGCGACAGCGAGGAGGGCCTTGCGCAGGTGCTCTCTGCCCTCGACGCGCAATTGGCGGCTTCCGGCATGAGGCGCTAAGGTCTGGCGGGTGAGCGCTGGCATGATCCCCCCCGAAATCGCCGACTGGTTCTCGGCACGTGGCTGGCGCGTGCGGCGGCATCAGGCCGCAATGCTCGAAGCGGACGATGCCGGAAAGCACGCGCTGCTCGTCGCCGACACCGGCGCGGGCAAGACGCTGGCGGGCTTCCTACCCACGCTCGCCGCCTTCACGCCCTCGCGGCGGGATAATGCGCCCCCGCCCGAGGGACTACACACTCTCTACGTATCGCCGCTCAAGGCCCTCGCGCATGATGTGCAGCGCAATCTGCTTACGCCGATCACCGAGATGGGCCTCCCCATCACGGTCGAGACGCGGAGCGGTGATACGCCCTCCGACCGCAAGGCGCGGCAGCGCGTGCGCCCTCCACATGTCCTGCTGACCACTCCGGAATCGCTGTCGTTGCTGCTCAGTTATCCCGAGAGCACAGAGCTGTTCAGCACACTGCAGCGTGTTGTGATCGACGAGGTCCACGCCTTCGCGACGTCCAAGCGCGGCGATCTGCTGGCTTTGGCATTGACGCGGCTGCAGGCGCTGGCACCGGGTTTGCGACGGGCGGCGCTTTCAGCCACGCTGGCCGATCCGGAGAGCTTCCGGACATGGCTGGCACCCCGGAATAATAGGGGGGGGCATCTCGATAGCACGGCCTTGGTTGAAGGCGAGGCAGGCGCGCCGGCCGAAGTCGAGATCCTGCTGCCCGATGATGGCCAACGTGTGCCGTGGGGCGGTCATGCGGCGGCCTGGGCCTTGCCGCAGCTTTACGAGGCCATCCGGCGCAACCGGACGACGCTCGTCTTCACCAACACGCGCTTCCTTGCCGAGTATATCTTCCAGTTGCTGTGGGATGCCAACGAGGACAAGCTTCCTATCGGCATCCACCACGGCTCGCTCTCCAAGGAAGCGCGGCGCAAGGTCGAAGGCGCCATGGCGCGAGGCGAACTTCGTGCGCTGGTCTGCACCGCCAGCCTCGATCTCGGCGTCGACTGGGGCGATATTGACTTGGTGGTGCAGATGGGTGCGCCCAAGGGCTCGTCGCGCCTGCTGCAGCGCATCGGGCGCGCCAACCACCGGCTAGACCAGCCCAGTCGCGCCCTGCTCGTCCCTGGCAACCGCTTCGAATTCCTCGAGGCGATGGCGGCTCGCGACGCCGTCGACGAAGGCCAGCGCGATGGCGAGGACTTCCGTCCCGGCGGGCTGGATGTGCTGGCGCAGCATGTCATGGCCATCGCCTGCGCAGGACCGTTCGGCGAGGCAGAGCTACTCGCAGAGATCCGCTCCTCGCTCGCCTATGCGTGGATCGACGAGGAGGGCTGGCAGCGGGTGCTGCAGTTCGTCGCCACCGGTGGCTATTCGCTGCGAGCCTATGACCGATTCCAGCGGATCGTGCGCCTGAAGGACGGCACATGGCGGCTGACCCACCCACAGCAGGCCGCGCGGCATCGGCTCAACGCGGGGATCATCGTAGATTCGGAGATGCTTGAGGTTCGCTTTCGCAACGGGCGCTCGCTCGGCAAGGTCGAGGAAAGCTTCGGCGCTGGCCTCAAACCCGGCGATACCTTCCGTTTTGCCGGGATGGACCTTGAAGTGGAAGGCGTCCGGGATCTCGAGTTGATCGTACGCGGGGCCAAGTCTGCCGGGCAGATCCCCAGCTACAACGGCGCGCGCATGCCGCTGACGACGCACCTTTCCGCACGGGTGCAGGCGATGCTGGCGGACCGGGCGGGCTGGGCGCGCTTTCCGGACGACGTGCGCGAATGGCTCGAAGTGCAGGACTGGCGCAGCCGTTTGCCTGCGCCCGGCGAACTGCTTGTCGAGAGCTTCCCGCATGGGGGCCGCGCCTACACAGTCTATTATACGTTCGAGGGGTGGAACGCGAACCAGTCGCTCGGGATGTTGATCACCCGGCGGATGGAGGAGGCAGGTCTTGGTCCCTTGGGCTTCGTTGCGAATGATTATGCGCTCGGGGTCTGGGGCCTGCGCCCGGTGCATGATCCGGCGGCGCTGCTTTCGCCCGATATCCTGACCCACGAGTTCGTCGAATGGGTACAGAACTCCTACCTTCTTCGCCGTGCATTCCGCGAAGTTGCGGTGATTTCCGGCCTCGTCCAGCGGCAGCAGCCCGGCGCGCGCAAGAGCGGCCGACAGGTCACGTTCTCTACCGACCTCATCTATGACGTGCTGCGCAAGCACGAACCGGATCATCTGCTGATTCAAGCAGCCTGGGCCGATGCCCGGGCGCGGATGACCGATGTGGGCCGCCTCGGTGCGCTGCTTGACCGTGCAGCGGCGGAGCTGGTCCATGTCGAATTGGAGCGCGTAACGCCGTTGGCGGTGCCGTTGATGGTCATGATCGGGCGCGAATCCGTGCCCGCCGGGGCGGCTGACGATGAACTTTTACTTGAGGCGGAGAGCCTTGCTTCTGCCGCCATGCGACCGTCATAGGTCACAGCGCTGGCATCGCTGCTACACCTGAGACCAACGAATACCCCCATAACGAAAAAGGGGCGGATTGCTCCGCCCCTTGTTCGTCTGTGGCTGAAAGCCCGCGTCGTTACTTGCTGAACGTCGCGAAGTTTTCATTGCCCACGAAGCCGAACTTGCTGACCTTCAACTCGGTGATGATCTTCAGCATGCGGTTCGCGATTTCGTAGGAGGCATATTCCTCGGGCTGGAACTGCAGTTCCGGCTCGGGGTTCATCGCCTTCGTTGCCTGGAGCAGCGAGACGAGATTGCCTTCGGTAACCGGCGAACCGTTCCAGAGGATCACGTTCTGCGTGGTCAGAACCAGCTTGTTCTTCACCGGGTCGACGAGCGGCTTGTTCGTCGGCGGGGTCGCCTGCGGCAAGTCGATGTTGACCGAGTGGGTGGCCACGGGGATGGTGATGATGAACATGATGAGGAGCACGAGCATGACGTCGATCAACGGCGTCGTGTTCATCTCCATCATCGGCGAGCCATCGTCTTTGCCGCCGCTCATTGCCATAGGGGGTACTCCTGTTTGGTCTCGTTAACCCGGGTGACGCGACGGCAATCAGCCGTTCGGATCAACCGGGGTGGAGATGAAGCCGACCTTGGGATAGCCCGCAATCTGCACGTTGTAGATCGTGCCAGCGATGCACTTCCAAGGGACATTGACGTCGCCGCGGATGTGCACTTCGGGGATCTTGTCGGGCTCCATGTTCTGCGCGCCACCGGCACGCTTCACAATCGCATCAAGCCGGTCGAACGCCATCTTGTAGAGTTCGTTGTTATCAACCGGAGTGACGTTGTTGATGTAGACACGGCACGTGCCGGTCCGCGAGGAGCCCTCATAGCCGCCCTGGCCCGGGCTGCGTCCGCCGGCGTCGGTCGACACGACCGTGACGAGGAGGTTCTCGACCTTGTCCTGCGTCTCTTCAGACGGCAGCACAGGGACCTTGAGCTTCTCGACGGTCTGGATCGCGACCGGAACCGCGATGAGGAAGATGATCAGCAGCACGAGCATCACGTCCACGAGCGGCGTGGTATTGATGTCCGACATTGGGCGTTCGTCGCCCCCGCCGCCTGCAGAAATTGCCATTGGTTAGTTCCTATCCGATCTTTCCACGGTGAACCGGGTTTGGCGGGTTATTGAAAACCCTGCTGACCCCGGCTGGAACCCGCGTTGTTCCCGAAGAGGGGTGGCAGGCCTGCCTGTTGCAGGATAGCCCACCGGTCCCCTCTCCTCGTCCGCGTATTCGGGTCTTACTTCTTGGCCGGAGCCGCAGCCGGAGCAGCGGGCTTGGCAGCCGGGGCAGCCGACACGGCAGGCTTCACGACGCCCTTCGAGGCGAGGTTCGCCAGCACGTCGGTGCTGAAGCCGGTCAGCAGTTCGGCGATCTTCTTGTTGCGGGCCTGCAGGTAGTTATAGGCAAGCACCGCGGGAACGGCGACGAGCAGACCGAGCGCGGTCATGATCAGCGCTTCACCGACCGGACCCGCGACCTTGTCGATCGAAGCCGAACCGGCGATGCCGATGTTGATGAGCGCGCCGTAGATGCCGACCACGGTACCGAACAGACCGATGAACGGCGCGGTCGCACCGACGGTCGCGAGGAACGGCAGGCCGCCAGCGAGCTTCGAGTTGATGGTGGCTTCCGAACGGGCGAGCGAGCCGTGCATCCAGTCGTGACCTTCGGTCTCGTCCATCTTGCCAGCTGCGTCTTCAGCCGAGAGACCATCGTCGACGATCTGGCGCCATGCCGAGTTCTTCTCAAGCTTGGTCGCGCCTTCGCGCAGCGAGGAAGCGCGCCAGAAAGCGGCGAGCGACTGGTACTGCTTCATCAGCTTGGCCTGCTCCGCCCACTTCGTGAAGAGGATGAAGAACGAACCAACCGACATGATCAGCAGGATGGTGAAGGTGGTCAGCGGGATCCAGGCCGGCTTGCCGCCGGGGAACAGAACTTCCGCGATACCAAACTTGTTCTGGGGCGCGGCAGTAGCGGCAGCTGCGGCGAGCGTGTGGATGAGCATTCGGGTCTTCCTCTTCAATATATCGTAGAATGGATCAAAAAGATTAGCTCGTGCGTCACGGCCCCTCCCGAAGGAAAGGCCGCGCCAGTAAGGTCAGTCCTTCGGAATCACCCAACGGATCGAGTTGGTATACGAACCGATGGTGGGATTGCCTTCTCCGTCCGTGGCCGGAGCAAACCGGGCGCGCCGGCGGACGTTGTCGCACGTTGCCTGGTCAAGATCGGGGCTCCCGCTCGACCTGGTAACTTCGCACGACGTGACCTTGCCGTCGGTTCCGACTGAAACGCGGAAGCCGGTAACGCCTTCACGCTCTTCGCGAAGCGCACGCGAAGGATAGTCGTTCGACGTCGCCCAGTTGCCGGGGCTGCCCTTCGGCGCCGGGCCCTTCGGCTGGAACTTGGGCGGCGGCGGCGGGGGCGGCGGCGGCGGCGCAGCGGTCGTGAACACCGGAGCCGGAGGCGGCGGCGTGGTCACAGTTTCGATCTGCGGCGCAGGCGCGTTGAACGAGATCGGCGGCGGCGGCGCCACAATGGGCGGCGGCGGCTGATCCTTCGGGGGCGGCGGGGGCGGGGGCGTCTCCGGCGGCTTCTCTTCTTCGATGTTGACCGCCGCGGTCACCTCTTTCACCTTCTTGTACGCCTCGTAAGCCAGCCCTGTTACCAGCGCATAGCCCAAGGCGACATGAAGGATCGCAACGATGATGAGCGCGGTGATCTTGTTACCGCTCATCTGTTGGTCAGCGTATGCCATTCAGCTCCAAAACTCCTGATTCTCCGCGATCGAAGGACACCCGGAGGATGCCTGCGTTCACGGAATCGCGCATGGAATCACCCATCCAGCGCGATTGGCCAATCCAGCGATTTCATTCCACCCTGCCGGCAAACCGGACCGCCGACATCGGGTGCAAGGAACCCGGCGGCGGCTTTTGCGGGCTTTCATTGTTGAAATCCCCGACAACCGCGAGCTTTAACGCCGAAGCCAAAGGCGCGCAAATGCTTTATCGGTTAACCATCGATTCACAGTTTCGCTGCCTGAAACAGGACTTGGCATTCGTGCCATCGGTTTACCGCACAAGCGACTCCAAGGACCACAGCATGCCCCGAATCAGACGCTTACGCCGCAATCGTTCCTGGCTCCCGATCTCGGTGAAGCTATGTGCCGCAGCCGTTCTCGGCCTTGGCGGCGCTGTCTCAAGCTACGGACAGGAAACGGCTTTGTCCGTTCCGATGGCACCAGGCCTCGAAGCCGATCCGGATCTCACCTACGCCGATCTGGTCGATCTGGCGCTGCCGGCGCAGGTCGTCGTGCGCGCCGAAGTGCGCAAGGCGGTGCGGCTCAAGCCTGAAGAGGCGCCGGGGCTGCCAGCCGGGCGCGCACGGCTCTATATAGAGGCGCGCACGCAGGCGCTGCTGATTGGCGAGAACATCGGCGAATCGATCCGTTTTCTGGCCGATGTCCCGCTCGATGCGCGCGGCAAGCCGCCGAAACTGAACAAGCTTCAGGTGCTGGTGCTGGCACGCGTCGTCCCGGAGCGGCCGGGTGAGCTCCAGCTCGTGGCGCCCGATGCGATGCTTGCGCTCACGCCGGCGCGCGAGGCCACGTTGCGGGCCATTCTGACCGAGACCTCGCGGCCCGATGCGCCTCCGGTCATCACCGCGCTGCGCGAAGCCTTGCACGTCACAGGCAATCTTGCGGGCGAGGGCGAAACCCAGCTTTTCCTTGGCACCGCGACCGGCGCGCCGGTTTCGATCTCGGTACTCCGCCGCCCCGGCCAGCCAACGACATGGGGGGTGAGCTTCACCGAAATCGTCGATTCGTCCGCGCGCCCGCCGCTTCCCGCGACGATCGCCTGGTACCGGCTTGCCTGCGGGCTCCCGCAACGGCTGCCCGAGCGTGCAAACATCTCGGCCACCCTCGCCGACCGGCGAATCGCGGCGGAGGACTACGCGCAAGTGCTGGCCGATCTTGGCCCCTGCGCTCGCAAGCGTATCACGCGCTGAACCACACATTCCACCGGCGGTTGCGAGGGCGGATCAGCTACCCTAAGGCGCGCCATAAGATTTTACGGGGATCATCATGAGCGAACCTTTGCGCATCGCGCTGGCCGGCCTTGGCACTGTCGGAGGCGGCGTCATCCGCCTGCTGGAAGCCAACGCTGCGCTCATTGCGCGCCGCGCAGGCCGCCCGATCACGATCAGCGCGATCAGCGCGCGCAACCGCAGCAAGGACCGCGGTGTCGACCTTTCCGCCTATGCGTGGGAAGACGACATGGTGATCCTCGGCGAGCGGCCCGATGTCGATGTCGTGGTAGAACTCGTCGGCGGCGCCGATGGCCCGGCGCTGGCGCTGGCGCGCACCACGTTCGAGGCCGGCAAGGCGCTGGTAACGGCGAACAAGGCGATGGTCGCCCATCATGGGCTGGAGCTTGCAGCCAAGGCCGAGGCGGCCAAGGTGGCCTTCAAGTTCGAGGCCGCGGTGGCCGGCGGCATCCCGGTCATCAAGGCGCTCAAGGAAGGCGCAGCGGCCAATCACATCGACCGCGTCTACGGAATCCTCAACGGCACCTGCAACTACATCCTCTCGACGATGGAGGACACCGGCCGCGATTTCGCCGATGTCCTCGCCGAAGCGCAGGCCAAGGGCTATGCCGAAAGCGATCCGACGTTCGACATCGATGGCATCGATGCCGCGCACAAGCTGGCGATTCTCTCGAGCATCGCCTTCGGCACCGCGATCGATTTCGGCCCCGTTGCCGCCACCGGCATCCGCCGCGTACTCGCTGCCGATATCGCGCAGGCCGATGCGCTGGGCTACTATATCCGCCTGATCGGGATGGCCGAAACCGAACTTGATGCAGCAGGCCAGCGCCGCCTGTTCCAGCGCGTGCATCCGATGCTGGTCCACCGCGACCATCCGCTGGCCCATGTCGACGGCGCGACCAATGCCGTGGTGGCGGAAGGCAACTTCGTCGGCCGATTGCTGTTCCAGGGCGCCGGCGCGGGCGATGGCCCCACGGCAAGCGCTGTCGTGGCGGACCTGATCGACATCGCGCGCGGCGATATCGGCGCACCGTTCTCGATTCCTGCGGCCGAACTCGAGAAGGCTTCGCCTGCGAGCAGCGGCCACCGCACCGGCAAGGCCTACTTGCGCTTCACCGTGGCCGACCGCCCGGGCGTGCTGGCCGAAATCACTGCGGCGATGCGCGATGCCGGCGTTTCGATCGAAAGCCTGATCCAGAAGGGCCGCGCTGCGATCGGCAGCACCGAGGCGGTGCTTGTCGCCATGGTCACGCACGAGGGGCCGGAGAGCGCGATCGCCGAGGCGCTGCGCCTGCTCGAAGGCTCACCCAGCCTCGCCGCGCCGCCGCTGGTCATGCATATCCTGGAAGACTGAGGGAGCTTCTGCCTGTTTCGGCCTTGCCGAAACAGGGCAGGCCCGTGCCGCAATCCGCGAAAGCGGATCAGACCCTAAGGCGCGCGGATCTCGCCGCGCGCGATCTTGTCGGCATCCGAATCGGGCGGCGCCTCGGGCAGCTTGGTGATGTCGAAGAAGTACATCGGGGTGGGCGCCGAGCCGAAGCCGATGCAACCCCGACTGCAATCGGGCAGGCCGCTGACATTGGGCGCCCGCGGCAGACCATCGCGGGTCGACTTTGCCGATTCGAGCTGATCCCGCAGCGGCAGTCGCTCCTTTTCGTTCGCCTCGCGCCCGCCGCAGACGACGATCGCGCCGTCTGGCCCGGCTTTTTCGCACTTCTTTGGCTGACCTGCGGTGAGCAAGCGCTGCGCAATCTCGGCGTTGGTGTCGGCACCCGCCGAATCAGCCGGTGCAGCCGCACTCGCCGCAGGCGTTTGTGCCGCCTGCGCCGCCTGCGCGTTGGCTGTTCCCATTGCCATGACCGACAGGTTTACGCATAGGAATGCACGAAACGCGTGCCCGTATACAAATCCGCGCCTCGACAACCAAGCATCCTCCCGTCTAGGGCATGTCCAGCTTCCGCCAACGAGCCTCAGGAGTCAACGTGACCGACATCCGTCCCGCCCCAGCCGCTTCGCAAGTTCTTGACCGCGTCCTAGTCCTCGAGATGGTGCGCGTTACCGAAGCCGCCGCGATCGGGGCATCCAAGCTGATCGGCCGAGGTGACGAGAAGGCCGCTGACGCCGCCGCTGTTGAAGCCATGCGCGCCGCCTTTAACGAACTCTACATGGACGGCACCGTGGTAATCGGTGAGGGCGAGCGCGACGAAGCGCCGATGCTCTACATCGGCGAAAAGGTCGGTGCGGCGCCGGACAAGGGCCCGAAGATCGACATCGCGCTCGATCCGCTGGAAGGCACCACGATCACCGCAAAGGCCGGGCCGAACGCGCTCGCCGTGCTGGCGGTTGCCGAAGAAGGCGGCCTGCTCAACGCGCCCGACGTCTACATGGAAAAGCTGGCGGTTGGCCCCGGATATCCCGACGGCATCATCGACCTCAATCGCACGCCGGGCGAAAACGTTTGCGCCGTTGCCAAAGCGAAGGGTGTTGATCCGAGCGACATCATCGTCTGCGTGCTTGATCGTCCGCGCCACGCCGAACTCATCGCCGAACTGCGCGCGATGGGTTGCGGCATCAGCCTGATTCCGGACGGCGACGTTGCGGGCGTGATCGCGGTGACCAACGAGGACACCGGCATCGATCTCTACATGGGCACCGGCGGTGCGCCCGAAGGCGTGCTGGCAGCCGCTGCGCTGCGCTGCGTCGGCGGGCAGTTCAAGGGCCGCCTGCTGTTCCGCAACGAGGACGAGAAGTCCCGCGCGCGCAAGTGGGGCATCACCGATCTGAACAAGGTCTATGACCTCAAGGAACTCGCCAAGGGTGACTGCATCTTCGCCGCGACCGGCGTGACCGACGGTTCGCTGCTGGCGGGGGTGAAGACCAACAAGAGCGGCGTGATGACCACCGAGAGCGTGGTGATGCGCGCCAGCTCGGGCACCGTGCGCTGGGTCAAGGGGGAACACCGCAAGTCGCGGTGATCGCCGAGAGGCCCCGGCAGAGGGCCGTGCGGGATTGGGAGAGGGACGGAAAATGAAGGGCATCGCCGAATTCGAGGCCGTTGTCGCGGCGGCAAACCTGCCGGGCGCGGTTGCGCTCATCACGGACAGCAAGGACACGCGCTATTCCCGCGCCTTCGGCATGGCCGATGCGGTAAACAGCGTGCCGATGCGCGAGGATACGCTGTTCCAGATCGCCTCGATGACCAAGGCGCTCACCAGCGTGGCGGTGCTCCAGCTTGTCGAGCGCGGCAAACTCGATCTCGATGCGCCGATCGGGCCGATCCTCCCGGAACTGGCCGAACCGCAAGTGCTCGACGGATTCGATGCGGACGGCAAGCCGATCCTGCGCGCGGCGAGCAGTCCGGTAACGCTGCGCCACTTGCTGCTGCACACTTCAGGCTGCGGCTACACCTTCATGAATGCCGACCTGCTGCGCCACGCGATGGCAAGCGGCAAGATGGCGGCGGGCAAGCGCGCCAGCCTCGATCTGCCGCTGATGTTCGATCCGGGCACGCAGTGGCAATACGGCGTCGGTATCGATTGGGCCGGGCTGGCTGTGGAGGCTGTGACCGGCATGACGCTCGGCGAATGGTTCGAGCGCGAGATCACCGGGCCGCTCGGGATGACCCAGACCCGCTTCCGCGCCGATTGGGAAGCAGGCGAAGCACAGGTCCACGTGCGCGAGGCCGAAGGCGGTTTCAAGACTCAAGGCATGGTGCTTGGCGGCGGCGAATATCACAACGGCGGGGGCGGCCTGTCTTCGACCGCGGGCGACTATGCCCGATTCCTGCGCATGATCCTGCGCGGCGGCGAACTCGATGGCGTGCGCGTGCTTTCGCCCGAAATGGCGAAAATCGCGCGCGAGGATGCTCTGCCAGAGCACCTGTCGGCGGGTGAGATGACGACCGCGATGCCGAGCTTTGCCAGCGCATTCAACCCGCTGCCGGGGCAGCGCGGCGGGTGGACGCTGGGCGGCTTTCTGGTCAACACCGAAACCGGCCCTGCCGGCCGTTCACCGGGCAGCCTGCACTGGGCGGGCATCTTCAACTGCTACTACTGGATCGACACCGAACGCGATTTCGCCGGGGTCATCCTCGCCCAGATCGCACCGTTCGCCGATCCGGGCGTGCTCGACAGCTTCGCCGCGCTTGAGCGCATGGCCTGCGCCAACGCCTGATCGGCTCAGCTGGCGAGCGCCAGCGGCAGTAGCATGGGCGGGCCTTCAGCCGCAGACTTGCGCCGCACCGCATCGGGGGCAGCGAGCGCTGCGGGCCGGTGCGCGGTATCGCGGGTCCGGAAGGTCGCGACAAGGTCGGTGAGGCGGACGGCTTCGGCTGCAAGGCTGCGCGTCGCGGCCGAGGACTCCTCGACCATCGCCGCGTTCTGCTGCGTCATACGGTCCATCTCGCTCATCACCGAGTTGATCTGCGTGAGATTGGCCGCCTGACGCGTAGCCGATCCGGCGATGCTGCCGGTGAGCGAGCTGATCTCATTGATGCGCCGGACGATCGCTTCGAGCCGCGTGCCGCTTTCGCGCACCAGTTCCACGCCAGCGCCGACCTGTTCGCCACTGGTGGTAATCAGCGCTTTGATGCTCTGCGCCGCATCTGCGCTGCGCTGGGCCAAGGCGCGAACTTCTGTCGCGACAACTGCGAAGCCCTTGCCAGCTTCGCCAGCACGAGCCGCCTCGACCCCGGCATTGAGCGCGAGCAGGTTGGTCTGGAAGGCGATGCCGTCGATCACGCTGATGATCTGGCCGATCTCCTGCGCCGAACGCTCGATTGCCGCCATCGCCTCGATCGCACGGCGGACAACGTCACCGCCCTCGCCCGCTTCCCGGTCGGCCTGGGTGATGGTCGAGCTGACAGCCTGCGCACCGGCAGCGGTTTCATGAACGATGCCGGTTACGGCATCCATCGCCCGTGCAGTCTCGGCAATCCGGGCCGCCTGCGCTTCGTTGCGCAGCGCCAGATCCTGTGAAGCAGCGCCGATCTCGGCAATGCTGCCCTGCACGCTTGCCGTACCGATCCGCACGATGCGCAGCGCTGCCGCAAGCGAGGCGACCGCCGCGTTGTAGTTCTCGCGCAGCCGTTCGTAGGCCGGAGGAAAGGGTTCACTGAGTTGGTGCTCGAGATCCTTGGCAGCGAGGCGCGACAGCCCCTCCGAAAGCGCTCCGACAACCGCAGCCTGTTCAGCGGAGGCCTTGCGGCGGCCTTCCTCAGCATCTCGGAAGACCTGCATGGCGCGGGCGACCTGGCCGATCTCGTCAGGCCGCTCGAGGCCATCGATGGCAACGCTCGTATCGCCATCGGCCATGCGCTGCATCGTCACCGCGGTTTCGACGAGTGGGGAGACCACCAGTTTCTGGGCAGCGCGGGCGCTCCACAGGATCAGGGCCAGCATGGACAAGGCAAGTGAGGCCAGACTGGCCAACGCCAAACCGGTCAGCCTGGCATTTCTGCGTTCGGTGTCGGCGCGGTAGGAGCGGCTGAGCGCGACGATGCTGCGCACCTGCTCGCGCTGCACGCGGTAGATCGGCGCGATCTCCATCGTGAAGGCCTCGTCCATCGCGACACGGTTCCCGCTCTTCACCGCAGGCAGGAACCTGCTGTCCATCACCTGCCAGAACCTGTCTGCGGCCGCGATGGTGTCGTTCAGCGGCTGGCGCAATTGATCCGGAACCGGCGCCGTCTTCCAGTAGGCCCTCCGCTCGAGGAATTCGGCGCGTTGGTCCCTGAGCTCGTTGAGAAAGGAACCGGCGCGGTCAGGATCATGCACGATCAGCGAGGCGTCGAGATAGGGTTCGACCACGAAGGCCGGCGGTGGCAGCACGTCTGCGAGAATCTCGGCCTGCAAGGCGCTGTCCTGCGTCATCGGGCCGTCTGCGCGGATAGCGTAGACGACCACTGAAGCCAGCGCGATGATGGCCAGAAGCAGGCCGATTAGAATCCGCGCACCGCTGCGCGCCTTGTCGCTGAGCATTGTGCCGCCAAGCATGGAAGGGACTCCGATCCGGTTCGCCAGAATAAGCGCCCGTGATCCGCTTCCTAACGGTCAAGCCGTTGCAACTAGCCCCATTCCGGACCTGATTGAACTACGTAGGCTCGCGATAACAAACCAAAAACCCCGCCGGCCAGGCCGACGGGGTCTTCAGGTTGCTCAGGAGAGTGAACTCAGCCGATCAGGCTTCATCACCCTCGATCAGGTAATCACCGGCATCGGCATCGAGACCGTGGGTCTCGCCCTCAACCGCCGCGAGCGGATCGTTGCCGATCGCTGCTTCGGGGCCCTGGGCCAGCTCGGCGGCATGCTCTTCGGCCGCCGAGGCGGGGGCAATGAGCGATTCCTGGAGCTTGCGGTACGAAGCGCGCAGCGCGGCGTCGCGGCTGGTGGCCGCAACGCGCAGGCGGTTCATGCCCGCACCAGTGCCCGCCGGGATCAGGCGGCCGACGATCACGTTCTCCTTGAGGCCGATCAGCGAGTCCTTCTTCCCTTCAACCGCCGCCTGCGTGAGCACGCGGGTGGTTTCCTGGAACGAAGCCGCTGAGATGAACGAACGCGTCTGCAGCGAAGCCTTGGTGATGCCGAGCAGCACCGGCTTGCCTTCGGCCGGGGCCATGCCCGGGGCCAGCTTGGCGTTGTATTCGTTCATTTCTTCCAGATCGACCTGCTCGCCTGCCAGCAGCGTGGTGTCGCCGCCATTGGTGATCTCGACCTTCTGCAGCATCTGGCGAACGATCACCTCGATGTGCTTGTCGTTGATCTTCACGCCCTGCAAGCGGTAGACTTCCTGGATTTCCGCGACGAGGTACTCGGCCAGCGCCTCGACCCCCATCACTTCCAGAATGTCGTGCGGATTGGGCGAACCCGAAATCAGGTTATCGCCCTTCTTGACCCAGTCGCCTTCCTGAACGTCGATCACCTTCGACTTGGGGATCAGGTACTCGACCGGTTCGCCTTCCTCAGGGATGATCGCGATCTTGCGCTTGGCCTTGTAGTCGCGAACGAATTCGATCCGACCCGAAACCTTCGCGATGATCGCGTTGTCCTTCGGGATGCGGGCTTCGAACAGTTCGGCGACGCGCGGCAGACCGCCGGTGATATCGCGGGTCTTGGCGGCTTCGCGGCTGGCACGCGCCAGCACGTCACCGGCCTGAACCGTCTGGCCATCCTCGACCGAAAGCGTGGTGCCCGGCGCCATCAGGTAGCGCGCGGTTTCACCCGAGTTCTCGTCGAGCAGGGTCAGGCGTGGACGGAGGTCTTCCTTCTTGGCGCGGCCACCGGCGCGGTTTTCAGTCACCACGCGCTGGGCGATGCCAGTCGCGTCGTCGACCAGTTCGGTCAGCGTGCGGCCGTCGATCAGGTCCTGATAGCGCACCACACCGGCCTTGTCGGTGATCACCGGCAGGGTGAACGGATCCCATTCGGCCAGGCGTTCGCCCTGCTTGATGGTAGCGCCGTTCTCGTGGAGCAGGTGCGTACCATAGGGCACGCGGTGCATCGCGCGTTCGCGGCCTTCGGTGTCCATCACCACGATCTCGCCATTGCGGGCAAGGCTGAGGCGGCGGCCACGCGAGTCCGTGATCGTCGGGATGTCGCGGTACACGACAGTACCATCGCACAGCGATTCGAGGTTCGACTGCTCGTTGACCTGCGCCGCGCCACCGATGTGGAACGTACGCATGGTAAGCTGCGTACCCGGTTCACCGATCGACTGCGCCGCGATGACGCCGACCGCTTCGCCGATGTTCACCGGCGTACCGCGGGCAAGGTCACGGCCATAGCAGGTGCCGCAGACGCCGACCTGCGCCGCGCAGACCAGCGGCGAGCGGATGCGCGCCGACTGCGAGCCCGCAGCCTCGATCTTGGCGATCGCGGCTTCGTCGAGCAGCGTGCCCTTGGGCATCAGCACTTCGCCGGTCTTGGCCTCGATCATGTCTTCGGCCAGCGTGCGGCCAAGGATGCGCTCGCCAAGCGAGGCGATCGTCGAACCGCCCTGCACGATGGCACGCATTTCGAGCGCACGTTCGGTGCCGCAATCGTCGATGGTGACGACGCAGTCCTGCGAAACGTCGACCAGTCGGCGGGTGAGGTAACCCGAGTTCGCTGTCTTCAGCGCGGTATCCGCGAGGCCCTTGCGAGCGCCGTGGGTCGAGTTGAAGTATTCAAGGACGGTCAGACCTTCCTTGAAGTTCGAGATGATCGGCGTTTCGATGATTTCGCCCGACGGCTTGGCCATGAGGCCGCGCATACCGGCAAGCTGCTTCATCTGCGTCGGCGAACCACGCGCACCGGAGTGGCTCATCATGTAGATCGAGTTGACCTGCGCCTCGCGGCCCTGATCGTTCAGCGGGGTGGCCTTGATCTCTTCCATCATGGCCGCCGCCACCTGGTCACCGCAACGGCTCCAGGCGTCGATCACCTTGTTGTACTTTTCCTGCTGGGTGATCAGACCGTCCTGATACTGCTGCTCGTAATCGGCGACCAGTTCCTTGGTTTCACCGACGAGGGCATCCTTGGTGTCGGGGATGATCATGTCGTCCTTGCCGAACGAGATGCCGGCCTTGAACGCGTTGCGGAAGCCCAGCGCCATGATCGCGTCCGCGAACAGCACCGTGTCCTTCTGACCGGTGTGGCGATAGACCTGATCGATGACGTCGGCGATTTCCTTCTTGGTGAGCAGGCGGTTGACCAGCTCGAAGGGAACCGTGCTGCTCTTGGGCAGGCACTCGCCGATCAGCATGCGGCCCGGCGTCGTGTTGTAACGCTTCAGGTACTGCTTGCCGTTCTCGTCGGTCTGCGGGACGCGCGCGACGATCTTGGTGTGCATGGTGACGGCACCGGTGAACAGCGCCTGATGCACTTCGGCCATG
Source organism: Novosphingobium sediminis (assembly GCF_007991615.1). Lineage (GTDB taxonomy): Bacteria > Pseudomonadota > Alphaproteobacteria > Sphingomonadales > Sphingomonadaceae > Novosphingobium > Novosphingobium sediminis. The sequence continues at coordinate 139,204 of NZ_BJYR01000013.1, read as the reverse complement.
TCGGCCATCATCATGCCTTCGCCCGGCTCGCCCTGACGATCCATCGAGAGGTAGTACAGGCCCAGCACCATGTCCTGCGAAGGCACGATGATCGGCTTGCCGTTGGCGGGCGAGAGGATGTTGTTGGTCGACATCATCAGCACGCGCGCTTCGAGCTGGGCTTCCAGCGAAAGCGGCACGTGGACGGCCATCTGGTCACCGTCAAAGTCGGCGTTGAAGGCCGAGCAGACGAGCGGGTGCAGCTGGATCGCCTTGCCTTCGATCAGCACGGGCTCGAAAGCCTGAATGCCAAGGCGGTGGAGCGTCGGCGCGCGGTTCAGCATCACCGGGTGCTCGCGGATCACTTCATCCAGGATATCCCAGACTTCCTTGCGTTCCTTCTCGACCCACTTCTTGGCCTGCTTGAGGGTCATCGAAAGACCCTTGGCATCGAGGCGGGCGTAGATGAACGGCTTGAACAGTTCGAGCGCCATCTTCTTCGGAAGGCCGCACTGGTGCAGCTTGAGTTCGGGACCGGTCACGATCACCGAACGGCCCGAATAGTCGACGCGCTTGCCGAGCAGGTTCTGGCGGAAGCGGCCCTGCTTGCCCTTGAGCATGTCGGACAGCGACTTCAGCGGACGCTTGTTGGCGCCGGTGATGATGCGACCGCGGCGACCGTTGTCGAACAGCGCGTCAACGGCTTCCTGCAGCATGCGCTTTTCGTTGCGCACGATGATGTCAGGCGCGCGCAGCTCGATCAGGCGCTTCAGGCGGTTGTTGCGGTTGATGACGCGGCGATAGAGATCGTTGAGGTCCGACGTCGCGAAGCGGCCACCATCGAGCGGCACCAGCGGGCGCAGTTCGGGCGGAATGACCGGGATCACGTCGAGGATCATCCATTCGGGGCGGTTGCCCGAATCGATGAACGATTCCACGACCTTGAGGCGCTTGATGATCTTCTTCGGCTTCAGCTCGCTCTTGGTGGTGGCGAGCTCCTCCAGCAGGTCCTTGCGTTCCTGTTCGAGGTCAAGGTCGATCAGCATCTGCTTGACCGCTTCGGCGCCGATTCCGGCCGAGAACGCGTCCTCGCCATACTCGTCCTGCGCGTCGAGCAGCTCGTCTTCGGTCAGCAGCTGGTAGCGCTCGAGCGGGGTGATGCCCGGCTCGATCACGACGTAGCTTTCGAAATAGAGGATGCGCTCAAGCTGCTTGAGCTGCATGTCGAGCAGCAGGCCGATGCGCGAAGGCAGCGACTTCAGGAACCAGATGTGCGCGACCGGGGCGGCCAGCTCGATGTGGCCCATGCGCTCGCGGCGCACCTTGGTGACGGTGACTTCGACGCCGCACTTTTCGCAGACGACGCCCTTGTACTTCATGCGCTTGTACTTGCCGCAGAGGCACTCGTAGTCCTTCACCGGGCCGAAGATGCGTGCGCAGAACAGGCCGTCACGCTCGGGCTTGAAGGTGCGGTAGTTGATCGTTTCCGGCTTCTTGATCTCGCCGAAGGACCAGCTGCGGATGCGCTCGGGGCTCGCTAGACCGATCTGGATCTGGTCGAACGTCTCGGGCTTGGCGATCTGGTTGGTGAACTTGGTCAGGTCGTTCATTCTTCATTCCTCACTTGGAGGGAAACTCTAGGGGAGATCAGTCAGTTGGCCGGCGGGCAAAGGCCGCGCCGGCCTGTGACTGTCACTCCGCCGCCATCGGCATGCCGTCGTCGTCGTCGTCCTCGTCGAGCGAGGAGAGTTCGACATTGAGGCCGAGCGAGCGCATTTCCTTGACGAGCACGTTGAAGCTCTCGGGAATGCCGGCCTCGAAGGTGTCGTCACCCTTGACGATCGCTTCGTAGACCTTGGTGCGGCCGACCACGTCGTCGGACTTCACCGTCAGCATTTCCTGCAGCGTGTACGCGGCGCCGTAGGCCTGGAGAGCCCAGACCTCCATTTCGCCGAAGCGCTGACCGCCGAACTGCGCCTTGCCGCCCAGCGGCTGCTGGGTGACGAGCGAGTAGGGCCCGATCGAACGTGCGTGGATCTTGTCGTCGACAAGGTGGTGGAGCTTCAGCACGTACTTCATGCCCACCGTGACCTTGCGGTCGAACGCCTCACCGGTACGGCCATCGAACAGCGTGACCTGACCCGATTCGTCGAGTCCGGCCAGACGCAGCATGTCGGTCACGTCCTTCTCAACCGCGCCGTCGAACACCGGCGAACCCATTGGCACACCTGCGCGGACCGACTGCGCCAGATCGACGATCTGGTCGTCGGTGCGCGCAGCGATCTCGGCTGTGTAGTTGGCGCCGTAGATCTCGGACAGCAGTTCGCGGACGGCTTCGGGCGGAGCACCGGCTTCGGGGTTCGGATTGGCTTCGCGCCACGCATCGAGCGCGGCACCGATCCGCTTGCCGAGACCGCGAGCAGCCCAGCCGAGGTGCGTTTCGAAGATCTGCCCGACGTTCATGCGCGAAGGCACGCCCAGCGGGTTGAGCACGAAGTCGACCGGCGTGCCGTCCTCGAGGAACGGCATGTCTTCCTGCGGCAGGATGCGGCTGATGATACCCTTGTTGCCGTGACGGCCGGCCATCTTGTCGCCCGGCTGCAGCTTGCGCTTCACCGCGACGAAGACCTTCACCATCTTGAGCACGCCGGGCGCCAGTTCGTCACCGCGCTCGAGCTTCTCCTTGCGATCCTCGAACTTCTCCTGGATCGCGCGGACGGCGGTGTCGTACTGACCCTTGACCGCTTCCAGCTGCTGCTGGCGCGCATCGTCGGCGAGGGCGAACTTCCACCACTCGTGACGCTCGACATCGGCGAGCACCTGCTCGGTGATCTCTTCGCCCTTCTTGACGCCCTTCGGCGCCGCGGCCGAAACCTGGCCGACCAGCATTTCGCGCAGGCGGTTGAAGGTCGCACGGTTGAGGATCGCGCGCTCGTCCTCGCGGTCCTTGGCGAGGCGTTCGATTTCCTCGTTCTGGATCGCGCGGGTACGGTCATCGATCTCGATACCGTGGCGGTTGAACACGCGCACATCGACGATCGTGCCCGAAACGCCCGGCGGCAGACGCAGCGAGGTGTCGCGCACGTCGCTCGCCTTTTCGCCGAAGATCGCGCGGAGCAGCTTTTCTTCCGGCGTCATCGGGCTTTCGCCCTTCGGCGTGATCTTGCCGACGAGGATGTCACCCGGGTGCACTTCGGCGCCGATGTAGACGATGCCCGCCTCGTCGAGGTTGCGGAGCGCTTCCTCGCCGACGTTCGGGATATCGCGGGTGATGTCTTCCGGCCCGAGCTTGGTGTCGCGGGCCATGACTTCGAACTCCTCGATGTGGATCGAGGTAAAGACGTCTTCCTTCACGATGCGTTCGCTGATCAGGATCGAGTCTTCGTAGTTGTAGCCATTCCACGGCATGAACGCGACGAGCACGTTGCGGCCTAGGGCGAGCTCGCCGAACTCGGTCGAGGGACCGTCGGCAATGATCGTGCCCTTCTCGATCAGATCGCCCACCTTCACCAGCGGACGCTGGTTAATGCAGGTCGACTGGTTCGAGCGCTCGAACTTCTGCAGGCGGTAGATATCGACGCCCGACTGGCCGGGCTCGATATCGCCCGAAGCGCGGATCACGATGCGGGTCGCGTCGACCTGATCGACCACGCCCGAACGCAGCGCCGAAATCGCCGCGCCCGAATCGCGCGCGACGGTCTCTTCCATGCCGGTACCCACGAACGGTGCGTCGGCCTTGACCAGCGGCACCGCCTGGCGCTGCATGTTCGAGCCCATCAGCGCGCGGTTGGCGTCATCGTTTTCGAGGAACGGAATGAGCGAGGCAGCGACCGAGACCAGCTGCTTGGGGCTGACGTCCATCAGCGTGACCTGCTCGCGCGGGCTCATCACGAATTCGCCGTTCTGCCGCGCCGAGACGAGCTCTTCCGCGAACGAACCGTCCGGGTTGAGCTCGGCCGAAGCCTGCGCAACGGTGTGCTTCTGCTCTTCCATCGCCGAAAGGTAGACGACGTCGCCGGTGACCTTCTGGTCGACAACCTTGCGGTACGGCGTTTCGATGAAGCCGTACTTGTTGACGCGCGCGAACGTGCTCAGCGAGTTGATCAGACCGATGTTCGGGCCTTCCGGCGTTTCGATCGGGCAGATGCGGCCATAGTGCGTCGGGTGAACGTCGCGCACTTCGAAGCCGGCGCGCTCGCGGGTCAGACCACCCGGCCCGAGCGCCGAGACGCGGCGCTTATGGGTCACTTCCGAAAGCGGGTTGGTCTGGTCCATGAACTGCGAGAGCTGCGACGAGCCGAAGAACTCGCGCACTGCGGCAACCGCAGGCTTCGCGTTGATCAGGTCGTTCGGCATCACGGTCGAGACATCGACCGAGCTCATGCGCTCCTTAACCGCGCGTTCCATGCGCAGCAGGCCGACGCGGTACTGGTTTTCCAGCAGCTCGCCCACCGAACGCACACGGCGGTTGCCGAGGTTGTCGATGTCGTCAACTTCGCCCTTGCCGTCCTTGAGGTTCACCAGTTCCTTGACCACGGCGAGGATGTCCTCGGTGCGCAGCGTGGTGATGGTGTCCGGGCAATCGAGGCTGAGGCGCATGTTGAGCTTGACGCGGCCCACGGCCGAAAGGTCGTAGCGATCCGGATCGAAGAACAGGCCATCGAACAGCGCTTCGGCGGTTTCGCGCGTCGGCGGCTCGCCGGGGCGCATCACGCGGTAGATGTCCGAGAGCGCCTGATCGCGGTCCTCGGCCTTGTCGGCCTTCATCGTGTTGCGGATCCACGGACCCGTGTTCACGTGGTCGATGTCGAGCAGCTCGAGGACGTCCACCCCGGCCTTGTCGAGCACTTCGAGGTTTTCCGGGGAAACTTCGTCGCCCGCTTCGATCCAGATGCGGCCGGTGCTCTCGTCGATAAGGTCCTTGGCGGCATAACGGCCGAAGATTTCCTCGGTCGGGATCAGCAGGTTCTGCAACCCGTCCTTGGCCGCCTTGTTTGCAGCGCGCGGAGAAATCTTGGTGCCTGCGGGGAACACGACTTCACCCGAAGCGGCGTCGACGATGTCGAACGTCGGCTTGGTGCCGCGCCACTGGTCGAGCACGAAGGGCACCTTCCAGCCGCCTTCAGCGCGCGCCCAGACGACCTTGTCGTAGAAGAAGTCGAGGATCTGCTCGCCGTTGAGGCCCAGCGCATAAAGCAGCGCCGTGACCGGCAGCTTGCGCTTGCGGTCGATGCGGACGTTGACGATGTCCTTGGCGTCGAATTCGAAATCGAGCCACGAACCGCGATACGGAATCACGCGCGCGGCAAACAGGTACTTGCCCGAAGAGTGCGTCTTGCCGCGGTCATGATCGAACAGGACGCCCGGCGAACGGTGCATCTGGCTGACGATGACGCGCTCGGTCCCATTGATGATGAAGGTGCCGTTGTCGGTCATGAGCGGGATATCGCCCATGTAGACATCCTGCTCCTTGATATCGATGAGGCTCTTGGTCTCGGTCTCGCTGTCGACCTCGAAGGTGGCGAGCTTGAGCGTCACCTTCATCGGCGCGGCATAAGTGATCCCGCGCTGGCGGCACTCGTTGACGTCGTACTTCGGCGCCTCGAGCACATAGCCGTCGCGCTCCTTGATATCGAGGCTGGCGGTGCCTGCGAAATCCTGGATCGGGAAGACCGAGCGCAGCGTCTTTTCAAGACCCGAAACATAGCCCGTTACCGGATCGGAGCGCAGGAACTGCTCGTAGCTTTCGCGCTGAACCTCGATCAGGTTCGGCATCTGCACCACTTCGTGGATGTCGCCGAAGATCTTGCGGATGCGCTTCTTCAGACCGGCGCGTACCGGCTTGGCCGAAGGAGTTGCCTTGGTTGCCATGAAAGGATCAGCCTCTTGTCATTGCAGGCCGGGCAGGACGCCCGGCAAAAACCACACGCGGTGTGTGGTGCCTGAACCCGAAACGCCGAACGCCACCCATGGATTCCGACTGGATTCCCGGTGGCAAATGGCATCATCGCGTCAGACGAAACCCGAACCGCTTCCTTCCTGAGCCTTCCCCCGCGTATGGGACGGCCTTGCTCGAAGTGGTGAGTTGGAACGGCGAAGTAGGCGCGAGGGGCTGCTTTGTCAACAACAGCTGGCCGCGCGGCCCCCGCTGCGCCTAGCTTTGCTTGACTCTTGCCGCTTCTTCAGCCAATGGCGCGGCCGACCCGCAGGGCTAGCCCTTGTGGATCATCCGTCCGAGACAGTTGGTGCAGGTTTCCTGCTTAATTTCCAGCCTAGACGGGGAAAAGAGATTCCGGGCGCCTCGGCGCCCATGGCCTGATGGTCCGCTCCCGAGTGGAACACCAAGGCCCGACGCGCCAATCGGCGTGTTCTCCTTCCCCATTGTACGGACTCGCCCGTGGTGCCTCAGGTGCCATGGACAAACGTAGCCGGTCGTCCGGGGTTCGCCCCCGTTCGGCCATTTGTGAAGGAGTATGGCATGGATCGTTCGCAGAAAGCCGAATCGGTCGCCTTCCTGACCGAGGTGTTCAACGAGGCCGGCGTGGTGGTCATCACCCGCAACCTCGGCATGACGGTGGCCCAGTCCACCGCCCTGCGCATCAAGGTCCGCGAGGCGGGCGCTTCGTTCAAGGTTGCGAAGAACAGTCTGGCCAAGATTGCCGCCAAGGATACGGCGTATGAGGGCGTTATCGACCTCTTCACCGGTCCCACCGGCATCGCCGCCTCGGCGGATCCGGTTGCAGCCGCCAAGGTTGTGGTCGATTTCGCCAAGACCAACGACAAGCTTGAAATCGTTGGCGGTGCAATGGGCAGCGTCGTTCTCAACGCCGATGGTATCAAGGCTCTCGCCACGATGCCCTCGCTCGACGAGATGCGCGCCAAGCTCATCGGCCTCATTCAGGCTCCGGCGACCAAGATCGCCCAGCTCTCGACCGCTCCGGCGGCCAAGCTGGCCCGCGTCTTCGCTGCCTACGCCGAGAAGGACGCCGCGTAAGCGACACCGATCTTCGGACTGTTTTTCAGATCATCCGCCCATTTGGGCAAACCACATTGAGGAGTTATCATCATGGCCGATATCGCCAATCTCGTTGCCGAACTTTCGAAGCTGACCGTTCTCGAAGCCGCTGACCTCGCCAAGGCTCTCGAAGAAGCATGGGGCGTGAGCGCCGCCGCTGCCGTTGCCGTTGCTGCGCCCGCTGGTGGCGGCGAAGCTGCTGCCGTGGTCGAAGAGAAGACCGAATTCGACGTCATCCTGACCGGCGACGGCGGCAAGAAGATCCAGGTCATCAAGGAAGTGCGCGCCATCACCGCGCTCGGCCTGACCGAAGCCAAGGCGCTGGTGGAAGCCGCTCCGAAGGCGATCAAGGAAGGTGTCAACAAGGCTGAAGCCGAAGACATCAAGGCCAAGATCGAAGCCGCTGGCGGCACCGTCGAGATCAAGTAATCTCGATCTGCAGCGCGGCAGGCCACGGCCCGCCGCCATGCATGAAGGGGGCGGGCCGCAAGGTCCGCCCTTTTTCTTTGCGCATTACCCCCCTAAGGCCTCCCCCATGTTCGAAAGTCCCCCTCAGCGCTGGAGCGATGAATGGCGCGATACGCTGCGCCTCGCTGCGCCGCTCGTGGCTGCCAACCTCCTACAGATGGCGGTATGGGCGGTGGACGTGATTTTCGTTGCGCGGCTCGGACCCGTCGCGCTTGCCGCTTCGGCTCTGTCGGTCTCGCTGTTCGGCCTGCTCATCTGGAGCCTTACCGGCCTCGTCGGTGCAGCCTCGCCGCTGATCGCCGCAGAGATCGGCGCGCGCAAGCATGCGGTGCGCGAAGTGCGCCGCACCGTCCGCATGGCAGGCTGGGCCGGCGTAATTGCCGGGATCGGCGCCATGGGCATCTGCATGCTCGGCGGCCCGATCATGCGCCTGACCGGCCAGAGCGAGGAGGTCGTCGCGCTCGCGGTTCCCTTCCTCAGCGTGCTGATGTGGGCCTCGGTCCCGGCTGTTCTTTCCGCCCTCCTGCGCACGGTGGTCTCCACGCTCGGCCGGCCGATGATCGGCACTGCGATCAACGGGCTCGCGGTCGGGGTCAATGCGCTGGGCAACTATACCTTTGTCTTCGGCCACTTCGGCATGCCCGCGCTCGGCCTGACCGGCTCGGCGATCTCGAGCATCATCACCGGACTCGTCATGCTCGCCGCCTACGTCATCGTCATCCGCACCGACCGGCGCCTGCGCCGCTACCGCTTCGGCGGGCGCTGGTGGCGGCCCGATTGGGTGCGCTTCGCCGACGTGCTGCGCATCGGTGTTCCCATCACCGCCACGATCATCGCTGAAGCGGGCATGTTCAACGGCGCGGCCTTCCTGATGGGCCGCATCGGCGAGGTGGAACTGGCCGCGCACACCGTCGCGCTGCAGTTTGCAGCGTTCACGTTCCAGGTTCCCTTCGGCATCGCCCAGGCCGCGACGATCCGCGTCGGCCTTGCCTATGGCGCGCGCGACAAGGCGGCGATCACCCGGGCAGGGCAAGTCGCAATGGTGCTCGGCATTGGCTTCATGGCCGCGATGGCGACGCTCATGCTGGTGTTCCCCAACCTCATCCTGGCCGCCTATATCGACCCGGCAGACCCGGCCAACGCGCGCCTCGTTTCTCTCGCAACACAGTACATGGTCGTCGCCGCCGCGTTCCAGATTTTCGATGGCGCGCAGGCAGTGGGCGCGGCACTGCTGCGCGGGCTGCAGGATACGCGTGTGCCGATGGGCATTGCCCTGTTCGGCTACTGGATTCCCGGCATCGGTACCGCGCTGTGGCTTGGTCTGATGACTCCGCTGCAAGGCCTCGGCGTGTGGGTCGGCCTTGCCGTCGGCCTCATCGTCGTGGCGGCTCTGCTGCTCTGGCGCTGGCATCGCCGTGCCGGTCTGGGGCTGCTGCCCGCCTAAAGAATCTTCCCCGCAGAGGTTGACGCCCTTCGGCGGCAGACCCATATGCGCCCCGCTGGCACTCTCCCCATGAGAGTGCCAAGTACCATTTCATATCATGGAACAAGGGAGATACCCATGACCTTCCGTCCGCTGCACGACCGCGTGCTCGTGCGCCGTGTCGAAGCCGAGGAAAAGACCGCCGGCGGCATCATCATCCCCGATAGCGCCAAGGAAAAGCCGGCTGAGGGCGAAATCGTCGCCGTCGGTTCGGGCGCCCGCGCCGAGAACGGCACGATAACCCCGCTCGACGTCAAGGTCGGTGACCGCGTCCTGTTCGGCAAGTGGTCCGGCACCGAAGTCAAGGTCGGCGGCGAAGACCTGCTGATCATGAAGGAAGCCGACATCCTCGGCGTAATCGGCTGATACCAGCCGTCCTTCTTTCCCAACTTCTTCTCATTCAAAGGAAACCATCATGGCTGCCAAGGACGTAAAGTTCGGCCGCGACGCTCGTGAGCGCATTCTGCGCGGCGTCGACATCCTCGCTGATGCCGTCAAGGTCACGCTGGGCCCCAAGGGCCGCAACGTCGTGATCGACAAGAGCTTCGGTGCGCCCCGCATCACCAAGGACGGCGTCACCGTCGCCAAGGAAATCGAGCTCAAGGACAAGTTCGAGAACATGGGCGCGCAGATGCTGCGCGAAGTGGCCTCGAAGACCAACGACCTCGCCGGTGATGGCACCACCACCGCCACCGTTCTCGCCCAGGCGATCGTGCGCGAAGGCATGACCTCGGTTGCTGCCGGCATGAACCCGATGGACCTGAAGCGCGGCATCGATCTCGCAGTCAGCAAGGTCGTCGATGATCTCAAGGCCCGCTCGACCCCGGTCAGCGGCTCGTCGGAAATCGCCCAGGTCGGCATCATCTCGGCCAATGGCGACGTCGAAGTCGGCCAGAAGATCGCCGAAGCGATGGACAAGGTCGGCAAGGAAGGCGTGATCACCGTGGAAGAGGCCAAGGGCCTCGAGTTCGAACTCGATGTCGTCGAAGGCATGCAGTTCGATCGCGGCTACCTCTCGCCCTACTTCATCACCAACCCCGACAAGATGACTGTCGAGCTCGACAGCCCCTACATCCTCATCCACGAGAAGAAGCTCTCGTCGCTCCAGGCGATGCTGCCGGTGCTCGAGGCCGTGGTGCAGACGGGTCGTCCGCTCCTCATCATCGCCGAGGACATCGAGGGTGAGGCGCTCGCCACGCTCGTCGTCAACAAGCTGCGCGGCGGCCTCAAGGTCGCAGCCGTCAAGGCTCCGGGCTTCGGCGATCGCCGCAAGGCCATGCTGGGCGATATCGCCACGCTGACCGCTGGCGAGATGATCTCCGAAGACCTCGGCATCAAGCTCGAGAGCGTCACGCTCGCGATGCTCGGCCAGGCCAAGAAGGTCACGATCGACAAGGACAACACCACCATCGTCGATGGCGCCGGTTCGGCTGACGAGATCAAGGCCCGCGTCGAGCAGATCCGCGCCCAGATCGAAGTCACCACCAGCGACTACGACCGCGAGAAGCTGCAGGAACGCCTTGCCAAGCTCGCTGGCGGCGTTGCCGTGATCAAGGTCGGCGGCGCTTCGGAAGTCGAAGTGAAGGAGCGCAAGGATCGCGTCGACGACGCGCTTCACGCTACCCGCGCTGCGGTCGAGGAAGGCATCGTCCCCGGCGGCGGTACCGCTCTCCTCTACGCGACCAAGGCCCTTGCCGGCCTCAAGGGCGCGAACGACGACCAGACCAAGGGCATCGACATCGTGCGCCGCGCGATCATGGCGCCGGTCCGTCAGATTGCCACGAACGCCGGCCACGATGGCGCGGTCGTTTCGGGCAACCTGCTGCGCGAAGCCGATGAAACCCAGGGCTTCAACGCTGCGACCGACACCTACGAGAACCTGAAGGCCGCCGGCGTGATCGACCCGACCAAGGTCGTGCGCACCGCGCTTCAGGATGCAGCCTCGGTTGCCGGCCTGTTGATCACGACGGAAGCCGCGATCAGCGAAAAGCCCGAAGACAAGCCCGCGATGCCCCCGATGGGTGGCGGCATGGGCGGCATGGGCGGCATGGACTTCTAAGTCCGAAGCCCACGCTGAACACGAGAAACGGGGCCGGAGGGGAAACCTTCCGGCCCTTTTTCGTGGCGCGCAAACAGGCTGGTCAGGAGGCGGCAGGCCACATCGTTGGCCCGTCGATGACCTGATCGATCAGGGCTTCATCGGCTGGCAGCTGTCCGTCCAGCATGAGCATCGCAAGGCCGTGGACCAGCGCCCAAGATTGCAGGGCGAACCGGCGTGCGGCCTGCTTGTCGCCCCCGGTGAACCGCGCAGCGCTTGCCAGCAGCATATCCGCGGCCAGGTTGCCCTCCGGCAGGCCATCCCCGCGCACAGGGCAGTGCGTGAAGACAAGCCTGAACAGGCTCGGGTTCGCCAGCGCGAATCGCACATAGGCCCGGCCGGTCGCCGAGAAGGCGTTGTCGCCTGCCTCCATCGCCGCGCGCTGCTGCATCTGGCCCAACTGCGCGAGCCCTTCGCGCGCCATTGCCTCGAGCAGAGCCCGCTTGTCGGGGAAATGGCGATAGACTGCGGTGGCCGAAACCCCCACTTCGCGGGCCAGCGCCCGCAGAGAAATCTCTGAAATGTCGGCGCTTTCAAGAGCATGCAGCCCCGCCGTCAGCAAAGCAGCGCGCAGATCGCCATGGTGATAGCCGCGCTGCTCCGAGATTGATGTTGACACTGTTACCATTGCCTATATGTTTACAGCATAAACATCTACGGGGAGTGCCGTGTCATGGCAAGCATCGTTGAAACCACCATCCGCAATGTCGTGACCAAAGGGGTCGAGACGGTTGCCACGATCAATCGCAAGCGCCAGCCCAAGGACCGCAAGCACACGTTCCTCGGCGGCATCCACACGCCAGTGACAGAGGAGCGGACGATCACCGACCTTGCGGTGACCGGCTTGATCCCGCCCGAACTGTCTGGCCGCTATGTCCGCATCGGCCCCAACCCGTTCAAGCCCGATCCGCGCGGCCATCACTGGTTCGTCGGCGATGGCATGGTCCACGGCGTCTGCATCCGGAACGGCAAGGCCGAATGGTATCGCAACCGCTACATCCGTTCCCGCAAGCTGGAAGCGGCAGGCGGGCCATCCGCTGCCCCGGGGCCGCGCCTCGCGCCGGATTTCGATACGGTGAACACCAACGTCATCCAGCATGGCGGCAAGACCTATGCGCTGGTCGAGGCCGGCAGCTTCCCGGTCGAGCTGTCGCACGAACTGGAAAGCGTGGCCTATACCGATCTTGAAGGCACCCTGCGCGTTCCCTTCACTGCGCACCCCCACGAAGATCCGCGGACCGGCGAGCTTCACGCGATCACCTACGCCGGCATGGTCCACGACAAGGTGTGGTACATTCGCGTCTCGCCCGAGGGTAACGTTACCCGCGAAGTGGCGATCTCGGTCGAGCATGGCCCCTCGATCCACGAGTGCAGCATCACGGCGAACTATGTGCTGGTGTTCGATCTGCCGGTCACGTTCTCGATGAGCGCGGTGATGGGCGGTGCATCGTTCCCCTATCGCTGGAATCCCGATCACAAGGCCCGCGTCGGCCTGCTGCCGAGAGATGGCGGAGCAGAGGACGTGATCTGGTGCGAAGTCGATCCGCTCTATGTCTTCCATGTTTCAAACAGCTACGAAGCCGATGACGGTTCGGTCGTGGTTGATCTCTGCGCCTACGAAACCATGTTCGAAGCCGGCAAGAGCGGCAGCGTGGATGGGCCTGCCGGCAAGCCGCTGGGCCTTGAACGCTGGACGATCGATCCCATGGCCCGCACCGTCAGCCGCCGGACGATCGACGCCGCGCCGCAAGAGTTTCCGCGGCCCGACGAACGCTTCTTCGGCCAGCCCTACCGCTATGCCTGGTCGATGGGCCTCGCGACCGAAGCGGAGGACTTCATCGGCGATGCTCCGATCTTCGCTTTCGATCTGGAAACGGGCGAACGCACTGTGCGCGATTTCGGCCCCGGCAAGGTGCCGGGCGAGTTCGTGTTCATGCCTCGCAGCGCGGACGCGCCCGAAGGCCAAGGCTGGCTGATGGGCTATGTGATCGACGCGGCGGCGCAGACCACCGATCTGGTGATCCTCGATGCGCAGAACATCGCGGCGGAGGCCGTTGCCACGGTCCACATTCCCTGCCGCATTCCACCCGGCTTCCACGGCAACTGGCTGGCAGACTGACGTCCACTGGACAGAGCGAAGCGCATCGCTAACCTGCCGCTCAAAGCAACAAGATGCGGGGGTTAGGATGCGCAAGCGGACAATCGTGCTGGCAGTGGCGGCCTTGGCGGGGCTCAGCGGGCTTGGCTGGTACGCCAGCCTCGATGCAGAAACGCGGGGGCTGCTGGCTGCACTGCCGACCAACCGTGATGTGCTCATGTGGACGATCCCGCAGCGCGATGCCGCGTTCCGGGCGATGGACCGACTTCCCGTGCTGGCAGAAGCACGCGAGATCGCACCGTCTGACAAGCCACTGCCCTTGCCCGCCGGCAAACCCCTCAATGTCCCGGGGGTCGACCAATACATGGCCAGCCAGCGCGCGGCGGGCCTCGTCATCGTGCAGGACGGCAAGATCCGGCTCGAACGATATGGGCTGGGCTTCGATGCGAAGGGCCGCTGGACCAGCTTCTCGGTCGCCAAGTCGTTCACCTCCACGCTCGTCGGCGCGGCGATCAAGGACGGCTACATCAAGAGCCTCGACGACAAGGTGAGCCAGTATATCCCGGACCTCAAGGGCTCGGCCTACGATGACGTCAGCGTCGCGCAGCTCCTCACGATGAGTTCGGGCGTGCGCTGGAACGAGGACTATGAAGACCCCAAGGCCGATGTCGCGATGTTCAACAACGCCGAGCCCGAAAAGGGCATGGACGCGACCGTCAGCTACATGCGCAAACTCCCCCGCGCGCACCCGCCGGGCACGGTGTGGCACTACAATACCGGCGAAACCAACCTGATCGGCGTCCTCGTCTCCTCCGCCACGAAGAAGCCGCTGGCGCAATACCTTGAGGAGAAGATCTGGAAGCCCGCCGGCATGGAAGCCAAGGCAACCTGGTTGCTCGGCAAAAGCGGGCACGAAATCGCCGGCTGCTGCCTTCAGGCCGCAACGCGCGATTTCGCCCGCATGGGCCTGTTCGTGCTGGCAAATGGCAACGCGGGCGGCCAGCAGATCGTGCCTGCGGACTGGTTCGCAGCGGCGATCCACAAGCAGAAGGACATTGGCGAGCCGGGCAAGGGCTACGGTTTCCAGTGGTGGACCTATGACGACGGCTCGGTCGCGGCGCAGGGCATTTTCGGTCAGGGCATCTTCATCGATCCGAAGCGCAGGCTGGTGATTGCGAGCAATGCCGACTGGACCCGCGCCACCAAAGGCCCCGAAGGCGATGCGCGCGAAGCGTTCTACCAGAAGGTTCAGGCGCTCATCGACGCAGGAAACTGATTGGCGCTATCCTACAGGGAGCCGAACGGGATATGCTCTGCGCATGCGCCGCAGACCCAACCACGCCCTCGCCAATCGCCCGTTTTCCGGCCAGCGGGGAGGGATGGCCAGTTTGCGCTCTGGACTGTGTCAACTGTGTCAACCTGACCTAAATTCGCCGCGAATCCCCCAAGGGCCAATGGACAAGGCGACTCGGTGGGTTCTAGGCCTTGATACCTGTTTGGGGGGATCGGCTATGCGGAAGGCGGCTTGGGGCGCTGCACTCGGAATTCTGGCGCTGTCCGGCGCGGCTCATGCGGCCGACGCGAAGCTCGCGCCTGTTCCCGCTGCGCAGAAGACCGGGTATGACCAGATCCGCGAGACGGACTTGCGCGCCGATCTCACGTTCATCGCCTCGGACGCGCTGCTGGGCCGCATGTCACTCCAGCCGGGCGATGATGCCGCCGTACAGTGGATCGCTGCCGAGTTCGCGAAGGCGGGCCTCCAGCCGGGTGCGACCGACGCGAAGGGCGCGCCAAGCTGGTACCAGACTGTCCCGCTGATCGAATATCGGCCCAACCCAGCCGCCAATGCGCTCACCTTGCGCATCGGTGGCGCGGAGCAAAGCTGGAAGGCGCCTGATGTGCTTGGCGGCTTCCGTGACGATATTGATTTGAACGCACCGCTCGCGTTCGCCGGCTATGGCATCACCGCGCCCGGCGTGGGCTACGACGACTACAAGGGCCTCGATGTCCGCGGAAAGATCGTCCTCGTGTTCGAGCACGAGCCGCAGGAGAATGATCCGGCTTCGCGCTTCAATGGAACTGGCAATACCCGCCACGCCACCAACCGCGTGAAGGCGCTCAATGCGCAGGCCCACGGCGCGCTGGCCCTGCTGGTCGTGGCCGAACGGAACCGCAAGCATCCCTCCAACCTCGAACGTGTGAACCGCATCGGCGGCAGCGCCAAGCGGGTTCCTCCGCTGCCGGGACAGGCCCTGCCCGATGATGAACTGCGCATTCCGGTGCTCACCGTTTCCGATGCAGTCGGCGCAGCGCTACTTGCCAAGGCTGGCGCGAGCCCGCAGGCACTGCAGAGCGCGATAGATGCCGGCCTCGCCCCGCAATCACGCGCGCTTGCCGAAACGACAGTTGCGCTCCACCTCGAAAACACGTCGCGCACGCGCGGTGTATCGGCCAATGTTGTCGGCCTGCTGCCGGGTTCGGACCCGACACTTGCACCGGAAACGGTGATCATCAGCGCGCACCACGATCACGATGGCAGCAACGGCCCCGAGATCTGGCACGGGGCGGACGACAACGGATCTGGTACGGTCGGCGTCGTCGCGCTCGCCCGCGCTTTCATGGCGAACCCGGTGAAGCCCAAGCGCTCGATCCTCTTTGCCGTGTTCGCTGCCGAAGAGCGCGGCCTGCTCGGCAGCTACTATATGGCGATGCATCCGCTGCGTCCGCTGGGCACGACGCGCGCGATGATCAATTTCGACATGATCGGCCGCAACGAAGAGCAAAGCGACCAGACGACCGGGCTTGTCGACATTCCCAAGGACACGACCAACCGTTTGAACCTCATCGGCGCGACCTACAGTCCGGACTTCAACCGCGCCGTTCAGGCCGCCAATCGCAGCGTCGGGCTCGACCTCGATGACCGCTTTGACCACGAGAATGCGCTGAACGTATTCTTCCGC
Source organism: Novosphingobium sediminis (assembly GCF_007991615.1). Taxonomy (GTDB): domain Bacteria; phylum Pseudomonadota; class Alphaproteobacteria; order Sphingomonadales; family Sphingomonadaceae; genus Novosphingobium; species Novosphingobium sediminis. The sequence goes on along the minus strand of NZ_BJYR01000013.1, from coordinate 123,103 downwards.
AGCGACCAGTTTCCCTTCGTTCTGAAGGACGTACCGGCGATGTGGTTCAACACCGGCTTCCACCCCGATTACCACCACACCACCGACACCGCAGACCGGATCAACTACGTCAAGATGACGAAGATCGTGAAGCTGGCCTACCTCTCCGCCTGGCGCTTCGCCAGCGAAGCCACACCGCCTGCGTTCGTGGCCGATCCGGCGGGCCACTGACCATCAACATCCGCCTCACGCCCGCCTCTTTTGGTCGAGTGTGAAATAAATTTGACAGCCATTCTGTAAAGACGGATTGTCACCCATCCGGCAGCGTCGCTGCCCACCACGGAGGGCCGCGACATGCCCGACCAGTTTCCCCTTGAGCCTACTGCCAGCCTTTCGGTCGAGACGGTCGTCTCGGTGCGTCATTGGAACGAGTTCCTGTTCTCGTTCACGATTACCCGCCCGCCGAGCTTCCGCTTCCGTTCGGGCGAGTTCGTGATGATTGGCTTGATGGGCGACAACGGCCGGCCGCTGCTGCGCGCTTACTCAATGGCCTCGCCCGCCTACGACGAAGTGCTGGAATTCCTCTCGATCAAGGTGCCGGACGGCCCGCTGACGTCACGCCTCCAGAAGATCAAGGAGGGCGACCATATCTACCTCGGGCGCAAGCCGACCGGTACATTGGTGGCCGACGCGCTGCTTCCTGGCCGCCGCCTGTTCCTGCTCGGCACCGGAACTGGCCTTGCGCCTTGGATGTCTCTGATCCGCGATCCCGATATCTACGACCGGTTTGAACAGATCGCCGTAGTCCACTCGGTTCGCGGCGTTTCGGACCTTGCCTACCGCGACATGCTGGAAGGCCGGCTGGCGGACGATCCACTGGTTGGCGAGATGGCAGCCGAACGCCTGACCTACATCCCGACCGTGACTCGCGAGCCGTTCCACACCAGCAAGCGCATTGAAGGCTTGATGCTCGACGGCACGCTGTTCCAGGGCTCGCTCGGCGAGCCCAAGGCCTTCGATCCGGAACATGATCGCGTCATGCTCTGCGGCTCAATGACGATGATCAAGGAAGTCGCCGCGATGCTTGAAGGCTTCGGCTTCACCGAAGGCGCAAACTCGCACCCCGGCGAATATGTGATCGAACGCGCTTTCGTGGGCTAGGCTACGCGCTCGAGCAGGATTAGCTCGACGCCGTGATCTTCCTGCACGCCGTAGCGCACGAAGCCGAGCTTGTCCGCCACAGCGAGCGAAGGCAGATTGGTGTCGTTGATCATGCACGCCACCCGGCGCCCGGGAAACGCGGCGTCGAACCACGCCAGCGAGGCGCGGGCGGCCTCGGTCGCAATGCCTTTGCCCCAGGTCTTGCGGGCAAAGATCCACCCGATTTCGGGCGTATCATCGAGGCCCTGGCCGAAGCCGCGCCACGAGTGGAACACGCCGCAGATGCCGAGCACTTCATCCGAGCCCCGCACACGGCACACGAACGTACCGTAGCCGAAAAGCGCCCATGACCCGGCGTTTCGGCAGAGCCGGTTGAATTCCTCGACGGGATTTGTCGGCCGGCTGCCGAGATGGCGGCGAACCTCATCGTCCGCGAGCAGGTCCACCAGAGCGGCGTGGTCGCGCGGCGCCGGGCGCCAGAGATCGAGACGATCGGTCGAGAGTTCGGGGCCTGTCATAGTGCGACGTCTACTGCGTGTATCGCCACGCCGACAAGCCCGCCCACGAGAGTCCCGTTGATGCGGATGAACTGGAGGTCTCGCCCGACAGCCCCTTCGATGCGGGCGGTCACTGTGCGCGCATCCCAGCGCCGGACTGTTTCGGAGACCAGCCGCACGATTTCCCCGCCATAGCGCGTGGAGATGCCCACAAGCGTCCGCCGGGCAAAGCGGTTCACAAGAACCTGCAGGCGGGCATCGTGCTGCAGAGCGCGGCCCAGCTCAGCAAGCGAGGCACCGATGCGATCCCCACCTTCCGTTGTACCGCTGCCGCCCGAGCGCACGGCGCGGAGCAACTGCGCCCTGCCGCGCTCCCACAAGCCATCGAGCCAGGCCGCGAAGGCAGGGTTGGCAAGCACATCGCGCTTCATAGCCTCCACCCGCGCATGCATTTCCGGATCATGGACCAAGGCTTCGGCAAGCGCGCCCAGACTTTCCTCGATCTTCAGCCGCAGCGGGTGATCCTCGATCACCACCGTCTCCGCGAGCAGCTTGTAGAGCCCATCGAGAATGCCGTTGGCCAGGCGTTCGTCTAGCCCGGTCCAACGCATGATGGTGTTGGCCTTGTCGTGAATTATCCGCCGTACGAGGTCCTCATTGGCCTCGAGCGCTTCAGCAGAACGGCGGATCAGCGCTTCGATCAGCGGCATGTGCCGGCCCTCCGCGATCATTGCGGTGAGCAGGTTGCCAAGCAGCGGCGCGAGCGCCAACCGCTCTATCCGGCTTCGCAACGCAGCCTTGGCCATGCCGCCCAGCTTTTCCTGATCGAGCGATTCGAGCACATCGGCAATGAGGCTCGCCGCGCCAGCACCGAGGCGGCTTTCACCGGGACGTGGATTGGCCAGATACTGTCCGGCTGCGTTTGCCGCGTTAAGACCACGCAGGCGCCGCGCGACGACAGGCGGGGTCAGGAAATTGGCCTTTAGGAACGCTGCCATCGAGTCGGCGATGCGATCCTTGTTCTCGGGGATGATCGCTGTGTGCGGGATCGGCAGGCCGAGCGGATGGCGAAACAGCGCCGTAACCGCAAACCAATCGGCGAGGCCGCCAACCATCGCGGCTTCGGCAAATGCGCGCAAAAAGCCCCAGCCGGTATGGTACGCCTCAAGCTGGCGGGCAGCGAGAAACAGCGCCGCCATCAGCAGAAGCAGTGCAGTGGCGAAGAGCCGCATGCGGCGCGCAGGGTCAGCCATCCGCCGTGCGGAGGAAAACGGAGTTGCCGCAGGGCTGGCGGTTGGCATCCCTGTCGTCGCGGTCACTCCGCCGGGAAGGCCTCGCCAGCCGCATGCGCGTCACGTTCGCGCGCGGCCTCACGCGGATCGTAAGACAGCACGCGCCGTCCGATCCACGGCCCGACGCGCTTTTCCAGCCCGTCAGCGAGGCTGAAGCCAGCTGGGACGAGCAGCAGCGTAAGCAATGTCGAGAGCGCCAGGCCGCCGATCACGACAATGCCCATCGGCGCACGCCAGCCCGCATCGCCGCCGAGCGAAACTGCCGTTGGCACCATGCCCGCGATCATCGCCACGGTGGTCATCACGATCGGCTGGGCGCGCTTGTGCCCGGCCTCGATGATTGCATCGAGCTTGGGCGTGCCCTTGGCCATTTCCTCGATCGCGAAATCGATGAGCAAGATCGAGTTCTTGGCAACGATGCCGAACAGCATCAGGACGCCGATGAACACGGGCAGTGAAAGCGCCTGACCAGTCGCCAGAAGCAGCAGCAAACCGCCCAGCGGAGCGAGGAACAGCGAACCCATGTTTACCAGCGGCGAGATAAAGCGGCGATAAAGCAGCACGAGCACCGAGAAGACCAGCAACACACCAGAAGCCAGCGCGACCATGAAATTGAAGAGCATTTCCTGCTGCCAACGGTCTTCGCCCGCCGCAGCGTTGGAAACACCCTGCGGCAGGTTCTTCATGATCGGCAACGCCTTGATCGCGACATCGGCCGTGCCCTTGACCACGCCCGGCGGCAGATCGGCACCGATGAACACGCGGCGGTTCTGATTGTACCGCTGGATGCTCGTCGGGCCCGAACCAAACCCGATGGTAGCCACGCGCGAGAGCGGGACCGAACCACCTGACACGGTAGGCACAGGAAGATTCTCGAGCGTCGACAGATCACGGCGCGAAGAGACCGGGAGCTTGACGCGGATCGGAACCTGACGATCCGAAAGCGAGAACTTGGCGCTGTTCTGATCGATTTCGCCCTGCGTCGCGATGCGGATAACCTGGCTGAGCTGTTGGGTCGTTACGCCCAGCGAGGCAGCAAGATCGAGATGCGGAGTGATCACGATCTCGGGACGACGCAAGTCGGCGCTGATGCGCGGTGCGACAACGACCTTCAGCTGGCTCATCTGCTCGACCAGCGTCTGAGCCGTCTTTTGCAGCAGATCCGGATCGGAGCCGGAAAGCATCACGCTGATCGCACGGCCCGAACCGCCGCCAGGGCCGCCGCCGTTCTGGTTCATGAAGCTGACACGCGCGTCGGCAACTTTCTGCAGACGCGGGGTCAGCGCGCGTTCGAACTCCATGCTGGACCGCGCACGATCGCGCTTCAATTCGAGGAATACGCGGCCGTTGCCCTCATTGATGCGCTCGAGCGCGACATCGATCTCCGGCTCGTCCTTTACCAGCGCGAGCACTTCATCGACCTTCTTTTCGGTCTGCTCGATCGTGGTTCCGGGCACCATTTCGATGGTGATACGACTGAAATCGCCGTCCGTTTCGGGGAAGAACTGCGACGGGATAACCATGAACAACACGACCGTGAAGGCAAGCGCGCCGGCGGCTACGCCCATCATCCACAGTCGGTGATCGCGCAGCCGGGCACGGAACCACCGCCGGGGGAAGCGGTCGCGATAGGCGGCCACCGCACGAGTATCGAGCGACCACTCGAGCACGCGCATGTAGCGCTGCATCCACGGTCCGTTGCCATGTTCAGCCTGACCGTGCGCCTTGAGGAAATAGGCAGCGATCATCGGCGTGATCATGCGCGCAACGAGCAACGAGAACAGAACGGCAATAACGACCGTCAGGCCGAAGTTCTTGAAGAACTGGCCCGAAACGCCCGGCATGAGCGCAACCGGCAGGAACACAGCGACGATCGAAAAGGTCGTCGCGACGACCGCAAGACCGATCTCGTCCGCTGCGTCGATGGCGGCCTGATAGGCCGATTTGCCCATTCGCATGTGCCTGACGATGTTCTCGATCTCCACGATTGCATCGTCCACCAGGACGCCGGCAACGAGGCCGAGCGCGAGCAGCGACATCGTGTTGAGCGTGAAACCGATCAGGCTCATCAACCAGAACGTCGGGATCGAGGACAGCGGAATGGCGATTGCCGAGACAATCGTCGCGCGCCAGTCCCGCAGGAAGAAGAACACCACGATCACCGCAAGCACCGCGCCTTCGACCATCGCGGACATCGAGGACTTGTACTGGTCCTTGGTGTAGCCGACGCTGGAGAAGAGCTGGATGAAGTGGACGCGGCCGCCCTGCTCCTTCTCGATCTTGGCGAGTTCCTTGACCGAATCATCGAACACGCTGACATCGGATTCGCCGCGAGCGCGGGCGATGCTGAAGGTTACGACAGGCTTGCCGTTGGTCTTGGCGATCGACGTGATCTCGCTGAAGCTGTCACGCACGTCCGCAACGTCGGACAGGCGGACAGTTCGCCCGCCGGAGATGCCGACCTGCGTGCGCGAGAGCTCGAAGGCGGTGGAGGCATTACCGAGCACGCGCACGGCCTGCCGCGAACCGGCAACCTCGGCGCGCCCGCCCGCAGCGTTCAGATTGACCTGGCGCAGCGCCGCGTTGATCTGCGTGGCGGTGACGCCTTGTGCCTTCATCCGCATCGGATCGAGCGTCACCGCGATCTCACGGTTGACGCCGCCGTTGCGCACGACTTCGGCCATGCCCGGCACCGAGAGCAGGCGCTTGCGCACCGAATCGTCGATGAACCACGACAGCTGCTCGATGGTCATGTCGTCCGCCGAGACCGCAAAGTAGGCGATCGCGTCAGACGACGTTTGCGCCTTGACCACCTGCGGTTCGAGGATGCCCTCGGGAAGGTCGCCGCGGACCTGATCGACCGCGTTCTTGACCTCGTTCACTGCCGCGTTGATGTCCGTTCCGATGGCGAACTGGACCATCGTCTGACTCGAGCCTTCAGTGGCCGTCGAACTGAGGGTATCCACCCCCGCAATTGTCCGAACCGCAGATTCAATGCGCTGGGTGATCTGGTTCTCGATCTCCGTCGGCGCTGCACCGGGCTGGGAAATGGTGACAATGACCAGCGGAAATTCGATGTCCGGCTGGTCCTGCACCTTCATGCCCATGAACGCCACGATCCCGGCGAGGGTGAGGCCAAGGAACAGGACAATCGGCACCACCGGGTTGCGGATCGACCAGGCAGAGATATTGCGAAAGTTCATGTGCGCGGCCTTCGCTTACGAGCCGGGACTGGTCGTGGGAGTCGGAGCGTTGGCGGTCACCGGGCGAACGACATCTCCCGGGTTGAGGAAGCCGCCGGCGCGCAGGACGACCCGCTCATTGCCGGCAAGACCGTCGGCGATCACGATGCCCTGCGCGGTCACGTCACCCGTCTTCACACTGCGGCGCACCACCTTGTTGTTCTGGTCGACCACATAGACGAATGCACCCTGCTGGTCGGAAAGAATGGCCGATTCAGGCAGCATCGGCGCCGTGACCGAACCGCTGCGGATCTGCGCGCTGGCAAAGCCACCGGGACGCAAGGCGCGATCATAAGCCAGCGCGATCCGCGCGATACCTTCACGCGTTTGCGCATCAATCGTAGGCGAAAGTTGCCAGATCTGGCCGATGAATGGCTGATTGGTACCAACCGGGGTAACTTCAGCTGACTGGCCGACCGAAAGCCGCGCGAGATCATTCTCCGCGAGACGTGCCTGCATTTCAAGCTGCCCGTCCTTGGCAATACGGAACAGCACGCCGCTACCGGGACTGACAATCTGGCCCGGCTCCACCCCGCGGGTGAGCACCAGACCTGCCGCCGGGGCAACGATGTTGAGTCGCGCGGTGCTGGCCCGCAACTGGTCGAGAGCAGCACCCGCAACGCGCACTTGCGCAACGGCGGCATCGCGCGTCGCAGTCAGGCGATCGACATCAGCCTTCGAAATGAACCCGCGCTCGACCAACTGGAGCGCACGATCGAGATTGGACTGTGCGATCCGCGCGTTGGCACGCTGCACTTCGATGTTCGCGGCCTGGCCGGCAATCTGCTGCGCCTGCACCGAGCGATCGACCACGGCAAGAACCTGTCCTGCGCGCACCCAGTCGCCCGCATCGACCAGCACGCTGACGACACGTCCGCCCTCACCGGCGATGCCGACCGGCATTTCGCGCCGCGCCGCGATTGCACCGCTGGCAGTAATCGTTCCCGTCACGCTGCTGCGGCCGGGCGTGATGACGCTCACCGACTGAGCTTGTGCGTTGCGCGCCGAAGCCGCATCCGTCGCCGCTGGCGACTTGTGCATGAAATACCAGCCGAGGCCGAGCGCTGCGACAATCAGCACGGCCACAACTACCAGGCGGCGTTGTCCGCCTCCTGTAGAACCGAAATCACCATCGCCCACATCCGGGTCCATGGCGGGCTGCAGCCCGGATCTGATTTTCGTTTCATAATTCATGTCGTTCACGTGCCTTAGTCCCGGTCGGGCGCCGAACATCCGGTATGGGGGCCGATCCCCACCCGGGCGGAAGTGTATTATATGACTATATCACTTCCCGCAAGCGCGCGAACCCGCGCTGTGCCGCACGCAATCATAGTCTTAGCCATGCATCCGACGAGTGACAATTGCGGCTCGACGAAGCGCATGAACAAATGATTCCATCGTGGCGAGGATGCAACCTGAAACAGGTTGTGACATCGACCTCTTCGGGCAAGCAGAAAAAGCAAAGGCCGCCCCGTTTTTCGGGACGGCCTCTGCAGCATGGGTGCTGGCGCCATCTGGCGCCGGCGTGTCAGAACTTGAGCTGGCGCTCGTAGAGATCACGGTAGTGCTGGATGCGCGTCACGCGCAGACCCTGCATGCCAGACCGATCGACCGCTCGCTGCCACGAAGCGAACTCTTCCAACGTGAGGCTATAGCGCTCACATACCTCATCGATCGTGAGGAGACCGCCATTGACTGCTGCAACAACCTCGGCCTTGCGGCGAACAACCCAGCGGGTGGTCGAAGGCGGCGGCAGACTGTCGAGGGTCAGTGGCTCCCCAAGGGGGCCAATCACTTGCGACGGCTTGATTTTCTGATTTTCAATCATGTCAATTCTCGTCTGGTCGACGTTGCGGGGCGACTTCAGGAACGACACCGTCTGTGCCTCTCACGTCATTTCCATTCGCTAAAGAGGCGGGGTTAACAAGATCTTCAGCCTCCTTTTCAACGCTCCGGAGCAACACTGCAGCCGATTCATGGAAGCTGAACCCCCTCCCCCCGTGAGGTCCGGTCGTGCCGCCATCCAAACCGGCGCTGGTGGCCAGCACCAGCCCCGGCGCTGTCCCCGGAAGCACGCCTCGCGTGTCATGCGCCGCAACAAGCCGAGCGCAGAGTTCGCTCCAGCCGAGCGGGCGCAACCCGCGGGACGAATCGCCCGGGACCTGCGGCCATGAATCGGAAAATCTCATCTCCATGACCAGGTCTCTAGCCCACGGTCCTATAAAGGAGGGTAAACCCGCCCTTCACCAAGAGTTAGGTTTTTGGAGGGCCCGTCCACCACCGAGGATCCATTTTTTTGATCTGCCGCTTGACCCGGAAAGAGCCTATGGGGCCGGAATGCAAAGCAACTTGGGCACAAATGGAACGTCCTGCGGGATTGGAATCGAGTCTGAGACGACGAATTCGCTTCCGCTGAGCGAGCGTGAGGCTGCTGAACTTTTTTCTCTACCGGAAAGAAAAACGCCGAACCGAATCGTCGTTGCCATGTCCGGGGGCGTCGACAGCTCCGTGGTCGCTGGCCTCGCCGCCGCGAGTGGTGCGGAGGTGATCGGCGTAACCCTGCAGCTCTATGACTTCGGCGCCGCAACCGGCCGCAAGGGCGCCTGCTGCGCCGGCGACGACATACGTGACGCGCGCGCCGTGGCCGACCGTCTGGGCATCGCGCACTACGTGTTCGACCATGAATCGCGCTTCCGCGAGGAAGTCGTCGAACGATTTGCCGATGACTACATGGCCGGGCGGACTCCGATCCCGTGCATCCGCTGCAACATGGGGCCGAAGTTTACCGACCTGCTGACTATGGCCCGCGATCTTGGTGCGGACTGCCTCGCCACCGGCCACTACGTAAGGCGGATCGAGACAGCGGGGGGGCCGCAACTCCACCGCGCGATCGATCCGGCGCGCGATCAGTCCTACTTTCTCTATGGCACAACAGAAGAGCAACTGGACTTCCTGCGCTTCCCGCTGGGCGGCCTGCCCAAGCCCGAAGTCCGCGCGATGGCCGCAGCACTGGGCCTTGGCGTTGCGACCAAGCCCGACAGCCAGGACATTTGCTTCGTACCGGACGGCGACTATGCGGCCATCGTCACCAAGATCCGGCCGGAAGGCGCCGCCCCTGGCGAGATCGTCCATGCCGCGACAGGGGCCGTTCTGGGCACGCATCGCGGCGTTATCCACTACACGGTGGGCCAGCGGCGCGGGCTGGAAATCGGAGGACAGGCAGAACCGCTCTACGTGACCGAACTAGACGCGCCGGGGCGCCGCGTGATGGTCGGGCCCAAGGCCATGCTGGCCGTCGGTGCGGCGCGTCTCGTCGAAACCAATCGCATCGGCGCGCTGCCGCAAGGCGGATCGCTGACTGCCAAGGTGCGTTCGCTGGCGAAGCCCGTGCCGGTAACGATAGAAGGCTCGATCGGTGAAGGCGCGGCATGCACGATCCGCTTCCCGCAGCCGGAATACGGCGTCGCTCCGGGGCAAGCAGCAGTGATCTATGATGGCGACAGGGTCGTCGGTGGCGGCTGGATCGAGCAGACTTCGCCATGGGTCGAGAGCGCCTAGGCGGTCAATTGCTCCACGGTTCGAGCACGCAGCCCCAACCTTCGCGATAAGTTGCCGTCTGACTTGCGATCAGCGGAAAGCGCGCGGTCACGCTGTGCGCTGCGGTATCTTCCGAAAGGGTGATGAGGTCCATCCCCGGTTCGAAATCCTTGCGGCAATCACCCAGCGGCCTGCCGCCGACAAAGCGGCAGGAGCAGGCGACACGCGCGCCATAGGCGGTCCCGGTGAGCGCATAGCCCTGCAGTTGCGGCCAGGCGAAAGCCCCGGCACCGATCAGGACGGCGATCAGGACAAGGCCCCAGCGCACGTAACGCCGCCGCGGCTGCGTGGAGGAAGGAACCGGTTCGGGGGAACGTAATGGTTTGGCCATTGCCATGCGGGGTCGATCTGGAGAAAAGCTGGCCGCCTGATGGCCCGACGTTCCCTTGCCCTTATCGCCCCGCTCGCGCTTGTGCCAGCCCTGTTCGGATGCAGCCCTGCTGCACCGCCCGCTCCGCCGCCGGTTTCAGCGCAAGCCCTGAAGGCAGTTTCGGCCAATCCCGGCGTCCCGCGTGATGAACTCGCGCGCCGGGTCGACGCGCTGTTCAGCGAAAAGGACGCCTCAGAAACGCGGTCGGTGATCGTGATGCAGGGTGGGCGCGTGATTGCGGAGCGCTATGCGCCAGGGTATCATGAGAACACCCGCTTCGTGAGCTGGTCGATGGCCAAATCGATCACCGGCGTGATGATCGGCATGCTGATCTCGGATGGCCGTCTGCGGCTGGACGAGCCGGCACCGATCCCGGCATGGCAGCGTCCGGGTGATCCGCGAGGCGAGATCACATTGCGCCAGTTGCTGCAGATGCGCTCCGGATTGCGACATGCCGAAGCCATATCGCCGCCATGGAAATCCGATGAAGTGCGCATGCTGTTCCTTGACGGACGCGACGCGATGGCGCGCTACGCCGAGGACCAGCCGCTGCAACACGAACCGGGCCGGAAGTGGGTCTATTCGACCGCCACAAGTGTCATCCTCGCGGATCTTGCCGCGCGCGTGCTCTCGCCCGCACCGGACCCCGAAAGCCGCCGCCGTGCTGTGGCGGAGTACTTGCGCACCCGCTTGTTTGATCCAGTCGGCATGCACTCGATGATTCCGGAATTCGATGCGTCAGGCACGCTGATCGGGGGTAGTCTCATCCACGGCACGGCCCGCGACTGGGCGCGCTTCGGAGAGTTCCTGCGCAATAGAGGCGCCGTGGCGGGTGCGCAGTTGGTTCCGCGCCAGTGGATCGATTTCATGGTCACCCCTTCTCCGCGCGAGGCGCAGTACGGCGCGCAGATCTGGCTCAACCGGACACCAACGACCGGCAAGCCTTCCCTTTTCCCGGAGCAAGGTCCGCGCGACTTGTTCGCGTGCCTTGGCCACCTCGGCCAGTACGTGCTGGTCTCACCATCACGGCAACTGGTGGTCGTGCGCCTCGGGAAAACCCAGGAAGATCAGCTCGATCCGGTGACGAAGCGCCTGGGTGAGCTTGTCGCGCTGTTTCCGCGCGCCAGCTAGGCTGTCAGCGCCGGGCAGGCGCACCCTGTGCCAGTAGCGCGGGACTGGTGCCATCGGCCGCCGGGGCAAGCAGGTCTTCGGGCCCAAGCGCCGCTTCGTCGACATGGCCATCGGGGTCCGGATGGATCAAAATCTCGACGCCGGGAAACGCTTCAAGCAGCTTCGCCTCGATCTCGTCCATCACGCGGTGCGCTTCGGTCACCGTCATTCGCCCATCGACCCAGACGTGGAACTGCACGAAATCACGGTTGCCACTGGTGCGGGTGCGCAGGTCGTGCAGGCCCTTGAGTTCGGGGTGCTGGGCAACGACCGCCAGAAACCGTTCGCGCTTCTCGAGCGGCCATTCGTGATCCATCAACTGCTCGATCGATGCCTGCGACGCCCCCCATGCGCCCCAGCCGAGCCAGAGCGCGATGCCGAACGCAAATGCCGCATCCGCGCCGGCAAGACCAAGCCAATGATCGAGCGCGAGCGCCGCGATCACGGCCAGGTTGAGCACGAGGTCCGATGAGTAATGCAGGTTGTCGGTGGCGATCGCGAGGCTTCCAGTCGTCCGGATCACCCGGCGCTGATAGCCGAGCAGAAGGAATGTCGCGGCGATGGCCACGAGGGACACCACCATGCCGGCTTCCGCATCAGCCGGGCGTCCGCCGCCAAGAAACTCATCGATTGCGCGCCAGGCAAGCCCGAGCGCGGAGAGCGAGATGAGCACGACCTGAAACATTGCGGCGAGCGCTTCGGCCTTGCCATGACCGAAGCGGTGATTGGCATCGGCTGGCTGCGCGCCGATCCAGACCCCGAGCAGCGTGGCAAGGCTGGCAACCAGATCAAGCGCGGTATCTGCGAGGCTGCCCAACATCGACGTGGAGCCGGTGGTGAAAGCCGCATAACCCTTCATCCCCAGCAGCAGCGTCGCGACAGCAATGCTGGCATAGGCCGCCCGGCGATTGAGATCGCTGTGATCGGGGCTGCGGGTCATGTCCATTCTGAAGCCTCGCTATTGCTCAGGGATAGAGCAGCGAACTGGTCCACTCACCTTGGCCGATCCGGGTGAATCGGCGGCGTTCGTGGAGGCGGTAGTCGCGGTCCTGCCAGAACTCGATCGCATGGGGTGTCACTCGGTAGCCTGACCAATGCGCCGGGCGCGGCACGGAACCATCGGGATGTTGCGCCCGCAGTGCTGCCACTCGCTCCATGTAGATCTCGCGCGAGGGCAACGGACGGGATTGGTCCGACGCCGCCGAGCCAAGCCGCGATTCGGGATGGCGGCTGGCGAAATAGACATCCGCTTCGGCGGGCGTGACTTCCATGATCGTGCCTTCAACACGCACCTGACGGCGCAGACTTTTCCAGTGGAACAGTAGGGCGACCTGCGGATTTGCTGCGAGTTCTCCGCCCTTCCGGCTTTCGAAGTTGGTATAGAACACAAAGCCATCTGGCCCATGCCCCTTGAGCAGGACCATGCGCACCGAAGGTGCCGCCCCCGGCGTCGCTGTGGCCAAGGCCATGGCATTCGGGTCGTTGGGCTCGCTGCCCTTCGCCTCGGCGAACCACGCCTCAAAAATGGCGAAGGGATCGGCCGCAGGAATGGCGTCTTCGTTCGTTTCGGTGGCCACGGCTGGGGTCCTGTCCATTACAGACTGCAAGTGATGCGTCGCGTTTCGCCCTAGCCCAGTGCAACCCCGGTGCAAAGCGAGCCTTGCGGGTAAGCCGGCGCGACCCTAGCTAGAGCGTATGGCAGATCCTTATTCCATTCTGGGTGTACCGCGCACAGCGAGCGAAAAGGACATCAAGTCCGCCTATCGCGCGTTGGCAAAGGAATTGCACCCCGATCGCAATGCCGGAAAGCCCAATGCGGCAGAGCGCTTTGCGGAAGTGACGCAAGCGTATGACCTGCTGTCCGACAAGGACAAGCGCGCGCGGTTCGACCGCGGCGAGATCGACGCCGAGGGCAATCCGACCGGCCCGTTCGGTTTCGGTGGCGGTGCAGGCGGAGGTTTTGCCGGCGCCCAGCGCGGCTATCGCCACGACGGCTTCGAAGGCTTTGGTGATAGCGCGGGCAGTGAAGGCATAGATCTCGGCGATATCTTCGAGGGTCTGTTCGGCGGGCGCGGCGGGATGGGCGGCGGTGCGGGCGCTGGCGCGCGCCGGCGCCCAGCCCCACGCGGCGCCAATGTCACTTACACGCTCAAGGTGCCCTTCAATGAAGCGGCCCGCCGCGAACCACAGCGCGTGACCCTTGCCGATGGCAAGACGATCGACCTCAAGTTGCCGCCCGGTCTCGTCGACGGCCAGCAGGTCCGCCTTGGCGGCAAAGGCGAACAGGGGCCAGGAGGCTATGGTGACGCCATCATCACCATCGAGATCACACCCAGCCCCTATTTCGAGCGAGATGGCGATAACATCCTGCTCGAGGTGCCGATCAGCCTGAACGAGGCAGTCGAGGGTGCCAAGGTGCGGATTCCGACGGTCGAAGGCCCAGTGATGATGACCGTGGCCCCGGGAAGCAGCAGCGGCAAGATACTCCGCCTCAAAGGCCGCGGTTTCACGCGCAAGAATGGAGAACGCGGGGACCAACTGGTGACCTTGCTGGTGGATGTGCCTGCCGAAGATCCCGATCTCAAGGCACGGCTTGAGGGGTGGAGCGACAGCCGCGACTTGCGCGCCAGGTTCGCAATCTAGGGCCATGGCTGGCGACGCCCCTGCGCGGACGCCAGTCGGCCCCGCCGAGCAATCCATTCGGTGAACGATCTTTCGCCTGAAGCAAGAAGGCGTGCGGCGCTGGCGCAGCGGCCAGGGCTGGCGGGCGCGGGTGCCCGCCGTGCTCTGCAACTCCGCTCGGTCGAAGTGCTCCGCCGCGTGTGGACCGGGGTGATCCACGACGGCACCATTCATGCCGGCAACTTCGCCTACATGGTGCTGATCGCGCTGTTCCCCTTCTTCATCACCGGCGCCGCACTGTTTTCACTCGTGGGTGAGGCGAATGACCGGACGGCGGCGGTCAACACAGTGCTTGCGGCGCTGCCACCAGTGGTCGCCAATGTGCTTTCTCCTGTCGCGCATGCGGTTATCGAGGCGCGAACCGGCGGGCTCTTGTGGATCGGCGGCGTCGTCGGCCTCTGGACCGTGGGTAGTCTTGTCGAGACAATCCGCGATATCCTGCGCCGTGCCTATGGCACGCGGATTACCCATGGATTCTGGCGCTACCGCCTGATGTCGACGGGACTGATCATCGCGTCGGTCATCCTCATCCTGCTGTCGATTGCGGCACAGGTTGTCATCGGTACGATAATGGAGACCGTCACCACCTTCCTGCCCCAGGCGACCAGCCTGATCGCCACGCTGGCGTTGACGCGCTTCATTCCTGCACTCGTGCTGTTCGGTTCGCTGTGGCTGCTGTTCATCTCGCTCACACCAGGCGCCTATAGCGCCAGAATCTACCCGAAATGGCCGGGCGCGCTCTTTGTCACGCTGTGGTGGCTGGCCGTCACCACGGCGCTGCCCAAGCTGCTCAAGTACCTGTTCCTTTATGACCTGACCTACGGAAGCCTTGCCGGCGTGATGATCACGCTTTTCTTTTTTTGGCTGATTGGCCTAGGGATGGTGATCGGAGCCGAACTCAACGCTGCTTTGACGGAAACGCCGGAAGAGCAGGATCTGGTTGGGCAGGCCGATAATCGGGCCCGCGCAGCGAAAGCCCGCACGCAACAACAGGATGAGTGAAGCAAGAGGTCGCATGACAGGACTTATGGAAGGAAAGCGCGGCCTGATCATGGGCCTTGCGAATGACAAGTCGCTCGCATGGGGGATTGCCCGCAAGCTGCACGAGCAGGGCGCGGAGCTTGCCTTCTCCTATCAGGGCGAAGCGCTGGAGAAGCGCGTGCGTCCACTTGCTGCCAGCCTCGGCAGCGATTTCCTCATCGAATGCGACGTTTCGGACATGGCGGCACTCGATACCGCCTTCGATGCGCTGGCCGCGCGTTGGCCTACGATCGACTTCCTTGTCCACGCTATCGGCTTTTCGGACAAGACCGAACTGCGCGGGAAGTTCATGGATACGTCGCTCGACAACTTTCTGATGACCATGAACATCTCGGTCTACAGCATGGTCGCCGTAACCCGCCGCGCCGCTGCCATGATGCCGCAGGTGGAAGACGAGAACGGCGTGAAGAGCGGCGGCGGCTCGATCGTCACTCTGACCTACTATGGCGCCGAAAAGGTTGTGCCGCACTACAACGTGATGGGCGTTGCCAAGGCCGCGCTTGAAGCAAGTGTGCGCTATCTCGCCAACGATTGCGGACCACAGGGCATCCGCGTCAACGCGCTATCCGCCGGCCCGATCAAGACGCTCGCAGCAAGCGGGATTGGTGACTTCCGCTACATCCTGAAGTGGAACGAACTCAATGCGCCACTACGTCGCAATGTAACGATCGACGACGTTGGCGGTGCCGGTCTCTACCTGCTTTCCGACCTGTCGTCCGGCGTGACGGGCGAAGTGCACCACGTCGATTCCGGCTATCACACCGTCGGCATGAAGCAGGAAGATGCGCCGGATATCGCGCTTGGCTGATGCCGAGGGCTGATGCTTAGGGCTGGGGCGGCGTGGTCAACGGGGCGTCAGGCGCGGGCGTCGCTTGCGCAGCCGGTTTGGCCTCGCCGTCGCGCTCGCGCTTTAGCTTGGCCTCGTATTCCTTTTCGAGCACCTCGACCCGGGCCTGCTCGGCCGCCGTATCGGCATCGATAGTCTTGAGCCGCTTGGCCCGCTCTTCTTCGATCAGCTTGCCGAACTGGACATCGCTGCTCTGCTTCTTCTCGGCGTAAGCGCTGTTGATCAGCTGCGACATGCATCCAGTGGCGCCGCCGGCGCCGACCGGCGAACACGAGTTGGTGCCAAATGCGCCGACGGTCTCATAGGCCTTCACCCGCTGCGTCCAGCCCTGGTTGACCGAATCGTTCGGATTGTCACGGAGCGGCTTGGGAATGCGGAACCGCTCGGATTCGTCCTTGCGGGCGCAGACCGTGATCGAACCATCGGTCGATGCGGGGCAGGGGTCGTCACCATAAACGATCAGCTGGTTGATCTTCTCGGGCGGACTGTCCTCAGACTGCGCGGCCGCCGGAAGAGGCGCGCAAAGCAGCGCGATAAGTGCCGTTGCAGAGGCAAAGGCGGCAGCAGAACGACGCTTCATCGCAGGCAGGCTCCAGTTGGGGGGCATTCCAAGTGATATAAGGCCTCAACCTCGTGAACGATAGCTGAAGTCAGCACCTTGCGATGGATCAAGCACTGCTCATCAGATCCGCTTTGAAACCGCAATCGCCACGCGGCAACCCATGCGGATCGCGTTGAACAGCAGCGGATAGGCGGGGGCTCGTTCCGCCCCGGAGGCCAGCGCCGTATCGCGATGTTCGCGCTCGTCATCACGAAACTCGCGGATCATACCTGCCAGTTCCGGATCTTCGTCGCCGAGTTGTTCGAGTTGTTCGGTGTAGTGCCGGTCGATCTCGGTCTCGATGGCGGCAGTGCAGGCCATTGCCGCCTCGGGACCGATCAGCGCGGTGGCTGCGCCGAGCGCGAAACCAGCGGCCGACCACAGCGGCTGCAGCGCAGTGGGGCGCACCCCGCGTTTCACCAGAAGGGCATCAAAGCGTTCGCGGTGCGCCGCTTCCTGCTGCGCCATCGTCGCGATCTCGCCCGAGATCGCGGTGCGGTCGCCCATGACAGCCAGCTGCCCGGCATAGATACGGATCGCTCCGAACTCGCCAGCCTGATTGACCCGCAGCATCGCTTCGCGCGTTTCAGTCATCGTCCAAGTCCCTTGCTGCGGCGGCCGAGAAGCAAGAGGATCAGCGCCGCACTCGATACCGAAATCAGGAAATTGAAACCGGCGAGGCTGATCCCGAACAAGGTCCAAGCGGGCGTGTCGCACCGGATCAATGGGGCATTCATGATCGACGCCAATGGGTCGCTGCCGAGGCTCGTCGACGAGCACGCAGTCGGCCCCTGCCACCAGCCATACTCGACGCCTGCATGGAAAGCCCCGATCACACCACTTATCCCAATGGCAAGCGCGGCGAGCATGACGAGCGCGTTGCCGAGCCGGGTCCCCCTTGTGGCGAGGCCGCCAAGAGCGAGCGCGATTGCGGCGAAGTGAGGATAGCGCTGCCACCAGCACATGTCGCACGGTGCGAGGCCGAAGCCATACTGCGCGACATAGACAGCGGCGATGAGGGCGCCGGGCACTGCGAGTGCCAGCAGATAGGCGCCTTGCGCCGCGGTATTGACCGACTTCACCATGAGATCAGCGCTTGCGGGCCGCCAGCGCCTGAGGGGCCGTCCGCCCCAGCGTCTGCAGCGCATAGTAGAGTTGGAAGTCGTCGATGCCCTTGGCCTTGAGTTCCTCAGGCGTCATTTTGAAGCGCGGATCCTGGACCTTGTCCCTTTCGAGATCCTTGTCGTCCTTGATCTCGTTGATCAGATGCCCGCGCAAGTCGCTCTCACGGTAGAACCGTTGAGCACGCTTGCGCAGGTCGGGGTCCGAAATCTGCGGCACTGCGATATCCGGATCGATCCCGCCTTCCTGCACCGAGCGACCCGACGGCGTGTAGTAGCGCGCCGTCGTAAGCTTGAGCGCGGTGTCGCGGGTGAGCGGCATCAGCGTCTGCACGCTGCCCTTGCCGAAGCTGCGCTGGCCCATCAGCACCGCACGGTGCTGATCCTGCAGGGCGCCGGCGACAATCTCGGAGGCCGAGGCCGAGCCTTCGTTGATCAGCACGACCATCGGAATGCCCTTGGCGATGTCGCCCGGGGTCATCGATTCGGCGCTGTAGGTTTCGCTGTCGCGCGCATAGCGGCCGCGCTGCGAGACGATCACGCCATGGTCGAGGAACAGGTCCGACAGTGCGACGGCCTGATCGAGCAGACCGCCCGGATTGCCGCGCAAGTCGAGCACCAGCCCGGTGATCCGGCCGCCAGTCTTGGCCTTGATCTGCTTGAACGCGTCAAGCGCTTCACTGCCGACATTGGCGCTGAAGCTCGAAACCGAGATCACGCCCACGTTGCCTTCGACCTTCCAGTCGACCGGCTTCAACTCGATGATCTGGCGGGTGATCTTTACCTCGATCGGCTCGTCCCGGCCCGAGCGGAACAAGGTGAGGCTGATCGCAGTGCCCGGAGGACCGCGCATCTGGTCGACCGCTTCATCGAGCGTGCCCCCATAGATCAGCTTGCCATTGATGTGCGTGATGTAGTCGCCGGCCTTGACGCCTGCGGCATCAGCCGGGCTGCCCTTGGTGGGGGCAATCACCTTGACCGCACCGTCGTCCATGGTGACCGAAAGGCCAAGCCCGCCATAGGAGCCGTCCGTCTGCGTGCGCAGGTTCTCGAAATCGCGGGCATCGAGGTAGGAACTGTGCGGATCGAGCGCGGCGAGCATGCCGTTGATTGCGCCCTTGATCAGTTTGTCGTCGTCAACCGGCTCGACATAGCTCGTCTTGATCCGCTCGTAGACCGCAAGGAGCTTGCTGAACTCCGGCCCCGTGCGCGCATCGACGGCGGCAAGGCCGGCGGTGGATGCCGGAATGAGCGCAACGGCGCTGACCAGCGCAGCGGCACGCAGCAAGGGAACAAACTTGAACGCCATGATCGTCTTTCGGCAGGAAGGGCATCGCCTTGAACTTGCTTGTATAGAGCCGCGACGATTAACGCCAGATGGGCCGGCGCCATGCAGAAAGGGCAATCACGGCCCGATCAGGCCGAGTGGATTGACCGGCGTTCCATCCTTGCGCAGCTCGATCGTCACAGTGGGGCGACCAGGCCCAGCCAGGCCCAGCGGCGATCCCTGCAGCACTTTAGCAGAGACGCCTACGTCTAGGCGGCCGAGGTTGGTGATCAGCGAGGTCCAGCCATCGTCATGATCGATGATGACGATGCGTCCGAAGCCGCGGTAGTCGCCGGCAAAGGCCACACGGCCTGCCGCAGGAGCGACTATCTGCGCGCCAGCCGCTGGAGCAAGGGTGACACCGATCGAACGCGAGGCACCGGTCGCATCGCCGAAGCCGCTGACGATCCGGCCGCTGACCGGCATGATCCATGAGAGGCTGCCTGTGGCAGGCCCGGCGGGTGCGTTCTCGTCGACAACCAGCATCGAACCCGGTCGGTCGGGACGCGGAACAGGTCCCGGCAAGGCAGCAAGCTGAGTGCGCAAGGTGCCATCGGCCTGAAGGCGTTCCATGAGCGCCGCTATATCGCGGGTGTCTTCTGCAAGGGCCAAGGCGCGATCAGCCTCACGGCTGGCAACGCCCTGCGCACTGCGGGATGCGATCCGCTGGCGGCTTTCGACCGCGACGAGCTGCTGCCGCCGGAGATTGAGCCCCTCCTCGCTTGCCTTGAGCGTCGCGGCAGCGCGGCGTGCCTTGTCTTGCAACTGCCGCCCGCGAACGATTTCCGAGCGCAGGCCAGCCGTCCGGCGCTGGACCTCCGGGAGCATCGTCTCAAGCACGGCGCGGAGATAGACAGTCTCACGCAGCGAGTCGGCGCGCATAAGGCTGAATACGAGCGGACGGCGCGACATCAATTGCAGTGCGGCGGTCAGGCGCACCACCGGTTCTTGGCGCTGCGCAATCCGGAGGCGCAGGGCAGCACGCTGCCGGTCGATCTCGCGCACGCTTGCCTGCGCGATCGCGATTTCCGCTTCGGACTGCTGGATTCGCGCAGCAACGGCTGCAGCCTCGCTAGCAGTGCGTTCAGCCGCGGCGGTTGCGCGCCGTGCCGCCTCCTCAAGCGCATCGCCGCGCTTCTGGGCTTCCGCCAACGCGCGCGTGGCCCTCTGCAAGGCTTCACCGGCCTGATCGGTGCTTTCGAATGGCGCATCCTGCGCAAAGCTCTGCAAGCCAGCGAGGCCGGCAAGCGCCAAGGTCATGGCAACCAGCGCGAGGCGTGACGTCATTGCCTCAGCCATCGCGATGGTAGGGGTGGCCGGAAAGGATGCTGGTGGCCCGCCATAGCTGTTCCGCAAGCATGGCCCGCGCCAGCATGTGCGGCCATGTCGCGGCCCCGAAGGCCAGCAGCAGATCGGCACCATCCCTGAGCGGCGCGTCATGCCCGTCCGCAGCACCAATCAGGAAACGCGTCTCGCGCACGCCGTCATCACGCCAGCGCCCCAAAATCTCGGCGAAAGCTGTTGATGCCAGTTGCTTGCCCCGCTCGTCGAGCGCCACGGTGCGCACAGGCGTCGCGGTCGGGACAGGGATCACACCGCCACGATCCGGCAGTTCGGTCACCTTGAAGCCCCAGCTGATCCGGCGCGCGTAGCGCTCAACCAGTTCGGCTTCGGGCGAGCGGCCAATCTTTCCGCGGGCAATCACGTGGAGCAGCATGGTCATGCCCTAGCCCAGAACGACGGCGCAATGAATCCCCGCGCTTCCGGACCTGTGGAGGGCGGCTTGGTTTCAGGCCGCGCCTTGGTCTCCGAAGGCCCACATCCGCTCTAGATTGTAGAAGCTGCGTACTTCCGGGCGGAACAGGTGGACGACGATGTCACCTGCATCGATCAGCACCCAGTCCGCAGCAGGAAGACCTTCGATCCGCACATGGCCGAAACCACCCTGCTTGATACGCTCGGCAAGCTTCTGCGCCATCGAGGCAACCTGCCGGGTCGAGCGACCCGAGGCGATCACCATATGATCTGCCACCGAGCTTTTGCCCTCGAGCGGGATCGTGACGACCTCTTGCGCCTGATCGTCATCAAGCGATCGCAGGACCAGTTCGAGCACCGATCCGGGCGCAGCGGCCGCAGAACCGGAGGCGATGCCGGCATCAACCGGCAAGGGCTGTGGGCTTGTCATGGGTGTGTAGATGGTCTCCATAGCTGAAAATTCAATGTTCCTGAGTGAAAGTGCGTGGGCCGCTGCCACCCGAAAGATCGGGCATTCGGGAGCGGAAAGACGTTCAACGCGGCCCCATCCCTGCGGAGGTCGTAATCGGCCGATGGGTCAACATATCGCGCTGATGCAAGATTGGAGCGCGGCAATGCCATTCGGGATCTGCTGCACGGAGGGCCGTTGCAGAGCGGGCATCGGGGTCAAAGCGCAAGATGACCAGCGCCGGGGCGCTCCAGTTTGCGCCGGTGAAATTCTGACTGTGCTGCCGGCGCCAGCGGCGCAGCCACGCCATGGCGGGGCTCGCCAAGGCACTCGCATCATACCCCGGACGGGCGACAACAGCAATCGGCATCTCGCGTGCGATTTTTCGCCAGCCCCGCCAGCGATGGAACTGCGCGAGATTGTCGGTCCCCATCAGCCAGATGAAGCGGCGCTTCGGGTAGCGGCGCTTGAGCTTGCGTAGCGTATCTATGGTGTAGCGGGTGCCGAGATTGGTCTCGACAGCCGTTACCCGGATTGGCGCGCCACGTGCCGCCTTTCGGGCTGAGGCGAAGCGGGCATCGAGCGGCGCCATACCAGCGGCAGGCTTGAGCACGTTGCCAGGAGAAACGAGCCACCACACCTCATCAAGCGCCAGCGCCTCGCGGGCAAAAAGGCTGATCCGCCGGTGCCCGCCGTGTGCAGGGTTGAAGCTCCCGCCAAGCAGACCGGTGAGCACAGGTCTCAGGGGCGGATCTGCCCGGAGCCGAGAACAAGCCACTTGTAGGTGGTAAGGCCTTCCAGCGCGACCGGCCCGCGAGCATGGAGCCGCCCGGTGGCAATACCGATCTCGGCGCCGAGCCCGAACTCGCCGCCATCGGCGAATTGACTGGAGGCGTTGTGGATCACGATCGCGCTGTCGACTTCCGACAGGAAACGCGCAGCGGCGGCATCATCGTCCGTCACGATGGCGTCTGTGTGACCGGAGGCGTGCCGGGCGATGTGGGCCAGTGCGCCATCGAGTCCATCGACGACGGCAACCGAAAGTACGGCGTCGAGGTACTCGGTGTCCCAGTCCGATGCCTCGGCAGGCTTGATCCGGGGATCGATCGCGCAGGCCCGCGCATCGCCGCGCAATTCACAACCGGCCTCAAGCAGCGGCGCGACAAGACCGTGAGGGTCTGAAAACTGGGCGTCGACCAGCAGAGTTTCCATCGCCCCGCATATGCCAGTCCGGCGCATCTTGGCGTTGAGCGCGATGTCTCGTGCCATCGCTGGATCCGCACACCGGTCAATGTAGGTATGATTGATGCCATCGAGATGCGCGAGCACAGGAACGCGCGCATCGGCTTGAACACGGGCGACAAGGCTCTTGCCGCCGCGCGGCACGATCATGTCGATCAGTCCGCCAGCCGCCAGCATTGCACCCACCGCCGCGCGGTCCTGCGTTGGCATGAGTTGGACGACTTCGGCAGGCACACCGCCTTCGACGAGACCTTCGACCAACGCTGTGTGGATCGCGCGGTTGGATCGCGCGGCCTCGCTACCGCCCCTCAGGAGAGCCGCGTTGCCCGAACGAACGCAAAGCGCGGCAGCATCGGCGGTAACGTTGGGACGGCTTTCATAAATGATGCCGATCAGGCCGATCGGCACCCGCACGCGGCGCAGGACCATGCCGTTGGGTCGCAGGGTTTCGTCGATGATCTGGCCGACCGGATCGCCAAGTTCGGCAACTTGATCGACTGCCGCTGCCATTGCCTCGATCCGCGCAGAATCAAGCCGCAACCGGTCTAACATAGCCGCTGACAGGCCTGCTGCCTTGCCATCGGCAACATCCTGGCCATTCGCTTCCAGAATCGCAGGCGAAGATCGCCGTATCGCTGCAGCACCGAGTCGAAGCGCCTGAGCGCGCGCTTCTGACGGCATCGTGGCGAGCGCACGCTGTGCAGCGCGGCCTGCGCGGGCAAGGCCCTGCACAAGCGCCGGCACATCGATCACAGCTCCATCATGAGCGAGGTGATCGGTGGCACGCTGGGGTGAAGCAAGGGCGTTCATGGGGCGCCCATAACATCATGGACCAAACCTGTCAGCCCGAATGGCGCGAGCCTCGGGATCGCGGCCGAGTCGCTAACCCCTGGCGCTTACCCGGCTGGGATCCGGTCGCAGCAGTGGCACATCGTTATAGATCTGCACGGCTCGTCTACGGAAGAGCACGATTCATCCTGCCCGGTACGTTGCGGATTCGACCGCGGTGCCCGCCATGACTAAGGGGCTCGCTCCCACAAGGCGTCGTCACAGCGAATAGGGACGGGGGTCGCTATCTTACCAGTAACAACTCGGTCCAAGGCGGGTCCGCCGGATGATGGCGGTCGCCCGTCGTCCCGGTGGCGAGCGCTTGTCGAGCGGGTTCGCAGCTGGTTCCCCGACCGCGAATTCTTCATGCGCTCAAATGGGCACGTGCGTTTCATCCGTGTTTCCGCGCAGCTGCAGATGCGCGTTGCGGGCGCGATTGCGGCGGCCGTCCTGGTATGGGTGCTGATGATGGGCTGGATGGTCGTCAGCCAGGCTCTCGCAGTCTACAATCAGGCCTCGCTACTGGAACGTGAGGCCGCCGTCGCAACCGCGGAGAGCCGCGTCACGAGGTATCGATCCAGCTTGGGATCAGTCGCAAGCGATCTCGCGAAACGTCAGGACTTCATCGAAAAGAGCGTACAGGGCGCAATCGGTCCGCTTCCCCGGACACTGCCGTCCGGCTCGGTTTCAGACAGCACCGAAGAAGCCAGCAAGACAGTCCGCAAAATCTCGATGATCCTGCCTGAAGCGACTGGCTTGGCGCAGGTCGAGGCCCAGCAACTTGCGTTTATCGAGACGCTAACACGCTATGCGGATATGCGTTCAGCGCGCGCGGAAATGGCCATGCGGCGCCTTGGCCTGAACCCCCGCACCGTGGCGCCTTCGGACCGCAGCGCGATGGGAGGCCCGCTGATCCCGATGGCCACCGGTCCGGACAACAAGCTTGATCCCCGGTTCGCCCGCTTCGGCGCCAGCCTTGCGCGGATGAGTGCGATGGAGCAGGCGCTGGTGCGCATCCCGAATACGCTCCCGGCCAGCCTTGATTATATCTCGAGCGGGTTCGGCTACCGGGTCGATCCCTTCACCGGGGGCGGCGCTTTCCATGCCGGCCTAGATTTCCGCGGGCCCATCGGTGCCCCCATCCTCGCGGCGGCGGCAGGCACGGTCAGCTTTACCGGCGTGAAACAGGGCTACGGCAACTGCGTAGAGATCAGCCACGGCAATGGTTTGCTAACCCGCTACGCACACATGTCGCGGATCGTGGCCCGCGTTGGTCAGGTCGTGGGTCCGGGCCGTGTCATAGGCGCAATCGGTAGCACTGGCCGCTCCACCGGACCTCATTTGCATTTCGAAGTGCGGATTGCCGACCGTCCGGTCGATCCGCGGCCGTTTCTGGAGGCGATGCCGCATGTTTTCCAAGAAGCCAGTACCGGGGCAGGACACGGTCAGCCGGTCGGCCGGGCCAGGTAGCGCCATGGCAACGCCAACATTCTCAGTCCTGGGCGCCGATCTTGCCGTGAAGGGCGACATCACCGCGAGCGCAGAGCTGCACATCGACGGTCATGTCGAAGGCGACATTACTTGCGCAGGCCTTGTTCAGGGCGAAGCGAGCGCCATCCACGGCGCTATCCGGGCGCAGACCGCGCGGTTGGCGGGGACAGTACGTGGCGGTATCGAAGTGGGACAACTGGTGATCGTCAAGACCGCCCGGATCTGCGGCGATGTGAAGTACGACGTACTGACGATCGAACAGGGCGCCCATATTGACGGGCGGCTGAGCCATGGGCTTGAGCCGGCCACGAGCGATACGACGCCCGATCTCGCAAGCTGAAACGAAAACCCCTCCCGGTGAGGGGAGGGGTTCAGATCTCTGATGCCCGACGCAGGGAAGGGCTTGGAAGGTTGCGGATTTAGCTGTCCGAAATGCCCTCGGCACGGCGCGCTTCAAGCCAGGCAGCCGCTTCGGCTTCCTGAGCAGCCTGCGATGCAGCCTTGGCATGTGCCTCACGCTCGGCGCGCAGTTCCTCGATCAAGGCCTCGCGGTCATTGCCAAGGCGCAGATTGTTTGCGGTATCGTCTTCTTCGATCCCCGCGCGCTTGGCTGCCTTGGCAACGAGCGCATCGAGTTCACGCTGCGAGCACAGACCCAGCGTTACCGGATCCTTCGGGTTGATGTTCGAGATGTTCCAGTGGCTGCGATCACGGATCGCGGCAATCGTGTTGCGCGTGGTGCCGATCAGCTTGCCGATCTGCGCATCCGAGATCTCGGGATGATGGCGCAGGATCCAGGCGATGCCGTCCGGCTTGTCCTGACGCTTGGAGACAGGCGTATAACGCGGGCCCTTGGTGCGGCTCACCGAGATCGGCGCCTTCTGCATGCGCAGGCGGTAATCTGGGTTGGCCTGACCACGCTCGATCTCACTCTGGGTCAGTTCGCCCGAGTGGACCGGGTCGCGGCCGGTATACTTCGCACCGGCAAGATCATCGGCCATCGCCTGCACTTCGAGAATGTGCAGTCCGCAGAACTCGGCAATCTGCTCGAAGGTCAGCGCGGTGTTGTCGACAAGCCACGATGCCGTGGCATGGGGCATCAGTGGAAAGGTGGACTGGTTGCTCAAGGGGAGCCCCTCCGGACAGCGGAAACAATAAGGGCCGCCCCTTGCGGAGCGGCCATCGTGCCCGCGATGTAGGCTAGAGGGCTGCCTACGGCAAGCCCATTCCCATCGATTCGACTGCGAAGATGGCCCTGACGCCTATTGATTTGCGACGAGGACAATCTTGCCGATATGTGCTCCGGCTTCCATCCGGCTATGCGCGGCGGCAGCCTCGGCAAGCGGGAAAGACATGTCCATCACTGGCCGAAGCAGCCCGTCAGCGACCAGCGGCCAGACCATTGAATGGATTTCGTCTGCAAGCAATCCTTTGAATTCATTGGACCGAGGCCGCAAAGTCGAACCAGTGAGCGTAATCCTCCGACGCATTACTTCGGCCATATTGAGTTCGGCCCGCACACCGCCCTGCACCGCGATGGTCACATGTCGGCCGTCATCGGCAAGGCACTTGAGGTTCCGAGCGACGTAGTCTCCTGCGACCATGTCGAGCACGAGATGCACCCCGGCACCATTGGTGATTCGGGCCACTTCCTCGACGAAATCACTGGCTTTGTAGTTAATCGCATGAGCAGCACCGAGCGCGAGCGCAGCGGCGCATTTGTCCGCCCCGCCACAGGTCACGATGACTTCGAGACCAAACAGCTTGCCGAGCAGGATCGCCATGGTGCCGATTCCGCTGGTACCACCATGCACAAGGACGCGCTCGCCTTCGGTCGCCCAACCGCGTTCGAAAACATTGTGCCAAACCGTAAACAACGTTTCCGGCAGCGCAGCAGCCTGATCGAGCGGCAGGCCCTCGGGAACGGGCAGGCACAAGGCCGCTTCGGCAAGACAATACTCTGCATATCCGCCGCCTGCGATGAGGGCACAGACCAACTGGCCGACAAACGGCGTCGTGACGCCAGCACCTGCCGCGACGACCTGCCCTGAAACTTCCAGACCGGGAATGGGCGAAGCACCTGGCGGGGGCGGATAAAAGCCCTGTCGCTGGATGACGTCCGGCCGATTGACCCCAGCATATGCGACCCGCAGGAGAACCTGCCCTGCGCCAGGCACGGGAACGGGCAAAGTTTCCTCCCGCAGCACTTCTGGCGCACCTGGAGAATCAAACCCCACGGCGGTCATTGTCGCTGGTACCGGCTTCATGCCACGCCCCCTGATGCGTTGCGGCGGTCTGGTATTGGATTGCGCCGCGAATTGGTAAACAGTTCGCAGCGCCAAGTACCTACGGAGCCGGTTGACAGCAAGGCTCTAGCAACCACAAAGTGCACAGCGATGGAACTTGATGAGCGCCCGCGCCCGAAAGGCGATCTGGCCAGCCAGCTGGCCTCGGAATCGCTCGACAGTTTTTCGCACCATGAGCTTGATGAGCGCGTGTCCTTGCTTGAGGCGGAGATCGCCCGGGTCATCGCGCATCGCGACAAGGCCGCAGCCCATCGCCGTGCTGCGGACGCTCTGTTTGGCACGCCCTCACCACAGGGCAGTGGATCATGATTTGCGCCGCCCTTCACCTTGGCGGGCGGCGTTCCCATATTGTCATCAAGGCGGGCACTGCGCCCGGCCGGATGTCCCTTTTGCGCAGCTTCGGTTTAGCCCCGGTTAAGCGCAAGCATGTTCATCTCCCGCAAGGGAATCAGCCGAGATCGGCCACCTCACGGTCGACGAGAAAGAAGTGTCATGCCCAGTTTCGCGCAAAGCCTTGAGAAGACGCTGCATTCTGCGCTCAGCAATGCATCCGAGCGCAGCCATGAGTATGCGACTCTGGAGCATCTCCTGCTCGCACTGATCGACGATCCGGACGCCGCACAGGTCATGCAAGCCTGCGGCGTGGATCTGGGAGACCTTGGCGAAGTGGTTCGCCAGTATCTCGATCAGGAGTATCAATCGCTGAAGACGCAGGACAAGGCTGACCCGCAGCCCACCGCTGGCTTCCAGCGGGTGATCCAGCGCGCCATCCTCCATGTCCAGTCTTCCGGCAAGGACACGGTTACCGGCGCCAACGTGCTGGTTGCACTGTTCTCCGAGCGCGACTCTTATGCGGTCTATTTCCTGCAGCAGCAGGACATGAGCCGACTCGATGCCGTGAGCTTCATCAGCCACGGGATCGGCAAGGGCGGACGTCAGGTTGAGAGCCGCAGCCCCAAGGGCAGCGAAGAGGCTCAGCCCCAGCAGGAAGAGAAAAACGAAGCCAAAGCGGGTGCTAAGAAGGATTCGGCGCTCGACCAGTTCACCGTCAATCTCAACGAGAAGGCGCTGAACGGCAAGGTCGACCCGCTGATCGGCCGCGGCCCCGAGGTGGATCGTACAATCCAGATCCTGTGCCGCCGCTCGAAGAACAACCCGCTCTATGTGGGCGATCCGGGCGTAGGCAAGACCGCGATTGCGGAAGGCCTCGCGCGCAAGATCGTCGAGGGCGAAGTGCCCGAGGTGCTCAGCGAGGCGGTGATCTATTCGCTCGACATGGGCGCACTGCTGGCGGGCACGCGCTATCGCGGCGATTTCGAGGAACGCCTCAAGCAGGTCGTCTCGGAGCTCGAGAAGATGCCGCACGCGATCCTGTTCATCGACGAAATCCACACTGTAATCGGCGCCGGCGCAACAAGCGGCGGCGCGATGGATGCCTCGAACCTGCTCAAGCCTGCACTCTCGGGCGGGACGATCCGCTGTATCGGTTCGACCACCTACAAAGAGTTCCGCAATCACTTCGAGAAGGACCGCGCCTTGCTGCGCCGTTTCCAGAAGATCGACGTGAACGAGCCGACGATCGAAGATACTATCAAGATCCTCAAGGGCCTGCGCACTGCCTTCGAAGAGCACCACAAGGTCCGCTACACCCCCGATGCGATCAAGACGGCGGTCGAGCTCTCGGCCCGCTATATCAACGACCGCAAGCTGCCGGACAAGGCGATCGACGTGATCGATGAAGTCGGCGCGATGCAGATGCTGGTGCCGCCCTCGAAGCGCAAGAAGGTGATTACCGCGCGCGAGATCGAGCAGGTCATTGCAACAATGGCGCGCATCCCGCCCAAATCCGTCTCGAGTGACGACAAGAAGGTGCTCGAACATCTCGACCGCGACCTGAAGCGGCTGGTGTTCGGCCAGGACAAGGCGATCGAAGTCCTGTCCTCGGCAATGAAGCTCAGCCGCGCGGGCCTGCGTGATCCGGACAAGCCGATCGGCTCGTTCCTGTTTTCGGGCCCCACCGGCGTCGGCAAGACCGAAGTGGCGCGCAGCCTCGCCCAGATCATGGGCATCCCGCTGCAACGCTTCGACATGTCCGAATACATGGAACGCCATTCGGTCAGCCGCCTGATCGGTGCGCCTCCGGGCTATGTCGGCTTCGATCAGGGAGGTCTCCTGACTGATGCGATCGATCAGCAGCCGCATTGCGTGCTGCTGCTCGACGAAATCGAGAAGGCGCATCCGGACCTGTTCAACATCCTGCTGCAGGTCATGGATAACGGTCGTCTTACCGATCATCACGGCAAGACGGTCGACTTCCGCAATGTCGTGCTGATCATGACCACCAATGCCGGCGCCAGCGACATGGCGCGTCAGGGTATCGGCTTTGGCGACGTTTCGAAGGCGGATGCTGGTGACGAGGCGGTAAAGAAGATGTTCACCCCCGAATTCCGCAACCGGCTCGATGCGATCGTGCCGTTCGCCTACCTGCCGCCCGAAGTCGTCAGCCGCGTGGTTGACAAGTTCATCCTGCAGCTTGAACTGCAGCTGGCCGAGCAGAATGTGCATATTCAGTTCGACAGCGAAGCCCGCGCCTGGCTGGCCAAGCAAGGGTATGACCGGCTCTATGGTGCGCGTCCGATGGGCCGCGTCATTCAGGAAAAGGTCAAAAAGCCGCTCGCGGAAGAGCTGCTGTTTGGCAAGCTGGCCAACGGCGGCGAAGTCCATGTCAGCCTCAAGGAAGAGGAAGGCAAGCCGACTGCATTGTCGTTCGAATTGACCCCCGCCGCGCCGAAGCTCGTCAAGAAGAAGACGCGCAAGGGCAAGGGCGGTTCGGCCACGGCTGAGGAGCCGAACGCCGACGAGGCCTGAAACAGGCGCCAATTGAAGCAAAGGGCGGAGCCTTCGGGTCTCCGCCCTTTTTGTCTCTGGCAACTACGCAGCGATCGCGGCATGCGTCAGTACATGCCCGGATGTTTCACGTGGATCAAAGCGGACCCTATGGGCATCCGCATCGTTCCGGCAGACGCCTGGATCGATCCTGCGCGCCCCGTTGCCCGTGCATTGGTTACGCATGGCCACGCAGACCACGCACGGGGCGGGCATGGCCAAACCGTCGCGACAGCCGAAACGCTTGCCATCATGGGGGTACGCTACGGCGTTGCCGAAGGTGCCCTCTCTGCACCCTATCACGAGCCGATCTCAATCGGCGGGGGCGTTTTGGCGACTTTTCTCCCGGCCGGGCATGTACTCGGCTCGGCGCAGATCCTGCTCGAACATGCGGGCGAACGGGTGATCGTGACAGGCGATTACAAACGGAGCTCCGACCCGACTTGCCAGCCTTTTGCGGTTACCTCCTGCGACTTGTTTATCACCGAAGCTACCTTCGGCCTGCCCGTCTTCCGGCACCCGCCGATCGGAACCGAGATTACGAAGCTGCTGGACGCCCGCGCGAGCAACCCGGACCGCTGTGTCCTGGTGGGAGCCTACGCCTTGGGAAAGGCGCAGCGGATCATTGCCGAACTCCGCGCGGCAGGCTGGCATGAGCCAATCTACCTGCATGGCGCGATGGAACCGATGTGCCGGCTGTATGAGTCGCTTGGCATACCGCTAGGGGATCTGAGATCGATTGCGGGCGTGCCGAAGACAGAACTTGCCGGCGCGATTGTCATCTGTCCACCTTCTGCGCTGACTGATCGCTGGAGCAGACGCCTGCCCGATCCGCTGACGGCCATGGCCAGCGGATGGATGGGTGTTCGTCAGCGTGTGCGCCAACGGGGGGTGGAGCTACCGCTCGTCATTTCGGATCATGCTGATTGGAATGAACTTACCACGACAATCGCCGACGTGAATCCGGCAGAGACGTGGATCACCCATGGCCGGGAGGACGCACTCCTCCGGTGGTGCGAGCTGCACCAGCGCAAAGCCCGTGCATTGGCCCTCACCGGTTACGACGACGAAGATGACTAGGATGTCCCTGCTAGGCCAGGGGGTGTCCTGATGGAGCGCTTCGCCGCACTCCTCGATGCCTTGCTGCTCACCCCCTCGCGCAACGGCAAGCTTGAGTTGATCGCGCGCTACTTGCGCGAATCCCCTGATCCTGATCGAGGCTGGGCACTCGCAGCCCTGACGAGCGCAGTGGATTTTCCCGCGATCAAGGCCGGAACCGTCCGCACACTGATGGCGAGCCGAGTCGATCCGGTCTTGTGGACCCTCTCACGCGATTTCGTTGGCGATACCGCAGAAACAGCGAGCCTGCTTTGGCCCGAACCGGAACAGCCACAAAAGGACCCGCCCCCTACGCTTGGTGAAGTGGTGGACATTCTGTCACAGTCCACACGGGGCAGCGCACCGATTGTTCTTGCTGGTCTGCTGGACCGTCTTGATGCGCAGGGCCGCTATGCGCTGATCAAGTTTGCCACCGGCGC
This sequence comes from Novosphingobium sediminis, assembly GCF_007991615.1. Lineage (GTDB taxonomy): Bacteria > Pseudomonadota > Alphaproteobacteria > Sphingomonadales > Sphingomonadaceae > Novosphingobium > Novosphingobium sediminis. The sequence goes on along the minus strand of NZ_BJYR01000013.1, from coordinate 91,682 downwards.
TCTGCGGATCGGAATCTCTGCCCGCCTCGCCAAGGTCGCCTTCGCGCAAGCCTTTGCCGTCCCCGTCGATGAAGTCGAAGAATACTGGCATGGCCAGCAGCCTCCATACTCGGACCTGTTTGCATGGGCCGCCGGATCAGCGCCGCCACCACGAACCGATCTCCTTCCATTGTTCCGGCCGTTCATGCTCGCCCATCCGTTGGAGAAGGAGACGATCGATCTGGCGGACTATGTGGCCGAATGGAAATGGGATGGCATCAGGGTCCAGTTGGTCCACGTAGGCGGGCAGACAAGGGTCTATTCGCGCGGTGGCGACGATATCTCGGCCAGCTTCCCGGAGATTGCGGGCGCGCTGCACTTACCGGCCGTTCTCGATGGCGAACTGCTGATCCGCGGCTCGGCGCAAGGCGGCGAGGCTGGCGGCGCTGCAAGCTTCAATGCCCTCCAGCAGCGGCTCGGCCGCAAAGCGGTTTCCAAAACCCTGCTGGCAGAGGCGCCAGCATTCGTGCGACTCTACGATCTGCTCATCCTGAACGGAGAAGACCTGCGCGAGCTGCCCTGGTCCCAGCGGCGTACCCGGTTGGAAGAACTCTTGCCGCATCTCGACCCGGCACGCTTCGACTTGTCCCGGACGATTGACGCGAAGGATATGGATGCCCTTGCCGAAATCCGCGCCGGCGCACGCGATGCGGCAATCGAGGGTGTCATGCTCAAACATCGCCAGTCGCCCTATGTTGCGGGGCGAAGGACCGGGCTCTGGTACAAATGGAAGCGTGAGCCGCTGCTGATTGATTGCGTGCTGATGTATGCGCAGCGCGGATCGGGCAAGCGTTCGTCGTTCTATTCCGATTTCACCTTCGGCTGCTGGAACGGGGATCCCGATGCCGGTGCGGAACTGCTGCCAGTCGGCAAGGCCTACTTCGGGTTCACCGATGAGGAACTCCGGTTCCTTGATCGGCATGTCCGCCAGCATACGGTGGCGAAGTACGGCCCGGTCCGCGAGACAGACCGCAGCCTCGTGTTCGAAGTTGCGTTCGATTCCGTCCACCTCAGCAAGCGGCACAAATCGGGCGTCGCGATGCGTTTTCCGCGCATCCATCGGATCCGGCAGGACAAGCCGGCGCACGAAGCGGATCGGCTCGAAACCCTGCGCGCGATGGTCACTTGATCTCGGTCAAGGCAGCTGGCGGTGAGGGCTGGCAAGTGAAGGTCTGCCGCACTGTCGCTTTGGAGTGAGCATTCTTGGCCACGACGACCGAAACACCCGCTGCCAGCCCCTATGACCGGATCGGTGGTCATGCAGTCCTCCGCCGTATCACGGACCGCTTCTACGACCTCATGGAGACCGAACCGGCATTTGCGGAGCTGAGAGCCATGCACGCGTCCGATCTGGCACCCATGCGCGAATCGTTGCCGCTGTTCCTGGGCGGCTGGAGCGGCGGACCGCGTACATGGTGGGATGCCAATCCCGGCAAATGCATGGTCAGCATGCACGCCCCCTTTCGTATCGACAAGGCCATCGCAGGACAGTGGGCAGACGCAATGCGTCGGGCCATTGCCGATGTTGCACCCGAAGATGCGGCAATCGCAGAAGCTCTGGCAGATGTGCTCGACCGCATGGCGCGGGGCATGGCGAAGGCCTGATTTGCCAGCAGCCGGCAAACCGCTAATGTCCTATCATGCTGCGCTATGATCCGGGTCGACGAAAACTGGCGATTGCGCTCTCCGGGCTTGCCGGGTTTGTCGACGCTGTCGGCTTCCTCTCTGCCAACGGCTATTTCGTATCATTCATGTCCGGCAACTCGACACGGTTGGGGGTGGCGCTGGGCACTTCGGCCAACGCCGCGCTGCTTCCGGCATCACTCATCGTCACGTTCCTCTGCGGTGTAACGCTAGGCGCGCTCGTGGCCCTTAAGGCCGGTGCGCGCCGCAAGCCGGTGATCTTGTGGCTGGTAGCCGTGCTCCTGCTGCTGGGCGCAACCGCCCGCGCGCTTGGCTACGAGACCGCGATGCTGGCCCTGCTCGTTCTGGCCATGGGGGCGATCAACAACACCTTTCAGCGCGGAGGTGAAGTTACAGTGGGACTGACCTACATGACCGGCGCGCTGGTGCGGCTTGGACAAAGTCTGGCACTTTGGCTTGCCGGCAAAGCAGAGCCGGGCTGGATCCAATGGGGTCTGCTGTGGGCCGGCCTGCTGTCAGGCGCGGTGTTCGGTGCGTTCCTGCAAAACCGATTGCCCTTCGGTTGCCTGTGGATCGCAGCTGGGTGGGCGGCAACGGTGGCAATGGTTGCAATCAGGCTTCCGGCAGAATCCTGAACATTTTTTCGCGTGAAGTTGCGCCGCGCAACAAGGCAATCCGGGACGCCGGGATACCAAGGGCCTGACCGAGCAAATCAACGACAGCCGCCGTAGCCTTGCCGTCTTCCGGCTTCGTCCTCACTTTGACGAGAACGCGGCCAGACTCGATTTCCACGCCTTGAGAACGGGCACCGGGTGTAACCCGAACGCAGAGCCGTCCATCTGCGTCGGCGAGTGCCAGAAGTTTCTCTGCGGCCGGAAAATCAGGCTTTGGTCGTGCCATGATCTGCCAACGCGGCGCTATGTGCCCTTGCATTGCCAACGTAGTGCGCGACGCCCAGTTGCATCTCGTGCAGGGCCGCATCGGTCAGATCACGCATGTAGGCAGCAGGGCGCCCTCCCCACAGCTGGCGCGACACGATGCGCTTGCCCGGCGTGAGCATGGCACCTGCGGCCAGCATGCCATCACCTTCGATCACCGCGCCGTTCATCACCACGGCGCCCAGCCCGACAAACGCACGATCTTCCAGCGTGCAGCCATGCAGCATGACCATGTGCCCGACGAGAACGTCCTCCCCGATCAAGGTGGGAAAGCCTTGCGGGTCGCGCGGATCCGGGCTGTCGCAGTGGATAACGGTTCCGTCCTGAACGTTGCTCCGCGCACCGATGACAATCCGGTTCACGTCACCGCGGATCACGCAATTGTACCAGACCGAAGCCTCTGGTCCGATCTCGACATCGCCGATGATCCGGCAACCGGGCGCGATGAAAGCGCTCGGATGGATGCGTGGTGCCTTACCATTGATAGCGGCGATGGTGACGTCCTGATGCATGGAGCTCCCTTCAGGCGGCCTGCGGCTGGGGCCGATGGATGCGGTAGAGGATATGCGGGCGAAGCGGATCACCCTCAGCAAGATCTGGATGATCGAAGTCTTCGCCGGGATAGCGGGTCATCCCGAGGCGCTCCATCAAGCCCCAACTGCGCGTGTTGGCAAGGTTGGTGATCGCCATGATCGCTGGCACCTCCAGGTTCGCCCAGGCCCACGCCAGCGAAGCCTCAGCCGCTTCGCGGGCCAGACCAAAACCCCAGGCGTGATGGGCCAGCCGCCAGCCGATCTCGTACTCGAAAATAGGCGGACGAGGCGGCAGGATCCCGCAAAAGCCGATGAAATCACCCTCGACCTTGCGCTCTAGCGCCCAGAACACGTGCCCATGCTCGCGCTCGGTGGCGATCATGCGGTCGACCGCACCATCGCTTTCGGCCCGGGTCAGTGGCGGGAGATATTCCATAACCCGCGAATCGCAGGCCATGGCCCAGAACGGATCACGGTCAGCGTCGCGCCATGGGCGAAGGATCAGCCGCTCGGTCTCGATCATTGATGCCTTAGCCGCCCATCAGGCGCGCGGCATGCAATGCATGGTACGTCAGAACGCCCGAACAACCAGCGCGCTTGAACGCCAGCAAGGTTTCCAGAACCAGAGCGTCGCGGTCACCCGCGCCGACCGCTGCCGCCGCTTCGATCATCGCGTACTCGCCGCTCACCTGATAGGCGAACACCGGCACCTGGAAGGCCTCTTTCACGCGGAGAGCGATATCGAGGTAAGGCAGGCCGGGCTTGACCATCACGCTGTCGGCGCCCTCGGCGATATCGAGCTCGACCTCACGCAGTGCTTCCTCTGCATTGCCAGGGTCCATCTGGTAGGTTTTCTTGTTGCCCTTGAGCAGACCGCGCGATCCGACTGCGTCACGGAAGGGTCCGTAAAACGCAGAGGCGTACTTCGCGGCATAGGCCATGATCTGGACGTTGATGTGGCCGCCGTCTTCCAAAGCTTCCCGGATCGCGCCGATCCGGCCATCCATCATGTCAGACGGCGCAATGATATCCGCACCAGCGGCTGCCTGATTGAGGCTCTGGCCGACGAGCACATCCACTGTCGCATCATTCAGGACATAGCCCTCGCCATCGATCAGGCCGTCCTGCCCGTGGCTCGTGTAGGGATCCAGCGCCACGTCGGTGAGGACGCCAAGCGATTCACCGCAAGCGTCCTTGATGGCCTTGATCGCGCGGCACATCAGGTTGTCCGGGTTCAAGGCTTCTGCGCCGTCCTCACTGCGGCGTTCGGGCTGGGTATTCGGGAACAACGCCACGCAGGGTATCCCCGCCGCCGCCGCTTCGCGCGCGCGCTGCGCCACAAGATCGACCGACCAGCGGGACACGCCCGGCAAGGAACCGATCGGGTCTTCGACTCCGTGACCTTCTGTCACGAACAGCGGCCAGATCAGATCGGCCGGAGTGACAAGCACTTCACGGTGCAGGGCGCGGCTCCACGCGGTAGCGCGGGTGCGGCGTAGGCGAATGTTGGGATAACCAGCGGACATCCGCTTGTTCTAGGCGTTGCTGCACCTTTGGGCAACCAGTCCGCGCGTGCTGTTCAGCGCGGCGCCCCCACGATCGCGCCGGGCTTGACCGAGAGGAGTTCCTGCAATCGTGCCTTGAAGGCAGCGATCTGTTTCGGATCGACAGCCTGGCGCTGCTGCACCATGCGCACCGAGAAGGGATCGACGGTCTGCCCCCCGCGATAGACCTCGTAGTGCAAATGGGCACCTGTCGAGAGCCCGGTCGAGCCGACATACCCGATGATCTGCCCGCGCCGGACAGCCATGCCGGGCGCGACAGCGATCCGGCTCATGTGGCCATAACCCGTGGCAATACCTGCGCCGTGGTCCAGCCGGACATAGTTGCCATGCCCGCCGTGCCACCCTGCATAGGCCACGCGCCCGTCCGTCACCGCATAGATCGGCGAGCCCCAGGACGCTGCGAAATCGACACCCGCGTGCATCCGGACATAGCCAAGAATGGGATGGCGCCGCATGCCGTAGCCTGATGTTACGTGGCCGTTGACAGGTGTACCGAACAACCCGCTGTCCGTTTGTCCGCCACCAACAAGATCGGCCAGAGAGGAAAAGCTGCCATCCGCCCCCCAGCGCAGCAATTGTGCGCGCGGCTGACCGGACCGGACAACGCCGGCGTAGAGCAGATTGCCAGCTTCGCCCTCACCATCCGCCGTATGCTTGTAGGAGACAACGAGATCGAACTTGTCGGTCGGCTCAATCTCCTCGAACGGGAGCGCCTGATCGATGGCACGCAGATAATCCTGAACCGCGCTGGGCGGCGCCCCTGCGGCGCGGGCCGAGCGATAGAGGCTTGAACCAACCAACCCCTGAACCCTGAGCGGCGTGATATCGACAGCAATCGCCTTCCGAGCCAGCGTCAGGCCTCCACCCGTCCGGGTGATCGAAAGCGAGAGATCGAAGCGCGGCCGGAAGTCGATTGCCATGAGCGGCCGCGGATCGGACGCATTGCTCCGGGCACCGAGCCTAATCGAAAAGCGGGTACCAGGTGCAATGTCTGCAAGAGGAACAGCGCTGGCCACCATGGCGGCAACTTGTCCTGCATCCCCGGAACCCACGCCAGCGCGTTGCAGCATGCGCGGTACGCTGTCGTTTTCACCGATCGTTGCAGCGAGTTGAATTTCAGGTCGCTCGGGAGCAGCGGCCAGCCGCGTAACCGCATCGGTTGCGGCGAAATGCCTACCCTGCGTCGAACCCAGAGCGAAGGGCCGCAGCGACTGTGCCCGAAACTCGATCTGGGAAGCTTCGTCGAGCGGCAGCAGTGGCGATGCCTCAAGCGGTGCGAAGCGCGGCCAGAACATCAGGGCTAGCAGGACAAAGGCAACAAACAGACCAAGGCCACGAAACCATCGTGCGCTGCCGACATCTTCGGCCAAGTCCGGCGCAAGCGGATTCCGCTCCGCCCAGCGTTCGACGCTCTGGCACAATGCCGTCCAACGCTTGGCAAGGGGGCGATTGCTGTCGCGGAATGTCGGCGTGGGCGGTGGCGGTGGTTCTGGTGGTGGCAGGATGGGTGCACGGCGAGCAGGTGCCACGCCAAAGCGCGCGCGACCGAATGTCACGCTGCCGGCAAGCCCCATTTCCTCGCGTGGACCCAACACTCGGGTTGCTTCCCTTTTCGCCATCCTGAGCCCACTCGCAGGCCAGGTGCCGCACACCGCAGACAATGAAGAAGCCCTGCACCTGCAAGGTTAATTCGGCGTAAACCTGCGCCATTGGCCCACGGATCGCAGCCTTCGGGATTTCCGGTCCATTCCGGGTTGCTTTAGCCCGCAGGCATGGTCACCGGGCTGGGATTTGGCTAACGTAGCCCGGCAATCTGATTTGAACGAAGTGGGGCGGCAAAGGCATGAGCGAGGCGCAAGCATTGGGTGATGCCATCGGCGCAGGCCTGACTGCACGTGCCTTCGAGCCGAATGCGGGCGAGGGCGACAACGGGCATACGCACGAGAGCGCGTGCCTGAACTGCGGCACCCCTTTGATCGGCAGCCACTGCCACAGTTGCGGACAGGCGGCCCATGTCCATCGTACTCTGGGCGCCTTCTTCCACGATCTGCTCCACGGCGTGTTCCACTTCGAAGGGAAGGTCTGGCACACGTTGCCGATGCTGATCTTCCGGCCTGGCAAGCTCACGCGAGAGTACATCGACGGGCGGCGGGCGCGCTACGTTTCACCTCTTGCCCTGTTCCTGTTCAGCGTCTTCGTGATGTTTGCGGTGATCCAGCAAACGGCAGGCGATCTTAATCTGGACAAGGATGGCAAGGTAGCCATCAACGTTGGCTTGTCGAAGGGAACGGCGGAGGTCGAGAAGTCACTCGCCGCAGCGCAAGAAAAGCGCGCCAAGATCGAAGCCAAGGGCGGCGACACTGACGATCTCGACGCCGAAATCGAGCAGCAGGAGCGCGCGCATGCTGCAATGCGCCGGATGAGCGGCGAGAAGCTCTCCTCGACCGGCTTTTCGATCCTCGACGAAGTGATCGACGAAACCAAGAGCAACCCGAAGCTCATGCTCTACAAGATGCAGAGCCACGCCTACAAATACAGTTGGGCGCTGGTGCCGATCTCTGTGCCCTTCCTGTGGTTGCTGTTTCCGTTCAGCCGCCGCTTCCACCTCTACGACCACACAGTTTTCGTCACGTACTCACTGAGCTTCATGACATTGCTGTTCGCCGCCGGAATGATCGCTGGGGCCCTCAATGCCGGCCTTGTTGCCGGTCTGCTGACGCTTGTCCCGCCCATCCACATGTACAAGCAACTGCGCGGAACCTACGGCTCATCCCGGTTCGGCGCGCTGGCTCGCACGTCTGCGTTGGTGATCTTCGCCTCGATGGCGCTCGTAATCTATCTGCTCGCGATCGCAGCTGAAGCTGGCGCGGGCTGAACCCGCGCAGGTTTTCAGCAATCGAGAACGAATGTCCCTGCAGTACGTGCTTCCAGTGCGACAAGCACCTTGGCTGCTACAGCGCGGTCGAAGCGGCCGCCCAGGGTAACCAGCAACGCATCCGTCGCTATCGCGGCGAAGAGCCTTTCCGACGCAGCAAGCAAGGTTCCCTACACTGCCTCGAGCCCCGAGAAAACTGGCAGGTCGAGGCTGCTGTAGGACGCCGAGCGAACATAGATATCGTGAACGTTGACCGATGCCGCGTGCTGGCGAACGAGAAGTTCTCCCGCACCCGGTGCGGGAACATCAGCGGACTCGAGCTTCATGACATCCGGGCAACTAAGCACGGATGACGATGGCCTCACTGGCAATGCTCATTGCAAGTAAGGTTTTCTGTTCATGCCCCAGCGGGATGCGGATCCCCGGAGCCAGAGAAGCGCCTACCGGCACGCGGCACAGTCGCGCCAGCCGAGCTCACGGTCCGGGCTGGGCCGCTCGGAGCTTCCGGGCGATCAAGCTTGCCGTTGTCCATAAGCGCACGAATTTCCTCGCCGCTCAGCGTCTCGTACTCCAGCAGCGCCTGGGCGAGCAGGTGAAGCTTGTCCTCGTTCGACTTGAGGATATCCGTCGCGCGGGCATGCGCTCCATCGACCAGCATCCGGATTTCGCTGTCGATGAGCTTGTTCGTTTCATCCGACATCATGGTGCGCTGCGAACCGCCCATGCCGAGATAGCCTTCCTGTGCTTCTTCATATTGAAGCGGCCCCAGCTTATCGGACATGCCCCACTTCGTGACCATGTTGCGGGCAAGGCTCGTTGCGTACTGGATGTCGGACGACGCACCGGACGAGACCTTGTCGTAGCCGAAGATCAGTTCTTCGGCGACACGGCCGCCCATGCTCACGGAGAGATTGGCGTGCATCTTGTCGCGGTGATAGGAATAGCTGTCCCGCTCAGGCAGGCGCATGACCATGCCAAGTGCCCGGCCGCGGGGGATGATCGTGGCCTTGTGGATCGGGTCCGAAGCGTCTTCGTTGATCGAAACGATCGCGTGGCCTGCCTCGTGGTAGGCAGTCATCTTCTTTTCATCATCGGTCATGACCATCGAGCGACGTTCCGCGCCCATCATGACCTTGTCCTTGGCGTCCTCGAACTCCTGCATTGCAACCAGTCGCTTGTTGCGGCGGGCAGCAAGGAGCGCGGCCTCGTTGACGAGGTTCGCCAGGTCCGCACCCGAGAAGCCCGGAGTACCACGAGCGATTACGCGCGGAAGCACATCGGGAGCCAGCGGCACCTTCTTCATGTGCACGCTCAGGATCTTCTCGCGGCCATCGATATCGGGGATGGGAACGACGACCTGACGGTCAAAACGGCCAGGACGAAGCAGCGCAGGATCGAGCACGTCCGGCCGGTTCGTGGCAGCAATGATGATGATGCCTTCGTTGGCCTCGAAACCATCCATCTCGACCAGCAGCTGGTTCAGCGTCTGCTCGCGCTCGTCGTTCGAATTGCCGAGGCCGTGGCCGCGATGACGGCCAACCGCGTCGATTTCGTCGATGAAGACGATGCAAGGCGCGTTCTTCTTCGCCTGATCGAACATGTCGCGGACGCGGCTGGCGCCTACGCCGACGAACATCTCGACGAAGTCCGAGCCGGAAATCGTGAAGAACGGCACGCCTGCCTCACCCGCGATGGCGCGTGCCAGCAAGGTTTTGCCCGTGCCGGGTGAGCCGACGAGCAGCGCGCCCTTGGGGATCTGACCACCGAGCTTGGAGAAACGGCTGGGATCACGAAGGAACTCCACGATCTCCTGAAGCTCCTCGCGTGCCTCGTCGATGCCGGCCACGTCGTCGAAAGTAACCTTGCCCGAGCGCTCGGTCAGCAGCTTTGCCTTCGACTTGCCGAAGCCCATCGCACCGGAGCCGCCACCTTTCTGGACTTGGCGCAGCGCGAAGAAGGCAACGCCAAGGATCAGCAGGAACGGCAGCGACTGCGCGAGGATGTAGAGCAGGAGGTTGGGCTCTTCCTGCGCCTTGCCCGCATAGCGAACGCCATGCTCCTGGAGGAGCTTGGTCAGTTCCACGTCGCCGGGAACCGGAACAGTGGTGAATTGCTGGTCGTTCTTGAGGGTGCCCGTGATCCGATCTGGCCCGACCTGGACTTCGCGGACGTTGTCCTGCGCGACGCTGGCACGGAAATCGGAATAGGGGATCACCGCTCCCGCAGGATCGGTGCGCGTGTTGAACATGGAAACGACAAGGAGCAGCGCGAGAAAGATGCCGCCCCAGATCAGGAGGCTCTTGATCCAGGGGTTACCCTGCGGCTGGTCGTCATTCATGGCGCGGCTTTCGATCCGGAATAATTCAGTCTCTCCAATGTAGGACGACCTTGGGGAATGGCAATATAAGCTTGGGCGCGAATTTCTTGCCCCTAGGGACGTCCAAGCGTGCCATCCGGCTTGCGTCGGGGCTTTGGAGCGACGGTGAAGCGCCATTCCGCTTTGCGGCCATCGCCGCGCACGCCAGCCAGCGTCGCGATCTCGCCGGCGGCCAGCCGGTCGTACCAGCGCGCAAGGGCATTCCCGCGAGGCTGCGCACCCGCCATTCTTCCGATGAGCCGCTCCAGCACGCGCAGCGCAACAACCCGGGGGACATTGACGGCATTCCAGTATGCAGTGCCGCCATCTGTCCTCACCGCAGCGAGACTGTTCTCGACAATCCATTCGACGGCCGCATCGGCTTCGCCAAGGTGGCGCGCACTTGCGGCCAAAGCCATCGGGTCGAGATCGCTCAGCCGTGCCAACTGCGCGCGCACCCTGGCCCGCTCGAAGCGAAGATCGGCGTTGGACGGATCGTGTATCGCTTCAATTCCTGCGGCGTCCACGTAACTGGACAACTCGCTACGGCGCCAGCCAAGCAGTGGTCTCAGGAGCTGGCAATCCGGGACACCCGGCAGCACTGATCGCGCTCGCATGGCGGCAAGTCCCCGAAGCCCGGCGCCGCGCGAAAGCCGCATGAGGAGCGTTTCTGCCTGATCGTCGGCATGATGTGCCGTGACGACTGCATTCAGGCCGTTGCTACCAGCCCACGCACCAAGCGCCTTATAGCGCGCATCCCGTGCGCGCTCTTGCACGGCAGGGCCCGGCGGCAACGCAATATTCAAGATGTCGTGGCGAAGGCTGAGCTTATCGCAAAGCTTGGCGACGTAGCGCGCTTCTTCCGCACTCGCTGGCCGGAGCCCGTGGTCTACCGTCGCCACAAGAAAGGGAGCAGGCAGCGCCGCACGAGCCAGCAGCAGCAGCGCAAGACTGTCTGGTCCACCCGAAACCGCGAGACCGACTGGGGCGTCGTCCGGCCAGACTGCTAGCCAGTCAGCCGCGAAACGGGCTTCAAGCACCTTATCAATTGCAGACCACCGGCTTGGTTGCCGCCTCGTACTGTGACTTCAGACGCCCGGTCAGTTCGGAGGGATAGGTCTGCCGGAACTCTGCAAAGGCCACGCAGGCACGCTTCTCTTCCTTGAGCCGGCTCATCGCGACGCCAAGATAGAGCAGGCTATCTGCCGCACGGTCGCCCTTGCGATCGGCCTGATAGTTCTGGAGGAAATACTGCGCCGCCGTACCCGGTTTGCCATCATCGAGATACGCCCGGCCAAGCAGGTTGCGGGCATAGCTGATCCGGGCATGGCGCGGATATTGCTGAACGACACGTAGCAATTGCTGCTGAGCCTCGGGGAAGAACTTGGCCTCCCACAGGCGGTAGCCATACGTGTATTCGTCTTCACCCTTGTCGTCGCTGGACGGCTTCTCGATGGCCATGACCGCCTTGACGCGATCAGGCGATGCCTCAACTTTCGCCGGTTCAGGCTTGGCGGCGGCTGGTTTGGATGCCGGCTTGGTCGACCCAGCCTGCTCAGTGGGAGCCGCCGAAACAGTAGCAACAGCGGCTGGGGCAGCAGAATCGGACGTGACAGCAGGTGCCGCAGCGCTCGCCACTGCAGGGCTGGCTGTTTCAAGTGCCCCAAGGCGCGCTTCGAGCTTGGCAATGTGGTTCTGGTTCTCTTCGCTCGCTGCCGTCAGTCGCTGCAACTGGGCCTCTACGGCGTCCATGCGCGTGAGAAGGTCAGTCACCGCGGTAGGTGTGGGAGCCGGGGCAGCAGCGCTGGTCGCTGGCGGGGTGATCTCGGGCCCGAACGTCTTGCCGGCGCCGTCGGGGAACACCTTGCGCTGAACTGCCCGCAGTTCCGCCTCGAGGCGCCGCAACCGGACGTCCGTGCTCTCCGGCGCTGCCTGAGCATGGGCAGCAGGGATGAGCCCAGCGGGCATGCAGGTTGCCGAAATGACGGCCAGGGTGAGGGCCATCGCCGAACGAGTACGGCCAAAGCCAAACATGATCTTCATTGTCACTCCCGTCGGATCGCTGCCGCTTCCATGCGCTGCCTTGAGGGGGGCGCGCAAGCATCTGGACAAGATTTGCATTGCCGAACTCGGGGTTTCTCACAGATCGCCGCTGTTAGACCCGGCCTAATGAACGGCAGACGATGCGCCGGGCGCAAGTCCCGCAACCGGGACAGCCAGGCGAGCACGAAGGCTGGCGCCATCGACCGGCACATCCTTCATGATCTTCTCCGCCTCGGCGAGGCGAGGAACCGGCTGGCCTGCGATCGTGATCGAGAGAGCGTCGGGCCTCCCTGTCCATAGCTTGGGCTCAACGGCGTCCGTCGGCACCGTATAGCTCTCGCCCTTGGCCAACTGCTTCTGCATGAGCTGCTTGCCTTGTCCGTCGTAGAACTTGACCCAGATGCCTTCCTCGATGGCTGTGAAAACCACCGGTGCGCTGGCCGTCGGCTGGGAGCCGACAGGTTTGACTGCGGGAGTCGTTTGCGGGGCTGCGGCAACCGGAGCCGGCTCGGGCGTCTTGACAAGCGAAGGCAGCGAGACAGCCGGCGCATAGTAGCTGCGCCAGAAAATTCCGCCCATGGCGAGGATGGCGCCGACAAGCAGCAAAGCGAGCCAGCCGACAAGCCGGGAGGGCGTCTTTGCCGGATCACCAACTTCGAACTGATTGAGGACACGCGGCTCCGTGCGCGGGGCGCTCCCTTGCAACTCCGCGCGAACCGCGTCGGCGATCACGGCATCATCGAGCCCGACCGTACGGGCGTAAGCCTTTGCAAATCCGATAGCATAGGGACGTCCGGGCATCACGCTGTAGTCGCCCGCTTCGAGTGCCTCGATGTGCCGGAGCGTAACCCTGGTGCGTCGGGCGATCTCGGCAGTGCTCAGGCCAAGCGATTCGCGGGCCGCGGAAAGGCGTGCTGACACGCTCTTCGGCCCGTCGTCACTGGACGGCGAATTCGCCCTCGTTCCGCCGGGAACCGGATCAGGCGGAAGGTCAACAGATGCAATGTTGCGTTCGCCGTCATCGGCCACGGCGTAGCTCCCGTCGTTCATCGTTTTTCCGGGCATTCTCTGATTGGTTGCGACCGGCTCTGAGGCAGCATGTCCCGACCAGAAAAGTCAATGATTTTGAATCTGTAGCGGTATGATGTGACGTTACGATGCGACGAGCTCAATCGTAGTCAATACCATGCGCTGTCGCCCAGGCGGCGATTTCGGCGCGCAGATCGGCCGGCGGATTTGCAAGCCAGCCTGCCATGGCTGCCTGAATGGCGGGAAGTTCGACCTTGCGGACCAGTTCCTTGATCGGACCCACAGCCGCAGGAGTAATCGACAGGCGGGTGATGCCGATACCGAGCAAGGCCAGCGCCTCGAGTCGGCGACCGCCCATCTCGCCGCAAACGGTCACGTCGGTGCCGAAGGGCGCGACGGCAAGCACAACGCGGCGCAGGAACCGCAGGATCGCAGGCGAAAGCCAATCATAGCGCTCGGCCAGCTTGGGGTTGGCCCGATCTGCGGCGAAAAGGAACTGGGTCAAGTCATTCGTCCCGATCGACAGGAACGACAGACGCGGCGCCAGAACGTCAAGGTATTCGGCCAGCGCCGGCACCTCAAGCATCGCGCCATAGCGGATCGCATCGGGCAGAAGCTTCTTCTGCTGCTTCAGAAATGCGAGCTGACTTTCGAACACAGCACGTGCCGCATCAAACTCCCACGGCTCGGTAACCATCGGGAACATCACATTGAGCGTGCGTCCGCCAGCGGCTTCAAGCAGCGCCCGTGCCTGCACCTTGAGCAATCCGTCCCGTTCCAGCGCCACGCGCAGCGCGCGCCAACCCATCGCGGGATTCTCCTCGGTCTCGCCATCATTGTGGCGCAGATAGGGGAGCACCTTGTCGCCGCCGATATCGACGGTGCGGAACACGACCGGTCGATCACCTGCGGCATCGAGCACATCGCGGTATAGCCGGGTCTGGCGTTCACGCGCGGGGAGCGTTGCCGAAACAAGGAACTGGAACTCGGTGCGGAACAGGCCGATCCCGTCTGCGCCAGTCAGGTTGAGCATCGGCATGTCATCGCGCAAGCCGGCGTTGATCATCACCCGGACACGCTGACCGTCCGCCGAAACCGGTTCGACATCGCGCATTGCCGCATAGAGCGCCTGCCGTTCACGATTGCGCGCAAACCGCGCTTCGAAGGCCTCGACCAAGGTCGGCGCCGGACGGACGTCGACAACACCTTGATCACCGTCGAGCAGCAATTGGTCTCCCTCGCGCACCTTGGCGCGAAGACCGCGAATGTGCCCGACCACCGGGACGCCCATGGCACGAGCCACGATGACGACATGGGCAGTGAGCGACCCCTCCTCCAGAATGACACCCTTGAGCCGCCGCCTGTCGTATTCCAGCAGTTCGGCCGGACCGAGATTGCGCGCGATCAGGATCGCATCACCCTTGAGCCCAAGGCTGGCCGCCGTACCAAGCTGGCCGGACACTATGCGCAGGAGCCGGTTCGAGAGATCCTCCAGATCGTGCATGCGATCAGCCAGAAGCGGATCGTCGATCTGCCGCATGCGCATCCGGGTCCGTTGCTGGACTCGCTCAATCGCAGCTTCGGCGGTCAGGCCCGAATCGATCGCCTCGTTGATTCGCCGGCTCCACCCTTCGTCATAGGCAAACATGCGGTAGGTCTCGAGAACCTCCTCATGCTCCCCGCCCATGCCGAACTCGGCCTGGCTGGCCATCCGATCGATCTGCTCGCGCATCTTGTCGAAGGCGAGATAGACACGCTGGCGTTCTGCCTCGGTATCTTCCGCGACGACGTGCTCGATCGTGACCCGAGGCTGGTGGAACACGGCAACGCCGCTGGCGAGCCCCTTGACCAGCGTGAGCCCCTGAATCCGCTCATGCCCGGTCAGGTGCGCATCGGCGCCGAGAACGTCTTCCTCATCGATGAGATCGGCGTTGGCGATCAGTTCCGAGAGCACCATGGCCACGGTCTGGAGCGCCTCGATCTCAACTTCCTCGTAGCGCCGTGGCTCGACATGCTGGACACCGAGCACGCCAACGGCCCGCGCACGCCGTACGATCGGCACGCCGGCAAAGGAGTGGAAGCGTTCTTCACCGGTTTCGGGGAAGAAGGCGAAGTCCGGATGCGCCGCAGCTTCGGCCAGGTTGAGCGTCTCGATATTCGCCGCGATCGTTCCGACGAGGCCTTCACCGACAGCCATGCGCGTAACGTGGACGGCCGCCTGATTCAGGCCGCGGGTGGCGAAGAGCTCCAACATGCCTTCGCGCAGCAGGTAGATCGAGCAGACCTCGCTGTTCAGCTTGTCACCAATCACGTCAACGATCTGGTTGAGCTTGGCCTGTGCACCGGCGCGGGATGCCATGACCTCGTGAAGCGACGTCAAGATCGCGCGGGCGGCGGCGGCGGCGGTGATCATGATGGAAGGCCTAGCGCAGAGCGGGCAGTTTGCAAACTGCGGTGCCTAGGGCATTTATGAATTCGTATCCGTATGCGGAGATATCACGCCGCTGCAGGCAGTTCATGGAAGCGCAGATTGACCCAGACACCCGGAGAAGCGGAAGGCCAGCCGGGGATCCGGCCAGCCAACCGCATTTCAAGAAAGTGATACGTCAGTGAACCTGCTGCACGTGCGCAAGCTCTTCCTTGATTCGCAGCTTTCTGCGCTTCAGTTCCTTGATCAGCGCGTCGTTGGGCGACGGGCGCAGCCGCTCTTCGGCGATGCGCCGTTCAAGACCAGCATGTTTGGATTCAAGAGCGCTGATATGCGACATTTCCATGCGGCAACCTCCTCAAGGACACCAGTCTCGGCCCGCTGCGGCGGCAGGATCGCCACCGAAGCATTTGGGCCGAAGTTTTGCGCCGGCATGGACGTGTCGGCCTCGACTCGTTCGAGCGGGCGCGTTGTCATGCTCCCACAATCGCCGTATCTTGCAAGTCTATCTGCGTCGGGATGTCCAAGAAGCGCGTTCTTGCGTATTCCGGTTGCACCGAAGCGTTAATGCGTGGAGGCCCGCAAATATGAAGCGGGCTGCCTCGCGCCCGTGCGACGGTTGGGCAGGATCTGGGAGTGGTGCGGTTGACCGAAGACGAAATGCGCAAGCGGCTTGAAATGCTGCGGACCGAGCATCGCGATCTCGACGCGGCAATCGATGCCCTTTCCGGCACCGGTGCGCATGATCAATTGCAAGTTGCGCGCCTCAAGAAGCGGAAGTTGCGGCTGAAGGACCAGATCGCCTTGCTTGAAGACTATCTGATTCCGGACATTATTGCTTGATTACAGATTCTTGACTCAAGATGAACGGTCCGGTCGCAAAGTCTTCCGGCGTATCGTTCCGGCACAGTTTCAAAACATGGTGAATCCGCCGCCGCCAAAATGTTGAGTGGGGCCTCAGGATAGGTTTAAGCGCTGAACATGGCCCTCATGCCCAACCTCAATCCGCGCATCATCGAGGCGCTGTACGCAGAGGCGCTCGTCCTCTCGGAGGAAGTCCGCGCAGTGTTCGACCGCTTGCGCCAGGGCCATGACAGGCGCACTTTGGTGGGGGCAAATGATGATCCCGATGCGGATCTTGTCCATGTTCAGGTGAGCTGCGAAGCACTGCGGTCAACGACGCGGATCATGCATTGCCTCGCCTGGCTCCTCAATCACCGCGCCTACTTCGCGGGCGAACTCAGCGAGTTGCAACTTCGCCGCCATGGCCGTCTGATTGCCAATTTTCCGCTGAGCGATCCCGTGCAAGTTCTCGCCCTTCCCGCCGATGCCCAGCGCTGCGTGCAGGATAGCGAACGGCTTTATGCCCGCATCCAGCGGCTGGAGCGCGCATGGCGGGGAGACGCGGAGACCTCAGGTAGCGCGATCGAGAGGCTTCGTCACAGACTGGCAGCGGCAATCTGAAGTCCAGCATCCCGGTCAAGCGACGCAGCGTTGCGCCGCTGCCCGAAAATCCCCATATCCGGCTCATGGCAACTACGAACCCTGCGCCGGGCATCTCGATCCCCGATCGTTCCGAATGGAACACGGGCCTTGCGGTTGTGCTGGAGCCGCAAGTGCGCCGGGTTCTGGCCCCGAACCCTTCCCCCTACACCTTCAACGGCACCCAAACCTATCTGGTTGGCAGTGGCCGCGATGTTGCGGTCATCGATCCGGGCCCGACCGGCACCGGAGTGGCCGGCCATGCCGACACGAACGGCGAAGGCCATGTCGACGCCATTCTCAAGGCAATCGACGGCCAGCGACTGGTCGCCATCATGTGCACGCATACGCACCGCGATCACAGCCCCGCGGCCCTTCCGCTGCAAGCCGCAACCGGCGCTCCGATCATTGGCTGCGCCGCGCTTGTGATAGACGACAGCGGTGCCGGCGTTGGCGTGAGAGCGGACGCCGAGTTCGATCCGCTGTACAAGCCCGACCGGGTTCTGAGCGATGGCGAGCAGATTTCGGGCGAGGGCTGGACGCTGGAGGCCGTGTCGACACCCGGCCACACCAGCAACCACCTGTGCTTTGCCCTGCAAGAAACCAGCGCGCTGTTCACCGGGGACCATGTCATGGGTTGGTCGACAACTGTCGTTTCACCGCCCGATGGCGATATGAGCGCCTACATGCTCTCGCTGCAGAAGCTGCAGGGCCGCGAGGATACGGTCTACTACCCAGCGCACGGCCCCGCCGTAACCAAGCCGCAGCAGTTGGTGCGCGGGATGATCGGCCATCGCCGTCAGCGCGAGGCGCAAATCCTGCGCCTTCTCGGCGGGGCACCTTCGACGATCCCGGATATGGTCGCCCAGATGTACAAAGGCCTCGATCCGCGCCTTAATGGAGCAGCGGGGCGATCGGTGTTGGCGCATCTTATCGATCTCGAGACACAGGGCCGCATTGCACGTGCGCCGGAGGCGGCGGAGACGCTATGGACCTTGATCGCCTGAACCCAGGGCCGCCACCGAGCAGGAGCCCGGTGCGCGGACGTTTGGCGGTTCTGCCATGGTTGCTGTTTCTGTGCGCGTCTGCCGTGGCCGCCCTCCTCGCATGGGAGATGTGGAAGCCGGAACAGATCGGCGATCCGCTTGCCACCAGCCTGATCGCCTTCGACAAACAGGATCGCCTGACCGTGTTCAGCGCAGAGCTTGCACCTGTCGTCGCCAGTGATGACAGCCGCCTGTTCGGCCTCGTCACTTCACGGCAAGTCGCGGTAATCCCGGCGCGGGTCGAATACGCCATCGAACTCGGCAAAGTCGGCCGGGACCGCATGCGCTGGGATGCGGTAAGCAAGACGCTGTCCGTGCGCCTGCCGGCACTCGATGTGTCACGACCGAACCTTGATGAAGCCCGCGCGCAATACTTGCGCGAAGGCGTGTGGATCACGCGGGCTGCGCAGGACAAGCTGACGCGGGACAATACCAAGCTGGCCGAACGGCTTGCTGTGGAGCAGGCAGCCAATCCGGTGCTGCTGAGGCTGGCACGCTCTGCGGCGAAGGACGCCATTCGGCAGAATCTGTCTATCCCGTTGCGAGTGGCCGGGTTTGGCGAAGTTAACGTGTCGGTTTCGATTGATGGAGAGCCTGCAAAGCCATAACCTGCTGCTTCGGGTTTGCTCCGCCCCGAATGGCAAAAGCCACGGGCCGATCAAGGGAGTGGCAGCATGGACTTTGCGGCGGCGCAATCGAGCGCTTCGTATCTTTCCGATCAACGATTTTTCACGCGCTTGGCGCAGGGGGTGGCCGCACTGATCGTGTTCGGCTTCCTGCAATGGGCGCTGCGCGGCTTTGTCGATCCGCTCCGGACCCCGATCTGGATCCACGCGCATGGGATTGCGATGCTGGGCTGGCTGGGCACGATCGTCACCCAGAACAGTCTCGCGGGAAAAGGCAATCTTGCACTGCACCGCAAGCTGGGCTGGGCCAGTCTCGGCCTCGTCCTCGCCATTTTGCTGCTCAGCACCTTTGCGGGGCGCATGGCGCTCGCCATGCACAGGGTTCCGCCGTTTTTCACCGACGCCTATTTCCTCGCGCTCACGCATGTCGAAGCCACTGTCTTTGCATTGACGGTCGTGGCCGCCATCACCATGCGCAAGCAAACCCAGTGGCATCGGCGCCTGATGATCGCAGCGACAGTCCTCCTCATGGAACCGGCACTGGGCAGGCTCCTTCCGATGCCCCTGCTGGGGCAGATTGTTGGAGGCTGGACGATTACCGCGATCCAGGTCGGCGTCCTCGCAATCATGGCGCGCCATGACGCCAAGGTGCTTGGCCGAGTCCACCCCGCGACGCTGATCGGCATGGGCCTGATGGTTGCGGTACACGGGGTCATTCAGGTGCTGGCGGGCATGCCCGTGGTGGCAGGGTACGCAGAGGCTATTGCCCGCAACTTCGGCGCTGCCTAAGTGCGGGCTTGAGGAGCAGGGGCACCGGTCCCTTCTTGACCAGAGGATTTCGAGCCATGACCGCCCAGCCCGCCAATCTCACCGGCCTTGATCTGCGCGCCGAGATCGATCGGCTGCGCAAGGATCGCAAGGCGGTAATCCTGGCGCACTACTACCAGAAGCCCGAGATTCAGGACCTCGCCGATTTCGTTGGCGACTCCCTCGAACTGTCCCGGAAGGCTGCTGCAACCGATGCCGAAGTCATCGCCTTTTGCGGCGTTAAGTTCATGGCCGAGACGGCAAAGATCCTCAGCCCCGAAAAGATCGTCGTCCTGCCTGACATGGACGCCGGGTGCAGCCTCGAGGATTCGTGCCCGCCGGAAAAGTTCCGCGCCTTCCGCGAAGCGCACCCCGATCATATCGCGCTGACCTACATCAACTGCTCGACCGAGGTGAAGGCGCTCAGCGACATCATAGTGACGTCTTCGAGCGCCGAAACCATTCTCGCGCAGATTCCGCCGGAGCAGAAGATCATCTTCGGCCCCGATCGGCACCTCGGCGGCTATCTCAACCGCAAGTTCGGGCGCGAGATGCTGCTTTGGCCGGGTGTGTGCATCGTGCATGAAGCCTTTTCTGAGAAGGAACTGCTCAAGCTGATGGCGCAGCATCCCGGGGCGCCTGTCGCCGCACATCCGGAATGCCCGCCGCACATCGTCGATCACGCCGAGTATGTCGGATCGACCAGCGGCATCCTCCAGTTTGCGCGGACATTCCCGGGGGATACCCTGATTGTGGCGACTGAGCCGCACATCATTCACCAGATGCAGCTCGCTCTCCCGGAAAAGACCTTCATCGGTGCACCAGGGGCCGACGGCAACTGCAACTGCAACATCTGCCCCTACATGGCGCTCAACACGCTCGAGAAGCTCTACCTAGCGCTGCGCGATCTCACGCCGCGCATCGAGATCGAGGAGACCCTGCGGCTTGGCGCGAAGAAGAGCCTCGACGCCATGCTGGCGATGGCGAGCGGCACCGTCGGGCAAGGCGATCTTGGCGCACGCAAGTAAGGCGGCACTGACAGCATGAGCACATCCCCGTCGACGATCCGAACCTCGACCGTGAAGCGGCCAGCGCGGGCGCGAGAGCTGCAGGACGCCCTCAACCACTACCTCTATCACCCGCTTGCCTGGCAACTGGCCCGGCTGCTGTCCCCCACGCCGATCACCCCCAACATGGTCTCCGTGTTCGGCGGCCTGCTCGTCGTTGCCGCTGGTATTGTCTACTTCAGCACATCAGGACCGATGTGGGCGATGCTGGGCATGCTGCTCCACATGTCGTGGCACGTGGTCGATGGCGCGGACGGGGATCTTGCCCGCATCATTGGGCGCACGAGCCCGCTCGGCGAATTGGTGGACGGCATTTGCGACTACGCCAGCCATATCGTGCTTTACATCTTGCTTGCGCTTGTCCTTACGCGCGCGCTTGGCCCCGGCTGGGCTTGGTTCTGGACATTGGCAGCGGGTGCCAGCCATATCGTCCAGGCCAACCATGTTGAAGTCCAGCGCCGGTTCTACCAGCATTGGACCTACGGCACACCGTGGCTCCACAATGCCAGCGGCGACAACAGCGCCCTGTTCCGTGATAAAGGCGGCATTGGCTTCATCTTGCGCGCGTTCGTGGCAGGATACTTGCGGCTCGCAGCCGGCATGAGCCCAAATGCCTTGCGGATCGACGCTGCCGTCACACACGCGATGGCAAACGACCCTGCGCTCCTTGCCCGAATCCGGGCAGAGGTTCAGCGCGAACAGCGCCCGCTGCTGGTCCTGCTTCGCTACCTCGGACCCAATCCGCGAGCGATTCTGTTGGGTTTCGCGATGATCGCCGGAAGCCCGTTGTGGTACTTCATCTACCTGTCGGTAGGGCTGAACCTGCTGCTCATGCTGTCGGTGCGTCTCCACGATGCCGCTGCAGGCCGCGTGGTTACCCGCCTGGAGCTAGCCTGACCCGCGTCAGGCCTGCGCATCCTTGCGCATCCCCAAGGCGCAGATCAGGATGACGCTAGCCGCCAGCAGTTCAACCACGCCCCACGCCAGCCAGCTTGAATGGTTGTAGAGCCAGACGCCAATCGCGGGTGAGATGATGTAGGCAGATCCGTTGACCGCGGCGACGATCCCGGCCGATTGCCCCTGTTCGGCCGGCGTGACGGCCAGGCTCGCACCGGAGGTGAAACCCGGACGGAACAGGCCAAAGCCGAGCGAGCAGATAGCGAAGCTGGTTGCGATGGCATGGAGGTCACGGCCCGTCGCCATGCCGAGCGTGCCAACAGCTACAAGGCTCATGCCCCAGAGCGTCGAAGTCCGAGGGCCGAGCTTCATCATCGGAATCAGACCCCACTGCGCCAACAGCGTCGCAACGGCACCGCACATCAGGACGAGGCCGATCGGACCCGCCGCTGCATCCGGCTGGTGGCGCAGACCAAGCCGGTCCAGCAAGAGGAAGCCGACAACGCCCAGCAGAATCGACTGCGCCTGCCCGCCCAGCGTTCCGGCAGCAAGCCAGGCGCGCAACCGTGGATCGCGCCAGCGCAGCCGACCAACCTTTGAGTCCTCAGAATGCGGATCGTGCTCCAGCACGCTATGCACGGGGTCGTCCGCTGAGTGCCCTGCCTCCCCCATCCCGGGATTGGACGAGGCACTCGTCGGCTCGCCCAGAATCTCGCCGCGACCGGCAAAGCGCGGATCGTCGTCGGGCAGTCTCAGCCGCAGCAGAACCAGAACCACCACAGCGGCCAGCGTGAAGGCGGCGAACGGTCCGATCAAGCCAATGCCTGGCAGAATCAGCAGCGGCGCGAGCGCTGGGCCAAGCACCGTGCCCAGTCCGAAGCTGGACGACACCATCGAGAGCGCTTGCGTACGTTCGGCACGGCTGGTCCGGCTGGCAACATAGGCCTGTACAGCCGGCGGCGCTGCAGAACCGAAACCTCCATAAAGCGAGCGCGCGGCTGCGAAGCAGAGGATCGCGGTCAGACCGCTGATCGTGCCGTTCAATCCGGCATGGAGTGCTGCGCCGCATAGCGCAAAGGAGACAGCGAAGCCGACAAGGCCGAGCGCCATCATCGCCTTGCGCCCGCGGCGGTCAGAACGGCGTGCCCAGAACGGCGCGAGCAGCATCCACAGCAGGGCCGACCAACTGTAGGCAAGGCTCACCCAGACATCGGCGATATGCAGGTGCGTGCCGATCGACGGCATGACCGATTGCATCGCGGTATTGCCTGCCGCGGTGACCAGCATGACCATGAACAGCAGCGCCATGCGGCTCCGCGGCAGCTGGACATTAGGCTCGTCCACTGCGCTCACCGCAGACTTGTGCCAGCCTGTTCGCCGGCAAGTTGCTTGTAGACGGCCGCCAGCATGGCGACAAAGTAGGTGTAGCCGATAGCAAGGAGCACACCGGCAACGCCTTCACCGAGCAATCGCTGCGGCTCGCCCTTGAACATCAGCACGAGGACGACGCCGACAAACATCATCACGAGGCCGTAGACGACCAGAAATACAAACCCGGCCATTCCGATGAAGAGCAGGATCCGCCCGGCATTTCGCCGGGTAAGCCGGACACTTTCGCGAATGGCATTGACAGGATTGCGAACCCCTTCCCCTGCCACGACCGGACCAACCAGCATCGTGCGCATGATCGGATAGAGCAACATACCCAAGGCTACAGACACCGCGAGCCTGTCTGGCAGGATCAGGGCCAGCACACTTGCGAGAGCCATCGAAAGCGGGACAATCGCCAGGGCGATGAGCAACTGCGACGCAAAGTAAGTCGGCAGGGCGCGAACGCTATGCCGAATGGCCTGTGCAACAGTCGGGCGGGCGGTATCGAGCATTGCGACGAGCATTGTCAGCATGCCGGCCATCGGCAGCAGCGAAAGGAGCAGCAGGACCGGCAGGGAGCTTGCGTAATAGTCCTGCATCACGGCGAGCATCTGCGCTTCCGACATCTCCGTCGTCATCGCTGGTGAAGGCACGAATACCGCACCGGCGAGGCCCGGGAGCACATAGAATACTCCCGCGATCGCCATGAGAAGGTCACGGTTGGCGGCAACCATGCGTGTTGCGCTGGCCCAGGCCGCACTGCTGTCCAAAGTCGTCACGGCAGTCATGTCCCTTTCCGCCGCAGCCCTAGCAGGACCAAACAGGATGCGCACCCCCTGCTGCGGTGCAATCAGACCTTGCCCGGTCTTGCCAGCGCGCGGCGGTGCGTTCATGCGTTCGCGCCATGGAAGTTCCCGAGCAGATCGAGATCAGGCAAGCGCAGGATCTGGTGCCCTATCGCGAGGCGCTTGAATCCATGACGGCGCGCAATTTGGCCGTGCAGGAAGGCAAGGCCCGCGAACTGATCTGGCTGCTCGAGCATCCACCGGTTTACACCGCCGGAACCAGCGCAGCAGCGGATGAGTTGCTCGATCCTCGTTTTGATGTCGTCGAGGCCGGGCGCGGCGGGCGATATACCTACCACGGGCCGGGCCAACGCGTCGGCTATCTGGTACTCGATCTCGGCAAGCGTGCGCGAGATGTGCGCGGCTTCGTCCACGCCGTCGAGGGTTGGGTGATCGACACGCTAAGTGACTTCGGTGTCGAAGCCTGGCGCGCTGCGGGCCGTGTCGGCATCTGGACGCGCGGCCCGGACGGCGGGGAAGCCAAGATCGGCGCGATTGGTATTCGGATTCGCCGCTGGGTCACGATGCACGGTTTCTCCGTGAATCTTGCGCCAGATCTCACGCATTTTGGCGGCATCGTACCCTGCGGCATCGAGGAATTCGGCGTTACGAGCTTGGCAGCACTCGGCATTTCAGTTGCGCCGGAGGAGTGGGATCGGGCATTGCTTGCGCGGTGCGAGGCCTTCCTGGCCAATCTGGAACCGCGTGATACGGCGGGTGACGCCGCCAAGGACTTGCCATGATCCGTCTCTTGCCCACCCGAACCGTCATCGCTGCTCTTGCGCCTCTGCTGTTTCTCGGCGCTTGCGGCAAGTCATCAGGCCCGCAGGCGGGATCGACCGCAAGCGGAGAGATCCTGCCGGGGTCGGTCAGTGACGCCATGCTAGATACGGACCGGTCACAAGCGCAGGCACCGCTCGCTCCGGCAGCGCACACTGCCGCCAAGGTCGATGCCGGTGCCTCTGCTGACGCTGCCGATGCGGCTGCCGACATACCAACCACGCCCGATGGCGGGCCAGCAGACGCGGCGCCCGCTGCCCCCAAGGCAGCCGCCAGCCCCAAACCCGCGACCCCCTGAACAAACGCTGCGTCTATTCGAGGCCGAGAAGCGCCTTGGCCTGACGCAAGTGCGGCTGATCCAACATCCGCCCCTGCAACTGCAGCGCCCCCACTCCCGGATTGGCGGCAAAGGCATCGACAATGGCCCGAGCGTGAGCGAGTTCGTCCTCGCTCGGCGTGAAGGCCGCGTTGATCAGCGGAACCTGCGAGGGATGAATCGCCAGCATCCCTGCGAACCCGTCCGCACGAGCAGCTTCCGCGGCTCGCTTCGTACCTTCGACATCACGGAAATCGGCATAGAGCGTATCGATCGCCCAAACACCGCGGGCATGCGCAACCAGCAGGGTCTGGCCGCGCACGAAGCGGAAGGCATCGGTCCACTGCCCATCGGCATCGCGCTTGCGCGCAGCGCCCAACTCGGCGGATAGATCCTCGGCACCCCAGGTAAGCCCCGCGAGCCTGGGCATCGAGGCATCCATGTAAGCCGTGATCGTCAGCGCGGCACGCGGCGTCTCGCTCACCAGAGGCAGCAACCGGGTTTGACCGTTCGGAATCCCGTGGCGCTGTTCGAGTTCGTAGATTTCCGCCGCGACCTGCCGAATCTGCTCCGGCCCTTCTGCCTTGGGCAGCATGATGCCTTCCGGCGCCCCTGCCATGACGGCCGCCAGATCGTCGCGCCACAGCCCGGTGTCCACGGCGTTGATCCGTACCCACCGCGCCTGCTTGCGCATCGTGATCTGGCGCCGGTGCGCTTCCAGCCAGTCGCGCGTCATCCGCCGCGCTGCCGGCTTCGCCGAAGCCGCCACCGCATCTTCAAGATCGACGATCAGCGCATGGGCGCCCGTTTCCGGTGTCTTCAGCAGCTTCTTTTCGCTGTCACCGGGAACGAACAGCCATGACCGCGGAATCGTGCGCATCTCGTACTCCTGTAAACCAACCCCGTCCGGCCAAGACCTTCAGGCAGTGGCGCTGGCCTGCGCCTCCGCAAGCGTCGGATAGTCGATGTATCCCGCCTCGCCGGGGAAATACCACGTCTGCGGCACGCCCACATTCGGCGCGAACTCTGCTCCGAGACGAATGCGCTCCACCAGATCCGGGTTCGAAATGTACGGCCGGCCAAAGCTGATTGCATCCGCACGGCCTGACGCCACATCGGCATCCGCTGCTTCGGACGTGTAGTCGCTGTTCAGCACCAACGGCCCCGAATAGTGCGCGCGGAACACGTGATCCTGCGGCGGCACGGTCGTCGCCCCGAAGGTGCCGTCCGGCCCCGGCTGGCGCAGCTCGATGAACGAGACCTTGAGTGCTTCGAGCACCCGGGCAGCCTCGGCGTAAAGCGTGGCCGGATCGCTGTCATCGACACCCTGGCTTTCGCCGTTGGGGGACAGGCGGATGGAAACGCGGTCGGCGCCCCAGATCGCGACAAGACGCTCCATGACCTCACGCATGAGCCGCACCCGGTTTTCCGGGCTGCCGCCGTAGTCGTCATCGCGGAGGTTGGAGGAGTTACGCAGGAACTGATCGATCAGATAGCCGTTCGCACCATGGAGCTGCACGCCATCGAACCCGGCCCGCTTCGCGTTCTCGGCCGCATGACCATAGTCATCGACGATGCGCGGCATCTCATCGAGCCGAAGCGGCCGAGCCACGACGTTGTCCATTCTGCCTTCGGGCGTATGGGCATGGCCGGGCGCCATCGTGGCAGAGGCTGAGACAGGCAGTTCGCCGTCGAGGAAATAGGGGTGCACGATCCGGCCCATGTGCCAGAGCTGCATGATGATGCGCCCGCCGGCTTCGTGAACCGCCTCGGTAACCGGCTTCCAGGCCTCAACCTGCGCATCGGACCAGATGCCGGGCGCACTCGGCCAGCCCGAGCCTTCACGGCTGATGCCGGTCGCTTCGCTAATGATAAGGCCGGCGCTGGCGCGCTGGCGATAGTAGGTCTGCATGATCTCAGTCGGAACGGCATCGGGTCCGGCGCGGCCCCGGGTCAGCGGTGCCATCAGGATGCGGTTCGGCGCGGAAATCGCGCCAAGCTGGATCGGCCGGAAAAGCGATTCGTGCATCAACAGGGGTCCTTCTCGGATTGGAAATGCTGAAACAGTCGTTTGACCGCGCCATGAGCAACGGCTCGAAAGAAGATGGGCTTGGGAAACCTGAGCGGGCGCTCTATGGCCACGGATGAAAGTGGGGCATCGCCTGATCGGCGTCAGCCCCCTAACCTGATAGCCTGACCCCGTCGCGCCCGACAGGGTTTCCATTTAAAACCCAGCTAGGATGCCGGTGTCCGCATGACAAGCGCGAGTTGACGAGCGGACCATGACGAGTATCGATAACCGGCGCGAGCAAACGCGGCCGAACCCTTGGCATTTCGTAGCGCTGCTTGGCGGAAACTTTGCACTCGCGTTGGGGCCGTGGTTCGTGCGCCTGGCCGATTCCGGCCCGGTTTCAGCCGGGTTCTGGCGCCTGTTCCTGCCGCTTCCCCTGCTCGCTTTGCTCGCGTGGCGCCAGCACATACCCGGCAGACCGGCGATCCCGCTCAGGGCCTGGCTTGTTGTTGCCACGGCGGGCGTGTTCTTTGCCCTCGATCTGGCGAGCTGGCATATCGGAATTGCCTATACGCGCCTCGGCAATGCCTCTCTGTTCGGGAACTCCGGCAGCCTCATCCTGATGGCATGGGGCCTGATTGCAGCGCGGCGCCTGCCCCGGCCGGTGGAAATTTCGGCAATCGTGTTCGCTGTCGGCGGCGCGGCCATTCTGCTGGGTCGCTCGCTGGAGATCGATCACGCCACCTTGATGGGCGATCTGTTCTGCATTCTCGCCGGCGTGTTCTACTTTTTCTATATCCTGCTCCTGCAAGGGGCGCGCGGACGGTTCGAAAGTTGGGAACTGCTGTGCGCGTCCACCATCGCCAGCGCACCCGTAATGCTGGCTATTGCGATCTGGCTGCGTGAACCCATCTGGCCGCATGTGTGGTGGCCGCTGGTGGCGCTGGCCTTCTGCAGCCAGGTCGTAGGCCAGGGGCTCATCGTCTTCGCACTGCGCCATTTCTCCGCCCTGATCATCGGCGTCGTGCTACTGACGCAACCCGCTGTTTCGATCTTGATCGGATGGCTGGCCTTTGGAGAGACAATGGGGGCACTCGACGCACTGGGCATGGCGCTGATTGCCGGCGCTTTGCTGCTGGGCCGTCTCAGCGAGGCCCAATCCCGTTGATTCGTGACCAGTGCACAGCCTTTCCGATGCTGTGCCAATAGGGGCAATACCGAGCCAAAGCGGGTTTGCAGAGCTCATTTATGTTGCAACGCAGCACGTCATACCATAGCTTTCCACGGTCCGAATTTCGGCATGTATTCGGGAAAAACACTGACTTCCGTCCCATCTCCGCAGTTACAGTTCACACAAATTTCGCAAGTGCAGCAGGGCCGGGTAGCGACCCGCCTGGCAACGCGTTGTTCCCGCTTGCGTGACGCAGCGGAAATCTCCTTGCAATCTGTTGCTTTTGTGTGGAGTGAGGCAGTTTAGTTACAACGGCATTGTGTTTGCCCAAGGGGATCTGGTTAAAATGAAGCCAATCAAGGTCGCAGTGATCGGCGTAGGTAACTGCGCAAGCTCGCTGGTGCAGGGCGTAGAGTTCTACCGCAACACCAACTCGGCGGCGGGCCTGATCCATGAGCGGATTGGCGGCTACGGCGCCGGCGATGTCGAGTTCGTGATGGGTGTTGACGTCGATGCGCGCAAGGTCGGCAAGGACATTGCCGAGGCAATCTTCGCTGCTCCCAACTGCACCGCAGTGTTCCAGCCCGAAGTCCCCGCCACCGGCGCCAAGGTGATGATGGGCAAGATCCTCGATGGTGTGGCCGATCACATGACCGGCATGGGCGAGCGCGGCTTCATTCTGGCTGACGCGCCTGAAGCGACGCACGAATCGATCGTTGCTGCGCTGCGCGAAACCGGTGCGGAAGTCCTGCTGAACTTCCTCCCCGTCGGTTCGGAAACGGCGACCGAGTTCTACATGGAATGCGCGCTCGAGGCGGGCGTTGGCGTCGTCAACTGCATGCCGGTGTTCATCGCCAGCCGCCCCGAGTGGGAAGCCAAGTTCCGCGCCAAGCGCATCCCGATCGTGGGTGACGACATCAAGGCGCAGGTTGGCGCGACGATCGTCCACCGCGTCCTGTCGAGCCTGTTCGGCGCGCGCGGCGTGACGGTCGAGAAGACCTACCAGCTCAACACCGGTGGCAACACCGACTTCATGAACATGCTCGATCGCCAGCGCCTCGGCTCCAAGAAGGAATCGAAGACTGAAGCGGTTCAGGCCATGCTGGCCCAGCGCCTCGCGGATGAGAACATCCACGTCGGTCCGTCCGATTACGTGCCTTGGCAGAAGGACAACAAGCTGTGCTTCCTGCGCCTTGAAGGTACGCAGTGGGGCAACGTTCCGATGAACCTTGAGCTGCGCCTCTCGGTCGAAGACAGCCCGAACTCCGCCGCTTGCGTCATGGACGCGATCCGCTGCTGCAAGGTCGCGCTGGAGCGCGGCGAAGGCGGGGCGCTGATCGGTCCGTCGGCCTACTTCTGCAAGCACCCGCCGCAGCAGTTCAACGACGATGTCGCCGCCCAGCTGGTCGACGAATACATCTCGGAAACCGCGCTGGC
Source organism: Novosphingobium sediminis (assembly GCF_007991615.1). Lineage (GTDB taxonomy): Bacteria > Pseudomonadota > Alphaproteobacteria > Sphingomonadales > Sphingomonadaceae > Novosphingobium > Novosphingobium sediminis. The sequence goes on along the minus strand of NZ_BJYR01000013.1, from coordinate 62,376 downwards.
TGCCGAATAAGCGTTCGACGCAAACAACACTGGCGGCGCCGGTCCTTAGCGGGATCGGCGCCGTCTGTGTTACAGGACCCGGCCCAGGAGATAGGAATACCCTATGGATGCCGTGATCATTGCTGCCGGCTATGGCAGCCGGTTGGCGTCGCTATCGCCATCAAAGCCGCTCACCCCGGTCTGCGGGGTGCCGCTGATCGAGATCGGAATCCGTCAGGCGGCGGCAGCTGGCGTGACACGGGTGGTGGTGGTCACCGGGCACCGGGCCGATGCGGTCGAGGCATTCCTTGCTGATCTTTCCCAGCGCGTGAACGTGGCCATAGAGCCCGTCCGCGTAGCCGACTGGAGCAAGCCGAACGGTTACTCCGTCATGGCCGGAGCTTCACGCTGCGCCGGCGATTACCTGCTGATGATGGCCGATCACATGTTCGACAGCGACATTCTCGCCGCCTTGCTGAAGGTCGGGAGTGAGACGCGCGATGTCACGCTCGCCATAGATCTCGACACCACAAGCCCGCTGGTCGATCCGGACGATGCGACCTGGGTCAAGACGAACGCGGACGGCTTCATCAGCGCTATCGGCAAGACGATTCCCGTTTGGGACGCGGTCGATACAGGCGCCTTCCTTGCAACCCCGCGCCTCGCGGAAGCCATTGCGACCGCGATTGCTGCGGGCAAGTCCGGCAGTCTTTCCGATGGCATGCAATGGCTGGCAGATCGCGGCCGCGCCGCGACCTACGAGGTCGGCGGCGCCTGGTGGATGGACGTCGACGATCCGCGTGCCCACGCACTCGCGGAAGAACTTGCGCCCCGCCACCTCACGGCAGCATTCGCACCAACCTGATTGATCGAATCAGAACTTCTTCACGTTGATCGTTATCGACTGGTTCGGGTGCTCCACCTTCACAAGAGTGGAACGGAGCGACGGCGGACCGAGGAAGATCGTCGGATTGTTGGAAAAACCGACAGCCTCGCTTGGAATGCCGAACAGTCCGCCGCGATTGATCGTGCCGGACGAATCCTCGTCGTGGTAGATCGCGATCGCATAGGTCCCTGGATGCGGCACAAACAGGCAGAACCTGGTCTGCCCCGCCGTGGCCGGCGTGCTTGCCACATAGAGCGAGCCGTTCTTGACGAGGAACCGCTTGGAGTCGTTCGGATAGAGCGTCGCCGTGATGAGGCCCTTGCTGTTGCGCACTCGATCAACCGTGATGTTAATCCAGGTTTCGCTCGCGGGACCGATGCAAGAGGGCGCGGCGTGGGCCATCAGCACCAGCGTTCCCTGCGGCGCGATCATCAGTCCCAGCAGCAGTGCCAGGGCGGTGCGCCACTTCGGCAGTATCATGATATTCTTCCCGAATTCGCTGACCCCTGAAGGGGGTCTCACGGTCAGGGCCGGGGAATAGGCAGGCTTTGCCCCTTTCGGCAAGGGTAACCTTGCTGCGATGTTCACCACGTAGCGCAATAGGACTCGGTCCGCACCAGCGGTGTTTGCGCCGAATCGGCCGCGAATAGGGATAATGCGTGTGGAAAAGGGAGGTATCCACGCTTGTTACGCCGATTCGCGACCGGTAATCGCTTTTTGATATGGTCGCCGGGCGCATAGGCGCCGCTTGCCGCCAATCCTTGTTTGCGAGTTTTTCGTGATGGCTGCGCCGCTGATTTCCCCCTCGATTCTCTCCGCCGATTTTGCCCGGCTGGGTGACGAAGTGCGGGCGATTGACGCCGCCGGCGCAGACTGGATCCACGTCGATGTGATGGACGGCCACTTCGTGCCAAACATCACGATCGGCCCCGGCGTGGTCAAGGCGCTGCGCCCCCACAGCGCCAAGCCGTTCGACGTGCACCTGATGATCGCGCCGATCGATCCTTATCTTGAGGCCTTTGCCGCAGCCGGTGCAGATATCATCACTGTTCACCCTGAGGCCGGCCCGCATATCCACCGCACTGTCCAGGCCATTCGCACACTGGGCAAGAAGGCTGGCGTTGCACTCAATCCGGGTACTCCGGCCAAGACGCTGGATTACCTGATCGACGAGATCGATCTTGTCCTCGTGATGAGCGTCAACCCCGGCTTTGGCGGGCAGAGCTTCATCACCAGCCAGCTCCGCAAGATCGAAGCCGTGCGGAAGATGATCGACAAGACAGGCAACCCGATTCACCTCGAAGTGGATGGCGGCATAGATGTCGTGACCGCCCGGCAATGCAGCGATGCCGGCGCGGATGTGCTGGTCGCAGGCACGGCCACGTTCAAGGGAGGCCCCTCGTGCTATGCGGCCAATATTGCCGCGCTGAAGGGCACTGACTGATATCATGGCGCGCCTTTTCCCCGGAACCCGCGAAGCCCCGCATGAGGGCAAAACGCTCGGGCCGGCGGCAGGTCCTGTAGTCGAACCCGTACTCGAAGACGCCGTAGCGCGGCCAGCATTGCCGCTTGGCCCCGAGCCTGAACCGCTCGTGATCGCGCCGACCAAGAGCAGGCCAATTGCCACAGCGTCTCCTGCTGAAGCCGTCCCGGCCGATGCTGACATCGCACCGATCGAGCCCGGTAGAGCCCTGGCGATCGCCGATTTTTCGCCTCCGCAGGTCAGTGCTGGCGAACGGCTGATTCGCCTTGCCTACGGGATCGGGTTGCCGCCTTCAGCACTCAACCCCTTTCGCAAGCGCGCGCGCCCGCGGCTGACTGCCACTGTTGCCAGCGCACTGCATGGCGATCCTGCATCGGGCACAGCGCTCCGGGCGGGGCACTTCCTGCTTCATGGCGTCAAGCTGCCTATCGCCGACACCGAATTCAGCGGTCCGCGCCTCTCTCCTCCATTCGAGCGGCTGGTCCATGGCTTCGGCTGGCTTGGCGATCTCGCCAGTTGTGCAGCACGGCCGCAGTGCGCTCCGGTGGCGGAACGCATCTTTGCCGCATGGCTCGCTGCCAATCCTCGGCCAGGCGCCGGTCCGGCGTGGGCCGTGGGCAATGCCGGGCACCGTTTGTTGTCTTGGCTGGTCCATGCGCCGCTGCTGCTGTCGAGCCAGGATCGCAAGCTGCGCGCGAGGGTGTTGACGACTTTCGAAGAAACGGCGCGTTGGCTCGATCGCCACGTGAACCGCGCCGAAGATACTCTTGCCGAAGTCGCAGGCTGGACCGCGATCACCGCCGCCGGCGTACTTCTCGCCGAAGGGCGCGCACGCCGTCTCTATGGCGAAAGCGGACTGATTCGCGCGCTCGGCAGTCTGGTCAGCGATGATGGCGGCGTGCTCTCCCGCAGCCCGCTCGGCCAGATCGAGGCGATCGAGTTGCTGATCGAGCTCCGCGCCTGCTACGCCGCTGTGCGCAGCACCCCGCCACCCCAGCTCGATGCGATTCTCGAACTGTTGGTTCCGCCGCTGCTGACCTTGCTCCATGGTGATGGCGGACTTGGCTCATGGCAGGGCGCTGGTGCGGTATCTCCAGACCGCATTGCCGCTCTGATCAAGGCGAGCGGCGTACGCACCCGCCCGCTCCGCGATGCGCGTCACTGGGGGTATCAACGGGTCAGCGCAGGTAAATCCGTGCTGCAGTTTGATGCCGCGCCGCCACCGCTCGCGCGCCACGCACGCGATGGTTGCGCATCGACGCTGGCGTTCGAGCTCAGCCATGGCGGTGAACGGTTGATCGTCAACTGCGGCGGTGCCGCGTTTGCCGGTGGCCTTATTCCCCTGCGGCTCGCTCAGGGGCTGCGCGCCACAGCAGCGCATTCCACCCTTGCGATCGATGACTTCAATTCCACCGCGGTCCTCATCAACGGGAAGCTTGGCCCCGGCGTGTCGGAGGTCGAAGTCGACCGCCGAATTCTGAGCGGCGAGGGCGCCGGCGCCACCCGCATCGAAGCTAGCCACAATGGCTATGTCAGCCGCTACGGTCTCACTCATCGCCGCATCCTGATAATCCGCGATGATGGCAGCGAATTGCGCGGCGAAGATCTCCTCGTGCCAACTGGCCGCCGCGGCAAGCGGGGGATGATCGGCGTAGCCTTGCGTTTCCACCTCGGCCCTCATATCGAGCTCGCCCAAGGGCGTGACGGCCTTGGCGTCACGCTGGCCCTGCCCGACGGGAGCCTGTGGCAGTTCCGCTCCGGACGCGATCCGGTCACGCTGGAAGAGAGCCTCTGGTCGGACGGCATGGGTCGGCCACTTGCCACACGGCAGCTGGTGGTTTCGGCCAAGATTCCGCGCAGCGGCGAGTCCTTCTCGTGGCTGCTCAAGAAAATGCGCTAGACAGGATTTTCCATTGTGACCGACGTGACGATCAGGCGGGCGCTGCTTTCAGTGTCCGACAAGACTGGCCTTGCCGACCTCGGCCGAGCCCTCGCTGCCCATGGCGTCGAGCTGGTTTCGACCGGCGGTACCGCTGCAGCGCTGCGCGACGCTGGTCTGACTGTCCGCGACATTTCGGACCTGACCGGTTTCCCCGAAATGATGGACGGCCGGGTCAAGACGCTGCACCCCAAGGTTCATGGCGGTCTCCTCGCTGTGCGCGACGATCCAGCCCATGCTGCTTCCATGGCCGAGCATGAAATTGGCGCGATCGACCTCGTCGTGGTCAATCTCTACCCCTTCGCCGCAACCGTCGCCAAGGGTGCAGGCCGTGAGGAGGTGATCGAGAACATCGACATCGGGGGCCCTTCGATGGTGCGCTCGGCGGCCAAGAATCACCACTATGTGACCATCGTGACCGATCCTGCCGACTATGGGGTGCTGATCGAAGCCCTCGAAGCGACCGGCGGCGCGACCAGTCTCGATTTCCGCAAGGCCATGGCAGCCAAGGCGTTCGCGGCAACCGCCGCGTACGACGCAGCGATCGCGCAGTGGTTCGCGGTGACCGACCAACAGCAGCACTTCCCGCACACGCTTCTTTCGGCCAGCAAGCTGGTTTCGACACTGCGTTATGGCGAGAATCCGCACCAGAGCGCGGCGCTCTATGTGCCGGCACAAGGCAGTGCCGTGAAGGGCCTGCCGCAGGCCCGCCAGTTGCAGGGCAAGGAACTGTCCTACAACAATTACAATGACGCCAATGCGGCGCTGGAGCTGATCGCCGAGTTCGGTACGGACAAGCCGGCCGTCGTGATTGTCAAGCACGCCAATCCGTGCGGCGTGGCGGTTGCAGCAACGCCGCTTGAAGCCTGGAAGGCCGCACTCGCCTGCGATTCGGTTTCGGCTTTCGGTGGGATCGTTGCGCTCAACACACCGCTCGATGGTCCGACTGCCGAAGCGATCTGCGAGATCTTCACAGAGGTCGTCGTGGCACCCGGTGCCGATGATGCCGCATTGACCGCTTTCGCGCGCAAGAAGAACCTTCGCTTGCTCGTCCTTGATGAGATGCCCTCCGCAAACCGCAGCGGGCTAATCACCGTGCCCATCGCGGGTGGCGTGCTCGTCCAGGACCGCGACAACGGCGCGCTGACGGATGACATGCTGCAAGTGGTCACCAAGCGTCAGCCAACCGAGCAGGAACTGGCCGATTGCCGCTTTGCCTGGACCGTTGCCAAGCACGTCAAGTCCAACGCCATCGTCTATGCGCGCGAAGGCGTCACGGCCGGGATTGGTGCGGGCCAGATGAACCGCCGCGACAGCGCGCGGATTGCCGCAGTGAAGGCGCAAGAAGCTGCTGAGACCTATGGCTGGTCAGCGCCGCGCACGGTCGGGTCCGCAGTTGCATCGGATGCCTTCTTCCCGTTCGCCGATGGTCTCCTCGCCGCCGTGGAAGCAGGTGCGACGGCTGTTATCCAGCCGGGTGGCTCTATCCGGGATGATGAGGTCATTGCGGCAGCAGATGCGGCCGGTCTCGCCATGGTCTTCACAGGCATGCGCCACTTCCGCCACTGAGGTCCGCATGCCTGGTGCCGTGAAGACCGTTTACTTCCACGGCAATCCCGGCGCGCCGGCCGAACTGGTGCTGCTCGGCGGCGAAGCAGTCCAATCATGGTTGGCGCCTGACCGGGCTGCACTGCCTCTCGACCCCGAGGCACGCATCCTGCGTCTGACTTCGCTTGTCACCGCATTTGGGGATGGCGAGCCGGTCCGCCTCGTCGGCTTTTCAGCCGGCGCACATGTCGCGCTGCAAGTCGCCGCCCGGCTCCCACGCGCCGATCTGACCTTGCATCTGGTCTCACCGGCTGGACCGCTGGAGACCGGCGATTATCTTGCGGCAATGGCTGGCGGCCCGATTTTTCGCGCCGCAATGACGCAACCACGTCTGTTTGCGACGTTGGTAAAGGTCCAATCACTCGGTGCACGTTGGATGCCCGGGCTTCTCACGCATTTGCTGTTCGCCACTGCGCAGGGCGAAGACCGTGCGCTGAAGGCAGACAAGCACTTCGCCCAGCCATATCGCGAAGTCCTGCGGTCGTGCCTCATTGCTGGTCGCGCTAGCTACAAGGCGGAGATCGAGGCCTATGTCCTGCCTTGGGCCGAATTACTCGCTCAAGTCACGCACCCTGTCACCATCTGGCAGGGAAGCTGTGACAACTGGACCCCGCCGGAAATGGCAAAATCACTGGCGCAGCGATTGCCGAATGCTCAGGCGCTTCACCTGCTGGAGGGGCAATCGCACTTCTCGGCACTGCAGACAGCGCTCCGAACCATGGCCTGAAGCGCATGGCGCTGAGCGCTGTCATGCGTTGTCAGCGATAGAAGATGTGATTGTCGACCCGCGCCATGCGGATCTTGCCCCACGACGGCGCGATATGCGCTGCGTGGAAGAACATCGCGCCTTCCACCGGGCTTTTCCATGCGCCGGTATCGGCAATGACCGCGATCTTGACGGCCTGACGCCACTTGGCGTTATCGTGATCGACCCACGGCATGGCGTTCGCGTGGACGAACGAGAATTGCGAGGGCTGGTAGACCACCCCGCAGTAGGAGCTGGGGAAGTGGCCTGACGCGGCGCGGGTAACGATCACGCGGCCCACGGCAAGCTGGCCGGCCAAGGTTTCGCTACGCGCCTCGAAGTAGACTGCGCCTGCAAGGCATTCCATCTCGCGCGAAATTGAAGCGGGAAGCGGAGTGCGCTCAACGAGATCGGCGAGCGATGCAGCAGATGGCAAGGCATCCACGCTATCAGGCTCAGTCCGCTCGGGCTGGGGAAGGGGCTGTTCGACTGGCCGGAACACGCTCTGGCGGGGTTCAACGGTAATCGCCGAAGATCCGGGTGCTTCAGCGACCGGGATCTGAATATCCTGCGCTTTGGCGCCGGATCCACCGGTGCTCAGCAGGATGGTAGCAAGACTTGCGGCAATGCACATAGCACTGGCGACGCGGAACTGGCGGCTCATGCAACTTCGTCATTGGGCGGTGAACGTCGGCACAAAGCGCGATCGGTTCAATCACTACAGGTCATTCCTGCAAGACTGGAAACCGTTCGAAGGCTTTGGCGTCTGCCCCCCGTCTGCGTGCTGGCGCGGAAGGCGTTCTTGCCGTCCCGTCGCTGCCTACGCATGATAGAGTGGCGCCCCATATGGGCTGGCACCGGCAAGTCAACCCATAAGTCCGGGTTTGTTCTTACGTTGTCTCCAGATTCCGGATGAACTGTTCGCCATCAGCGATGGTCAGCTCGACTATCCATACGTCGCGGTCCTGGGCTGTACGGCGCGCGAGATAAGACTCGAACTCCGCTTTGTTTTCAGTATCTTGAACCTTGGAAAGGGTCCATCCTCGCGTTCCATCCGCTCGGGGCAACCGTTCGTATGCTTGCGCCGTGGTTTGGCCAAAACCTTGATTATCCAGAATAACAATCAGGATCGTGCCGCTGTCCGGTTCGCCGCGGTGAAGCACCATGCCGAACCCACCATTCGACTCCGCCAACCGAATCAGCGCTGTCGCCTCCATGGCGGCCGGAAGGCGATTTGCGCTCATGTGATTGGTACGTCCGCCATGAAATCCGGGGCCTGGCCGTGCGCTCCGACGGCCGGGAGCAACGGCTCGAACCGCTTCTCGACATGAACCCGGGAGAAGCTTTCTTCGACGACTTTGAAGTGGGGACGGGACTGCCCGACTACCAGTACCGAGGGATTGGCACACCAGCGTGCCATGGTGATCGTCAATCCAGAAACATCGGCAGATCCTGCCGGAAGATCAGGCAGCGTCGCGGTCGATGACATTGACGAGCAAGGCGTAAATCGCATCGGCATCGGGCGCGGCAATCAGCCGTTCGTGCATCCGCTCATCGCGCATCAGGCGCGAAATCGCCGCAAGGGCCTGCAGATGCGTTGCACCCGCCTGCTCGGGTGAGAGCAGTCCGAACACGCAATCGACGGGCATACCGTCTGATGACGCGAAATCGACAGGGTTTTCCAACCGGAAAAAGGCCGCCACCGGGCGTGCCAACGTTTCCAGCCGGGCATGAGGAATTGCGACGCCACGACCGAAACCGGTGCTGCCGAGCGTCTCACGCTCCTCGATCCGTTCAAGCACGGTCGAACGGTCAAGCCCGTAGACCTCGCCGAAGCAATCCGCGAGCGCGCCGAGGATCTGCGTCTTGGTTTCGGCACGCACAACGCGCACTGCCTGAAGATCGATCGAGAAAAGAGCGGTCATGGGAACAGTGATGCCGGAAAATGCGCTTGCGCGCCTGATATGGTGCGGCCCATGCGCCCGAACGCGACGCGGTGCAAGCACCGAATCGCGTTCGCCATGTCACTGATCCCTCTGCTCGGCATCAGACGGCCACAGTATTCCGGCGTTCCGGTTACTTGCTCGGTTCCACCCAGCCGATCGAACCATCGCCGCGGCGATAGACCATGTTGTGCACCCCGGTGCCGGCGTTCTTGAACAGCAGCGCATTGGTGTTGCGCAGATCGAGCATCATCACTGCATCAGACACGCTGGCAGTGGGAACGTCGACGCGCGTTTCCGCAATGACGAGCGGTGCGTCGGCCGGTTCCTCCGTATCGGTCTCTTCGACCATGAAGACGGTGTAAGCGGCTTCTTCTTCACGCCGGGCATGATCAGCCTGATCCTGCCGGGCATTGATCCGGCGCTTATAGCGGCGCAGCTGCTTGTCGATCTTCTCCGCCGACTGATCGAGCGCGACGTGGGCATCCTGCGCCACCGCGCTGCCCTTGAGGATCAGACCCTGCGCGACATGGGTGACGATATCGCAGCGGAATCCGCCGTGCGGCGCCTTGCCGAGCGTGACGTGGGAAGTCAGCGCACGGGAGAAGTACTTGTCCACAATCGCGGAGAGACGTTCTTCCGCGTGAGCTTCGAAGGCGGCGCCGGTATCGACCTGATGGCCCGAAACGCGAATATCCATAAGTCCACTCTCCTTCGCTCAAATTCCCGCCCGGACCGAACCGGGAAGGGCAAACTCACTGCAGCCAGATGGCGCCCTTGATCCCTTCGAGGAATGCGGCGTGCCGGGCGATCTCTTCCGCGCTCGCCGCGTGAGGCCGCGCCGGGCGATGCACACGCGGGGATGCGGCGTGTATCGGGGCTGCAACTGCTACCGTCCTGACTTCGACTTCTGCGGCCAATTCGAGACCGATCTGGCGGCCGCCCATCAGCTCGACGTAGAGCTGCGCCAGAAGCTCGGCGTCCAGCAGTGCGCCGTGAAGGACGCGGTGGCTGCGATCGATCCCGTAACGCGAGCACAGCGCATCGAGGCTGAGCTTGGCGCCGGGGTGCTTGCGCCGGGCAATCGCCACCGTATCGACCATGCGGGCACGGTCCACTGCCGGCAGCTTGCACATTGCAAGTTCGGCGTTGAGGAAGCCGAAATCGAACCCGGCATTGTGCGCCACCAGCGGCGCATCGCCAAGAAATGCGAGCAATTCCTCGGCTTTCTCTGCGAAGCGCGGCTTGTCGGCCAGGAAGGCGCTGGACAGACCATGCACGGCTTCCGCCTCAGCGGGCATCGAGCGTTCTGGGTTGAAATAGGCATGGAAAACCGCACCGGTAGGCACGCGGTTCACCATCTCGATGCAGCCAATCTCCACCAGCCGATCGCCGCTCTGCGGGTCGAGGCCGGTCGTCTCTGTATCGAAAACGATCTCACGCATTTGCTGTAGTCTGGACCCGACCAAGGGGGGTTGCAAGGCTTCAGCGCGGGTTTTTTTGCCGTAGGGCAGAGACTAGTGTCGCTACTTGTTCACGCGTCTCCGCAAGTGTCACGCCCGTATCGATGACATGATCGGCGCGTGCCCGCTTCTCGGCATCCGGTACTTGCAGCGCGAGAATCTGAGCGAACTTTTCGGGTGTCATGCCGGGCCGTGCAAGCACCCGGTTACGCTGCATTTCCGCGGGCGCAGAGACGACGGCGACGGCATCGAGGCCGGCTCCATGACCCTTCTCGTAAAGCAGCGGGATATCGAAGACGACAATCGCCTCGCCTGCGTGCTCCAGCATGAAAGTTGCGCGCTCATCCGCCACGGCGGGATGGACGATGGCTTCCAGCCGTGCGAGTGCCTCAGGATTGCCGAAGACTTGCGCACCGAGGTCCGGACGATCCACGCCGTGGGGGCCGGTAGTGCCGGGAAAGGCTGCCTCGATGGCGGGAAGGAGTGTGCCGCCGGGGCCCTGAAGCCGATGGACCGTTGCGTCGGCATCGAACACCGGCACACCCAGTTCGCGCAGCATCATGGCGACAGCCGACTTGCCCATGCCGATCGATCCGGTGAGGCCGAGGATGAAGGGACGACTCATGCAGCCAAAACCTCCCGCAATTCAGCATCCCTCGCTCGCGACGGTTTGGCCCCGAAAAAGCGCCGGAAGGCGTGGTCCGCCTGGCCGATGAGCATCGAGAGGCCGTCGATGGTGCGGAACCCTGCGGCGGCGGCTGCCTTGAGGAACGGTGTTTCGAGCGGGCTGGTCACGATGTCGTAGAAGATCGAGCCCGGCGGGGCATGGCTCATGTCGAACACGAGCGGCGGCTGGCCGGTCATCCCGAGCGATGACGCGTTGACGACAAGATCAAGGCAGCCCTCGCGATCATCGAAGGCGAAGTCTGTCGCATCGGCAAAGTGCGCAAGATCGATGGCGTGGTGCTCTCCCGCAGGATCGAGCTCGTCGAGCAAAGCACGGGCCTTGTCGGGATTGCGGCCGGCAAGAACGATGACCAGCTTCTCGTCCGCCAGCCCCTTGATGATTGCGCGCGCAGCACCGCCGGTTCCGATCACGCGGGCCATGCGGAAATAGTGTGTCTGGCCCAGTTCGGACTGCAGAGGCTCAAGGAAGCCGGGCACGTCGGTGTTGTAGCCGACGAGCTTGCCGTCCTCGGGAATGATCGTGTTGACCGCCCCCACTGCCGCAGCAAGCGGGTCGAGACGGTCGAGAAATGGCATCACTGCCTGTTTGTGCGGCATCGTCACGTTGCAGCCGCGCCAGAGCGCGTCGGTCCGCCGTGCAGCCAGAAAATCCGCCAGCTCATCACTGCGAACATGGGTTGCGCGGTAGTCAGCATCGATTCCCAGGTCTTGCAGCCAGAAACCATGGATCTTCGGTGACTTCGACTGGATGATGGGATCACCGATCACTTCGGCATAGGGACGGCTCATGCAGGAAGCTCACCTTGCGCGCGCAGCGCACCGAGCAAGGCAAGGAGCGGCATGCCAAGCACCGTGAAATGGCTGCCCTCGATATGATCGAACAGCTGGGCGCCAAGCGCCTCGATCCGGAACACGCCGACGCAGGCCCCTACGGCAGGCCACTCCTGCGCCAGATAGCCCTCGATGAACTCGCTTGAAAGCGACCGCACCCGCAGTTTCGCGGTTTCGCAATGGCGCCAGACAGGCAGGCCATCGCGCACGAGGATGGCTGCCGAATGGAGGTGCATCGTCTGCCCGGAGAAGAATGCGAGGTGTCTCGCAGCATCTTCGCGGCTGGCTGGCTTGTCGAAGCCGCGCCCGCAGACCTCGACAAGCGAATCCCCGCCCAGCACCAACCGCCCCGGAGTGCCTACTGAGACTGAGAGCGCCTTCGCTTCGGCGAGAATCATCGCTTTCTCGCTGCCGGGCACCCCGATCAGCTCGCGCTTGATCTCGGCTTCGTCGACATCCGAACCGCGCGCTTCGAACGGCACGCCTGCCGCGGTCAGCATGGCTTTGCGGCTTCCGCTTTGCGACGCCAGGATCAACATCTTCTCACCCTCATCGATTCACTCGCCATCAGAAGGCATGGCCACCGGTGCCCGCACTGCCATCAGGCCGCCGCTCGTTGTAGAGATTGATGATGGCGGCGGCGGTTTCCTCGATGGATCGCCGGGATACGTCAATCACCGGCCAGCCGTTATCCGCGAACATGCGGCGGGCATACTGCACCTCGCGCGCGACATGGTCGCTATCGACATAAGCCGTTTCCGGTGCCTGATTGAGCGAGAGCAGCCGGTTGCGCCGGACCTGAATCAGCCGCTCGGTGCTGGTGGTGAGGCCGACGACGAGCGGTCGGCGCAAACTGAACAAGGCTGGCGGCGGGGGACTTTCGACAACAATGGGAATGTTGGCCACCCGGTAACCGCGATTGGCGAGATAGATCGCCGTCGGTGTCTTGGACGACCGCGAGACACCGGCGAGCAGGATATCCGCAGCCTCCCAATCTTCCCAGGCGATGCCATCATCATGGGCAATCGTGAACTGGATCGCCTCGACCCGGCGAAAGTAGGCATCGTCCATGGCATGCTGGCGGCCAGGACGGCCTTTCGCGGCCTGCCCGAGCTGCGCTTCGAGCGCGAGCGTCACGGCATCGAGCGCCGGTACACTGGGCAGACCAAGTGCGGCACAACGGCTTTGCAGAAGCTCGCGCGTTTCGGCATTGACCATGGTGAAGAGCACGAGGCCGGGATTGGCGGTGATCTCGCCCATGATCCGGTCGAGATGTTGCTGCGAGCGGACCATTGGCCAGAAGTGGCGCACCACATCGGCATCATCGAACTGCGCCAAGGCAGCCTTGGCGATCATTTCAAGCGTTTCGCCGGTCGAGTCCGACAGAAGATGCAAGTGCAGGCGCGCCATCGTTGCCCTTGGAGTCCGCCCCGGGAAAGGGCTGTGGATAGAGCTAGGATAAACCACGGGAGGAAACTGCGGACAAGTTTGCACTGCGATTATGCACCCACCTTCGGCGTGTGAGCCCGGCATTTGGCCACAGCTGGATAAGGTTACCCACAGGCCGGGGACAACGGGGAGAACTTTCGCTTGCCCCCGAGACTGTTCAGAGTCGCTGACACACTTTCTTGTGGAGACGGCGGGACAATTCGGGCACACCCCTGTCGTCCCCGATATCCACAGGGCCAACAAACAACCTCAATCTGATTCAAAAGAATCTATAGATTTGAATTGGACCGATTGCCTGATGTCTGATCCCGCCGTTAAGCCGCTGCTCGCCACCCTCAAGGGGGCCAATCTTCCCCGCCGTCCAATCTGGCTCATGCGCCAAGCGGGCCGCTATCTCCCGGAATACCGCGAGCTGCGTGCCGAGAAGGGCGGTTTTCTTGCGCTAGTCTATGATTCCGCCGCCGCTGCGGAAATCACCCTCCAGCCGCTACGCCGGTTCGGTTTCGATGGCGCGATCCTGTTTTCGGACATCCTGATCGTGCCCTATGCCATGGGTCAGGATCTCCAGTTCCTTGCCGGTGAAGGTCCAGCGCTCTCCCCCCGCCTGCTCGATGTAGGTCTGGAGACGCTCAGGAGCGTCCCTGAGCGCCTTTCGCCGATCTACGACACCGTGGCGCAGGTCAGCGCGGCCCTGCCTCCAGAAGCGACCATGCTGGGTTTTGCAGGCAGCCCATGGACCATCGCAACCTACATGGTGGCCGGCGAAGGCAGCCGCGACCAGCACGATACGCGTGCGCTGGCCTACAAGGATCCCGGTGCGTTTCAGGCTATCATCGACGCGATCGTCGATGTGACCGTGGAATACCTCAGCGGTCAGGTGAAGGCCGGCGCCGAAGGCTTGCAGCTGTTCGACAGCTGGGCCGGCAGCCTTGCCCCCGCCGAGTTCGACCGTTGGGTCATCGCGCCCAATGCCCGGATCACTGCTGAAATGCACAAGCTGCACCCGGATGTGCCCATCATCGGCTTCCCCAAGGGTGCGGGCGAGAAGCTCGCCGCCTATGCGGAAGGCACCGGTGTGGATGCCGTCGGCGTTGACGAGACCATCGATCCCGTCTGGGCAGCCAAGACCTTGCCGGCTGGCCTGCCAGTACAGGGAAATCTCGATCCGCTGCTGCTGCTCGCTGGCGGGGATGCACTGGAAGACGGTGCGCGCCGCGTACTCGACGTGTTCGCAGACCGTCCGCATGTGTTCAACCTGGGCCACGGCATCGGGCAGTTCACACCCATCGCGCATGTCGAGCGACTGCTTGAGGTGGTGCGGGGCTGGTCGCACTGACAGGTTCAGCGCGAGGTGGACTGACCTGCCTCAATTCCCAAGTTCCGGTTTGGCCGAGAAAGCGCTAATCTCGGCAACATGTTGCAGGTACTCGCAATGCTATATCTTTGGCTCAAGGCCGGTCATGTCATCTTCGTGATCTTCTGGATGGCCGGCCTGTTCATGCTGCCGCGGTTCTTCGTCTATCATCAGGAAGCGCCGGCAGGATCGCCAGAAAACGCGATCTGGATCGACCGCGAGCGCAAGCTGATGAAGATCATCATGTGGCCGTCGCTGTTCGCGGTCTGGGGTTTCGGCCTCGCTTTGGCGGTCAGCGGCGAGTGGTACACGCAAGGCTGGTTTCATGCGAAGCTGGCCATGGTGCTGGTGCTCACGGCCTACCACATGTGGCTGGCGACCTATGCTGCAAAGCTCGAGCGGGGAGAACGGCAGTTGACCGGGCGGCAACTGCGCCTGCTCAACGAGATCCCCGGCATAACGGCGGCGGTGATTGTGGTGATGGTGATCGTCAAACCGTTCTGAGTCGGCCGTTCTGAGTCTGCTGGGTGATTGACGCCCCCTTTGGCGGGGCCTATGCGCTTTTGAGCAATCCGGTTTCGGCAGCGCCATTGTGCTCTGCCCCCTTAGGTCCGCTTTCTCCAAGCCCCATGACCGTCCGGCGCGCGCACATGCGCCAATTCGGATACCAAAGATGCATCTCAAGGAACTCAAGAAGAAGACGCCCGCCGAACTCGTCCAGATGGCCGAGGAACTCGATGTTGAGGGCGCAAGCACGCTGCGCCGGCAGGACCTCATGTTCGCCATTCTCAAGGAAGTGGCGGAAGACGGCGAGGAAATCCTCGGCATCGGCACGATCGAAGTGCTGCCTGATGGCTTCGGCTTCCTCCGCAGCCCCGAGGCGAACTATCTCGCTGGTCCGGACGATATCTACGTGTCGCCCAACCAGGTCCGCAAATGGGGCCTGCGCACCGGCGATACCGTGGAAGGCGAGATCCGCGCGCCCAAGGATGGCGAGCGCTATTTCGCGATCACCCGCCTGATCAAGGTGAACTTCGATGACCCCGAGGCCGTGCGCCACCGGGTCAACTTCGACAACCTCACCCCGCTTTATCCGAACGAGCGACTGCGGCTCGATACGCTCGATCCGACGGTCAAGGACAAGTCGGCCCGTGTGATCGACCTCGTCAGCCCGCAGGGCAAAGGCCAACGCGCACTGATCGTGGCGCCGCCTCGCACCGGCAAGACCGTGCTGCTCCAGAATATGGCGAAGGCGATCACCGACAACCATCCGGAAGTGTTCCTGCTGGTGCTGCTGGTCGATGAACGTCCGGAAGAAGTGACCGACATGCAGCGTTCGGTGAAGGGCGAGGTGATTTCCTCGACCTTCGACGAGCCCGCCACCCGCCACGTGCAGGTCGCCGAAATGGTGATCGAGAAGGCCAAGCGCCTCGTCGAGCACAAGCGCGATGTCGTCATCCTGCTCGATTCGATCACCCGCCTCGGCCGCGCCTACAACACCGTGGTGCCGTCGTCCGGCAAGGTGCTGACCGGCGGTGTCGACGCCAATGCGTTGCAGCGTCCCAAGCGCTTCTTCGGTGCGGCGCGTAATATCGAAGAAGGCGGTTCGCTTTCGATCATCGCCACCGCGCTGATCGATACCGGTAGCCGCATGGACGAAGTCATCTTCGAAGAGTTCAAGGGCACCGGCAACTCGGAAATCGTGCTCGACCGCAAGGTGGCGGACAAGCGCATCTTCCCGGCGCTGGATGTTGGCAAGAGCGGTACCCGCAAGGAAGAACTGCTCGTGCCGCAGGATCAGCTCAGCAAGATGTGGGTGCTGCGCCGCATCCTCATGCAGATGGGCACCATCGACGCGATGGAATTCCTGCTCGACAAGATGAAGAACTCGAAGACCAACGAGGACTTCTTCGCGACGATGAATCAGTAGGACTGATGTTGGCTGGCGGCGCTCAGGTGTTCTGCAGCGCCGCCGCCATCATTTCCCACAGCTTGTTCATGGCCTTCAAGGGCCGCACCATCACCTTGAAATCGATGATCTTTCCTTCAAGATCGAAGCGGATCAAGTCGATACCGTTGACATGGATGCCATCGACGGTTGCGGTGAATTCAAGCAGCGCCTCGGGTCCATCGACCAGTTCGCGGACATAAGAGAACCCGGTATCGGCAAAGACCTGTCCGGCGGCGGTCAGGTACATCAGGACCTTGGCGTGCCCTTCCTGCGGCGTGTGCACAACAGGCGAGTGGAACACCGCATCAGGTGCAATGAGCTCCGCAAGCAGGGCGGTGTCGCCGGTCTGCATATAGCGGTGCCAGGCGGCGAGGCCGGTGTGCATGGGTTCTCTCTCCTTGTCGTGCCCCAGTCGCAATGAGGCCTTGTGACACGTCAGGAACGTGCCTGCCATTGATCCAGCGCAGGTTTGCGCTAGTCGTGGGTGCATGACAACCGCTTCGCCGGAAATCCTGATCAGCGAAGGACTGGCCGCGCTCAGAGCGCGCGACCCGCACCGAGCGGCTGCCTTGCTGCGCGAGGCAAGCGCCTTGGTTCCCGCCGAGAGGATGCCATGGTCTGCGCTTGCGAACGCCGAACTGGCCTTGGGCAATCTCGCAGCCGGAGAGTCAGCGCTGGATCGGCAGCTTTCCATTACACCACGTGACGTCGGCTCGCTCCTTGCGAAGGGAGATCTGCGCAGCAGGGCACGGGATGATCGTGCGGCGGTCAGCTTCTACACGACGGCGCTCGCACAGGCCTCCATAAGCGGCATACCGCGCGGGCTTGAGGCAGTGGCTGCATCTGCGCGGGCGTTTATCGGAGAGGCTCAGGGCGCCTTCCAGCGCCATCTTGATGGCGTCATGGCGGGCGGCCTTTCTCCCGCAATGGAGGAAGCGCTGGGGCTGCTCAGGGGGACTCGGGAAATCGACCTCCAGCGGCCTTCACTGTTCTACTATCCCGGTTTGCCGCAGCGGCGGTTCTATGATCCGGCGGAGTTCGGCTGGATCAATGCGGTGCTCGACCTGCTGCCGCAGATGCAGGCCGAATTTGCCGCAATCTGCGCAGAGGAAGGCGCGGAGACGTTCGCACCCTACGTCACTGCGACGGGGGACAGGCCTGCGCCCAACAATCCCCTGCTGGACGATCCAGCGTGGGGTGCATTTTATTTCTGGAAGGATGGCGCCCCGGTCGAGGGGAATGCTGCGCGGTGCCCGGCAACGATGGCAGCGCTCTCCCATGCCCCGATGCCGATGATTCCCGGCCGCGCCCCCAACGCGCTCTGGTCACGGCTCAAGCCCGGCACTCACATCGCACCGCACACAGGGATGCTGAATACGCGGCTCATCTGCCACGTGCCAATCCGCACTGCTCCTGCCTGCACGCTGCGCGTTGGCAGCGAGACGCGCACATGGGAGCCCGCCGTTCCGTTGATTTTCGACGATTCGATGGAGCACGAAGCGCGCAATGCTGGCGCAGAGACTCGCACGGTCCTGCTCTTCGAAATCTGGCGTCCGGAAGTTCCCGAGGAAGACCGCGCCGCCATAGCCCGGCTGCTCGAAGGCATCGCGGGCTACGACGGAACAGCTTGAGCCGAACTCAGGTCAGGTGCGCCTTGAAGAAATCGCGGGTGCGTTCATCCGCGAGTTGTGCGCCGGCCTCATCACGCCGTGAGCCCATTTCGGCTGCAAAGCCGTGATCCAGCCCGACGTAGTCGTGCAGCACGACCTTGGGGTGCGAATCGAGCGCGCCATGGATCGCCGCCTGCGCGTCCGGACCAACGAAGTGGTCCGCGGTCGGGATATGCAGCATCAGCGGCCTCGCGATGCCGTGTGCCTCGTTCAGCATCTGGTCGATCATCACGCCGTAATAGCCAACCGAAGCATCGATATCGGTCCGCGCCGCAGCCATGTAGGCCATGCGCCCGCCCAAACAGAAGCCGACGAGTCCGACCTTGTCGACGCCCTGTTCCTGCCGGAGCCAGTGGATCGCCGCTTCGATATCCTGCACGCCGAGGTTCGGATCGTATTGCCCGAAATAGCCGAGTGCGGTCTGGAACTGTTCGGGGACATCAGGATCGAGCTCGGCACCAGGTGCGAAGCGCCAGAAGATGTCCGGGGCGAGCGCGACGTAGCCAAGCGCGGCCCAATCGTCGCACTTCTTGCGGATACCGGCGTTGACCCCGAAGATTTCCGGAATGACGATGATCGCCGCGTCGGTCTGCTCTGCAGGCGTCGCGACATAGACCGGGATCTCATTGTCGCCGGTGAGGGTGCCGATGGTCGTCTTCTCGCCCATGGTGCTGGTCCTTTTGTCGAATGTGTTCGTAGAACTGTTGTTCTCGCCCTGATTGGCGGTGTCCATGGACTTTGCCAAGATCACATGACAGTGTCGCTGCGGCAAAGTGAGAGGTGTGCCCATGAAGGTAAACGTCGAAGTGGAATGCACGCCCGAAGAAGCGCGCCGCTTTCTGGGCCTGCCGGATGTCACTCGCGCCAACGATGTCTATGTCGATGCGATCGCCAAGGCGATGCAGGGCATGAACAGCGTCGACCAGCTACAGGGTTTTGCCAAGCAGATCGCGCCGATGGGCGAGATGGGTCTCAAGCTGTTCCAGCAGTTCGTCGAGCAGGGCGCTGGCGCCGCGATGGCCGGTTTCAAGGCCGGCGCATCTGGCAGCGAGAAGTCCAAGACCTGAGCGATCCGCGCCGGTGACTGATACGATTTTTGCTCTGTCTTCAGGCGCACCGCCTGCCGCCATTGCTGTTATCCGCATCAGTGGGCCCTTGTCCGGACCGGCGCTCGATCGGCTGGCGGGAAAGCGGCCCGCGCCGCGCCGCGCCGTACTCTCCGCGTTGCGCGACACCGAGGGCCAGATCCTCGATCATGCGGTGGCCCTGTGGCTGCCCGGGCCGGGCACTGCAACAGGTGAGGACAGTGCCGAGCTTCATCTGCATGGCGGCCGGGCTGTGGTGGCGGCCGTCGAAGCCGCGCTTGGCATGCAGCGCGGATTGCGCCGGGCCGAGCCGGGAGAATTTACCCGCCGCGCTTTCGCCAATGGCCGCATCGACTTAGCTGAAGCGGAGGGGTTGGCCGATCTGCTTTCCGCCGAGACCGAACTGCAGCGGCGCGGCGCCCTTGCCATGGCAGGCGGGGCGTTGTCGCGGCTGGTGGTTGATTGGCGCATGAGAGTGCTGGCTCTTTCAGCGGCAATCGAAGCCGCGCTCGATTTTGCGGGCGACGACGATATCGCCGAGGACGGGGCGGGGGTTCCTGCGGGCGTTAAGCAGGGTTGTACGGCATTGGCCGGGGAACTTTCCGATTGGCTTGCGCGTCCGCGTGCGGAACCCCTGCGCGAGGGCTTCCGAGTGGTCCTCGCTGGGCCCCCTAACGCTGGAAAATCGACGTTGTTCAATGCGTTGGTTGAAGATGAAGCCGCGATTACCGCTGCCGAGCCCGGCACCACGCGTGATGTGCTTATCCGTGCTGTGGCGATTGATGGTGTACCCTTCGCCTTTGTGGATACGGCAGGTCTCCGTGATGAGGGCGCAGGTTCGATCGAGCAGATCGGTATCGCGCGCGCGCGGGCTGAGGCTGAGCGGGCAGACCTTGTGCTCTGGCTGGGACCGGAGGGCGAGGGGCCGAACGATCGCATCCTTTGGGAGGTTGCCGCTCAGTGTGACCGCAAGGAGCTTCCTGCGAAGCGTGAGGCGCATTTCCGTCTTTCAGCAGTGACGGGGGAAGGACTCGACCACTTGCGGAAGGCGCTTGTTGCGCACGCACGCATGGCGCTGCCGCAGCCTGGCGCAGTTGCGTTGAATGCGCGGCAGCACACTCTGCTGGCGGAAGTTGCTGACAGTGTTGGAGACGCAGCTCGGTGCGGTGATCCACTCCTTGCGGCTGAGAATCTGCGACTGGCACGTGTAGCCCTCGACCGGCTTGTTGGCCGTGCCGGCACCGAGGACATGCTGGATGCCCTGTTCGGACGCTTCTGTATCGGTAAGTGATGTTCCACGTGAAACAGTGATGACCGTCCGCCAGCTTTGACGCGGCAGTCCGAATCGCATATCGCGGCGACCATGCACCAGTTCGACATCATCGTTGTCGGCGGCGGTCACGCCGGCGTCGAAGCGGCGTCGGTCGCCGCGCGCATGGGTGCGCGCACCGCACTGGTCAGCTTTGATCCTGCGATGATCGGGGCCATGTCATGCAATCCCGCCATCGGTGGCCTTGGCAAGGGCCATCTCGTGCGTGAGGTGGATGCGTTCGATGGACTGATTGCCCGCGCTGCGGATGAGGCGGCGATTCACTACCGCATGCTCAACCGCAGCAAGGGCAGCGCGGTGCAGGGACCGCGCGTGCAGGCTGACCGCCGGCTGTTCCGTGCAGCGATCCAACGCATGGTTGCAGCTCAGGCCGACCTCACCGTCGTTGCCGGGGAGGCAGCGGCACTGCGGTTCGACGGTGGCACCGTGCGCGGGGTTGATCTTGCTGATGGCACCGCACTCGCGTCGCGTGCAGTTGTTCTTTGCACTGGCACATTTCTCGGCGGCCGCTTGTTCCGCGGCGAGGAGCGAATGGAAGGCGGGCGCATCGGCGAATCCGCGGCGCACCGTCTGGCTGAGCAGTTGCGCGGGGCAGGGCTGCCGATGGCTCGGCTGAAGACAGGAACGCCGCCGCGGCTCGATGGCCGAACGATCGACTGGTCGCGCCTCCCGGTCCAGCCAAGCGATCCCGAGCCGTGGACGATGTCGCCGCTCACCGGCGCGAGGCTGCAACCGCAAGTCTTCTGCGCCATCGCGCGGACCAATCAACGAACCCATGACGCCATTCGCGCCGGGCTTGATCGTTCGCCGCTGTTCAGTGGGGCCATTGATGCACAGGGGCCGCGGTACTGTCCCTCTATCGAGGACAAGATCCATCGTTTCGGGGATCGCGACGGCCATCAGGTCTTCCTAGAGCCCGAGGGTCTCGACGATCATGTGATCTATCCCAATGGCGTCTCGACGTCATTGCCGACCGATGTGCAGGTGGCGATGATGCGGTCGATGGAGGGACTGGAATCGGTCGAGATCCTCGTGCCGGGATATGCGGTGGAGTACGATCATATCGATTCACGCGCCCTACGGCGCAGCCTTGAACTGCGCCAAGTCCCGGGCCTCTATTGCGCCGGCCAGATCAACGGGACAACGGGCTACGAGGAAGCAGCTGCGCAGGGACTGGTTGCAGGCATGCATGCAGCGGCGGCCGTCCTTGGCCGCCCCGCGCCCGCCCTTGATCGGGCTTCCAGCTACATGGCCGTGATGGTCGACGACCTGACGCTGCATGGTGTCACAGAGCCCTATCGGATGCTGACGGCGCGAGCGGAGTATCGCTTGCGTCTGCGGGCCAACAACGCATCGACGCGGCTCACGCCTGCTGGCCTAGAGATCGGGTGCATCGGGCCGGAGCGAGCGGCATGGTTTGCGGCACGCGAGGAGGCCAAATCGCACATCGCATCGCGGCTTGAGCAGCAAGTGCTGCCGACGGAGTTGAGTTCCCAGGGCGTCATGGTGCGCTCGGACGGGGTGCGCCGGCCGCTTGCGGAGTGGCTCCGGTTTCCCGAAGTGACTTTTGATGCGCTAGCACCCTGGCTGGGTGATGCTGCCATTGATCCGGACCTCGCCGAGGAGCTTGCAGAGGATGCAGCCTATGCACCCTATCTTGCACGGCAGGAGGCTGAGCTGAAGCAACTGCGGGCGAGCGACGGTGTTGCGCTCGGCGATCGTTTTCCTTATGCCGAGGTACCGGGCCTCTCGCAGGAGATGGTGGAGAGGCTTGAGCGTGCGCAGCCCGATACGCTGGCGGCTGCTGGGCGGGTGCCGGGGATCACCCCGGCGGCACTGGCCAGCCTGTTGGTTGCGGCACGTCGGCGGGTGGCAGCGTGATGGTTGAGACGGAGGCTGAGGCCCGCGCGTGGCTCAATGAACGGCACGGCGATGCCGTGAACCGTCTGGAGGTGCTGGTTGGCGCACTCCGTGATGAAAACGAGAAGCAGAATCTTGTGTCGCGGCCTTCGCTCGATGGGGTCTGGCAGCGTCACATCGTCGACAGCGCGCAGCTTCTGCATGTTTCACGTGGAACCATACCCCCCGGAGCATGGCTCGATCTAGGTAGCGGAGCAGGGTTCCCCGGCCTTGTCATTGCAGCGCTGGAGCCGCAGCGCCCCGTGACTCTTGTTGATTCACGGCGGCTGCGGACCGAGTGGCTGGCGCGGGCAGCGGCTCTGATGGGCCTCTCCAATGTCGAGGTCATGCTGTCGCGCGTCGAGGATCTGGCAGACCGGCAGTGGCAGGTGATCTCCGCGCGCGCCTTTGCGCCGCTCGATCGGTTGCTGGATGTAGCTGCGCGTTTTTCCACACCGGAAACGCTGTGGCTGTTGCCGAAGGGGGCCAAGGCGCAGCATGAACTGGATGCGCTCGGTGCAGAATGGAATCGCGTGTTCCACGTGGAACAATCGTTGACCGATCCCGCCGCGGGCATCATCCTTGGTCATCTACACGGGCGCGCCGAAACAATGCGCGTTGGCAAAGCCGCAAAACGCAAGCGAGGTTCAGGTCGATGATCACGGTAGCCGTCGCGAACCAGAAGGGCGGGGTGGGCAAGACCACCACCGCAATCAACATTGCCACGGCGCTCGCAGCGACCGGTTGGAAAGTCCTGCTGATCGACCTTGATCCGCAGGGCAACGCTTCTACCGGGATCGGTATCTCGGCGGGAGAGCGTGAGCGCTCCTCTTACGACCTGCTGATCGAGCAGGCGAGCGTTGCTTCCTGCATGATACCGACGAGGATTCCAGGGCTGGATCTCATTCCGGCGACCGTCGATCTGTCTGGCGCCGAGGTGGAATTGGTCAGCGTGGCTGACCGGACCAGCAAGCTGCGCGCTGCATTGGCCGAGGATGCCGGGCACGAGATATGCCTGATCGATTGCCCCCCATCGCTTGGCCTTCTCACGCTCAACGCGATGACCGCCGCCAATTCCTTGCTCGTTCCTCTGCAGTGCGAGTTTTTTGCGCTCGAAGGACTCAGCCAGCTGCTCCAGACGGTGGAGCGGGTGCAGGAACGGTTCAATCCCGATCTTGGCATCCTGGGGATTGTCCTCACGATGTATGATCGTCGCAACCGGCTGACCGATCAGGTGGCGGATGACGTGCGATCCTGCCTCCATGGTCTGGTGTTCGAGTCGGTCATTCCGCGCAACGTGCGGCTATCCGAGGCACCAAGCCATGGGTTGCCGGCATTGATCTATGACCATGCCTGCGCCGGATCGCAGGCCTATATGAAGCTGGCACGCGAGCTGATTGGCCGCCTGCCGGAGCGGAGGAAAGCGGCATGAGCGAGGGTGCTGATGGCACGGCGGTGAAGGCAACGAAGCGGCCGGCGCTCGGTCGTGGCCTTGGCGCGCTACTGGGCGAAACGCGGCGTGAGGAGGCGGTTTCGCGCATCTCCGTTTCGGCGCCAGGTGAGGCGGTTGCGAGCGGTCTTGCTTTGCTTTCTGTTGCCTCGATCGAACCGCATCCCGAGCAGCCGCGGCGGCACTTCGATGAGGACGCGCTCGAGGAATTGGCGCGCTCGATTGCAGCGCGTGGGGTGATTCAGCCTGTGGTCGTGCGTCCCATGGGCAATGGCCGCTATCAGCTTGTCGCCGGCGAGCGGCGCTGGCGAGCGGCGCAGCGGGCGCGGCTCCACGAGATTCCGGCCATCGTCCGGCCACTTGATGATCGCGAAGTGACAGCGCTGGCGCTGATCGAAAACCTGCAGCGCGAGGATCTGAACCCGATCGAGGAGGCCCGCGCCTATCAGCGGCTGTCCGAACAGGATGGGCTGACCCAGCAGGAAATCGCCACGTTCGTTGACAAGTCGCGCAGTCACGTTGCCAACCTCATGCGGTTGCTCGTACTGCCGAGTGAAGTGCTCGATATGGTCGAGCGTGCGGAGCTCTCGATGGGGCATGCGCGCGCGCTGGCTGTTCTCCCTGATCCCGTGCCGCTCGCGCGTGAGACGGTGGCCAAGGGCCATTCCGTCCGCGATGTCGAGCGGTTGGCGAAGCGGACGATGCGGCCTGAATCAGCGCCTCGGCGTGCGAGGGCCGAGCGCGACCCGGCGAGTTCCGCTGATATTGCAGCGGTGCAGGCGCATCTTGAGGAGTTTCTTGGTCTCAAGGTCACGATCCAGGCCGATGCCGATCCGCGCACCGGCTCGGTTACGATCCGCTACAAGACGCTCGATCAGCTTGATCTTATCTGCCAGCGCCTGACTGGCGGGGCGATCTAGGCTTTCTTGCCCCGAAGGACAGGCGCCTTAACCGGTCGATTAATTTCGATTGACCGGGCCGGATCGGTTTGCCTATCTTTCAAGGCAATAACAGACCCGAAACCGGAGAGCCTGCCATGTCGCTCGATCTGATTCCCCGTTCCGCCTACACCGAGGACCACGAGGCGTTCCGACAGACGGTGCGCCGCTATCTCGAAACCGAAATCGCCCCGCACGCCAACGAATGGGCCGAAGCAGGCATCGTACCCAAGTCGATCTGGCCCAAGGCCGGTGAGCTTGGAATGCTCTGCCCGACTGTGCCTGAGGAGTACGGCGGCCTCGGCCTCGACTTCGGTTACAACGCTATCGTCGATGAAGAGAGCGCCTACTACGGCCGCGTCGCGACCGGCTTTTCGCTGCAGTCCGACATCGTGGTGAACTACCTTGTTTCGTACGGGTCGGAAGAACAGAAGCGCAAGTGGCTGCCGAAGATGGTCGCAGGCGAAGTGGTTACCGCGATCGCGATGACCGAGCCGGGCACCGGTTCCGACCTTCAGGGTATGCGCACCACGGCCAAGAAGGACGGCAACCACTACGTGATCAACGGGTCGAAGACCTATATCACCAACGGCCAGAACGCCGACCTCGTCCTTGTCTGCTGCAAGACCGACACCGAAGTCCAGCCCGCTTGGAAGGGTGTTTCGATCGTGCTGGTCGAGGCGGACCGTGAAGGTTTCAAGCGCGGCCGCAATCTCGACAAGATCGGGCAGGACGAAGCTGATACCTCGGAGCTGTTCTTCGAGGACGTGCGCGTGCCGATCACCAACTGCCTCGGCGAAGAAGGCAAGGGCTTCATCTACCTGATGAGCGAACTGCCGCAGGAGCGCCTGTCGATCGCCGTCAGCGCGCAAGCTTCGGCGCAGAAGGCCTTCGACGATACCGTTGCCTTCACGCGCGAGCGCAAGGCGTTCGGCAAGCCGGTGCTCGATTTCCAGAACACCCGCTTCACGCTTGCCGATCTCAAGTCCAAGCTGCAGGTCGGCTGGGCGCACCTCGATTGGGCGCTGGCCCGCCACCTCAAGCGCGAGCTGACTGCGGAGGAGGGCGCTGCGGCCAAGCTTTGGCACACCGAACTCCAGTGGGAAGTGATGGACAAGTGCCTCCAGCTGCACGGCGGCGCTGGCTACATGAACGAGTACGCGATTGCCCGCGCATGGCGTGGCGCGCGCGTGACGCGCATCTTCGGCGGCACGAACGAAATCATGAAGGAGCTCATCGGACGCAAGCTGTGAGTGTCACCCCGATGAACAGCCATAGCTGCTGACATGTCTGCCATGCGCACGCGGATAGGATTCACCCCTAACTCGCGTGCGCATGGTCGCATTCTGGCCGCAGGTCTTGCGCTGCTTCTGTTGGGAGGTACGGCCCCTGCCAGCGCTCAGTACGATCCCGAGCCAGATGAAGTTATCTACGAAGAAGCGGAAGTACCGAGTTCCGCGCCATTCGTGGCCAATCGAGGTGTGGTGACGCCAATCGATCAGAGCGCCTGGTCCAACACCGCGTCGCTCTATTCCCAGCCACCCGATCCCGCTCGCTGCTTCGCCGGGGTGCTGCGGCCGCAAACCAGATATCGTTTTCTCGATGCCTTCAATGCGTTGCGGGCTCGCCACGGGCTTGCCCCGGTGCGGTATAACGAAGGAGCAGACTCTTCAGCTGCCGAAGCGGCGCTGATCATGGCCACCAACAACGCGTTGAGCCATGATCCACCGCCGACATGGAAGTGCTGGACGGCGGCGGGGGCTGCCGCAGCAGGAAGTTCAAACCTCCTTGGCGGCGTTTCTTCGCCCTACCTGACCTATGAAGATGACGATGCCATCCTTGCCGAGTGGCTGATCGAAGGCGATGGCGACGAGATCGGCCATCGCCGCTGGCTGCTCGACCCCTATCTCGAGGAAACATCTCTTGGCCGGGTCATCACGGTGCTGCCCGGCGGCGTTCGCGTTGATTCGGCGGTCATGAAGGTGTTCGATTTCCCCGCGAGGTCAGCCCGCTCCGGTCGCTTGCCGAAAGCTCCGGAGTTCGTTGCGTGGCCGCAAGGCGAGTATCCGGGCCTATTCTTCTCTGCCCGCGCCCGCCTGTCGTTTTCGATCAGCCAGGATCCTGATTCCGAGACCATCGTCGATTTCTCAGAGGCGAAGATTGCCATCAGCGATGGTGAACGGAGCTTACCCATTCGTGATCGACTGTCTGACAACGATGGCTACGGCGTAGCCAATTGTCTCTCCTGGCGAGTCGATGGGATCGTCTCGGGACGCACTTATACGGTGACCATAACCGGTGTCCGCAACGCGCCACGCGATCGGTACAGTTATACTTTTCGGATCGCGAACTAGAATTAGTATTAGAATCCGTCGCTTGTCCTGGTCCCCGAGCATTGGAGATCGGTAGATATATGTATTTTGCCTTAGACATTTAGTCTATACAACTAAGACAAGGTCAGAGGCGGGAGTGGGCGTGTGCAGGGAAAGTCGGCGCGACTTCCGACAACGCCGCTGACCATTTCACAGTGGACCCATATGGGCCGCTTCCCTGGCTTTTCCGTCCTCGCAGCAGCTGAACCTTCATGACGCGTGCTTCCTTCGGGATCATCGCAGCCGCCGTTCTTGGCGCGGCGGCTCCCGCTTTTCTTTTCGCTCAGACTGCCGGCGAGCAACCCGCGAGTGGGCGCGAGAAGGGGCAGTGCGAGCTGGGCAAGGAGTGGTCGGAGGCGCGTCTCCACGACTATTGGCCAACCGAGGGCCGGGTTCAGAGCAGGGGCGCACTGGGCTATATGGGCCAGCAGAATGCTACCCGCGAAATAGATATTGCGGAAGCGCGGGCGCAGGTGGAGCGCGTGGTGCGGGTCAGCGGGCTCGAGATGAACTTCGAGATGATTATCGATCCGTCCACCCCGGCGGCGGCCGAAATCATCAACGGACGGCGCGTGATCCTGTTCGACCCCCGCTTCATGGCGCAAATGGCTGATCGCATCTGCCCCGACTGGGGTGCAATGAGCATCCTGGCGCACGAGGTTGGCCATCATCTGGCGGGGCACACTTTGCGCCAATCGGCAGAGCCCTGGCGTGATGAATTGGAAGCGGATGAGTTTTCCGGCTTCGTCCTCGCGCGGCTCGGTGCGTCATTGGCTGAGACGACCTCCGCGGCAGCGCGGATCCTGCCCGAACAGGCAACCCCGACGCATCCCGGCCGCAAGGACCGAATTGCGGCAATCGTCCATGGCTGGCAGAATGCCGAGGCGCTGGTCAGCGCTGAATTGAGCCAGGCTCGGCACAACCGTGGTCTCGTGCCGATGAAGCAGAGCCGCTTTGACCCCGATGGCGAGGGCGATGGCGCTTCCGATCTGGCGCTGATGGCGCGGATGATCCTCTACGATGATCCCAACGACTACTACATCACCAAAAGCGGGCGCATCGATGCCTATGACGGCACGCGCCGTCCGGTGGGACGAAAAGCGATTCCAAGTTCAGCTGACTATGCCTGGACCTTCCAGACCGACGCAACGCGATTCGACGTCGACTATAGCGGCCGTGTGCTGATGCGGCTCCCCTCGGGCATCGCGCACGAAGTGGGCGTCGTCGTGGCACTCCTCCCGCGCGCGGCGGGGAGCGGAGAGTAACTCCGCTCAGCTGCCCATCGGCACCTTCACGCGCTTGTCACGCATGGCCGGGCGGCGCGGGGGCGCACCGATGTAGCGCTTCTTTACGGGCACATATTCATAGGACACCGTGCGCGTTTCGGTGCAGGGGCCCTGCGCGGTAGCTGCCTGCGGAGCATTCGATGGCACCATCACGTAGCCCATCGGCGCACCGCTCACCGGCGGAACATAGCCGTAGGACGGATAGCCATAGGCGTAACCGCCAGCAGGCGCCGTATAGCCGTAGTACCCTGGGGCCGGAGCAGGCGCTGGCGGGGTGTAGCTGCTGAAGAAGTCTTCGCATTCCCGCTCACGCTTCTTGTCGATCGACTTGCCGATCGCGCCGCCCGCCACAGCGCCAACGGCGGCGCCTGCAACCGTGCCGATCACGCGTTCGCCCGAGGCAATGCGATTGCCGGCGACACCGCCGACGAGCCCGCCAATCACAGCGCCGGTCGTTCCGCTATGGCGGGTGGTGACGCCCTGGCACTTATCGACCATCTCACGGTAGCGCGGGTCGGCGTCCGGGGCTGCTTGCGGGGCAACGTAGCCCTGCGGCGCCGGCACATAGCCCTGCGGGGGCGCATAAACATAACCCTGCGGTGGGACATAACCCTGCGGTGGAGCATAAACCTGCGCTGGGGCAGCCTGAGCCGGGTAAACAGGCACACTGTAGACCGGCGGCGCATAGACTGGCGCGCCATAGACGGGATAGGCGCCGGGGTAGCCTGCGGGATAGGTCGTTTGCCAGCTGCTCTGTGCGACTTGGGTCTGCTGCTGGCGCGCAAGCGCCGGCGTGGCGAGGCTGGAGGCCGCCGCGACCACCACGAGGGCACGTAAAAGTCTGGCCATCTTGTTCCCCTGTCAGCGTAGGCCGAACTCCTGATGCGCACACGGTGCCCGCAGCCTGGAATTCGGGGTTAATACGCTGTTTAGCATCCCTGACCGCGCTGGGCCACGGGGTGCGGCATCACTGTGCCGAAACGGGGCAGGGGGCGGTGCTAGATACGGTCCGCGAGCAGGCGGGCAAGCGCTTCGATCCCGGCGGCATCCTCGGCATCGAAGCGGGAGAGCAGCGGGCTGTCGAGATCGATCACCGCGATCACGGCGCCATCGCGCTTCACCGGGACGACCAATTCGGATCGGCTTGCAGCATCGCAAGCGATATGGCCGGGGAAGGCGTGGACATCGGGTACCAACTGGGTCTCACCAGTGGCAGCTGCGGCGCCGCATACGCCCTGACCCAGCGCAATCCGGATGCAGGCGGGCTTGCCGGCAAACGGCCCGAGCACGAGTTCGCCGTCCACCATGCGGTAGAAACCCGCCCAGTTGAGATCGGGCAGGAACTCGGCAAGCAGCGCGGCGCAATTGGCCATGTTGGCAACCGCATCGGGTTCGCCGTGCGTGATCGCGCGCACCGCATCGAGCAGATCGGCATAGAGGTCAGGCTTGGGCTGGCCGGCAACGGGAGCAAAATCGTACATGTGCGGTGCCTTAGCAGGCCGGGCGGTTCACCGCGAGGACCATTGCGGGATGGCGGGGCTACTTCTAGACATGCTGCCATGTTCACACTCCGCAAGGCCCTGACCGGGCTCATCGTCGTTGTTGTCGTCCTTGGCCTGGCTGCCGCCTGGCTGCTCCGTGGCGATTCCGCGCAGCTCTCGCTCGAAAAGACGACCGGGCCCAAGCCGGAACTCGCCGAAGCGGCCCCGCAGTGGTTCCCCACGATCGGCATTGCCAAGCCGGTGGGCTGGGCCTCCGGGGAGAAGCCGGTGGCGGCTGAGGGACTTGTCGTGACGCGCTTTGCCGACAAGCTCGATCATCCACGCACCCTGACTGTGCTGCCCAACGGTGATGTTCTGGCCGCCGAGACCAACGGACCTGCACAGCGCGGCCCGGGCGGGCTGACCGGTCTCGTCATGTCCTACTTGATGTCGTCCGCCGGCGCGGGTGAGGCTTCGCCGAACAAGATCGTCGTCCTGCGCGACAGCAATGGTGACGGTGTTGCCGATCAGCGCTTCGAGATGAGCAACCCGGGGCTCGATTCGCCCTTCGGCATGGTCCTTCGCGAAGGGCGGCTCTATGTCGGCAACCACAATGCGGTGGTGTCGTGGCCATTCACGCCGGGTCAGACCACGCTCGCTGGAAAGCCGGAAAAGCTGATGGACCTGCCGGGCGGCGGCAACCACTGGGCACGCAACCTGACGGTCAGCCCGGATGGGAAGCTTCTTTATGTCACGGTCGGTTCGGCGTCGAACATCGGCGAGCGCGGACTGGACGAAGAGAAGGGCCGCGCGGCGATCTACGAGTACGATTTCGATCGCAAGAGCTCGCGCCGGTACGCCGAAGGCCTGCGCAATCCCAACGGGCTCGACTGGAACCCGCGCAGCGGTGAGCTGTGGACCACGGTCAACGAACGCGACATGCTTGGTTCGGATCTCGTGCCCGATTATCTCACCAACGTGCCGCTTGGCGCCCAGTATGGCTGGCCGTGGGTCTACTGGAAAAAGAATATCGACTGGCGGGTCAATGATCCCATGCCGCGCGACATGTTCTCCTATGTACGCAAGCCGGAATATGGCCTCGGCTCGCATGTTGCGGCCCTTGGCCTTGCCTTCGCGCGCGGCGGCAACCTGATGGGCGAACGCTTTGCCAGCGGTGCCTTCGTGGCGCGGCACGGATCGTGGAACCGCAAGCCGCTGTCTGGCTACGACGTTGTATTCATTTCCTTCGACAGCAATGGCAATGCGCTGCCGAAGGCCCCTGTGCCAGTCCTGACGGGGTTCCTGAACAAGGATGACACCGCGCATGGGCGTCCCACGTGGGTCGCCTTCGCCAAGGATGGCGCGCTGCTGGTGAGTGATGATACCGGCGGGGTTATCTGGCGCGTGGTGGCGCCGGGTGCAAAGCCGGCCGCAGAGATCACGCCCATCCCGGCAACGCCAATGCCGCCGGCACCCAAGCCGGGCACCAAGTTCATCGTCAAGCCGGCGACGGATTCGGACCTGACCAAGTCTCAGAACTAAAGGTTGCGACCGGCCCGCCCTGCGAGTTCGTTGACGTATTGCCACGCGACACGGCCAGAGCGGCCGCCGCGCTGCCTGGACCACGTCAGCGCATCGTCTTCAGCGAAGCTGAGGCCGTAATGCGCTGCGTAGCCATGGATGATGGCCAGGTAGTCGTCCTGCGAGCAGGCATGGAACCCGAGCGAAAGGCCGAAGCGATCTGCCAGCGCGAGCCGGTCGTCGACCACGTCGCGCGGATTGATCGGATCGTCCTGCTCGGCCATGTGGCGCTCGACGATGGCACGGCGGTTTGATGTGACCGCAAGGCGCACGTTGGTTGGCCGCGCTTCCACACCGCCTTCAAGCCACGAGCGTAGCCGGCGGGCAGAACCCGCGTCGCCTGCATCGAAGCCTAGATCGTCGAGCAGGATCAGGAACCGTCGGTCCGTCTTCCGCAGTTCGCCGAGCAGCAGGGTGAGGCTTTCGTCGGGCGACGCCTGAATCAGCGCAATCCCGCCCGGATAGGCCTCCTGCGCAGCGCGGACGGCGGCGCGGATCATCGCCGACTTGCCCATCCCGCGTGAGCCCCACAGCAGCATATCGTGCGCTGCCGCGCCGGACGCGAGCCGCAGCACGTTTTCAGCGACAGCGGCCTTCTGCGCGTCGACGCCCTTGATCAGCGCCAGCGCGGGGGCTTCGAGCGGATCGACTGCGCGCGCACCGGTGCCGGTCCAGACATAGGCCGGGTGTGCCAGCCAGTCCGTTGGCACTGGCCGCGCCGGGGCGAGCCGCTCGAGCGCCGCTGCAATCCGTTCGAGCGGATCGCTCATCCGGTCAGCGCCTCGCTTTCCAGTTCGTAGTAGAGCGCTGCACCGGCCATGGCCGCCGCACCAAGCCCGCGGGCTTCGGGGACGATGGTGCGATTGAACACCTTGGTCACCGCTGTCTTCTCCACGCTGCCGGTCGCACGCGCCTGACGGGCGAGCTGCCAGCCTGCCACTGCAACGGCGCACATGGTGAGGAAGGGCACGCTACCCGCAAGCTTGTCGTCAAGGCTGGCGTCGCCGCTCGCCATCCACGAACCGATGGCCGCAGCATCCTTGGCGAGCGAGGCGACTTCGGGAACGTCCTGCATCTCTGCGGAAATATCGGCCATCAGAGCCTGCAGCACACCGCCCTGTTCCATGCCGAGCTTGCGAGTGACGAGGTCGGCAGCCTGAATGCCGTTCGTCCCCTCATAAATCGGTGCAATGCGCGAATCGCGGTAGTGCTGCGCTGCGCCTGTTTCCTCGACAAAGCCCATGCCGCCATGGATCTGGATGCCCAGGCTGGCGACTTCGCAGCCGACATCGGTGCCCCAGGCCTTGAGCAGCGGCACGAGCAGCTCGGCTCGCTGCTGCGCGGCCTTGTCGCCCAGCAGGCCGCGATCGACCTGACCCGCGGTATAGTAAAGCAGCGCGCGCGAGCCTTCGGTCAGCGCGCGCATCCGCAGGATCATGCGGCGCACGTCGGGATGTTCGATGATCGCGACGGGGTTCTTGTCGGGCGAACCGGCGCGGGCAGACTGCACGCGGTCCCGCGCATACATGCGGGCCTGCTGCAGCGCTCGCTCGGCGATCTGCACGCCCTGGCTGCCGACGTTGATGCGCGCGGAGTTCATCATCGTGAACATGGCCTTGAGGCCTTCATTCTCGTGGCCGACCAGCTCGCCGATGCACTCGCCGTTGTCGCCGTAGGACATGACGCAAGTCGGCGAGACGTTGATGCCCAGCTTGTGCTCGATCGAAACCGCACGCAGATCGTTGCGCTCGCCCAGCGATCCATCCGCATTCACGTGGTACTTGGGCACGATGAACAGCGAGATGCCGCGCGAACCGGCGGGGGCGCCGGGGGTGCGGGCCAGCACGAGGTGGATCACGTTCTCGGCCAGCTCATGCTCGCCCCACGTGATGTAGATCTTGGTGCCAGCGATGCGGTACTTGCCAGCGTGCGGCCCATCATTGATCGGCACGGCCGTGCTGCGCAGCGCGCCCACGTCGGAGCCGGCCTGCGGCTCGGTCAGGTTCATCGTGCCCGACCACGCGCCCGAGATCAGGTTGGGCAAGTACATTGCCTTCTGCGCATCGCTGCCATGATGATCGAGCGCCTCGATCGCACCCACGGTGAGCATCGGCAGCAGCGTGAAGCCCATATTGGCCGCGCCCAGCGTTTCGAGCACGCAGGTGGCGAGCGTGAAGGGCAGGCCCTGGCCGCCGAATTCGGCGGGGCCGGCAATCGAACCCCAGCCCTGTTCGACGAAGGCCTTGTAGGCTTCGGCATAGCCGGCAGGGGATGAGACTACGCCATCCTTGCAGTGCGCGCCCTCGGTATCGCCGATTCGGTTGAGCGGCGCCCACTCGCCAGCGGCAAAGGCGCCAATGCCTTCGGCGATGGCTTCCACCAGATCAGGCGTGGCCGCGCTGTAGCGTTCGTGCTCGGCCAGTTCGTCGATTCCGGCGCAAATGCGCATGGCAAGGACCTGGTCTTCGGTGGGGGCGGTAAAGCTCATGTGCTGTTTTCCTTGGCAGCCTCTCCCGAGGCCTATAGCGGCAAGCCATGGTCACGCAATCGCCTCCAAACGTGCTGCTCGCTGATGCTGCGGGCATTGCCGAGGCTGCGCACGTGCTGGAGGCGGGCGGAACCGTCGCAGTGCCGACCGAGACGGTATACGGCCTCGCGGCGCGTGCGGACAGCGATGCGGCTGTGGCGGCGATCTATCGCGCCAAGGGACGGCCCGATTTCAACCCGCTGATCGTCCATGTGCCGGATATGGCGGCGGGCGAAGTGCTGGCCGAGTTCGATGCGCGCGCCAGAGCGTTGGCGGCGGCGTTCTGGCCGGGGCCGCTGACCATGGTGCTGCCGCGCCGCGCCGATGCACCACTGGCGGCGGCGGTGACGGCGGGCCTGCCGACGGTGGCGCTGCGCGTACCTGCGCATCCGGTCATGCGCGCGGTGCTGGCGGCGGCGGGGCTGCCATTGGCGGCGCCATCGGCGAATCGCAGCGGCGGGGTGAGCCCTACGAGTGCAGCGCATGTCGCGGCCTCGCTTGGGGCGCGGGCAGATTTGATCCTCGATGGCGGGGTGACCCAGCAGGGCCTCGAATCGACGATCGTTGCGCTCCGGTCCGGTGGCGGCTGGCAAGTGCTGCGGCCCGGGCCTATCACCGAGGGGGCGTTGGCGGCGGTGCTGGGGGGCGCTGCTGCGGCTTTGGTATCAGGCGAAACCCGAATCGAAGCGCCGGGGCAGCTGGCCAGCCACTATGCGCCGGGCAAGCCGGTCCGTCTTGGCGTTGTAGCGGCAGAACCGGACGAGTTTCTGATCGGTTTTGGCGACGTCACCGGAGCGGTATCCCTTTCGGAATCGGCCGACCTCGCCGAGGCGGCTGCGCGCCTCTACGCCTGCCTCCACCTCGCGGCCGAGGCAGTGCAGCCGCGCATCGCGGTGGCACCTATTCCGGACGAGGACATCGGCGTCGCGATCAACGACAGATTGCGCCGCGCGGCGGTCTAGCGTTCCGCCCGCAAGGCCTCGATTTCGCCGCTGATCCGGTTGGCGTCGGCACAGGCCGCTGTTTCGCCTCGATTGCAGGCCGCAAGGCGGCGGCTGTATTGCTTCTCAAGCTTCCTGATCTTCTCGTCGCGCTTGCGCATGGCACGGCCGCGATTCTCGTCCGCCTCGGATTGGCTGGTGGTCGCCATGTCCACCGCCTTTGCTCCCACCTTCACCGGCGCGGTGACGATGCTGGCGGCGGTGCTGGCGATGCAGCCCGAAAGAGTGAGGGCCGCGAGCGGAACGAGGACAGGCAAAGGTCGGATCAAGCGCGGGGCCTTTCGGTCAGGGAACCCGGCGCTTACCCTATCCTTTCCGGCGGGGCCATGGCGTCAAGGCGTGCAGGTCAGCGTGCCCGAGCCCATGGAGTTGACCTTGCACTGCGCGCGGCCCTTCACGGTGACCGAGCCGGAACCCATGATATCGGCCTTGACCTGACCGTCCGAGGCGAAGCGCGCGTCACCCGAGCCAGCGATCTCGACCTTGGCTTCATCCGCGGTAAGGCCGGCCATGTCCGCCGAGCCGGAGCCGGCGATCGAGACCTTGAGCGCCTTGGCTTTGCCGCCAGCCTTCAGATCACCCGAGCCGATCACTTCGACCTTGAGGTCCTGCGTATCAATCGCCGGCACTTCGATATCGCCCGATCCAGCAATGCTGACACCGACCGCATCACCGCTCAGCGTATCGGCGCGCATCGTGCCGGATCCCGCCATTACCAACCGCCGGGCAGCGGGTACGGTGACTTCAACCGTCGCGAGATCGTCGCTGCCGCCGATCTTCCAGCCTTCGCGGCCGATGGCGAGTTTGCCGTCCTTGAGCACGAAGCGGAGGCGGTCCTTGGCGTCCTGCTTGCCGCTGACGCTGATCGCAAGCTTGTCGCCTTTGATCACGTGGACATTGTCAGGCCCAAGCAGCGAGATTTCCTCAGGAGCCTTCTGCGATAGATCAAGATCTGCCAGCGGCACACCCTTCATGCCGCCCACTTCGAGCGTTGCGCCATCACAGGCAGTGAGCGACAGCGCGATGGCAGCGACGGCGATCCCGCCAAGGGTGCGGGCAATATCCTTGATCATGGGGCTCTCCTGGAACTGGTGTGTTACCATCATAACGCACCGGAACTGGGGACGCCAAGTCATTCGCCGATCTGCATCGGCTGTTCGCCGTCCATATCCGGACACGAAAAAGGGGCCGCCGGATTGTTCCGGCGGCCCCTTTTTTCCAGCGCTTCCCCAAAAGCGCTACTGGGCGGTCCCGAGTTGCCTCAGGCCGTTTCGTAGTACTTCGGTGCGTGCTCGTTGAGGATCGCGAGGATCTTCTTGAGCGCGGCCGGCTCGTCCGTCTTTTCCATGGCGGCGAGTTCGCGCGCGAGGCGCGAGGACGCTGCTTCGAAAATCTGGCGCTCCGAATAGCTCTGTTCCGGCTGGTCGTCGGCGCGGAACAGATCGCGCGTCACTTCGGCGATCGAAACGAGATCGCCCGAGTTGATCTTGGCTTCGTATTCCTGCGCACGGCGCGACCACATCGTGCGCTTGACCTTGGGCTTGCCCTTAAGGGTATCGAGCGCCTCGCGCAGCGTCTTGTCCGAAGACAGCTTGCGCATGCCGATTGCTTCAACCTTGTTCACGGGAACGCGCAGGGTCATGCGTTCCTTTTCGAAGCGCAGCACATAAAGCTGCAGCTTCATGCCTGCGATTTCCTCGTTCTGCAGTTCCACCACACGGCCGACGCCGTGCTTGGGATAGACGACGTAATCCCCAACATCGAAGGCAAGTGCCTTGGTTGCCATTGCTTATCCTTTCGGCGCAGCAGGGACGATGGCAAAGCGGGGCGGGTCACGCCCCCGGACAGCACTCCGGGCCCTTTGGGGGAGAGGTCCGGCAAACGACCGTCTTTAAACGCGGTCTACAAGCACTGCGATCCGTTTGCCGTTTGTCCTGCCTTAGCGTGTTGTAGGCTACCGGGAGGATCGTTCCGCCCAGTGCTTGCGGGCGCATATAGCAGCTCTGTCACAAAAATGCCAGAGGCAAGGGCGCGGATCAGCGCCAAAATGCTGCAGTTTCGGGGGGACGCTCGCTGGCGCCCCCTCGTGAAGCGATCAATCGCCTTCGCCGGGCTCGGCCGAGAAGTACTTTTCGAACTTGCCGTCCTCGCCCTTGTGATCGTCGGCGTCGGCAGGAGCGTCCTTCTTGGTGGTGATGTTCGGCCACTCGGCCGAGTACTTGGCGTTGAGTTCAAGCCACTGCTCGAGGCCGCTCTCGGTATCGGGCAGGATCGCTTCGGCCGGGCACTCGGGTTCGCAAACGCCGCAGTCGATGCACTCGCTGGGGTTGATCACCAGCATGTTGTCGCCCTCGTAGAAGCAGTCCACCGGGCAAACCTCGACGCAATCCATGAACTTGCAGCGAATGCAGGCTTCGGTAACGACATAGGTCATGGCAGTGGCAGTCCCTCAGGTTGGATTCCCTGACCTGCTAGAGGGGGTGTGCCCGCTGCGTCAAGCACCTCATAGCAACCCCTCGCTTCTTCGACAGGGCCGCGCCGCCGCGGAAGATGTCCGACGGTGATCACTTTCACCCCGCTTCGCAGCGGCAGAACCAGCACATCGCCGCAGCGTACAGCGGTACTCGCGCGTTCTATGCGTCGACCATTCAGGCGGATGTGACCCTCGGCAACCCAGTCCTGCGCAAGGCTGCGCGATCCGGCAAAACGTAGGAACCACAACAACTTGTCGATGCGCAGGGTGTCTTCACCAGCCATTAGCGGATAAGCTCGGCCAGCGCGGCAAAGGCGCCCGTGGGGGGCGGCAAGGGCGCTGAGGCAGCCTGCGCCGGTGCGCTGCGCGGCGGACGCCAGTCCCACAGCGGCGGTGCCGGCGGGCCATGCGCGGCCTCCGCCAGCGCACGCGCCATATGGACACGAAAGCCTGCGGCCCGCAGCAACGCAGCATAGCCAGCCGTGGCAAGCCCCATGGAACGGGCGAGTGCGGGGTCGAGCGGGTAGCGCTTTGCCGCTGCGCCAATCCGGCAACGGTGCGCCGCCTGCAGCAGCTTTTCCGCCATGTCGACGCGGATGGCCTGCCCGCCCGCGCGTCGATATCCGGCGGGCGGTGTCTTCGCCGTCACGACCGGGGGGAGATTCGTCGGCGGCGACAACGGTGCATCACCGCGCAGCTCGGCCAATCGGCACCAGAGCGCCAGGGGGCCTGATTTCAGTACAGCCGGGACGAACAGGTCGAGCGCCCCGATCCGTACGCCGAGACGGCGCAGGGCATCGCGCTGGCGGCCATCGAGCCGTTCAAGGCCTGATTCCTCGCGCGCCAGTACGCCGCCTCCAGCGACGAGCTTGAGGAGGAGTGCGCGCAGGTCCGGGCCCGACTCGGCCGCCCGCGCAGCCTCGGCCAGACGCACGAGGGGGCCGAGATCAGCCCCAAGGCGCTTGGACAGCCATCCCTCGAATGAACTGACCAGTTGCGGACGCAGACGCGCAGAAAGCAGGCCCAGCGTCGCATCGAGTCGCAAGCGCGGCTCCAGCACCGATCTCCCCGGCTCAAGGCGCGCCACGGCAAGGCCATTCCAGATCAGCGCGCCCCGTTCAATGGCAAGGCCCGCCGGTTCCCCCGCATCAGCGATCAGCGCCTCAGCGCGCGTGGAAAGCAGGCCGGGAAGGTGGCGCTCCGCAGCGGCGAGCAGCAGTTTCCGGTCCGCCGCGCGGGCCAGCGGATCGACCACGAAGCGGAAGCCTTCGAGGTGGCCGATGGGTTCATCGTCAACGAGCACCGCCCCAGCCTCGCTGATCCGCACCGGCAGGAGTGAAGCATCACCTCCGGCCTTGCGCATCAGCACCGTGGTCCGCCGGTTTACGAAGCGTTCGGTGAGGCGGGCGTGCAGCGCATCGGAGAGGCGCGTCTCCACCGCACGGGCGCGTGCTGCCATTTCCTCGCGCGCCAGCACCCAGTCAGGCCGCTGGGTGATATAGGCCCAGCTACGCACCGCGGCGATGCGGCCCTGCAAGGTATCGATATCGCCGGAAGGATTATCCTGCTGAGCGATGGCCTGCGCGACATAATCCGCGCCGAGGTAGCCGTGGCGCAAGTCCTGCCACAGGCGGGCGACGAAGCGCGAATGGGTTTCGGACCCCTGTTGGCGGAAATCAGGCAGCGAGCAGACCTGCCAGAAACGCTGGACCGAGGCCCGTCCACGCACGGTGCCGGCCAGGTCCGGTTCCTCGGCCAGGCGCTTGAGCACGGCAAGATCGATGGCTTGCGGGGCGGCCGCCAGCTCCGGCTGTGGCGGCGGGCTTTCAAGGTCTTCGATCAGTGTCTGCAGGCTGTCGAACCGGGGCTCCGCTTCGCGCCAGAACAGGCGGGTGAGCGGCGGGAAGCGGTGCTCCTCGATCGCGTAGACTTCCTCGTCGGCGAATTCCGGGCCAGACCCGGAATCGTGCCCACCCATTCCGGCCAGTGTGCCGAAGGTGCCATCCTTGTGGTGCCGCCCCGCCCGCCCGGCGATCTGGGCCATTTCCGCGGTTGTCAGGCGGCGGTGGCGGTGCCCGTCGTATTTGGAGAGCCCGGCGAAGGCGACGTGGCTGACGTCAAGATTCAGGCCCATCCCGATGGCATCGGTCGCGACGAGGTAGTCAACCTCGCCTGCCTGATACATCGCCACTTGCGCGTTGCGGGTCTGCGGGCTCAGCGCGCCCATCACGACCGCCGCGCCGCCGCGGAACCGGCGCAGCATTTCGGCCATCGCGTAGACCTGCTCGGCGGAGAAGGCGACGATGGCGCTCCGGGGCGGGATGCGGCTGAGCTTCTTTGCCCCGACATGGCTGAGCGTGGAGAAGCGCGGGCGGCTGACAACCTCGACATTGGGCACCAGCGCCTTGACCATCGGCTCGATCGTGGCCGAGCCGAGGAGCATGGTTTCCTCGCGCCCCCGGGTGTGCAGCAGGCGGTCGGTAAACACGTGCCCGCGCTCGGGATCGGCGGCGAGTTGTGCTTCATCGAGCGCAACGAAGGCAAGATCGGGCCTGCTGGGCATCGCCTCCACCGTGCAGAGGTGCCAGCGCGCGTTCGGCGGCTCGATGCGCTC
Organism: Novosphingobium sediminis; assembly: GCF_007991615.1. Taxonomy (GTDB): domain Bacteria; phylum Pseudomonadota; class Alphaproteobacteria; order Sphingomonadales; family Sphingomonadaceae; genus Novosphingobium; species Novosphingobium sediminis. The sequence goes on along the minus strand of NZ_BJYR01000013.1, from coordinate 22,351 downwards.
CTCGCCGGTTATTAGCGCGACATTGGCCTCGCCCTTGATCTTGCAGACGCGGTCGTAGACCTCGCGCGCCAAAAGACGCAGCGGGAAGCCGATAGCGCCTGATGAATGGGCGCAGAGGCGTTCGATGGCGAGGTGAGTCTTGCCCGTATTGGTCGGGCCAAGCACCGCCTTGACGGGCGGGCCGGAGCGGTCAGCGCGCGAGGGCTTGAAGCTGGCCATGCCTCGGAATGTGGCAAGGCCGCCTGCAGCGCGCAAGCGGCCTTTGGGGCTTTATCCCCCCTCTCGCCAGAGAGAGGGGGCGGTCTGTCTCAGCCGTCGTAGTCAGCGCCGAGCGAGGTGTTACGCACCGGAGCCGCAGCCGTAATGCGCAGCGCTTCGGCCGACTGCGAGAGCGAGCCGATTTCGTCAACCTGGTCGTCGTCGTCCGGCAGCACGCGCTGCATCGACTGGATCAGGTTTTCCTTGAGCACGGTCGGGCGCACGGTCTCGTCCGCGATCTCGCGCAGGGCGACGACCGGGTTCTTGTCACGGTCGCGATCGACAGTCAGCTCCGCGCCGCCAGAGATCGCGCGGGCGCGCTCTGCAGCCAGCAGCACGAGATCGAAGCGGTTGGGAATCTTGTCGACGCAATCTTCGACGGTAACGCGCGCCATGGGGCACTCCGTTGCAACTGGAATGAATGGGAAAGCGGCGAGCTAGGCGTGAGCAGCCCGAAAGTCAAGAAAATGCCGGTTTCGGGAGTCTTTGAGCCGGTGCAGCTCTGAAACGCGCCCTTCCGTGCGTTTCAGCCAACGAATCCATCATTCATCGTCGAAGCCATAGGCCATGTGATCGGGCGCAAGGTCGCTGAAGCGGGTGATCCGCGCCTCGAACTTCAGGCGCACCTTGCCGGTCGAGCCGTGGCGCTGCTTGGCGACGATCAGTTCGGCGAGGCCGAATACGCGCTCCATTTCGGCCTGCCACGCGGCGTGGGCTTCCTGCACCTTGGCATCGTCGGTGCCCTGGGGCACCTTGGGTTCGCGTGAAGCCACGTAGTAGTCTTCGCGGAACACGAACCAGACCATGTCCGCGTCCTGCTCGATCGAGCCCGATTCGCGCAGGTCCGAGAGCATCGGGCGCTTGTCGTCGCGCTGCTCGACCGCGCGGCTGAGCTGCGAGAGCGCGATAACGGGAACGCTGAGTTCCTTGGCCAGCGTCTTGAGGCCGCGGCTGATTTCCGAGATTTCGTTGACGCGGTTGTCGCTGGCGCGGCCGGAGCCTTGCAGCAGCTGCAGGTAGTCGACCACGATCAGGCCGATATCATGGCGGCGCTTCAGGCGGCGGGCGCGGGTGCGCAGTGAGCCGATAGTGAGCGCGGGCGTATCGTCGATAAAGAGCGGCAATTCGGCGAGGCGCTGGCTGGCGAAGGAGAGCTGCTGGAAATCCTCGCGGCTGATGCGGCCCATGCGCAGCGCCTCGGAACTGATCCCCGATTGTTCGGCGAGGATACGCGTGGCGAGCTGGTCCGCGCTCATTTCGAGGCTGAAGAAGGCGACTGCCGCGCCGACCGAATCCTTGACCGCAATCCCGTCCGCGATATCGCGGCGGAGGCGGTCGGCCGCGTTGAACGCAATGTTGGTGACGAGCGAGGTCTTGCCCATGCCGGGGCGTCCGGCGAGGATGATGAGGTCGCTGTCGTGCAGGCCGCCGATCTTCTCGTTGACCGAGGTGAGGCCGGTGGTCTTGCCCGAGATATGGCCGCCCGAAAGCAGCGCTTTCTCGATCATTTCGAGCGAGACGCGGGTCGCGCTGCCAAAGCTTTGCGCCTCGTTGCCGGTTTGCGCGCCTTCCGCGACGGCATAAAGCGCGGCTTCGGCATGCTCGATCTGCTTGAGCGGGGCGACCGTTTCGCTCGTATCCATCGCGCCGGAAACGAGGTTTCGGCCAACGGTGATCAGCTCTCGCAAGAGGGCAAGATCATAGATCTGCTCGGCGAGTTCCTTCGGTGCGAGGAGGCCCTGACCGTCCGCGGTGAGCCGCGCCAGATAGGCCGTACCGCCGAGCTCCTTGAGGCCCTCGTCCGCTTCGAAATAGGGCTTGAGCGTGACCGGCGTGACCACTGCCTTGCGGTCGATCAGCGCCTGGATGCGTTCGTAGACCCGCCCATGGACCGGCGCGTAGAAATGCTCCGCGCGCAGCGGCGTGGGCAGCTCCTCGAGAATTCGGTTGTCGATCAGCACCGCGCCGAGAAACGCGGCTTCGGCCTCTACGTTGGAGGGAAGCGTGGCGGCGGCGGACCCGTTGGATTCGGGGTCGCGCAGGGGGATCGGCTGGACGTTGGACATAGCGCCCTTGTGGAGGAGCAGCGCCGGTGCGGCAAGCGGCACACATGCAACGGTGCCTGTGGATAGCGGGGAGGGAACTGCCGTCTCCCACGCAAATGGCTTGCCGCAGCCGAATCCGTCTGCAAGACACTGGCCGCCATGGCCGACCCGCGCATTTCGCATATCGAGCTCGACGAAGCGACGATCGTGTGGCGCAATGCCGATATCGAGCAGGAACGCCGTATCGCGATCTTCGATCTGATCGAGGAGAACACCTTCCGCCCCGTGCGTTCGGCGGGCGCGGGCCATGAAGGCCCCTATCGTTTGCGGCTATCGGTGGACGACGGGCGGCTGGCGCTGGCGATTTCGGCGGAGGATGGCAGTCCGCTCGAAACCATCGTGCTGGGCCTTGGCCGGTTCCGCCGACCGATCCGCGATTACTTCGCGATCTGCGATTCGTACTACCAGGCAATCCGCCGCGCGACCGCGCAGGAGATCGAGACGATCGACATGGCCCGGCGCGGCGTCCACAATGAAGCGGCCGAACTGCTGCTCGAGCGGCTGGACGGGAAGATCGAGACCGATTTTGCCACCGCACGGCGGCTCTTCACCCTGATCTGCGTTCTGCATATCAGGGGATAATCAGCCAATAGGGCAGTACAGCGTGACGAACTCCGCAAAATCAACGCGTCAGCGCGTGTGGATCCTGCTGGCCGCGCTGTTGCTGGCGGGCCTTGCTGCCGCCGCTTGGTGGGAATCGCGGCGCTGGGAACCGGACCGTGCACGCTTCCCCGTGCAGGGGGCGTGGCTCGATGCGCATGACGGGGAAATCGAATGGCCCTCGCTCAAGGCGCACGGCGCAGATTTCGTCTATCTCACCGCCAGCGAAGGCGCGGGGCGGCGCGATGAAACGTTTACGGCGGGTCTCGATGCCGCGCGCAAGGCAGGGCTGCAGGTCGGCGCTGTCCACGTTTATGACCTCTGCGCGCCGGCGGATGCGCAGGCAGGCAGCTTCGTGATCGTGGTGCCGCGCGATGATGGTCTGCTGCCCCCTGCCGTGGTGCTGGATCTCGATTCGCGTTCGTGTCCGCAGCCGCCGGGGGAAGCGGCGATGCAGAGCGAGCTCACCACGTTTCTCAACCAGATCGAGAAGCACACCGAACGCCCGGCAATCCTGATGCTGTCGCGCAGCTTCGAGGCGCGCTACCATCTTGCGGCGCGGCTTGATCGCAACCTGTGGGTCGCGGGCGATTTCCTCGAGCCCACTTATGCCGGGCGGCCATGGGTGATGTGGACGGCAACCTCGCGGCTGCGGATGGCGGGCGTAGCGGGTCCGGTCCGGTGGGTGGCGGTGCACCAGTGAGCGGGTCGGAACCAGATCTCGTCGCGGCAGCGATGGCGGCAGCACGGGGTGCTTACGCGCCCTATTCAGGTTTCCATGTCGGCGCGGCGCTGCTGTTCGCCGACGGCGGCGTGGTTTCCGCAGCCAATGTCGAGAACGCAAGCTACGGCCTGTCGCTCTGTGCCGAAGCCAATGCGGTTGCCCGGGCCATGACCGAGGGACGGCGCGGCGAACTCGTTGCAGTCGCGATCGTTGGCGGGAAGCCCGATGCCGAGGGCCATCCCCTGCTGGGTCCGGAACCGGTCATGCCCTGCGGCCGCTGCCGGCAGATGCTGTATGAACTGGCGGCGCTTGGAGGCACGGATCCCGAGGTGATCGGGGTGGCGCAAGACGGACTTACCCGCCTCCCGCTGTCCGCCCTCTTGCCCCACGCGTTCGGACCGGCCAATCTGACCTGAACGACCTTCTATCCTTCCCAACAGACCGGAGCGCCGACTTGGCCATTCTTTCCGACAAGTGGATCCGCACGCAGGCACAGGAACACGGCATGATCGAGCCGTTCGTGGAGAGCCAGCGGCGCGAGGGCTGCATTTCCTACGGCCTCTCCTCCTATGGCTATGACGCGCGGGTGGCCGACGAATTCAAGATCTTCACCAACATCGATTCGTCGATAGTTGATCCCAAGGACTTCGATTCCAACTCATTCGTTGACCGCAAGACCGATGTCTGCGTGATCCCGCCCAATTCCTTCGCGCTGGCGCGGACGGTGGAATATTTCCGCGTGCCGCGCGACGTGTTGGTGATCTGCCTCGGCAAGTCGACTTACGCCCGCTGCGGCATCATCGTGAACGTGACGCCGCTGGAGCCGGGCTGGGAAGGCCACGTGACGCTGGAGTTTTCGAACACCACGCCGCTGCCGGCAAAAATCTATGCCAACGAAGGCGCGTGCCAATTCCTGTTCCTGAAAGGGAACGAGCCGTGCGAGGTGAGCTACGCTGACCGCGCGGGCAAATACATGGGCCAGCGCGGGGTGACCCTGCCAAGGCTTTGAACAAAAACAATCAAGGGGAGAGAATCATGGCAACGAGCAAGGCACAGCGGCCGTTCGACATCATCGTCTACGGCGCGACGGGGTACACCGGGCGGCTGGTGGCGGAGTATCTGGCGCATCATTACGGCACAGACGGCCCGCGCTGGGCGATGGCCGGGCGCAGCGCTGCGAAGCTGGCGGAAGTGCGCGATCTGATCGGCGCGCCGGTGGATACCCCGCTGGTGGTGGCCGATTCGGATGACGCAGCCAGCCTTGCCGCGATGGCCGAGCAAACCCGCGTCGTGGTGACGACAGTGGGTCCCTACCAGCTCTATGGCGAGCCGGTGCTGCGCGCCTGCGTGGCGGCAGGGACGGACTATGCCGACCTGTGCGGCGAGCCGGTGTGGATGCGCCAGATGGTCGATGCGCTGCACGAGCAGGCGAAGGAGACCGGTGCGCGCGTGGCATTCTCGTCGGGCTTCGATTCGATTCCCTTCGATCTTGGCGTCTACATGCTGCAGCAGGAAGCCAGGGCCCGCTTCGGTGCGCCGGCGCCGCGCGTGAAGTGCCGGGTGCGGGCGATGGTCGGCGGCTTCTCGGGCGGGACGGCGGCCAGCCTTGGCGCGACGCTCAAGGCGCTGGGTGCCAATCCCTCGCTGATCCCGATCATGCAGAGCCCGTTCGGCCTGACGCCGGGCTTCGAAGGCCCCGCGCAACCCGCGGGCGACAAGCCGTTCCTCGATGATGCGACCGGCAGCTGGGCCGCACCCTTCATCATGGCGGTGATCAACACCAAGAACGTCCACCGCACCAATTTCCTGCGCGGGCATCCCTATGGCGCGGACTTCGTCTATGACGAGATGGTGCTGACCGGCCCCGGCGAGCAGGGTCAGGCGATTGCCGAGCACATGGCCAAGACGCCGATGATCGGCGGGCCGAACGACCCCAAGCCGGGTGAAGGCCCGAGCGCGGAAGAGCGGCTCAATGGCCACTATGACGTGCTGTTCGTGGGCGAAATGCCGGACGGGCAGGAGATCCGCTATGGCGTCAAGGGCCGCTACGATCCGGGCTATGGCTCGACCAGCCGCATGCTGGCCGAAACCGGGATTGCGCTGCTTTCATGCGAGGCCGAAGGGGCGATTGCCACGCCGGGCGCCTTGCTGGGTGAAGCGCTGGTCGAGCGCCTGCGCGCTCATGCCGAGATCAGCTTCGCGCCGGAATAAGCGTTGGTGAGCCGCCTGCCGCGCCAGAGGGGGGTGCTCGGCAGGCGGCTCGCGCCGCTGACGGGGGGCCTGTTCAGGCAGCGTCGGCGTAAGCCTCGGCTTCAGCGGCAATCAGGATATCGGCGAGCATCCAGTATGCTTCGCCCCAGGCGGCGAGCACTTCGTCAGTCGCCACGTCGGCGCCCACCACATCGCGGATGGCCGGCAGCAGCGCTTCGGCGACATAGGGGTAGTGCTCCGCCCGAACGCCGGTTTCGACATGGCGGCGGACCATCTTGGTGACAGCGGAACCAAGGTTTTCGAGATGATCGATGTTCTTCGCATAAGCGAGGATCGCATTGGCAAGGCGGCGCGGCTGCTCGCCGCTTTCCTGCGCGGCGGAATCGAACATGTCCTTCACCGCTCCGTTCACGAACAGGCGCTTGTACATCGCGGTGGTAATTTCGACCCCGTGTTTTTCGATCACGGGAGCGGTCGCCTTGACGATGGCGCGGGCATGTTCGGAAGCAGTGCGCATAGAGTCTCTCCAATCAGGTATTGAAAATACCGGTATTTAATTTGCTTGATTTAGGCAAGCGGAAAATGGAGTCTGGAACGCGCCATGCAACTCACCCAGCACACTGATTTCGGCCTGCGCCTGCTGATCGTCCTTGCCCGTGAGGAGGGCTCGCTCAGCTTGCCCGCGTTCTCCGCGCAGCAGGGTTTGAGCTATCACCATGTCGCCAAAGTCGCGCAGGCGCTCGTCGCGGCCGGATTTGCCGTCTCGCACCGCGGGCGCAGCGGCGGGATCGCGCTGGCTCGGCCAGCAGAACAGATTGCGGTGGGTGAAGTGGTGCGCACGCTCGAAAAGGGCATGCGCCTTGCCGATTGCGCCACTTGTGCGCTGCGCGCCGATTGCGGGCTGAGCGGTGTGCTGGCCGAGGCGCTGGAAGCCTTCCTCGCCGTACTCGATCGCTACACGCTGGCCGATGTTTCACGGCAGGGCGTTGCCGCGTTTGCCCCGTGGACAGCCCTGCCGCAGGCGCCAACCTGCTCGGTCAGCGAGGCTTCCTGAGCGCTGCAACGCAGGCTGCCCGATCGACATCGCGCCCATCGCCGCGCCGCGCGTCGATAAATGTCGCGACCGGGCGTCCGCCTGCATCGGGCGGATAGAGATAGGCATCGAGTACGCATGGTGTGCCGGTCCACTGCAGCTTGCGCGCGTCGCCCTCGCGTACGTCCAGACGCGGCGTGCCGAACTGGCGAGTGAGCGCCTCGGCATCGGCGCCGATCACGCCTTCAAGCCCCGGCAGGACCTGGATGTGTGGCCGCGGGCGCTGCGTCTGGATCGCGGCGGGTGGTGCCGGATGGATCGCCTTGGGCGGAGGTGGAGGTGGCGGCAGCGGGCGCACGGCGTCCGTGCTGCCGCCGCACGCGGAAAGACCAAGCAAGACGGGGAGAACAAGCAGATGACGAGCATTCATGGCGATGGTGAATCGCCGCTGCGCCGCGTGCTGTCAACGCATGGCAAATCGGTGCAGCCTGTCGTTGCACCGCGCTGCCCCGCCCGCTACGGCCCGCGCTAGCGCCCTGCACGGAGTATTTGAATGAGCCCTGCCCCCGCCCGTTTCGATGTGATTGCGATCGGAAATGCGATCGTCGACGTCATGGCTCCGGCAGCGGAAGATGATATCGCGAAACTCGGCCTCGCCAAGGGCGGCATGACGCTGATCGACACGGCCCGCGCGCATGAACTCTACGAGGCGATGGGCCCCGCGCGCGAGATTTCGGGCGGCTCGGCTGCGAATACGCTGGCGGGCCTTGCGGCGCTGGGCGCGAAGTGCGCGTTCATCGGGCAGGTCGCTGACGATCAGTTGGGCGAAGTTTTCGCGCATGACATCCGCGCGGGCGGCATTGCCTTCGATACGCAGGCACGCGGGGATGATCCGGCAACCGCCCGGTGCCTTATCTTCGTGACGCCCGATGGTCAGCGCACCATGAACACCTACCTCGGCGCTTCGCAGTTCCTCCCCGCTTCGGCGCTCGATGAAAACGTAATTGCCGATTCGTCGGTGCTCTACCTCGAAGGCTATCTGTGGGATCCGGAAGAGCCCCGGCAGGCCATGCGCCGCGCCATCGGCGCTGCGCGTGCGGCGGGCCGGCAGGTGGCTTTCACGCTGTCAGACGGCTTCGTGATCGCGCGCCACGGCGATGATTTCCGCGCGCTGATTGCGGCGGGCGAGGTCGATATCCTCTTTGCCAACGAGCACGAACTCGCGGCGCTGACCGGCGAGGATGATTTCCACGCCGGGATCGCGCAGTTGGCACCCAAGGTGCCGGTGCTGGTGGTGACACGCAGCGAAAACGGCGCGCATGCTGTCGCGCATGGGGAACACGTCTCTGTCCCGGCTGAGCCGGTCGAGCGCGTGATCGACACGACCGGTGCTGGCGACCTCTTCGCCGCCGGGTTCCTGTTCGGCCATGTGCGCGGCAAGAGCCTTGCGGAGTGCCTCAAGCTCGGCGCGATCTGCGCGGCTGAAGTCATCTCGCACTATGGCGCGCGGCCCGAGGCAGACCTCGCTGCGCTGGTGGCAGAGCGGCTGGGCTGACGATCAGGGCTGGCGCGCCAGTTCGCGCCAGCCGATATCGCTACGCCAGAAGCCGTCGTCGAAGCGCACTTCGGCCAGCGCGGCATAGGCACGGTCGCGCGCTTGCCTGAGGTTTGCACCGGCGGCTGTGACGTTGAGCACGCGCCCGCCCTTGGCGACGAGAACGCCCTCGCTCGGTGCTGCCGTACCTGCGTGGAACACCTTGGCGCCGCGCGCCTCTGCAGCAGCCAGGTTGGCGATCATGCCGCCGCTCGCCGGTGTGCCGGGATAGCCCTTGGCTGCCATGACGACGGTGATCGCGCTTTCGGGGCGCAGCGATGGAGCGGCAGCTTCCGCCAGTTCGCCGCGCGCGCAGGCATCGAGCAAATCGACCAGATCGCTGTCCAGCCGCATCATCAGCACCTGGCATTCGGGATCACCGAAGCGGCAGTTGTATTCGATCAGTTTGGGACCGTCCGCGGTCAGCATCAGCCCGGCAAACAGCACGCCCGAATAGGGCATGCCCGCGTCTGCCATGGCCTTCACGGTCGGCGCGATGATCTCGGCCATTGCACGTGCTTCGAGTTCGGCGGTCAGCACCGGAGCGGGGCTATAGGCGCCCATGCCGCCAGTGTTGGGGCCGGTATCGCCCTCCCCCACCCGCTTATGGTCCTGCGCCGATCCGAACAGAGCGATCGCACTGCCGTCGGTCAGAGCGAACAGGCTGACTTCCTCGCCTTCGAGGAACTCCTCGATCACCACTTCGGCGCCAGCCCCGCCGAACGCGCCGCCAAACATGTCGTCTACCGTGGCGGCAGCTTCCTCGGCGGTCTGGGGGATGACGACGCCCTTGCCGGCGGCGAGGCCATCGGCCTTGATGACCACCGGGAGGGAAAATCCGGCAAGCGCGGTATGGGCTTCGGCAGCGCTCTTTGCACGGACGTAGCCAGCGGTGGGGATGCCAGCACGCGTGCACATGTCCTTGGTGAAGCCCTTGGAGCCTTCAAGCTGCGCGGCAGCCTTGCCGGGCCCGAACACCGCGATCCCGGCAGCGCGCAGCGAATCGGCGAGGCCATCAACAAGCGGCGCCTCAGGGCCGACCACGACGAGACCGATGTCCTGCGCCATGCAGAATGCCTCTACTGCGGCGTGATCTGCCAGATCGATTGCCGTGCAGGCGCCCGAAGCCGTGCCGGAACGGTGCGCATTGAGATCGGCGATCACGTCGGCAATGCCGGGGTTCCCCGGCGAAGCCCACAGCGTGGTGCAACGCGGCGATTGCGCCAGCTTCCACGCCAGCGCATGTTCGCGTCCGCCCGCGCCGAGCAACAGGATATTCATGCCAGAGATGCCGCCTTACCGAGATGATGAGAATGCGGGGCTGTTAGCCGCCCAGACCGCGGGCGACAACGCCCCGGCGCTTTCGATCAGCGAGATTTCGCAGCTCCTCAAGCGCACAGTGGAAGATCGCTTCGGTTTCGTGCGCGTGCGCGGCGAGCTTTCCGGGGTGAAGCGGGCGGCTTCGGGGCACCTCTACCTCAGCCTCAAGGATGAGAGTGCGCGGCTTGACGGGGTGATGTGGCGCGGCGGCGCGCAGCGGCTGGGCTTCGTGCCGGAGGACGGCGTCGAAGTGATCGCGACCGGCAAGCTGACGACATATCCCGGCCGGTCGAACTACCAGATCGTGATCGAGCGGATGGAGATCGCCGGCGAAGGCGCGCTCCTCGCGCTTCTCGCCAAGACCAAGGCCCGGCTTGAAGCGGAGGGTCTGTTCGCACCCTCGCGCAAGCGCCCCCTGCCCTATCTGCCGCGCGTGATCGGCGTCGTGACGTCGCCGACGGGTGCGGTGATCCGCGATATTCTCCATCGTCTGCGCGACCGGTTTCCGACTCATGTCGTGGTCTGGCCGGTGCTTGTGCAGGGGCAAGGCGCGGCGGCGCAGATCGCGGCGGCCGTGCGCGGCTTTTCCGCGCTGGAGCCCGGCGGCCCCGTCCCTCGGCCTGACCTCATGATCGTCGCGCGCGGGGGCGGTTCGATCGAGGACTTGTGGTGCTTCAACGACGAGGACGTCGTGCGCGCGATCGCTGCCTCGACCATCCCGACGATCAGCGCGGTAGGGCACGAGACCGACACGACGCTTGTCGACTTCGCCGCAGACGTGCGCGCGCCAACACCGACCGCAGCGGCCGAGATGGCCGTGCCGGTGCGCGGCGAGCTGCTCGCTGGCTTGGCGGATCTTCAGGCACGCCAGCAGCGGGCGGCCGTTCGGCTGCTCAGCCACTCGCGCGAACGACTGGAGCAACGCGCGCGGCGTTTGCCCGCACCGCAAGCCTTGCTCGAGGGGCAAGCGCAGCGGCTGGATGATCTGGGCGACCGGCTGCGGCGAGCGCTTGTACACCGTACCGGACTTGCCGCGACTTTGCTGGCGCAGCGCTCCGCAGGGCTGCGCCCTGCCGCGCTTGCGGCCAGACTTCAGCAGGCGCGCGGTGCGCTGGCGGCGCAACGTCTGCGGCCGGCGGTGGTGCTTCAGCGAATCGAAGCGGCGCGCACGCAGGTCGGGGCGCTAGACCGGCTGCGCCGTTCGCTCGATCCTGAGGCGCCGCTGACGCGAGGCTATGTGCTGGTGAAGGCGGCGGACGGCTCGCTGGTCCGCTCGCGCGATGCGGCGGCTGCGCAGGCGCTGCTCCAACTCAAGTTCGCCGATGGCGTGCTCGAAGTGGTCCCCGGGGCCGCGCCTGCTGCAGCTCCGGTCCGTGCCGCGCCGAAACCACGCCCACCTGCGCCGGGTGATGCGCAGCCTAAATTGCTTTGAGCGTCTTGAGTGGCTAGATTGCATCCATGCTGATGAATTCTGCCAACCGCCTTGCGCGCCTGCACTACCTCCCCAGCCACTTTCGCCAGCTCAGCGCGGGTGATCACGTGCTCTGCGCCGTAAGCGGCGCACGGATCGGCCTCGACATGCTGCGCTACTGGAGCGTCGAGAAGCAGGAAGCCTACGCCAGCGCCGATATTGCGACGCGCCGTCTGCTCGGCGAGGAATGACAGCGCGGCGCGTGCCGCTTGCCGGCGCGGTCTGGCGCGGCGCATTTTCCGTATTGGCGCTGCTTGGCGCTTGTGGCGCGGGCCCGGGACCTAGCCCATCGGGTGCGCCTGCGAACCCGCAATCTGCTGCCGAACCTGCAGCCGTCACTGTCGGCGGCCTTCAGTATCGCGGCAAGCTGACGCAAGGCGGCTGGATTCGCGGTACTGCGCCGGCTGGTACGCGCAGCGTGACGCTGGGTGGAACTCTCCTGCCGCTTGCAGCTGATGGCAGCTTCTTCGCCGCGTTCGATCGCGATGCTCCGCCGAGCCTTGCTCTTGCGGTCACGGCTGCCAGTGGCTTCTCGCTCTCGACCGAGCTTGCCGTGGCCCCCCGCAGCTGGCGCATCGAATCGATAAATGTGGCCAAGCGCCCGGGCAAGCTGCCCGATGCCGAGTTCAAGGCGCGGCGCGAGGCGGAGCTGGCCCGAATCGGTGCGGCGCGCGCCAGCGGCAGCAAGGCGGACGGCTGGCGGCAGACGATGACCTGGCCAGCGCCGGGGCGTATTTCCGGAGAGTTCGGCTCGCAGCGAATCTATCGCGGCGAACCCGGCGCCTATCACGCCGGGATCGACCTCGCCGCGCCGCAAGGTGCCGAAATCCGCGCGCCTGCGGATGGTGTGGTGACGCTCGCGGCAAGCGATGTACCCTTCACGCTCGAGGGCCACCTGTTGATCCTCGATCACGGCATGGGGCTGACATCGGCGTTCCTCCATTGCTCCGATCTGGTGGTGCATGTGGGTGACACGGTGGTTCAGGGCCAGCTGATTGGGCATGTCGGGATGACTGGCCGCGCGACGGGCCCGCATCTTCATTGGGCTCTCACTTGGCGGGGCCGGCGGCTTGATCCCCGGTTGTTTGCTGCACCATCACGCTGAATCTGCAGGCCGACGCACATTTCTTTCCTGAAAACGCGGGGCGAGCGCAAAATATTATCAACAAACCGATCCGGAGGTAATTTCCGAGCGCAAGGATCGTTGCAGTCCGGTAACCCGTACGTTGCGCCACGCTTACAGTGTGTTGCAAACACGCCACATGGCAGGGACGTTTTGCGGTTTGGTTGCAGAACATCCTTCCAAGAAGTGGGTTAAATCTACCAGTAAGCCCCACCGTCCCACAAAGATCGTATGCCATCTGTCGGGCCCGGCGAAGACCGGGGGTGAGGCATTTTCGATCGAGGGACTTCTTCCGGCGGCCTTGGGGATCGAGGCCGCCTATTGAAGGGACTGGACACGTGAAGACCAACAACAACGCCGCCCTGAAGGCGGGTGCTGCGCCTTTTGCCCTCGCGCTCGCGCTCATCTCTGCGCCTGCGTTCGCGCAGGAAGCCGCCCCGCAGGCTGACTCTGCTACCGAGACCAACGAGCCTACCGCGATCGTCGTGACCGGCAGCCTTATCCGCAACCCGAACCTCATTCAGGCCACTCCGGTCAACGTGACCACGGCCGACCAGATCGCCCTCAAGCAGTCGAACACCGCTGAAGAAGTTCTTCGTCAGGTTCCCGGCATCGTTCCGAACATCGGTTCGGCGGTGAACAACGGCGCGACCGGCTCGAACTACGTCGACCTTCGCGGCCTCGGTTCGAACCGCAACATCGTGCTGCTCGACGGCCAGCGCATCGTCCCGGCCGACCTTCAGGGCCGCGTCGACCTCAACAACATCCCGCTCGCGCTGATCAGCCGTGTCGACGCCCTCACCGGTGCGGCCGTGACCACCTACGGCGCGGACGCGATCACCGGCGTTGTGAACTTCGTCACCAAGAAGGACTTCGCGGGCGTCGATATCGCCGTGTCCGACCAGATCACCCAGCAGGGTGACGGCAACTACTTCCGCGGCGACGTCACCACCGGCGTCAACTTCGATGACGGCCGCGGCAATGCCGTGCTGAGCATCGGCTACCAGAAGTCGAACCCCGTCTATCAGGGCGCACGCGACTTCTCGAACATCCAGCTCGACAGCTTCTCGGGCACTGCTGGTGGTTCGGGTACTGCGGTTCCGGCGCGCTTCTCGATCAACGGCGCCAACCGCGTGATCGATCCCTCGACCGGCCTGCTGAAGCCGGGCTTCACGCCGTTCAACTTCAACCCCTACAACATCTTCCAGACGCCGTTCCAGCGCTTCAATATCTTCGCCCAGGCGAACTACCAGCTCTCGGACGCTGTTGAAGTCTACACGCGCGGCCTGTTCTCGAAGAACACCGTCAAGACGATCATCGCGCCGTCGGGTCTCTTCGCTGAAAGCATGAAGATCCCCTTCAGCAACCCGTACCTGCCTGCCGGCGCCGCCGGTCAGTTCTGCGCCGCGAACGGCCTGACCGATGCAGAGTGCGTTGCTGCCCGCGCCGCGACCGATCCGACGGATCCGAACTACCGCACCTTCAACACCGTGGTGCGTCGTCGTTTCGTTGAAACCGGTACCCGCAACTCGCAGTACACCACCAACGTGTTCGACTACTCGCTCGGCTTCCGCGGCGCGCTGACGAAGACGGTGAACTGGGACGTTCGCGCCAGCTACGGCGAGAGCGACCGCCTGCAGACCATCACCGGCTACGTGCTCAAGTCGCGCGTGCAGGATGCCCTGCTGGCCACCAACAAGAACTCGTGCCTCAGCGGCAACGACGGCTGCGTTCCGATCAACCTCTTCGGTGGTGCCGGTTCGATCACGCCGGAACAGGCTGCTTACACCCTGTCGCCCTCGACCTCGTCGAACAACACCTCGCTGTTCCAGGTTCGCGGTCTGCTCTCGGGTGACTTCGGCTTCACCGTTCCGACCGCGAGCGAGCCGGTCGGCTTCGCGGCTGGTGCTGAATACCGCCGTTACCGTGCAGCCCAGATCTCCGACACCCTGTCGAAGACCCCGGGCGAACTCGGCGGTGCGGGCGGTGCTGCTCCCGACATCGACGGTGCCTACAGCGTGTGGGAAAGCTACGGCGAACTCGTGGCGCCGCTGGTCTCCGACAAGCCGTTCTTCAAGAGCCTGACCGCCGAAGGCGGCGTGCGCTACTCGAAGTACAGCGTCCGCGGCGGACCGAAGACTGAAGCCTGGACCTACAAGTTCGGCGGCAGCTGGGAACCGACCGAGCAGGTCAAGTTCCGCGGCAACTACTCGCGCGCTGTTCGTGCACCGAACATCGCCGAACTGTTCACGCCGAACACCGTCGGTCTGACCAACCTGGCTGCAGACCCCTGCGCCGGCGCGGCTCCGCTGACCAACGCGAACCTCCGTGCAATCTGCCTTGCGCAGGGTGCTCCGGCGAACTCGATCGGTCAGATCCTCAACCCGACTGCGGCTCAGGCCAACATCACCTCGGGCGGCAACATCAACCTGAAGCCGGAAAAGGCGACGACCTACACGCTCGGCGCTGTGGTTCAGAACCTGCCGTTCCTGCCGGGCTTCTCGGTGTCGGTCGATTACTACAACATCAAGGTCACCAATCAGATCGGTACGCCGCTGCCGGGCGACCTTATCGACGCCTGCTTCGGCAACGTCACCGCGGCCAGCGCCACGGATACGGCTTGCACCATCATTCGCCGCGGTCCGGCGACCGGTGGTCTGGACGGCAGCCCGGCGACGACCAAGGGCCTGTTCGGTGGTCTTACCAACCAGGGTAAGCTGTTCACCGACGGTATCGACGTGATCCTCAACTACCAGCGTCCGATCGGCGCGGTGAAGTGGACGCTCAATGCCGTGGCGAACGTGACCTTCCACTCGAAGTTCAAGGCTACCGCCACCAGCATCGATCGTGAATGCGTTGGTCTCTACTCGGTGAACTGCTCGTTCACCGGCTCGATCCAGCCGCGTCACACCTGGTCGGTCCAGAACACCTTCAGCCTGAAGGGCATGGATCTGTCGCTGCTGTGGCGTCACCAGTCGAGCGCTCGCTACGAAGACGGCAACGCCTTCAAGGGCACCATCCCTGCAGACAGCGGTGCGCTCAGCGGTCAAACGGTCGACTTCAACAAGATCGACGCGTTCGACTACCTCGACGTGACGACGCGCTTCAACATCGAACAGTTCACCCTCACCTTCACGGTGCAGAACCTGTTCAACACGAAGCCGCCGATCGTCGGCAACACGATCGGTTCGACCTCGTACAACAGCGGCAACACCTATCCGTCGTCCTACGACGCGCTGGGCCGTCGCTTCGCGGTTGGCGCTCGCGTCAAGTTCTGATCCGCAACGATCACAACGCCAAAGAGGGGGCGGGCAGCAATGCCCGCCCCTTTTTTTGTGATTGCCTCCGTTCCACCAGTGACTGCAGGAGTTGACCTCATGGCGGGTGCAGCCGATGGCAAGGCGATGTCAGAAGACCTCGAAACCGCTGCCCGGGCTGCTGCTGCTGCGCTCAACGCAGGCCGCGGGACAGCGGCGGATTGCACCACGCTCGGGTGGTATCGTGCCGTCAGCGGCGATCACGCGGGTGCAGCCGCGCTGTTCGAGCGCGCGTTGCAGATCAACCCGCGCGAAGTGGAAGCGATGGTTGGCCTTGCCGGGCTTCACCGCGCTGCCGGTCGTTTGCGCGATGCGGCGCTGCAGTGCGACGCCGCGCTTGCCATCAGCCCCGGCCATCCAGAGGCCTGGCTAGAACGCGCTTACGTGATGGCCGCGGGCGGGGTCATGGACGAAGCCCGACGCTGTTACGGCGAGGTGCTTGCCCATGCACCGGAGCATACCCGGCCGCGCGGCGCCGCACACGCCGGCCTAGCCGCGATTGCCGCGCGCGATGGTGAAGCCGAAGCGGGCCGCCATCATGCCCGCGCAGCATTGGCTGCCGACCCCGCCAACACCGGAGCGATTTCCGCGCTGGCCACGATCGAACTCGAAGCGGGCGAGGCGCAGGCAGCGCGCGCGCTGGTCGAACCGGCACTGGCATGGCTGCCCCAGCCATCGCCAGAACGCATGGAATTGCTCCATACCCTGGGAGACGCCTGCAACCGCCTGCGCGATACCGATGCCGCCTTTGCCGCCTATAGCCGCGCCAAGCAGGACTTCGCCGCGATCCACGCCGCCACTTTCGCCGGGCGGCCACCGCACCGCGAATTCATTGATGCGGTTGCGGCGGGCCTTACGGCGATGGACGTTTCAGACTTGCCCCAGCCTCTGCCGGGAGACGCACATCCGCATATCTTCGTGCTCGGCTATCCGCGCAGCGGCAATACGCTGCTGGAGAACGTCCTCGCTTCGCTCCCCGGCACTGCGGCCATCGAGGAAATGCCGACGCTGCGCGAGGCTGACCTTGCCTTCCTTGCGGAACCCGGCGGGCTCGCCCGTTTCGCTGCCCTCGATGATGCAGCCCTCGCACCCTATCGAAGCGCGTACTGGCAGCGCGCAGGACAGGCACTCGGCCGCGATCCAGCGGGTGCAACACTCGTCGACATGGACCCGCTCAAGTCCATCCGCCTGCCACTCATCGCCCGGCTGTTCCCTTCCGCAAAAGTCCTGCTCGTGCGCCGCGATCCGCGCGATGTGGTGTGGAGCTGTTTCCGCACCAGTTTCGCGCTCAGCAATGCGGCGATGGATTTCACCACGCTCGAAGGCACGGCGCGGCATTATGATGCACTGATGCGGCTTACCGAAGTGGCGCTTGCCCGGCTGCCGCTTACCGTTCTCGAAGTCCCTTATCACCGCATGGTGCAGGACTTTGACGCCATGACACGCGAGATTTGCGAGATCGCCGGTCTGGCTTGGACCGAGGATCTCAAGCGCTTCGATCGCACTGCCCGCGCACGTGGGGTATCGACCGCGAGCGCCCGGCAGGTGCGCCGCGGCCTGTTCGATGGCACGCGGCAGTGGGAACCCTATGCGGCCTATCTCGAACCGGTGATGCCGATCCTGCAGCCATGGATCGAGAAGCTGGGCTACGCGTCCTGAAGCAGCGGGTTCGGGGCATCCATTGCGATGCCCGCCTGTTCCGCCACCTGCATCGCCCAACCGAGGATCATATCGATCTCGCCCGCATGGAGGGCGCGGGCAGCGGCATATTCATCCCGGCGCTGATCGGGTGTGAACGACGCGCCGGATTTGGAATGCCGGGTAAACGCAGGCCCTGCTGCAATCCGTTCGGCAGCCGCCGATTCCATCGCGAGGCCATAATGCGCCGCCGCGGCGGTTATCACTCGGAGCGG
The DNA here is from genome assembly GCF_007991615.1 of Novosphingobium sediminis. GTDB lineage: Bacteria > Pseudomonadota > Alphaproteobacteria > Sphingomonadales > Sphingomonadaceae > Novosphingobium > Novosphingobium sediminis. The sequence continues at coordinate 4,682 of NZ_BJYR01000013.1, read as the reverse complement.
ATCGCCGGTCAGCTGTTCTGACGTCGCCGACCGAAGCCGCCCCGGTCCGATCCTGTGCGCCAGTGCCGCGAACAGGCGGTGCTGCGCGAGCCAGCCGGTGGCGGCAACTTGCAGGTCACTCTGGCGGAAGGCGTCTTCGCGCGTGATCCCCAGAGGCGCGACGATGCCTGCCGCTAGGTACCCTTCGAGCAGCTCGCGAACCCAAAGCCGACAGGGCAGGCCCTTGCGCACCACCGAGACGAGGAAGGTCTCGAGCGGGGCGTACAGGAACAGCGCGTGCGCCTCCGGAGCGAGCGCGAGCAGCAGTTCGGCAAAGGGGTTGAGCAGATTGGAGGGCTTTACCACCACGCCCTCCCCGGGCGCGAACGGGCGGGCCAGCAGGCGCAAGGCAAGATCGGCAGCGCGGGCGACTGCGGCCGGCTGCGCGCCGCGGCGGCGCATTCCGACGATATCGTTGAGGATCACAGGTTCGGACAACCCCATCGCCACGCCCGGCTGCGCGAGCGCGCGCGCCAGCAGGGTCGAGCCGCAGAAGGCGGAGTGGAACAGCAAGCCGAGCCGGGCCTTGCCGGGGAACCGCGCGAGAAGCTGTGCCGCGGGAACATCGACTTGTTGCGGCATGGCACCGAAATGCGCGGTGAAGCCATCGTCGGTCAGGAATGCCATGGCATCATGGGCGGCGCGCGGCACATGGGCGAAGCGTACCGCATCGGTCCCTTCAACCAACCGGTGCGCGAGCCATTCGGCATCTGCGGGATTGAACGCTGTGGGGGCCATGAACCAAGCCTTAAGGCGCAGACCCTTTTGCTGCAACGTCGCTTGCCTGATGGGCGCGGCGCTGTAGACACTTTCGCCGATGACACCGCAACCAATCGATCGGGCAAGGGCCCAGGCTGCCAATTCCCGCGCCATGGCCGCCCTGCGTGCTGGCGATGCGCCCACCGCGATCCTCGCCGCACGGGAAGCGGCTGATGCCGACCCGGCGGCCTTGTCGCTCTGGATCAATCTTGCACTGGCCTGCCGCATCGGCGGTGACACGCCGGGCGAGCGCGTCGCCCTTGAGCGGGCGCTTGAGCTCGATCGGCTCGATTTCACCGCACAGTTGCGGATGGCGCAGCTCCTCCAGCGGGAGGGCGAGGAGACCAAGGCGCTGATCGCGTGGGACGGCGTCCAGCAGCTTGCGCAGCAATACCCGGGCTTGCCCGATCCGGTGCGGGCCGAACTTGCGGCCGGTGAGGCTTTCTGCGGGCAACTGCGCTCGCGGCTTGCCGAAGCTACCACTGCGGCGCTTGCTGCCGATGCGGGGGAACGCGACGAGACCGAGCGGCGCCGTATCGATGCCTTTGCCGCTGCTGCGCTTGGCCAGCGCCGGATCTATGCCAACGAGTGCGCCGGGCTCTATTACCCCTTCCTGCCCGCAGACGAGTTCTTCGATCGCCGCCATTTCCCGTGGTTCGCGGCACTGGAAGCGGAAGCTGGCGCAATCCGTGCCGAGCTTGATGCCCTTCTGGCCGAACCGGGCGAGGCGATCCGCCCTTATGTTCGCATGGAGCCGGGCAGCCCGGAGAACAAGTGGACGGTGCTCGATGGTTCGCTCGATTGGTCTGCCTGCTTCCTGTTGGAATATGGCGTTCCCAATGCCGCGGTGATCGAGCGCTGTCCCCATACTGCGCGGGTTCTGGATAGCCTGCCGCTGGCGCGGATTCCCGGACGCGCGCCCAATGCGTTCTTTTCGATGCTCCGCCCGCGCAGCCGGATTCCGGCCCACACCGGGGTTACCAACACGCGTGCGATCATCCACCTCGCGCTTGATGTGCCGCCCGGCTGCGGGTTCCGTGTCGGCGGCGAAACGCGGCAATGGGTAGAAGGCAAGGCCTTTGCGTTCGATGATACGATCGAGCACGAAGCGTGGAACGACAGTGATGCGCGGCGCGCAGTGCTGATCATCGATGCGTGGAATCCGCACCTTTCCGAACGGGAATGCGCTGCAATAACCGCCTACTTTGCGGCGAATGATGCCGCGTTAGGCTAGCCGTTTACCTTGCCCAGAACGCAGTGGCGGGCTAAACTTTAGTATTACGTGTATTCAGAGGATCACTACGCATGCCCGCGACATATCTGTTCGCTCTTGCCGCCGTTGCGGCAACAACTGCCGTTCCAACGACAGAGCTTCCGGCGTTGGACAAGGATCCGACTGCGATGTCGCAGTCCGAAATCCGCGCGTTCAACAAGGGGCGCTCGGTCAACGATCCAGACTTCATCAGGTGCCGCAAGACCGAGGAAACCGGCTCGCTCGTGCACAAGACGTTCATCTGCCACACCATGTCGCAGTGGGCTGCGCTGGAACGTCAGGGCAACCAGGTCGCCCGCGATGCCTATGAAGCGATGTCGAGCAAGTCCATCAACCAGTCGAATTGACCGGTTCGCCTTACTGCGAGAGGCGCACCACGCGCACATAGGCGCCCTTGTCGATCGAGGCGAGGTAGCTGCCGAGTGCGCCGCGCTTGATGCGGATGGAAGCACCGGGCCGCGCGAAGGCATTGCCTCCGTCGGTCTGCTTCCATCGCGCACCATCGGCGAGCGTGAAGATCGCGAAACCGTCACCCGTGTCGCGGGCGGCCGAAATCGTGCTTTCGATCTCCTTGATCTCGTCGCCATCCTTCTCCGTCCCGCCAAACAGCTTGAGCTTGGGCAGGGTGAAGCCGAACAGTCCCTTCTTGGTTTCGTGGATCGTCGCGCGGTCGGCGACCACGATGTCCTGCTTGTCACGCGCATCGGCGAGGGCCGCGACGCTCCTGTCGTAGCAGGCGAGCCGTTCGCTGTCGGAGGTCAGAACCCGGCAGTTGACCACGGCTTCGAACACCGGCGGCAATTCCTTGGGCAGCGCAGGCTTGTCCTTGGCGACGAGCGGTGCGGCAGCGAGGGCGACCGCCCCAAGGGCAATGCAACTCAGCAAGGGGCGGTGCATGGTCGATCCTCTCCACGGGTTTGCATTCGTGGCGCCTTATTCGCGCGCGCTGCGGCGAAGGTCAATCGGACGCACGCCGCATGACGACGTCGAGACTGATTCGTCGCGAAGCCCATCTTGTAATCGGAGATCGCGTAACCATTTGGCCGAATGAAGCGAACGGCACCGCAGCACCCCTGTGCTCTGGTTCACACCTGGGGCCGGGAACACTGCGGTAAAGCCTGTGCCGGAGCGGCGCGGCTACCCGCGAATGCAAGATTGGACGTTCTGGTAATGACGCTTTTCGGCAAGGATTTCGTTCGTTCGCTGGTGCTGGGCTTTGTGCTCGGTTCGGCTGCGATGGTGTTCACTTTCGGGTTGCCTTCAGCCCCGGACGCATCGCCCGAAGCTGCGGTTGAGGCACTGCGATGAGCCGCCCGCGCAAGGATCTGCGCATCCTCGCAGGTGTGGTCGTCGCTGCGTTTGCGGCGGCCTGTCTTCAGCCCGCGCAGGCCGAGTCCGGCGTGTTGGCCCCGGCATCAGCCGTGCAGGCACGGGAAGCCAAGGGCGTGAAAACGGCCGTGTTCGCCGGTGGCTGCTTCTGGGGCATGGAAGCGGTGTTCAGCCACGTGAAGGGCGTCACCAGCGTGGTCTCCGGGTTCGAAGGCGGCAGCCGCGCCGACGCGCACTATGAGATCGTCAGCACCGGCACGACCGGTCATGCCGAAGCCGTGCAGATCACTTATGATCCTGCGGTCGTCCGCTACGACCAGTTGCTGCAGGTATTCTTCTCGGTGGCGAGCGATCCTACCCAGCTCAATCGCCAGTATCCCGATACCGGCCCCCAGTATCGCAATGCGATCGTGCCGCAGAATTCGGAGCAGGTACGGGTGACCACGGCTTATCTGGCGCAGATCAAGAAGTCGGGCCTGTGGAAGCGGCCGATCGTGACGGCCGTTGAACCCAATCGCGGCTTCTTCCCGGCAGAGGGATATCATCAGGACTTCGCACTGAAGAACCCTGATCACGGCTATATCCGGATGTGGGATGCGCCAAAGGTCACTGCCCTGAAGCGCGGATTCCCGGGCCTTTGGAAGCCTGATTTCACCCGCGGGTGAGCCGATGCGCGCCGGATTTGCGATCCGGCGCAAGGCGGTTTATCTCTCTGGTCATGGCGGGCCATCACAACCATCACGATTTTGCCGGTGACATGCTGGTCGATGCAGCGCGGGGCGCGTTGCAGGCGGCGGGTGAGCAGTGGACGGACATGCGCAGCGACGTGTTCGAAGCGCTGGCTGCTCATGAAAAACCGGCCTCGGCCTATGACATCGCAGAGAGCGTGGGCGCGCGGCGAGGCAAGCGGGTAGCTGCAAACAGCGTCTACCGCATCCTAGACCTGTTCGTGCGCACCAATCTCGCGCGGCGGGTCGAAAGCGCCAATGCCTATGTCGCCAACAGCCATCCCGGTTGTCACCATGATTGCATTTTCCTGATCTGCGACGCTTGCGGTGAAGCCACGCATATCGATGATGACCGGTTGACCGGAGCGCTGCGCGATGCGGCTCACCGTGCCGGCTTTGCCGCCGTCCGCCCGGTCGTCGAAATCCGCGGTCGCTGCGGGGCTTGCGGCGCCGAAACGACTGACGCCTGAGCGGGAAGAGCATACTTTTCCGCGCAAGACGGGTTCGACAGAGCCGATTCAAGGGTGTAAGACACCTTAATGTCAAATCCGGTT
>NZ_BJYR01000012.1 GCF_007991615.1 Novosphingobium sediminis | reverse complement strand
ATTTTGGAGGGTCTTCATGCTAGGAGAGAGGGCATGCCGAAACGAGTCGAAACTGAAGGCTCGGACCATGACGATCGTTCCTTTTGAAGACAGCCCGCCCCTCTCGGATACGGTAACGCCGTATGACGAGCGCCATTTTGTCACATATTTACGGCTACTTGACGCCGCCGATGAAGGTGCGGACTGGACCGAAGTTGTGCAGATCGTCTTTGGGATCGATCCTGCCCTGGAACCGGTCCGGGCGCGTCAGGTCCATGAGACCCACCTCGACCGAGCACGCTGGATGACGTCCCACGGCTACCGACATCTGCTCGATAAAAAGCAAAAAGGCTGAATTCTCGGACACGGATTGGACCCCTTGCACTAAACGCTCCGTCAGAATTTCTGCGCCTCCGGGCATAAGCATCCCCAGATTTTGATACTTGCGGCTTACCCTTGGTTAACAAAGACTTGATGCTTGGCCTTTTTGCCTGTGTTTTGCAGGGGTCTCTATGCCCGGTGGTTCGTCATGGCGGTCACCATCGACCGCGGATCAATATCGCGATCACGACTATGCGGACTTCGCGCAGGAATTCCTGCACCGTAATGCTGATTACCGCCGCGATTTTGCCGAAACCCAAGAGCGCATTGCTCGCTTCCCATCGGTCGAACACAATGAAAAGGAGGGCCTGTCCCGGCGATGGGGCCTGAGCTTTCCCCACCGATCCGCAAGCAAATCCGCGCCAGAGCCCGGCCCATTGGTCGCCCAGCGCATCGCCCGACGTGATTATCGTCGAAACTGCTAACCCGGCCCCCCCGCTGATATGGCTGTCCAGCTGCAAGCCGCTGGCAGAGGTGTCGACATCCGACGGCAAGCATCTTGTTTACGCTAGGGACAGCTACAGACTGCGACTTTGCGTTCGTTTCAGGTCCGCCCTGCCCGTTCCCGCCGTCTCGATACCCTGCGATGAGACATATGAATTGCGCATCGCGGCTGTCACCCGCATGCACCTGATAGCCCGCACTAACAGCGCCTTACCCCAGAGCGCTCACGTCATGACACGCAATCAACGGCTACGGTTGACCCGCTTCCTCGCCATCCACGATGCGCTCGAAGCGGGCGCCTCTTCGCGGGACCTCGCCTACGGCCTGATCATTCCCAACCACCACCGACTTGTCGGTGCGACCTGGAAAGCCTCGAGTGAGCGGCGGCAGGTTCTTCGGCTGATCGCCCAAGCGCGCAGCCTCGTCTCCGGCGGATTTCGCGATATCCTCTTACACCGCTGACCGAGACATTCGGGGTGACAAATTACGGCACGCGCATTCGGTCACTCCCTGCCCATGCCAATCCTCCGCCAAAGCTCGCGAACCCCAGCGACAGCCCGCTGCTGCTGCCAACCTTCGCCGGAGCCTTGCCATGGATGCCAGACCCACCCCCGTGACTGCACGATTTTTGCGGACGCCTGATGCTGCAGTGCACCTCGGGCTTTCGGCCCGCACCCTTGAAAAGCACCGCTGTTTCGGGACGGGGCCGGTCTATCGCAAGCTCGGTGGCCGGATCGTCTATGCGGTGACAGATCTCGACGCATGGGCAGAGCAAGGGCTGCGGCGGTCAACCAGCGATCCCGGCAACGGCATCGTCCACCCAGCCAAGCGTCTTGATGGCTATACTCCGCCGGTCCGGCGCTAAGGCACGCGATGCGACGCCTGTCCGCCTTCCCAGCCAAGCCTGCTCAGCTTGACCTGTTCATGTCCCAAGGCCGCGATATTGCCGCGCGCGACGCGCAGGACCTGATGGCTTGGCCGTTCTTTAGCCTCGCCAAATCAAAGCGAGTCCGTCCGATCGATTTCCGGATGGGTGAGGTTTCGATCCTCGTCGAGGCGACAGCCGAACATGGCATGGCGACTATCTGGGACGCTGATGTCCTCATCTGGGTAGCGAGCCAGATCGTCGAAGCGCGCGATGCCGGTCGGCCTACCTCGCGGTTGATCGCCGCGACCCCGCACGAGATCCTTGCCTTCACCAGGCGAGGCACAGGCAAAGCCAGCTATGAGCGGCTGAAGGCCGGGCTGGATCGCCTGCAATCGACCACCATCGCGACCTCCATCCGCCAGCATGATGCGCGGCGGCGGCACCGCTTTTCGTGGATCAATGAGTGGAAGGAGCGTCTCGATCATTCGGGTCGCGCGCTCGGGATCGAGATGATCATTCCTGACTGGTTCTACGAAGGCGTGATCAATCAGGCGCTCGTGCTCACCATTGATGCCGATTACTTCGCACTGACCGGTGGTCTGGAGCGCTGGCTTTACCGCCTCGTGCGCAAGCATGGGGGCAAACAGCGCGGAGGCTGGAGCTTCGACTTCCAGCACCTTCATTTGAAGTCAGGCGCGCTCTCGCCGCCCAAACGCTTCGCATTCGAGCTGCGCGACATTGCCCGCCGACAAGCGCTGCCGGGATACACGCTCACCATCGAGCATGCACTCGGTCGCGAACGACTGAACTTCGTCGCTGTCCGGCCCGACCCGTTCGACTCAGCAATGCGCGGTCTCGGTTTGCGCTCAACCAACCATCACCCTGTGGATATGTCATGATGCAGCACGGACTATCAGGAACCGCCACACTCGGACCATCAGGAACCGGAAGTTCGGACTATCGGGAACCAAAACACCGTCCAAATTACGGGAAAACATCGGCAATTTTTGCCCTTAACTATCCTAACAAAGAATCCTTCGGATTCTTGCTAACGGCTGCGAGCCTGTGGACAAAAAGCGGGGCGGACCCCGAAAGGCCTGCCGGTACGAGGATGGGTGATGACCCGCAGCTGACCCATGTGACGCTGGTCTGGCGCGAAGGCCAGCATGAGGACTGGATCAAATTCGGCAGGCCCGTTGCCGAACGGATCGTCAGCCGTAGCGAGCGGATCGAGAGCTATATGGCGGGCCAGGTGTTCGCCTTGGTCCGCTGGGCGTCCAACGATTTTGGCACCGTCCGTTCAACCTTGGACGTCGTACAAGCTGTCAGCTCAGGCGAGCATTGCGCAACCGTGCCGCAGGTCGACCCCGGCGGCGCGCTGCTGCTTTCGGTCCATGGCTGGCCCAAAGTCGCGCAAGTCTTCCGGCTTATCGATGCCATCGAAGCGTCAGGCATAGACCCATGCGATGTTGCTCCGGAACATTGGCGACACATCCACAACAGGATGGCGGGCCGGCTCACCCCGCGTGAATACACGCCCGCGCGGCACCGAGCCTGGCTCCAGCGCAAGGCACTTCTGCCATGAAGCGACGCAGCATGATATTTGCAGCCATCGTAGGTTGCGCAACGCTAACGACATTGGCCGTGCCAGTCGCGCGCTTCGCCGTGTGGAATGCGACTGCCTCGGTCCCCACCGGACTCTACGCCATCCGTGGCAAGGCGAGCCTGCACGTCGGCGAGCGGATCGCCATTGAGCCGCCGCCCGAACTGCGCCGATTGCTTGCCGAGCGGCGTTACCTCCCGACAGGCGTCCCGCTGCTGAAGCGCATCGCGGCTGTACGCGGCCAGCGCGTCTGCCGCGATGCATTGAGCATTACGATTGACGGCCAATATGTCGGCGCGGCGCGTCCGCGAGACCGTCTGGGGCGCGCACTGCCGACCTGGGCCGGCTGCCATGTGCTGCGCACCGGCGAGCTATTCGTGATGAACCCAGCAGCGCCCGACAGTTTCGATGGGCGCTATTTCGGCGTGCTGCGTCTGACCCATGTCATTGGTCGCGCGGCCCCAGTCTGGACCGATGAAGCGGGAACAAGCGACCATGTCTGGTTTGCCGACCCGCGCGCCGCCGACACTTCCTTACCCTCAACCCAAGGAGATTGAACCCATGCGTATCGGAACTTTTCGTGCCGCCGACGGCGGCTACAGCGGGCAACTGCAGACGCTGTCGCTCAGCATTGAGATCTCACTCGTCCCGGCAGACCCATCGGACAGTGAGAACGCTCCGGACTTCCGTGTGGTTGCTGGCGAAGATGAAGACGCGCGCGAAGTCGGCGCAGGCTGGAAGCATGTCGGAGAGAAGGCGGGCGACTATGTCAGCTTGCAGATTGATGATCCTGCGTTCGCGCAACCGCTACGCGCCAACCTGTTCAAGGGCGATGACAATGGCCATGTTTTGGTGTGGTCGCGTCCAGCGCGGCGCGAAAAGGCGAACTGAGCCATGCAGCTACGCCGCCTGGGCTTCGCCACGTGGGCTGCGCTCGCTATGTTCGGTGCCGCGCCTGCCTTTGGGCAGGACACTGCCGAACCGGCAGCGCCGCGCACCGTCGACATTGCAGTGCACGTCGCCGAGGCATCGCTGCGTTTCGGCATCCCGGAGCAATGGATCTATGCGGTCATGCGGGCCGAGAGCGCTGGCCGGATCGGCGCGGTATCGTCGGCCGGAGCGATGGGGCTGATGCAGCTCATGCCCGGAACCTGGGCGCGCCAGCGCGCTCGTTTCGGTCTCGGCAGCGATCCGTTCGACCCGCGCGACAACATCTTGGCAGGCACCAGCTATCTTCGCGAAATGTACGACAGTTACGGCGCCTACGGCATGCTCGCCGCGTATAATGCAGGCCCCGGGCGCTATCAGGAGTGGCGCGATCGCGGCCGCCCGCTTCCTGCCGAGACCCGCGCTTATGTCGCAAAGATCGCACCTATCCTGCAATCGGACAACACGGCCACTGTCGTCGCCAGCGCGCCAACTGTGCAGCCACAGCGCATTGCGTGGACACAAAGCCGACTATTCGCGGCGCGAACTGCCGCGGCTGAGGCAACACCGAGCGCGGACATCGGCAAAGAAGCGGCGGCTGCGCCCCCTGCTCCGCTGCGTCCGCACGGCGGCCTTTTCGTTCCCGTCTCGGGGAATCGCGACCAGTGATGGGCCTCCTGCGCATCTGGCGCGTCATGGCGTGGCCTGGCGCAAAATTGTGCGGAAGCGGAGTGACAGGAAAGGATGGGTCAGGAGGATGGCAAGATGAAAGCGGAGCCAGCCGCCGAGGTGTGGGGCCGCAGAATTGCGGGATTTTCACAGCCAGCCGCCCTGCCCCATGGCTGGCTCCAGTCTCGATAATTGTCGCAATTCCGCCGTTCAACGAGCCAGCCGCTGTATCGCATCGCTTGACCTCATGAGTGATGACGATCTGGAAATCAGGCCTGGGCGCATCCGAGATCGCAGTTCCGGCCAAGGCAAAGCGCGCACACTCAAAGCCCAACTGCGGGCACTTGCCAACCGGTCAGGCTGCGGCGGCCGGGCGGGTGGTTCCGCATCGCGACGTAGCACAGGTCGCCTTGCCCGAGGCCGCATCGCAAGCCTGCAGGCAAGCTCCCGCGCAAGTCAGCGCCGTGTGATCGTCAAGGCGAGGATCGTGCGGCATCGCGGGGCTCGCTTCACTGCCGCGCCGCTGGCAAAGCACCTGACCTATCTCAAGCGCGATGGCGTGACCCGCGACGGGAAGGATGCGGCGCTGTTCGGCAGCGGCGACGAGACCGTCGACGGCGGAGCCTTCGCCGAGCGCTGCGCCGATGACCGTCACCATTTCCGTTTCATTGTTTCGCCCGAAGACACGGCCGAACTGGCCGATGTGCGGAGCTTTACCCGAGACCTGCTGAGCCAGATGGAAAGGGATCTTGGCACAGGTCTCGACTGGGTCGCCGTTGACCATTGGAACACCGACAATCCCCACATCCACATTCTGGTACGCGGCAAGGCCGACGATGGCCGCGACCTGGTTATCGACCGCAGCTACATCAGCGAGGGCATGCGGGCTCGTGCCGCGCAGCTGGTGACCATGGAACTGGGCGCACGGACCCAGCAGGACATTGATCGAAGCTTGGCCCGCGAGGTGCAGGCCGATCGCTGGACCGGTCTTGATCGCCAGCTGCAAACGCTTGGTGACGGCCTCGGCGGCGTAGTCGACCTGCGCCCCGATCCGCAGCGGATCGCCAACCCGGCCAACCAGCATCTCATCGGCCGCGCCACAAAACTCGAACGCATGGGCCTGGCAGACAAGATTGCGCCTGGCTGCTGGCGGTTGAAGCCAACACTCGAGCAGACTTTGCGGGAGCTTGGCACCAGAGGTGATATGATCAAGAGGATGCACCGCGCCATGACCGGGCACGGCCTTGCCGCTGAAGCGGGTCGATTTGCCCTTCATGATGAAAGGGCGAGCGAGCCCGTCATCGGGCGACTGGTCGAGCGCGGCCTGCACAATGAGTTGACCGGTCAGGCCTACGCCGTGGTCGATGGCGTGGATGGCAGGGTCCATCATTGCAAATTCTCCGACATCGACATGACCGGTGATGCTGCGCCGGGCGCAATCGTCGAGCTTCGCTCCTGGACTGACCGGCGCGGCCGCGAGCAATCCTCGCTCCTGACCCATTCCGATCGCGATCTTGCTACCCAGGAGCGCAGCCGCGGAGCCACCTGGCTCGACAAGCAATTGATTGCATCGGAGCCGCTGCCGCTCGGTCCAGGCTTTGGCAGCGAAGTCGAAGCAGCGAAAACGCGCCGGCTCGATTATCTGGAAAGCGAGGGTCTTGCCCAGCGGCGCGGTGACCGCTTCGCCCTGTCCCGCAATCTGCTTGGCACCTTGCGCGAGCGCGACCTTGCCGACGCTGGTGCAGCACTTTCGCGTGAACATGGCTTGCCACACCGCCAAAGCCGATCATCCGGTGAGGTGTCTGGCGTTTATCGCCAGCGCATCCAACTCGCTTCGGGCCGGTTTGCGATGATCGACGATGGCCTTGGGTTTTCGCTTGTCCCTTGGTCGAAGCAACTAGACCGGCATCTCGGGCAATATTTGAGCGGTCAGCCGCGGTCTGGTGGTGGCATCGAATGGACACTGGGCCGAAGCCGGTCGATCGAGATATGATGTGGCAAGCTGGCCGCTTTCGTCTCAACCTTGACAATCGCACCATGTGATGCGTATATTCGCGTCAGGAGAAACGACCATGGCAAGCGCAGCAATCACCCATCAAGCGGTTCCAGCAGCGGCTGGCCTGCAGACCTTCTCGGGTGAAGGAGATCGCAAGCGACTGACCGGGGCGGCCATCAAGGCCGTGTTGCGGCTCGTCGATGCCTGGGGTGGCAGCAACGCCGAAGGTGCCGCGCTGCTCGGCGTGTCCGAGAGCACTTGGGATCGGATCAAGGCCGGCAAATGGGACGGCACCTTGAGCCAGGACCAGCTGACCCGGGCCTCCGCCTTGATCGGCGTGTTCAAGGGCCTGCACCTGCTGTTCGCCGATGGTATGGCCGACCGCTGGCCGCGCCTGCCCAATCGCGCGCCGGTGTTCGGCGCAAAGTCGCCGGTCGACGCGATGATCGAAGGCGGCATTCCCCGCATGCTCGAGACCCGGCAGTATATCGACGCCCTGCGTGGCGGGCTCTGAGCCGCAGTCTGCACTGCCGCTGGTGCGTGAGGCGTTCCCGCGCACCATCAGGCTGGTCGCGAGCGCGAGGCTGCGCGAAGCCGTGCTCGCGCCGCTGGCCGACGACACCGACGAACTGGCGCTGCTTGCCGAAATCGAAGGCGCGACCAGCGGGCGGTTGGTGGCAGAGGAACGCGGACTTGGCGCACTCAGCCCCGAAGAACTGGTTCACGGCGTGCCCCATGCCCGCTTCATCAATGCCAGCTTCGCCTATGCCAAACCGCGCGAGCCGATGCGCTTCAACCCTGCGGACCGTGGCGCATGGTATGCGGCGCTGGCGGTTGAAACATGTATTGCCGAAGTCGGGCACCACCTGACCAAGGCACTCGCTGACGCAGGCGATTTCAACGCGGTTGTCGAATATGGCGAAATGCTGGCGAGCATGGCCGGCGTGTTCGTTGACTTGCGCGAGGCAGCGGATCACCCCGCGCTCGATGCCGACCCCGCGACCGGTTATGCCGCTGGCAATGCCGTTGCCGCGCAGGCACGGATCGAGGGCCACAATGGCATCATTTACCCCTCGGTCCGCCACGCCGGTGGCACCTGCATCGCTGCACTGTGGCCCAATGTCGTGCAGTCGGTGGTGCAAGGCGCCATGGTTCGCCTGACCTGGTCGGGCACGCAGGATTATACGTGGGAGCCGATCTAGCGATCTGCGCCAGCGTTCCCGTTTTTACGCCAAGGCCTGCACGCACCAACTCCCCGCTTGCAAACCTCTCCGAAGCTCACCGACCTAGGCGTGAACGAAGCGGAGTTGCGCCATGTCGGCTGCCAAAATCCTGTGGGGTCAGATCCTCGCGGTACTGATCATCATTGTTGCGAGCGTCTGGTTAGCAACCCAATGGACAGCCTCGGCGCTCGGTTTCCAGCCAGAGCTCGGCGTGCCTTGGTTCCACATGTTCGGCCATCCGGTCTATCGCCCCTATGACCTGTTCTGGTGGTGGTTCTCCTATGATGCCTACGCACCACAGATTTTCGACACGGGAGGGATGATCGCCACCTCGGGCGGGTTCGCGGCAATTGTGGTTGCCATCGCGATGTCCGTCTGGCGCGGCCGCGAAAACCGCAACGCCAACACCTATGGCACTGCCCGGTGGGCAACCCGCGATGACATCCGCAAAGCCGGATTATTGGCCGACACCGGGGTTGTGCTCGGACAGTTCCAGAACAACTATCTTCGCCACGACGGGGCTGAACATGTTCTGTGCTTTGCGCCGACACGCTCGGGCAAAGGCGTCGGCCTCGTGATCCCGACCCTGCTGACCTGGCCGGGCTCGGCAATCGTGCATGATATCAAAGGCGAGAACTGGGATATCACGGCCGGTTTTCGCAGCACGTTCAGCCGCACCCTGCGTTTCGATCCAACCAGTCTTGAATCGTCCGCTTATAACCCGCTGCTTGAAGTGCGCCGCGGCCTCAATGAGGTGCGCGACGTGCAGAACATCGCCGATATTCTGGTCGACCCCGAAGGCAGTCTCGAGAAACGCAACCACTGGGAAAAGACCAGCCACGCGCTGCTGGTCGGCGCCATCCTTCACGTGCTTTACGCCGGTGCCGACAAGTCGCTCGCTGGCGTCGCGGCTTTTCTCTCCAATCCCGACGAGACCATTGAGAATACGCTCTATGCGATGATGGACACGCCGCATCTCGGTGAAGCGGGCCCGCACCCGGTCGTTGCCAGCGCAGCGCGCGAGTTGCTCAACAAGTCTGACAACGAAAGATCGGGCGTGCTGTCGACCGCCATGTCGTTCCTTGGTCTCTATCGCGATCCGGTCATCGCCAAGGTCACCAGCCATTCGGATTGGCGGATCGCCGATCTTATCAGCGGGCGACCGACCTCGCTTTATTTGGTCGTGCCACCATCCGATATCAGCCGCACCAAGCCACTGATCCGCCTTATCCTCAATCAGATTGGTCGCCGCCTCACCGAAGAATTCGATCCTGCGACCAAGCGCCAAGGCGTGCTGCTCATGCTCGATGAGTTCCCTGCCCTCGGCCGCCTCGACTTCTTCGAAAGCGCCCTCGCCTTCATGGCAGGCTACGGCCTCAAGGCCTTCCTGATTGCCCAGTCCCTGAACCAGATCGAGCGCGCCTATGGACAGAACAACGCCATCCTCGACAATTGCCATGTTCGCGTTGCCTTCGCGACCAACGATGAGCGCACAGCCAAGCGGGTTTCCGAGGCGCTGGGCACAACCACCGAGCAAAGGTCGATGAAGAACTATGCCGGGCACCGGCTGTCACCCTGGCTTGGCCACCTGATGATCTCGCGCTCTGAAACGGCACGCGCACTCCTCACGCCCGGCGAGATTCTGCAACTGCCGCAGACCGACGAGGTTGTGCTCTTGTCAGGGGCGCCGCCGATCAAGGCCAAGAAGGCACGTTACTATGCCGACCGACGGCTGCAGTCTCGGGTGCTGAGCGCACCTGAGAACTGCGGCCAACTCGTCGGTGCGGGCGCCTCCGATGACTGGAGCGCTCTGCCCCCGATTAAGCCAGACCCCAAATCATCCGAAGACGGCGGCCGAAGGATCGATCCTGCCAACGGCGGCCTGCGGCGCGAGCCTGACCTGCCCGAACATGTCGAAGTGGTTGCACGGCCCAAGTCTCCTGCCGCGGAATTCGACTTTGCCGAAGCTGACGGCGCAGACGCTGATCAATCAGCCGCTAACGGCGAGCGCGTCCGGCGCACTATGGAACGCGGCGCACGGCAGGCCTCGCTCGACCTTGGCGACGGGATCGAACTGTGAAGCTGAAGCGCACGTTTCGGCTGCCGCCCGATGTGATCGACCAGCTTGCAGAGTTCGCAATGCGCAGGCGCGTCGGCCAGCCCGATGTAGTGGAGGCAGCTCTGCGGTCATTCATGTCGCCAGACAACCCTGAACAGCTCGAAGCGGCGCTCAGCCGCCGGCTTGATCGCATCGACCGGCGGCTCGGACAGCTCGATCAGCAGACCGAGATTGCCACTGAGGCTTTGGCCTTGTTCGTGCGGTTCTGGCTTACTGCCAATCCGCCGCTGCCGGATAGTGGCCTTGCCGCAGCGCAAGCGCAAGGCAAGGAGCGGTACGACGGGTTCGTCGAGGCACTCGCGCGCCGATTGGAGGGACGGTCCCGGTTGGGTGATTTTCGATTGTAGATATCGACCGCTAGGATGTTTGACCACACGTCCAACCTTACAATTATGACAAAAAAATGAGAACAAAACGCATACTAAAGTGGGGTAAGCCCCGCATTGATCTGCTAGGCATTCACATCTAAAGTGGGACAATGCGCTATACTCAAAGCCAGATTCGCGAGTTGCTCTCCATTTCGGTGGATGCTCTGCGGACTTGGCGGACAGCAATCCCGGCATTGGCCGCGCATAAGGGGCACGCGCCAAGCTTCACACCGGGAGACGTCGTCGCCATGGCGATCGTGGCCGAACTGGTCAGCGATTTCGGCGTCCGTGTTGGCACGGTTGCCGACCGTTTCGATGATCTATTCAGGGAATGTCGCGGCAGATCTTGGCTCTCGCTGGAAACCTGCGTTGCCCTAATCGAAGCAGATAGCATTCGTCTCGTTGACGCTGAAACGTCGACGCGTCTGTCGCCCAACGCCTCCACTCTATGCGTTCCTTGTGGACCCATCGTGTCGCGATTGCAGTCGGCGCTTACAGCTACCGAGACGGAACTCGATCAAGGCTATCTCCAGTTTCCCCCAACGGCGATCGGCTCGCAAACCGAACGAAGTAGAAGACAAGCATGAGCACCACCTTGGCATCCGCATTGGCGCCGGAGTGGAAAGACCGCTTGGGGCTCACTCATCGGCGCTCGCCTGAACTCTACGAGTCAGCGGAGGCCGTCAGCGACGTGCCGCACGCACCGGCTATCCGTGCCGCCCTCACCGAAATGGGTGTATCGGCGATCTTCTGCGTCCAGGGCATCCCGACTGTCGCAATCCTGGAAGCCGATTACTATGACCGCGCCGCGATAATCGATCTACACGGCGCGCTCTGGAATCAGGGGCTAGCCAGCCTGTTGCTGGTTATCGCCGACGATACGCTCAGGGCGTTTTCACTCGCCCGTACCCCGCTGAGCGATCCCGGCGACGCCTTCGAGGCCCGCTGCCTTTTCGATAGCCTTAGCCTGACGACCGAAACCCTGAAATTTCAAAATCTCATCTATGGCGCGGAATCCGGACGTCTCTGGAAGGATTATGGCGAGTATTTCCCGCCGAAGGAGCGCATCGATCAGGTCCTCCTCGACAACCTGAACGCATCCCACGACCTCCTGCAGAAGGCCGCGCTAGCGCCCGATGCGGCGCAAGCCCTTCTAATACAGGCGATGTTTATCGCCTATCTCGAAGACCGCGAGATCGTAACACCCTCCTACTTCGCGGCAGTCTCCGACAAGAGCGCCGACAGCTTTTCCGCGCTGCTAGAAAAGGGCGACGTCGATCTCTTCCGGTCCTTCTTTCGAACGCTCCACGCGGATTTCAACGGCGATCTGTTCGTCGCCCCGTGCTCCTTCGAGTCGATGGGCGAAGCGCCGGAAGTCACGTCCGCTCATCTGACGATCCTGGCTAGGTTCAGGTCAGGCCGCGAAGAAATGGCGCATTCAGGTCAGCAGCGCTTCTGGGGCTATGACTTCCGCTATATCCCGATCGAGCTGGTCAGCGCCGTCTACGATCGCTTCCTGGGTGAACGCGAAGCCGAGCGCCGCGCCAACGGCGCTTACTACACACCCATGTTCCTGGCCGACACCGTCGTTTCCCAAGTTTGGGAGATGTTGCCTGAAGCGACACGGACGACGGGAAACTTCCTCGACCCCGCCTGCGGTTCGGGTGTTTTCCTGGTTCGCTCGTTCCAGCGGCTCTGTGAGCATTGGCGCGCCAAGCACAAGACCCAGACGATTTCTTGGAAGACGCTGCTATCGTTGCTAAGCCAGATCCACGGCTGGGATCTGAACGGTGGCGCGGTTCGGGTCGCTGTATTCTCGCTCTATGTCGCCCTGCTCGAGGAGGT
Organism: Novosphingobium sediminis; assembly: GCF_007991615.1. GTDB lineage: Bacteria > Pseudomonadota > Alphaproteobacteria > Sphingomonadales > Sphingomonadaceae > Novosphingobium > Novosphingobium sediminis. The sequence continues at coordinate 271,028 of NZ_BJYR01000012.1, read as the reverse complement.
GTCGCCACGCGACATCCGCAAACTCATCACCCGGGGGAAACTCCTACCGGAACTCTGGGGCAAGACGCTTGTCTGCCGCGACTTCTTCGACGTGTCGCCTGACGGTGCCCGATACGAAGTCATCATCGGCAATCCGCCCTGGACCAGCCGCCGCGGGCCGGCGCGTTCGTCCGTGCAGTGGAGCAAGAAGACAGGCCATCCCATGCCGGGTGGAGAAGACGCCTGGGCATTCAGCTGGAAGGCCCTGTCGCATCTCGTCGACGGTGGACTGATCGCGTTCTTGCTGCCCGCGATGGGGTTTCTGCACAACCACGCCTCAAACACGGTCGAAGCGCGTGATGCGTTCTTTCGAAAATCCCAGGTCCGTCGCGTCATCAACTTCGCCGACCTTCGATTCCAGCTTTTCGAGAAAGCTCATCGTCCCACCGCCCTGATCATCTACGGCAGCGCCAATCCTGATAATTTCCCATATCGCTTCGACTACTGGGCACCAAAGGCCGACCTTAATCTGCGCATCAAGCGCGTCATCACCCTGAGCAGCGCCGACAAGGCCACCCTCGGCGTCGGCGCGGTTCTGGATAACTCGCTCATTTTCAAGCAGCGCCTCTGGATGCGCGAGCCGGACGCCAAACTCTTCGCCTACTTCGCGAGGTTTCCTAAGCTCGCAGCCTTCGTGACCGATTACGGTAGCCTGAGTCGCCGCCGCGAAAAACCGGGCGATCGATGGGTGATCGGGCAAGGCTATCAGCCCTTCAATGAGGATAGCGAGAGCGACGCGCCACCGCTCGCCAGCGAGTATGTCGGCCGACTGCCTGACCTGCCGATCGCCGCCTATTCACGTCTGGCTCAGGCTGCGGCCGGCTTGCCGCCGGCCGCGTCATCGACGGTTCGCCGCCGTGGGTTTGAGCCCGGGTTCGACGGCTCGCGCATCCTTGTCCCACGTGGGGTGGAGACGTCGCAAAACCGCCTTCGCGCCGCCTATTGCGATCAGCCGCTGACCTTCCAGGATATCGTTCAGGCGATCGTGGTGCCGGACGGCCAGAGCGACCGCGCGAAAGTCCTGACCGCGATCCTCAACAGTCGCATCGCGGTCTGGTACGCCTTTCATGGCACCGCGTCGTTTGGTTCGGATCGCCCTGAAGTCAAGCAAGCTGATCTGCTGCGATTGCCGTTTCCATCACCCGATGATGTCCCCGATCAAGCCGCTGCCGCTAAGGCCGCCCTTGAGCTGATCGCGATCGTGGACGACGCACGCGAACATTCCAATAAGCCCTTCTCGATGCAGATCGACGAGAGCGAAGTCCTTCGGAAAATCGACGAACTTGCATATCAATATTTCTGCCTGGCGCCCGATGAAATCGCACTGATCGACGATACCGTCGAGGCTATCCTGCCCGCGCTGCAGCCCCATGAAGGCCACTTCCCGAAACTGTGGGGCGCGCCGGACCAACAGCAGCGGGCGCAATACGCCCACACATTGGCGGCCAGCCTCGCGGACTGGTTCAAAGGCAAAAAGATCGATGCGCGCCTCGTCGCGCGCGGCGCTGACCTGGCGATTCTTCGTCTGCACCTGGACGGCCATGAAGACTATGTCGAGGATACGGCCGGCGAGCTCGGCGACGTACTCGAGCAACTCGCATCCCACATCCAGAGGCCCCTAGATGGCAATTTCCAGCTCATGCCGGACCTGCGCGTTTTCGTCGGCGACTGCCTTTACCTCATCAAGCCCATGCAAATGCGCTTCTGGCTACGCTCCACCGCGCTCGCAGACGCCGACGGAATAGCGCTCGACCTCCAGCAAGCCGCCGCCCTGCCGCAACAGCGAGGCGCGGACTAATGCTGATCGGCGACGTTCAGGGATGGGTCGACAACTTCGTTTCATTCGATGATCGCTTCCTAGAAAGGATCGCGGCGGCGTGGCCGGACTGCATGGCGGTTCTTCCCGGACAGCCCGGCGAAGATGACATCACCATCAACCTCGTCGATCGCCTCGCTAAGGATGTCGTGGTGCGCCGGCTGTGCCACTGGGTCGAATATCAGTTCGAGCCGTTCGGCCTTGCCGCTGACGGGTCGAAGTTCAGCAAAGGCATCATCGATATTGCCGTGCTCTTCGACTGGGATCGACAGCGCTACCTGGCCTACGAGTGCAAGCGACTCAACGTGATTAACGGCAAGAGCCGCAGTTCCCTGGCCACCGTGTATGTCACCCAAGGCATGATGCGTTTTCTCACCGAGCAGTATGCTGAACAACTGCCTATGGGTTGCATGCTGGGCTATGTGCTCGACGGCGATGTGCCCTTCGCCCAATCGCGGATCGCCGACGCCATCGGCGGCCATGTTCCTCTTGCGCTCGTCGAGGGACCTACACCCCTTGCCGCGATTGAAACGATCGCGCGTTTCCGTACAAGGCACACCCGCCCAACCGGATCGCAGATCGAGCTTCGCCACGCGCTATTTCCGAAGCCATCAGCGGCCGCTCCAACTGGCTAACGAAATGGACACGCATGACGGTCCTCGCGTTTTGTGAGGCTTAAGAGCGCCGCATACTGATTCATGAAGTATAAGTGGCAAAATCATGGGAAAGCGCGACGGCCGATCAAGAGAAACTTGACGCGTGAGCCCATAACTACGGGGAGATCGGGTAGCGATGTTTATTGAACGGCTCAGTCTCACGAATTTCCGTTGCTTCGGTCCTGAAGCGACCAGCGTCGACCTCACCCCCGGCCTGACCGCCTTTGTCGGCGTCAATGGCGCAGGGAAAACGGCCCTAATGCAGGCGCTGCAGCGCCTCTTCGGCGTGACCGGCGATCAGCGACGCCTGCGGCGCCAGGACTTCCACGTCCCTACCACCGAACTTGCAGCACCACTTCAGCGAACCTTCGTGCTCGAGGCGATCATTGCCTTTCCTGAACTGGACGCGGACGGCGCCGACGGCGCGGCGGTTCCGGAATTCTTCCACCAGATGGCTGCCGAAGTGGCAGGCGAGCTGAAATGCCGCATGCGTCTCGAGGCAACCTGGACCGATGACGGTTCGCTCGACGGAGCGATTGAACAGAAATACTGGGCGGTCAGAACTTTCGGGGCGTTCACCGACGCTGATTGCAGTGAGTTGAAGGCAATCGACCGAGCGCGGATCCAAATGATCTACGTGCCGGCGACACGGGATGGCGCGTCGCAGGTGACGGCCTTTCTGCGCGGCAGGCTGTGGCGCGCCATCAACTGGTCGCAGGGAGTGCGGGACACGTTCACGAACGCCGGCGCCACCTTGAACGGAGCTTTCGCCGGGGAGCCGGCCGTCGATGTGATTGCCGCAGCTGTCACGCGGAGGTGGCAGGAAGTGTACACCGCCGGGACCGACACCACGCCGGTCTTCCGCCCCCTCGATCTCCGTTTCGAGCATTTCATCCGCAAGGTTGAGGTGGTCTTCCGCCCCGACGAGGCCGGTCGGGAGCGGGCCCTCGATGACCTGAGCGACGGCCAGCGGTCGCTCTTTCACCTAGCGATGACCGCGGCGACTCTGGATGTTGAAGCCGGGATCGTCGCTGATCCCGCAAGCGCCGGGTTCCAGGCTGGCGGCGTACCGCTGCCAGCGCTCACCGTCATTGCGATCGAAGAGCCCGAGAACAACCTAGCTCCCTTTTATCTCTCCCGCATCATCCGGCAGATACAGGACCTGACGAAGTCGCCGCAGGCGCAGGCCGTGGTCTCTAGCCATTCTCCAAGCATCCTCGCGAGGATCGATCCCACGGAGGTCCGGCATTTCCGCCTTAATCCTCTTGATCGAACGGCCCGCATCCGCCCGATAAGCCTCCCTGTCGGCGAGGAGGAGGCGTCGAAGTTCATCCGCGAGGCGGTGCGTACTTATCCAGAACTCTATTTCGCACGCTTCGTCGTGCTGGGAGAAGGCGCAGCGGAAGAGGTCGTTCTTCCGCGCCTTGCCGAGGCGATGGGTCTCGACATCGACCGATCCTTCGTGGCGGTCGTTCCCCTGGGCGGTCGCCATGTGAACCACCTTTGGCGACTGCTGACCGACCTCGATATCCCCTACGCCACACTACTTGATCTCGACTGGGGCCGTTCCGGAGGTGGATGGGGCCGTATCAAGACGGTCTGTACGCAACTGCTTGCGAACAATGTCACGCCTCAAGCCATCTTCGGACAACATCTCGACCCACTGGGTCCGGCGGCGAACTTGGTGGCGTTTGACGCTTTGCTGCCAGCGGACTTTGCGCGCCTCACCCAATGGGGACAGTGGCTGCGCCAGTTCAACGTCTTCTTCTGCACGCCCCTCGACCTCGACTATTCGATGCTGAAGGCGTTTCCACTGGCCTATCAGGTCATCGAACCCGGCCGCCAGGGGCCGTCGCCCGCCGGCGAACCGCGCACGGCGGTTCTCGGCGATGACGGCCTGCCTCACTTATACGCTGCCGATCAGGACGCACCGATGCGCTGGTATCGCTATCTGTTTTTGGGGCGCGGCAAGCCGAGCACTCATGTCCGAGTGCTGAGCAATCAAGACCCGGCCGCGCTTTCAGTGGGTGCCCCTGAGGAGTTGCGTGCGCTTCTGAATTCAATTGTCGCTCGTCTAACGCCGCCGCCCCCGCCGCCCGCCGGCTTCTGATCATGCGCCTCATTCGGCCAGAGGATTGGCGTCCCAGCGGCATCGACGACCTAGAACCGGCGGCATGGAGCGCCCTGCGCCACGCCGGATCGGCTTGCGTGGTCGCAGGCCCCGGCGCTGGTAAAACCGAATTTCTCGCCCAGCGTGCCGACTATCTGCTCGAGACGGGCATTTGCCGAGCGCCGCATCGCGTGCTGGCGATTTCGTTCAAAACGGATGCGGCCAACAATCTCGCATCGCGCGTGCGCCGGCGCTGCCCGCCAGAGTTCGCAAACCGGTTCGTGTCGGTCACCTTCGACGCCTTCACCAAGAGCCTGGTCGATCGATTTCTCAATGCGGTTCCCGCCGACTGGCGACCGACACGCCCGTATGAAATCGCTTTCCCAAAGCGCGCAGCGATAGAAAGCTTTCTCACGCTCGCCCGGCTCAGTGCGCCGCCGCATTGGCAGACCGAGATCGCCAGCTACAGCGCGAGCGACTTTGAACCGAAAATCGTCGGCAGCTACCGCCTACCGACCGGACCCATCGCGCCGCAGAACGCCGCCGAGTTCACGATCGCCCGCTGGTGGGCGACCCAACTGCGGCCGGGGCAGCCTTCTGCCCTCACCTTCGTGGGCATCAATCGCCTTGCCGAGCTGCTGCTGCGCGCTAATCCCCACATCCGCCGGGCACTCATCGCCACCTATCCCTTCGTCTTCGTCGACGAGTTCCAAGACACGACCTACGCGCAATACGACTTCCTGGATTCGGCCTTCTCTGGTGGGCAAACCATCATCACCAGCGTCGGTGACGACAAGCAGCGGATCATGGTCTTCGCTGGTGCGCGCCAGGACGCTTTTCAGCGGCTGCAGGCGGATTTCGGAGGCGCCCGTTTCCCTCTCCTTTTCAATTTCCGTTCCTCCCCCGATCTTGTCGCTATCCAGCACGTCGTCGCACGCGCTCTCGATCCAAATACCGTCCCAACGGTCGCTCAGACGACCCGCCAGGTGGATGGCGACGTAGCGCAGGTCTGGTCCAGCCAGACCAAGGCGGCGGAAGCCGCTCATCTAGCGCAATGGATCGCCGATGACATTGCCACCCGCGGCCGGGCGCCGCGCGACTACGCCCTCCTCGTGAAACAGAAGTCCGACGATTATGACCACGAACTTGCTGGAGCCTTCGCCGCTCACGGTCTGCGGATCCGTAACGAGAGCCATACCCTTGGCAAAACCTCGCTTCAGGATTTGCTTTCCGATGACTTAAGCCGGCTCGCGATCGCGCTCTTCCGCCTAGGCGCGACACGCCGCGCGCCGGCCGCATGGCAGCTGGTCTCGTCTTCTGTCCTGGCGATGCGCGCAACCGGGCGAGACGATGTTGTGCGCGCGGCCAAGGTCGAAGCGGAACTCAGCGCATTTCTCACTGCCTTGCGCACCGATATGGCGACCACTGCCCCGTCGCGGCAAAGCGGTGGCGATTTCGTCAGACGGGTTTTCGAATTTCTGGATCTCGGGGCGATCGCCCGAACCTATGCCGAATATGGCGTTGGCGACCTGCTTGAGATCATCCTTGAAGCTTTTTGCATCCACTTCTTTGCTTCGACCGATGGCGCCCCGGACTGGACGGCCTGCCTAGATGCGTTCGAGGGGGTCAATCAGATTCCGATGATGACCGTCCATAAGAGCAAGGGGCTCGAATACGACACCATCATCTTCGTTGGCCTCGACGACCGGGCTTGGTGGGCCCACACCCCCGGCGACCCCGAAGGCGTCGCTGCATTTTTCGTCGCCCTCTCAAGGGCGAAACAGCGCGCCATCTTCGCCTTTTGCCAACAACGCGGCCAACGAAACAACGTGGCTGAGTTCTATCAGCTATTGACTGATGCGGGCGTACCGGAAGTCACCGTATGATTGGCACGATGATCCCTAGCGTCTCGCATGATTAACGAACTTCAGCTTGGTGCCTCGCGGCTTGATACGTTGCTAACCGGACCGACCAACAAAGCGACCCCGCGCAAAGAATGAAAACGAGGCAGCCGACCGCATTCACTGGTGATTAGTGGACCATTACCACTATCCAACTCTTCAAACGATCACCGCATTAGGTTGCCCCGCGATCAGCGCGTTAATCCAGGCCAAGCACAGTTCCTCAGTCTTGAAGCTGCCCCATTTGTCGCGCTCCTGCTGGGCAATGATCGGAAATGTCGAATATATATATCTGATGTCATCGCGGGATGCGGCGGAGTTGGCAGGATCGAAAACGCCGTACAGGATGAAATACAGCGCATCGAGCTTGGCGCGCAGGTTGAGGCGCCGGGCTTCGTTCCACTCGAACGGTCGCAAGGCATCACCTTTCGCATCAACATGCCCCATATCGCGAGCGAATGGAGCCACATCGTATGCATTGTAGGTCAACTCAAGCACAGCCTCGCGGACGATGTCGGCGGCAGCCTTCGGGCCGAAGGTGCGTGTGTAATCTCGGGGCGGTACCACCGGGAGCTGTTCCAGCAGATACCAAGCCAAATGATTGCCGTGGACTTTCTGGCGGGCCAAATAGTCGAGGATCACGCAGTTGAGGTTCGCAAGCAACAACGGAGCCGACTGCACATAGCTGTCACGGTCGCTGCCCCTTCCGGGAAACAGGACAGGCAGGGTGTGCCCGGCACCATAGCGCGGCATGATGGCGCTGATCGTGGTTCGTGCGTTGGTGACGGAGGTAACGTCCTTCATCGACAGGCACCAATCCGTTGGTGCATCCCAACCTGTATCCTTTGTCTGCACCCAATAGCGCGGGCTCGGCAGGCGCGACGGATCGCGGTGGTCATCATCGGTCAGATCTGAGCCTTGCCCAGATCGAAACACGTTCGCCTCAGCCAAGACGATGTCCGAAGCACGGTGATCAAACGCCTGAACCATCTTGCCTTCATACAACGGCACCCACTCGCCTGCGGCGGACTGGAAGCGATTGCCGCCAATGGGCCACGCGCTCTCGTCGTTCTCAAGCTCGAGCTTCGTCCGGAACTTGCCGCTGTCGTTCGCCATGTGGAACATGGTCGCGTATCGCACAGACCAGACAGCATCACCGGTTTCTTTATCAACCAGCACGGGCAGACGGGCATAAATGCCAGAGGTGATTTCCTTGTCTCGCCGGGAACGGAAGATCGGCGCAGTCCCGCTATTGGGATTAATCCGATTGATCTCGTCAGCCGTGATCGGGAACACCCGGTCGGGATTTGTGATCTCGGCCAGGTCGCGAATGAAGAAGCCGAAAGATGCGCTGTCGAAAGTCCGGCCCGGCCCGCCTGCGACATACGCGCAGAACTTGAAACGGTAATAGACATCCGGGAAATACAGGCTGCCATCATAGCGCCGATTGAAGAAATCGATGATGCTGAGAATTTGCTTGTCGGCAGTCACTTTGCGGAAAAATGCAGACGAGCTTTGATCCGATGCGATACCTGACGGGATTAGCAAGCCGACCATCCCACCGGGCTTCACCAATGCATGGGCCCGTTCGACAAACAGTGAATTGAGATTGGTATCGCCGCCCGACAGCAACGGGTAATTGCCAGATGCCCGTGCCATTCGCGCGGTATCAGCTGCCCGGTTGTCGGCATGGGTAAAATCATCCCACAATGGATCTCCATCAGCCTTAAGCTTTGCGATCAGCTTACTGCGATCGGATGCGCGCTGCGCAAGGGCAATCTCGGGCCTGCGCGCACCAAACCATTCAATTTGTTGCAGCTTGATCCGGTCCCATGGCGGATTACCAACGACGGCATCGAATCCGCCTGTCCGATCATTGCCGCTCCACTTCTCCCACACGCCGGGAAAAGCGACCTGCCAGTTGAGAAACCGCTCTTCCGCGATCAATGCACGTGCGGCTCCGAGGATGCGGTGAAGATGCTCGAACAGTTCGTCGGCATCAAAGCGCTGCTTCTTCATCCGATCGGGACTGCCAGCTTTGGCTGAAGCGCTCTTTCGCGCCGCGGGTTCTACTTTGCCCAGCATGATCAGGAGGGGGTCCCCGTACTGACCATCCAACCAAGCGCGGACAGCTGCCTTCTCAGCAGGCTGTTTAAGGTTCAACCAATCCAGCGCGTGCAGGAAGGAAACGAAGCTATCGAGCGCGGCAATCTGCGCTTGGACACCGTACCAAGTGCTGGCCGATTGGTGCGCCTCGGCGATTTCGACATCTGTCAGCCGCTCGATAATCTGCATCGCGGCCGCAGAGCTTTCGGCTTCACGCAATGGGCCAATGTGCAGTAGCTCTCCACCTTGTGCGCCGGCCTTGTCGATTGCATCGCGCACCCACAAGCCAAAGAGGCTGTCGCCTGTGCGAAGATGGTGATCAATGAACGAGAGCGGCGCGCCAACCGTGAAGGTGTGCAGCCACAGCGCCACTTTGGCAAGCTCCACTGCCATAGGGTTCTTGTCCACGCCATAGACGCAGCGCTTGAGCACCATACGGCGGACAATGTGCCGATCATCAAGTTGGGCCTCGTCAATCGTCCAGTTAGCATCCCGCGCGTTCTTTAGGATGGTACGCCGGATATCTTCGATCTTCGTCGCGAGCGGCGAGACATAGGCGAGATCGCCAGTCAGCGCTGCCGCTTCGGCCATGGCGTCCAGAACATCGTCGGCCAGCGTGTCGACCAGTGACACAAGGAAATGGCCTGATCCCATTGCCGGATCGCAAACGCGCAATTTCAAGATTGCTTCGGCAGGATCGATGTCGGCCAGCTCACGCCGCTGGTAGTCCGCAGAATCTTTGGGATCGAGTTTGCTGAGTGCGCCTCGGAATGTTTCGAGACGTTCCTTGATCAGTGGTTCAAGCGTCTGATCTAGAAGCAGACCAACCAGTTCGTCAGGCGTGTAATAGCTTCCGCTGTTTCGGCGGGCGAACAGATTAGGCCGAACGGCAAGCACGCCTGCATCGCCACGGACGATCTCAAACTCCAGCAGTCGTTCATAGATTGAGCCGAGTTGCTGCACCGAGAGGTCGCGATAATTGATATAGCGCCGCTCGCCCGATGAACGTTCATAAGACAAAGCGTCAAGCGCCGGGGCCATCACGCTGTCGGGAATGCGGATGCTGTCGAGAAGAGGCGTACCGTCGCCTGCGAACAGACCACCGTTATATGGCGGGATGCCCACCGATGCGTCGCCCTTGTCGATGATCCGAGCCAAATCGGCAACATGTGCCCAGATCTTGCCGGCGCTGGCCGAGAACACGTCACCATCGGAAACCCGTTCGCCAACTTCCTTGCGCTGGTGACGCAGGGCGTAATCGTCATAACGCTTCTCGCCCACCGGAAGCAGGTCGCGATCTTCGGCGTACAGCAGGAACAGCAGACGATAGAGCAGGACAAGCGATGCCTGCCGCACATCTTCCAGCGACGCCTGCGGTGCCGCTTGTGCAATGGCACTCGCGAGGTTGGGGAACACCTGGTCGAACACCAGCCTCGAGAGGCTGGCAGCAACGCGTTCCTCGTAAAACGCAGCCGCTGCCCTGGCTCGTTCATGGAAGGACCGATTGTCGGTACCTGTTTTGATGAAAGCATCGCGGCAAAACAAGGCAGCAAAAACGCACAGCCAATGATCGTGCGTGGCTTCGTCGGCAAACAAATCGTCGCCCCCGTCAAGCGCCAGCACACGTCCCAGATCAATTTCTAGGAATTCTTCCGAGACCGAGCGAGCGCCTGCCCAATAGAGCCGCCACTTGGCTCCATTGGTCAAAATGCCCCAGCGAAGCCGTCCATCGGTTAGATCATCGATCCTACGCAAGTAGCGCAGCATTTGCGTCGACGGCGCTGTGCCTTCGTCCCGCCCGGAAGCCCGATCAAGCGGCCTAGCCCAGCGTTTACTCTCGACGACGGCCAAGCCGTGGGCATAGCGCTTCCATTGTTCGATTTGCGCATTTGCGCCAGCTTTGGCGCCTGCATCGACGAACAGGAGACCGTCCGGCACGTCATCGCGTCCACTGACGGTCAGATTCTGCTGGCGCAGCGATTCTGTCCAGCCGAGTGCACCGAGCACAGGCCAGATGAAGTCGTCTTCTGTCTGGCTTTCGTTGGTTTTGTGACTTTGTGGAAATGCCGCCGCAATGGCTTCGAGTTTCCCGCGCAAATGCTTAACGTCAACCGCGGTGTACGCATTCTCGGTCCTGATCGCCTCAACCAGATAGTCGGTCGTGAACAGGGAGCCGGAAGTGAATGACGCTGAATCAGACAAGAAGAACCCCTTTGTGACACCTTAGTCAGGCTTGCCGTCTCGGCAAAGGGCCAATGCGAATGGCCTTCGAATCAGACTATTATGTCACGTTTGAAAAGCTGCGATTTTTAGCGCTGGAACTCACTCCCACAATCCGATCAGTCCATTCCTTTCTCAATCTTCGCTAGGCTTCGCTCAAGGAATCTAGCTGTTGCGTCCATGCAATCTAATGTCTCTTTGATCTGCCTCACGAGCGCAGCCGATGATCGGTTGCCTCGCCGACACGAGGCAATTCATGAGCGTCATCCCCATCCAGTCGCAAGCATCGTCGCGCGGAGCGCGCATGCTGCGCACGGCGCTGGGACCGGAGATCGCCGCCTGGCTTGAAGATGCCTCGGTGATCGAGGTCATGCTCAATCCTGACGGGCGGCTGTGGATCGACCGTCTCGGAGCCGGGATCGCCGATACGGGGAGCGAGATGTGTGCTGCCGATGGCGAGCGGATCATCCGCTTGGTGGCGCATCATGTCGGAGTCGAGGTTCATGCCAAGGCGCCGCGGGTGTCGGCCGAGCTTCCCGATACGGGTGAGCGCTTCGAAGGTCTGCTGCCGCCGGTGGTGGCAGCGCCGAGCTTCGCGATCCGTAAGCCCGCCGTCGCGGTGTTCACGCTCGCAGATTACGTTGCAGCGGAGATCATGTCTCCATGGCAGGCGGACGCGCTGGTTCGCGCCGTTGCGGCCCGGAAGAACATCCTGGTCGCTGGCGGCACGTCGACCGGCAAAACCACCCTCACCAACGCGCTGCTGGCTGAAGTCGCCAAGACTGACGACCGCGTGGTCCTGATCGAGGACACCCGCGAACTGCAATGCGCCGCGCCCAACCTCGTCTCGCTGCGCACAAAGGACGGCGTTGCCACGCTCTCCGACCTGGTCCGCTCTGCCCTGCGCCTGCGGCCCGACCGAATTCCGATCGGCGAGGTGCGCGGGGCCGAAGCGCTCGACCTCCTCAAGGCCTGGGGAACCGGCCATCCCGGCGGCGTCGGCACGATCCACGCAGGATCCGCGCTTGGGGTCCTGCGGCGCATGGAGCAGCTGATCCAGGAAAGCGTGGTCACTGTGCCGCGCGCGCTGATCGCCGAGACCATTGATGTCATCGCTGTGTTGGTCCGCGACGGCACCGGGCGGCGGCTTGCCGAACTCGCCGAGGTCGCCGGCCTCGATGATCGCGGCGACTACCAGATTCTCCCCATCACACCCCCAGCCACAGGAGTTTCATCGTGATCCAGACCCTATCGCGCGCCCGTGCCCGCCTCTCCGCTGCCGTGCTCGGCGGCTTCGTTGCTCTTTCAATCGCCGGACCTGCTCATGCGGCGGGCTCGTCGATGCCGTGGGAAGCGCCGCTCCAGTCGATCCTCGAATCCATTCAGGGCCCGGTCGCCAAGATTGTCGCGGTGATGATCATCATTGCGACTGGCCTGGCGCTGGCCTTCGGCGACACCTCGGGCGGGGCGCGACGGATGATCCAGATCGTGTTCGGCCTGTCGATCGCCTTTGCCGCCTCCTCCTTCTTCCTGTCGTTTTTCTCATTCGGCGGCGGGGCTTTGGTGTGATGGAGACTGCACCACCGGAAGCCGTGCCCGGCTTTGTCGTTCCGGTTCACCGCGCGCTGACCGAGCATATCCTGCTTGGCGGCGCACCGCGCGGGCTCGCGATCGCCAATGCGACGCTGGCGGCCGCGATCGGGCTTGGCCTGCGCCTGTGGATCGCCGGGGTGGTGACCTTCGCGCTCGGTCATCTGGTCTCGGTCTGGGCGGCGCGGCGCGATCCGCAATTTGTCGATGTCGCGCGGCGGCATCTGCGCTTTCCCACGTTTCTAAGGGTCTGAGCCCATGCTCTCGCTTCGCGAATATCGGAACAGGGCCGACCGCCTTGCTGACTTCCTGCCCTGGGCAGCGCTGGTCGCACCCGGCGTCGTGCTCAATAAGGACGGCAGCTTCCAGCGCTCGGCCCGCTTTCGCGGTCCCGATCTCGACAGCGCGACGCCCGCAGAGCTGATAGCGACGACCGCGCGGCTCAACAGCGCGCTGCGGCGACTGGGTTCAAGCTGGGCCATTTTCGTTGAGGCGGTGCGCCGCCCGGCGCTGGATTACCCGGATAGCGACTTTCCCGACCCGGCCTCAGCGCTGGTCGAGCGTGAACGCGCCGCGCAGTTTGCCGAAGAAGGCGCACATTTCGAAAGCCGCTATTTCTTGACCCTGCTGTGGATGCCGCCCGCCGAAGACGCTGCCCGCGCCGAAAGCTGGCTCTACGAGGGCAAGGCCGAAAAGGGCATCAATCCCAAGGAGCTGCTCGACCTCTTTGTCGACCGCACCGAGCGCCTGCTGCGTCTGATCGATGGCTTTGTGCCCGAGGTGGCGTGGCTCGATGACGGCGAGACGCTGACCTATCTGCACAGCTGCGTTTCAACGCGCAGTCACCGCGTCCGCGTTCCCGAAACCCCGATGCATCTCGACGCGGTGCTGGCCGATGAGCCGCTGACCGGCGGGCTCGAACCGCGCCTTGGCCGCGCGCACCTGCGCACGCTGACCGTGGTCGGTTTTCCCAGCAGCACCTTCCCGGGTCTGCTCGACGAGCTCAACCGGCTCGCCTTTGCCTATCGCTGGTCGACCCGCGCGGTGATGCTCGACAAGACCGATGCCACCAAGCTGACCGCCAAGATCCGGCGCCAGTGGTTCGCCAAGCGCAAGTCGGTCGCGAGCATCCTCAAGGAAGTGATGACTAACGAGGCCTCGACGCTGCTCGATAGCGATGCCTCGAACAAGGCCGCCGATGCCGATGCCGCTCTGCAGGAGCTTGGATCGGATTTTGTCGGCCAGGCCTATGTCACCGCGACGGTGACGGTGTGGGACGAGGATCCGGCGCTGGCTGCGGAGAAGCTGCGTCTGGTCGAGAAGGTCATCCAGGGCCGCGACTTTACCGTGATCGTCGAAGGCATGAACGCGGTCGAGGCCTGGCTCGGATCGCTCCCCGGCCATGTCTACGCCAATGTCCGGCAACCGCCGATCTCCACGCTCAACCTTGCCCACATGATCCCCCTGTCTGCCGTGTGGGCCGGGCCGGAACGGGACGATCACTTCAATGCCGCCCCATTATTCTATGCGCGGACCGAAGGCTCGACCCCGTTCCGGATTTCGCTCCATGTTGGCGATGTCGGCCACACGCTGATCGTCGGTCCGACTGGAGCAGGCAAGTCGGTGCTGCTCGCGCTGATGGCGCTGCAGTTTCAGCGTTATGGTCGCGCCCAGGTCTTTGCCTTCGATTTCGGCGGCTCTATCCGGGCAGCTGCGCTCGCATGCGGTGGGGACTGGCAGGACCTCGGCAACTCGTTGACCGGTTCCGGCCTGGCCGAGGAAAGCGCTGGCGCGGTGCTGTTGCAACCGCTGGCGCGGATTGACGAACCGGCAGAACGCAACTGGGCGGCCGAATGGCTTCAGGCGATCCTTACTGCTGAAGGCATAACCATCGATCCCGCGACCAAGGAGCATCTCTGGTCGGCGCTGACCTCGCTCGCCACCGCGCCCATGGCCGAGCGCACGCTCACCGGGTTGGCCGTCCTGCTCCAATCGCAGGCCTTGAAGCAGGCGCTCGCGCCCTATTGCATCGGCGGGCCGTTCGGGCGGCTGCTCGATGCCGAGAGCGAACATCTGGGCGAGGCCAGCTTTCAGGCCTTCGAGACCGAAGGGCTGACGGGCTCGGCCGCAGCGCCTGCCGTGCTTTCCTACCTGTTCCACCGTATCGAAGGCCGGCTCGACGGCTCGCCGACCATGATCATCATCGACGAGGGCTGGCTCGTCCTCGACAGTCCGGCCTTTGCCGCACAATTGCGCGAATGGCTCAAGACGTTGCGCAAGAAGAATGCGAGCGTGGTCTTCGCGACCCAGAGCCTGGCTGACATCGAGACCAGCGCGATTGCGCCCGCGATCATCGAAAGCTGCCCCACCCGCATCTTCCTCCCCAACGAACGCGCGGTCGAGCCGCAGATATTGGCGATCTATCGCCGTTTCGGCCTCAATGACCGGCAGATCGAGATCATCGCCCGGGCAACGCCCAAGCGCGATTATTACTGCCAATCGGCGCGCGGCAACCGACTGTTCGAACTTGGCCTTGGCGAAGTCGCGCTCGCGTTCACCGCAACCTCATCAAAGGCTGACCAACTCGCGATCGATGCGATCACGGCGGCGCACGGCTGCGCCGACTTTGCGGCGCGCTGGCTGCGCCATCGCGGCCTTGCCTGGGCAGCCGAGCTGCTGCCCGCTCCCACTACCCTTCCCCAACCTCGTCCCCAGCCCGGCCCCATGCCGGACCAACCCCAGGAGTAGTGCCCATGAAAGCCCGTAAATTCGTCTCGATGCTCGCAGCCGGTGCCGCAGTTCTCTCGGTCAGCGTCGGCGCCATGCTGCCGACCGCTGCCAGCGCCCAGATCGGCGGCGTGGTGTTCGACCCGCGCAACTATGCGCAGAACATCCTGACCGCCGCGCGCACGCTCGAGCAGATCAACAACCAGATCCGGCAGCTCCAGAATCAGGCCACCTCGCTCGTCAACGAAGCGCGCAATCTGCAATCGCTGCCACTGACCGTGCTCGAACCGCTGCAGGCGCAGATCCGGCAGACGCAGGCCTTGCTCGGGGAGGCGCAGCGCGTGGCTTACGACGTCCGTCAGATCGAACGCGAGTTCCAGAACAACTATCGCGCGGGCGCGATGACGGGTCCGCAGCGCATGCTGGTCCAGGGCGCCGAGGCCCGGTGGCAGAACAGCGTCGGCGCGTTCGAGGATGCCTTGCGGGTTCAGGCCGGAGTGGTTGGCAACATCGACGGCACGCGCGGCGCCATCGACAGCCTTGTTGGCTCAAGCCAGTCGGCAACCGGCGCGCTTCAGGCCGCTCAGGCTGGCAATCAGCTGCTGGCGGTGCAGGCACAGCAACTCGCGGACCTGACCGCCACGGTCACCTCGCTCGCGCGGGCACAATCGCTCGACGCCGCTGCACAAGCGGCAGCCAAGGCGCAGGCACGCGAACAGCTGCGCCGCTTCCTCGGCGATCGCCGCCCCTACGTCCCGGGCAATGCCCGGCTGTTCGGGAACTGAGCCAATGGACAGCAAGCTCTTCGCGCGGATTGGGGCCGGCGCCTTCGTCGCCATTGCCATCACCATGGCCGTGCTCGAATTGCGCGAAGAGCCTGCGCCGCAGCCAGGCGGTGTCATCGTTGCGGCACATGACGCCGGAGACCATGCAAAAGCCACCCTCGCCTATTGCGCAGCGCTCGGCCTTGAGGCGGCATCGGTCGATATCTGCACCGCAGCCTGGGCAGCGGAACGCCGCCGGTTCCTGGGGCAAGCCGAGCGTGATGCGGCGGTCGTACCCCCTGTGGCTGACAACAGCGGGGATCCCACCCTCGAAATGGCGGGGGATCGCTGACATGGGTGGCACTGGCGTCGTCGACCGCTTCCTCGACATCTTCTCGCGCTACATCGACAGCGGGTTCGGCCTTCTGGGCGGCGAAGTCGCCTTCATCGCAACCACGCTGATCGTCATCGATGTCACGCTGGCAGCGCTATTCTGGTCATGGGGCGAGCAGGACGACATCCTGGCGCGCCTGGTCAAGAAGACCCTTTTTGTCGGCATCTTTGCCTACATCATTGGCAACTGGAACAGCCTTGCACGCATCGTGTTCGAGAGCTTCGCCGGGCTTGGCCTCAAAGCCAGTGGCACCGGGTTTACAGCGGCCGAACTGCTGCAGCCCGGCCGCGTCGCGCAAGTGGGGCTCGATGCCGCCTATCCCTTGCTAGAGTCGATTTCCGAACTGCTCGGCTTTGTCAGCTTCTTCGAGAATTTCCTGCAGATCGTCATCCTGCTGATCGCCTGGGCGATCGTCATCATCGCCTTCTTCATTCTGTCGATCCAGCTGTTCATCACGCTCATCGAGTTCAAGCTGGCAACGCTCTGCGGCTTCGTGCTGATCCCGTTCGGCCTGTTTGGCAAGACCGCCTTCATGGCCGAGCGGGTGCTCGGCAATGTCGTCTCATCGGGCATCAAGGTGCTGGTGCTCGCGGTGATCGTCGGCATCGGCTCGACCATCTTTTCCGAGTTCACAACTGCCATCGCGGGCGAACCCACGATTGAGGACGCGCTATCGATCGTGCTGGCGAGCCTGGCGCTGCTTGGCCTCGGTATTTTCGGACCCGGGATTGCCAATGGCATTGTCTCGGGCGGGCCGCAGCTTGGCGCAGGCGCCGCAGCCGGCACCGCGCTTCTCGCTGGCGGCGCTGCCGCAGGCGCCGTCGCCGGTGCAAAACTGGCGGGCGGCGCGGTGGCCAGTGCGGCCTCCAATGTCGCGCAAGGAACGTCGCGCGCCGCAGGCGGCGCGACCATGGCCTACGCCCTTGGCTCTGCAGGCAAGTCGGGCGGCGCAGCAGTGGCAGGCGGCGCGCGTGCCGTCGGCGAATATGCCGCCAGCGCTGCAACATCGCCGCTGCGCAAGGCCGGTGACGGCGTGAAGCAATCCTTCCGCGAGGGCAGCCGCGACGCCATCACCAAGACGGGTGGCAGTGTTGCGCCTGGACCGAACACGCCCCCGCCATCGCCGCCTCCCGCTGCCGACCAGGGCCAGCCCGCGTGGGCGAAGGCGATGAAGGACCGGCAGACGATCTCACACGGCGCGAGCATCGCTGCCCACACGCTCAAATCGGGCGACAGCCACGGCGGCGGCGCCTCGGTCGACACCTCAGAAAAGGACTGACGCACATGTTCCGACGACCCTCAATCCGCTACGGCAAGACCCCCGAACCGGAAACGCCCTACCAGCGCGCAGCGCAGGTCTGGGACGAGCGCATCGGCTCGGCGCGGATACAGGCGCGAAGCTGGCGCTATGCCTTTTTCGGCGCACTCGGCCTGTCCGCCTGTCTCACCGCGGGGATCGTCTGGCAGGGTTCGCAGGGATCGATCATCCCCTGGGTGGTGCAGGTCGACAAGCTTGGCGAAGCCCAGGCCGTCGCCCCTGCGGTCAGCGACTTTGACCCGAGCGACCCCCAGATCGCATTCCACCTGGCGCGGTTTATCGAGCAGGTGCGCAGCATTCCCGACGATCCGATCATCGTCCGCCAGAACTGGCTGCGCGCCTATGACTTTGTCACCGACCGCGGCGCGCTGGTGCTCAACGATTATGCCCGGACCAACGATCCCTTCGCGGCTGTAGGCCGCGAGCAGGTCGGGATCGATGTCACCAGCGTCATCCGCGCCTCGCCGACCAGCTTCCGCGTTGCCTGGGTCGAGCGCCGCTACCGCGATGGGAGCCTCGCCGAGACCAGTCGCTGGACCGCGATCCTGACGATCACCGTCCAGATCCCGCGCACGCCCGATGCCCTGCGCAAGAACCCGCTCGGCATTTTCGTCAATGCCATCAACTGGTCAAAGGAACTCGGCTCATGATCTCGCCCATTCCCGGTCGCCTTGCGGTGACCCTCCTGCCCATCCTGCTTGGAACAACCGCCTGTCCGGCTTCAGCCCAGGTGGTCGCCTCAGAACCGGCGCCAGTGGTCATCGATGCGGGGACCAGCGCAACAAAGCAGACCCAATCCGAATCGCGGCGAGCCCCCTCCCCCGCCGCGCGCCGCTCCCCCCCATCCTTGCCCCGGGATCGGGTGGGAGCGGCAAACGCTGCAGCGCGCGTGCAGCCCGAGGGCGAGCAGTTCATCAACGCGATCCAGAACTATGCCTGGGCGCCCGGCGCGCTCTATCAGGTCTATGCCGCTCCGGGACAGGTGACCGACATTGCTCTGCAGGAAGGCGAGCAGCTGGTTGGCGCTGGACCTGTCGCTGCCGGTGACACCGTGCGCTGGCTGATCGGCGACACCGTAAGCGGGCGCGGGGCCACTGCCCGCGTCCACATTCTGGTCAAGCCGGTCCGCTCGGACATCACCACCAACCTCGTCATCAATACCGACCGGCGCACCTATCATATCGAGCTGCGCGCCAATCCGTCGGTCTACATGGCGTCGGTCTCCTGGACCTATCCGCAGGACGAACTGATCGCCTTGCAACAGGCGCAGGAAGCCGAGGCGCGCGCCGCGCCGATTGCTGCCAATATTCCGGTCGAGGCGCTCAATTTTGCCTATCGTCTGTCTGGCGATCGGCCTGCGTGGCGACCGGTGCGCGTATTCGATGACGGGCGGCAGACTTTCATCGAGTTTCCCGAAAGCGTTGCGCAAGGGCAGATGCCGCCGCTGTTCGGGCTTGGCGAAGGCAATCAGGCCGAGCTCCTCAACTACCGCGTGTCAGGCCGCTTCATGATCGTCGACCGGCTGCTCGAGCGCGCCGAACTGCGCCTTGGTGACCGCCGTTCGCAGCAGCGCGTCGAGATCCGCAAGGAACGCCGGAGGACGCCGTCATGAGCGACGAAGCTGCTCAAACGCCAGAAGAGGCGGTCAAGCTGCGCGGCGATCCGCCGCGCGTCATGCGGCTGTCGCGCAAGGCCATCGGTATTGCTTCGGCCTGCGGCTTTGCCCTTGTCGGCGGTGCGCTGATCTATGCCCTGCAGCCCGCGAGCCAGGCCGAGCGCGAGGAGTTGCTCAACACCGAAGGCGCGGCGCGGCCCGATGCATTGGCCGATGCCCCTCGCGACTATGGTGATGTCCCCAAGCTTGGCCCGCCCCTGCCCGGCGATCTCGGCGCGCCGATCCTGGCGGCACAACAGCGTGGGGACGTTGCCGAGCTTCCGCCGATTGGCGCTGCGCCGCCCGCAGGCCCTGCGCCAGCGCCCGCGCAAACGGCAGCCGAGACAGAACGGCAGCGGTTGTTGCAGGAACGCAGCGCTGCGCGCGAGAGCCGCCTGTTCTTTGGCGGCGGCGCGGGAGGAGTTGCTGTGAGCGATGGATCTGCGATTGCGGGCGCTGGCAACCCGCCTGCAGTGCCGCAGCTCGCTGCCGAGGCGCCGCGCCCTGCTTTTGCCGAGCGCCCCGTCGAGCGCCGGACGGTGTCAGTCAGTCGGATCGAACCGCCCGCAGGCACCCATGTCTTGCAGGCGGGCAGCATCATTCCTGCGGCACTGATCACCGGGATCCGCTCCGATCTTCCGGGTCAGGTCACCGCGCAGGTCATCGAGCCTGTCTATGACAGCGTCACCGGCCGCATCCTGCTCATCCCCCAGGGGTCCCGGCTGATCGGCGACTATAATGCCGACGTATCTTTCGGCCAGCGCCGGGTACAGCTCGCATGGAACCGGCTGATCCTGCCCGATGGCCGGTCGATCGTGCTCGAACGCCAACCCGGCGGCGACCCATCCGGCTTTGCCGGGCTGCAAGACGGGGTAGACTTCCATTGGGGCGGCGTTCTGCGGGCGGCGCTGGTCTCGACCCTGCTGGGTGTTGGCGGCGAGCTTGGCGCTGGCAATGACGACAATCTCACCCGGGCGCTGCGCCGCGGTTCGCAGGACAGCATCGGCCGCGCAGGCGATCAGGTGGTCAGCCGTGAGCTCGATGTCCGGCCGACACTGACGATCCGTCCGGGTTTTCCGGTGCGCGTGCTGGTGACACGCGACCTGATATTGGGAGGCGGGTCATGACCCGATTGAAATTGGCCGATCTGGCCGACGAAAAGCCAGTCAAAGTAACCGTCGAGCTCTCGTCCCGACTTCACCGTGAACTGCTCGCCTATGGCTTGGCGATCAACGGCGGCGATACCAAAGATGCTCCATCACCCGAGCGACTGATCCCGCCTATGATCGAGCGCTTCATCGCCAACGACCGGTCCTTCGCCAGATTGCGGCGCTCGGGTCAGGCCGGGTAGCGTTCGCTGATCAGTTCAAAGAAACGCTTCAGAGCTGGATTATCGTTATCCTCGCGCCAGTAGAACGCATAGTCGAGCCGCGCAGGGCCGCCCTGGTCCATGATTTCGAGAAACGTCAATTCCGGCCATTGCACCCCGATCGAGGCTTCGGTGGCAAGCGTAATGTACCGGCCGAACGGGACCGTGCTCAGAACGCTTCCGAGGCTGGTGTCCTGCATGATCAGGTGGGCTCGATAGCCCTGATCTGACAATCGACGCTTCAGATTGCGGGCCATTGCGGGGCCTACGCCTTGGCTGGGCAGCACGAAAACCAGTCGGCGCAAATCACTCCAGTGAAGCCCATCCGACTTGGCGAGTTGATGGTCTTTCGGCAAAGCGACAAGCAATCGCTCCGACCAGGCGGAGCGCCGCGAGATGCCAGCGTCGTGTGCGTCTGACGGCATCAGAGCCACGTCAATGATCCGTGCCTTCAGGTCGCTGAGCATCCGCTCGGGATCGGCCTCGATCCCGTCAAACTGAATGTCGGGATGACGCCGCATGTACTCGCCAATGGTCGCACGCATGTTGCCGGCCATCAATGACGCAGAAAAGCCGACCGCGATCCGACCTTCCTCACCATAGCTGACCGCGCGGGCTGTCGTCTGAAGATTGTCGATATCGGTGAGAATGCGCCGGGCAACACTGAGGAACGCCTTGCCTTGTTCGGTCGGTATCGCGCCGCGCGTGCTTCGTTCGAAGAGCTTGATCCCGAGGCGCGCTTCCAGGGCGGCTATTCGTCTGCTCAAGGTCGATTGCTTGATGCGCATTGCTTCGGCGGCGCGTGAGAAATTCTGGGCATCGGCGGTGGCTACCGCAAATCTGAGCTGACGCACTTCGATCATAAGGCTTTGCGACCCTTATCTTTATCCCCGTGCTTCGCGCTATCACCAAAAGCCCGAAGCCCCTAGGTTCCTTTATCCAAGCTACATCGAGCGACGAACAACCGCTGCGCGATGCTATGGCGCGGCCCGATTGAATTATGGGAGCACAACGCAACCGCTTATGTTACATCAGGCCATTACTTCACAATTTCATACGGATCTTCATTTGTTGAGACGAGCGACTAGGCGAACACCTATGTTCGCGTTTCGCCACAATTTTTTTTCAACATTTACATTATATGCCTCCGCCAAAATGAATAAAACAACACGTTAGCCGCAAGAGATTTATCTGTGCGGAGATCAAGCGCCTCATTCTTCGGCGCTCGCCTGATATGCCGCCGGGTTAACGCCGAAACGCGTGGTAAAGGCACGCGAAAAACTGCTTGGGCTCGCATAGCCCACGCCGCGCGCGACTTGCTCGACGGATGCGCGGCTACGCAGCAACCGGTCTGCCGCAGCGAGCAAGCGCAGTTCGCGCAGCACTGTGGCGGGAGGGTGTCCGAACGACGCCTGGAACCGCTTAATGAAGGCCGACCGACTTAAGCATGCCAGCTGCGCCAGGGACATCACACTGTGCGCCGCACCGGGCTCATGCACCATGGCGCTGAAGGCACGCATCACCTGCTCATCGCTAACCAGATCAAGCGCACCAAGCCAACTCTGCTGTTCGGCGAGCCCGCGGCGCAACAGTATCACCAAAACCTGGCGCAGCATCGCTGCGGCCATCGTCCGGCCGCCCGTGTTGTTCCCACTGAGTTCGGTGCGGATCAATGGCATCAGACTGCCGACACTATCTTTGCCGGAATGCTCCACCACCGGTGCATCAAGCGCACCGAACAGGTCGCGATCGCCAGCCTGTATTGCACGGAAATGGCCGCAGACGATCTTCAGCGCTGGCTCGTCACTTCCTGCCTGCCAGCGCTTCAGTGTGGGTTGTCCAAGGTCGATGGTTACCGCGACCACACCCCCACAACCTGTCCGTGCCTCTGGAGTAGGCCGCGCCTGGATGCGGTAAGGGGTGTCCCGCGGGGTAACAAGCAGCGTTTCCGGGCCGAAGGGAACAGGCGCGCCCGACCCTAACACCAGTTCACCTTCGCCATGCAACACATAGTGAAGACCTGATGCCGGGGTGGCTGAAAAGGCCAACGCCCAAGCGGGGGCAATGAAGCATTCGGAAAAAGCGATCGGCTCGACACGCAGTTGATCGAACAGCGCATCAAGGTCGATTCGCGACAAGAGACGTTTGGACAAGAGAAAGAGCCCTTCTGCACAAATATTTGATCTACATGGCTTTCATCATGAAGAGACAAGCATTGCGTTAGCGAATGCCTACGTCAACAGGGAGATATCTCATGCACATTCCGAAGGGTTCGCTGCTGTTTGCAGCCTCGGCGCTTTTGTTGGCCGGGTGTAGCGAGGCGACCGAAACGAGAGCGGAAAAAGGAACCACCAATAGCGGCGCTGACGCCGCAGGCACCTTGCGCGTACCTGCCGATTATCGTGATACCTATCAATATCTCGGCACTTGGGCTGTGGCGGCCGATGGCACACCCGGATCAAAGGAGATGCATATCGTCTATGCCTCGCCCGGTGCTGCAGCCGGGCATCGCGCTACCGGCACGTTCGCGGACGGCACGACGCTAGTAAAAGAGGTGTTCGAGGCGACGACGGGACCAATGACAACGGGCACTGTCAGCCATACGAAAGCCTTGAAAGGCTGGTTCGTTATGGTGAAGGACAGCAAGAACAGCCATCCCGACAACAAGTTGTGGGGCGACGGCTGGGGCTGGGCATGGTTTGATCAGGGCGCCCCGACCAAGACGAAATCGACCGATTACAAGACCGATTGTCTGACTTGCCACTTGCCAGCCAATGCGACTGACTCGATTTATGTCGATGGCTATCCGGTGCTCAAGAAATAAGCGGAGCGGTGCCTCTGTTGGGATCCGCACACCGCCTCGCCTTGCGACAAGCGGGCCCGCTTTCACGGGCTCAACGCTGTTGGCTGATTCTGCAAAGGTCAGAATAGTGAGGAATTGAGTTCCGTACGCGTAATTTTTCTGTCGACTGGATCATGGCGCTGAGGGCGTTGGGCTATGGCTCAGGTCGTGGAGCGCCAAACTCCAGACGTGGCAAACCCTGCATGCCGTGATCGGGGCATGCAGGGTGGCATTGTTGATAACAACTCTTGTGTCCTTGATAGACGTGCTCAGGCAGCGGCGTTCTTTCGGCCTGATTGGTTGGCTCGCGAGGTACGGGTAACCACCGCGATCACGCCAGCTGCCATAACCGGGTAGTAGATCGAAGCCAGAGCGGTGAAGCCAAGCAAGAATGGCGCGGCAATGAAGGCTACTCCTGCGGCAAGATCGAGCAACAAGTGTGCATCGAACGACACCAGCTTGACCGCACCGAATGCATAGTCAGTGAGCAGGCTGTAGGCAATCAAGCCCGCCCCACCGGCAACAGAGAGCCAAAGCTCAATACCCTGAAAGCCGAGCAGGAATGGCAGCGCAATAAGGGCGGCAGCGGCGACATAGTCAAGCACGCCATGCAGCGCAGGGGTAAGGAATTGCAGTTTCATGGCAAGGGTTCCCTATGGAAGTGATTGAGGAGCGGGCCGATGTCCTGCACCGGCCCGCACGCATTATGATCAGGCCGCAACCGCCACATCGACGACCGGGAAATCGATCTTGGTCTGGGCGACGTTGTTCATGAAGTTGGTCAGAACATTGTGCGCGACGTTACCGACGATTTCGACGATGCGGGCGTCGTCGAGGCCGGCAAGGCGGGCTGCTGACAGATCGCTGTCGCTCACCTGACCGCGTGTTTCAACGATGCGCAAGGCAAGCGTCGCGATCGCATCGTCGAGGGGATCTTGGCCCTTGCCCAGACGGGCGGCGCGGATAGCCTCTGGCGAAAGGCCGGCACCTTTCCCGAGCAGCGTGTGCGCCGACAGACAATAGTGGCAGCTGTTGTACTGGGCGACGGCAAGCGCAACGATTTCGCGCTGTGCAGCGGTCAGCACACCACTTCCCAGTGCATCTGCGAAGGCGAGGTTGCCATTCAACACGGCAGGAGCATGAGCGAAGGTCGCAAAAAGGTTCGGGACCATGCCAATCTTCGCCTTAACAGCGCCGAGGGTGGCCTGGACGCCGGTGTCGGCAGTGGCGAGTTCTACGGGGTTGATGCGGGGCATTTGCGTTTCCTCTGTTGGTCAGTGCGGGCTTGCACAACGCCTCTATCGGCTGTTATCGGTGCAGATTGGTGCCAACTTCATTGCAGATCGTTCACATGGACATCTTTGCCGCTCTCTTTGCCCACACTGCCCCGAGCGCCCGGACATTCTTTACCGGCAACTTGTGTACGACCGCGCAATTTGCCGATTGCGGCTACCTCCACCTTCTCAAGAGCGGCGCGTTGACGCTGAGCCGATCTGGCGAGGCCGATCTCATTCTGAACGAACCAACGCTGCTCTTCTTCCCGCGCGGACAGGCGCATCGGTTCACTGGCGCTGCGGAAGGCGGGGCTGATCTGGTCTGCGCGAAGGTCGATCTGGGCGGCGATAATGGCAACCCGATTGGCGAAGGACTGCCCGACCTTGTCATCCTGCCGCTGGCCGAGAACCCGACGCTGGGGCCCGCCTGCGATCTTCTGCTTGTCGAAGGATTTGGCGACAATAATGGGCGTCAGGCCGCCATCGACCATTTGTTCGACTATCTCTTGATCCTGGTAGTGCGTCATGTTGTCGCCAGTGGCCTGGTGAATGATGGTGTGCTGGGCGGCCTTGCCGATCCGCGATTGGCCAAGGCGCTGACGGCGATGCACGAACAGCCAAGGCATTCGTGGACTCTTGATGATCTGGCAGAGGTGGCCGGCATGTCGCGCACCCGTTTTGCCACGCATTTTCGCGCCTGCGTTGGGCGGACGCCGATCGACTATCTGACCCGGTGGCGAATGACGATTGCGCGTGACCTTCTTGCCGCAGGCAAGCCGGTCAAGACCGTGGCCGACAGCGTCGGATATGATAGTGCCGCAGCCTTCTCACGGGTGTTCGCTCGCGTCACGGGCGAAGCACCGCGCCAAGTGAAGCAGAGATTAAGGTAACATGATCAGTTGGTAGATATGGATGCGGCAGTGAACGCGAGACCGCCTGGACATGGATCGCGCGGCGGCATGGCTGAATGCTGGGCTAGGATGCAAGCTGCGGTACCCAACACCAGCATTGCGCGCGCGTTCGATTGAGCGAGCACCTTCCGCCTTGGCCGATCAGTATCGCTGATAGGACCGCATGCCGGAAAGACGGATCGAACTAGGACATAAATGGGGATCATTGGATATGGCGCTCAGACGGGACGGAGGCGCGTTATGACCCCGAATGGTGCATCGCTGGGCTCGAAAACATTGCTGTGCGTCCCAATCAGGGCACATTGCACTGTGCGTTGACGCCGTGAACCTAGCCAACCGGCTTTGCCAAATCCAACTCAACAGCCGGTACCTGCTCCATCGTCGCCTTCCTGTCTGACTTATTCGCAGAAGATCCCGTAAAGTGGAGACCCCTCCACCACATTAAATGGGCCCTTTTCCGACCGCTTGTCACTTGCCCATTGGCGGTCGCCTCACTTTGAAAGCCACGGCAACTATGGACGGTAGACACGACTGCATTGGTATGACCTGTTCGATAGCCTCGCGGACGCGGCACCCTGCTGGAAATGAACCCGTCGCCCGACAGCAAACCTGTTTGATCGCCTGCTATCACCGCCGACACACCGGAATGATGCAGCCGTCTTGGTCAACCCAGCGCCAATAACACCGATCCCAGTCATCGCCACTAATTGGAACGACCCGCCAGCCCAGCCCTTCCGCATGGGTAGCCCAGCACCGAACCGAGAAGCCCTCGTTCGCCAAATTGCCCCACGAGGGGATCCAAGCGCCTACCAATGGCTTGGCGGTCGCCTAAAACACTGACAAGCCTACTCGTGTGGGGCAGTGCCTATTCGCATTCCAATTGCATCGCGCAACATTGGCAGAACATTGTGCTCGAACCATGGGTTGCGTTTCATCCAGCCCATACTACGCCAGGATGGATGCGGAAGCGGAAAGTAGTGCGGCAGGTACTCGTGAAATTTACCAACACGTTCAGTCAGCGATTGTTTTTTGTCCTCGACCAAGTAGCGCTGGTGTGCATAGCTTCCAACGAGCAGCGTCAATCGCGCGGGTGGAAGCACGGCCATGACGCGATCATGCCACATTGGTGCACATTCGAGGCGCGGCGGCAAATCGCCACTGCTCCCGGTGCCGGGATAGCAAAAGCCCATCGACACAAGTGCGACCTGCGCGGGATCGTAAAAAATATCGGGCGTAAGCCCCGTCCACTCGCGCAGCCGCTCGCCGCTTGCGTCATCCCAGGCAATGCCGCTCTCATGGACGCGCGCGCCGGGCGCCTGACCGATGATGACAATTGTGGAGGTTACGCTGAACTGAACGATCGGGCGCGGTCCGGCTGGCAGATGCTCAGCGCACAGGGTGCACGCTTGAATGTCTTCCAGCAAGCAATCGGATGATCTCATAACAGGCATCCCGCTACCTCCGATCCACGGACGAGTTTGCGGCAAGATAAGCAATAATGTCGCGCCGTTGCGCGGCGTCGGAGACAGTCGAAAACATTTTCGAGCCTGGCGCCATTTTTTGAGGTCCCTGCAGCCATAAATCGATCCGCGCCGGCGTCCAAACGCCAGTCAATTTCTTGAGTGCCGGAGAATAAGCATAGCCTGGTACCGTTGCGATCCGACGTCCAATGAGACCACGGTGCGCCGGGCCGATACGGTTTGCCTCGATGGAATGGCATCCGCCACATTTTGCTTGATAAAGCGCCTGGCCATTTGCGAGATTGGCCACCGCTTGCGCCGGCGCGGCGGTGGGGACAAACACCAGTCCGGCCCCGGCCAGGATCGCGCAAACCGCGACCCCGGCCTCGATGCGTTTGCGATTTGCCATATCAGCCAAACAGATACGCAGATTTGGGCATCGCGCCGCCCGCCGCGTTGTTGAGAATGGCCCAGTGAACCGCTTCGTCTGTGCTGAGTTGCGCGAAGAGATGTGCCAGCTTGTGGTCCTGCAACGCAGCGATCTGGCCGACATAGGCGTTCGTCGCGCCCTGTTCGAGGCCGGCAGCAAACTTAACGACATCGCCTTCGGACTTGAGCGCGCCGATGTTAAGTGCCGAAATATACTCGGCATCGGTCTTGGGTTCGACAGGCTTTGCACCAGCCGTCGCGATCAGCTTGGCAAGTGAATCGCGGTGCCCCTCGTGATGGCCGAGGAAAACCAGTGCAACGTCGAGCACGCCCTTGCTGAGCAGCCCGCTTCCACCGGCAATGCGATAGGCAGCGATACCTTCATGTTCAAGTGCAAGAGCACCCTGCATCACGCCAACATCTGAGCTGTCGGTATCGCCGCGGCGCGCAATCTTGCGTGGCGCGGCCAGCAACGGTGCGTCAAGGGTGGCGAGCCCAAGCCCAGCAGCGGCAATTCCAGCTGAACGGAACAGGGCACGGCGGGACTGGATGGCAACTTCATTTTCATTGGACATGAGATTTCCCTCTGTTGGAGTAGTAAATTACCCTCGCGCTGTGCGCCGGGATTCAAGTCGAAACGGAGCCAATCGGGTCGCCCGAGATCAGGCCTGGGTGTAGTATTTTTCTGAGACGATCTTGCCGTCCTGCCAGGTGCGCACGAGCGTTTCGTGCCAGATGATCGGGCTGCCATCACCGGCCGTCATCTTGAACGTCCATTCGCTCGCCGAGAAATTGTCCCCGACGGCCTGGCCGTGCAACGTCGCGCTTTCGAAGCTCTTCAGGCTCGCGAAAAAGCCTTCAAGATGTGCGCGCTCTGCGTCCTTCGACGTGCGGCTTGCGCCATCGGGTTCGATGAATACGCAATTGTCGGCATAGTACTGGTCGATCGACTCAAGGATTCTGCCCTGAGCGGTGAGCGCGTTTGATGCGCTTTCGGCAGCTTCTATTGGATTGGTCATTGGCTTTTCCTTCGGATTGAATGTGATTGAAGACTGAGTTGGGCCGGTTCGCTGGGGGCGGCGAACCGGCCCGTTCGGGTCGCCTAAACAAACAAGGCGCTCCGCGAACGCATCAGCGGGAGATCATTTTCGGTCCCCGCGATATGGTTGAAGTAGTTCGTGAAAATGCTGAGTGTGATGTTCGCGACAGTCTCGACACCGGCCTCATGATCGAAACCGGCGTGGTGAGCGTTGCGAGTTGAGCTGCCGTTGTCTGGCCACGTAGGCGAACGTCTTCGCGTGCGACGCCCGACAGAGCGGCGGTCTTGGGATATGACGATCTGCCAATCAAATTCCTGGCCATTTCGTCGGACGAAAGACCTGCTCCCTTGCCGCGTCCCGTATGCACCGAAGCGCAATAATCGCACGCATTGGCACCGGCGACAGCGAGCGCAATCTGCTTGCGGTTCACATTTGACAGGCTTCCTGCGGCGAGTGCCCCGGCAACTCCAGGACAACCACTGCGCCCGGCCGGTGATTGCGCCATGGTGGCAAAAATTTTTGGCAAGCCGCCCATCTGCTTCTTCACCGCATACAGCAGGTCTTGGGTTTTCGACGGCGCAGACGCGGCATCAGTCTGGGGAATGGTCTCCACTACAAATCTCCGGAGCGGTTCCTGGCGAAGGGTTAGCAGTTCCGTCGATGCTTGGTTGCGCTTCGGTGGGAGGTAACGCAATGCCGTGGCGCCATTTTACGATTTCTGGTCAATTCATTGGGATGACCTGCAACGTTTCACGAATAGTCTTGTGGATTTAGCGGACGCCGGTGCTATGCAACCAGCATGACCGATGTACTCAGCGACGTGCTCGACACAGTAGCACTGAAAGCCGCAATTTACTTTCGCACCGATTTTTACCCGGCGTTTAGTATCGCCGTCCCTAGCTACAGGCGTGCAGCGCGCTTTCACCTGGTGGTACAAGGGACGTGCTACGTCACCCTCGCCGATGGGACGCGCACAAAGTTGCGAGCTGGCGATCTTGCCCTTGTTCCCGGCGGCGCTGGCCATTTGCTGTCGAGCAGCGAAACCGTTGAAGGGCAACCGCTTGGCGATGTCATACAGCAAGCAGGCTTCACGGGCTCGGGGCCGTTCATCGTCGGGAGCGGCGAAGCCGGCGAATCCTGCCAAATGGTATGCGGCCATTTCTCCTTTGCCGATGGTGCAGACCACCCGTTGCTGCGTTCGATACCGGACTTGTTGCATGTTACCGCAGCGGACCGTGCATCACGGCCCATGCTTGACGACGTTCTGCGCCTGCTTGTGCGCCGCATGTTTGAGGGCGAACCGGGAGCCACAGCCAGCGTCAGCCGCCTGTCCGAGGTGCTGTTCATCGAGGCGATACACGCCGGCATCGCGCAGGCGCCCGAAATCAGCCGTTTGATGTCCGCTGTCTACGATCCTCAGATCGGCAAAGCACTCAGCCTTATTCACGGTGATGTCGCCCATGGATGGACTGTCGAAAGCCTAGCGGCGGCCGTGGGAATGTCGCGCAGCCGCTTCGCCGAGCGCTTTCGCGAGCTGGTTGGCAGTGGCCCGATGGCCTATATAGTGGACTGGAGGCTTCAGCGTGCGCTCAACCTACTCGCGGAAAGCAATGTCCCGATAAAAACGGTTGCCAATCGCGTTGGCTATCGCTCGGCTGCCGCCTTCACCCGTGCGTTTTCAGAGCGCTTCGGCTGTTCGCCCAAAGAGCGAAGGATGAGCAGCAACGCAGCGTAGAAGTGGCGAAGCCATCGCGGTCGACTGCACAAACTAATGCTTGCTTTTGATTAATCAACTTGTCGATCCTGTTCATGGCTGTTAGAATGTCGATGTATTTGCCCGAATTCAAGCTATTGATAGGCGATCTAATCAGCCGGTGAGGAAAGATACGGCAAATGCTCCATCTGAGCAATAGGGTGGTGCGTTACCATCGGATTGGTGCATGGGCGTCAGACCTGTATACGCCTAGGGTCCCGCATCCTCGAGCAATTCCAGTCGCCGCGTGAAGTTATCAGACTGCTCGTCATGCAACTCGAGAAAGCGATTGGCCTCTTTGACAATCCGCGCCTCTACCACCGCTTCGCGGTCGATTTTTGCCTGGGCGTGGAGCCACTCGGTGACTTCCAGCCAATCCCAGAGAGGACTGTTGGAGGTGACGCGTGCAACCGGATTGGGGAAGCCTGAGCCACGTTCCGCCTTGGTATAGAGCGAGATCGCCTGACGGGTGAGACCTGAGCGCTCGGCAATGTCACTGAGGTTCACCAGATAATCCGGCTCGACCCGTTCGATCTTGGCACCCGTTTTGAGTATATCCTTATAAGCGGTTGTGACAGCTTTGGAAAATGACACAGCTTGACGGGCGAACTCGGCGATGATCACGCCCTTCTGGAACGAAAGCGTCGCGTCGTCGCAACCGGCCTCGAAGAAGCGGTCTTCGTAGCCGTCCGCCTCGGGATCGAGGCCGGAGGCGACAATCGTGAACTCATGCGTCTTCATCTCACTCACTCCGCTTGCCCGTGCGGGCACCGCGCCACATCCCGTCGTATAGCCTTGGCATGGTTCTCCGCATTGCGCGGCGTGCTCCACACCGAGACCATGCAACCGTCCCGGTCAGCCCAAGCGCAGTAGAGCCGCCCCCAGGCGTGGCCACTGATCGGAACGACCCGCCAGCCCAGTGTTTCCGCATGGGCAACAGCAGCTTCAATCTCCTTGTTCGGATGGCGTGGCCTAGCCATTCAACCGACCTCCTTATCGCCTATCTGTTGACAAATGTCAACGGTATCTGCGGTGCCCCTTTTGTTTCACTGCCGTGCTGCTCCGCTGCGTTCGACGCGGGCCGAGAGGCGCAGCTAGCCATGGTCTGGAATCAGACCATGCGTCTCATTGGCCTATGTCGACAGGATGGACCGCAGCTTCGCGTCCCAAGCATCGAGAGCGGTGCGCTTCTCATCGTCATATTTGTAGCGGTTGTAGATCCCCGCGACCCCTGCCCTTGTTCCGCTGATATGGTTGAGCACGCTTTCTGTCACCTCGACGGGGACTCTCAGCGACTGGAGATGGGTTGCGCCGGTTCTGCGGATATCGTGTAGTCGCCAGTTCGGAACGTCTACCTGGTCGGGGTCTCCTCCGTCCTCGATCTGCTTCGCCTTCAGGTGCGCGATCATGTCCTTGTGGAGAGCCGCCCTTCCCTTGAAGAATCCCGAGACGGGGGTCGTGCCAGTGGTCGTGAATACGAGGCCCTTGCGCTTCGGGCCAAGCAGCTGCAGCTCTGCCAAAGCGAGGCTTGTCAGCGGTATGACATGTTCCTGATCATTCTTCGCCCGATCGGCCGGCAAGGTCCATCTACGCGCATCGATGTCGATTTCGGACCAGTCCATCTCGGCAACTTCCTGACGCCGTTGCATCGTCAGGATCAGCATCCGGACGAACGGCCCCCACGGCCATCCGGAATTCTCGGTCGCCCTCCACAAGGCGACAACCTCCTCGTCACTGAGCACCCTGCGCCGCGATGGAACGGCCTTCGGAGCCTTCATCCCGGCCAGCGGCGAGACATCGATATCCTGCCGGTCGGTCGCCCAGTTGAAGAACTTGCGCAGGAGCGAGTGGATCTCCTTGCGTCGCGCAGGGCGATCAGAATACTCGTCCAGCACCTTCACGATATCGGCGCGGGTGATCTCGTGGACGGGTCGGTTCCCCCAGCGTGGAATAAACACGTTGTTGATCGTGCATTGCGCCGAGCCCCACGTCCCCCGCCAGTTCGGCTTGAGATAGAGCTCAACGAACCTTTCGCTGTAGGTCCGAAAGTTCAGCGTCTCCTTCTTCCGCTTGGCTTCGCGTTTGGCTTCGACCGGATCGATCCCCTGATAGACCTGGACCAGCAATCGCTCGGCTTCCTTGCGCGCCGTGGCCGGCGTCCATGGACTACCAACGGGCCCGATCGTTTTGCGTCGGGCAGGCCCGCCGTCGACCCGATACTGGAACACAAACGATTGTGCTCCTCTTGGCGTGACGCGAAGTCCGAAACCCTTTAGCCGGGGGTCCCACACGTAAATGTCGCGGTGCGGGTCCGGTGTGACCGACTGGATTGTTCGCAGTGTGATTGATTGATTCGGCATGATCTGACGCTCGTCCACGTAATCGCCACGTAATCAGATGTCGGGATTACGATGGCGTAGCGAAGGGTAATCCACGGCGGATTTATTCCAACCGTTTCAAGCCCTTGAGCGTAGTTTGGCGTAGTATTGGAAAGGAACGAAAAGGGCACAAAGCTCCGCTCTTAATCAGCGGGTCCTAGGTTCGAGCCCTAGTGCGTCCACCATTCCCCACCTATATCAGTGAGTTAACGAAAAGCAGCGGAAGCTGCTTTCGATGACCGTCACTGCTAGGCCGCGGACAAAGTCCTCCCCACCTTGCCAACAGCACGATCGCAAGGTGTGCGATCGAATGTGGCGCCATACTGACAGCAGCTTTGGCTTGCGGATGCGGTGGGAGAAGCATTCTGCAGATCGCATTCGGCCGATTGTTCTGCAGACGTGGTTCTTGATCAGGCGTTGAGATGCGCCGCCGCGTTTGTGCGGAGGGACGAATTCTGCCGCGCCTGCGCTCAGGCATGCGCCCAAAGATGATTGGCAGGCTCGCGTGCGGCCCACAAAAAGTCTCTTTCGATCACTGCTGCCAGCATTCGTAAGCGGTCTTCGGTCTTCGCCATGCCTGTCCGGCGCCTTGCTCTTGCGTCCTTGCTCCCTGCATCAAGCGCGCAAAAGCAAGGCGCCGGAGGTTTCCCCCCGGCGCCCGCCTCAGACCGGCCGGCACCCGTCAAGGCGCCTGGCCAGTTCCCCCCGAACGATCAGAACTTGAAGCCGGCGGCGATACCGTAGCGGCGCGGTTCCAGCGTGAAGACGTTGGTGAAGTTACCCGAAGACTGATCGGTGACGTAGAGACCGGTCACCGAGTTGTCGTTGGTGATGTTCTGGATGAAGCCGCGGATGAACCACTTCTTGTCCGGACCATCGAGCTGCACCTGAGCATTCAGCTGCGTGAACGAAGGCACCTTGTCGACCAGACCGTTGAAGATCGTGCCGTCAGACTTTCCGGTGAAGTTGAGGTCGAAACGCGGAGTCAGCGTCAGCCGCCCGATCTGAGCCGCATACTGCACGCCGGCCGAGAACTTCACGCTCGGCGCGCCGGGCAGCTTGTTGCCACGGATGTTGGCGGGGATACCCGACGAGTAGACCGTCACACCGCCGATGCCGGGCGCATTGCCAAGCGTCGGAGCGAGTGCGCTGAGCACGGCGCAGATCGAGTACGCACCGGTCGAGGCGATGCCGCCGCCGGCCGGGAATGCCGTGGTCGGCTTGAGACCGGCCCCGGCAGCAACGCCAGGGATCTGCCCTGCGTTGATCAGCGCATTCGCCGTGTTCACGAAGGCATTCACACCGGCGGCGTTGTTGGAGTTCGAGCCGACGGCGCAGTTGGCGGTGTTGGTGATGTCCTTGATGATCACAGCGTCGCTGCGGCCATTGCCGAAGTCACGCGGGTTCGACAGGAGCTTGTCTTCCGACACCTTGGTGTTGAGGTAGCTGAAGTTCGCATTGATCGTCAGCTGGCGGCTGGGACGAATGATCGCCTCGGCTTCCACACCCCAGATGTTGGCGTTCACGTTATCGTTGACCGAGGTACGGACAACGATGCGCGAGAGCTGCAGGCCCTTGTACTTGTAGTAGAACCCGGTGAGGTTCAGCTGCAGCGCGCCGTTGGCGAAGGTGTTCTTCGTACCGATTTCGAACGAGTTCACGAATTCAGGCGTGAAGCTCTCCGGCACCGCGAAGATCGGCGACAGCGGCGGGTTGATACCGCCCGACTTGTAGCCACGCGAGTACGAGGCATAGACCAGATTGTCCGGCGTGATCTGGTAATCGATCACCGCACGACCAGTGAACTCGCCAAACTTCACGTCGCGGACCTGGAACGGCTGGTTGCCGTCGATGCCCGAGTCAGCGTCGTAGGAAGCGGGCAGGAACGGCGAGTCATAGGCATTGGCAATGCCGACCGGAGCGAGGAAGTTGAACAGCGTCGTGCGGGCACGAACGGTCTTCTTGTCGTTGTTGTAACGCAGACCGAGCGTGAGCTTGATCTTGTCGTTGAACTTCCAATAGGCCTCGCCGAAGATGCCGTAGGTCGTCAGTTTGTATTCCGGCGTGTTGTTCCGGTAGGTCGGCGTGGCAAGGTAAGCAGGCGGCAGACCGGCACCGAGTGCCGAGAACGCACCAACCACGCCGGCGAAGTAATCAAGCCCGAACGAGCTCACATAGTAGCTGTTCTCGGTGACCTTGTACTGGCCGTAGATACCGCCGAGCAGGAAGTTGAGCGGACCGTCGAACTTCGAGGTCAGCACCGCTTCCGCCGTCCACGCATTCTGGCGCTGGACCGAACGGTCGAAGTCGAGCGGCGTGGCAGCGCACACGCTGTGGCCGCCAAACACGCCCGTACCGGTTTCTTCGCCCGGCGAGGTGCAGAGCGGACCACCCGGACCCTGCGGGATCAGCGCGTTGGCGATCGGGGCAAGATAGGTCTTGAGGCCCGGTCCAAGCAGCCCGGCGCCAGCCGCTGCGAGGGCGGAGAGACCCGGCGTGAAGCCCGAACGGTCGGCAACCGCGTTGTTGTAGTCCTGCTGCGAGTCGACCTTGGTGTTCTGGTAGTTACCCTCGACACGCAGGCTGAACTTCTCGCCGATGTCCTGCTTCAAGGTACCCTGGATAATGGTTTCCTGAGTGAAGTAGCTCGGCTGGAAGTCGGTGTTGACGACGCGCGGATCAGCCGGGTTGATTTCGTTGCGATAGACCTGTGGACCGTAGATGCTACCGAGCGCGAAAGCCTGCGGCAGGCCGCGGATGGCGAAGAATTCCTTGGAGGTCAGCACGTTGGCCAGCAGCGCATTGCCGTTGGTGGTGCTGGTGCCACGGGTCGTGTTGAGGCAGCCCAGGATACCGGTCGGATCATCCTGACAGTACTGCTTCTGAATGCGCATGCGGCTGTCCTTCTCGCGGAAGAACTGGCCCATGATATCGATCGTGGTCGACGAGGACGGCTGCCAGGTCAGCGAGCCGCGCAGACCGTACATGTTGCGGTCGTCGATCTTGGTGTTGTTGTAGAGGTTCTGCGTGTAGCCATCGCGCTTCAGGTAGAAACCGGCCGCACGAACAGCCAGCGTATCGCTGACCGGGATGTTGATCGCGCCGCGCAGACGGACCGAGTTGTAGTTGCCGTATTCGGCATCGCCCGAAGCGCTGAAGCCGTTGAGATCAGGCTTCGCGGTGCGGAAGTTCACCACGCCCGATGTCGCGTTGCGGCCGAACAGGGTGCCCTGCGGACCACGCAGAACTTCGACCTGCTGCAGATCGTAGAATTCACCTTCGAACAGGCGGCTGAAGAACAGCGGGGCGTCGTTGACGTGGATCGCGGTCGCGCTGTCGCAGGTCACGCCGGTGCAAAGGTCACCGATGCCGCGAATGGTGAAGCTCGACGTCGTGAAGTTCGTCTTGGTGAAGGTAATGTTGGGCAGCGACAGCTGAAGGTCCAGCGGGTTGCGGATCTGCTGCTTGTCCAGATTTTCTTTGGTGAAGGCACTGATCGCGATCGGCACCGTCTGCAGGCGCTGGGATTGGCGCTGCGCGGTAACGATGATTTCCTGGACACCCGTGCCGTTGTCGCCACTGGCTGCGCTCTGCGCGTTCTGCGCGAACGACGGCGTAGCGACGGCTGCTACGCACACACCTGCGAGCAGGGTAAGTTTGCCCCTCATATCAATGTCCTCTCTCTTCAGCGGCCGCCCATCATTTTTGAGGGTCGACCTTCTGCCTACAGAACAGAACGGGACACCTTCGTTGTCAACCGCTTAATTAAATTTTGTCCATTCCGTAGCGGCAGCTTGCACCAAGGTGTGACACAGCAGCCACCGTCCGAAGCGGTTGTTACTGCATTCGACGAATCAACTGCCAACATTTCGCATCTCAATGTGATTGCAAGTCTTGTGTATCACATTGCGGTGTGAGATACGGTTTCCATGTCCAGCGAACTCATCGACCGCATCCGCCGCCTCATCGTCGAAGGTGGCATGTCCCGCTCCGGCCTCGCCCGCGCGGCGGGGCTCCACGCCAACACCCTGCGCGATGCGGGCCTGCCCGGCTGGAACCCGACCGCCGATACGCTGGCCAAGCTTGAGCGCGTGCTGAGCGAATCCGACGACACCCCCGCCCTCGTACCGATCGAGGAAATCATCGACGAGGCGCGCAACGGCCGCATGTTCATCCTCGTCGATGACGAAGACCGCGAGAACGAAGGCGATCTCGTCATCCCCGCGCAGATGGCAACGCCCGATGCGATCAACTTCATGGCCACGCATGGGCGCGGGCTGATCTGCCTCACCCTCAGCCGTACGCGCACCGAACAGCTCGGCCTCGAACTGATGAGCCGCAACAACGGCACCCGCCACGAAACAGCGTTCACCGTCTCGATCGAGGCGCGCGAAGGTGTCACCACCGGAATCTCGGCTGCCGACCGCGCGCGCACCGTCGCCGTTGCCATCGATGCCGCCAAGACCAAGGACGATATCGTCACGCCGGGCCACGTCTTCCCGCTGATCGCACGCGATGGCGGCGTTCTCGTGCGCGCCGGGCACACCGAAGCGGCTGTCGATATCTCGCGGCTTGCCGGGCTCAATCCCTCGGGCGTGATCTGCGAGATCATGAAAGACGACGGCACGATGGCGCGGATGGACGATCTCGTCCCCTTCGCGCGGCGCCACGGCCTCAAGATGGGCACGATCCGCGATCTCATCGAATATCGCCGCCGCCACGATCACCTCGTCGAATGCATCGATCAGCAGCCGTTCCATTCGGACTACGGCGGCGACTGGACGATCAAGACCTATCGCAACAAGATCGACGGCGTGGTTCACCTCGTGCTGCAGAAGGGCGCTGTCCGCCCTGACGCGCCGACGCTGGTGCGCATGCACGGCATCTCGATCCTGTCCGACGTGCTCGGCCAGCCCGGCCCACGCAAGCGCAGTCTGCAGCGCGCAATGAGCGAGATCGGCAATGCCGGCGCCGGCGTGATCGTGCTGCTGATGCCCGGCGGCAGCGAAGGGCTGCAGGCCGAAATCGCCGGCCGCACCGGCGACATGGACTTGCGCAGCTATGGCATCGGCGCCCAGATCCTCGCCGATCTCGGCATCCACGACATGGTCCTGCTGACCAATTCGCATCGCAATATCGTTGCCATCGAAGGCTACGGTCTCAACATCGTCGGCGAACAGCCGATCACCGCGGAGTAAGCGCGCATGGCAAAGTTCCTCATTGTCGAAGCCCGCTTCTACGATCACCTCAACGACATGCTGGTGGCCGGTGCCCGCGCCGCGCTCGAGGCGGAAGGCCACAAGGTCGACGTGATTACCGTCCCCGGCGCGCTGGAAATTCCCGGTGCGATCGTACTTGCGGACCAGTCCGGCCAGTATGACGGCTACGTCGCGATCGGCGTGGTTATCCGGGGCGAGACGTATCACTTCGAGATCGTCGCGGGCGAAAGCGCACGCGGCGTGATGGCGCTCACGATGGATGGCCTCGCCGTCGGCAACGGTATCCTCACCGTCGAAGACGAAGCGCAGGCTCTGGTCCGCGCGGACCCGGCGCAGAAGGACAAGGGCGGCGAGGCTGCCAAGGCCGCACTGGCGCTGCTGGCGCTGCGCACAAAGTACGCCTGATCGTCAGTTTGAAGGGCGGTTCGGCACCTCTTGCCGGATCGCTAATGCCCCCCACCCTTGGTCAGCTAACGCGGCCTGCAATCGTTAACATGATGCTCGGCCGCGCTAGGCAGAGCACCTTTCGGGCTGTGCAAGTCTTTGGTTTGCACAGCCGGGTTATGCCCTCCCCACATTGGCCCGAAGACGACGCAAAGCCATGAAAAGAGGGGAGTACCGCTGCCATGAGTATCCGAATCCAGAGCCGCCGGGGCGGCTTGGCGCTGGCTTGAACGGTGACCGTGGTCCTCCTCTTGATCGGCTTTGCCGTGCAGCATATCCGGGTTGGCGGCGCGATGCAGACCCGGATCGACACGGTTACCGGCTTCACCGCGGATATCCTTCCGCCACCGCTGTATATTGTGGAGCCTGCGCTCAAGGCACGGCAGACGGTGGATGATCCGGCACACCTCGCGCAAAACCGCGCCGATCTTGCCGAACTGGAAAGGCAGTATCGCGCCAGCCTCGCGCGGTGGACGGCAAACGATGTCGATCCGGCGCTGGCGAACGAGTTGCGCACAGCGGTCGCGAAGGAAGCGGATGCGTTCTGGCAGGAAGTCAACGCGGTGCTGCTCCCGGCGCTCGGCCGCGGCGATACGGCAGAAGCGCAGGCCAGCAAGCTGCGGCTCGATACCATCTTCGCCCGCGAGCGCAGCGCTGTGCTGCTGCTTACCGAGCATGCCGTCGCGGCGCGCGATTCGCTGGTCTCCAGCAGCATAACGACGGTTTCGGCGCTCCTCATCGTCATGGCACTCGCCGGGGCCGCGACTGTTGCCCTCATCCTCTGCGCGATCCGCCTGCTCAGCCGCCATGTGCTCGATCCCCTCGCTGGCACGGTGGATGTCATGGTGACCATGGCAGGCGGCGATCTCGACGCGGGGCGGCGCAGCGACCACCGCAGCGACGAGATCGGCGACATGACGCGCGCCATCGAGGTCTTCCGCAGCGCCGCCAGCGCGCAGCGCGAGAATGCCCAGAAGCAGGCAATTGTCGTCAGCCGCATGGGGACGGCGCTCCGCCAGCTCGCAGAGGGCGATCTCGTCCACCGCATCGAGCCCCCCTTCCCTGCCGAATACGAAGAACTGCGCGGCGCCTACAATGCGGCCGCCGAACGGCTCGACAGCGTTCTCGCGCGCGTCGGCGGCACGGCAAGCAGCGTCAGCAACGGCGCGGCAGAAATCCGCATCGCTTCGAGCGATCTTGCCACGCGCAACCAGAGCCAGGCCGCGAGTGTCGAGGAATCGAGCGCCGCCATGAAGCAGGTCGCCACACTGGTTTCCTCAACCGCCACGCGGACCCGCGAAGTCGAGAGCGAGATCGGCCTCGCCACACAGGACGCACAAGTCGGCGGTACGCTGGTCGGCGAGGCGATGGCCGCGATGGGTGCGATCGAGCGGTCCTCGCAGGAAATCGGCCGAATCGTCGATCTGATCGATGCGATTGCCTTCCAGACCAACCTTCTGGCCCTCAATGCGGGCGTCGAAGCGGCCCGGGCCGGGGCTGCCGGCAATGGTTTTGCCGTCGTCGCCAATGAAGTGCGGGCGCTGGCCCAGCGCAGCGCCGATGCGGCAAACGAGATCCGCACGCTCATTGCCGCCAGTTCGCGCGAAGTCTCCGGCGGCGTCAACCTTGTGAGCCGAACCGGTGAGGCCCTGACTGCTCTGGTCGGGCGCGTGGATACCCTTGCCACGCTCGTCAGTTCCATTGCCGAGGCGACCCAGGCCCAATCATCCAGCCTCGATCAGGTCAGCATATCCGTCTCGGACATGGACTCGATGACCCAGCGCAATGCCGCCATGGTCGAGGAAACCGCAGCTGCCGCTCGTTCGCTGGCGGACGAAGCCGGTGAGCTTGCCTCAGCCGTCGCGCGCTTCCGCACCTCGGCCCGCACCGCCACGTCGCATCCCCGCGCGCTTGCGGCCTGAAGAGGCGCGGTTCAGCTTGCTTTTTGCCCATTCCTGACATAGGGGCCGCTCGTCTGCGGCGGGGGTAAACCTCCGTTTCGGATATCTGCCATGGCATTCGGCCCGGCAGATGGTTCGGCCCCTTGGCCCGGATCCGCATGGGGCGGCATCCGGTGAAAGACCGGCGGATACAACCGCCTGGCCGGAAACAGCGACAACAGGAATACCAGCAATGGCATCTCATCCCACGCGCGACGATTTCGCCGCGATGCTCGACGAAACCCTCGGCGGCGCCGCTAACGGCGGCTTTGAAGGCCGGGTCGTCAAGGGCACCGTCACCGCCATCGAAAACGACAAGGCCGTCATCGACGTCGGTCTCAAGAGCGAAGGCCGCGTGCCGCTTCGCGAATTCGCCATGCCCGGCCAGCCGCACGGTCTCGTCGTCGGCGCCGAAGTCGAAGTCTACGTCGACCGCGTCGAGAACGCCGACGGCGAAGCGATGCTCAGCCGCGACCGCGCCCGCCGCGAAGCCGCCTGGGACAAGCTCGAGAGCGAATTCGGCGAAGGCAAGCGCGTCGAAGGCGTGATCTTCGGCCGCGTGAAGGGTGGCTTCACCGTCGATCTCGACGGCGCCGTGGCGTTCCTGCCCGGCTCGCAGGTCGATATCCGCCCCGTGCGCGACGTGACCCCGCTGATGGACATGCCGCAGCCCTTCCAGATCCTCAAGATGGACCGCCGCCGCGGCAACATCGTGGTCTCGCGCCGCGCTGTCCTCGAGGAAACCCGCGCCGAGCAGCGTTCGGGCCTGATCCAGAACCTCAAGGAAGGCCAGATCATCGACGGCGTCGTCAAGAACATCACCGATTACGGTGCGTTCGTGGACCTCGGCGGCATCGACGGCCTGCTCCATGTCACCGACATGAGCTACAAGCGCGTCAACCACCCGTCGGAAGTGATCGCCATCGGCGATACCGTCCGCGTCCAGATCATCCGCATCAACCAGGATACGCAGCGCATCAGCCTCGGCATGAAGCAGCTTGAAAGCGATCCGTGGGATGGCGTCGCCGCCAAGTACCCGGTCGGTGCGAAGCTGCACGGCGTTGTCACCAACATCACCGAATACGGCGCGTTCGTCGAACTGGAAGCTGGCATCGAAGGCCTCGTCCACGTTTCGGAAATGTCGTGGACCAAGAAGAACGTCCACCCCGGCAAGATCGTCTCGACCTCGCAGGAAGTCGATGTGCTCGTGCTCGAGGTCGACAGCGACAAGCGCCGCATCAGCCTCGGCCTCAAGCAGGCCCAGCAGAACCCCTGGGAAGCCTTCGCCGAAGCGCACCCGGTTGGCTCGACCGTCGAGGGCGAAGTCAAGAACGCGACCGAGTTCGGTCTGTTCATCGGCCTCGATGGCGACGTGGACGGCATGGTTCATATGTCGGACATCGCGTGGGGCATCTCGGGCGAAGACGCACTGGCGCTGCACCGCAAGGGCGAGCAGGTTTCGGCCATCGTTCTCGACGTCGA
The DNA here is from genome assembly GCF_007991615.1 of Novosphingobium sediminis. Lineage (GTDB taxonomy): Bacteria > Pseudomonadota > Alphaproteobacteria > Sphingomonadales > Sphingomonadaceae > Novosphingobium > Novosphingobium sediminis. The sequence goes on along the minus strand of NZ_BJYR01000012.1, from coordinate 229,192 downwards.
TGTCGAAAAGGAGCGCATCTCGCTCGGCATGAAGCAGCTTGAAAAGGGCGCTCCGGCGGCTGGCGGTTCGGCCGCTGGTGCTGGCTCGCTCCGCCGCGGCGAAGTCGTCACCGTCACTGTCCTCGAAGTCCGCGATGGCGGTCTCGAAGTGCAGGCTGGCGAAGACGGCGCGACCGGCTTCATCAAGCGCACCGATCTCGGCCGCGACCGCGACGAGCAGCGTCCGGACCGCTTCCAGGTCGGCCAGAAGCTCGATGCCATGGTCATCGGCTTCGACCGTTCCAAGAAGCCCAACTTCTCGGTCAAGGCCCGTCAGCTCGCCGAAGAGAAGGAAGCCGTGGAACAGTACGGTTCGTCGGAAGCCGGCGCTTCGCTGGGCGACATCCTCGGCGCGGCCCTCAAGGCCAAGCAGTAAGCCTGGCTTACCGCCGTCAAGGCAAACCAAAAGCCCGTCCGGAGCAATCCGGGCGGGCTTTTGCATTGCGGCGCACACTCGGCTAGGCTCTGCGACGAGGATGCCCGAGAGATACCATGACGCTTGAAGTCCACCAGTTCACCTGCCTCAGCGACAATTACGGCTACCTGCTGCACGATAGCGCCAGCGGTGAAACGGCCTGCATCGATACGCCGGATGCAGAAGCCTATCTGCGCGAAGCAGCCGCCAAGGGCTGGTCGATCACGCAGATCTGGAACACCCACTGGCACCCCGATCACGCAGGCGGGAACGAGGCCATCAAGGCCGCGACTGGTTGCACGATCATCGCTCCCGCAGCGGATGCCGCGCGGATCGCCGGGATCGACCGGACTGTCGCACAGGGCGATACAGTCCCCTTCGGCGCCTATGAAGCGCATGTGATCGACGTTGGCGGGCACACCATAGGCCACTGCGCCTACCACCTGCCAGACGCCTCCATCGCCTTCGTTGGAGACGCGGTGTTTACGCTCGGCTGCGGCCGTATGTTCGAGGGCACGCCAGACCAGTTCTGGGCCAGCCTCAGCCGCGTGAAAGCCCTTCCGGGCGACACCACGCTTTACTGCGCGCACGAATACACCGCCTCCAACGCGAAGTTCGCCGTCCACGCCGATCCGGACAACGCCGCGCTCGCCGCCTATGCCGCAGAAATCGCGGACAAGCGCAGCCGGAGCGAATGGACCGTACCGACCCGCCTTGACCGCGAGCTCGCCACCAATCCCTTCCTGCGCGCCGATGATCCGGCCTTGCAGGCGCGCTGGGGCGGCGGTTCGGCCGTCGAAACATTTGCCGCGTTGCGCAGCGCCAAGGACAGCTTCCGCTGATGCCGCAGACCACCGACACCACACGCCGGATCACCCGCGTCACCTCGTTCGATGTGGCGGAAGAGGCCGGCGTCAGCCAGTCCACCGTCAGCCGCGCGCTGGCCGGGGACACTTCGATCAGCGAGCCCACCCGCCAGCGCGTGATCGCCGCTGCCGCGCGGCTCAATTATCAGGTCAACGAAAACGCCGCCCGCCTGCGCCGCGGCAAGACCGGCACGCTCGCGGTCGTGATGATCTGCCGCGCCGGGCAGGACCGCAAGGACCTCAACCCGTTCTACTTCGCCCTCCTTGGCAGCACCTGCGCCGCCGCCTCCGCGCGCGGATATGAAGTGCTCGTGTCCTTCCAGGACAGCGCGGAAAACTTCTGGGGCCACTACGAGGAGCGCCGCAAGTCCGACGGCATGATTGTCATCGGCACCAGCGAGAACACGCCCGCGTGGGACTATTTCGGCCAGCTCGATCCTGCCACCAACTGGGTCTGCTGGGGCGCACCGAGCGATGCCTTCCCGTGGGTGCGTAGCGATAACGAAGCGGGCGCCGCGCTCGCTGTCCGCCATATGCTCGTGCGCGGCTACGAGAAGATCGTCTGCATCGGCTCCGAAACCTCGCCGCAGCGCCAGTTCAAGGAGCGCTATGACGGCTATGCCAGCGCGATGCGCGATGCTGGCCGCGAACCGATGCTCCAGCGCATCGAACGCGGCTTGCCCCGCGAGGAACAGGGCCGCCGCGCTGCTGCCGCGCTGGCGGATAGCGGCCAGCCCTTCGACGCCATCTTCGCGGTGAGCGACGAGATCGCACTCGGCGCGCTCAAGGAACTCGATCGGCGCGGCTACCGGATTCCCGATTCTGTCGGCATTGTCGGCTTCGACGGCGTTCGTGCCGGAGCATGGTCGACGCCGCCGCTGACAACGATCGAATCGGATTTCGAAACCGCCGGTGCCTTGCTCGTCGAGCGCCTCCTGGCCACCATGGCCGGCGAACCCGAAACCCCGCGCCGCGTGCCGGTGCGCCTCGTCGTGCGCGGGTCGACCCGGCCCTGATGCACGCCCCACACTGAATTCACTCACCAAGTCCCGCTCATGCTGAGCTTGTCGAAGTATCATGCACGACCGTTGCGTCAGCACCCCCTTCGGCTGGCTGCTTGCAGCAGCCGCTCAGGACATGCTTCGACAAGCTCAGGGTGAGCGGGTGGGGGAATGGATTACCGAGAAGAGATAACCCCATGAAAATCGCCTTCCTCGCCTGCAGCACCACGCTGCCCGGTGCCCCGGACCGCCGCGCCGATGCCTTCGAGCATGACCAGCAGATGGAAGCGCTCGTCGCCGCGCTGCGCCCCGGCGAGAGCGTGACCGACATCGATTGGCAGGCCCCGCTCGAGGCCTTTGCCGCGTTCGATGCCGCGCTCATTGGCACGCCGTGGGACTACTGGGACAACCGTGAGGCCTTTCTCGCCAAGCTCGATGCCATCGCCGCGCTGGGTGTCCTGGTCTACAACGCGCCGGAAATCGTGCGCTGGAACATCGACAAGGGCTACCTCGCCGAACTCGGCGCGCGCGGCGTCGCGACCATTCCCACGCTGCTCCTCGATAACCCTGGCGCGAACGAGATCCTCGCCGCCTTCGATCACTTCGGCTGCGACCGTGTGATCGCCAAGCGCCGCGTCGGCGCGGGCGCCGAAGGCCAGTTCGATTTCACGCGCCAGAACCCGCCCGCCGCCGATTGGCGCATGGGCCACGCCGCGCTCGTCCAGCCCTTTCTGCCCGGCATTGTCGAAGAGGGCGAGCATTCGCTGATCTTCATCGACGGCCAGTTCAGCCACGGCCTCATCAAGCGCCCAGCCCCCGGCGATTACCGTGTGCAGTCGCTCTATGGCGGGTGGGATACTGCCGTCACACCTGCCGCTGACGACCTCGCCGCCGCGCGACAAGTGATCGCAGGCCTGCCCTTCGCCGCGCCGCTCTACGCGCGCATCGACCTCGTGCGCGGGCCGGAAGGCACATTACTGCTGATGGAAGCGGAACTGATCGAACCGTTCCTCTATCCCTTGCAGGGGCCGGAACTCGGCCCACGCCTCCTCGCCGGCCTGCGCCGCCTGCTTACTGCATCTGCGCCCTGAACGAGATCGTGAAGCTGGGCGGCGTGCCGGATGAACCCGCCATGGTGCCCTTGGGGTTCACGCAGATGAATTTCACCGCTGCGTCATAGGCTGAAACCGGGGTATAAGTGCAGCCGGCATATGTCGTGGGCGCCGTCGAGGCATTCGAATAGCGAATGTCGTTGGTGGCATTGAAGGTGAGGCCGCTTGTCGGGGAGCCTTGCGTGAACGTCGGCGTCGCTGCGGTTCCCACCCGCATCTGGCTCGGCAGCGAATCGATCAGCAGCACCGTGTTGCTGTCCACCGCGGTCGGCCCCGTGTTCGAGACAAGGATCGAATACTGCACGATCGAACCCGGGATCATCTTGGGATTGGTCGCGCCGTTAACCGGATCGGAAAGCACGCTCGATGTCTTCACCAGCGTCAGCGTGGCATTGGTTGCCCGGCGAGTGTTGGTGATCGTGCAGGAAATCACGTCGCCCATCTGCGGTGTCACCGTCCCGCCCACCGTCGTCGGCAGCGTGGTCGATGAGCCGGTGAACGCGTTCGTGCAGGTCATCGCTGATGTGTACTGCGTAAGGCTAGTCGTGCCTGCGCCGAGCTCGGTGAACGTATAGGCTGTCCCCGCGGAGCCCATCACCTGCGGTGTCGACGCATTGTTCACCGTGGCGCTCGTACCGGTCGTGGTTGTCGTGCCCACGGTGGTCGAGCCCTGGTTGATGTTCATCACGAATTGATCGGTGCTGAACCGCCGCCCGCCAGTGCCCAGCGCCTTGGTCAACCGCATGTGCGGGAACACCGTGTTGGTGAAGGTGCAGGTGACGAGATCGCCGAACTGAAGCGCGCCAAAGCTGTAGTTGGTGGTGATCGCCCCGCTGGGCAGCGGCGTGCTCGAACTCACGGAGTTGGTGCAGGTCAGGCTTGAGCGGTAGTCGGTGAGCGGGTTCACGCTGCCCGAGGCCATCGCTTGCGTCAGCGTCAGCGGGAGCGCCGAAGCTGTGGTCAGCGTCGCCGCCGTGAAGGGACCATTTCCTGTCCCGCTCGATGTGCCGGAAGCAAGCGTCGCCCCGCCGCTCGTTGCGTTGATGTTGAACGCGAACTGGTCCGCCGAAGCCGCACGCGCACCGTTGATCTGGAGATTGAGCCGAATCGAGGCAAAGCGCACCGCAAACATCACGCCCTGCAGACCACCGCCAACGATGGTCGTCGTCAACGAGGTCGGTGTGCTGGAACCGACGATGTTGGCACCCACCGTACCGGGGACGCCGGTCACGCTGAAAGTATTGGTGCCCAGCCCCGCGCTGGTGGGATAGGTCGAACCGCTGATCGGTCCGGCGTTGTCCAGCGCGACCCAGTTGCCGCCGTTGGTGGTGAAACCAAGCGATTCGCCATCGTTCGAGGATTCGCCGTCCGCCGCCACGAACATGTAGCTGGTGATCTGCGAGACACCGGCGGGCGGGGTAAGCACGATGTTGGTGATCGTTGCAGTCGTGGTGCCAGCGGCAGTCTGGTAGAGAATCGGTCGCCCACCGATGCCAAGAAACGCCGTGTTGCCCACGGCCGAACCGCTCCATGAAGGCGATGCAGCGCCGGTTATCCCGGCCCCGCTGATGTTGAGTGTGAAGGTCATCACGGTGCCATCCGGCAGCGTGTAGGACATCGCCTGCCCGGCCCCAGACCGCGCTGCGGTGTCATTGTAGCCCGAGAAATCGAGCCAGCAGTACGAGTTCCAGTTCGTAGGGCCGGTCGAACCCTGCGATGTCGCGTAGAAGCAGCTTGCCGCTTCGGCGCGCCCAGCGCCCAAGCCGAGCATCAGAAACGCCAGCAACAGTGCTGCAAATTGCCGGAATAGCCCGCGGCTCATGTCCAGCACCCAGTCCCGATCCTTTTCATGAAGGCGGGACTAGGGGAAAACCCTTAGGACAGGGTTAACCATGCTCCGCCGCGCCGGGCGGAGAATGGTCCGTTATGACGGTTAGTTGGCGAGGCCGGCGATTGCGCTGTCGACCAGCGCCTTGTCGGCGCCTGCGCCGTGATGCTGGGCAATCAGCTGACCGGCCGCAGTGGCAGCGGCGGCAGCAGCGCGGGCGCGCAGTTCGTCGATCGCAGCGCGTTCGGCAGCCGCAATCTTGTCGGTCGCCATCTTTTCGCGGCGAGCGATCATCGCGGTCGTGTCCACCTCGGCCTTGGCGATGATCGCCTGGGCTTCGTGACGGGCATGCTCGACCATCGCGGCGGCATCTGCTTCGGCACCGGCGATCTTCTTCGCGTACTCTGCGCGCAGCGCTTCGGCTTCGGCACGGAGCGCCTTGGCGGCGTCGAGTTGCTGGCGGATCGTGACGATCTTCGCGTCGAGACCACCGGCAATCGCGGCAGGAACCTTCTTCCAGACCACGATCGCAAGGAACGCGGTCATCGAAAGTGCCACCCACATGCCGGGCGTGATGAACCCGAAGGCCATCGGCTCGGCGTGTTCGGCCCCATGCTCGGCGACATGTTCGGCTACCGCAGTGGCAGCCTGAGCGAGCAGCGCGAAATTAGCCATGGAGAACGTCCTTCACCGCCGCGCGGGCGGCATCGGCCGCAACCGTCAGCCCGGCAACGCGGGCGGCGATTTCGGCAGCAGCATCAGCCGCCACGGTTTCGATTTCGGCCAGTGCGCCCTGCCGCGCCGCGGCAATACGCGCCTCGGCGTCGGCCACCTTGGCTTCCGCTTCGGCACCCGCAGAGGCGAGCCGACCTTCGGTGGCCTTGGCAGCTTCGGCCTTGGCGGCTGCGATCAGCGCCTGGGCTTCCCCACGCTGCTTGGCAGCAGCGGCCTTCCACGCATCGTCCTGAGCCTGCGCCTCATGGCGCGCGGCTTCGGCAGCGGCGAGGTCCGCGGCAATCTTCTGGTCGCGGCCTTCCATGGTCTCGAGAACCTTGGGCGCCATGCCCCGGCCGACGAGGAAGAAGACGGCGCCGAAAATGACCAGCATCCAGAAGATCTGGCTGGAATAGGTCGCGGCTAGCTGCGAAATCTGAGGCATTGGGGTTCCCGGGCGATCTGAACGCTGGAAAACTGGAGGCAGGAAGGCGCCGCAGCCCGAAGGCCGAGGCGCCATCCCTGCCGCACAATCAGGCGACGAAGATCAGGATCATCGCCACGACGAACGAGAGCAGACCGAGAAGTTCGGCGGCCGCGAAGCCGATGAACAGGCGGCCCTGCTGGCCGTCGGCAGCGCCCGGGTTGCGCAACGCGCTCTCGAGGAACGAACCAAAGACGTTACCCACGCCGATGGCGGCCATGCCGGCGCCGATCGCAGCGAGACCCGCACCGATGAGCTTGGCGCTTGCAGGTTCCATGACTTAAACTCCCTTTTCTCAAAAATTCAGATGGATGGATAGGATACTCGAGAACGCGTCTTAAAAACTCAGTGCAGATGCTCGGCGTCGTTAATGTAAAGCGACGTGAGCAGCGCAAAGACGTAGGCCTGGATGCCGGCGACGAGGATCTCGAGCGCGCAGATGGCAACCATCAGGATGAAGCTGGGGATCGAGACGAGCCCCATGAAGAAGGCACCCGCGTTTGCGCCGCCGATCACGAAGCTGGAGAGCACTTCCAGCAGCACGTGGCCGGCCATCATCGCCACGAAGAGACGCAGGCCAAGGCTGAACGGGCGCACGAGGAACGAGACCAGCTCGATCACGAAGATCAGCGGGATCATCGGCAGCGGCGTACCGTGCGGCACGAACAGCGAGAAGAAGTGCAGGCCGTGCTTGTAGAAGCCGACCACCAGCACGATCGAGAACGACAGAATGGCGAGCACGCCCGTCGCTGTGAAGTGGCTGGTGAAGGTGAACGGGTGCACGCCGACCAGACCGAGCGGCAGCAGGCCCAGCAGGTTCGCGAAGAGGATGAACATGAACAGCGAGAACACGTACGGAAGGTACTTGCGCCCTTCCTTGCCAATGTTCGCCGAGAGCATGTTCTCGATGAAGCCGGTCATGCTTTCGACCATCACCTGCCAACGGCCGGGGACGAGCTCGCGCTTCATCCCGCCCAGCATGAAGGCGTAGAGGACGACGGCGGAAATCAGCATCCACAGCGCCGAGTTGGTGAACGCAATGTTGAAACCGCCAAGGGCCCAGTGATCGGTGCCGAACAACGGCTCGATCGTGAACTGGTGCATCGGATCAACTTTGGCTTCGGTTGCCACGCGCGAAAATCCCGTTTCCCAGAATACCACAAGAACTTATGCCAAAACGGCCTTCCAATGCGCCCCCCGCCAGTTGGGGAGGGTCAATCGGAACGCCGGTTCGCAATCCGGATGATGTTTCTGAAGGCGACTGCAATTCCGAGGAACAGCATCACCATCAGGCCCCAGTGGCCGCGACCGACGAACCAATCAATGGCCACGCCAACCGCTGCACCCCCGATCATTCCCCCCAGCAGTTCGGCCAGAACCTTGTTGCCGAGGCGGTAGCCCGCGTCGACACCTTGCTGGCCGGTGCGTGTCCGCTCCGCCTCGCTTGCTCTTGCTGCGGCAAGCCGCGCTTCGAGCGATGCGATCCGGGCATCCGCGCCGATGGGGTCCTCACCGGAGGGGTCGTCAACCATACCAACCTTCTTTTCGCTTCAATGCAGCGCAAAGGGCGTGGCGCGGGAAACGGTCCCCCGTCAAGGGCACCGGCCCTTTAGGAAGGGCGGCTTATCAAGTCAACCGCGCCCGAAGCGGCTGTAAACCGCAGAATTGCGGCATGTGCGAAGACGCGCGCCGGGTTCATCCCCCGACGCGCGCCGCAAAATCCACCAATTGTCCGCGATTTTGCCTCAGGGGCAGCGCGAATCGCGAAGCGGCGGGGAGGAGGTACGCGTCTGCCAACTACCGTCCGGGCCCTGATACTTCTCGCCCGGCTGGGTCTGCGAAATGAGCAGGCAGCCCGAAGTCAGCGCATATTCCTCAACCGTCGCGTGTGCGGCGGCGGCCTTATCGGCGTAGACCGCCTTGCGCTTGATGTTGAGCTCGTCGATCACCGCCTTGAGCGAAGGGCTCGGCGGCACGACGTAGCCGAGGTAGCCGTCGACCTTCTCGCCCACCTGCCCGGCTGCGCGCGCGGCGGCATAGGCGGGATCGCGCTGCGCCAGCGCGGCGGCGGGGATCATGCCTGCGACGGCCAGTGCGGCGGCGGCGGCCCCAAGTTTTCCGAATAGACGTGCCATCTCAGAAAATGTCCTTGTTCTTGTCGATCGTCTGGCTGGCGTCTCCGGCCAGGCGATAGACCACTTCCTGCTTGATGTTGATGTTGAGCTCGATGACGATCGGCTTGTCGGGCGCTTTCACCGTGATGCAGCCCCCCGTCAGCATCGAGCCTGCCACCAACACGGCCGCAAGCTGCAATCGCTTCAGTCGCCTGCGTGTCCCCGCCATTCCGTCTTGCCCCTCACCTTGGATGGGCCACTTGGTTGCAGGGTTGCTGACCAACGTCAATTGCTGGCTCCTTATGGCTTGGGGCTGCTTGCCGGAGGCTGAACGCCGCTGGCAGGGGGCTGAAAGGTTCCGGGCGGCATTCCCTTGAAGGCGCCGGGCGGCGGTTGGGGGTTCATCGAGCTGATCAGGCTGTAGAACGGCGCATGAATGTTGACGTTGAACCGGATCGGCACCCGCGCGACCTGACGGGTGATGAAGTTCTGCTTGGCGGCCTTGCCCTGCTTGATCCCGGTGAACTCCACCCGCGTCACGACATCGCCTGCAAGATTGCCGTCCATCCCGATCGTCATCTTCGAATAATCGAGCGACTTCAGCGCATCGAAGGCAAAGTTCGCCATCGCCGAAAGGTCCTTATAGGACAGCGCGCCGACATAGGAGACCGTGCCACCCGGCGGACGCGAGACCAGTTCGCCGCCGGTGATGCGCCCGCCGTTGGCATCAAATTCCAGCGGCAGGTGTCCATCGAACACGCCCGTCGCGGAAAGGTTGGCCAGCTCCATCCGCTCGAGGAACTTGCTGGCATCGATCCCGTCCATCTCGATGCGGAAGCGGCGCGGCTCGTTCACCGTCGTGCGCAGCTCGCCCGGCGCCAGCCGCAGCGTGCCGCCAAGGAACGGCCATATCCCGCTGTTGATTCGCACGACCTGATCGGGCTGCAGTTCCATGTCGACCACCCCGTCGGTGACCTCGATCCCCGGATTGGCCGAGGCGACGTGGAGGATCTGGTGCGGCGCGGTCACCATGCCGATGAGGTCGGTGAACACGAGCGTGCCCGAAAGCCCCTTCACCGGGCCGAATGCGGCGGAGAAATCGAACTTGTCGGTGCCGAAGCTGCCCGAACTGGTCACCTTGTCGGCAGTCCAGTCGACCACACCCTTGCCGCGCACCGTGCCGTCGGCATCGGCGATCACGCCGCGGAACTGCGGCGCCAGATCGCGCAGCTGCAGCCCGCCGACTTTGCCGGGCACGATCTTGCCCTCGTCGAAGACCAGCGCATCGACCATGAGATCGGCATGCCCACGGGCAGTCGCCAGATCATGCCGCACCGCCACGCGCAGCACTTCGCGCCGCGAATCCGGCTCACGCAGCAGCGCTTCGGCGACGATGCGGTTGTCCTTGAGCGTAAGGACCGCCCCTTCCCCGGCCAGCGTCTTGAACCGCGCGGGCTGGAACCGGTCCGAGGCAGCAAAGCGCACGCCGCTCAGCGTCAGGACGCCGCCTGCAAAGCGCCAGTCGCCCGCAGCACCCGTGATATCGATCGGCACGGCGGCGAGCTTGGCATCAACGCCATCGAAGGTGCCACTGAAGTCCTTGCCCAGCTGTGCGACCAGATTCGCGAGCTTTAACCGCGTCGCGGTGTCAGCCGGACCGAGCACAATATCCGCGCCGCGCACCGTCAGCGTCCCCGGCCAGGCGAGGCCGACCGGCCCGGTGTTCAGCACCAGCGGCGTCTCACCCAGCCGCCCGCTGAGCGCGAGGGCATTGATGCCGAGCGCCGCCGAAACCCCGCGCGGCCCGCTCTGCACGATGGCCCGCCCGCCAGCCGGGCACACCGTCAGCTGCCGTTTGTCGAGGGTGACGGCACCCAGTTGCAGGCTCGTGAAGGAAGGGGTCATGCAGCGCTGCCACAAGGCAAGATCGCCGCGCGGGCTGATCGTGCCCGCAATCGGCAGCACGAGTCCGCGCACCGCCCCGCTCGGGATCGCGCCCGAAGCAAGTGCCGTGCCGCTGAAGGTGAGCGAACCGCCCGGCCCCTGCGTCACTTCCAGTAGCGGCAGTGCGAGCATATCCGTGCCGCTGCGGTATTCCGCCATGCGCAGTTTCAGCGCCGGCCGCCCGCCCGCGCCGGGTTCCATGCGCCCGGTGATCGGCGGCAGGTCCGCACCCGCCATCACGAAGTTGCCGGTGAGCGTGGGCAGCTTATCCGGTTCCGACGCGACCTGCAGGCGCGAGACGGAGAGCAGCGCCGCCCCGCTCCCGCCGCGCAGCGCAGCGCTGGGGGCGACAAGGCTCCACCGCGCGCCCTCGTGCCGCAGCGCGATGTCACCCGCCAGCTTGCTGCCCCGCTCCTCGCGTGCAAGCGCGCTGCGGATCCTCGCCAGCAGCGGTGCGGCAAGCGTGCCCTCTGCCGATGCCTGCGCGCCTGCCAGCGCCCGCTCGGTCGCCGCACCTCGTGCAAGATCGAGACCGGAAACCGCGCCCCGGAACACCAGATTCTGCCCGCCCGACTTCATGTCGAGATCGCCGTCCACGCCCAGCGTGCCCGCCGTGAGCCCCGCCGTGCGCAGGCCCTTCGCCTCGCTCAGCACATGGCCGCGCAGTTCGCCCAGCTTGAACGCCAGCTCGCCGCCCAGCATCACATGCCCGGCAGCCAGGCCCGGCGCCGCGAGCGCGCCCGCATCAAGCTTGCCCTTGATCGTCGCACCGCCGAGGTCCTTGTCACCCGTCGCATCGAGCGCCAGTACCGATGGCCCAGCCGACAGATCCTTCCCGCAGGTGAAGCCCGCCAGCCGCAACGGCCCGGCAAACCGCGGCTTGCCGCCGGATACCGAGATCGCGCCGAATGCGCTCAACCGGTCGCCATTGCACCCGGCCGCCGTGACGCCGGGCATGATCGCCGCCAGCGTGCCCTTGAACCCGCCGGAAAGATTGCCCGCGCCGTCTGCCTTGGCCGCCAGTCGCCCGAAGTCCGTCTCCAGCAGCGCGCGGCCATCGATGATCCGCAGATCGAGATCGGGCAGCCCCGGCGCGGTGCCCGAGGGCGCATTGGAGAGGATCAGTTTATCGAGCGCGCCAAAGCTCAGGTGTCCTTGGCGATAGGCGCCATAAAGCCTTGGCTTGTCGAGAAGAACCTGCCCGATTCGCGGCCCCAACAGGCCGTAGGCCATGCGCACTTCGACGCGCGCAATAGTCAGGTCGGGATGCGCCGGATCGCCGATCACGATGTTCGTCAGCACCTGCTGATCCGCACCGATGCCCTCGATCCTGTATCGCCCGGGCAGGCCCAACTGCGCCAATTGCCGGTCAATCAGATTCGCCGCGATCTGCTCGCGCGCCGACCACAGCCCTACCGCCAGCGCCGCGAAGGCACCGGCAGAAACCAGCGCAATCTTGCGGCGCTTGCCGCTCCGCAGTGCGGCAGGCGGGCCATCCGGCGATTCGTTCAGAGGCTCGGTCTCGTCCGGCATTGACGCCCTTGTTGCCCAGCCCTCTCTCCGAAGCAATGCCGCCGCTTGCACCGTCTCCCCAAGGCGGGCAATGTGCTCCGCTCCGATGGCCGATCCGCCCAGCCTTTTCCCAGAGCCCAGCCGCGACAAGGCCGAGAAGGACCGCGTGCGCGAAGCCGGACTCGATCCCTCCGGCCACCGCGCCCGCCTCAGGAAGCGCCTGCTCGAAGGCGGCGATGATGCGCTCGCCGATCACGAGTTGATCGAATATCTGCTGATGATCGCAATCCCCCGGCAGGATGTAAAACCCCACGCCCGCATGTTGATTCAGCGCTTCGGCAGCCTTGCCGGGGTTCTCAATGCCGATGCGCAGACGCTGATGGGTGTGCCCGGCATCAAGGACGCCGCTGCTGCCGCGCTCAAGATCGTCGGCATCTCCGCCCGGCGTCTCGCCCGCCAGACCGTGCGCGAGGAGCCGGTGCTTTCGAGCTGGCAGGCGCTGCTCGATTATCTCCATATCGATATGGCGCACCTCAACCACGAACGCGTGCGGGTGCTCTATCTCAACACGCAAAACCGCCTGATCCTCGACCAGATCGTCAGCGACGGCACGCTCGACGAATCGGCAATCTACACGCGCGAGATCATCGCCAAGGCCATGGCCATCGGCGCCGCCGCGCTGATTCTGGTCCACAACCATCCCTCCGGCAGCCCCGAACCCAGCCGTGCAGATATCCAGATCACGCAAAAGATCATGGAAGCAGGCCGCCTGCTTGGCATCACCGTCCACGACCACGTGATTATCGGGCGGCAGGGGCATGTCAGCCTGAAAGCCAAGGGCCTGATCTGATATGTGCGTCGCCGCTGCCGCATTCCGCGCGCATCCGCGCTGGCGCCTCGTCGTGATCGGCAACCGCGACGAGTTCCACGAACGCCCTACCGCCCCGCTCTCCCGCTGGGAAAACGGCGTGATCGCTGGGCGCGATCTGCAAGCGGGCGGCACATGGCTCGGCGTTAATGAAGCGGGGCGCTTTGCGCTCGTCACCAACTTGCGCGTCGATGGCTTTCCCCGGCCAGAGCTTGCCTCGCGCGGCGCACTGGTGACGGATTGGCTCGCGGGGCATGCCTCCGCCGCGCCCGAAACCATGAACCCGTTCAACCTGTTCATGGCCGATGCCGGCGCCGCGTGGCATCTCACCAACCATCCCGAAACGCGCAGCATTCCCCTCGGCCACGGCATCCACGGCCTGTCGAATGGTCCGCACGAGCAGCCCTGGGGCAAGACCACCGCGCTCGAAACCGCGCTCGGGCGCTGGCTTGAAAGCGGCAAGGACGATCCGCAGCCGCTCTTCGCCGCGCTGGCAGACCGGTCCGAACTGCCCGGCGCCGGCCCCGAACGCCGCTTTTCGCCGGTCTTCATCCGCAATCCGCTCTATGGCACGCGTTGTTCCACCGTGCTCCTGATCGCCGCAGACGGCACCGCGCGGATCATCGAGCGCCGCTTCGATGCGGAGGGCGATACCACTGGCGAGACTGCGATTGCCTTCACCGTCTGAAGAGCGCCCTCTTGCCTTCCCGGCCCCCTCCTCCTAGCGGCACCGGCACGTAACCGCGCTTGAGGAGTCGCCCATGGTCCCCCGTTATGCCCGCCCCGCGATGACCGCGATCTGGGAACCGGAAGCGCGCTATCGCATCTGGTTCGAGATCGAGGCCTACGCCACCGAGAAGCTCGGCGAACTCGGCGTCGTTCCGCCGTCGGCCGCCAAGGCGCTGTGGGACTGGTGGGCGACCAATCCCAAGATCGACGTCGCCGCGATCGACGCGATCGAAGCCGTCACCAAGCACGACGTCATCGCCTTCCTCGATTGGGTGGCCAAGGAAGTCGGCCCCGAAGCCCGCTTCATGCATCAGGGCATGACCAGCTCCGACGTGCTCGACACCACATTGAACGTCCAGTTGACACAGGCCGCCGATCTCCTGATCGCGGACCTCGACGCGCTGCTCGAGGCCATCAAGCGGCGCGCGATGGAGCATAAGTACACCCCCACCATCGGCCGCAGCCACGGCATCCATGCCGAGCCGACCACCTTCGGCCTCAAGCTCGCGCAGGCCTATGCCGAGTTTGACCGCTGCCGCGCCCGCCTCGTCGCCGCGCGCGCCGAAGTCGCCACCTGCGCCATCTCGGGCGCCGTCGGCACGTTCGCCAACATTGATCCCGCCGTCGAAGCCCACGTCGCCGAAAAGCTGGGCCTGAGCGTCGAGCCCGTCTCCACGCAGGTGATCCCGCGCGATCGCCACGCAATGTTCTTCGCGGTCCTTGGCGTGATCGCCAGCAGCATCGAGCGCCTCGCCACCGAGGTACGCCACCTGCAACGCACCGAAGTGCTTGAAGCGGAAGAATACTTCTCGCCCGGCCAGAAGGGCTCGTCGGCCATGCCGCACAAGCGCAACCCGGTGCTGACCGAAAACCTCACCGGCCTCGCTCGCGTCGTCCGCTCAGCCGTCACCCCCGCGCTCGAGAACGTCGCGCTGTGGCACGAGCGCGATATCTCGCACTCCTCGGTGGAGCGCTACATCGGCCCCGATGCCACGATCACGCTCGATTTTGCGCTCGGGCGGCTCACTTCGGTGATCGACAAGCTGCTCATCTATCCCGAGCGGATGCAGAAGAATCTCGACCGCATGGGCGGCCTCGTCCACTCGCAGCGCGTGCTCCTCGCGCTCACGCAGGCAGGCCTCACGCGCGATGATTCCTACCGCCTCGTCCAGCGCAATGCGATGCAGGTGTGGCAGTCGGACGGCCAGCTTTCGCTCCTCGAACTGCTCAAGGCCGATCCGGAAGTCAGCGCGGTGATGTCGGCGCAAGAACTCGAGGACAAGTTCAACCTCGATTATCACTTCAAGGGCGTAGACACGATTTTCGCGCGCGTTTTCGGCGAGTAAGCGGGGACTCGCCTTGCCAGCCAAAGCGGACTAGCTTGGCGGCAAGAACGAGAGGGGACTGGATGAAACTGTTGCGCTCGATCCTGTGGCTGGTCGTGGTGGCGGGGCTTGCCGCGTTTTCCGCCGCGAACTGGCAGCCGGTCGAACTCACGGTGTGGCAGGGTCTTGTGCTCGATACGAAGCTGCCCGCGCTGGTCATAGCCGCGTTCCTCCTCGGCCTCGTCCCGATGTGGCTGATCCACCGCACCACCCGCTGGCGCCTCCAGCGCCGCATCGCCAACCTTGAAACCACGCTGGCCGGAAGCGCATCGCTCTCGTCCACGCAACTTGAAGCCCGGAAAGCAAGCGAAGCCCCATGAGCAATCCCGTCTATCTCGCGCTCGATCTGCCCCGCCTCGATGCCGGGCTTGCGCTGGTCCAGAAGGTCAAGGGCCATATCGGCGGGGTAAAGCTCGGCCTCGAATTCTTCTGCGCGCACGGCCACCACGGCGTCCATGAAGTCGCCAAGCTGGGCCTGCCGATCTTCCTCGACCTGAAGCTGCACGACATTCCCAACACCGTCGCCGCCGCGATGCAGTCGATCCACGTGCTCGAACCCGCGATCGTGACCATTCACGCCTCGGGCGGGCGCGCGATGATGGAAGATGCCAAGGCCGCCGCGGGTGAGCACTGCAAGGTCGTCGCCGTAACCGTGCTCACCAGCCTCGACGACGATGATCTCACCGCCGTCGGCGTTTCCGCCAGCGCCCACGATCAGGCGCTGCGCCTCGCCGATCTCGCGCAGGAAGCCGGGCTCGATGGCATCGTCTGCTCGGGCCACGAAGTCGGCGCGATCCACAAGCGGTGGAAGAACGGCTTCTTCGTCGTCCCCGGCTTGCGCCCGGATACGGGACACACCGCAGACCAGAAGCGCATCGTCACCCCCTCCGCCGCGCGCCGCGATGGCGCCAGCGTCCTCGTCATCGGCCGCCCGATCAGCCGCGCCGTAGATCCCGTCGCCGCCGCCCGCGCCATCGAAGCCACGCTCTGAGCGTTTAGCCATGACGACGACCTACCGCATCGCCGGACCTGCCGACGCGCCTGCCGTTCGCGCGCTGATCGAAAGCGGCTACCGCGGCGACAGCGCCCGCCAGGGCTGGTCGCACGAAGCAGACCTTCTCGAAGGCGACCGCACGAACCTTGAGGAAGTCTCCGCGATGATCGCCGCGCCTGAGAAGCGCGTCCTCCTCGCTGAACGCGATGGCGCGCTCGTCGGCACGGTCACGATCACCGATCTGGGCGGCGGCAAGGCCTACATGGGCCTGCTCTGCGTTTCCCCCACGCTTCAGGCCGGAGGCCTTGGCCGCGCGCTGGTGAGCGAAGTCGAAGCGCTCGCCGTCCGCGAATTCGGCGCTGCCGCCATGGAACTCATCGTCGTCGACGTTCGCGCCGAATTGATCGCTTGGTACGAGCGGCGCGGCTATGTCCGCACCGGCGAACTGCGCCCCTTCCCGCTGCCGATGGACGTGCCCTACCAGATGGTCGTGCTGGAACGCGCCATCTCCTGAAGCGAACCTGTCATCGCGGTTCAGCCCCCTGAAAGCCGCCCCCGTGCAATCGCTCGCGGACCGTTTCAAGGGGACCAACCAATGACCAATACCTCCACCTCGCTCCTGCTGGCCGCTGCGCTGGCCGCTGCAAGCGCCGCCTCGCCCGCAATGGCGCAGTCCATGTCCCCCGCCCCGGTTGTCGCTGCCGGCAATTCGGTGCTCACCGTCAGCGCCGATGGCCGCAGCACCCGCGTGCCCGATCTCGCGGTGTTCAGCGCAGGCGTGACCACGCAGGCCAAGACCGCCTCCGCCGCGCTTTCGCAGAACGCCGAGCAGATGAACGCCGTGATCACCGCGCTCAAGGCCTCGGGCATTGCCGAGCGCGATATCCAGACCAGCAACCTCTCGGTGAACCCGGTCTATGGCCAGCCCCGCGCCGACGCGAACGGCAACGTCAGCGGTGATCCCGTCATCATCGGCTATCAGGCCACCAACCAGGTCGAGGTGAAGCAGCGCAAGATCGGCAATTATGGCAAGACCATCGACACGCTGGTCAATGCCGGCGCCAACCAGGTCAGCGGCCCCTCGTTCCAGCTCGACAACCCCGATGTCGCCAGCGACGAAGCCCGCATCGAAGCCATGAAGAAGGCCCGCGCCCGCGCCGAGCTCTATGCCAAGGCCGCTGGTCTTTCGGTCAAGCGCATCCTCACGATCAGCGAAAGCGGCGGCTATGCCCCGCAGCCGATGGTGATGTACGCCCGCGCCGAAGCAATGATGGCCAAGGCGCCCAGCCCTGTTGCTGCGGGCGAAGTGCAGGTCGGCGCGAACGTGACGGTGACGTTCGAACTGGGGCAGTAAAAAGCCCACCCCCAACCCCTCCCGCAGGCGGGAGGGGAGCCGGGCAGCGCCAACATCAAGGGCCAACACCGGGGGCAGTCCTCTTCTTCCCCCCTCCCGCTTGCGGGAGGGGCCGGGGGTGGGCAAGCGGCACACACAGCCATTTGACCCACACGCGGCCACCCCCTATCCGCAACCTCATGCCTGCCCCCCACATCAAGATCTGCGGCCTCACCACCCCCGCCGCCATTGACGCCGCCCTCGCCGCGCGCGCGGATTACATCGGCCTCGTCTCCTTCCCCCGCTCCCCGCGCCACCTTAGCGCCGCTGACGCCGCCGCGCTCGCCGCCCGCGCCAAGGGCCGCGCAAAAATCGTCGGCCTGTTCGTCGATCCCGCCGACAGCCTGCTCAGCGAACTCGTTGCCGCCGCGAAGCTCGATGTGATCCAGCTCCACGGCGAGGAACCCCCCGCCCGCGTCGCCGCCGTCCGGGCGGCCTTTGGTCTGCCAGTCTGGAAAGCCCTTCCCGTCGCAACCAAACAGGACGTTGAGCGCGCCCAGGCCTTCACCGGCGCTGCCGACCTCGTCCTGTTCGACGCCAAGGCCCCCAAGGGCGCAGCAATGCCCGGCGGCCTTGGCCTGGTGTTTGATTGGACGCTGCTCGCCGCCCACAAAGGCCCGCTGCCGTGGGGCCTCGCCGGCGGGCTATCCCCCGCAAACGTCACTGAAGCGGTGCGCGCAACAAAAGCCCCGCTGGTCGATGTCTCTTCGGGCGTCGAATCCGCGCCCGGCATGAAGGACGCGGCCCTCATCGCGGAATTTTGCAAGGCTGCCCGCGAGGCCTGACTGCCCTAAAGCCGCACAAATCTGGACAAGCGCGCGCCCCTCTGCCAAGCGAATCTGCATGAACGCGCCCATCCCCAACAGCTTTCGCACCCAGCCCGACGCTCAGGGCCACTTCGGCCAATTCGGCGGCCGCTATGTCGCCGAAACGCTGATGCCGCTGATCCTCGATCTGGAGGCCGAATATCGCAAGGCCAAGGCCGATCCCGCCTTCCAGGCCGAGTTCGACGACCTTCTCGAGCACTACGTCGGCCGCCCCAGCCCGCTCTATTTCGCCCCGCGCCTCACCGAGGAACTGGGCGGCGCGCAGGTCTGGTTCAAGCGCGACGAGCTCAATCACACCGGCGCGCACAAGATCAACAACTGCATCGGGCAGATCCTCCTCGCCATGCGCATGGGCAAGACGCGGATCATCGCTGAGACCGGTGCAGGCCAGCACGGCGTCGCTACGGCCACCGTATGCGCGCGATTTGGCCTGCCCTGCACGATCTTCATGGGCGCGACCGACGTTGCCCGCCAGCAGCCCAACGTGTTCCGCATGAAGCTGCTCGGCGCCGAAGTCGTCCCCGTCACCGCTGGCGCGGCCACGCTCAAGGACGCGATGAACGAGGCGCTGCGCGATTGGGTCGCCAACGTTCACAACACCTTCTACATCATCGGCACCGCCGCCGGCCCGCACCCCTACCCGGAGCTCGTCCGCGATTTCCAGAGCGTGATCGGCAAGGAAGCCCGCGCCCAGATGCTGAGCCGCGTCGGTCGCCTGCCCGATCTGCTCGTCGCGGCCATCGGCGGCGGCAGCAATGCCATCGGCCTGTTTCACCCCTTCCTCGATGATCCGTCGGTCCGGATGATGGGCGTGGAAGCGGCAGGCCACGGCCTCGATTTCGCCCACGCCGCCAGCCTCGCGGGCGGACGCCCGGGCATCCTCCACGGCAACAAGACCTACCTCTTGCAGGACGAGGACGGCCAGATTCTCGAAGGCCACTCGATCTCCGCCGGTCTCGACTATCCCGGCATCGGCCCCGAGCATTCGTGGCTCAAGGAAATCGGCCGCGTCGACTATACCTCGGTCACCGACGTGGAGGCGCTCGACGGCTTCCAGCTGCTTTGCCGCACCGAAGGCATCATTCCCGCGCTCGAACCCGCCCACGCCATCGCCGCCGTCAAGAAGATCGCGCCGACCATGGGCAAGGACGAGATCATCCTCGCCAACCTCTGCGGCCGCGGCGACAAGGATATCTTCTCGGTTGCCGAGCACTTGGGGGTGAAGCTGTGAGCCGCCTCTCCGCTGCCTTCGCCAAGGGCCACCCCGCCCTCGTCTGCTTCGTCACCGGCGGTGACGGCCCGACGCCTGCCATCCTCGACGCGCTCGTCGAGGGCGGCGCGGATGTGATCGAGCTCGGCATGCCCTTCACCGATCCGATGGCCGATGGCCCCGCGATCCAGCAGGCGAACCTGCGCAGCCTCGGCGCGGGCATCAAGACCGCCGATATTCTCAAGATGGCGACCGATTTCCGCGCGCGCCATCCGGAAGTGCCGCTCGTTCTCATGGGCTATGCCAACCCGATGACGATCCGCGGGCCGGAATGGTTCGCGCAGGCCTGCACCAAGGCTGGCGTCGACGGCGTGATCTGCGTCGACATTCCGCCCGAGGAAGACGCCGAGCTTGGCCCCGCCTTGCGCGCCGCCGGGATCAGCCTGATCCGCCTCGCCACCCCTACCACCGACGCCGCGCGTCTGCCCGCCGTGCTCGATGGCTCCTCGGGCTTCCTCTACTACGTCTCGGTCGCGGGCATCACCGGCAAGCAGTCCGCCGCGCTCGCCTCCATCGAGGAAGCCGTCACTCGCATCAAGCAGACCGCGACGATCCCCGTCGCCGTCGGCTTCGGCGTGCGCACCCCCGAACAGGCCGGGCCGATCGCCCGCGTGGCAGACGGCGTCGTCGTCGGCTCCGCGCTTATCGACATCATCGCCGAACATGGCGATAATGCGCCCGCCAAGGTCCGCGAACTCGTCTCCGCCCTCGCCAATGCGGTCCACAATGCCCGAAAGGTAGAAGCATGAGCTGGCTGACCCGCGTCCGCAATTCGCTGCCTTTCGCGCCCAAGCGCGACACGCCCGATAACCTCTGGATCAAGTGCCCTTCGTGCAGCGAAATGCTGTTCACCAAGGAGTACGAGGAAAACCTCTCGGTCTGCCCGCGCTGCGAACACCATGGCCGCATCGGCGCGACCGAGCGCCTGTCGCAGCTGCTCGACGCCGGGTTTGAAATCCTGCCGGCCCCCAAGGTGCGCGAAGACCCGCTCAAGTTTCGCGACACAAAGAAGTACACCGATCGCCTTAAGGCCGCCCGCGCCTCGAACCCGCTGCCCGATGCGCTGACTGCCG
This sequence comes from Novosphingobium sediminis, assembly GCF_007991615.1. GTDB lineage: Bacteria > Pseudomonadota > Alphaproteobacteria > Sphingomonadales > Sphingomonadaceae > Novosphingobium > Novosphingobium sediminis. The sequence goes on along the minus strand of NZ_BJYR01000012.1, from coordinate 208,624 downwards.
CTGTCGGCAAGATCGATGGCCACAAGGCCGTCGTCGGCGTGCAGGATTTCGGCTTCATGGGCGGCTCGATGGGTATGGCCGTTGGCGATGCCTTCATCGCCGCGACCGAGGCCGCCATCGCCAACAAGTGCCCCTTCATCGCCGTGACGGCGGCAGGCGGCGCGCGCATGCAGGAGGGCATCCTCAGCCTCATGCAGATGCCGCGCACCACCGTCGCGATCAACCGCATGCGCGCGGCGGGCTTGCCCTACATCGTCGTCCTCACCGATCCGACCACCGGCGGCGTCACCGCCAGCTACGCGATGCTGGGCGATATCCAGATCGCCGAGCCCGGCGCGCTCATCGGCTTTGCAGGCCAGCGCGTGATTCAGGACACGATCCGCGAAAAGCTCCCCGAAGGCTTCCAGCGCGCCGAATACCTCCACGCGCACGGCATGATCGACATGGTCGTCAGCCGCCACATGCTGAAGGCCACCCTCGCCCGCACCATCGGCTATCTGATGGCCGCGCAGGCAGCGTGATCTTCCTCCCCTCCCGCTTGCGGGAGGGGTCGGGGGTGGGTGCGCAACAGCGCAGCGCTTGCCCCTGCCCACCCCAAACCCCTCCCGCATGCGGGAGGGGCTTTTAGTGCGCGACTTCGCTATTTCCGAAAACTCGCGCGTGCAGGCGCAGCTGGACCGCCTCGACGCACTCTCGCTCCCACAGGGCCGCCTCGGCCTCGAAACCGTGCGCGACATCTGCGACCGCCTCGGCAACCCGCAGCGCCGCCTGCCCCCCGTTCTCCACGTCGCGGGCACCAACGGCAAGGGCTCGACCTGCGCGTACCTGCGCGCGATCCTCGAAGCGCAGGGCCTGGTCGTCCACGCCGCCACCAAACCCCACCTCGTCCGCTACAACGAACGCATCCGCGTCGCCGGAAAGCTGATCTCGGACGAAAGCCTCGCCGATCTCCTCAAGCGCGTGCTCGATGCTGCCGAAGACCTCGGCCCCAGCTTCTTCGAAGTCACCACCGTCGCTACCTTCCTCGCCTTCGCCGAGACGCCCGCAGATGCCTGCGTCATCGAAACCGGCCTCGGCGGGCGACTGGACGCGACCAACGTCCTCGAAAACCCAGCCGTCTGCGGCATCGCCACACTGGGCATCGATCACGAGAGCTTCCTGCTTGTCCCCGAAGCCGGAACGCCCGAAGACCCCCTCGCACGCATCGCGTTCGAAAAAGCCAGCATCGCCAAGCCCGGCGCGCCCTTGGTGGTGCAGAGCTATGCGGAAAGCCCGCTTGCCAGCGTCCTCGCCACCGCCAGCCACATCGGCGCGCCCGTCGCGTTAAGAGGCCGCGACTGGTGGGCCGAAACTGCCGAGACCATCGAATACCGCGACACAAAGGGCACCCTCAGCCTCCCGCTCCCCACGCTCGCAGGCGCGCATCAGGCCGATAACGCCGCCCTCGCCGTCGCCATGCTGCGCCACCAGAGCGCGTTGACAATCACCCCCGAAGCCATGGCCGAAGGCATCCGCGCCGCGCGCTGGCCCGCCCGTCTCCAGCGCCTCGGAACCGGCCCGCTCACCGCGCTCGCCGGAAACCGCACCGTCTGGCTCGACGGCGGCCACAACCCTGACGCAGGGCAAGCCATCGCCCGCCATTTCGCAAACGCTGCGCCGCTGCACCTCGTCATGGGCATGCTCACCAGCAAGGACCCTAGCGCGATCCTCGCCCCGCTGGCAGGCAAACTGGCCTCGGTGTCCATCGTCCCCGCGCCGGGCCACGAAGCGCATAGCCCTGCGGACTTCGCGCCCTTCACCACACTGCCGGTGCGCAGCTTCGCAAATGTCGCAGATGCCCTCGCTGCGCTGCCACCCGCAGGCGACGTCCTCATCGCCGGCTCGCTCTACCTCGCGGGCGATGTCCTGCGCCGAAACGACGAAGCGCCGGACTGAATTGTCGCGCGAACACCCTTCGTCCTTCGGCAGGCTCAGGATGAGCTCAGGGTGAGCGGGTGTGGGGAAAGAAACAAAAAAGAACCGCTCGTGCTGAGCTTGTCGAAGCACCAATCACAACGCCCGAACTTCAAACTTCCGCAGCCACCGCCAACACATTCTCCCGCGCCACACGCACCCATTCCAGGCACACGAACAGCACCGCCACGAGCCCCGCCGCCGCCGTCCAGCGGAACACTGTGGCATAGCCGTAGAGATCGAACGCCTCCCCCGCGATCCCGCGCCCCAAGGAGCCGATCAGGAACGTCAGCGAAGACATCAGCGCATATTGCACCGCCGTGTAGCGCTTCGAAACGATGCCTGAGAGGTACGCCACGAACGCCGCCCCCGCGATGCCAGTGGAAATGTTCTCGAACGAAATCGCCAGCAGCAACCGCACCATGCGCGGATCAAAGCCGAACAGACCGAACAGTGCGTGGAGGCCCAGCGTCTGCCCCACGGCGTCGATATGAACCGCACCTTCGGCAAGGTCTGCGTAAACGAAGTTGCCCAGCATCGGCAGGATCGCGCCGATAAGGATTGTCGGCATCCGCCCCAGCCGCAGGAACAGGTAGCCGCCGAGGCTGATCCCCGCGATGGTCATGAAGATGCCGAACAGCTTGGAGGCGAACGCCACCTCGTCCTTCGAATAGTGCAGGAAATCGAGGTAGAACGGGAACGCAAAGCTCGACCACACGTTGTAGCACAGCGTGTAGGTGAGGATCATGCCGATCACCACCAGCACGCCCCAGCCGAGCCGCGCGACAAGCTCCGCGAGCGGCGCGATCAGCGCCACGTAGAGGTGGTTCGCCATGGTCCGCACCGCCGAATGCCGCGTATCGGGCGCGGTCAGCACGGCTGTCCCGCGCGTGCGCATGGCGTTGGTCACGGCCGCAACCAGCAGCGGCACGGCCACCGTTGCCGCCACGATCAGCGGGCCGAACTGGCGGGTGAAGTCGCCGACGGAAGGATGCTTCTCGCCCGGCCCCAGCGGGGTCAGCATGGTCACCATGAAGGTCACGATCGTGGCGATGGCCCAAGCCCAGCTCGTGCCGACAATGAACAGCGCGATGCCCCGTACCCGCGGCGTCAGCTCACCCGGCTGGGCCAGCGCGGCATGCAGCGTGCCCTGCTCGGGCCGCGGCGTATCGGGCGCGCGCAAGGTCACCACGCAGATTACACCGATCAGCCCCGCCATGAGCAGATAGACCAGCGGCCATGACATCCGCCCCGCCAGCACCAGCGCCAGTGCGCCGCCTACGATCGAGGCGATGCGGTAGCCGAACTGGTAGATCGAGGAGAGCAGCTCGACCGGCGTATCCTCGTCCGCCACGTCGATCCGCCACGCGTCCACCGCCACATCCTGCGTCGCCGAAGCGAGCGCGGCAAGGAACGCAAACAGCGCGAACGTGCCGATGGCCTTGGCGGGATCGGTGAACGCCAGCCCCACAAAGCCCAGCACCAGCACGATCTGGCACAGCAGGATCCAGCTCTTGCGCCGTCCCAGCGCTTCCAGCCCGGGCAGGGCCATGCGGTCCACCAGCGGCGACCACAGAAACTTGAACGAATAGGAAAGCCCGATCCACGAAAGCACACCAATGGTGGCGAGATCGATCTTCACTTCGCCAAGCCACGCATTGAGCGTACCCAGCAGCAGCGCATAAGGCAGGCCCGAGGCAAAGCCGAAGCCCAGCATCGTCGCGGATTTGCGCGTGGCAAGCGCCACCATCAGCAGGCGCAAGCCCTTCGGACGAGGCGGTTTTTCCACCTCTGCGGCACTCGAAACCCCGGACGATGCCCCTGACGAACCCATGCGAAACCGTTGTCCCCGCTTTGCAATTACCCTGCTTGATTAGCGCGAAATTGCGCTATGCCTAGCACCCGAGAGCGATGTTATCCGGGGAGAGCCGCGAAATGGCCACCACTGAACAGACCCAGCGGCCCACCGACGGCCAACTGGAACTCGCGCGGCTGGTGGCGGCCAGCGCGGGCCGCAAGGCCGAAGCCATCACCCATGTCCCCGCCAGCGTCTACACCGACCCCGCGCACTGGGCGCGCGAGAAAGCCGCGCTGTTCGGGCCCCACCCGCAAGTCCTCGCGCCCTCCGCGCTGCTCCCCGATCCGGGCATGACCGTACCGCACGATGGGACCGGCAGGCCGCTGCTCCTCACCCGCGATGGCAGCGGCAAGGCCCACGTCTTCATGAACGTCTGCCGCCACCGCGGCACGCGCCTTGTCGAAGGCGGCGAGGTGCAATGCACCAAGCGCCTCGTCTGCCCCTACCATGCGTGGACCTACAGCACCGACGGCAAGCTCCTCGCGCTTCCCCGCCCCGATACCTTCCCCGCCTTCGACCAATCCGCCCACGGCCTTGTCGAACTGCCCAGCCTCGAAGCCGGCGGCCTCATCTGGTTCGCGCCAAAAGACGCGGATTTCACCCAAGCCGCGCAAATCAGCGCGGATTTCGCCGCCGCAGACCTTGCCTCGCACTACCTCTACACCCGCCGCACGCACCGGGTCGCGTCCAACTGGAAGCTGATCATGGACGCGTTCCTTGAAAGCTACCACGTGCAGCGCCTCCACGCCCGCACCATCGGCCCCTACTTCAAGGACGGCGTGACGGCGGGTGACGAAGTCGGCCCGCACATGCGCTCGCTGGTCGGGCGGGCGACGGAACTTGAAGGCGTCGATCTTGCCGATTGGCCAGCCCTCCGCCGCGTCGCGACGTTCGCCTACCAGCTCTTTCCCGCCACCGTGATCGTCATCAGCCCGGACTACGTGAACATCATGACGATCATGCCGCAGGCGCATGACCTCACCCTCGTCGAGGATTTCATGCTGATCGCCGAGGCCCCGCAGACCGAGAAGGCCGAGGACCACTGGCGCCGCAGCTGGGAACTGCTCGACGGGCAGGTGTTCGGCTCGGAAGATTTCCGCGCCGCCGAACTGGGCCAGCAGGGCCTTGCCACCGGCGCCGTTCCGCACCTCACCCTCGGCACGCTCGAAGGCGGGATCCGCCGCTTCCACGAGATCTGCCAGCGCGAAATCGCCCTTTACGAAGAAGGATGACGGCGCGCCCTCCCCGGCGTAAGGGGCAAACCATGGCATTCCCCCCCAAAGACAGGAGCGGCGGTCCGCGACGCCCCGCGGCTCCCAAGCCCTACAAGATCCCCAAGCCGCGCGTGCCGGGGGCTCCGGCCACTCCGCAGACCCGCGCCCCCGCCGATGACGGCACCCCGCGCGAAGGCGATCGCATCGCCAAGCTGCTCGCCCGCGCCGGTGTCGCCAGCCGGCGTGAGATCGAACGCTACATCGCCGAAGGTCGCATCGCACTCGAAGGCGAGGTCATCACCACGCCCGCAACGATCCTCAAGAACCTGCGCGGCGTTACGGTCGACGGCAACCCCGTGGCCGCAGCCGAACCGCCGCGTCTGTTCATGTTCCACAAGCCCTCGGGCCTCATCACCGCAGAGCGTGATCCCACGGGCCGCCCCACGATCTACACCGCGCTGCGCAATGCGCTGCCCCCCGGCGCGGGCCGCGTGATGCCGGTTGGCCGGCTCGACATCAACACCGAGGGGCTGCTGCTCCTCACCAATGATGGCGAACTGAAGCGCGCGATGGAGCTGCCCGCGAATGGCGTGCCCCGCACCTACCGCGCGCGCACCTTCGGCAATGTCACGCAAGAGATGCTCGATGATCTCATGCAGGGGATCGAGATCGAGGGCGTTCGCTACGGCCCGATCAACGCCAACATGGAACGCAGCGCCGGCCGCAACAAGTGGATCGAGCTGACCCTCACCGAAGGCAAGAACCGCGAAGTGCGCCGCGTGCTCGAGCATCTCGGCCTCGAAGTCTCGCGCCTGCTGCGCCTGCGCTATGGCCCGTTCGATCTGGGCGAACTGCCGCGCGGCGGTGCCGAGGAAGTGCCGCAGATCGTCGTCGAACGCTTCCGCAAGGGCCTGTCCAGCGACAAGGCCACGCGCGATCAGCAGGCCGTCCACGCCGGAAAGGCCTACGTCCCGCGTGCGCCTAAGCCCGTTGAAGAGGCCGCAAAGCCCGCAAGGCCCGCAAGGCCGGCTCGCCAGCTACGCGAGCCTGAGCGGCCTTCGCGTATGCGCGCGGAACCCGATCGCCCAGCCCGCGAACGACCCTCGCGCGTGAGGCCGTCCGCCGATGCCGGTCAGCTTGTCAGCAAGCCTTCGGCGCCCAAGCCCGCCGCAAAAACCTACCCCAACCGGCCCTATGCCAGGCCGGTCGCCGAAGGCCCGTCGCCGGGTCCCGATGCCCGACCTCCGCGCAATTTTCGCGGCAAGAGCGGCGGCAAGCCGAAGGGCCAGCGCTGATGCTCAGGATCATCGCCGGCACCTGGCGCGGCCGCAAACTTCAGGCCCCGGCGGGCGATACCACGCGCCCCACGGCAGACCGCACCCGCGAAACGCTGTTCTCGATGCTCACCAGCCGCCTCGGCAGTTGGGAGGAGCTGACCGTGGCAGACCTCTTCGCCGGTTCCGGCGCGCTCGGCCTCGAAGCTCTGTCGCGCGGCGCGGCAAAGGCGCTGTTTGTTGAGCAGGATCCCGCCGCGATCCGCGCCCTGCGCGCCAATATCGCCGCGCTCCACGCGCAGGCGCAGTGCGATGTCCGCGCCGCCTCCGTGCTCGCGCTCGGCCCTGTCCCCACGCCGCTCGATGTCGTGCTGCTCGATCCGCCCTATGGCTCGGGCGCGGGCGCTGTCGCCATCGAGCGACTTCAGCGCCTCGGCTGGATCGGCCCCGGTACTTGGGTCAGCCTCGAAACCCACGCGGATGAACCCGCAGGCGTGCGCAGCCTCGAAATCGATGTTGAACGCAAGGTCGGCAAGGCGCGCCTCACCCTGATGCGAATGGCCGACTAGGCAGCCTGACGGGGCGCGGCCAGCACGCCGATCAGCGTCACGATCCCCGCCGCCGTCAGCACCAGCCCCGTCCAGATCACTCCGCCATTGGTCGCCAGCCACGCTGCGCCCAGCGGCGCCAGCGCCCCGCCGACGATCCCGCCCAGATTGAACGCCAGCGAAATCCCGGTGTAGCGCACCTCCACCGGATAGAGCGAAGGCAGCCACGCTCCGATCGGGCCATAGCAAAGCCCCATTACGAACAGCGCGGCCGATAGCGTCAGGAACAGCACCAGCAGCGATCCCGCCGCCAGCCCGCCGCCAAACACGAAGCCCACCAGCGCGGTCAGCCCCGCCCCCACCGCCATCACCGTACGCGGCGAGGTGGCATCGGACCACCAGCCCGAAACCACGATCCCGATGGCAAACACCACATCCGCCCCCAATTGGATCCCGAGCACCGTCTCACGCGGATAGCCGAGCTTGGTCGTGGCGAACGAAAGGGCGAATGTCGTCGCAAGGTAGAACAGCGAGAAACAGGCGATCACGCCCATCGTTCCCGCCAGCACCGCGCCGGGATAGCGGGCCAGCAGCGTCCCGATCGGCACCCGCGGCGGCGGTGCGGCTTCCATCGCCTGCTTGAACGCGGGCGTCTCACCGATGCGCAGCCGGATCCACAGCCCAAGGATCACCAGCAGCGAACTCGCCAGAAACGGCACGCGCCAGCCCCAGCTCAAGAAATCCGCTTCGGTCAGGCCAAGCCCCAGCAGCAGGAACAGTCCGTTGGCAAACAGGAACCCCACCGGCGCCCCCAGCGGGGCGGCAATGCCGAACCGGGCCTCCATGCCCTTTGGCGCATTCTCGACTGCGAGCAGCGATGCGCCGCCCCATTCCCCCCCCAGACCGAAGCCTTGACCAAATCGCAACAGGCAAAGCAGCGCCGGCGCGACCCATCCGGCAACGGCATAGCCGGGCAGGAAAGCGACGAGGAACGTGGAGACACCCATCAGCAGCAACGAGACCACCAGCGTCGATTTGCGCCCGATCCGATCCCCGAAATGGCCAAACGCCACCGCCCCCACGGGCCGCGCGAAAAATGCGATGCCAAAGGTCATCAGCGCCAGCAGCGTCTGCGCCGCCTGGCTCTCCGCAGGGAAAAACAGCGGTCCGATGACCAGCGCCGCAGCCGTGCCGAAAATGTAGAAATCGTAGAACTCAACCGCCGTGCCGACGAGGCTCGCCAGAAGCACACGCGCGTGGACCACGAAGGGACTGCGCGTATCCGCCATTTTCAAGCTCTCCCCACCCCATCCGGTTAACGCCCGGTGTGCGATCCCCATGTTGATGACCGCTATTACACCTTTCGGCAAACAATCAACCACTGGCGCTATCAACCGTCCTTCGAAACAAATGATAGGCGGGTAAGAGCATCATGCTGCAATGGTTTGAGAAGCAAGCTCCGATCCGGGCGAAATTCGACACTCTGCTCTGGGTTCACCTGCTGCTGGTGCTTTTCTCCGGATTGGGCGCAGTGTTTGCACTGGCGGGATATGGTACGGCAGCGCTGCTGGCGCCTGCGGTGGCGCTCGTGCTGACCGCAGCCGTTGGGCTCGGCGCAAAGAAGCGGATCGCCGATCCCTATTTTGCTACAGTCCTGCGCACCGAAGGCCTCGCCGCCGGTGATCTGGATAGTCCGATCGGGCACACCGACTACAGTGACAGCGTTGGCCGGCTCAGCCGAGCGATGGGTTTGTTCCGCGATCAGGCGGTAAACCTGCGCAATGCCTCTGCCGAACGCGATGTGATGGTAGGACAGCTTACCGCGGCCATGAGCGAACTCGCCCACGGCAATCTGGCCTATCGCATCACCACGCCGTTTCCGGGCGAAGCCGAAGAACTGCGCCAGAACTTCAACGAAGCGCTGACGCAGCTTGCCAATGCCTTGGGCCAGGTCGTCGAATCGGGCCGCACGATCGACATCGGTGCCGCCGAGATCCGCACCGCCTCTGATGACCTCGCCCAGCGGACCGAGGCACAGGCCGCCCGGCTCGAGGAAGCCAGCGCCGCCATGCAGCAGGTCACGACGCTTGTCGGTAACAACGCCGCTCTCGCCGTGGAGATCAACCGCGCCACCTCCGAAGCGCACGGCGAAGCGGCTGCCGGCGGCACCGTCGTCGAACGCGCGGTCGAGGCGATGAACGCGATCCAGCAGTCGTCGCAAGGCGTGGCGCAGATCATCAGCGTGATCGACGGCATCGCTTTCCAGACAAACCTTCTCGCGCTCAATGCCGGGGTCGAGGCAGCCCGCGCCGGAGACGCCGGCCGCGGCTTCGCCGTCGTCGCCACAGAAGTGCGCGCGCTGGCCCAGCGTTCTGCCGATGCCGCGCGCGAGATCGGCCAGCTCATCAAGTCCTCCACCGGGCATGTCGATCGCGGGGTCGAACTTGTCGGCGAGACCGGCACAGTCCTGCGCCAGATCGTTGGCCGCGTCGGCGGGGTCAGCACGCTGGTCGAGGGCATTACCGAATCCGCCCAGCGCCAGTCGGCCATGCTTGCCGAAATCGCCACCACCGTCACCGATCTTGATCGGATGACCCAGCAGAACGCCGCAATGGTCGAGGAAAGCACCGCCGCCGCGCGCACGCTCGCCACCGTCGCCCAGCAGCTCAACGCGCAGACAGCCCGCTTTCAGACCGGTGCAATGACCACATCGGCCCACGCAGCAGCGCCGCTCGCCGCCCCCGGACCCGCTCCGCGCCAGCGCGGCGCAGCGCCCGCCGTGCGCGGCAATCTTGCGCTGAAGGCAGCGCCGGAGGGTGACTGGGCGGAGTTCTGATTACCCCCGGAACAGCGCCGCAGCGTGGTTGCGCATGCGGCGCAAGTTCTCTACTTGTTCCTGCGTGACTCTTGTAAGCGCCCCCGAATCTGATTGGCTTAACGGCCTCAATCCCCCGCAGCGCGAGGCCGTTCTGACGACCGAAGGCCCCGTGCTGATGCTCGCGGGCGCGGGCACGGGCAAGACCGCCGCGCTCACCGCGCGCATGGCGCATATCCTGCGCTCGCGCCTCGCGTGGCCTTCGGAAATCCTCTGCGTCACCTTCACCAACAAGGCCGCGCGCGAAATGCGCGAACGCGTTGGCCACATGATCGGCCCTTCGGTCGAAGGGATGCCGTGGCTCGGCACGTTCCACTCGGTCGCCGCCAAGATGCTGCGCCGGCATGCCGAGCTGGTCGGCCTGCAAAGCACGTTCACGATCATCGACACGGATGACCAACTGCGCCTGCTGAAACAGCTTATCCAGGCCGAGGGGATCGACGACAAGCGCTGGCCACCGCGCCAATTGGCGGGCCTGATCGACCGCTGGAAGAACCGCGGCCTCGGCCCGAAGGACCTCGATGCGCTCGACAACGAGGCTTACGCAAACGGCAAGGGCGCGAAGTTCTACGCCCTCTATCAGGATCGCCTGCGCGCGCTCAACGCCTGCGATTTCGGCGATCTCACGCTCCACATGCTCACCATTTTCCGCCAGCACCGCGAAGTGCTCGAAAGCTGGCAGAGCCGTTTCAAATACGTGATGGTGGACGAGTATCAGGACACCAACGCCGTCCAGTACCTCTGGCTCCGCCTCCTTGCCCAAGGCCGCAAGAACATCTGCGTTGTGGGCGATGACGACCAGTCGATCTACTCATGGCGCGGCGCAGAAGTCGCCAATATCCTGCGCTTCGAAAAGGATTTTCCTGGCGCCAAGGTGATCCGCCTAGAGCAGAACTACCGCTCCACGCCGCACATCCTCGCCGCCGCCGGCGGGGTCATCGCGGAAAACAGCCAGCGCCTCGGCAAGTCGCTGTGGACCGAGATGAACGGCGGCGACAAGGTCCGCGTCATCGGCGTGTGGGACGGCCCCGAGGAAGCCCGCCGCGTGGGTGAGGAAATCGAACGGCTGGAGCGCGAAGGCGCGCCGCTCGACCGCATGGCCATCCTCGTGCGCGCTTCGTTCCAGACGCGCGAATTCGAGGACCGCTTCATCCAGATCGGCCTGTCCTACAAGATCGTCGGCGGCTTCCGTTTCTACGAACGCGCCGAAATCCGCGACGCGCTCGCGTACCTGCGCGTCATCGCCTCCCCGCAGGACGACCTCGCTTTCGAGCGCATCTACAACGCCCCCAAGCGCGGGCTGGGTGACAAGACGCTCGAAAAACTCCACCGCCACGCCCGCGCGCGGGGGATTCCACTGGCCGCCGCCGCGATCGAACTCTGCGATACGGACGAGCTTCCCGCGCGCGCCCGCGGCACGCTCGCCGGCCTGATGCGCTCGTTCGTCGGCTGGCGCGATGCGATGGCCACGCTCGTTCCGGCAGAACTGCTGCGCATGGTACTCGACGAATCCGGCTACACCGCCGCGCTTCAGGCCGAAAAGAGCACCGAAGCCTCGGGCCGCCTCGAAAACCTCGTCGAACTCGCGCGCGCGATGGAGGAATACGAAACGCTCGGCGATTTCCTCGAACACGTCAGCCTCGTCATGGACAACGATGCGGCGGCGGACACCGAGAAGGTCACCGTGATGACCATCCACGCCGCCAAGGGCCTCGAGTTCGACAACGTGTTCCTCCCCGGCTGGGAAGAAGGCGTGTTCCCCTCGCAGCGCGCGCTCGACGAAGGCGGCCTCGCGAGCCTCGAGGAAGAACGCCGCCTCGCCTATGTCGCCATCACCCGCGCGCGCCGCCGCTGCACGATCCTCCACGCCGCCAACCGCCGCATCTACGGCCAGTGGACCAGCTCGATCCCCAGCCGCTTCGTCGGCGAACTGCCCGCCGATCACATCGAGGAAGAAACCACGATGAGCGGCGGCGCCTCGCTCTGGCGCGCGCAGTGGTCCGAACACTCGGACCCCTTCGCCGACGTCGCCCGCGCCAACCCCAGCCGCAACCTCTCCCGCGGCCCCGGCTGGCAACGCGCCGCCGCCAGCACCTACGATGCCACCCCCAAACGCATCGCCGAACCCGCCCGCAGCGCTGCCAGCTTCGCCGCCAAGCCCCGCACCGATATCACCATCGGCACCCGCGTGTTCCACGACAAGTTCGGCTACGGCACCGTCGCCGCGCAGGAAGGCAACAAGCTGGAAATCGATTTCGAAAGCGGGGACCGGAAGCGGGTGATCGATAGCTTCGTGAAGGCGGCTTGAGGGCGTGAAGGCGCCTGCCCTCATCCTCGCTCTTACCGCGCTCGTCCTACCCATCATGGCGCACGCTGCGCCGCCTTTCGCCTACCGAATGGTGATGACGCCCGAGGAAGGCCCGGTCGATCAGGCCGTTCAGGCACGCTACACGCCAGCCTTCACCGCCTGCCAGGACAAGGCGCAGACCACGCTCGACAATGCCGATTGCTTTGTCGCCGAATTCACCCGGCAGGACGCCGCGCTCAATCGCGCATGGCAGGCAGTGTTCCCGAAAATCGCGCCCGCGCAGCAGCCGCTGCTGCGCGCGGCCCAGCGCCGCTGGATTGCTGCGCGTGACCCGTTCTGCCGCAAGGAGTCGGATGGGTTTTCCGGCGGCACGATCGCCCCGGTGCTCTACGTTAACTGCCGAGTAGAGCAGACGATCCGCCGCACACTCTGGCTGGAAAATCTCGCGAAAGGCTGAGCCGCTTAAAGCGCAGAAACGCTCAGGAACCCCGGCACCGGCCCGTTCCACTCACCCGGCTTGCTGGGCAATTCGGTCAGCACATCCTTGGGCGGACGCGGCTCGTCGCGCTGAATACGCGGCGCGCGTGCTTCCCGCACCGGCGCTTCCTCACGCTCCACCACCGGCTCAGCGGCAGCGGCCTTGGGCGCACGTTCCTTGCGCGGTGCCTTCTCGCCGCGCGGTGCCCGCTCACGCCGGCCACTCTCACGCGGCGCAGCATCCTCGCGAGCCGCCGGGGCTGCTTCCGCGCCCTCCAGCGTGAACACCGGAATGCTCATGCCCGTCAGCTTCTCGACGTTGGCGATCGCTTCCGCGTCCTCGCTCGTCACGAAGGTGAACGCACGGCCCGAAGCCCCCGCCCGGCCGGTGCGGCCAATGCGGTGCACATAATCATCCGGATGCCACGGCGTGTCATAGTTGAACACGTGGCTCACGCCCTTCACGTCCAGTCCGCGCGCGGCCACATCCGAAGCCACGAGGATCGAGATCGCCCCGTCCTTGAACTTCTGCAGTTCGGCATTGCGCGCGTTCTGGTCCATGTCGCCATGGATCTCGCCCGCCGAAAAACCGCTCTGCTGCAGGCTCTTGGCCAGTTCGCGCACGGTCGTCTTGCGGTTGGCGAAGATGATCGCGGTGCTCACGTTGTCGGTGCGCAGCAGGTGGCGCAGCGCCTCGCGCTTGCCGCGCGTCGATACGTGGATCTTGTGCTGGGCGATGTTCGAATTGTTCGAAGCAGGCCGCGCCACTTCGATGTACTTCGGATTGCTGAGGAACTTGTCCGCCAGCTTCTTGATCACCGGCGGCATGGTGGCCGAAAACAGCAGCGTCTGCCGGTTCGGCGGCAGCTTGGAACAGATCGTCTCGATATCCGGGATGAACCCCATGTCGAGCATGCGGTCCGCCTCGTCGATAACCAGCAGGCTGCACCCGTTGAGCATGATCTTGCCGCGCTCGAACAAGTCCATCAGGCGGCCCGGTGTCGCGATCAGCACGTCCACGCCGTCCTGCAGCGCCTTGACCTGATCGCCCATCTGCACGCCGCCGATCAGCAGCGCCATCTTGAGATCGTGGTTCTTGCCGTACTTCTCGAAATTCTCGGCCACCTGCGCGGCGAGTTCGCGCGTCGGCTCAAGGATCAGGGAGCGCGGCATCAGCGCGCGGCGGCGGCCATGCGCCAGAATGTCGATCATCGGCAGCACGAAGCTTGCCGTCTTGCCCGTGCCCGTCTGCGCGATGCCGATAATGTCGCGCATCATCAGCACCGAGGGGATGGCCTGGGCCTGAATCGCAGTTGGCGTATCGTAGCCGGCGTCGAGAACCGACTGCAGCAATTCGTCAGACAGGCCGAGATCGGCAAATTTCATGTGCGCTGGTGATCCGAAAGCAGGTGCGCGCAAGATTGTCCGGCGCGCCGAAGGACCGGCTCTGCAGCCCCCTTCGTGAGCCCGCGCCTAGGCCCAATTGGCCACGAAAGTCAAGGAAACTGGTTACGGATGCGAAGCACTTGCCGTCAGTTTCCGTCAACCTGGACGTATTCGCGCACGTCCTTGAGCTTGCAGGTCGTCCCGGCGCGCGAATGAATCTGGTCCCGGCCGACGCAGAGCTGGCCGTCCGGAGTCTTCGACATGTAGAAGCCGAGGTAGAAATCGCGCGCACTGCAGGCCTTTTCGAGCCCCGCTGCGATCATCCGCCGATCGCGCATGTAGAACATGAGCCGCCCGTCGGTGATCGGTTGCACGGCGGCGATGCCCATCGCCGGCATGCACTTGCCCGTCTTGCGTTCGCGAAAGCGCACCGCGTTCGGCCGCGTCTGCGGCAGCATCGGCTGCATGATCGGCTGCATCGGGGTGAGCGGCAGAAGCTGGGGCGCCACCGCATCGCGCCCGGCATCGCGCGGCGTCACGCGGATGATGACCCGCTGTTCGATGCGCACCTGATCCCACACATCGGGGCCAAGCGGGTTAATGCCTGCCGCCGTTCCACCCGGGCCTGCGGCCTGCGGATTAACCAGCAAGGGCGGCCCCGAAGGCAGCCCCGCCGCATCCCAGATGTCTTCCTGCATGGCAGCGTCATCGATCGGCGCAAACACGATTCCATCCGCCGGGAAACCCGGCAAGGTCAGGGCGATGCTCGCAAAAAGATCGAATAACGTTGTCATGGCGACGGCAGAAGCAGTGTGGTCCCTCGAAACTGTTGTCCCCGCCCCGATTCTTGCTGCGGGCTAATTGGACACCCGGAGAATCGTTTTGCCGCGATAGCACGTTTGCTTGAACGCTCGCTTAACTCGCCTTCTGCAAAAAATGAATTGCCCACAACGCCCTGCCGGGATTAGCCCGGCGGCGATGTCCAACCCCGATCACACCCCCTTCCTCGAAGCGGCCGCCGCGCTGCTGGGCCCTCGCGGTTTCACCGCCGACGCCGATCTGATGGCCCCCTGGCTCACTGATTGGCGCGGGCGCTTCACCGGCAGGGCCATCGCGATGGCCTCGCCCGCTTCCACCGCCGATGTTTCTGCGCTGATGCGCCTCTGCGCCGAACACCGCGTGGCCGTGGTGCCCCAGGGCGGCAACAGCGGCATGTCCGGCGGCGCGACTCCGGATACCGGCGGCCACGGCCTGCTCCTCAGCCTGCGCCGGATGAACCAAATCCGCGTCCTCGATGCCGAGAACCGCATGGTAACCGCCGAAGCCGGCGTCGTGCTGCAAACACTGCATGAGGCGGCAGACGCAGCGGGCCTGCGCTTTGCCCTCACCCTCGGCGGCAAGGGTTCGGCCACGATCGGCGGGCTCATCTCGACCAATGCCGGCGGCACGCAGGTCCTGCGCCACGGCACGATGCGCGCGATGGTGCTGGGGCTCGAGGCGGTCATGGCCGATGGCTCGGTGCTGGATACGCTGACCCCGCTCAAGAAGGACAACCGCGGCTTCGATCTCAAGCAAGTGCTGATCGGCTCTGAGGGCACGCTGGGGATCGTCACCGCTGCCACGCTCAGGCTGGAGCCGCGCATTGCCGGGCGCGCGGTGCTCTGGGCTGGCCTCGCCTCGCTGCACGATGCCCGCGCCCTGCTGCTCCATGCCGAAGCCCACGCCGGCGCTGCGCTCGAAGGCTTCGAGGTTATGCCGCGGCATTCGCTGGATGCCGTGTGCGCCTACCTCCCCTCCGCCCGCGCCCCACTGGCGGAGCCGCACGCCTGGCACGCGCTGATCGAACTCGTCGCCGACAACGATGCTGATGCCGCCACCTTGCAAAGCCGCGCCGAAGCTTTGCTCGCCTCCGCCTTCGAGGCCGGCCTTATCGCCGACGCGACCATCGCCGCCAGCGAAGCGCAGGCCGAGGCGTTCTGGTCCCTGCGGGACAGCATCGCGCCAGCGGAGCGTGCGCTCGGCCCCGCCGTGCAGCACGATATCAGCGTACCGACGCACAAGATGCCCGATTTCGTCGAGCAGGCCGTTCCGCTGCTGGAGGCAGCTTGGCCCGGTACCCGCGCGGTCGGCTTCGGCCACCTTGGCGATGGCAACATCCACTTCCATGTGCTGGCTCCCGCCGGGGTCGATCCGGCCACATGGCAGGCCACCGATGGCAAGGCGATCAGTGCGCAGGTCCATGATCTTGTCACGCAGTGGGGCGGCTCGATTTCGGCCGAGCACGGCATCGGGCAATTGAAGCGCGACGAGCTTGCCCGGCTCGGCGATCCGGTAGCGCTTGCCATGCTCCGCCAGATCAAGGCCGCGCTCGATCCGCATGGGCTGCTCAACCCCGGCAAGCTGATCTGAGGGAAAACTTCGCCGTCTGTAACCCCTGCGTTGCAGGTGCACTTGCGCAGGTTTGCCACAATCCCTAAACGGCGCGCTTCCCGCCGCAATCCCGCGCGATCTGGCGTGTGGCTGGCAACCAGTCTGACGGAGAGAATTCCATGGCCAGCGCGCCGCAAGCTTCCCTGCCCCTGTTCTACAACGATCTCGCGCCGCTGAACCTGCGCGATCACGCGAACTGGAAGGCCCGCGCCGCCGACAAGGCGGTCTGGATGGTCGGCCAGCACGCGGTTCCGCTGACGGTCGAGGAATTCCCGCAGGCCGCGCGCCACTTCCCGATCATCTTCGCCTCGGGTGAAAATCCCGTGCCGCTCGCGCTGATGGGCCTCAACGAGGGCATCAACGTGTTCGTCGATGCTGAAGGCAACGTCGCCCCGAACGCCTACGTGCCGGCCTATGCCCGCCGCTACCCGTTCCTGCTCGCCAAGCTGACGCCGGAAACCACCGACCTCTCGCTGTGCTTCGATCCGACCTCGGGCCTGCTCGGCGATTTCGCCGATGGAGAGCCGATGTTCAACGGTGAAGAGCCTTCGGAAGCCACCCGCAACGTGCTGCAGTTCTGCGAGCAGTTCGAGCAGGCTGGTCAGCGCACGCAGGCGTTCGTCGAAGAACTGACCAAGCACGACCTGCTGATGGACGGCGAAGCTGCGATCCAGCAGCCCGGCGTCGAGCAGCCGTTCGTCTATCGCGGTTTCCAGATGGTGAACCAGGAAAAGCTGCGCGACATGCGCGGCGATGTCCTGCGCGGCTGGGCGCAGAGCGGCCTGCTCCCGCTGGTCTATGCACACATCTTCTCGCTCGAACTGATGAGCACGATCTTCGGCAAGCAGGTGGAACAGGGCGTAGGCCCCACGCCGACGCTGCCGGCGTTCTGATCGCGAGTATTACAGACCGGATAGGTTGCTGTTACCAATCGCGACACAATCGCGACAAGACGAGCGGCAAAAGCGCTTGCACTAAAAGGTGACGCAACCTATCTTCCGTAAGTCGCGTCGGCGCTCCCCTCATGGCCCGGCGTGGCGGGTGCACTTTGTGCACCTCCTCCCTGAACCTTGGCCACCTGGAGCAATGCTCCAGGTGGTTTTTTATTGATTTCAGGATCTTACTCTGCGGCTGCGCGCCAAAAACCGCGCTCGCGGCCCAGATCCGCCACCGCAATCGCCATGCGCTGGACCAAAGTAGCGACGATATCGACCGTGCTGTCGAGCCCGGGGCCCGGCTCGGCCATTGCCGGATCGAGATAAGTGCGCCGGTCGATTTCCAGTTGCAGGCAATGCACCCCGGCATGGCGCCGCGCGTGCCGTTCCAGCACATAGCCGCCGGCATAAGGCCGGTTGTGCGCGGCTAGCCGCCGGGCCTGTCCCAGCGCGGCAAACGCCTCTGCCACCAGTGCGCCGTCGCAGGCCGCACCAAAGCGGTCTCCCACCACGAACTCGGCCACCGGTTCGCCGGCCCGCGCAGGCAGCGGCGGCATCGAATGAAGGTCGATCAGCAGCGCCGCCCCCCACCGTGCGCGCACGCTTTCCAGCAGCGCAGCAAGCGCGCTGTGATAAGGCACATGCACGCCATCGATCCGCGCGGCGAGGTCATCGTGCGCGATCGGCCATTTCCACAGCTCGCCAAGTCCCGGCAGACGCCGCGGCACAAGGCCGAGCCCGCTGCGCGCGCGGCGCGCCGAGGACGAACTGACCGGGACCGAGCTTGCATCCGGCGCCCCGCCGCCGACCATGTCCCAATCGACATCGTCGCTCGCGCGGTTGAGATCGATCATCGCGCGCGGCGCATGGGCCACCAGCAGCGCAGCCCCGGTCCGCTCGGCGACAGCCTTGCCCACCAGATCGACCAGCCGGTCCTCCAGCCTCGGCGCGCTGTACGCTGGTTGGCGCATGCGGGAGACAAGCTCGGGCGGGTAGCTGCGTCCGGCATGGGGGACAGCAATGACCACCGGCACCGGCGAAGGATCGTGTTGCCACACGGTGAACGCAGGCGAACCTTCCAGTCCGGGCACATTGCCCGCGCTGAAACTTGCGGCATTGCCGCGCACGGGCGATTCGCCCCGCGACGCTGAAAGTCGGTCCATGGGCGAAGGCTGCCGGGGTTTGGCGCGCATGTCAAAGTGCTCCATGGTGTGGGAGACTCGCCCCATAGCTGGCACAGGACATGTTCAGAGATTGTGGCGCCTCCATTGCGTTTGCGCACTAGGAGCCGATCTGGACGGAATCTTAACCTGGCCGGGTGTACACAATCCGGTAAAGGGAGCCGCTCGCACCGGCCCCATGAGCACGAAAACCAGGCAAACTGGGAAGACGATTGAAGGTGAACATGATTCGAATCCTCCTCGCCGAAGACGAAGAAGCAATGCGCACCTACCTCGCCCGTGCTCTCGAGAATGCGGGCTACTATGTGGTCGCGGTCGATCGCGGAACCGATGCGGTGCCCCTGCTCGAAAGCCAGCACTTCGATCTGCTGCTCTCGGATATCGTGATGCCGGAGATGGACGGCATCGAACTCGCGCAGCGTTGCGCCGAGATCAGCCCGGGCACCAAGGTGATGTTCATCACCGGCTTTGCCGCCGTAACGCTCAAGGCCAACCGCGAGGCGCCGAGCGCGCGCGTGCTGTCAAAGCCGTTCCACTTGCGCGATCTCGTCCTCGAAGTGGAGCGCGTGTTCGCGGAGTCGCCGATGACCGGCAATCTGCGCTAAGTCTGGCGGGCCGCAAAACCCCCCTTGCCAGCCCTGCCGCCCGGCGCTAATGGGCTGCCTCTCCCGCCGCGCTAGCCGCTGCGGAAGCATGATGGTGCGGGCGTATAGCTCAGTGGTAGAGCACTATGTTGACATCGTAGGGGTCGCAAGTTCAATCCTTGCTACGCCCACCATCCCATGAAAAACCCCGCCGCGGCGGGGTTTTTTGTTGCCTTATAGGCGTCCCTGCGAATCCCTTCCCCCAGAAACCGCTCATGCTGAGCTTGTCGAAGCATCTGGCACGAACCGCCGCGCCAGCACCCTTCGACAGGCTCAGGGTGAGCGGATCCGGGATCAGGTCAAAGTCTTACTTCCCCTGCCAGTTGGGCTTGCGCTTCTCGGCAAACGCCAGCGCGCCTTCACGCGCATCCTGCGAGGTGAACACCGGCGCGATATAGGCTTCCTGCTTGTCCCACATCTCGGCCTCGGTCCACTCATGCGAATCGCGCACGATCGCCTTGGAAGCGATCAGCGCCAGCGGGCCATTGGCGGCGACGCGAGCGGCGAGCGCCTTGGCAGCATTAATCGAGGGGCCTTCGGTCAGTTCGTTGATGAAGCCCAGCGCATAGGCGCGCTCCGCGTCGATGAAGTCGCCGGTCAGCGCCAGTTCCATCGCGATGCGCGGCGGGATCTGGCGGGGCAGCTTGATGAGGCCGCCAGCCGCTGCGGCAAGGCCGCGCTTCGCTTCGGGAATGCCGAACTTCGAACCCTTGCTGGCAACGATGAGGTCGCAAGAAAGCGCCAGTTCCATGCCGCCCGCCAGCGCATAGCCATCGACCGCCGCGATGATCGGCTTCTTCGGCGTCCACTGCGAAAGCCCGCCAAAACCGCGGCCCGGCACGCTCGGCCGCTCGCCGCGGAGGAAGCCCTTGAGGTCCATGCCCGAGCAGAATGTACCGCCAGCACCGGTCAGGATCGCGCAGCGCAGGTCCGTCTCGGCATCGAGGCGGTCCATCGCGGCGGCAATCCCTTCGGCCGCAGCCTTGGTCATCGCGTTCTTGGCATCGGGCCGGTTGATCGTGACGATCAGGACGTTGCCGTCCACTTCGGTCAGGACTTCGGGTGCATCGCTCACGGCATCTCTCCTCGGGTAGCGCTTAATCGCTTGGTTAAATGTCTAGAGCCCGCTCCTGCACCCTGTCCAGACCCAAAGAACGCGAATCGCCGCCGCACATGCCCTTTGGTGAAAGTCACCCGCTTGCGCGCACCGAAGCTCCTGCTAAGGAACGGCAAATTTTTTGGAACTCTCCCCGGGGAAGGCACGAAAACCATGGCAAAGATCAAGGTGAAGAATCCTGTCGTCGAGCTCGACGGCGACGAAATGACGCGGATCATCTGGCAGTGGATCCGTGAACGTCTGATCCTTCCCTACCTCGATATCGATCTGAAGTACTATGACCTCTCGGTCGAGAAGCGCGACGAGACCGGCGACCAGATCACCATCGATTCGGCCAACGCGATCAAGCAGTACGGCGTCGGCGTGAAGTGCGCCACGATCACGCCGGACGAAGCCCGCGTCGAGGAATTCAAGCTCAAGAAGATGTGGAAGTCGCCCAACGGCACGATCCGCAACATCCTCGGCGGCGTCGTGTTCCGCGAACCCATCGTGATCCAGAACGTCCCCCGCCTCGTGCCGGGCTGGACCGACCCCATCGTAGTCGGCCGTCATGCGTTCGGCGATCAGTACAAGGCGACCGACACGCTCATCCCGGGCCCGGGCAAGCTGCGCCTCGTGTGGGATGGTGACAACGGCGAGAAGATCGACCTCGACGTGTTCGACTTCCCGAGCGCCGGCGTCGCCATGGCGATGTACAACCTCGACGATTCGATCCGCGATTTCGCCCGCGCTTCGTTCAACTACGGCCTCGGCCTCGGTTGGCCCGTCTACCTCTCGACCAAGAACACCATCCTCAAGGCCTATGACGGCCGCTTCAAGGATCTGTTCCAGGAAGTGTTCGAAACCGAAGGCTTCGCCGAGAAGTTCAAGGCCGCCGATATCGTCTACGAACACCGCCTGATCGACGACATGGTCGCCTCGGCGCTCAAGTGGTCGGGCAAGTTCGTCTGGGCCTGCAAGAACTACGATGGCGACGTGCAGTCGGACACCGTGGCGCAGGGCTTCGGCTCGCTCGGCCTGATGACCTCGGTCCTGATGTCGCCCGATGGCAAGACGATCGAGGCCGAAGCCGCTCACGGCACCGTGACGCGCCACTACCGCCAGCACCAGCAGGGCAAGGCCACCTCGACCAACCCGATCGCCTCGATCTTCGCGTGGACCCGCGGCCTGATCTATCGCGGCAAGTTCGACGAGACGCCGGAAGTGGTGAAGTTCGCCGAAACGCTCGAGCGCGTCTGCATCGAGACCGTCGAGAGCGGCGCAATGACCAAGGACCTCGCCATCCTCATCGGCCCCAACCAGCCGTGGATGACCACCGAGAAGTTTTTCGAAGCCATCGTCGGGAATCTCGAAGCGGCAATGGCCGCCGAAGCCTGAGCCAAACCGGGCTGGCATGAAAAAGGGGCGGGATCATCTCCCGCCCCTTTTTTTGTCACTCCGTCCCCCGCCATTCCTGCCCCCCGAAGGCGGAAGGCCAGAGCAGCCACAGGCAGCGCCCTCAGCCCATTCCGAAGCGCCAACTTCAGCCAAATTTAACCATTTCTTGCAGATTTGGGCAGAATACAGCAGCGTAACACCAAAAAGGTGAACGCGTGTCGGCTCTCGTCGCTATCTTTGCCATGTTCATCACCAGCGCGCTGGGGCTCATCGCGCTGATCTGGTACTGGCTGCGCCAGCGTGCGCAGCAGGAACCCAAGCCCGAAAAGCCCCGGAAACCGAAGAAGGCGAAGCGCAGAAAAGGCGCGGACGAGCCGGAACCGGAACCCGAGCATGAGCCGCTCCCCGTCAAGACTGGCCGCAGCCGCCTGATTTCCGCCGCCTCGCTCGCCGAAGCCGAAGCCGCCAACGCGCTGCCCGATCCCGATTATCTCGAGCCCGAACCCGAACTGCCCGCTTCCGAACCGGCACCAGCGGCGGCGGCGCTACATTCTCCACTCGCGACCGTCAGGCAGCAAGCGGTGGTCCTGCGCCAGCACTTCCCGCCAAACCGCGCACCTGAAGGACGCAGCTGGCTGGGCGGCACGCCGGTGCTACCCGGTGCCGCCGAGTGGCCCTTGAACCCCGCCACCGGCAAGCCGCTCCACTTCCTGCTCCAGCTCGATCTGGCCGAAGTACCGGACGAAGCAGGCCTTGGCCTCCTGCCCTCCGAAGGCGCGCTTGCGGTGTTCCTTGATCTCGATTGGGGCGCGGGCGAAGCTTTCCGCATCATCCATGCACAGGGCTATGCCGGCACACCGTGGCATGCGCTCGATGTGCCGCCAGCCCTCGCGATGGCCTATGGCGACGAGGCCGCGCTGGTCTGGCCCTGGGCGCTCACGCCCGAGCACGGCACGCAGGTGCTCCCCCGCTGGCCGGTCGCGCCGCGGCTGATCGCGCTTGCCGAATCGGATTCGCCCGGCTGGCCGCACAACGCCGCCACCGCGCGTGCGATGCTTGCCGCGCAAGGCGTGGACGAACTCGCCCCCGCGATCACCCCCGCCGATTTCCACGGGCCGGACGGCCAAGGTTTCGAACCGCTGTGGTACGGCTATCCGCAGGACTGGATCACCGTCCAGATCGCCGCCGCCGCACTGGTGCGCGAAGCGGACCGCGCATCGCGCACGGTCCTCGATGATCCCTACCCCGGCCTTGAGGCTGATGAACGCGCCGCCGAACTCAAGGCCGTGCGCGAGGAAGCGCAGGCCTGGTTCGATCACGCGCTGAACAACCCTGCGCTCACCGCGCTCGCCCCGCCCGTGCGCAAGGCGTTCTGGGACTGGCTCTCGACTCACCGTGCACTGGCCGAACATGTCATGCCCGCCGCGGTCGAAGCAGCGATCGAAACGACGCTCCACGCCTCCCCGCAGGAAGCCGCGAAGTTCCCCGAAGAGGTTACCGCCCGCGTTGCCTATCGCCACGCGCTGGCGCGCCGCACCCCCGAAGGCGTGATTGCGCCCCCACCTGCCCGCCTCCTCGCCCCCGCGAGCGGCGAGGCGGAACTCGCTGGCACGCACCTGCTCTTGCTCGAACTGCCGAGCAATCCGGCGCTCGGCCACCACTTCGGCGGCAGCGCGCTCCAGTTCTGGATCACCCCGGAAGACCTCGCAGATCGACGCTTCGATGCAGTGGTGATGACGCGGGCGTAGAAGCCGGAAAGCGAATTCGAGCGTGGTTCGCCAAGAAATTACCACTCATGCGACCGCGTCGAAGCACCAGCCAAAACGGCTGGGCCATCTCGGTCACACGACCAGCCGTTCCTCCAGCCGCGCCACCAGCGCCGCGTCAGCGCCAAGCACCGCCTCGGCATAGGCCTCGAACCTCCCGTGTTCGCGCTCCATCGCGGCAAACGCGCTGTCCAGAAACTCCGGCTGGACCGACATGATCGTCCGCAGCGCATCGTCGGTCATCTTAGGACCGAAGCTCGCGCGCACATTGGTCGCGGCTGCGGCGATACGCGCCTCGGAATTGCCCGCGGTGTTGGTCAGAAGGTAGTCCGCCATCACGTCGTCGGCATGCACGCCGAGCAACCGATGCACGATCGCCGCGCCCACGCCGGTGCGGTCCTTGCCCGCAAAGCAGTGCAGCAGGCTCGGCCCATGGTCCGCGGCCAGCGTCTGCAGATAGAGCTTGAACGTGCCCACCAGCACCGGACGGAACGGCAGCTTGTCGTAGAGCTTGACCATCGCATATCGCGCATCGTCCGCCGTGCGCACGCCCGCCGCTGCCTCGTCGTGCACGGCTTTCCCGTGGTCCCCCGCCGTCTCGCCGGGGTGAAACACCACCTGCCCGGCCCACTCCTCGTGGCGCAGGCAGGGAAACTGCGCGCGTTCGCTATCGCCGCGCAGGTCGATCACCCGCGCGATGCCAATGCGGTGCACTGCTTCGAGATCGTCCGGAGTCGCATCGAAATGATGCCCCGAACGCCACAGGTGCCCAGTGCGCAGCGTGCCGCCGCGCGCGCGGTAGCCGCCATAGTCGCGAAAGTTGTGAATGCCGGAGAGCGGCAGAACGCGGTTTTCCATGGCCGGGGTCTTTGTCAGATCAGCTGCGCCAACGCCACACCTCAAGCAAACCCTTCGCTCAGAAACCGCTCCGCGCATCCCGCCAGCATCGCGCTGCCCAGCGGCATCACGCTTTCGTCCAGCATCATCCGCGTCGAGTGGATCGAACAGCAGCTCTTCCAGTCGGCCCCCTGCGGCGCGACGCCAAGGAAGAACATCGCCCCCGGCGTCTGCTCCAGCACATAGGAGAAATCCTCCGCGCCCATGATCGGATGCGCCAGCCGGTGGAAACAGCCCTCGCCGCCGATCTCCTCCGCCACGGCCGCGCCCAGATCGACCGCGCGGGCATCGCAGATCGTCACCGGGAAGCCGGGAATGATCGCGGTCGTCGCCGTCATCCCGTGCGCCGCCGCGATATGGCTGACCAGCGTGGGCAGCGCCTCGTGCAGCTTGGCCCGCGCCCCGGGCGAAAGCGTGCGCAAGGTGCCGAGCAGGTGCGCGCTATCGGGAATCACGTTGTAGGCCGTCCCCGCCTCGATCTTCGAGACCGTCGCCACCACCGGATCGGCGACCGAGAACTTGCGCGTCACCATCGCCTGAATTGCGCTGACGATCTCGCAGGCGACCGGGATCGGATCCAGCGTGTCATGCGGCATCGAGGCATGGCCGCCATCGCCCTTCACCGTGATCTCGAAGCGGTCAGCCGAAGCCAGCAGCGGCCCGGCGCGACCCGCGATCATCCCGTGCGGGCTGTTGGGCATGATGTGCAGCGCAAAGGCCGCATCCGCCTTGGGTTCGAGCAGCCCGTCATCGATCATGAACCGCGCGCCGTGGTGCCCTTCCTCGCCCGGCTGGAACATGAACTGCACTTCGCCTGCAAGGTGCTCGCGCCGCGCACACAGCAGCTCTGCCGCGCCCGCCAGCATCGCGGTGTGGGCATCATGCCCGCAGGCATGCATCCGCCCCGCAAACTGCGAGGCAAACTCCAGCCCGGTCTCCTCGGGCATCTCCAGCGCGTCCATATCGCCCCGCAGCAGCACCCGCCGGCCGTTCCCTCCGCCGCACTTCAGCGTCGCGACCAGCCCCGTCGTCGAAGGCCCTTCCCGCCATGTCAGCGGCAGATGCGCCAGCGCCGCCTTCACCTTGTCGCGTGTCAGCGGCGTATGCAGCCCCAGCTCCGGCTCGGCATGGATCGCCCGCCGCAGCGCGGTAATCTGCGGCTCAAGGCTTCGCGCCTGTTCCAGAAGGTCGGGATGCAGCATCGGGGGCTCCTTCGGCGTCAATCAGAACCTTGCGCCATTGCCCACCCCCACCCCCTCCCGCATGCGGGAGGGGAGCGAGACTTGCCGAGCGCAGCGAGGCTAGTCGCAGCGGGGTGGGCCGGGTCAGCGCAAAGTCAGCGTCTAAGTGCACCATAAGCCGCGCTCAGCGCCGCTGTCGAGTGACCCGGCAGGGCGCCTACTTCGCTTGCGCGATCATTTCAGCGCAAGCCGCATCCCGCTCGCCCGCTGGCAGCGTGACCAGCCACACCCGCGCCTCCCGAAAGGTCAGGAATTCCCGCCCACCCGCCAGAATCGGCACCGTCCGCCCGTTATAGATCCGCCTGAGCGCCCGGCGCTGCGCCCGGCTGAGGGCAGGATCGTCTTCCGCTATGTCCATCTCTGGTCCTATAGGCGCATCGCCCGCCAGCGCGAAAGGACACCCATGACAGATTCATCGCAGCAGCATCTCGCCGACCACTTCGCGCACTGCATCCAGGTGTTTGGCGGCACGACAGCCGCCTCGCGCCGCCTCGGCATTGATGAACGGGCGATCCGCCGCTTCATCAATCAGGAACGGCCGCTGAGCGCGCGCCTGCTGAGCGACACCGCAGAGGCCCTGCGCATTCTGGCCGAAGAAGCCGCTGCCGCCTCAACCGAGGCAGCAGCCATGGCCCGCTCCGCCGGAGCCTGAAGCCGAACCGTACTGATCCCCCTTGCACATCGGCCAGCCCCGGTTTAATCGCTCGATTAACGTATCTGGGAGAGTCACAATGGCTGAAGCCTATATCATTGACGCCGTCCGCACCCCCCGCGGGGTTGGCAAGCCCGGCAAGGGCGCGCTGTCGCACCTGCATCCGCAGCATCTCGCCGCCACGGTGATGAAGGCGATCGCCGAGCGCAACAATCTCGACACCGGCACGGTGGACGACATCATCTGGTCGACCTCGTCGCAGGTCGACAAGCAGGGCGGCGACCTCGGCCGCATGGCTGCGCTGGCCGCCGGCTTCAACATCAGCGCCAGCGGCACCACGCTTGATCGGTTCTGCGGCGGCGGCATCACCGCTGTGAACCTTGCAGCGGCCACCGTTATGTCGGGCATGGAAGATTGCGTGATCGCCGGCGGCACCGAAATGATGAGCTTCACCGCAGCGCACGCGGCAGCGCAGGCCAACGCCGGCTTCGCGCCGCGCCTGATGGGCTCGGGCAACACGGCGCTCGACGAAATCCACCCGCAATCGCACCAGGGCATCTGCGGCGATGCCATCGCCACCATCGAAGGCATCAGCCGTGAAGCGCTCGATGCGCTCGCCCTCGTCAGCCAGCAGCGCGCCGACCGTGCGATCAAGGAAGGCCGCTTCAACAAGTCGGTCGTCCCCGTCCACAACGAAGACGGCACCGTCGCTCTGGACCGCGAGGAATTCCCCCGCCCCGAAACCACCGCGGAAGGCCTAGCCAGCCTCAAGCCCGCGTTCGCCGGGATGATGGACTTTGATCTCGGCGGCGGCGTCACCTTCCGCAAGCAGATCAACCGCCGCTATCCGGATGTGGACATCAAGCCCGTCCACCACGCCGGCAACTCGTCGGGCGTTGTCGATGGCGCCGCCGCGCTCCTCATCACCTCGCCCGCCTATGCCGAAAAGCATGGCCTCAAGCCGCGCGCGCGCATCGTCGCCTATGCCAACCAGGGCGATGATCCCACGCTGATGCTCAACGCCCCCGTCCCTGCCGCCAAGAAGGTTCTCGCCAAGGCCGGCCTCACCAAGGACGATATCGACGTCTGGGAAATCAACGAGGCTTTCGCTGTCGTTGCCGAGAAGTTCATCCGCGATCTCGAACTCGACCGCGAGAAGGTGAACATCAACGGCGGCGCCATGGCGCTCGGCCACCCGATCGGCGCGACCGGCTCGATCCTCATCGGCACCGCGCTCGATGAACTCGAACGCTCGGGCGGTCGCTACGGCCTCGTCACGATGTGCGCTGCGGGCGGCATGGCCCCTGCGATCATCATCGAACGCATCTGATCCGGATCCTCAATACCTATCTGCTCCCCTCCCCTGTGGGGAGGGGTTGGGGGAGGGGGTTCGGCATTTCCTGAAAGCTCCAGTCACCCCCACCCAACCTCCCCCGACCGGGGGAGGAGCAAACAGGTTCAGCGGGACACCAGTTGGCTCGAACTGCGCAGGCAGGAGAGGGGAGAGCGCGTGAAGAATCCCGAAGCCTTCGCGGGCTACGAAGCGTTCGATTTCACTGACGGCCCCTACACCCGCCGCGTCTGGCGCAAGGGTTCCGGCCCCGCCGTCATCATCATGCACGAAATCCCCAACCTCCACCCGCAGGTGCTGCGCTTTGCAGACCGCGTCGCGGCGCAGGGGATGACGGTCTATTGCCCCAGCCTGTTCGGCGAGGATGGGCGCGTGCCCTCGCAGGCCTATGCCATGGGCCAGCTTGCCTGGACCATCTGCGTCCGCCGCGAATTCAACGTCTGGGCGAATGGCAAATCGAGCCGCATCGTCGACTGGCTGCGCGCGCTCGCCCGCAAGGCCCACTCCGATTGCGGCGGGCGCGGAGTCGGCGCGGTTGGCATGTGCCTCACCGGCGGCTTTGCCCTTGCCATGATGACCGAGCCCGCCGTCGTCGCGCCGGTCCTCTCGCAGCCCTCGCTCCCGTTGGGCGGCAAGGGCGCTGCGATGATCGATTCCAGCGCAGAAGAAATCGCCTGCGCCAAGCGCCGCTTCGAGGAGGAAGACCTCTCGATGATGGCGCTGCGTTTCACGAGCGACAAGCTTGTGCCCGATGCGCGCTTCGCCATGCTCCGGGAAACCTTCGGGGATCGATGCCAGACCATCGACCTCACCGACGCCGACGCCAACCCCGATGCCCCCATCGCGCCGCATTCGGTGCTGACATGGCACCTGATCGACGAGCCCGGCAGCGCCACCAAGCAGGTCGAGCAGGACGTCATCGCGTTCTTCAAGCAGCGCACGGCTGGCTGAGCGCCAGCCTCACTCCACCGGCGCGATATCCTCCGCCGCATTCGCCACCACGCCGAGCACCGCCGCCCACGCATCGACATTCTGCGTCAGCGCCGCGCGGTCGATCTTGTCGAGCGTGTCGTCCGGCGTGTGGTGGATGTCGAAGTAGTGCGTCATGTCCTGCGTCAGGTCGATCGCCGCCAGCTTCTGCGCCGTGATGAC
Organism: Novosphingobium sediminis; assembly: GCF_007991615.1. Classification (GTDB taxonomy): domain Bacteria; phylum Pseudomonadota; class Alphaproteobacteria; order Sphingomonadales; family Sphingomonadaceae; genus Novosphingobium; species Novosphingobium sediminis. The sequence continues at coordinate 179,988 of NZ_BJYR01000012.1, read as the reverse complement.
CCAGCCGACGTCCGCCCCGCCTTCAACCTCGCCCTTGCCGCGCACGATCCCGAGCGGCGCCAGCGCGGCGGCCACGCGGTCCCCCAATGCGGCGTTGGCCGGCGCAAACTTCATTTCCACGCGCCAGATGCGGTCCGCGCCCGAATCGCTTTCCATGGCGAGCGCATGCCGTTCCGGGTGCGCCTTGGCATAAGCCGCGCCGCCCGCCGCGCCGATCTCTTCCGCGCCCGCCAGCAGCACGCGGATCGTACGCAAGGTCTGCCCGCCATTCTGAGCCTTCAGCGCGGCAGCGGTCACAATCGCGCAGCCCGCGCCATCATCGAGCGCGCCGGTGCCAAGATCCCAGCTATCGAGATGGCAACCCACAAGGATCGGCGGCAGCGCCGGATTGCGCCCCGGCAACTCGCCGATCACGTTGCCCGTCGGCAAGCTCTCCGCCGTCCGCCCCGTCAGCGTGAGCGCAATCCGCAGCGCGCGGCCCTTGCCGATCAGGCGCACGAGCATGTCGGCATCGGGGTTCGACATCGCCGCCGCCGGGATCGGCGCCACGCCTGCCGGGAAATTGGTGACGCCGGTATGCGGATTGCGGTGGCTGTCCGTGCCGATGGAGCGGATCACGATGGCCGCCGCGCCCTTGGTCGAAGCAACGGCCGGCCCTTCCCGCCGCGCCTGACCATATGGCCCATAGCCGCTGCCATCCTGCGCTGCCTTCATCGCGTGATCAAGGAACACGATCTTGCCCGCGAGCGAACTCGCCGGAGCCGCCTTCAGCGCATCGAACGAGGCAAAGTAGACCACATCGGCTTCCACGCCCGCATCCGGCGTCGTACCGCTGAAGCCCAGCGCCGTCACCGCCAGCTTCTGCGGCACCGGCGCGATCAGCCGGGCAGTATCAGTCCCGCGCACATAGGCGCGCGTGGTGGCAGGCTCGATCGCCACGTTCCGGAACCCCAGCGCCTTGAGCTTGTCCGCCGCCCAGGCCCGCCCGCGCGCTTCCGCCTCGCTTCCGGCCAGCCGCTGGCCGACTTCGCTGGTGAGCCCGGCGATGAATTCCCACGCCGTATCGTCCGAAGCTGGCGAAACAGGCGGAGCCGCCATCGCAGCGCCGGGAAACAGCGTCGGAACAATCAGGGCCGCGAGCGCCAGCTTGCGTGAAATCGTCATAGTCTCGCACTCCTGAAAAGGCCGGGTCCGGCCCGAAAGGACCACCGCCTAACGGAAAGCGCGCGCGATTTCGATAGCCTTCGCCGCAGGGCCCCTCGCCCCCGCTTGCCCGCTGCGCCGCGCCCCTGTAGAGCGCGCCGCAACTCCATTATTTTCGAGATCAAGGACCACCGATGGCCGCCCAGTACGCCTACGTCATGAAGAACATGACCAAGACCTTCCCCGGCGCCCCCAAGCCGGTGCTGAGCAATATCAGCCTGCAGTTCTATCAGGGCGCCAAGATCGGCATCGTCGGCCCCAACGGCGCGGGCAAGTCCACGCTGATCAAGATCATGGCCGGCATCGACAAGGACTTTACTGGCGAGGCATGGCCGGGTGAGAACATCACGGTCGGCTATCTCGAGCAGGAGCCCCAGCTCGATACCACCAAGACCGTGCTCGAAAACGTCAAGGACGGCGCCCGCGCGACCGCTGACATGGTCGAGAGGTTCAACCAGATCGGCATGGAGATGGCCGAGGAAGACGCCGATTTCGATGCGCTCGGCGCTGAAATGGCCGAACTTCAGGACAAGATCGACGCCGTCGATGGCTGGACGCTCGACAACCAGCTCCAGATCGCGATGGAAGCGCTGCGCTGCCCCCCGGGCGATTGGCCCGTCACCAACCTCTCGGGCGGTGAAAAGCGCCGCATCGCGCTCACCCGCCTGCTGATCCAGAAGCCCTCGATCCTGCTGCTCGACGAACCGACCAACCACCTCGACGCCGAAAGCGTCAACTGGCTGGAAAACCACCTCAAGGACTATGCCGGCGCGGTGCTGATGATCACCCACGACCGCTACTTCCTCGATAACGTCGTCGGGTGGATCCTCGAACTCGATCGCGGCAAGTACTTCCCCTACGAAGGCAACTACTCGACCTACCTCGAAGCCAAGGCCAAGCGGCTCGAACAGGAAGAGCGCGAAGACACCAGCAAGCAGAAGGCGATCAAGGACGAACTCGAGTGGATTCGCGCCGGCACCAAGGGCCGCCAGACCAAGAGCAAGGCCCGCATCAAGGCGTTCGATCAGCTGGTTGAATCGACCGAGAGCCGCGTGATCAACAAGGCGCAGATCGTCATTCAGGTCCCCGAACGCCTCGGCGGCAAGGTGATCGAGGCCAAGAATATCTCCAAGGCCTATGGCGACAAGCTCCTGTTCGAAAACCTCTCGTTCCTGCTTCCCCCCGGCGGCATCGTCGGCGTGATCGGGCCGAACGGCGCGGGCAAGTCCACGCTGTTCAAGCTTATCACGGGCCAGGAAAAGCCCGACGAAGGCACGATCGAAATCGGCCAGACGGTGCGCCTCGGCTATGTCGACCAGAGCCGCGATCACCTCGATCCCAAGAAGAACGTCTGGGAGGAAATCTCCGACGGGCTCGATTACATGAAGGTCAACAAGCAGGATATGAGCACGCGCGCTTATGTCGGCGCGTTCAACTTCAAGGGTCAGGACCAGCAGAAGAACGTCGGCAAGCTCTCCGGTGGTGAACGCAACCGCGTCCACATCGCCAAGATGCTCAAGCAGGGCGGCAACGTCCTCCTGCTCGACGAACCGACCAACGACCTTGACGTCGAAACCCTGCGTGCGCTCGAAGAAGCCATCGAAAACTTCGCCGGCTGCGCCGTGGTCATCAGCCACGACCGCTTCTTCCTCGATCGCCTCGCCACACACATCCTCGCGTTCGAGGGCAACAGCCACGTCGAATGGTTCGAAGGCAACTTCGAAGCCTATGAGGAAGACAAGCGCCGCCGTCTGGGCGACGCGGCAGACCGCCCGACGCGCCTCGCCTACAAGAAGCTGACGCGTTGACCTATCGTTCGTTCATGTTTCATCGCGCAAACATGAACGAACGAATGAGTTACGGTTCAGCGATACGACAGCACGGCTCCTATAGTCCGGTTGCAGGAGAGGCCCCGAGCGAGTCGCGGCCAACCACAACCGGAGCCGGGACCATGGCCGCCAAGTCCGTTTTGAAGAACAGCGCTTCAGCCCTTCTTGCCCTCGCGCTGGGTAGCGCGGTGCTTTTGCCCAGCGCCGCCTTTGCGCAGGAACGTCAGGACCGCGGCGAGCGCGGGGCCGGCCGGATGGAGCGCATGGAGCGCGCCGCACCGGCGCAAGCCCCGCAGCGGCAGCCGAGTTGGTCGGGCCGCCCCACCTTCTCCCAAGGCAGTTCATCGCCCCAGCCGCCGCAGCGCGAAGGCGGCGGGCAGAGCCGTCCCGCATGGCAGGGCGGCGGTGACCGCGAACGCGGTGATCGCGGCAATGGCGCCTATCCCACCGGCCAGCCCACGTTCGGCCGACCCGGCTGGGCCAACAATGGCGCGCCCCAAACGCCGCAAGCTGCGCAGGGCAGCACGCCCGCGTGGCAGGGCCGCAATCCGACCTATGTCGATCCCGCCCGCAACCGCGACGGCAATCGTCCGGCGGAAGGCCGCGGGGGCCAGACGGCGAACCAGCAGGGTCAGAGCCGCTGGTATCACAACGACAACGGTTCGTGGCGCAACGATCCGAACCGCGCATGGGCCGGCAATGGCGATCGCCGCGATGGAGACCGTAACCGGGACCGCGACCGCGACCGCCGCGATTGGCAGCAGAACCGCGGCAATGGCTGGGGCTCCAACAACGGCTGGCGCGACAATGACAATCGCTGGCGCGGCAACAACGGCTGGCGCGGGAACGCGTGGGGCTACAACAACAACGGCTGGCGTTCGTGGGACCGCGACGGCTGGCGGCGTGACAACCGCTACAACTGGTCCGGCTGGCGCAACCGTCACCGCGATGTGTTCAGCCTCGGCTTCTATTCCGCGCCGTGGCGGGGCTATTCCTACAGTCGCTTCAGCATCGGCGTGGTCATCGGCGCCCCGTTCTATGCCGAGCAATACTGGATCGCCGATCCGTGGGCCTATCGCCTGCCGCCGGCCTGGGGCCCGTACCGCTGGGTACGCTACTATGACGACGCGCTGCTGGTCGATATCTACACCGGCGAAGTCGTCGACGCGATCTACGACATCTTTTATTGAACGGCGTCGCGCCCGTCTGCTCCGGCAGGCGGGCGCTGCCTATTCCGGCGCGTTCGCTGCGTAGGGATTGATCCCCGCCGCGATCAGCCGCTGCTGCAAGGCAAACAACACTTCCACCGCGCCTTCCGGCCCGCTCATGGCCAGCGCCGCTTCCTCAGCGGAAATCCCATCCTCGCGCATCGCGATCTGGTGCGCCCCCGCGTCATAGCGGATGAACCACGCGCTGCCGTCGCGCAGCACCGCCACGCCATCGAGATCGCAAACCACTTCGCGCGTCACGGTGCCTTCCCGAACACCGGCGTCACGACATAGCCCTCCGGCGGCACCGGATCGATCACTGCTTCGGGGAGGCCGCCTTCCCATGTCATGCCGCCGGGCCGCCAGAACGCGTTCGCCGCGTATTCGTTGCCCGAAGGAATGCGGTAGTTCTGCGGCGCGGGAATATCGACGCGCACCGGCGCATCCCCGAGATACCCCGCATCAAGCCCCAGCAGCGCCTCAAGCTTGCGCGGATCGCCGCCCGCCTGCGCGATGGCGGCATCTGCCACGCTCGGCGGCAGCACCCATGTCTCGGTAAAGCCGATCTTACCCGCCGGAGCCTTGGGCTGGATGCGCACGGCGCCCTTCGCAAAGAGCGCGGCATGCGCGGCCTGATACGCCTCGGTCAGATAGGTCGCCGCCGCCGGGCGCTGGCCCTTGGGCGTCTCCAGCACGGCCAGTTCGCATTTGCCCGGCTGATACTGCGGCTCGAGATCGGTGAAGCGCACCGCCCCAGCACGGTGCGGCGCAAGCCCCCAGTTCCATGTGATCCGCCCGGGCGCATCCGCCGCCGCCTCGGTCAGCGCGGTGAAGAAGCCATTGAAATCGCTTGCCGCCTGCCAGTCGATCGGGGTCGAAAGATCATCTGCCGGATGGTGATAACGCCGCTCATACCAATCGCGGTACTTCGCGCGCGAGGCATCGTCATAGGTCGCGAAAACGAAGCTCGTGCCCGGCACGCAGGCCTGCATCAGCGGCCAGTTGTCCGATCGGCGCAGCAGGTCGCGCTCAGGCTCGGGGTCTTCCTGCACCGCGATGCCGCGCGCCTTCGCCACCTGCAGAACGAGATCGCCAAGCGAACTTTCCTTGAGGCCATGCACCGACAAAAGCTTCAGCGGATAAAGCGGGCGCACCTGATCGAGGTTGATCACCGCCGCAATCCGGCTCAGCGGCACGGTCGGGTGCTTCACAAACCAGCGCGAACCCCACAGCCCCTTCTCCTCGCCGGTGAACACCGCCAAGATCACCGGCCGCTTCAGCCCCTTGCCCCGGTGCATCGCGGCAAACCGCGCGAGCAGCGCAACATAGGCCGCATCGTCCAGCGTACCGTTGTAGATCCGGTCGCCCTTCACCGGCTCGCCGCGGCCATAGCCATCGAGGTGCGCGGCAATGACAATCGCCTGATCCGCCAGCGCCGGATCGGTGCCCGGCAGCAAGCCCAGCACATTGGCAGAGCGGGTGACACGGCGGTTTACCGTCAGCACGCCCGTTGCCTTGCCCAGTTCCACGCGCGGCAGGTCAGCACCCGCAGCCCCGGCCTTGAGGATCGCATCGGCCTGTCCCGTCAGCCGGGCAAGGCTGTCCGGATTGAGCACACCTTGCAGCCACGGGGCGCCGCCGCGCGCGACCGCAACCTCCTCCAGAGGCGTCACGCTGCGCGAATAGGCAAACGGCCACCGGATTGGCTCGCCCGGCAGGCCCGGTGCGGCAATCAGCAGCATCCCCGCCGCGCCCGCATCCTGCAGCGCCTTCAAGCGGTCAAAACCCTTGAGGCGCGCCGGCGCTGGGCGGCCATAGCAGACCACCAGCTGCCCCTTCACATCGGCAATTTCGGCCTGCGAGCAATAGCCGCGAAACGTCGCCGCCGCCGTCAGCGACTTGGGCGTCGCCGCGGAAGGTGAAAGCTGCACCTCGCGGTTGAAGCGCAGGGCCTGCCCTCCCACCGTAAGCCGCGAGCGCGCCTCATCAAGCCGCAAATCCTCGAACGTGATCGTCTGGAACCAGCCGCCGCCGTCACCCGCCGCCTTCAGCCCCGCCTCGGCAAACCGCTTTGCAACAATCGCCGCCGCCCGGTCATAGCCCGGAGAGCCCGTATCCCGGCCCTCCATGGCATCAGAGGAAAGCTCCCGAGTCAGCGCCCACCACTGCCGCGTCGCGGCATCCTTGGGTCCTTCGTCCGCCTGCGCCGCCGTGCCCAGCAGCGCCAGCATTCCGGCGGCAGCGAAGGCCAACCGGTTCAGCCATCCCCCAAGCCGCATCGCCTTTTCCCCCTAAATCCGGTCCGCTTGCGCCACTGCGTCGCTCGCCCGCAGCGCGCTCACGATCCGCGTCAGATGCGCCAGATCGCGCACCTCCAGATCCACTTCATACGTGTGGAACGGGTTCTCGCGCTGGGTCATCTCCAGATTGACCACATTGGCGTGGTTCTTGGCGAACACACCCGCCATTTCGGCAAGCGTACCCGGCCGGTTGTAAAGCTCCGCCCTGATCCGCCCCACCGCGCCATCGGTGCGCGCGTCCCACGATAGATCGATCCAGTCCGCATCGACGCCGTTGGCGAGGCTCAGGCAATCGATGGCGTGGACTTCGACGCCCTTGCCCACGCGCCTCAGGCCAACGATGCGGTCCCCCGGCACCGGATGGCAGCAGTCCGCCAGCTTGAACGCCATCCCGGGCGTCAGACCCCGCACCGCGATCGCGCGCTTCTGGCTGGGCCAGCCCTCGCTCGCCGGGAGATTCGCCGCGCTGCCGGGCACGAGCGCTTCCATCACTTGCCGGTCGTCGATCTTGGCGCTGCCGATGGCGACCATCAGCTCTTCCTCGTTGCTGTATTTCAGCCGCTTGATCGCATCATTCAGCGCCTTCTTGCCGATCTTGCTCGGCAGGCGGTCGGCGATTTCCTCGTAGAGCTTGCGGCCGATCTCGGCGATTTCGGCGCGCTCCTTCTGGCGCACCGCACGGCGGATCGCGGCCCGCGCCTTGCCCGTGACGACAAATGCCAGCCATGAAAGCTGCGGCTCGCTGCTGCGGCTCTTGATGATCTCCACCACGTCGCCGTTGTTCAGCGAGGTGCGCAGCGGCACATGCCGCCCGTTGATCTTCGCGCCCACCGCTTGGCCGCCCAGATTGGTGTGCACAGCAAAGGCGAAGTCGATCGGCGTCGCGCCCTTGGGCAGCTGATAAAGCGCACCCTTGGGCGTGAAGGCGAAGATGCGGTCCTGATAGATCGCCATCTTCGTGTTCTCGAGCAGTTCGTCCGCGTCGTGGCTCGCCTCGAGGATCTCGACCAGATCGCGCACCCAGCCGACTTGCCCATCCGGCATCCCGCCCTGCTTGTAGGCCCAGTGCGCGGCAAGGCCGAACTCGTTGATCCGGTGCATCTCCTGCGTCTTGATCTGCACTTCCACGCGCATCGCGTTGTTGTAGATCAGCGAGGTGTGCAACGATCGGTAGCCGTTCATCTTCGGCGTCGAGATGTAATCCTTGAAGCGGCCCGGGATCATCTGCCAAGTCCGGTGCAGCAGGCCCAACGCGGTATAGCAATCAGCCTCGCTCTCGGTCAGCACGCGGAAAGCCATGATGTCGGTTATCTGCTCGAAGCTCACGTGGCGCTCGGCCATCTTGCGCCAGATCGAAAACGGATGCTTTTCGCGCCCCGAAACTTCCACCTTCAGCCCGGCTTCTGCCAGCGCCTGCTTGATCGAGAGCGCGATCGAGCCGACCTGCGCGCCCTCCTCGCTCTTGATCGAAGCCAGCCGCCCGGTGATCGTGGCATAGGCTTCCGGCTCCAGCTGCTCGAAGGCGAGCAGCTGCATCTCGCGCATGTATTCGTACATGCCCACGCGCTCGGCCAGCGGCGCGTAGATATCCATCGTCTCGCGCGCGATGCGGCGGCGCTTCTCCTCGCTCTTGATGTAGTGCAGCGTGCGCATGTTGTGCAGCCGGTCGGCCAGCTTCACCAGCAGCACACGGAGGTCTTCCGACATCGCGAGCAGGAACTTGCGCAGGTTCTCCGCCGCGCGCTCCGTGTCGCTCATCGTCTCGATCTTGGAGAGCTTGGTGACGCCATCGACCAGCCGCGCCACTTCGGGGCCGAACAGCCGCTCCACCTCGTCCACCGTGGCAAGCGTATCCTCCACCGTATCGTGGAGCAGCGCGGTGATGATCGTCTCCTGATCGAGCTTCAGCTCGGTCATCAGGCCGGCCACTTCGACCGGGTGCGAGAAGTACGGGTCGCCCGAGGCGCGCTTCTGCGAGCCGTGTTTCTGCACGGTATAGACATAGGCGCGGTTCAGCATCGCCTCGTCCGCATCGGGATCATAGGCGAGCACACGTTCGACAAGTTCGTACTGACGCAGCATTTCCGCCCTAGATGGCCCCGCTGCGGCGTTCCCGACAAGGGAAAATGCCGCCGATGCGCAAATCTTTCACGCCTGTGTTGCCATAGCGAGACCGCAGCGGCACGTATGGACCCGATGAGCGACCAAGACCTCAGCGCAAGGCTGAAAGCCAACCTGCGCACTCTCACCTGGCTCGATGCTGGCCGCGTGCGCGTCTACGCCGCGATGATCCTCGTCGCCTACATCCCGATGATGGTGAAGGTATTCCGCGAGGCGACCGGCACCGTGGGCAGCGATTTCCTCGCCTTCTGGGGCACAGGCCGCCTGCTGCTGAGCGGCCCCGCCCCGCGCGTCTACGATCTGGCGAGCGAACACGCGGCGCAGATGGCGGCGGGAACCGGCCAGATGGTCGCCTATGTCAATCCGCCGCCCTACCTGTTCCTGGCCGCGCCGCTCGGATTGATGCCCTATGCGCTGGCTTGGGTGGTCTGGGCGCTCTCCGGCTGGGCGATCTGGTTCCTCGTCGCGCGCCGCGCGCTGCCGAACATCGGAGCTGGGCAGGACTGGGCCGGCGCGCTCGTCGTCCTCGCGTTCCCCGGCGCCTATCTCGCCGCCAGCCACGCGCAGAACGGCTTCGTGACGGGCGCGCTGCTGATCGCCGCCGTGCTCACCCTGCGCCGTTCGCAGGCGCTATCCGGCGCGCTGTTCGGCCTGCTCATCATCAAGCCGCACCTCGCGCTGCTGGTTCCCTTCTGGCTCGCTGCCGGGCGCAAGTGGACGGCCATCGCCGCCGCTGCCGCCTCGGCCACCGCGCTCTGCCTCGCCTCGCTCGCCGTGTTCGGCCTCGATACCTGGCGCGCCTATCCGCAAAGCTTCGAAGTCAGCCAGATCCTGATGAACCAGCCGAGCGCAGAGTTCTTCCTGCGCATGTGCACGCCCTATGCGGCGCTGCGCGTCCTCTTCGGCGCGACGCTCGCGATGATCGGACAGGCCGTCATCACGCTCGTCACCGGCGTGCTCGCCTGCCTCTATTGGCGCCGCGCGCCCAGCGATGAAGCTGCGGGCGCAATGCTCCTCGCCGCCACCGCGCTCGCCTCGCCCTACCTGTTCAGCTACGACCTGCCGTTCCTCATCATGCCGATCGCTTTCCTGATCGGCATGAGCCGCCGCGAGGGCTGGCGGCCATGGGAAAAGACGCTGCTCGTCCTGATCTGGCTCTCGCCCCTCGCCACCCGCGCCGCTGCGCTGCCGCTGGGGCTGAACTTCATGCCGATCCCGGCTGCGATCCTCGTGGGCCTGGTCTGGACGACATGGGCACCGCAGAAGGTCGCAGCCGCCTGAACCCCGGCGCTATTCCCAGTTCGCCTCGGGCGGCAGGCTCATCAGGATCGCGTCGATGTTGCCGCCCGTTTTCAGGCCGAACAGCGTGCCCCGGTCGTAGACGAGGTTGAACTCGGCATAGCGCCCACGCCAGGTCAGCTGTTGCAGCTTGTCCTCGCGGGTGAAGTCCATCCCCATCCGCCGCCGCACCAGCGCCGGGTAGATATTCAGGAACGCCTCGCCCACGTCGCGCGTGAAGGCAAAGTTCGCCTCGAACGCCGCATCATCCGCGCACTCGAGGTGATCGTAGAAGATGCCGCCCACGCCGCGATGAACCTTGCGATGCGGGATGTAGAAGTAGTCGTCCGCCCAGGCCTTGAACTTGGGGTAGTAGGCCGGATCATGCTTGTCGCACGCCGCCTTGTAGCTGGCGTGGAAGTCCGCCGTATCCTCGGCATAGGGGATCGGCGGATTGAGATCGCCGCCGCCGCCGAACCATGCCTTGCGCGTCGTCAGGAAGCGGGTGTTCATGTGGACAGCTGGCACATGTGGGTTCGCCATGTGCGCCACAAGGCTGATACCCGTCGCGGTGAACGCCGGGTTTTCCGGGTCCGCGCCGTTCATCGTCTTGGCAAAGTCCGCGCTGAAGGTGCCGCCCACGGTGGAGACGTTGACGCCCACCTTCTCGAACACCTTGCCCTTCATCAGGCCCTGCACGCCGCCCCCGCCGTTCTCCACCGGCTCGCCGGCGTGCTCGCGGTTCCACGGCGTGTAGGTGAAGCTGGCGTCGCTGCCCGCCTCGCGCTCGATCGCCTCGAACTCCGCGCAGATCCGGTCCCGCAGGCTTTCGAACCATGTCCGGGCGCGGCCAGTTTCCGCGCTCCAATCTCCCTTGGCGACAGCCGTTCCGGCCTCTTGTGCAGTGCTCATGTGCCAAGTCTTGCCAAGCGAAACGCAATCCGGCAAGGCCTGTGCATGGTTCCCGTTTCGTTCGCCTCTTTTCCGTTCGCCGGGCAGGACTTCGCGCTCGCCCCCAGCCGCGCGCTCTACTGGGCGGAGGAACGCGCGCTGCTGGTCGCTGATCTCCATCTCGAAAAGGCGAGCTGGTACGCCTCTCGCGGCCAGATGCTGCCGCCCTACGACAGCCGCGAAACCCTTTCCCGAGTCGCCGACGCCTTGCGCGAAACCGGCGCGCGCCGCGTGTTCTGCCTTGGGGACAATTTCCATGACAGCCACGGACCGGACCGCCTCGAACCCCACGCCGCCGGAATGCTCGATGCCTTGATGCGCGCGGTCGACTGGGTCTGGATCACCGGGAATCACGATACCAAGGACACCAGCGTCAAGGCGCAAGGCGTGCCGGAACTCACCGTACGCGGCATCGCGCTGCGCCACGAAGCGCGCCCCGGCGCGACAGAACACGAGCTTTCCGGCCATTTCCACCCCAAGCTACGCGTCACCGCACGCGGCCGCAGTGTTGCCCGCCCCTGCGCCGTCGCCAGCGAGCGGCGCCTGATCCTCCCCGCCTTCGGTGCGCTGACGGGCGGGATGAACGCGGCCGACCCGGCCATCCTCGGCGCCCTCCAGCCCGCCCGCGCGATTGACGCACTGGTGCCGGCCGCCGGCAAACTCGCGCGTTTTCCCCTTTGGCGCGACGTTCCGGGGCGCGGGGCCCAAACACCTTAACCCCAATCCAACCTTCCCGCTTTATCTGCGCCCGCATTGTGATATGAGCGCGCGGGGGCTGGGCTCAGCAGCCTTCCCCCATTTTGGAAACATCAGGAGCAAGCACTATAGCCCCCCCACCCCGGCGCATGATGGCGCCCCCTGTGAAAACCGGCCCTCGCTACAACCAGCTCATCTCCGTGCCCAAGGTGCGCGTGATCGATGAGAACGGCGAAAATCTGGGCGTCATGTATACCCGCGAAGCGATCGAGCAGGCCAACGAGGTCGGGCTCGACCTTGTTGAGGTCTCCCCCAACGCTGATCCGCCGGTCTGCAAGTTCCTCGATGTGGGCAAGTTCCGCTACGAAGCGCAGAAGAAGGCCAACCTCGCCCGCAAGAGCCAGAAGACGCAGGAGATCAAGGAGATCAAGATGCGTCCGAACATCGATGACCACGATTACGACACCAAGATGCGTAACGTGATCAAGTTCATCGGCGAAGGCGACAAGGTCAAGATCACCCTCCGCTTCCGTGGCCGCGAACTCTCGCACCAGCAGATCGGCATGAACCTCCTGCGCAAGGTGCAGGACGACGTTGCCGAAATCGCCAAGGTCGAAGCCTTCCCCCGCATGGAAGGCCGCCAGATGCTGATGGTCATCGCGCCCAAGTAAGGCGCGGGGCTATCCAGACGAGCGCCCCCGCGAAGGCGGGGGCCTCGGCCGGCAAGGCACCATCCCGACACCAAAACGTTTTCCTACCCGGCCGTTCATCGCCTATGGCTTTGGCGGACCTGCGTGCTGCGCGGGCGGGGCAAAGGGTGGCGGAATGGAAGCGGCAAGTCCGGTTGGGGCATTAATCGAGTGGGGCGATAAAAACCGCCAGACTGATCGAATGCAGTTATCGCTCTGGACTGTGTCAACTGTGTCAACTTGTCCCCCTGCGGGACTCGCCGCGGCGGAACTGCAGAGCACGGGCCGATGACCGCCAGAGCCGTCGCCCTCATCGCCGGGCCGCTCGGCCTGCTCGCCACCATGCTCCTCGCCGCGCCCGCCGGGATGCCGCCTACCGCGTGGCACACTGCCGGGCTCGTCTGGTGGATGGCGGTCTGGTGGATGACCGAGGCGATGCCGCTCTCCGCAACGGCCATGCTTCCGTTCATAGTCTTGCCGCTGACCGGCGTGGTCGATGCCAACAAGACCGCGGCGGCCTACTATTCGCCGATCATGTTCCTGTTCGTCGGCGGCGCCTTCCTTGCGCTTGCGATCGAGCGGACCGGGCTCCACCGCCGTCTCGCGCTCACCATGCTTGCGCGTGCGGGCACCAGCCCGGTGCGGCTGCTGCTTGCCGTGATGGCCGCGACCGCCTCCATCTCGATGTTCATCTCGAACACCTCGACCGCGCTCATCATGATGCCGATGGCGCTCGCCATCCTCTCGTCAGGCGGCATCGAGGAAGGCGAGACGGACGGCATGGCCGGCGCGCTGCCGATGGGCGTCGCCTTCGCCGCGACCCTCGGCGGCTATGGCACCATAGTCGGCACGCCCACCAACGCCATCGCCGCCGCGCTGCTTGACCGCACGCTCGGGGTGAAGATCAGCTTCCTCGAATGGTCCGCCTTCGGCCTCCCCGTCGTGCTCATCGGCGTGCCGCTGGCCGCCTTCATTATCGCGCGCGTCCACAAGATCGGCCCCGGCAGCTTCGATCCCGCCGCCGCGCGCAATGCCATCGAGCACTCAGTCCGCTGGACTGTCCCCGAACGCCGCCTCGTGCCGCTGTTCCTGCTCACCGTGCTGGCATGGGTCACCCTCCCCCTCACCGAAGGCCTGTTCCCCAAGGGCGGGCTTACGGACGGGACCATTGCCGCCATCGCGGGCCTCACCCTCTTCGTCCTGCCAGACGGAACGGGCCGCGCGATGCTGACGTGGAAAGAGGCCAACCGCATGCCTTGGGATGTCATCCTGATGTTCGGCGGCGGCCTCAGCCTTGCGATGGGCATGGACGCCTCGGGCCTCAGCGATTGGCTCGCCACCGCGATGCTCCCCTTGCGCACCGTGCCGCTACCGGTTGTCGCGCTGGTGCTCGTCTCGTTCGTCGTCCTCGTCACCGAATTCGCGAGCAACATCGCGGCGGCAAGCGGGATCATGCCAGTCGTCGCGGCGCTCTGCGGTGCGCTGGGGGCGGATCCGATCCTCCTCGCCCTGCCCGCCGCGCTTGCGGCAAGCTGGGGCTTCATGCTCCCCGCCGGCACCGGGCCCAACGCGCTTGCCTGGGGCACCGGCCACATCGCCATGCCCCGCGTGCTGCGCGCCGGGCTCCTGCTCGATCTGGCCGGCGTATTCCTCATCGTCGGCACGGTATGGGGCATGGCCGCGCTGATGCGCCTCGGCGGCGGCTGAGGCGCGGATGGACGAGCTTTCCACCCTTTCGCAGGGCGCGGGCCGCGTGCTCGGCTCACCGCTGCGGCTGCTGACAGGCACGCTCGCCTATGTCGCGGTGGTCTTTGCCGTCTCGACGCTGGGCTACATCGCCTGCGGCTGGCCGGCGGACGACGCAGCCTACATGGTGCTGCTCACCATCTTCTCGGTCGGCTACGGCGAAGTACGCCCGATCGATACCCATTTCCTGCGGCTGTGGACGACGGCAACGATCGTGCTCGGCTGCACCGGCATGATCGTGCTGACCTCCGCGCTCGTGCAGGTGTTCACCCTGTTCCAGTTCCGCCAACTCCTGGGGGTAGGCAAGATGCAGACCGAGATCGACCGCCTCAAGCACCACGTCATCATCTGCGGGATGGGGCGCATCGGCCTCCAGCTCGCCAAGGCGCTGACCGAGGCGCGCCATCCCTTCGTCATTATCGAACGCAGCGCGGACAAGGCGGAAGAAGCCCGCGCCTTGGGCTGGCTGGTGATGGTGGGCGAGGCGACGCAGGAGGAAACCCTGCGCGCGGCCGGGATCATGCACGCCCGCGTGCTCGCCTCGGTGCTGCCGGATGATGCCGCCAACGTGTTCATCACGCTCTCGGCGCGCAGCCTCAACCCTGCCGTCCAGATCATCGCGCGTGGCGAGGCGCCGACCACCGAACGCAAGCTGTTCCACGCCGGCGCGGACAAGGTGGTGCTCCCCACCCACATCGGCGCCGAGCGGATCACCGAGTTGATCCTCTTCCCCGCCACCGACAGCCGCATCCACGAAGCCGAACACATGGCCGACGCGCGGCGGTTCCTCCACGATCTCGGCCTCGATGTCGAAGTCGTCACCGCCGTCGACAAGGGCACATTGACCGGCGCCACCGTGGGAGAGGCCGAACGCCGCGGCGCGGGCGCGTTCTTCATCGTCCAGATCGACCGGCAGAACGGCCAATCAATCCAGCACCCCGGCGAGGACGTGAACATCGAAGCTGGCGACACCCTCGTGCTCGTGGTGCGCGGCACCCGCCTCTCAGCCGGCGCGATCTTCGGGATGCCCGCCAAGCCGGTGAAACACGGGCGGACGTTTGTGGGGTGAGGCCTGACCTCTATCGCGGCGCGGTCAGCACCGGCACCAGACGATCACGCCACACGGCATAGCCCGATCGGCTCGGGTGCAGCCCGTCGTTGAACAGGTCCTTGCGCTGGTTGCCCTCGGCATCGACGAACGCGGAATAGAGATCGAGGTACCGGATCCCTTTCGCCTGCGCGGCATAGGCCGCCAGCTGGCGGTTGACCACGGTCACGAGTTCGCGGTTCTTGGCCGGATCGTCCGTTGGCAGAAGGGATTGCAGCACGATCCGCGCATTCGGCTTGCGTTCCTGAAGCCGCGCGATCACCGCGAGAACGCCCTTGTAGATGCTCTCCGTCGCAGGGCTCTCGCTGTCGAACGAGTTGTTGATCCCCAGCAGGAGAACCACCGTATCCGGTTGCAGGTCCGGCCGATCAAGCCAGCCCTCGCCGCCTTCCGACTTGGGCTGCAACCGGTGCAGCACATGCTCGATCCGGTCGCCGGAAACCCCGAGGTTGAGGCCGGTCAGCGCCGGCACCTTGCCGCCGAAACTCTCCGCCCAGATGGCCTGGCCGCAGTATTTTCCGGGGAACCACGGGTTGGCATCGAGATGCCAGAAATCGGTGATGGAATCGCCGACAAAGACCAGCCGGATCGGCGCAAGCGACTGCGGACCGGCAAGCTGATGCTCGATTTCGGCGGCGCGCTTCTGCCAGTAGTCTTCCCGGGCAGTCGGCGTTTCCGCAACAAAGCGGTGCGCATCCTGCGCGATTGCCGGCGCGGCTGACGCCATCAGGAAAGCCAGCCCGATCTTGCCAAGACGGCTCTTCAAGCGACCTTGCATTCTTCCGATCCCCTCACCCATGCGCCCCGAAATGATTGGCAATCGCCGCCGAGATACGCAGGTTGAGTGCGTGTGCTCGCTCGATGGGGTCGATAAAGCGGGTGCGGATCGCGCCGTAACCTTCGGCGCGGTTGTCCGGATAGTCGGTGGGTTCGTTGACCGGGAAGTCCTCGATCTCGGGCTCCACCACCGGATAGGCACGGCGCAGCTGGGCCAGCGCATCATCGACCCGGAGCGAGAGCACCATTTCGAGCACGTCCTCGCGGCTCACGTCATTCGAGCGGCTGAACGGCGGCACCTGAACCGCGCGCAGGAACATGTGCATCAAGAGCGCCAGCCGCAGTGCCTGCAGCAGCGCGATGGTGCGGCGCTGCTCATCCTGCGCAGCGCTGCGGGTATCCTCGCGCCCGATCATCGCGAGCAGGCGGTGGAGCTTCATCCAGTCCACCCTGAGGCGCGAGGCCAGCCGCCGGAACACCCCGGCGCGGTCATCTTTGGTGAGGTATTCCGCCAGCGCGAGGCATGAATCCTCAAGCACCGTCTCCGTGCCGCGATAAGGCCGGCTCGCCCAGTAGGCCGAGTTAAACAGCTCACCGAAGCACGCGACCGTCTTGATCGAGGCAAGGCCATTGGCCGCACGCAGCAGCCGCACCAGTTGCCGCCCGCGTGCCGAGCGACCGAGCAGTTCGGCCACCGCCTCGGTCTCCTCACCCGCAGCGATGCCCGCGCCCGCGATCACGTTCACCGGATAGCCGATCTGCTGCAGGATCGCGTTGTGCGGGATCGCGCGGATCTGCCTGAGGCTCATCGTGCGGTCGCTGGCGATATCGGACTGGCGACGCGAAACGCGGCTGCCGGTCGTCTTGAGCATCCCGAGGCCGAACGCAGTCACCGCGCGTGCATAAGTCACGCTTTCCAATTGCTCGCGCTGCACACGGCGGATCGCGCGGTAGAAATCGAGGCTGAGGTCAGTCCGGTCGTAGAACGGATCGGCCTCCACCTCCCCGCGCAGGGCTTCCTCCGCCTCGATGATGCGGGTGAGCGTGGCGAGCGCGAGTTCGTCGCTTCGGAAGAACAAATAGCCGTCGCCGCCCTGAAAGCTCGCCTCCGGCTCCAGCGCGATCTCGGCCTTCGCAAAGCGCCCGCGGGCCCAGCGGCTGAGCGGCCAGGTCAACCGATCCTCGAAGCCCGAAGGATGCGCGCCGCGGCCCATGCTTTCGCCGTGGGTATTGAAGACGAGCGCCGCTACATCGGTCAGCCCCGCCGCCTTCATCGCCGCCGCCAGCCGACCCTGCAGGCGCTCGATGGCAAGCGCGGCGGGGATCTGTCCCATGAAACGCCCGGCATCGGAAAAGCCGGTCTGGATCGAGAGACGCCCGCGCAACCGCACGTAATCGCGGTAGGAATCTTCCGCCAGCAGCGCCTCGAGGAAGCGCCCGCCGTGCTCCAGCGCCGCCTCGGTCTCGAACAGCGGCGAGACATCGACCTTGCCTTCGATCCCCAGCAACCGCGCGAAATAGAGCGCGGCGAGCACGGTCTGCGGCTGCTCGCATTCGGCGATCAGCATGCGGATCGGCGCATCGGCGTCAACGTGATGGAGGATCTGCGCCATCACGAGGAACTGGCGCATCGCGGTCGATGTCTCGATGGCGAGCGCAGCGAAATTGGCGCGGAGTGGCTTCACTTCGGCCAGCAGCTCGCGCAGCTTGGAAAGCGCGCTCTTGCTGGCAAGGTCCATCGTGCCTTCCGGATCGATCCGCCGCCGCAGCGCATTCAAAAGCTGCGAGGCGTTCACGCGGAAGTGGATCCAGCCCATGCCGAGCCCATCAGCACGCATGGCGCCCGCCAGCACGGCAAGCGCGATGGCAGCATCCGCGTCAGCACCTTTGGCTTCGGCCTCCAGCGCGGCGATCACGGGGGCGAGCGAGAGCAGTTTGTCAGGATGCTCAGCCGTCAGCGCATTGGCGGCGGCCGCCAGCGCTTCCGGCTCCGCACCTAGTCCGGTGAACAGCGCCGCCATCTCGCCCGCATGTGCGGCGGCACCGCGCAAGGTAGCGATAAGCGCATGATCCGGGCGCACCGCCGCCAGCTGGGCGGCATAGCTTTCCAGCCGCCGCGCCTTTTCCTGCAGTCGGTAGGCGACCGAAGTGGACCACGAAATGTCGGTCCGGCCGTCCATGTCATAACCGACCCAGCTGGCGAAGCGGAACGGCAGCGGCTTGAAATCGAGCCAGCGCCCCGGCCAGCGCGTGCGGGCATGAGCAAGCAGCGCGGCATTGATCCGGTCGCGCGCGGCGCCCGCGCGCTCGATCGCGGCGAGTGCTTCCTCATGCTCGTAATCGAGCGTCACCTTGGGGCCGGTTCCGGGGACCTGGCAGACGGTGGCCGCCATCGGGTCGTCGGCGAGCGCAGCTTCGGCGACAGCGTCGGACTCGGCAGGGCTCAGCAGGAAGGTAGGGTGCGCGGTGAACACGGCGTGGAGCAGTGGCCGTTCCCAGCGCTTGCGGAACTCCGAAAAGCCGTCCTCCTCATTGAGGAGAGCGGACAGGCGGGAGAGGTTCTCGGCCGAATCCGTGGGCGCGATCAGCCCCCGCAGCTTGGCCGCGCGGGCCTGCAGACCTTCGCACTCCAGCGCCGCGACCAGGCTTTCCATCGCCGAAAGATCAAGCGCGCCGCTTTCCAGCCGCCGCGACAGATCGTGGCTGAGCTGGAATACCGGATTGAACAACGGGGTTTCGGCCGTCTGCGCGTGCAACTGCTGCAACCGGTCTCTGAGCGTATCGACCGTATCCATGGGCCTGGTCTTCCCCGTCTTGCGCTTCACCCGCGGGTCAGAGCCGCTGCCGCGCGCGCTGCCGCTTCGATTGCAGCGCTATCGGGAGCGCCCTTACCCACCACCCACGAGCCGCCTACGCACAGCACGGGCCCAAAGCCCAGCCATTCCGGCGCGCTTTCCAGCGTGATCCCTCCCGTCGGGCAAAACTGGCACTGATGGAACGGCGCGGCAAGGGCCTTGAGCGCGGGAAGCCCGCCCGAGGTTGCTGCCGGGAAGAACTTGAAATGGGTAAGGCCCATATCAAGCCCGCGCATGATATCGCCCGCGTTGGCGACACCGGGCAGGTAGGGAATGCCAGAGGAAACCGCCGCCGCGCCAAGCCGCTCGGTCAGCCCGGGCGAGACGATGAATTCGGCCCCTGCATCGATCGAGGCCTTGAGCGTCGCGGGATCGGTGACCGTCCCCGCGCCGACGATCGCGCCTTCCACCGAGCGCATCGCGCGGATCACATCAAGCGCAACGGGCGTGCGCAGCGTGACTTCAAGCACGCGCAGACCGCCCGCCACCAGCGCGCGCGCCACGGGCACGGCGTGGGCCACGTCCTCGATCACCAGCACCGGAATGACCGGGGCTGTGCGCATGATGGTTTCAATAGGCTTCATGGGAACTCGCTGGGGCTGTTTGATACGTGCCCTGACCTAACGCGCGGGGGGCCGGCATGCAGCCTGCAATCGGCCCAAGTGCTGCACGTGCATAGCTATTCTTCTGCGTTCGACCTGCACCTGGTCGGAATGCGCCACCCCTGCACCCGCTCAGGCTGAGCTTGTCGAAGCATCACACGCGAGGATGGCGATAGCGCCCTTCGACAAGCTCAGGGTGAGCGGGGTTGGTGTTTGAGCCCGCGTTGGAGCGGGGTCAAAGCGGCTGATACCGCCGTCAAATCGCCGAACTGAAGCTGCGTTCCTCGGTCCGATAGGCATCGAACACCGAGGCGATCGCCCGCGCATAAGGTGCCGCACCTGCTTCAAGCCGCAGCCAGCCGCGCTCCAGCGAGATCAGGCCGACCGCCGCGAACGGCTCCAGCCGAGGCCGGGCGGCATTCAGCAGATCGCCATCGATCCGCGCGGCGCCCTTGCACAGCAGCGCCTCGATCAGTGCGGCCCGGCGTTCGTCCTCGGGGCCAGTTTCGATCCCCTTGCGGCCGGCAAGCTGGTCCGCTCCGATCAGCATGCGGTAGCGTCCGGGGTTCTTCTCGTTCTGCACCATCAGGCCGGGCAGTTCGCTGATGGCCGAGGCACCGAGGCCGATCAGCACGGAGGCCGGATCTTCGGTGAAGCCCTGGAAATTGCGCCGCAGCGTACCGTTCTGCGCCGCGCGTGCGAGCGGATCGCCGGGGAGCGCGAAGTGATCGAAGCCCACCGCATGATAGCCCGCGTCCATCAGTTGCCGCGCGCCCATCGCCGCCATGCGGAAGCGCCCGCGCTGGTCGGGCAGGTCTGATCCATCGATCCGGCGCTGACGCGGGATCATGTGCGGGACGTGGGCATAGCCAAACAGCGCGATGCGGTTGGGGCCCATCGCAACGCTCTGTTCCAGCGTTTCGGCAAGTACGGCATCGTCCTGATGCGGCAGGCCGTACATGAGATCGAAGTTGATCGATCCCACTCCCGCCGCGCGCAAGCCGGAGACGGCGGTTTCGATCATCTCGATCGGCTGCACACGCCCGATGGCGGCCTGCACCGTGGGATTCAGGGTCTGCACGCCAAGGCTGACGCGCGTGACCCCGATGCCGCGGATAGCGGTCAGCCAATCGCGCGTCAGGGTGCGGGGGTCAAGCTCGACCGAGAGCGCAGGGCGCACGAAGCGGAAGGCGAGCACAAGTGCATCGATCAGCCGCACGAACTCGGTCGGCGGCACCGCATTGGGGCTGCCGCCGCCGAATGCGATATGCTCGATATGCACCGACGGATCGAGCATATCCGCGACCAGCGCGATCTCGCGGTGCAGCGCCTCGAGGTACGCGGTGAGGCGGTGGCGCTTGTTGGCGGCGCCGGTGTTGCAGCCGCAGTACCAGCAGATTTCCTCGCAATAGGGGATGTGCAGGTAGATCGAGACCGGGCCGGTCAGGCTGGTCAGCGAAATGCGCTGGCGCAGCTCGAAGCTCTCCTCGACGAACTCCGCCGCGGTGGGGTAGCTCGTGTAGCGCGGGACCGGCCGGGCCAGAAGCTCGGGGTAATAAGTCCAGTCAGCGAACTGCTCGGCAGGGGATGGTCCGCTCATTGCCCGGAGTCCTTTTCGTCATCGTCTCCATCGCAGCAGGTGCCACCGGCGAACCGCTTGCGCATTGCGCTATGGCAAATCTTGCAACACTGCTTGTCTGCCTCGTTATTTTTTGTCGGCAGCGGAATGGGCGCTCCGCCGCCGCACAGCGCCACCATCGTCGGGTGCGCAGCCTGCACCGGCATTGCCAGTTGCAGGGCCGCAAGCGCGCTGAGCAAGGCATGGACTGGCTTCACAGCGGCTGGTCCTCGTCGAGCAGTATGCGCGCTGCCGCGCCGTCGAGATCGGAGAACTGCCCGCCCCTGAGTGCCCAGAAAAAGGCAGCCAAACCAAGCAGACCCATGCCGAGCGCGATGGGGATGAGGATGAGGATCGAGGTCATTTCGCTGCTCCCGTCAGACGGAGCGAATTGCCGACCACGATCAGCGACGAGGTCGCCATGGCAATCGCGGCCATGAGCGGCGTGACGAGGCCCGCCATCGCCAGCGGCACGGCAAACGCGTTGTAGAGGATCGCGGCGGCGAAGTTTTCGCGCACCACGCGCATGGTGCGGCGGCTGGCGCGGACGGCACGCGGCAGGGCGAGCAGCGAATCGCCGGTGAAGACGAAGTCTGCGGCCTGACGGCCCACGTCGCTGGCGCTGCCGGGAGCGATGGAAGCATCGGCGGCGGCCAGCGCGGGGCCATCGTTGATGCCGTCGCCCACCATCAGCACGCACTTGCCCGAGCGTTGCAGGCGCTGGATCGCATCGAGCTTGTCCGCCGGCAGCGCGGCGGCTTGCCCGGTAAGACCCGTCTCGCGCGCCGTCACCCTGACCGCCGCAGCATTGTCGCCCGAAAGGATCGAGGCCTGAATGCCGAGCGCTGCGATTTCGGCAAGCGCTGTGCGGGCATCGGGGCGCAGCCGGTCCGAGAAGCCGATCACGCGTACCGGCCCCGCGCCAATAGCGAGCGCGGCAGAAGTGCCGGTCGATTGCGAAGGCCGCCCGAGCGAGACGGCAAGGCCGCGCCAGGTGGCGGAAACGCCGCGCCCGGCGGTTTCCTGGACTTGTTCCACAGTCGCGGCATGCACACCGCGCGCGGCCAAGGCCAGCGCGAGGGCCTGCGACAGCGGATGACGGCTGTGGCTGGCAAGTGCGAGGGCCACCGAGGCTTCCTCGTCGGACAATGCTTCGAGCACCGCCGTATCGGGCACCGGTCGGCCCATCGTCAGCGTGCCGGTCTTGTCGAGCAGCACGCGATTGACCTTGGCGAGGCGCTCGATAGCGCTGCCGTCCTTGACCATCACGCCGTGCCGCAGCAGCGCGCCCGCCGCAACGACTTGCGCCACCGGCACGGCAAGACCCAGCGCGCATGGGCAGGTGATGATGAGAACCGCGATCCCCACCACCAGCGCCTGATGGAATGAGGCGCCAGCGATCAGCCAGCCCGCAAAGCTCAGCGCCGCCAGCGTGTGGACGGCAGGTGCGTAGAGCCGCGAGGCGCGGTCGGCGATGCGCACGAAAGCGCTCTTGGCCTGCCCGGCGCTCTCCATCGCCTGCGCGATTTCAGCGAGCGCGGTGCCCTGCCCCGCCGCCGTCACGATCACATCGACCGGCGCATCGAGGTTGAGCATGCCCGCAAGCACGCGCTGGCCGGGGCCTGCAGGCACTGGCGCGGTTTCGCCCGTCAGCAGCGACTGGTCGAACCGCCCCGTACCGCCCGCGATCTCGCCATCAGCGGCCAGCCGCTCACCCGCCGCGACGCGCATCAGCATCCCGGGCGCGAGCGCGGCTGCCGCCGTCCAATGCAACTGGCCATCCGCGCCGACGATCATCGCGCCGCTTGCCGCCTGCCGCAGCAGCGCGGCCACGCCTGCCCGCGCGCGGTCACGCATCATCGCATCAAGCGCGCGGCCGGCGAGGAGAAACAGCAGCAGCATCAAGGTGCCGTCGAACCAGGCTTCCTTGCCTCCGGTCAGCGTTTCGTAGCAGGAAAGGCCGGTTGCCAGCGTCACGCCGATGGAGATCGGCACATCCATGTTGGTGCGCCCGCGCTTCAAGGCTGACCATGCCGAGCGGAAGAACGGCTGCCCGGCATAGAGGATAGCCGGAACGCCGATCAGTGCTGAAAGCCAGTGAAACAGATCGCGCGTGCTGCCATCCGCGCCCGACCAGACGCTGACTGAAAGCAGCATCACGTTCATGCAGGCAAACGCCGCAACCGCCAGCGGCGCGAGCAATTCGCGCGAGGCCGAAGGCGGCTCCAGCACATCCTCGCGGGGTTCAGCGGCAAAGCCTGCGCCTGCCAGCGCTGCAACCAGCACGGGGATCTCGACCGCGTCGGTATGATCGACCGCGATCGTCCGCGCGGTAAGGTTCGCCCTTGCTGAAGCGACGCCCGGCACCGCGCCCAGCGCACGCTCTACTTTGCCCATGCAGCCCGCGCAGTGCATGCCGGGCACCGCCAGCACACTGCGGCTGATATTCGGGGCGAGGCGGGCGGAAGCAGCGATCACAGCGCGTCATCCTCGGCATGCCACACGTGGCCCATCGCCCGCGCCTCGATACCTACATGCCAGCGGCCAGCAGGCAGCGCGGCTTCATAGACACCGGCAGCAACTTCGCGCGGGGTCAACACCACAGGGGCCTTGGCGCCCAGTGGATGGTCCGCCTGTGCGCGCACTGCGGCACCGGTCAACGGCTTCCCGCTCGCATCGCTGAGCGTGAAGCGAACCGTGTCCGCTCCTTCGCGCGCGATGGCCATCTTCCAGCCCAGCGCCTTGTCGGCCTTGGCCGCGCCCAGCCACTGGTTGAACTCCTGGCTTGCGACGTAAGAGTTCTCGACCACCGTCCCGCTGAAGGTCGAAACCGCGAGGTTGGCGAGCAGCACGTTGACCGCGATTACCACGCCGAAGAAGCTGACCATCACCAGTGCCATGTGACGTCCGGTAAAGGGCCGGACCGAACGTGCCTGAAGCTGCGTCATCACTCGTGCTCCCCTTCCTCGTGCTCATGCTCGCCGCCCGGTGCGGCAAAATGCGTTTCGCGGCGCGGCGTGCGCCCTTCGTTGTCCAGCGGCGTGGCTGTCAGCGCGAAGTCCTGCGGGCGCGCCTTATCTGCGGGCACAACAGCGTAGAGCCGCACCTTCTCGGTGCTGTCCGCTGGGACCGACACGTCGATGCTGGCGCGGGCTGCGTGGCGGTCCATCTCGTCGGTATAGAGCGCCGCACCGGGCAGCCCCTCGGCGGCAATGCGCAAGGTCCGCGGGCGGTCTTCCATGTTGCGCAGCGCCAGCGTGAAGGCATTGCGCACCGCGCCGCCCGAAAGCTGGACAAACTCGGGATTGCGTTCACGCGCCACCGACATGGTCAGCCGCTCGCGCGCGCCGAGCATGAACAGCAGCGCGAGGCCGATCCCGCCCCACACCGCGAAATAGGCGATCAGACGCGGGCGCAGCAGCACCTTCACCGCAGGACGCGCCGGCTCACCCTTGGTCTCGCGGTCCGCATCGACCAGCGTGCAATAGTCGATCAGCCCGCGCGGACGGCCGACCGAGGCCATCGCCCGGTCGCACGCATCCACGCACAGTGCACAAGTGATGCAGCCGATCTGCGGCCCTTCGCGGATGTCGATCCCGGTCGGGCACACCGCCACGCACTGCTTGCAATCGATGCAGTCGCCCAGCGGGTTCGCGGAGCCCTTCGCTTCCTTGAGCGACCCGCGCGGCTCGCCCCGCCAGTGTTTGTAGGTGACGGTCAGCGAGTTCTCATCGAGCATCGCGGTCTGGATGCGCGGCCAGGGGCACATATAGATGCAGACTTGCTCGCGCATGAAGCCGCCGAGCCAGAAGGTGGTGAAGGTGAGAATGCCGGTGCAGGCATAGGCGACGGGCGCTGCCGTGCCGGTCCAGAATTCGCGTTGCAGCGTGGGCGCATCGGCGAAGTAGAAGATCCACGCGCCGCCGGTCACGAAGGCGATGCCGAGGTAGACACCCCATTTGAACATGCGCCGGGCGAACTTGGCGGGCGTCCACGGCGCTGCGTTGAGGCGCAGCTGCGCATTGCGGTCGCCGTCGATCAGGCGGTCGACGTGCTGGTAGAGGTCGGTCCACACCGTCTGCGGGCAGGCATAGCCGCACCATGCCCGGCCCACTGCACTGGTGACGAGGAACAAGCCGATCCCCGCCATGATCAGCATGCCAGCGACGAAGTAGAACTCCTGCGGCCAGATCTCGATATCGAACATGTAGAACCGGCGATGCGCCAGATCGACGAGCACCGCCTGGCCGGGGGCGTGTGGCCCCCGGTCCCAGCGGATCCACGGCGTGCCCCAGTAGACGGCGAGGCACACCGCCATGACGAACCACTTGAAACGGCGGAACGGCCCGTCGATCTTCTTCGGGAACACCGCCGTGCGCTTGGCATAGAGCGGGGCGGGTGTTTCCAGCATGTTCGGATCCATCATGTTCATGGTTGTTACTGCGCTGCCCCCGCCGCGGGAGCTGCGGCTGCCGGAGCAGCAGGTGCAGGCGTTGCCTCGCCGCCGCCCAGCGAGTGGACGTAGACGGCGAGCATCTTGATCGTCACCGGATCGAGACGACCGGTCCAGGCCGGCATCACGCCCGCGTGAGCATTGGTGACGGTGTTCACCAGTGAAGCGCGGTCACCGCCATAGAGCCAGATCTTGTCGCTCAGCTTGGGCGCACCGACGCTGCGGTTGCCCTCGCCGTTCGCACCGTGGCAGACGGCGCAATTGTCGGCGAAGATCTGCGCACCGCGCCGCGAGGAGCCGTTTGCCGGGTCCTGCTTGCTCAGCACGCGGACATGGCTGACCACATCCTGCACCTGCGCCGCCGTCAGGATGCCATCCTTGCCAAAGCTCGGCATCAGGCTGGAGCGGGTGGCGTCATTGCCGGGATAGCGGATGCCGTTGACCAGCGTCTGCTGGATGGTGGCGAGATCGCCGCCCCACAGCCAGTCGTCGTCGTTGAGGTTGGGATAGCCCTTGGCACCCGCCGCGCCTGCACCGTGGCACTGCACGCAGTTCACCTTGAACGCTGCGCGCCCGCCTTCGATCGCCGCGCGCTGCAGCTTCGGATCAGAGGCCAGTGCTTCGATCGGGATCGCCGCGATGGCATCGCGCACGCCCTGATGCTCGGCCTTCTCATGCGCCACTTCCTCGGCCAGCACGCCGCGGCTCGACCAGCCAAGCACGCCCTTGCTCGCCGAATGGAGCATCGGGATCGCCGGATAGAGCACGACATAGACCAGCGCGAACACGATCGAGGCATAGAAGGTCCACAGCCACCAGCGCGGCAGCGGCGTATCGAGTTCCTCGATCCCGTCCCATTCGTGGCCGACCTTGGCCGTGCCGGTCGCGTCGTCGATCACCTTTCCATGGTGCGTGTTGTCATGCGTCATTGCGTTTTTCCTCGAATTCCTTGGCATCCTCGAAGATCGAGAGCGCCGCATCGCGGCTCGCCGCGCTTCCGCCGGGGCGGAACGGCCAGAGGCACAGGCCCACGAAAACCAGCGCCATGATCGCCAGCCCATAGCTGTCAGCCAGGTGCCGCAGCAGGTCGTAGGTCGAATGGGTGGAGAGATGCAGGAGGCTCATCACCGGCCCTTCTCCTTCGCCAGATGTTCCTGCGCCGCCGGAGCGTTCACATCGACCATCGTGCCCAGCACCTGGAGATAGGCGACAAGCGCATCCATCTCGGTCAGGCGCTTGGGGTCGCCGTCGAAATCGCGCGCCGTCGCGCCGGGGTAGTGCTTGAGGAACGCCGCGTGATCGGCATCGGGATCGGCCTGCGCCTTCAGGTCTTCGTTGGCGGCGGCGATCTCGTCCTTGGTGTAGGGCACGCCCACGCGCTCCAGCGTCTGTAGCGCCGGGACCATGTCGCCCTGATCGAGCGGCTGCTCCTTGAGGAACCCGTAAGTCGGCATGATCGATTCCGGCACGACCGAACGCGGGTCGGTCAGGTGTTGGACGTGCCATTCATCCGAATACTTGCCGCCGACGCGTGCCAAGTCCGGCCCGGTGCGCTTGGAGCCCCATTGGAATGGATGATCGTACATCGATTCCGCCGCGAGGCTGTAGTGGCCATAGCGCTCCACCTCGTCGCGGAAGGGGCGGATCATCTGGCTGTGGCAAACATAGCAGCCCTCGCGGACGTAGATGTCGCGTCCGGCCTGCTCGAGCGGGGTGTAGGGGCGCATCCCCTGCACTTTTTCGATCGTGTTATCGATCCAGAACAGCGGCGCGATCTCTACGATCCCGCCCACCGTCACCGCCGCGAAGGCGAGCACGCCCAGCAGGGTGACGTTGCGTTCCAGCTTCCGGTGGCGTTCCATGAAGTTCGTAGCCATGTCGGTATCTCCTGGTCGGCCGGGTCAGATGGCGGTCACGGGGGCGAGCGGAACGTCGCGCGCCGGGTCGAACGCGGCCGAGTGCATCGGCGCTTCGTTGCGATAGTGACCGAGGATCGTGCGGGTGATGTTGGTGGCCATCACCGCCGCACCCGAGAGGTAGAGCAGCCCGCCAAGGACGCGCAGCGCATACATCGGGTGGAGCGCAGCGACGGTATCGGCGAAGGAGTTCACCAGATAGCCGTCCGGCCCGTAT
Source organism: Novosphingobium sediminis (assembly GCF_007991615.1). Taxonomy (GTDB): domain Bacteria; phylum Pseudomonadota; class Alphaproteobacteria; order Sphingomonadales; family Sphingomonadaceae; genus Novosphingobium; species Novosphingobium sediminis. Next base: position 152,421 of record NZ_BJYR01000012.1, on the reverse strand, counting down.
TCGCGCCACATCAGGCCCTGGGTGATTCCCGCCACCCACATTGAGGCGGTGTAGAAAACGATCCCCAGCGTCGCGAGCCAGAAGTGCCAGTTCACCATGCGCAGGCTGTAGAGGCGGGTGCGGCCCCACAGGCGCGGCGCGAGGTAGTACAGGCAGCTGAACGTGATCATCCCGTTCCAGCCCAGCGCGCCCGAGTGCACGTGGCCGATGGTCCAGTCGGTGTAGTGGCTCAGCGAGTTGACCGACTTGATGCTCATCATCGGACCCTCGAAGGTGCTCATGCCATAGAAGGCGAGCGCGAGGACCATCATGCGCAGGATCGGATCGGTGCGGATCTTGTCCCAGGCGCCGTTCAGCGTCATCAGGCCGTTGATCATGCCGCCCCAGCTCGGCATCCACAGCATGACCGAGAAGACCATGCCCAGCGTCTGCGCCCAATCGGGCAGCGCGGTGTAGTGAAGGTGGTGCGGACCCGCCCAGATGTAGAGGAAGATCAGCGCCCAGAAGTGGATGATCGAAAGGCGGTAGGAATAGACCGGGCGTTCGGCCTGCTTCGGCACGAAGTAGTACATCATCGCGAGGAAGCCGGCGGTGAGGAAGAAGCCCACCGCGTTGTGGCCATACCACCACTGCACGAGCGCGCCCTGCACGCCGCCGAACAGCGGATAGCTGCGCGATCCGAAGAAGCTGACGGGCACGTTCACGTTGTTGACGAGGTGGAGCATCGCCACCGTCAGGATGAACGAGAGGTAGAACCAGTTGGCGACGTAGATGTGCGGTTCGGAGCGCTTGAGCAGCGTGCCGACGAAGACCGCGAGATAGGCGACCCACACCACCGTAAGCCACAGATCGACGTACCATTCTGGTTCAGCGTACTCCTTACCCTGGGTAATCCCCATAAGGTAGCCAGTCGCCGCCAGCACGATGAAAAGCTGGTATCCCCAGAACACGAACTTCGCGAGACCCGGAAGGGCAAGCCGCGTCCGGCAGGTGCGCTGCACCACATAGAACGATGTCGCGATCAGCGCATTGCCGCCGAAAGCGAAGATCACCGCGGAGGTGTGCAGCGGCCTGAGCCGCCCGAAATTGATCCACTGCAGCCCCAGATTGAGCTGCGGGAAGGCCAGTTCGAGCGCGATGTAAAGGCCCGCAAGGAACCCCGCCATGCCCCAGAACACCGTGGCGATCACGCCCAGACGAATCAGGTCGTCGTCATAACGCCCTAAATCGACAGGGCGAATTGCCGCAGCCGGATCCCAGCCGCGGACCGTGACGATGAGACCGATCAACGCGGCCAGCGCGCAGATCATCATGTGGACGGCAAAGCCGATGTCGGCTGCCAGCGCGGTGGCGATCACCGCGAATAACAACGCGCCAAGCCATAGGCCAGTGCGCGGGAGTACGGAGTCCATGGGAAGCACCCTTCCAAGCAGATTGCCGGATCAAATCCTGGACCGTCCCTGCCCGTCCTTCGCCCGCGCAACATTGACCGGTGTCAATTTCAGTCAGCTGTTTCGCGAAGGGTCAGATTTCATTATCCGAATCGGTTATTTTTTCTTGTCGCGATTTGCGCTTCGTCAATGTTGCGAGTGCGTCATCGCGCCATTGGGACAGTGTGCTGCGGTCACATGCAGTCCTGCGAGGGGTAGGACATCCGCAGCTTTGAGGGAGCCCCAGCTCATGAAGAAACTTCCTGCTGCCGCGATCGCCGCAGCTTTCGCTGCCACCGCCTTCGCTGCTCCTGCTCATGCTGGTTCCACTGATGGCAAATGGCAGATCAAGGTGCTCGGTTCGGCCGTGCTGCCTGATGGCAAGATCACCCGCGTCGAGAAGGACCTCATCGGCCTGCCCGCCGGATCGCAGACCAAGGCCAACGACAATGTCGTTCCCACGGTGGCGATCGAATACTTCTTCACGAAGAACATCTCGGCCGAGACGATCTGCTGCACCAGCGCTCACCATGTCACGGGAGCGGGTGCCCTTGCGGGTGCGGCTATCGTCGATCATGCGATCCTGATCCCGGCAACCGTGACGCTGAAGTATCACCTGCCACTTCCCGGCGGGATCAAACCGTACATCGGCGTCGGCCCGTCGCTGCACCTGTGGCTTGCTGAACGCCCTGGCGCGGCTGCGGCTGCGCTTGGCGCCGCCCGCGTCCGCCTGTCGAACGAACTTGGCGCCGTCGTCCAGGCCGGTGTCGATGTTCCGCTCGGAACGAAAGGCTATGGGCTCACTCTCGATGCCAAGAAGTACTGGATGAAGACCACCGCGCACTTCTTCACCGCCAGCGGTGTCGAAGCCCTGACCACGCGCCACGATGTCAACGCGTGGATCGTCAGCGCGGGCGTTTCTTACCGCTTCTGATCCATTGCACTGCCGGACTGCGGATGGCCTCCGACCCTCCCCGCAGCGGCAGTGCGGTCCCCCCGGGGGGCGGCGGGCGGTGAGCAGGCTTCGGCCGCGCTAACCGCCCGTCGATGCGTTCAGCGTTGATGCGCTTCAGGGTGACCGCTCTTGCATCACGCCGCATCCCCGGCTCTATGCATGGAATGCAGCTTCCCGCCCCGCTCTTGACCCGCCGAGCCCTCATCGGCTCCGGCCTGGCCGCGCTTGTGGCGCCCACGATTGCCGCGGGTGCAGAAACCCGCCCTGCCCTGCCCTTGCAGCTCAAGCCCGATCGTGAACTCATGGTCCCGGTCGAAGGCGGGCGGCTTTACGTCCGCATCAACGGTGACCTTTCTGGCCCGCGCCTTCCGCTCGTCTACCTCCACGGCGGCCCGGGCAGTGGCCACGCCGGGCTTCTGGCGCTGACAGCGCTTGCCGAAGAGCGAGCGATCATACTCTACGACCAGCTCGACAGCGGCCGCTCGGACGCGCCCGCCGATCCGCGCAACTGGCGGGTGGAGCGTTTTGTCGACGAGATCGACGCGGTTCGCCGCGCGCTTGGCGTCGAGCGCTGGCACCTCGGCGGCGGCAGCTGGGGCGGCACGCTCGCGCTGGAATATGGCGCGCGCCGCCCCGCCGCGCTGGCTGGCCTCATCATCCAGTCGCCGCTCGTGTCGACCCGCAGCTGGATCGCCGATGCCAATGTGCTGCGCCGGGAACTTCCCGCACAGTGGCGCGCCACCCTCGATGCCTGCGAGGGCGCCGTTCGTCCCAGTTCCGATCAGTGCGTTGCGGCGGACGAAGCCTATCTGATCCGCCACGTCTGGCGCACGCCGGGCGATCCACGCATCGCCGACTATCGCAAGACAATGCCGCCAAACGCCGGCGAAGCTGTCTACAACGGAATGTGGGGCCCGGTCGAATTTCGCGCCACCGGCACTTTGCGCGATTATGATGGCGAACCGCTGCTGGCCCGGCTCGATGGCCGCCGCACGCTGTTCGTTGCGGGAGAACATGACGAAGCGCGCCCCGCCACCGTCGCGGGCTTTGCCCGCAGGGTGTCTGGTGCACAGTACCGCACGATTTCAGGTGCCGCGCATGCGATCCTGCGCGATGCGCCCGAGCGCTACTTGCCGCTTATCAGTGGATGGTGCCGCCGGCACGAGGCGGCCACGGCTTAGCCCGCGAGCATTTCCAGCGCGCTCCGGTCGAGTATCTCGACATCGCGCCGACCTGGCAGCGCAACGACACCATCGGCCTTGAGCTTGGTAAACTGGCGGCTGACAGTCTCGATGGTCAGGCCAAGGAGATCTGCCACCTGCTGCCGCGAGAATGGCAGCGTGAAGTTCCGCGCCGGCCCCGTGTGCGCCATGCAGCCATTGTCGGCGAGGCGTTCAGACATATCGAGCAGGAAGGTTGCGATCTTTTCCGGCGCGCTCTTGCGGCCCAGCGGCATCATCCACGCGCGGGTACGGTCGAGCTCGGCCAGCGTGCGTTCGAGCAGCTTGTGCTCCAATTCCGGATGTTCGCGCGCGAAGCGGTCGAAATCGTTGCGTGCGAACACGCAGACCCGCGCATCGGTGAGCGCGACGACGCTGGCGGCGCTCGTCTGGCCAAAGGGGCGGCCGATGAAATCCGACGGGTAGGCCACGCCGACGATCTGTTCGCGGCCATCGGCAGTGCTTGTGGTGAGCTTGAGAACGCCTTCGATCACGTTGGCGACGAGGAGCGAGTCGTCGTCCTCCCAGATCAGCGGCTCACCGGCAGAAACGGAGCGGCGACGGCCCATAGCGCTGAGTGCCGTAATCTCGGGGTGTTCGAGACCGGCGCAAATCGCCCGATTGCGGACTATGCAAGTGTCACAGGCGCTCATCCGTTCCGGTTCTACCAGCCGGAAAGGTCTGCGGCAATCACGCATCCGTCTAGCCTGCCAAAAAACATAACGAAAAGAGGGCGGCGAGGGGTGCTCGCCGCCCAAAGTCGGGGAGAAATCGGCGGAAGGGGGAATGACAGCCGGTCCTTCCGCGCCCCATCCTTCTGGCAGGCGCGGCGGGTACGATCCTTGACCGAAATCAAACTGGAACCCGAACTACAAAATTTTCTACCAGTCGGTAGACTTGCCGGATCAATCCACCAGCAGCGCGAGATCGTGGTACTGGCCGCGGAAGAACAGCAGCGGGTTGCCCGCGCCTTCCTTGCCGAGCGCTTCGACCGCGCCGACAACCAGCCAGTGATCGCCCACTTCGGTCACGCGCTCGATCGTGCAGTCGATCCACGCGATCGCATTGTCGAGCACCGGCAGGCCCGCCGGGCTGAGGCTATGCGCAAGCTCTGCAAACTTGTCTTCCGCCCGCGCGGCAAAACGGCGGCACAGCGAAAGCTGATCGGCGCCCAGCACATTGACGCAGAAGCGGCCCGTCGCCTCGATCTTCGGCCACGTGCCGGAGCGCTTGTCGGGGAAAAAGCCGACCAGCGCGGGATCGAGCGAGATCGACGTGAACGAGCCGACAACAAGGCCGAAGCGCTCACCCGATTCGGAGAGCGCGGTGATTACGCATACGCCGGTGGGGTAGGCACCGAGCACGTCACGGAACTGGCGAGGATCGATCATCGGTTGCAACCCGTGTCCGCAAACCCAAAGACGGTCAAGCCTCGATTGCCGTAACGGCACCAAGGACTCGTTCGGCCCATTCCTGGCGGCAAATGAGGAGGTCAGGCAAGTAGGTATCGCGGTTGTTGTAGACGAGCGGCGAGCCATCAATGCGCGACACGTGGAGGCCCGCGGCTGCAGCTACGGCAACCGGCGCGCAGTTGTCCCACTCGTACTGCCCGCCCGAATGAAGGTAGATTTCCGCTTCCCCGCGGACGACCGCCATGGCCTTGGCCCCGGCCGAACCCATCGGCACCAGTTCGCCGCCGAGCATCTTCGCCACCTCGACCGCTTCATGCGCCGGCCGGGTCCGGCTCACCAGCAGGCGCGGGGTCTGTGCCATCGGCGGCAAGGGCTGCGGCGCACCGCTATCGAGCACGATATCAAGCCCCGGGAGCGCCACCGCGCCCAGCGTGGCAACGCCGTCCACCGCCAGCCCGACATGCACCGCCCAGTCGCTGCGACCCTCGCCATATTCGCGCGTGCCATCGAGCGGATCGATGATCCACACGCGCGATTTTGCGAGGCGTTCGAGCGTGTCCTGCGTCTCTTCGGAAAGGACGCCATCCTCCGGCCGATGCGCCGCGACTTCGGCCATCAGCCACGCATTGGCGCGAAGATCGCCTTCCGCACCAAGTGCCTTGCCTTCATGCGTGCCGGCGCTGCGCAGTTCCATGAGGATCCGCGCGGCGCCCGCAGCCAGATGCCGCGCCAGTTCGATATCGTCCATCGGCTCGTCCCTTGGGCCCCTGTACTCGTCAGATGATCGGCATCCAGTCGCCGATAATCAGCGCCACAATCCGCTCAGCCGCCTCTTCGGGGGTTTCGCGCATCGTGTCCACGCGGATCTCGGGGTTTTCCGGTGCTTCGTAGGGGCTGTCGATCCCGGTGAAGTTCTTGAGCGCTCCGCTCCGGGCCTTCTTGTAGAGCCCCTTAACGTCGCGCCGCTCGGCTTCCTCAAGCGGCGTATCGATGAATACCTCGAAGAACTCGTCTTCGGGCAGCATCGCGCGGACGATATCCCGCTCGGCGCGGAACGGGCTGATGAAGGCGGTCAGCACGATGAGCCCTGCATCGGTCATCAGGCGCGCCACCTCGCCCACGCGGCGGATGTTCTCGATGCGGTCGGCCTCGGTGAAGCCGAGGTCCTTGTTGAGCCCGTGGCGCACGTTGTCGCCATCGAGCAGGAACGTGTGCTTGCCGAGCGCGTGGAGCTTCTTCTCGACGAGATTGGCAATGGTCGACTTGCCCGAGCCAGACAGGCCCGTGAACCACAGCACCGCCGGGCTCTGGCCCTTGAGCCGCGCATGTGCTTCACGCGTCACATCGAGCGCCTGCCAGTGCACATTCTGCGCGCGGCGCAGGCTGAAATTGAGCATGCCCGCCGCAACGGTTGCGTTGCTGATTTTGTCGATCAGGATGAACCCGCCGAGCGTGCGGCTTTCGCCATAGGGCTCGAACACGATAGGACGGTCCGTGGTGATTTCCGCAACGCCAATCGCATTGAGTTCAAGCGTCTTGGCGGCAAGGCGCTCCATCGTGTTGACATTGATGGTGCACTTGGGCTGCGAGACGGTGACCGAAACGGTCTGGCTGGCGAGCTTGAGCCAATAGGCGCGGCCGGGCACGAGCGGCTCATCGGCCATCCACACGAGGCTCGTCTCGAACTGATCGGCCACCTGCGGCGGTGCATCGGCGGCGGCGAGGACATCGCCGCGCGAGCAATCGATTTCGTCCGCGAGGCAGAGCGTGATCGATTGGCCGGCCACCGCTTCCTCCAGATCGCCGTCCAGCGTCACGATCCGCGTCACGGTGCTGGTCTTGCCCGAAGGCAGCACGCGCACGTGATCGCCCTTGCGCACGGTGCCGTTGGCAATGAGGCCCGAGAAGCCCCGGAAATCGAGGTTCGGGCGGTTCACCCACTGAACCGGCATGCGGAAAACGCCCGCCGCCTCGGCTGCGGTGTTCACTTCGACGGATTCCAGATGACCCATCAGCGTCGGGCCGGAATACCACGGGGTGTTCTCGCTGAGCGCGGTGATGTTGTCGCCCTTGAAGCCCGAGATCGGCATCGCGGTGAACGCCTCGATCCCGATGCTCGCGGCAAACGCAGAGTAGTCAGCGACAATCGCGTCATACCGCGCCTGATCGTAGCCGATCAGGTCCATCTTGTTCACCGCCAGCACGATGTGGCGGATGCCGATGAGGTGCGCGAGGTAGGAGTGCCGCCGCGTCTGCGTCAGCACGCCCTTGCGCGCGTCGATCAGGATCACCGCGAGGTCCGCCGTACTCGCGCCGGTCACCATGTTGCGCGTGTACTGCTCGTGGCCCGGGCAGTCGGCAACGATGAACTTGCGCTTCTCGGTGCTGAAGAAGCGGTAGGCGACGTCGATGGTGATGCCCTGCTCGCGTTCTGCCGCAAGCCCGTCGACCAGCAGAGCGAAGTCGATCTCGCCGCCCTGCGTGCCGACCTTCTTGCTGTCGGTTTCGAGCGCTGCGAGCTGATCCTCGAAGATCATCTTCGAATCATAGAGCAAGCGCCCGATCAGCGTCGATTTTCCATCATCCACGCTGCCGCAGGTGATGAAGCGCAGCATCGACTTGTGCTCGTGCACGTCGAGGTAGGCCGCGATGTCCTCGGCAATCAGCGCCTCGGTCTGATAGATCACGTCGCTGCTGGACATCAGAAATACCCCTGCTGCTTCTTGACTTCCATGCCGGCGCCCCCGGCGTCCTTGTCGATGACGCGGCCCTGCCGCTCGCTCGTCGTCGTCAGCAGCGTTTCCTGGATCACTTCATCGAGCGTCGTCGCCTCGCTCTCCACCGCGCCTGTCAGCGGGAAGCAGCCGAGCGTGCGGAAGCGGATCGAACGCTCGGTGATTTCAGGGCGATAGCCCAGCACCTTCTCGAGCCGCGGCAAGTCGTCGGCCATGAACAGGCCACCTTCCCACTCGAACGTCGGGCGCTTGGCCGCGAAATAGAGCGGCACGATGGGCACATCGTTGAGGCGGATGTACTGCCAGATATCGAGCTCGGTCCAGTTCGAGATCGGGAACACGCGGATGCTCTCGCCCTTGTTTTTGCGGGCATTGTAGATGTTCCACAACTCCGGGCGCTGGTTCTTGGGGTCCCAGCCATGGCTGGCGGTGCGGAAGCTAAAGATGCGCTCCTTGGCGCGGCTCTTCTCCTCATCGCGCCGCGCGCCACCGAAAGCGGCGTCGAAGCCATACTTGTCGAGCGCCTGCTTGAGCCCTTCGGTCTTCCACATGTCGGTGTGGAGTGCGCCGTGATCAAACGGATTGATCCCGCGCTCGGCGGCTTCCGGGTTCTGGTAGACGAGCAGTTCCATGCCGCTCTCCTTCGCCATCCGCTCGCGCAGTTCGTACATCGCCTGGAACTTCCAGGTGGTGTCCACATGGAGCAGCGGGAACGGCGGCGGGCTGGGATAGAACGCCTTGCGCGCGAGGTGCAGCATTACCGCGCTATCCTTGCCCACGGAGTACAGCATTACCGGATTGGTCGCCTCGGCCACCACTTCGCGCATGATGTGGATCGCCTCGGCCTCAAGCCGCTGGATGTGCGTGAGCGTCGACTTCGAAACAGGATCGGACACGTCAGTTCTCGCGTAACAGGAATTGCGTCAGTGCAGATGGCCTCTTGCGGGCCAGCACAAAGCTCCCATATGGGAGCACACCGCCATGGCATTCCTTTCGTCCGATCAACGCGAGCTTTATCTCCCCCTGATGGAGGGTCTGCTGGAAGACCCGCCATGGCAGCGCTTTCTCGGCAATCTGCTTCAGCGCACCGGCGCGCGGCGCGCGGCGCTGGCCCTCGCACCGACCGGTGAGACGGCACCGTTGTTGACCGTACGTGCAGATGCCGCCCGTGCCGCAAGCGATCCCCCGCTCGATCTGTCGCTCCTTGCCGCGCTTGGCCTGTTTCCCGGCAAGGTGATGCGCAGGGACCGCGTCTACACGCTGGGCGAAATGCTCGATTTCGATGCCCAGCCCACCCTTGCTGCCCAGCGCGCCGCGCTCGGCGCAATGCGGATCAACCACGCGCGCGCGGTGCGCGTCGGCACCCCGGGAGGCGGCGAGGCATGGCTACTCCTCACCCGCGAGCGCGAGGATCTCGGCGCAGCGGACAGCGCACTCCTCGCCGCCCTTGCCCCGCACCTTGGCGCCGCTCTTGCCGTCCGCGCTGCATTGGGCCGCAGCGAACTGCGGGCTGCGATGGCCGAAAGCACCCTGGCGCTGCTCGGCACCGGCGAAATCGCGCTGACCGCTTCCGCGCAAGTGCTTGCCGCCGATCCTGAAGCTGAGCGCCAACTTACGTTTGCCGCAGACCCCGGACCGCTGCGCCGCCTGCAGATCATGCCCGAAACCGCTCGCGCGCTGGAAACCGCCTGCACGGCGCTGGCAGGAGCCGCACCGGAAGAACGACGCCTGCTCCCGGTCGGCGAGCGCTTCCTCCTGCTGCGGCCAGCGCCGCCGGGGTTCGAAGCGATAGCCGTGATCGGCATTGTGCGCCGTGCCCCGCAAGCCTTTGGCCCACATGCCGCGCAAGTGCTCGCCGATATCCACGGCCTGTCCCTGCGAGAGGCCGCGCTTGCCATCGGCGTCGCGCAAGGGGAAACGATCCTTGAAGCCGGCACCCGCCTCGGCCTGACCCCGGAAACCGCGCGGAACTATTCGAAGCGGCTCTATGCCAAGACCGGCACCAGCGGTCAGGCCCAGCTTGTCGCGCTAGTGCTCAGCGGCCTTGCCGCACTCGCCTGAGCTATTCGAAGAACGCTACCCCGCGCACTTCGATGCTTTCGCGCACCCGGGCATCGGGCAGGCTCGTATCGTGGAAAGCGGTGTGCGGGCAGCGCCATGTGACGGAGTGGTCGCTGTCCTGGAACTTGAACAGCAGCACGTCGTCCGCCGCCATGTTGGAGAAATACCACCAGCGGTGCTGCGGCCGGTAGCGGAAGATCGTTGCCGCGATCATCTGGTCCTCGCCCTCAACCGGCGCAGTGAGCGCATCGCCCACCGGGAATTCATCGACCACGAACAGCGTGTTGGACGCGGTCTCCGCATCGCTGACGGTACGCCCGTCACAAACCGCCAGCGGCCAATCCTGCGGCCCCGGCGAAAAGGTGCGCCACAGCGAGAAGCAGATATAGCGCCGGTAGCCCGGACCATCGGGAAACGCCTGCGCGTAGACCCGTGCCGCCGCCCGCTGGCCGGTCAGTTCGTTGTAATCGACATGGGCCTCACCGGCCGGGGGCTGGATTCCGCCTGCGTGGACATAGCCCGCCACTTTCTCCTGCGCCCGGGCCGAAAGATCGCCGGAGGTGCGGATCATCCAGCCCTGCGTCGCCACCCTGTCGGCACCCGTCAGCAGGGCGACCAGCGCCTCGACTTCGCGCTGGTATCCGGCATCGACCGCCGCCTTGTCATGAAAATCGGCAATCGCGGTGGCATGTTTGGCGATCACGAAACCGTGCACATCGAGGCTGAAATGATCGCGTAGCGGCATCCCGTCGCGCACCTTCACGGGATGGTCGCGGTACTCGCCGGTGTTCATCTCGGCACCCTGACTCACGTAGCGGCGGGTGACAAAATCGCCTTCGTCGAGGTAGCGGATCAGGGCCGGAGCCTCGCGAGCGGTATCTTCGATATCCTGCACCGCCCCGCTCGCCATTCACCTTCTCCGCTTATTGTTAGGTAAGCGAACTATATCGGCTGTGGTTCGGCTGTCCAGCTTTGGCGTGGTGCCGTTTCGGGAATGCGCCAGAGCACCGGCAGGATCGCCAGCGCGACGACCGCGATCATTGCGCCGGGAACCGCGGGCCAGTGCGTGCCCTCCAGCAGCATCTGCGCCACCAGCGGCGTCAGCCCGCCGAAAACCGCAGTCGCGCTTGTCACGCCCAGCGCGAGACCGGAAAGCCGCGCCTGCCCCGAAAACTGCTCGGCGGTCGCGACAGCCCCCACCGCGCTCCACGCCCCGCCCAACGCGGCCAGCAGCACAGCGCCAAACAGCGCCGGCCAGATACCGCCATGCGCCATCAAGGCAAACAGCGTGATCGGCCCCGCCGCGCAGGCAAGGGCAATGCCGATGAGCACCGGTCGCCGCCCGATCTGGTCAGACAGTGCGCCGACCAGCGGCGTCACCGCGATGACGACGAATGCCGCCACGGTCGACAGCGTCAGGGCCGTCCCCTCGCCCACCGCGCCGACCGAGGCGAGGAAGGCGGGCACATAGGTGATGCCGACGTAGTAACTGATCGATCCCAGTGCCGAGATCGAGAACCCGCGGATGATGCCGATACGCTCGTGCTGCAACGCGTGGCGCAGCGGAGCCTTGGGCACTGTTCCGGCTGCACGGTGGCGTTCGAACTCAGGAGATTCGTCCATCGAGGCGCGCGCCAGCAGCACGCCCCCCGCAAGCGCCGCACCGACGAAGAAGGGAATGCGCCAGCCCCAGGCATCGAGCGTTTCTGCGGGCAAGGCCCAGGTCGTCAGCGCCGCGACGCCGACCGCCAATAGCGCGCCAATCTCGCTCGCCGCCGAAGCGCAGCTGGTGATGAGGCCGCGCCGGTTCGGCCCCGCGCCTTCGATCAGGTAGGCCACCACTCCGGTGTATTCACCGCCGACCGCAAAGGCCATCACGCAGCGCAGCGCCAGCAGCAGGAAGCCCGCCGCCGGGCCGATCTGCGCATGAGTGGGCAGCAATGCGCAGCCGAGCATCGCCGCCGTCATCACCGCCATCGAGAGCAGCATGGCGCTGCGCCGCCCATGCCGATCGCCATAATGGCCCATGGCGAGCGCGCCCAGCGGCCGCATCAGATAGGAAATGGCAAAGCCCGCCAGCACTGCTGCCAGCGAGCCTTCGCCGCCGCCGAACATCACACGCGAGATGATGGTCGCGACATAGATGTAAAGCGTGAAATCGTACCACTCGACCACAGTCGAAAAGCCCGCAATCAGCATCGAGCGGTGCGAAATAGTGTGCTGGGCGGAGGCCATTACGCCATCATGCCGTAACGCCCCCAAGTTGCAAGCGGGCCTTGCGGGCTGCTTTCAGCCGACTCCTTCGGTCACCATCACGCGGTAGCTCGCACCCTTCAGGCGGTGCACCTTGGCCTCCTGATAGGCGGGGCTGTTGTACCATGCCTTTGCCGCGGCGATATCGGGGAACTCGATAATCACGAGACCTTCCGCGGTCGGCCCTTCCCACGTTTCGTTGGGGCCATAGAACGCCAGCGGCTTCAGCGGATGGCCGGCAATCGAAGCCCCCGCCTTGGCGTTATACTGATCAAGCTCCGCCTGATCGTTCACGCCATCCTTGATGAACACAACATAGGCCGTCATTCGGGCATCCCTCCGTTTTTATTTCACATGCGTCTTGCGGCACGCTCCCGCGCCGCGCAAGGGCCATCAGGTGGCGGACCAACCGGCATCGATCACGAGGTTCGATCCCGTCACCACGCGCGCCGCCTCGCTCGCCAGATAGAGCACCGAAGCCGCAGTCTGCTCAGGCTTGATCGGCTCCTTCACATGCGCGACGCTGAGATACTGCTCATAGACCTGCTCCTGCGTCAGCCCCGCCCGCGCAGCGATTTCACTGGCGGTGTGCTCGACCATCGGCGTCGGCAGGAAGCCCGGGCACACCGCATTGACGGTGATGCCATAGGCGCCGAGTTCTGCCGCCATCGTCTTGGTCACGCCGACAAGCCCGTGCTTCGTCGCGCAGTAGTGGCCGAAGCCCGGCGTGCCGATCATCCCCGCAACCGAGGCGATGTTGATGATCCGCCCGCCCTTGCCGCCCGCGATCATCACCGGCACCACGGCCCGGCTCATCCGCCAGCTGCCGGTGAGGTTGACCGCAATGGTCGTCTCGAACGTCTCGTCGTCGAGCAGGTGCATCGGCATGTTGCCGGTAAGAATGCCGGCATTGTTGACCAGAATGTCGATCCGCCCGAACTCCGCCGTCAGCTGGCCGATAAAGGCATCGATTTCGGCCTGTCGGCGGATATCGCAGGCGGCAAACAGCGCTCGCACGCCCAGCGCCTCGATCTCCCGCGCCACGGCATCAAGCGCGCCGCCGAGCGGATATCCGACGCTCGGCATGGCCGCCTCCCCCACATCGCAGATCGCGACATCCGCACCGGCCCCGGCCAGCGCCAGCGCCATCGCGCGGCCCTGTCCTCGCGCGGCGCCCGTCACGATCGCCAGTTTGCCGGAAAGCTCGCCCATGCCCGTCATCTCCCCTTCGTCCAAGGCGCAGCATGCCGCCTCCCCGGCCGGGGCTCATCAGGCGAAAGTGATAGGTTCCCTCAGGTCACCGCAGCCCGCACGGCCCAGCGCGGATCGTCCCACGCGCGCGTTTCGCAGACCTCGCGGATGCGCAGGACCGCCTCCAGCATATCGACATGGCGCAGGTAGAGCGGCGTGATCCCGAAGCGCAGCACATCGGGATCGCGGAAATCGCCGATCACGCCGCGCTCCTTCAGCGCCTGCATCATGCCGTAGCCCTCAGGGTGCGCGTAGGAGACATGGCTGCCGCGCCGCGCATCCTCGCGGGGGCTTACCAGCGCAAAGCCGAGCCCGGCGCAATGCTCGTCCATGAGGTCCATGAACACGCGGCCCAATTGCAGCGACTTCGCCCGCAGCGCGGCCATGTCTGCCTCGGCGATCAGGTCGATCCCGCATTCGAGCGCGGCCACCCCGAGAATCGGCGGCGTTCCGCAGAGAAAGCGCTCGATCCCCTCGGCTGCGCGGTAAGCGTCCTCGAAGGCGAAGGGGTCGGCATGCCCCATCCAGCCGGACAGCACCGGCACGGCCTTTGCCTGATGCCGCCGCGCCGCGAAGAGATAGGCCGGCGCGCCCGGTCCGCCGTTGAGGAACTTGTACCCGCAGCCCACCGCGAAATCGGCGCCCGCGCCATTGAGGTCGACCGGGATCGCCCCCGCGCTGTGGCTGAGATCCCAGATCACCAGCGCCCCCGCCTCATGCGCGCGCCGCGTCACTTCTGCCATGTCGCGCACCGCGCCGGTCTTGTAGTGCACCTGCGTCAGCAGCAGCACCGCGACATCAGCGCCGAGCCGGTCGAGCACCATATCGCCCGCCACCGCTTCGGCCCGCACGCGCCCGCCCGAGAATGCCGCGATGCCCTGCATCATGTAGAGATCGGTCGGGAAATTGCCGGTTTCGGAGAGGATAACGGTTCGCTCCGGCCGCAGCGAAAGCGCCGCCGTGATCGCCTTGAACAGATTGACCGACGTGGAATCTGCCACGACCACCTCACCCGGCTCCGCACCAAGCAGGCGCGCGATCTTGTCCCCCACCCGGCGCGGCGCGTTGATCCAGTCCGCGCCCAGCCACGAGGTAATGAGCCCCTCGCCCCATTCCTGCGTGATGGTCTGCTCCAGCCGCGCCAGAGTGCGGCGGGGCAGCGCACCCAGCGAATTGCCGTCTAGGTAGATCAGCCCTTCACGCAGCTGAAACTGCTCGCGAAAGCCCGCCAGCGGATCGGCCCCATCGAGCGCTTCTAGTGCCGCGCGATCCCACCCGCTCATGCCGCGATCTCCCGCAGCACCGCGCGCACCGGGCTGGCGTCTGCCCCTGCCAGCGGCAGCGGCAGCGCGATGAGTTCGTAGACCCCCGGCACCACATCGTCGAGCACCAGACCCTCCAGAATGCGCATGTCAGCGGCGCGCACGGCATGGTGCGCGTCCATGGTCTTCGATGTCTCGGGATCGAGCGAAGCCGCATCGGTGCCGACGAGCACCACACCGAGCGCCCCCAGCCTGCGGATCACTTCTGCCGAAACCGCCCGGAAATCATGGTCCCATGCCGCATGGGGAAAGCAGTCATAGGTCCGCAGCAGAACCCGCGGCGCCTTTGCTGCTTCGAGTGCCGACCAGTCGATGTCGGCGGTCTCGACCGCAGCGCCCGCAGCGTGGCGAACATCCACCACCACGCAGCGCCCGATATAGGGATCGAGCGCCGTCTCCGCGCTGGATGCACCGCCCGCGTCATAGTGAAGCGGCGCGTCGGCATGGGTGCCCGAATGGAGTGCGAGGTGAACCGATCCCACATTGACCGGGCAGCCGGGGCCGATCTCGGCATGGCGGCGCACCGCCAGCGCGGGTTCTCCCGGCCATAGCGGCGTACCCGCATCAAGTCTTTGCGAAATATCGATAATCCGCACCCGCCCGGTCTCCCTTGCGCGCTCCGCAAGGAGCGCAGCAAGCGTTCTACCGGCGGGGCAGCGCATGGCAAGCCGCCGGACGGGCAGGCGTGCAATAGCGGCAGCACGCTAGCCGCCGCGCCGCCTCGCATGGTTACGGGCGAACGTGAGTCGCACCTGCCTGCGTGATGCCGGCCAGCGCGGCGAGCACGGCGTCAGGCTCCAGCCGGTTGCGATAGTCCGTATCGACAAAGGCCAGCCGCACCCTGCCATCGGGCGCGATGACGAATGTCGCCGGCACCGGCAGGATCCACTCGCTGCCACCGTTGCGATCCGGCAACGCATGGCCGAAACGGGCATAGATCGGACGCAATTCCTCGGCGAGATCGAAGGCAATGCCCCACTCTTTCGCAACCCGGCTACCGGCATCGCTCAGCACCGGGAAAGTGAGTTCGTTCTTCTCTGCGGTCGAAAGGCTCTCGTCGGGAAGTTCCGGAGAGATCGCAACGAGCGTTGCACCGCGCGCCGTGATCTCGGGCAGCACCGCCTGCAGCGCGCGGAGTTCGAGGTTGCAATAGGGGCACCAGCCGCCGCGGTAGAAGCTCACCACAACCGGCCCTTCGCGGAGCAGCTTCGACAGCGTCACGGGCTCGCCCCGCGCACCCTTCAGCGTGAAATCGGGCGCTTCCGCACCGGCGCCGAGCGCGCGGGCCGCTATGCCGGACGCTGCGAGTTCGTCGTCTGCGCGCGTCATCACCGCCGCAATCTCGGGCGGGATCTTGCCGGCGAATTCGAGGCGGAACTGTTCGAGCGCGGATTTGAGCGTCGTGGTCATGGCGGTCTCCTGTATCTCGGCTTCGTTCGCCGTTTCCGGCACTTAGGAGACAATGACCAATTCCTGCGCTTGGCAGTAGGAGCCCTGCTCTGATAGCATCTGTTCCAAAGGGGAATGAATGCATGGACCGCCTGGTTGCAATGAAGCAGTTTGCCACGGTCGTCGAAACCGGCAGTTTCTCGGCCGCAGCGCGGCGGCTCAATATGGGGCAACCGGCCGTTTCCAAGGCTATCGCCAACCTTGAGGAGTACCTCGGCGTGCGTCTCCTCACCCGCACCACCCGCGCCCAGCACCTCACCGATGCAGGCCAGCGCTTCTACGAGCGGGCGCGGATCGTGCTCGATGAAGCCGACGAGGCCGAAGCCGCCGCGCGCGAGGCGGCGACTTCGCTCGCCGGACGCCTGCGCCTTGCCGCCCCGCCGACCTATGCCGCACTCCATGTGCTGCCGCGCCTCTCGGAATTCCTCGATGCGCACCCTGATCTCAGCATCGATCTCATCCTCGATGACCGCTGGGTTGATCTCATCGAACAGGGCGTCGATCTCGCCATCCGCCTCGGCAAGCCAGCCGATAGCAGCCTCGTTGCGCGGCGCCTTGGCAGTTCGCAGCGGATTCTGGTCGCGTCCTGCGACTATCTTGATCGCATGGGCGCACCGAAAACGCCGGAAGACCTGCTCGCCCACCGCGTGGTGGCCTACAGCCAGTTCGAGGGCGCGACTGCGTGGTCCTTCAACAAGGGCACTGCCGCCGTCTCAGTCGCGGTCCAGCCGACGCTGCGGGTCAGCGCGGCGGAGGGCATGCGTTCGTGCATCCTTGCCGGGCTGGGCATCGGCATGGGCTCGCGGCTCATGTTCGCGCCCGAGCTTTCCGCCGGCACGGTCCGCCCGGTGCTCACCGAGTGGAACCTCAGCACGCTCGACGTGTGGGCGATGTTCCCCTCTGGCCGCAAATCGAGCCGCCGCGCGCGCGCTTTCGTCGATTGGCTCGAAAGCATCGTCGGCAGCGACGGCGAACTGCGGCCGGCTGCCTAGCACGCACAAGGATCAGGCTTGCCTACAGTATTGCGCACAGAACTTGCATCGTAGTATGATATGACGCGTATTTGACGCGCGCTACGCCAGTTATGCCGCTGTCTTTGCGCGGACAACGCACAGCGAATCTGCTATGATCCGAGCACTTCAGAATGCACGGGAGAAATGCGGTGAACGCCGAGGCGAAGACGACCGATCTGTTCGAAAACCCGCTAGGCCTCGATGGCTTCGAGTTCATCGAGTTCTCCGCCCCGCAGCCCGGTCTGCTCGAGCCCGTGTTCGCTGCGATGGGCTTCACCCACATCGCAAACCACCGCTCCAAGGCGGTGCAGCTCTGGCGGCAGGGCGGCATCAACCTCATCGCCAACTATGAACCCAAAAGCCCCGCCGCGTGGTTCGCCGCTGAACATGGCCCTTCCGCCTGCGGCATGGGCTGGCGCGTGCGCAACGCCGCCGAAGCCTACCGCGTCGCCCTCGAACGCGGCGCCGAGCCGGTCGAAGTGCGCACCGGCCCGATGGAACTCAGCCTCCCCGCCATCCGCGGCATCGGCGGCGCGATCATCTACCTGATAGACCGCTACGAAGGCTCGCCCATGGGCGATCTCTCGATCTACGACATCGATTTCGTCTACCTGCCGGGCGTCGACCGCCAGCCGAAAGGCGCGGGCTTCCACACGATCGACCACCTCACCCACAACGTCTACGGCGGCCGCATGGCGCACTGGGCCGCCTTCTACGAGCGCATCTTCAATTTCCGCGAGATCCGCTATTTCGACATCAAGGGCGAATACACCGGCCTCACCAGCCGCGCGATGACCGCGCCCGATGGCAAGATCCGCATCCCCCTGAACGAAGAGGCGAAAGCCGGCGGCGGCCAGATCGAGGAATTCCTGCGCGCCTACAACGGCGAGGGCATCCAGCACATCGCGTTCGCCTGCGACGACCTCCTCGGCGCGTGGGACCGCCTCAAGGCGCTCGGCACCCCGTTCATGACCGCCCCTCCCGCGACCTACTACGAGATGCTGGCGGAGCGCCTCCCCGGCCACGGCGAGCCGGTGGACGAACTGCAGAAGCGCGGCATCCTGCTCGATGGCTCGATCGAAGCGGGCGATCCGCGCCTGCTCCTGCAGATCTTTTCAGAAACACAGATCGGCCCGGTGTTCTTCGAATTCATCCAGCGCAAGAAGGACGAAGGCTTCGGCGAGGGCAACTTCACCGCACTGTTCCAGTCGATGGAGCGCGACCAGATGCGCCGCGGCGTGCTGAACGTGGAGACCGCCGCATGATCCCCCAAATCCAGCGCATACACCACGTCGCCTATCGGTGCCGCGACGCCAAGGAAACGGTCGCCTGGTACGAGCGCGTGATGGGCATGCGCTACACCACCGCCTTTGCCGAGGACACCGTGCCCTCCACCGGCGAGCATGACCCCTACATGCACGTATTCCTCGATTGCGGCGGCGGCAATGTCCTCGCCTTCTTCGAGCTGCCGAACCAGCCGGAAATGGGCAAGGACCCGAATACCCCCGCCTGGGTCCAGCACCTAGCCTTCGAAGTGGCCGACGAAGCCGCGCTCCACGCCGCCAAGGCGCACCTGGAAGCGGAAGGCATCGACGTGCTCGGGCCGACCTACCACGGCATTTTCCGCTCGATCTATTTCTTCGATCCAAACGGGCACCGGCTCGAACTCGCCTGCAATATCGGCACGGCGGCGCAATATGCCGAATTGGAAACCCTCGCCCCCGTCATGCTCGAGGAATGGAGCCGCACCAAGCGCGCCCCGCGCCACGCCGAATGGCTGCACAAGGACCCGGCCGCCTAGAGGGCGCAGCCATACCCTCCCCATTTTTGCGAAGCACAAATGGGGAGGGGGACCGCCACCGCAGGTGGTGGTGGAGGGGTATGGAGCCCCGCGTCAGGCGGAGGTTACGCGAACAGGTTCGAAGGGCAGCTTTCGCTCACTTGCAGACATTGCCCTTCTCGACCATCGTGCTCTTATGCGCGCATCTATTGCTTTGTGGGCGGTGCTAATTGTTGCGGGGTGCCGCAATGCACAACGTCCTGAAATTGAGCGGGTCGAGATGCGACGGTCTGGCTGGTCATCGATCGATGTCTCGATAAACTCTGCAGGAGTCGTCAACTATAGGCTAAGCAAACCTTATCCAAATGGAAAGACCGGAACGGTTCATATAACGCATGATCAGTTTACAGAATTTGTAGACAGCCTAGAGGTTTACCGCGCGAAGGCTGAGCCGTATAGGGATGAGAGCGCAGTGCGTTTCGTAAAAGCTGAGTGCCCACCCAAATTATGGACTACTGACCAAGGTGCGATGTATATTCGTTGGTTCGGCCCTCAATATGATGCTCACTTTCTAATGGATTTTGGGTGCGACGTAGATCGTAATGCTATCAGAAACAGGCAGATGCGGCAGAAGTTCGAGCGGTTGCCACTGCCCCATGATTGAACGTATTGCCAGCATCCGCTTGGCACAATCTCCGGGCAGTCAGCGGCACCTCATCATCAACGTCCGCTTCCCACCAATACATGCCCTGACCCTCGTCATTCCCGCGAAGGCGGGAATCCAGAGCAGCTTGGCGCTCCGGAACGATAAGCAGGTTCAAGCTGAAACGTTGGAACTGGATTCCCGCCTTCGCGGGAATGACGAAAACGAAAAGTTGAAACGTCCACTCCCCACCGTCCCAGCCCCGCCGCAAGGCCCCGCCCCGCCTGACCTGTCCGCATCGCAAATGCACCGCAAGGCGCGACAACCGCGGCGGCATTGCTTATGTCTTCCGGGCTCACCTCATTCCAGCCGCCCGGAAAGCCGCCAATGCCCGCCCTCACGATCCGCACCATCGATCTCAATTCCGACCTTGGCGAAGGCTATGGCCCGTGGGTGATGGGCGATGACAAGGCCATGCTCGATATCGTCACCAGCGCCAACGTGGCCTGCGGCGGCCATGCCAGCGACCCCGAAACGATGTTCCGCACGCTGACGTGGGCGCGCGAGCGCGGCATCACCGTCGGCGCGCACCCCAGCTACCCCGACAAGGAAGGCTTCGGCCGCCGCCGCCTCCCCATCCCCGCGCCCGAGGTGGAGCGCTTTGTCGCCGCGCAGACCGGCGCGCTCATCGCCATTGCCGCGCTGGCCGGGACCAAGGTGTCCTACGTCAAGCCCCACGGCGCGCTCGCCAACGTGGCCAGTGAAGACAGCGCCGTTGCTCAAGCCATTGTCCGCGCCGTTCGCGCGATCGACGGCAAGCTCGCGATCCTCGCCATCTCGGGCACCGTGCTGGAGCAGGTGGCGGGCGATGCCGGCGTTGGCGTATTCAGCGAGCTCTATGCCGACCGCGGCTACACGCCCGCCGGCAATCTCGTGCCGCGCGGCCAGCCCGGCGCAATGATCGACGACTATGGCGCCGCCGCCGCCCGCCTGCTTACATGGCTCGAAACCGGCATGATGCCGACGGTTGGCGGCGATCCGGTCAAGCTCGCCGGCCATTCGATCTGCGTCCATGGCGATGATCCCCACGCAGTCGTCATGGCCCGGGCGATCCGCGTCGCACTCGCCGGGCGCAGCGTCACGATCGCGCCCTTCCTGCGCTGATGCCCCCCATGCCAGCCGTCCGGCCCATCGGCGAGACGGCCGTCCTCATCGATTTCGGCGGCGGGATCAGCATCGCAACCAACGAGCGCGTCATCGCGCTGGATCGCGCGCTTGCAGCACGGCCGCCGGTCGGCATGATCGAGACAGTGCCCGCCTATGTCTCGCTGATGATCGTGTTCGATCCGCTGGTAACGGACGGCGAAGCGATTGCCGCCCACGCCCTTGCCCTGCTCGATACCGCCTCAAGTGATACGCGGCCCCCGCGCGAACACGTGATCCCCGTCCGCTATGAAGCCGAATGCGCGCCCGATCTCGCAGCCGTCGCGGCAGCAACCGGCCTGACGCGCGAAGAGGTCATCGCCCAGCACCTTTCGGGCGAATACCGCGTGTTCATGTACGGCTTCGGACCGGGCTACGCCTATCTTGGCGGCGTGCCACCCGCCCTGCAATTGCCGCGCAAGCCTCGTGCCGAGCGGGGCCATCCCGTCGGCAGCGTCATCATCGCCGGCGCGCAGTGCCTTATCACCACCCTGCCGATGCCGACCGGTTGGTGGGTGATCGGCCACACCGCGCAAGTGATCCTCGATCCCGCCCGCGCGCAGCCCTTCCTGTTCGATCCGGGCGACGTGATCCGCTTCGAACGGGTGCCTTGATCCATGCAGGCACGGATCATCATCGAGGCGGCCGGCCCGCTCACCACGGTCCAGGATCGCGGCCGCACCGGCGTGATGCGCTTCGGCGTGCCGCCTTCCGGCCCGGTCGACCGCCTCGCCTTCGCCGCCGCGATGGCCCTCACCGCCGCGCCCGAAGGCTGGGCGTTCGAAATCTCGCACGGCGGCTGCACGGTCCTTTGCCAGGAAGGCGAAATCGGCTTCGTACTGTGCGGCGGCGGGTTCCTTGCCGATATCGATGGCGACACGGCGGCGGCGTGGCGGCAGGGGACGCTGCACGCAGGCCAGCGCCTGCGCGTGCGCGCCGGGGCCGGAAACTGGGCCTACCTCGCCTTCGCGGGGAGCCACAAGCCGCCGCTCTGGCTCGGCAGCAGCGCAACCCATGGCCCGTCCGGGCTGGGCGGCGGCATCGTTGCAGCAGGCGCCGCGTTCGATTTTGCCAATGCGCGCCCGCTGGAGCCCTACACCCTTGCGCCGCCGCCAGAAGCCTCGTCGGCCATCGCTGCTGTGCTCGGCCCGCAGGATCGCCATTTCCCGGCCGAAGCGCTCGCGCATCTGGCGCAGACCAGCTTCACCGCCTCCGCACGTTTCGACCGGATGGGCCGCGTACTTGGTGGCCCGCCGCTCGTCCCCACCTCGATCTCGATGCCGAGTGAACCCGCTTTGCGCGGCTGTCTGCAGACCGACGGCGACGGCAGCCTCACCGTGCTGCTGGCAGACCACCAGACGACCAGCGGCTACCCCAAGATCGCCACCGTCATCAGCGCCGACATCGACCGCCTTGCGCAGCTACCGTCCGGCCAGCCGTTCCGCTTTGAGCTTATCGGCGCGCGCGAAGCCCTCCTCCGCACCCGCGCCACCGCTGCTGCAAACCAGGCATGGCTGAACAGTCTCGCGCAGTGCGCCAGCTTGAATGAGAGCCTCGACGAGCGGCTCCGCGCAAGCAACCTCATCGACGGCTTCATCGACGCGAACCGGCCCTGATCCCTTTCCGGGGCGAGCAACCGGAAACCCCAGATCTGCCCATTGGCAACTTGGCCCCACCCTGTTCATAAGAGCAACGCGAATGCCCCGGCATTCATCACGGAGGACATGCTTGGCCCAGTTCAGCGAGGATGAAGCGGATCTTCCGCGCATCGATATGGATCGCCTGATCGACGAGGGCCGCTGGAGCACGTACCAGAAGTGGGTGCTTGCGCTCTGTACCGCGGCGATCCTGCTCGATGGGCTGGACAACCAGATCCTCGGCTTTGCGATGCCCGCGCTGATGCGCGAATGGGGCCTGCCGCGCGAAAGCTTCGTGCCGGTGGTGGTTGCTGGCCTCCTCATCATGTCGATCGGCAGCGGCATCGGCGGCTGGCTGGGAGACCGCGCCGGGCGGCGGCCTACGCTGATCAGCGCGGTGGGCCTGTTCGGCCTGACCACAGCTGCCTCCGCGCTGGCCGACAACCTGCCGATGCTTGCCGGTTGCCGCTTCCTTTCTACGCTCGCGCTGGGCGCGGCGCTGCCCAATGCGACCGCGCTCGTATCCGAATTTTCACCGGCGCGGCGGCGCAGTCTCTCCGTCTCGATCAGCATGCTGGCGGTCGTGCTGGGCGGGCTCGTCGGCGGCGCGCTGTCGGCGTGGCTGCTGCCTACTTATGGCTGGCGCGTGCTGTTCCTTACCGCCGGGGGCCTGACCTTGGGCGTCACCGCTGCGCTGATAGCACTTCTGCCGGAATCGCCGCGCATCCTCGTGCATCGCCCCCACCGCCGCGCCGAGCTTGAACGCGTGCTGCGCGCATCGGGCCTTGATCTGCCCGACCACTTCACGATCGATCAACCGCTGATCGCCGCAGGCGGAGGCGGCGTGCGGGTACTGTTCCGGCCGCCGCTGCTGCGCGATACCATCGCGCTGTCGGCCGCGTTCCTGTTCGGCCTCCTGGGCAACTACCTCGTGTTCAACTGGGGCCCGACCATGCTCGCCGCGCTGGGTTACGATCTGGCCGTATCCTCGCTCGGCGCCGGCGCGTTCAATCTCGGCGGGATCGTCGGCGCGCTGATCGGGGCCCTGCTGATCGACCGGTTCGGCCCGCGCTGGCCGGTGCTGGCCATGGCCGGCCTCGGCACCGCCTGCGCTTTCGCCGTCGGCCAGATGCTCACCGGCGGCCTGCATCCGACCTCGTTCGTCGTGCTTGGCTTCGCCGCAGCGGGCGTTTTCATGTCGGGGCTTCAGGTCATGCTGTTCTCGCTCGCGGTGAACGCCTTCCCCGCCACGATCCGCGCGCAGGGCGTGGGCGTCACTCTCTCGCTTGGCCGCATCGGAGCGGTCGCCGGATCGGGCATGGGCGCGGTGATCGTGGCGTCCGGCATCACGACCTTCTTTGCGGTCCTCGGCCTGTCCTGCCTCGCCATCGGCATCGCCGTCATGCTGGTGCGGCGGCCAGTAGAAGGCGCCTGATCGGCGCACCGCGTTTACTGATGGGCGCCATGAATTCTGCGCAATGGCCATCCGCAAAATCGGCGCTAGGATACCGCCAAACAGAACCGATGGAGAGACATGCCCATGACTGAACTTGCCGGCCGCATTGCCCTTGTTACCGGCGCCTCGCGCGGCATTGGCGAGGCCTCGGCCCGCGCCCTCGCAGCGCTTGGCGCGCGGGTCATCGTTACCGATCTGGCCGCGCCTGTCGATCTGGCAGAGCAGCTTGGCGGCCTTGCCCGCGCGCACGATGTGACGGACGAGCAAAGCTGGATCGACACGATGGCTTTCGCCCGCGATGAGGCTGGCGGGCTCGACATTCTGGTCAACAACGCCGGGCTGTTCATCGCCAAACCGCTCACCGAAACCACGCTCGAGGATTGGCGCCGCCTCCACAGCGTCAACGTCGAAGGCGTGTTCCTCGGCTGCAAGCACGCCGTTCCGCTGATGGCGGAGCGCGCGCACCAGTGGGCCGGCGGCGCCTCGATCATCAATCTTTCCTCGGTCGCAGGGCTGGTCGGCACCGCGCTGGTCAGCTGCTACAACGCCAGCAAGGGCGCGGTCCGCCTGTTCACCAAGGGCGTTGCGATGGAAGTTGCACCGCTTCGCATCCGCTGCAATTCGGTCCACCCCGGCATCATCGAAACCGACATGGGCCGCGATCTCGTCTCCCAGTTCGCCGCCGCAACAGGGACCGGCGAAAACGACACCCGCGCCAATTTCTCCAACCTGCACCCGCTGGGCCACTTCGGCGTGCCCAACAACGTGGCCGACGCCGTCGCCTTCCTCGCCTCAGACCGTGCCGCCTTCATGACCGGCTCTGAAGTGGTGGTGGATGGGGGCTTTACCGCGAGCTGACTGGGGCGCCCGTCACTCTTCGCCCATGCGCAATGCGGCAATGAACGCTTCCTGCGGGATCGTCACGTTGCCGTATTCCCGCATGCGCTTCTTGCCCTCTTTCTGCTTTTCGAGGAGCTTCTTCTTGCGGCTGATGTCGCCGCCGTAGCACTTCGCCGTCACGTCCTTGCGCATGGCGCTGATCGTTTCGCGGGCGATGACCTTGGCGCCGATCGCAGCCTGGATCGGGATCTTGAACATGTGGCGCGGGATGAGGTCCTTGAGCCGCTCGACGAGGTGCCGCCCGCGCGGATCGGCCTGACTGCGGTGGACGACCATCGACAGCGCATCGACCGGCTCGTTGTTGACGAGGATGTTCATCATCACGAGGTCGCCCTCGCGCAGGCCGATCTGTTCGTAGTCGAAGCTGGCGTAGCCCCGGCTGATCGACTTCAGGCGATCGTAGAAATCGAACACCACTTCGTTGAGCGGCAGTTCGTAGCTCACCTGCGCACGCCCGCCGACATAGGTCAGCCCGGTCTGGATGCCGCGGCGATCCTGGCAGAGCTTGAGGATCGAGCCGAGGTATTCGTCGGGCGTGTAGATCGTCGCCTTGATCCACGGCTCTTCCATTTCGCGGATCTTGACCGGATCGGGCATGTCGGAGGGGTTGTGGAGTTCCTTCACCGTGCCGTCGGTCATCGTCAGGCGGTAGACCACCGAGGGCGCCGTCGTGATGAGGTC
The DNA here is from genome assembly GCF_007991615.1 of Novosphingobium sediminis. Classification (GTDB taxonomy): domain Bacteria; phylum Pseudomonadota; class Alphaproteobacteria; order Sphingomonadales; family Sphingomonadaceae; genus Novosphingobium; species Novosphingobium sediminis. Next base: position 127,020 of record NZ_BJYR01000012.1, on the reverse strand, counting down.
GAGGTCGTACTCGCGGCTGAGGCGTTCCTGGATGATCTCGAGGTGCAGCAGGCCGAGGAAGCCGCAACGGAAGCCGAAGCCAAGCGCGGCCGAGCTTTCCATCTCGAACGAGAAGCTGGCGTCGTTGAGGCGCAGCTTGCCGATGCTTTCGCGCAGCTTTTCGAAGTCTGCCGCATCGACCGGGAACAGGCCGCAGAACACGACCGGCTGGACTTCCTTGAAGCCCGCCAACGCCTGCGTCGCGCCCTGCTTCACGGTGGTGATCGTGTCACCCACGCGGGCCTGCGCGACTTCCTTGATCTGCGCGGTGATGATGCCGATCTCGCCCGGCCCCAATTCATCGAGCACCTGCAGCTTGGGCCGCATGCAACCGACGCGGTCGATCAGGTGTTCGGTGCCGCCGGCCATGAACTTGACCTGGAGGCCCTTCTTGATGACGCCGTCGATCACACGGACCAGAATGACGACGCCGAGATAGGGGTCGTACCAGCTGTCGACCAGCATTGCCTTGAGCGGCGCGGCGCGGTCGCCCTTCGGCGGGGGGATGCGGGCGACGACCGCATCGAGCACTTCCTCGATGCCGATGCCGGACTTGGCGCTGGTCATCACCGCCTGGCTCGCGTCGATGCCGATGACTTCCTCGATCTCGTGCCGCACCTTTTCAGGCTCGGCGGCGGGAAGGTCGATCTTGTTGATGACGGGAACGATCTCGTGGTCGTGCTCGATCGACTGGTAGACGTTGGCGAGGGTCTGCGCCTCGACGCCCTGCGCTGCATCGACCACCAGCAGTGCGCCTTCGCAGGCGGCGAGGCTGCGGCTGACCTCGTAGGCGAAGTCGACGTGACCGGGCGTGTCCATCAGGTTGAGCTGATAGGTCTTGCCATCCTTGCCGGTGTAATCGAGCCGGACGGTCTGCGCCTTGATCGTGATCCCGCGCTCGCGCTCGATGTCCATGTTGTCGAGCACCTGCTCGCTCATCTCGCGCGCGGAGAGGCCCCCGGTGAACTGGATCAGCCGGTCGGCCAGCGTCGACTTGCCGTGGTCGATGTGCGCGATGATGGAAAAATTACGGATCAGCGAAAGGTCGGTCATGAGGCGCCGTTAGCAGCAAGGGCCTGCGGTGTCATCAGGGCCGGAAGGACGGGGGCTCGAGGCCAAGTTGACACAGTTGACACAGTCCTGAGCAATAACTGCATTCGATCAGTAAGCAGCTTTTGATCGGCGCAGGCGATCAGTAGCAAGGGCGCGGCAATTGACATGCGCGCACCATGACAGCTTGCCCGAATGTAGGACAGTCCGCGTCTCCAGGACCGTCGAACCGCCCTCCCCTCCCGAATCGCGCGAATGGGTTGACGTCCGTTTCGGTTCCTAATATTAGAATGATCATTCCTAATCTAATTCGATCAAAAGATTCCAATTCAAAGGGGAGAGACATGAAGGCCAACACCGCCGTTTCGTACCTGCTGGGCGCGAGCCTCTTCGCGCTGGCTATGCCCGCGCAGGCGCAGGACGCCGCATCTGCCGATGCCGCCAAGCCCGCTGAAGGCCTTGGCGAAATCGTCGTCACCGCGAACCGCGTCGCTTCGAGCGCGCAGGACACCCCGATCGCACTCAACGTCTATACCGGCGCCAAGCTTGCGGAGCAGGGCGTCAACACGGTTCGCGATCTGGCGCAGATCGACCCCAGCGTGAACGTGACGAACTCGACCGGTGCGGCCTATGTCGCGGTGCGCGGCATCGCCTCGACCGACGTGACCGAAATCGGCGACCCTTCGGTGCCAATCACCCGCGACGGATTCTTCGTGAACCGTTCGTTCGCCATCAGCTCCTCGTTCTACGACGTGGCACGCATCGAAGTGCTCAAGGGTCCACAGGGCACGCTGCAGGGCCGCAATTCGACCGGCGGCGTGGTCAGCATCATCACCAACCGCCCCGAAATGCGCACTGGCGCATATGGCAGCATCGAGGCCGGCAACTACAAGACCTTCAACGGCGAAGCGGGCGTCAACGTTCAGCTCGCCCCCGGCTTCGCAGTCCGCGCCTCGGGCACGATCCTCAGCCACAAGGGCTATCGCACGTCCACCGGCCCCGCTGTCGACGGCGATGACGAGAACTTCAAGTCGGGCCGCATCCAGGCGCTCTACAAGGGCGATAATGGCCTTTCGGCGTGGGTTTCTTACCAGCATGACAGCCGCGACGTGAACGGCGATGCGCAGTTCCGCGGTCCCCTCGGCGGCCCGATGCCCGATTTCGGCAAGGCCAAGACCTTCACCAGCTTTGTGCCGACGCTGACCAAGCTGGAATCCGACCGCGTGCGCTGGGAGCTTGCCTACAGCGCCGACATGGGCCTCAACTTCATCTATTCCGGCGGCTATGACACCGCCAACTGGCGCAACCGGCTCGATGCGACCGGCGGCTATCCGGCCAACCGCCAGTTCCGCCAGCAGGAAACCCCCAAGACCTGGAACCACGAATTCCGCGTGAGCAACAACAAGGATGGCAGGCTCTTTTTCCAGGCAGGCTATTTCTATTTCCAGGAAAAGAACGTGGTCAATTCGGGGATCTTCAACCTCGACATGACCGGCGCGTTCGGCCCCGGCGGCATGTTCGGCCCCGGCGGTCCGCTCTCGTTCCTGCCCAATGTCGACCAGTCGAACCGCTATGCGCTCAAGTTCGACTACGACATCCTGACGCGTTCGCAGGCGCTGTTTGGCCAGATCGAATACAAGCTGACCGACCAGTTGCAGCTTAGCCTCGGCGGTCGCTATACGTGGGACAAGAAGGTGCGCACCGGCAATGCCGTGCTCAGCCTGCCCGCGCTCGCCTTCCCGCTGTGCGGCAACGACTTCCCGGCGCCGGGCACCTGCCCGCCCTTCCCGCTGACCACTCCGGGCAACGGCAACCTCAGCCAGGGCGAGCCGACATGGCATGCGGGCCTCAATTATCGCCCCGCGCCGGGCACGCTGATCTATGCGAAGTATGACCGCGGATACAAGTCGGGCGGGTTCAACTCGAACGGCAGCGCGCCTTCGGTCGACTACGGTCCGGAGCGGCTCGATGCCTTCGAAATCGGCACCAAGAACTCGCTCATGGGCAACACCCTGCAGCTCAATGCCTCGGTGTTCTACTTCAATTACAAGGGCTATCAGGGCTCGCAGACCACCGATGCCGTTTCGAGCGGTTCGGGCGTGTTCAACGTGGGCAGCGCCAAGGTGTTCGGCATCGAGGGCAGCCTGACCGCGCTCGCCAGCAAGAACACCCGCGTGAACATCAACGCCGCTTACCTGCACACCAAGTTCGGCGACGGGATCAAGATCAACACCGGCGCCAATCCGCCGGTTGCGGTCGACATCGGCGGCAACCGCCTGCCCAACGCGCCGGAGTTCACCGCTTCGGGCTCGATCGAGCAGGACGTGCCCGTCTCGTTCGGCACGTTCACCGCGCGGATCGATGCGAAGTATTCCTCGGACTTCTACTACTCGGTGTTCAACACCACCGACACGAAGTCGTGGGACTATGTGCTGGCCAACGCCAGCATCAAGTTCAAGCCGGTGGACAGCTTCTGGGAAGTCTCGGCCTACGTGCGCAACGTGTTCAACAAGCAGGTGCTGGCCTACGCGGCGCAGAACTTCAACGCGGGCGCGAATACCTATCAGTTCCAGGCCCCGCGCACCTTCGGCGTGCGCGCGAGCGTGAAGTTCTGATCGGCGCCTGAGCTGAAATCATGAAGGGGCGGCGGCCGCATGGCCGCCGCCCCTTCTGTTTGTCCGCAAAGATCAGAAGTCCATCGGCGATCCGCGCCTCGGTGGTGATGAGCAGGCTGGCGACCGAAGCGGCATTGCGTTGAAGGCCCTCAAGCAAAGCTTGCTGGACGGCAGGCTGCTCGGTGCATAATCCTGCAGGCATCGGATCTGGCGCGACAACGCGAGGATTGCTCTTGTGCAAGGAGGCCTCCGCGCCATGGCTATGAACTCTCCCACGATCACCCGTCGTACCGCCCTGCTGGGCACGCCTGCCTTCGCGCGAGCCGACGCTACCCGCGCAGATGAAGGCGGCGGGCTATGAAACCGCGCAGATCGGCAAGTGGCACCTTGGCAGCCTGCCCGCGTTCGATCCGCTGAAGAGCGGTTATGACCACTTCTGGGGCCTGCGCGGCGGTGGGATCGACATCCGCCCTGCCCTTTCCGGTGGCTCCCTGCCCGAACGCACGCTGTTCTGGCGCTACAAGAACCACGGCCAGCAGGCGGCGCGGCGCGGGAAGTGGAAGTACCTCAAGATCGCGGACAACACGTTCCTGTTCGACGTGGTGGCCGATCCATTGGAGCGCGCGAACCTGAAATCGCGCGAACCGGAAGTGTTCAAGACATTGGCTGATGCGTGGGCGGAATGGAACGCGGGTATGTTGCCGCTTGATCCCAAGTCCTACACGCACGGCTTCACCGGCAGGACGCTGGCGGACCACTACGGCGTGGCGGAGTAATCAGCCCTCGTCCTGCGCGGCCTTGGCGGCATGGAACGCAGGCCGCGCGCTGGCACGCTGCCAATAGGCCGCGATTTCGGGGCTGAACTTGTAATCAAGCCCCAAGTCCTTCGCGAGGAGGAGCGCGTAGGCGGTGCAGATGTCCGCCATGGTGAAGCGGTCGGCGCAGAGCCATTCGCGGCCATCCGACAGCGCGCGGGTGAGGTGCTTGAGGCGCGAGAAGAACCACTGGGTGTAGTCGTCTGCCGCCTGTTGCAAGCGGCGTTCTTCGGGTTCGAGCCGGGTGTAGCGCAGGACGATGGTCTGCGGGAACGTCAGCGTCGCCTCGCTGCGGTGAAGCCAATCGAGGTAGAGGCCGTAGTCTGGCTCGTCCGGCGTGAGAGCCAACGGCGTCGGGCCATAGCGGGTGGCGAGGTAGTGCGGGATCGCGCTGGATTCGGTCATCCGCGTCTCGCCATCGACCATGAGCGGGATCGTGCCGAGCGGGTTCTGCTCAAGGTATTCCGGCGCGAGAAAGCGCGGCGGGAACGGCATCGTGTGGAGCGTATAGGCGAGGCCCATCTCCTCGAGCGCCCAGAGCGCGCGGAAGGAACGGGCATCACGGCAGTGGTAAAGCTCGATCATGGCCTCAGATGAGCCCCCGACTGATGAGGCATTCCTGCACGGCGCGTTCGCCCATGTCGATTGCCGTATTGGTGAAGGCGCTCCCCGCCGCGTCCGCATTGGCGATGGCGATGCGGCCGAAGGTTTGGCGGCCGATCACGTGGGGGCGCAGTTCATCCGGCACTTCGGGATCGCCCAGCGTATCGTAGGTATAGGCATAGCCGTGCGGCCAGCGGTTGACGGTGATCGCGGCGATATCGCGCGCAGCATTGAACCCCGCCCCGCCCAGCATGCGCTGGAGTTGCAGGCGGATTTCGCGCTCGATCGCGGGGTATTCCTCGGCCAGCATCATCGCGCGGCCTAGCCGGTTCTGTTCCTTGCGCGGCAGGCCGGGCTGGTTGGGATTGCGGACCATGTGGATCACTACCGGTTCGTCAGGCGTCAGCGCACTGGCATAGCCGCCGATGTTCATCGGCGTGTCGAGCGAGGCACCGATATGATAGCCGTTGGGCGCGCCGATGGATTTCACGCCGAGCTTGGCCCAGGGGCGCCAGTTCTTCACCAGCACATTGGTATACTGCATCGGCACCTTGGAGGCGTAGTGCAGCGCGTCCTTCTGCGGCTGGGGCAGCTCGGGCACGATGAACGGGATCACCATGTTGAAGCAGGCCATGATGACGTTGGCCCCGGTGACCGACACGCGCTTGCCATCCTTCACATAGACGACGCGCACGGCCTTTTCGGTCTGCCGCGCAGGCTTGCCGATATGTTCGGCGCGGATGACCATGCTTTTCAGGCGGATGCGGGTGGGGTTCGCCGGATTATCCAGCGCGGCATAGCGCGCGGGCGCGAGGACGACGCTTTCCTGGTCGAGCTTGTCTGACGGGAACGCGCCGGGGATGAGGCGGCTGACAAGGAGCCGCGCGACGGTGGCGTTGCCGTCCGGCCAGTGGAAATGCTGCGCTTCCGCGGTGATCTGCTCGGGCAGGTCCATGCCCGCGAAGCCCGGCATCCGCCCGCCGAGCGCGGCTTCCCACGCGGGGAGCGTATCGACGCGCTTGTTGTTGCGGAAGTAGTGGCCGAGGAAGAACGGAAGGCTTTCCGGCAGCATCTTCGCGTGCTTGAGGAGGTAATCCTGATAGCTGATGTGGCGCAGGTATTCGGCGCGGGCCTCCGGCGTCAGGTTCGGCAGGTAGTTGACCTTCTCGGTGAAGATACGGGTCAGGTCCCCGCGGACCGCGCCGGTCAGCGGTGCTTCTGCGAAGAACTGCGGCCATGGCTTTGCGCCTGTGCCGGTGACGAGCTTGTCGGCAAGGAAGTGCTCCTTGTCGAAGAAGGTGGCCGAGCCGAGGCCATCGTAGGCCTTGGTTTCGTAGCGGTGATAGCTGGTGAGATCGACGCCAAGCTCCGCTAGCAGCTTCTTCGAGGTGAAGCTGTAGGGGAACGGCGATTCAATGCTCATCGTGCCGCCGTAGGCAAGGATGGTGCGGCCTTCGTAGTGGAACTCGTTGCGCTTGGCGTGGCCGCCGAAATCATCGTGGTTGTCGAGAATGAGGATTTTGCGGTCGTCGCCCAGCGCCTGCCGGTAGAAGTACGCGGCGGCGAGGCCGGAAATGCCGCCGCCGACGATGACGAGGTCGTAGTGCTCGCCGCTGTCTTCCGCCTGAAGTGCGCCGGTAAAGTCTCCGTCGCGCGCCATGTGGGCAGCTTCGAACGAGCCGGGATACTGGCCGCGCAGGCCGGTGAGCAGCGGCGGATAATCGCTGCCCGCAGCAGAGGCGGCAGCTGAAGTTGGCGCAGCCTGCGCCAGCGCCTTGGGCGCTGCGGCCATCGCGGCCCCTGCCGCAACGCCGCCGATGAAATCACGCCGGGCGATCGGCAAATGGAGCCCGAGTTCCTTGTCCGTCCATTCCGCCATCGCTTGCCCCCTTGTTCTGCGCGCCGCTCCGCCATGATTTGTAATCGCAATGCGGCCTTGCGCAATCGCCGAAATTGCGGCCTCATCGCGGAGACTTCGACAGGAGACCGCCGATGCACCGCCTGCTGCTTGCCGCCGCCTTGATCGCCCTTGCCGCGCCCGCCGCTGCCCAGACGGCGCCCAACCCGGCAGAGACCTGCAAGAACGATCCCAAGTTCCGCGAGCTGGATTTCACCGTGGGGAGCTGGGATGTCTACACCGGCAGCACGAAGACCGACGAAGTGACGATGACGCTGATCCTCAACGATTGCGCCATCGAGGAACACTGGAAGAAGACCGACGGCCATCCGACCGGCAACGGCATCGGCCTGTTCAACTATTCGCGGCTGCTGGGATCGTGGGGCTATAGCTGGGCGACCGATGACGGCGCGGCAACGGTGTTTCGCGGCAATCTCGCGAAGCCGGGCGAGATGCTCTACGTGACCGAGAAGCCGCTTCCCGGCGGGAAGGTACGGCTGCGGCATTGGACGCTGAGCCAGATGCCAGACGGCACGATCCGCGAGCTGGCGACAGGGACAGAGGACGGCGGCAAGACCTGGACGACGGACTATGATCTGAAGTGGGTGCGGCGGAAGTAGGCCTGCTCAGCGGCCGGTGAAGAACGGCAGCGGGGCAGCTGCCCCCGCATCGAAGGCCTTCCAGTCCTCTCCCAGCGCGGTGAGTGCGCTGGCTGCGACCTGGCCTTGCGTGAAGCAGGCGCTACCGACTGGAGCGGCGTGCGCGCCGGGGCCAATCGCAGCGAGCCAGATCTCGTCCGAGCCCTTGAAGCCCTCCGGATCGGCAATTGTGTAATCGGGCGAGTTGAGCTTCCACGCCGCCGCGCTGCCGTGTTCTTTCCAGTACGCACCGGGCTTGGCGCCCCGCCCGTGATCGGTGGTGACGATCAGCGTGGTCCGCCCGCGCCAGGCCGGATCGGCCTGCGCCATGCGCCAAAGCTCGGCGATGAAATCATCATCGCGGTTCATCGAGGCGAGATACTGCGCGTAATTGCCCTCGTGTCCGAACGTATCGGTATCGCCGAGGGCGACATAAAGCACGCGCAGCCCGTTCGCGCTGCGCAGCGCCTGCTGGGCAAGGCGCATGGTGCGGGTTTCGGTGGGGCGTGCGCCGGGGCTCTCCGCGTTGACCGGGACGCCGCTGCGCTGTTCGTTGATGATGTAGGGGAACACGTCCCACGTCGCGTAGACGCGGACCTTCCCGGCAAAACCCGGGCGGTGGTTCAGCCATTCGAGGAAGGTGACGTTGCGGTTCCAGATCTTGTCATTGGTGGTGATCGCCGGATCGGGGCGGCCGGTGAGCATCTCGTTGTAGCCGGGGTAGGAAAACCACATCGGATTGGTCAGCCGCATGCAATCGCCCGCATCGCGATTGCCATAGAGCACGCCGCCCTGCGCGGGCAGGCTGTGGAGGAAGGGCATGACCGCAGGGCCACTGCCCCACGCCTGCTCGATCGTCTGCTGCCTATCGGGGTCGGTGAACTTCGGCTCTGCCACCAGCGCCTTGTCCGGCCCGCGGAAAACTTCCTGCCAGCGCGTGCCGTCCATGGTGACGAGGATCAGCCGCTGTCCATCGGCGGGCGCTTCTGCGCGGGCAAAGGCAGGCGACAGCAGCACAATCGTTAACGCCAGAATGATTCGGCGCACCGGTGATCCCCGCTGATCCTTAACCAGTTCAATCATGCCGCCTCCCGCTTGCCGAAAGCCGCTCCGCCCCGATGGCATTCGTGCGACTGCTTCCTAACCTAGCCCGAGCGGCATGGCGAAAACAGCGCAATTCCCTGCCTTCGGAAAGGAATTCTTGCCCAGGCCGGCTTGTTCCAGAGAGGAGGCGGTGGCGAGCGAAGTCAATGTTTCGGCTGAAAAAACTGCCCAAAGGTGAACGTTCACTCGCTTGACCTGCATCAAGGTCAATCCATTATTGTCCATTATGGTTGGGAATAAGGGTTAACACTTAAGCCGACGGAGAAGCGACAATGAGGGGGACAGCAATTTGCTCGGTGGCACTAGCCGTCGCGATGGCTCTGGGGACACCGGCAGCGCTGGCCGGACAGACGCCGAGACCGGATGGCGCCGAGCTGGCATTCCGCGACCTCTACCGCGACATGGTCGAAACCGATACGTCGGCAGCGACGGGGGATTGCAACGCGCTGGTCCTGAAGATTGCCGAGCGCTTTCGCAATGCGGGCTTTGCCGAAAACCAGATCACGCTGTTCCGCGACGAGGCCTATCAACTCGACGGCGGTATCGTCGTTTTGATGGCGGGCAATTCGGCCAAGGCGAAGCCGATGCTGCTGCTGGGCCATCTCGATGTTGCCAATGCCAATCCGCGGCACTGGAAACGTGATCCTTTCAAACTCGTCGAGAGGGACGGCTCCTTCTTCGGCCGCGGGACGGCCGACATGAAGGCGCTCGATGCGATCTGGGTCGATACTTTGCTGCGCTTCAAGGCTGAAGGCTTGAAGCCAAAGCGCACGATCAAGCTGGCGCTGACCTGCGGGCAAGAATTGTCCGCACGGGCCAATGGCACGGAATGGCTGGCACGGCACCGTCCCGAATTGCTGGAAGCAGAGTTTGCCCTCGGCGAAGGCGGCGGCGGTCTGACCGATGGGCACGGCAAAGTGGTGACCCAATCGATCGCCATCGGCGAAATGACGATGGCGAACTTCGATGTCGAAACCTTCAGCGCGGGCGGCCCGAGCGCGATCCCGAACTACGACAACGCCATCTCGAAGATGATCGACGCGCTGCAGAAAGTGCGTGCCTACAGGTTCCCGCTGCACCTGAACGTCACGACGCGCCGCTATTTTGCGCAGGCGGGTGTGGCACGCGGCGATGCCATGGGTGCGGCCATGGTCCGCATCGCGGCCGATCCCAAGGACAGCGCGGCCGAGGCGATTGTTTCTTCCGACCCCACCTACGATCCCATGCTGCGGACAACCTGCCTCACCACCCTAATACAAGGTGGCTATATCGTCACCGCGATCCCCCAGACCGCCAAGGCAACCATCAACTGCTACATCGTGCCGGGCGAGACTGCCGAGGAAACCCGCGATGCTCTCTATAGTGCCATCGGCGATCCGAAGGTCATCATGTCGCGGGTTGGCCGCGCCGCGCCTCCGCCGTTGCCGCCGGTCCACGATCCGCGCGTCCTGCGTCCGGCCGAGAAACTTGTCGCAAGCTACTATCCGGGCGTGCAACTGGTGCCCGCAATCAGCCTGATTGCAACGGATGCAGCCTATCTCGCCCCGCTCGGCATTCCGGCCTTCGGCGTGCCGGGGCTCTACGCGGACCCCGATGGCAACGAGGTCCACGGCCATAACGAGCACCTTCAGGTGCAGTCACTCATGACCGCGCGGGGATTCCTCCACGATCTGGTGAAGGTCTACGCCATGCAGGAGTGAGCCGGGCTTAAGGCCGCACCAGCAGATTGCCGGTGTGGCCGCCCGCGAAGAGCAGCAACAGCGCCTCTGCGAAGTTGTCGATGCCTTCCACGGCGTGCTCGGGCAGATCGAGTTTGCCTTCCTGCATCAGCCCGGCAATCTCGGCCTTCGCTTCGGGGAAGCGCGCGGCGTAGTGGGTCACGACGAAGCCCTTCATCATCGCATTGCGCTCGGCAAGCTTGAGGTAGTTCTTCGGCCCGCGCACGTTGCCAAGGTCCGAATATTGCGAGATCGCACCGCAGATCGCGATGCGGGCATCGGCCGGGGCAAGGTTCGCGAGCGCGACGTCGAGGATCTCGCCGCCGACGTTGTCGAAGAACACGTCGATCCCGGCCGGGGCCGCAGCCGCGACTTCGGCGGCAAGATCGGCATTCTTGTAGTCGATGGCGATGTCCGCACCGAGCTTTTCGGTGAGGTACTGGCACTTGGCAGGCCCACCGGCGATGCCGATCACGCGGCTGCCACGCGCCTTGGCGAGCATGACGACCATCGAACCGACCGCGCCGGCAGCGCCCGATACGAGCACCGTATCCTGCGCCTTGACCTCAGCCACTGCGACGAGACCGGCCCATGCGGTGAGACCCGTGGTGAGACCGAGCGGACCGACATAGTCTGCCGGCTTGAGGCTGTTCGAAAGATCGAGCTTGGTCAGGCTTGCGGCCGGAACCAGCGCATGGGTCTGCGCCGCTAGCATCCCGTAAACCCAGTCTCCCACGGCGAGCGCGGGATCGGCGCTTTCGACCACTTGCCCCACGCCGAGCGCGCGGATCGTGGTGCCAAGCCCCGCCGTCTCATGGAAGCTGCCGGGGGTCAGCGTGGTGCGGATCCACGCGTCCATCGAGAGCGTATCGACCTTCACCACCGCGTGCCCGGCAGGCACCTCGGCAATCTCGCTTTCCTCGATGCCGAAGTCCTCGAGTAGCGGGAGCCCTTCGCGGTATTGCCGGAGGAAAACGCGGCGATTGGTATGGGGCATGGGAACGCTCCGCTGCAGGGGCCTGACGACAGGGAGCTAGGTGTCTCCACCGAGTGGTGCCATTGCCATTTTGACTAGCGCGGCGCCGCGCCGCCCCTCCCCTTGGTGCAGGCATGCCCCTTGCCGGAGCCGGCGCGGCAGCGCAGACTGACCGAAACGTAACGAGGGGACGAGATCATGCGCGCACGGACATTGTGGCTGGCCGCCGGAGCAGCAGCGCTTGCCGCCACCACCGCCGCCGCGCAATCGGCGCAGGATGCGGGCGCTATTCTCGGCACGATCCTTGGGCGCGGCACCACTGCTGGCAGCACCACGAGCGCGGACACACCTACCAGCACGACCGCAGGCACGACCACAACTCCGCTGCCCGGTGTCACCAGTACCGAGGCCTCCAGCGGGCTCAAGCTGGCGCTCGGCAAGGCGGCGGAGCGGGTGGTCGCGCAGCTCGGCCGGCCGGGCGGGTTTGCCGATGATCCGCGCGTGCGCATCGGCCTGCCCGGGCCGCTCGGGCGTCTCAACGGGCTCTTTTCAACGCTCGACCGCGCCGGGGTGGGCGGCGGGCTTTCAGGCAAGCTCAACGCCGCAGCGGAAGGCGCGGTGGGCAAGGCGCTTCCGCTGCTCAAGACCGCGATCACCCGCATGACGGTGACCGACGCGCTGGGAATCGTGACCGGGGGCGATACCTCCGCGACCGACTATTTCCGCCGGACGATGGGGCCTGATCTGCAGCAGGCGATGACGCCGGTTGTCTCGAAGTCGCTCTCGGGCGTGAAGGCGTTTCAGGCGCTGGACAATTTCACCGCGAAGAACAGCATGATTGCCGGCCAGTTCGGTGCGCGCGACCTGACCGGCTATGTCACTCAGAAGGCCAGCGACGGGGTGTTCCTCTACCTCGGCGAGCAGGAACGCGAGATCCGGCGCAATCCGCTGGGGACCGGGAGCAAGCTGATCGGCAAGATCTTCGGGAAAAGCTGGTAGCGTTCAACCCACCTTGCGCTGGTTCGCCTGCGGATCGGGGGGCGGCAGGGTCGACTTGATCGCCACCGCAGCGATGCGGCCATCCTCGTCAAGCCGCAGCGGCTGGGAGAATTCGACGCCCATGCGATCTTCGCTGGCCCAGCGGCAGGTGGCGGTGACGGTGTGACCATCCGAAAGCTGGATGCGGAAGATCGTGCCGGGCGGGACGTTCCAGAGCCCTTCGACCAGCGCGCCGGTGAGTGACATGTTGCGCACCGTGCCGTTGTAGCGATGCCCACCGTGATCGAGCACGACGCGGCGCAGCATGGCCTGCCGCGCGGCGCGGGCCGAGCGCGGGCCGCGGGCAATCGCCATGAGGCCGGTGGCGAGGCGCGTCTGCGTGGCCGGGGCCGAAAGCGGGCGTTCGTAGATATAGCCCTGCACATGGCTGCAGCCGAGCATGCGCACGAGATCGAGTTCGTCGAGCGTTTCGACGCCTTCCGCGGTCGTTTCCATGCCGAGCGCTTCGGCAAGGCTGACGATCGAGGCGATGATCGCGCCGTTGCGGCTGCCCGGCTGCGTCGCGCCGCGCACGAACGACTGGTCGATCTTGATCTTGTCGAACGGCGCGCGCTTCAGATAGCCGAGCGAGGAATAGCCGGTGCCGAAATCATCGAGCGCGAGGCGCACGCCAATGCCCTTGAGCGCGCGGAACATCGCCTCGGTCCCCGTATCGTCACCCAGGAACACGCTTTCAGTGATCTCGAGCTCGAGCCGGTCGGGCATGACACCCGCCGAAGCAAGCGCGCTGGTAACCATCGATGGGAGCGCCGGATTGGCAAACTGAAGCGGCGAGACGTTGACCGCGACGCGCACATCATCCGGCCACTGGGCAAGATCCTGGCAAGCGGTTCGCAGCGCCCATTCGCCGATCGAGACGATGAGGCCGGCGTCTTCGGCAATGGGCACGAACTTGGCGGGCGAGATGAAGCCGTGCTGCGGGTGGTTCCAGCGCAGCAGCGCCTCGAACCCGGTGATCCGCTCGGTCGCGGTTTGCACGACGGGCTGGTAATAGAGCTCGAGATTGCCCTGGGTGATCGCGTCGCGCAGGTCTTCCTCGAGCTGGCGGCGTTCCTCGGCATCGCTGTGAAGATCGGCGGCGTAGAAGTGGAAGCGGCCGCGCCCGGCGTCCTTGGCAGCATAGAGCGCAAGATCGGCGTTGCGAATCAGCGCTTCGCTGGTGACGCCGTCGTCGGGCGCGAGCGCGATGCCGAGCGAAGCGCCGATCATCACGCGGCTGCCGTCGATCGAATAGGCCTGCGAAAGCTGCTCGATGATGCGTTCGGCAAGGTGGGCAAGCTGCTCGCGCATGATCTTGCCGGCAAGGATGACCTGGAATTCGTCGCCGCCGAGACGCCCGACGCGGCCGACGGTGCCGATGACCCGCTCCAGCCGCTGCGCCACCTGCTTGAGCAACGCGTCGCCCGCCGGGTGGCCGAGCGTATCGTTGACCTGCTTGAAGCGGTCGAGATCGAGCAGGAACACGGCGCAGGCGCGGTTCTGCTCGTTGGGCGCGGTGAGGATCTTCTCCAGCGTCTGCGACATCTGGAAGCGATTGGAGAGACCGGTCAGCGAATCGAAGTGCGCAAGGCGCGAGGCGTGCTCCTGCGAGCGGCGCTTTTCAGTGAGATCGGTGCCCGAGCCGCGGAAACCCTGGAAGTTGTTGAAGGCGTCGTACGTCGGGCGGCCAGTGACCGACCACCAGCGTTCTTCATCATATACTGCCGCGCGCACCGCGAGTTCGGTGAAGCTGGAGCGGGCCGAGAGGTGGAACGCAAGCGTGCGCTCGCCCTCGCCCGATTGTTCGGACAGGTTGAACAGTTCGGCGAAGGGGCGACCGATGAACTCCTCCACCTTGCGGCCAAGAACTTGGGCCACGGGGCGCGAGATGTAGGTGATGAGGCCGCGCCGGTCGGTCTCCCAGAACCAGCCCTGCCCGGTTTCCTCGTAATCGGCGAGGATCTCCTCGGCGCGGGTCTGGATGCGGACGCCTTCCTCCACCGCAAGGCGCACCTTCAGGTCGATTTCGCGCTGGCGAAGGTAGGCCGCCACTGCGATCACCCCACCGATCGCGAGCGAGAGAATGCCGCCAGCAAAATGCGTGACCCAGGTGACGCCGGACCACATCGCGACTTCGGCGGTGAGCATACCGGCGAGACGGCCCGATTCGGTGACGGTGGCGAGCAGTGAGATGGTGACCAGCAAGGCCAGCGCCTGAACCCACGGCACCACGCCGCTATCGGCCCACATCCCGATCGCGAAACCATAGATAAACAGCGGAATGCCGATCGAGGCGCCCATCAGCGCCATGCGCACGGAGGTCGGGTGATCGCGGCTTTCCTCGTAGGTCGAGGTGAAGCGGGCGACGAACAGCAACGCAGAGGCCAGCAGCGCGAGGAGCGGCGCGATGATCGGGCGCACCGAGAAGTTCGCCAGCGCGAGGCCGGCCACGCCGAGCACCATCGGCAAAGCCATGTGCGGCCATTCGCGCGCGATCAGACCGCGGCCCGGCCCGGTGCCGAACAGGAACGCCGCGCCGGCGACATCGGCCCGGCTGACCGGCGCCGTCGGCACGCGATCGCGGCGTCGCTGCGTACGCGCGAAATCGCGCGCGGCGCGCGTCGGCTCCGCCTGCGTTGCGGCTTGGTCCCCGGTCAATTCACTCATCAATCGTCAATTGCGCTTAACTGCTTTGAGAAACCGTTAAACGAGCCCCCATTCCGGACCTTTTTTCCTCAGATTTCCCTAGGTTTGCTTTTGCTCGCCACGCCCCGGTGCTAGGGGCTGCGCCAAGCCGTTGTTTTACCTTGGACCTAAGGATTCCGCGTGGCCACGACCGCCAGTTTTTCGATGATCGGCGTTGCCGGACGCCGCCTGAGGGTGGGCCAATGGCCCGTTACGGGTGATGCCAAGGCACCTGCTCCACGCCCGCTGGTGATCCTGAGCGGCATCGGCATGAACATGGAAATGCTGGAACCGCTGGCCAGCCGCCTGCCGGACCGGCGGATCATCAGCTTCGATATGCCGGGCATCGGCCAGTCGCCCGATCCGATCTTCCCCTACACGATCCCGCACATGGCACTGACACTGGCCGCGCTGCTCGACAGGATGCGGATCGATGTGGTCGATCTCCTCGGCATCAGTTGGGGCGGTGCAGTTGTGCAGCAGTTCGCGTTCCAGCACCGCGCGCGCACCGGCAAGATGGTGCTCGCAGCGACATCGGCGGGCGGCACGATGATCCCCGGCAACACCTCAATGCTCAGCCAGATGCTTGATCCGATGGAGTATACGGTCGAGAAGGCGCTGCGCCGCAATCTGGCGATGTTCTACAACGGCGGGGGTGCGGACCGCGTTTCGCTCAATGCCGCCACGGCGCCCTCCCCGCTCGGCTGGAGCTGCCAGCTGGCGGCCTTTGCAGGCTGGAGCAGCGCCGCCTTCCTGCCGCTGCTAGGGATGCCGGTGATGGTGATGGGCGATGCGGACGACCAGTTGGTGCCGCCCGCAAACGCTCATTTCCTCCACAACGCCATTCCCGGCAGCAAGCTGGAGATGACCGAGGGCGGCGGGCACCTGTTCATGCTGGCGCAGCCCGACGCCTTTATCGGGAAGCTGACCGGGTTCCTCGATTCCTGAGCGTTGACCGCAAGGCGATCCTCTGACTTAATCGCCCAGTTAAACGCGATGGCGACCATCAATGAGTCGGCCGCGCGGGGATAGAGGAGCCGAGAGATGCCGACCTATGATTTGATCGTGCGGGGGGGAACCATCGTCGATGGCACCGGCCGTCCGCGCTTCACGGGCGATGTTGCCGTGCGGGACGGACTGATTGCGGCGGTCGGCAAGGTAACGGGAACGGCCAAGCGCGAGATCGACGCGGCCGGCAAGGTCGTCGCGCCTGGCTGGGTCGACATTCACACGCACTATGACGGGCAGGCGACCTGGGATCAGGAAATGGCCCCAAGCTCGTGGCACGGCGTGACCACGGTTGTCATGGGCAACTGCGGCGTGGGCTTCGCGCCCGCCGCGCCGGACCGGCACGAGTGGCTGATCGGGCTGATGGAAGGCGTCGAGGACATTCCGGGCACCGCGCTCGCCGAAGGGCTCAAGTGGGATTGGGAAAGCTTCCCAGAATACCTCGACGCGCTGGACCGCCTGCCGCGCAGTGTCGATGTCGCAACCCACGTGCCGCACGGCGCAGTGCGCGCCTACGTGCTGGGCGACCGCGAGAAGCCGGGCGCTGTGCCGACCGACGAAGATATCGAGAAAATGGCGCAGATCGTCGAGGACGGCGTGCGCGCAGGTGCGCTCGGCTTCTCGAGCAGCCGCACGATCATCCACAAGTCGATCGACGGCGAAGTGGTGCCGGGCACCACCGCGACCGCGGACGAACTGATCCGCATCGGCCGCGCGATGGGCCGCGTGGGCCACGGCGTGTTCGAGATCGCCAGCGACCTGAAGCGCGAGTGGGACGAGTTCGGCTGGATGGGCGCGCTGAGCCGCGAGACGGGCCTGCCGGTGACGTTCGCGGCGCTGCAATCCATCGCCAAGGAACTGCCGCTTTCGGAGCAGATCGCGGAAATGGACCGCCAGAATGCGGCTGGCGCCAACATCGTCGCGCAGATCGCGCTGCGCGGGAACGGCATCGTGATGAACTGGCGCGGGACGGTGCATCCGTTCCTGTTCCGCCCTTCGTGGGCGGCGATTGCGGCAATGCCGTGGGAAGACCAGCTCGCGCACCTCGCCGACCCGGTGTTCAAGAACATCCTGCTTTCGGAAAGCAACGTCTATCCCGATACGGACATCGTCCACCTCTACCGCGTGATTGGCGAAGGCTGGACAGGGCAGTTCGAAATGGACGGCGATTTCGATTACGAACCGCAGGCTGATGCGAGCATCGCCGCGCGGGCGGCAGCGGCCGGGGTTTCGCCGGAAAGCTATGCCTATGATCTGATGCTGGCCGATGGCGGCACCGGTTTCATCTACCTGCCGATCCTGAACTACGCCGATGGCAACCTCGATTTCCTCGAGGAACTACAATCGCGCGATGACTGCGTGAACTCGCTTTCGGACGGCGGCGCGCATTGCGGGACGATCTGCGATGCGGCCTCGCCCACCTTCATGCTCCAGCACTGGGTGCGGGACCGGAAGCGCGGCGGGCGTCTCAGCCTTGAGCAGGCGGTGAAGCGGCAGTGCCATGATACCGCGCGGCTCTATGGTATGAACGACCGCGGGGTGATCGCACCGGGCGCACTCGCCGATCTCAACGTGATCGACATGGAGGCGCTGAAGCTGGGCAAGCCCTGGCTGGCGTTCGATCTGCCGGCAGGCGGCAAGCGTCTGCTGCAGAAGGCGGAAGGCTATCTCTACACGATCAAATCGGGCGAAGTGACCTTCGAGAACGGCACCTGGACCGGCGCAGTGCCCGGCGTGCTGGTGCGCGGCCCGCAACAGGCCGAAATGCTGGAGGCAGCAGAATAATGAGCATTTCCGCGATCCGCATCGGCGCCCCGGCGACGCTCGACACTCTGCACCTCGATCACCTGCCGGACGTGGGCGATCCCGGCCCCGGCGAGATCCGCGTGCGGCTGCGCGCCTCCTCGCTCAATTTCCATGACTTCGCGGTGGTGACGGGCATGCTGCCCGGTGCCGCCGGGCGCATTCCGATGTCGGACGGCGCGGGCGAAGTCGTGGCAGTGGGCGATGGCGTGACGGCCTATGCGCCGGGCGACCTCGTTGTCTCGACGTTCTTCACCAACTGGGATGACGGCGTGCCGCCCGCGACTGCCTTCACGACAGTGCCGGGCGACGGCATCGACGGCTATGCGCGCGAGGAAATCGTCGCCCCGGCAAACTGGTTCACGCGGGTGCCCAAGGGCTATTCGGCGGCGGAGGCAGCAACGCTGACCTGCGCGGGTCTTACCGCATGGCGCGCGCTGTTCGCGGACGGTTCGGTCAAGCCCGGCTCGACCGTGCTGGTGCAGGGAACGGGCGGCGTTTCGGTCTTCGCGCTGCAGTTCGCCAAGGCGGCAGGTGCGCGGGTGATCGCGACGAGTTCATCCGATGCCAAGCTGGAACGCATGCGCTCGCTCGGGGCGGACGAGCTCATCAATTACAAGGAAGTGCCGGACTGGGGCGTCAAGGCGCTGGAACTGACCGGCGGCGCGGGGGTTGACTGCGTGGTCGAGATCGGCGGCGCCGGAACGCTCGACCAATCGATGACAGCGGCGCGCGTGGGCGGCCATGTCGCGCTCATCGGCGTGCTGGCGGGCTTTGCCGGGCCGGTGCAGACGGCGATGCTGATGTTCAAGAACCTGCGCGTCCAAGGGCTGACAGTGGGCAGCCGGGCCATGCAGCTCGACATGATTGCGGGCATCGAAGCCAACGGCATCCGCCCGGTGATCGACAGCCACTTCCCGCTGGCGGATCTGGCCGGAGCCTTCCGCCATCAGGCGAGCAACACCCACTTCGGCAAGATCGTCGTCGATATCTGAATGCGCTCAGGCAGCGTGGCGCGTCGGCACCACGCTGCCCTGACCTGCCCCTTGCAGCGCGAACCGGCCAACGGGGGCCTTGCCCACGTCCGGGAAGCGCGCCTTGTCGTCAGAGCCGATCGAAAAGAAGGCGAGTTTTCCTGCGATGTCGCGGCTGTCCATCGTCGTGATCCATCCGTTTTGTATCCGGATCGGATACATCAGAAGCAGTTCGCAAGATGAAGGGGACTGCTCTGTGTCACTGCCTCGCAGGTGACAAACAATCCGCACCCGCAGCGGACCGGTAAGCCCCGAAATTCCAGCATTCCAGCGTTGCGCCCGCCCGCGAGGCATCCATGCCGATGAGGGCAGGAACCCATGCGGGAGGCCCAAGGAGCCCCCCGCAGCCGGGATCAGACGCGCATCGGCATCAGGACATAGAGCGCGGCGGACTTGTCGTCCTTGCGGATCAAAGTCGGCGCGCCGGCATCGGCGAGGTGCAGTTCGACCATATCGCCGTCGATCTGGCTGAGGATGTCCTTCAGGTAATTGGCGTTGAAGCCGATCTCGAAGCCCGCAGCGCGGTATTCGGCGGCGATTTCTTCGGCCGCGGTGCCGTTTTCCGGGCTGGTGACCGAGAGCGTGACCTTGTCGTTCTCGAGCGCCATCTTGACCGCGCGGGTCTTCTCGGTGGCGATGGTGGCAACGCGGTCCACGCCTTCGAAGAAGCTGCGCGGATCGAGGCGGAGCAGCTTGTCGTTCCCGGTGGGAATGACGCGGCTGTAGTCCGGGAAGGTGCCGTCAATCAGCTTGCTGGTGAGCACGACGCCGTGTTCGCCGCCGAGCGTGAAGCGCACCTTGCTGGCGGAGAGATCGACGAGGACGGCGGTATCGAGCACGTCTTCGAGCAGCTTGCGCAGTTCGCCCACGCATTTGCGCGGGACGATCACGTCCGGCATGCCCTCGGCGCCATCGGGCCGGGCAATGGTATAGCGCGCGAGGCGGTGGCCGTCCGTCGCCGCTGCCTTGAGGACCGGCTGGGCTTCATCCGCCACGTGCAGGAAGATGCCGTTGAGGTAGTAGCGCGTTTCCTCGGTCGAAATCGCGAAGCGGGTGCGGTCGATCAGTTCGGCGAGAAGGCGAGCGGGGATCTCGAAGCTCGTCGGCAGATCGCCTTCGACGATCACCGGGAAATCATCGCGCGGCAGCGTGGGCAGCTGGAAGCGGCTGCGCCCGGCCTTGACGACCATGCGCCCTTCCGAAGCATCGAGGCTGACCTGGCTGCCATCGGGCAGCTTGCGCGCGATGTCGAACAGGAGGTGCGCCGAAACGGTGATGGCGCCGGGGCGCTCCACTTCGCGCGCGGGCATCGTCTCAATGATCTGGAGATCAAGGTCGGTTGCCATCACGCGCACCGAGCTATCGGGCGAAGCCTCGATCAGCACGTTCGAGAGGATCGGAATGGTGTTGCGGCGCTCCACCACCGATTGCACGTGGGACAGGCAGCGTAGCAAGGTCGCGCGTTCGATCGTGGCCTTCATTCTCGTCTCGTGTCCCCTACCCGGGCCGGTCCGCATGAAGGACCGTCAGGGCCGTCTAGCTGGCATCCCAGCGCGGACGGAATCGCCCGGCGAGATGGGTTGTTGCTGGACTATCTTCCTTAGCGAGCGCCCCAGCGCGGGCAAGCGCCAGCCGCCTCCGCAGCGGCGAAGCTGTGCATAAATGCAGCGAAAACGGCGGGTTTGCCCGTGCGGCTCAATCGAGGGCGCGAAGCGCGTCGAACATCTGCGCGGTGGCGGCGATCCACGCGGTGATGAGGCCCCAGCCGACCGGGGTCACCTTGGCTGGATCGTGCCCCGCTTCGGTGAGCGCGGTAGAGACGCGGCGGAGGTCTCCCTGCGTAACCTGCGTCGCCGGATTGTTGGCATTGCCAGGTCCGATATCGAGCGCCTTGTCGATCAGATCGGACGGAATCCCCTCGCGCTTCAGGCGCCCGTCGAGTCCGTCGCGCGCCATGCGGCCGAGCGCGTAGCCGAAGTAGGCTTCGCGCTCCTTGTCGTTCAGGAACTGATCGGCGGCACAGCGATCAACGAGGGTGTGCAGCGTATCGAGCGCGGGCTTGCTGCGTGTCTCGTCGAGCGTGAGCATGCCTTCGGCGAGCTGTGCATCAAGGCCTTCGGGCGCGGCGATCACCGCGCAGGCAAGCGCCTGGGGTGCCCGCGCCTCGGCCGAGAACGGCACGGCAGAGAGCGGTATGGCGGCAAGCGCCAGCAGGAGCAGCGCGCGCCGCATGGGCCTGCTCAGGACAGCATCGCCATGCCGCCGTTCACGTGCAGCGTCTGCCCGGTAACGTAGCCGGCATCGCGGCTGGCGAGATAGGCCACGGCCGCGCCGATATCCCCGCCCTCGCCCATGCGGCCCATCGGGATACGCGCGTTGAGCGCGTCCTTCTGGGCGTCGGGCAGCACGTCGGTCATCGCGGTGCGGATGAAGCCGGGGGCGACGCAGTTCACGGTGATGCCGCGCGTGGCAAGTTCCTGCGCGAGGCTCTTCGACATGCCGACAAGGCCGGCCTTTGCGGCGGCATAGTTGACCTGCCCCGGATTGCCGGTGGCGCCGACAACGCTGGTCACCGTGATGATGCGGCCAAAGCGCGCCTTCATCATCGGCTTGGAGGCGGCGCGCATCAGGCGGAAGGCGGCCTCAAGATTGACCTTGATGACGGCGTCCCATTCCTCGTCCTTCATCCGCATCGCGAGGTTGTCACGCGTGATGCCGGCGTTGTTGACGAGGATATCGATCTTGCCGAGCGTGTCGATCGCGGCGGGGACGAGATGCTCGACCTGCTCGGTGTTCGAGAGATCGCAGGTGATCTCGACGTGATCGTGACCGTACGTGTCGTTAAGCTCCTCACGGAACGCGCGCAGCTTCGCCGGATTGGTGCCCGAAAGCGCGAGGCGCGCGCCCTGCCTGGCGAGGGCATGGGAGATGGCGGAACCGATCCCGCCGGCAGCGCCGGTGACGAGGGCGGTCATGCCGGTCAGATCGAAGAGGCGGTGTTCCATGGCTTAGAGCTCCTTCGCGAAGGCTTCGATATCGGCCATGCCGACCACGCTGGCAACTGCAACGTCTGCCACGGAGCGGCCGATCATCGGGCCGACGACCTTGCCGCCGAGTTCGGCGAAATGCGTGACGCCTGCAGCACCCAGCGCAATCATGCTTTCGCGCCAGCGCACGCGGCCCGTGACCTGCTCGACGAGGAGGCGGCGGACTTCGGCGGGATCGGTTACCGGCGCGGCGGTGACGTTGGCCATCAGGGTGACGCGCAGCGCCCCCGGGGGCGTGCGCTCAAGCGCCTCGGCCATCGCATCGGCGGCGGGCTGCATCAGCGGGCAGTGGAATGGGGCGGAGACGGGGAGCGCGATGCCGCGCTTGATGCCGTGATCCTTCACTTGCGCGATGGCGCGCTCGATCGCGGCCTTGTGACCAGAAAGGACGACTTGCCCCGGATCGTTATCGTTGGCGACGGTGCAGACTTCACCTTCCGCAGCAGCGGCAGCGAGCGCGGTGGCCTTTTCGATATCGGCGCCAAGCAGCGCGCACATTGCGCCGACGCCGACCGGCACGGCGGCCTGCATCGCGGAGCCGCGCAGGCGCAGCAGGCGCGCGGTGTCGGCAAGGCTGAACGCGCCCGCAGCGCAAAGCGCGGTATATTCGCCGAGGCTGTGGCCCGCGACGAACTGGGCTTTGTCGGCCAGCACGAGGCCGCATTCCTTTTCCAGCACGCGCAGCACGGCGATGGCGTTGGCCATGATCGCAGGCTGGGCATTGGCGGTGAGCGTCAGTTCGTTTTCCGGTCCTTCGGTCATCAACGCGAAGAGCTTCTGGCCCAGCGCGTCATCGACTTCCTCGAATACCTCGCGCGCGGCAGCACTGGTGGCGGCGAGTTCTGCGCCCATGCCCAGCTTCTGGCTGCCCTGCCCCGGAAAAACGAATGCCCGCATCAACACACTCCTGCTGTGAAGGAGCGCGCCTAGTGATTCGCGGGGGGTCCCTCAAGCCCGAATGCGACAATCTTGTTATCAACATCGTGCCCGATATCGGCGCGGCCAAGGTATGGAATGCCCGCGCGGGCGCACCAATCGCGGGCGATGGCTTCCTCGTCCGCACCGAAGTCGACATCGTTTTCGGGGACGTCACCCACCCGGCCAAGGCGCAGGCCTGCCGCGCCGCGCAGGTGCGCAGTGAGGTGAAAGAACAGCCTGTCGACCGCGTAGAGGTGCTCGGAAACTTCCTCTACCATCACGACATGGCCGGCGAGATCGGGCATCAGGGGCGTGCCGCAGAGCATTGCCAGCGTGGTGAGATTGAAGGCGGCGCGGGGGCGTCCGTCTTGCGCGCTCTCCTCTCCGGAGCGGTCTCCTGTGAGCCAGCGCAGCGTGCGCAGCACCGCCGCAACACCACCTTCGCGGCGGATATCGCCGGGCATGGGGGCATGGACGGGACGGCCGATCCCGGCGCGATAGAGCGCGGCGAGAAGGTAGCCGGTATCGGAATAGCCGAGGAAAACCTTGCTGCGCGCTGCCTCGTCGAACCGGGCGATGGCGGCCTCTGCAATGCGGTTGGAGCCATAGCCGCCGCGCGCAAACCAGACCGCATCGCAGGCCGGATCATTCGCGCACTCGGTCAGCGCGGCCAGACGCTGGGCGTCGGGGCCGGCGAAATGACCTTCTTCCAGAAAGCACTGCGGGTGAAACACCAGTTCGATGCCCGGCACTTGCGCGGCGAGCGCCGTGACTGCCGCCGCATCGGCAGGCGTGATCGGGCGAGCGGGCGCGCAGATGGCGATACGGGGCATGAGCCTTCCTAACCCGGTTGCGCTGCGCCGCAAGGGCGCATACCGCACGCAGCATGAGCACGGACGGCATGGCAGACCTCACCGCACATCCCTGGTTCTTCTGCGGCATCGGCGGATCGGGGATGCTGCCGCTGGCCCTGATCCTCAAGGGCAAGGGCGCGCGCATTGCCGGATCGGACCGCAGCCGCGATCAGGGGCGCACGCCGGAAAAGTTTGCCTGGCTGGAAAGCCTGGGGTTTGAACTGCACCCGCAGGATGGCAGCGGAATTACCTCGGCCGAGCAGATTCTTGTCGCTTCGGCGGCGGTGGAGGACACGGTGCCCGAAATGGTGCGTGCCGCCGAACTGGGCTGCCGCAGGATGCGCCGGGCGGAACTGCTTTCCACGCTGTTCAACGCCGCACCGCTGGGCATCGCCGTGGGCGGAACCAGCGGCAAATCGACCGTGACGGGGATGCTCGGGTGGATCCTCACCGCCTGCGGGCGCGATCCGACGATCATGAACGGCGCGGTGATGAAGAACTTCGCGGGGCCTGACGCGCCCTTTGCCAGCGCGCGGGTCGGCGGCGTGGATGCTCCGTTCGTATCCGAAGTCGACGAAAGCGACGGTTCGATCGCGGCCTATCGGCCCGGCATCGCGGTGCTCAACAACGTGAGCCTCGATCACAAGAGCCTCGAGGAACTGCGCAGCCTGTTCGGCGATTTTATCGCGCGGGCGGGAACGGCGGTGGTCAATCTCGATGACGCGGAGAGCGCCGCACTGACCAGCCGCGCGTTAGGCGGTGCGCTCACTTTCGGCATAGGGCCGAGCCGCGCGGACATCGGCGTGGTGGACGGCAGCGTGGACGAATCGCCGCTGGGGATTACCGCCACGGTCGAACTGCGCCGAACCGGCGAGCGCCATGTGCTGGAGTTGAAGGTGCCGGGGCGGCACAATCTCTCCAACGCACTGGCAGCGCTTGCCGCCGCCCATGCCGCGGAAGTACCGCTGGCCGATGCGGTGCGGGCGCTCGGCGATTACGCGGGGCTTGCCCGGCGCTTCGATGTGGTAGGAACCAGCCCTGGCGGGGTGACGGTGATCGACGACTTCGGCCACAATCCGGAGAAGGTCGCGGCAACCCTCGCGACGCTGAAGGCGCATCCAGGCCGCGTGATCGCGTTCTTCCAGCCGCACGGCTATGGTCCGCTGCGGCAGATGGGCGGCGAACTCGCCGAAGTGCTGGCCACGCGCCTCAATGGCGATGATCGCACGATCCTGTGCGACCCGGTCTACTTTGGCGGAACGGTCGATCGTTCGGTGGGCAGCGAGCGCATCGTCGAACTGATCCGTGAGCACGGCGGCATGGCCGAGCATATCCCGGCGCGCGCCGATTGCGGCGCGCGGATCGCTGAGCTTGCCTTGCCCGGAGACAGGATCCTCATCATGGGCGCGCGCGACGATACGCTGTCCGCGTTCGCCCGTGATCTATTGGCCCGCCTGCCCTGAAACGAGGGCACCGCGCGATAGGTTCAACCGATTGAACCGATGGCATCAAGCAAGGATGTCGTCAGCCGCAAGCCCTTCGCCGTCAAGCTTACGTAGCGGCGGCGGGCATCTTCCTGATCCGCCACGCGCACAATCAGCCCTTCGCGCTCAAGCCGCGCAATCCAGCGCAGCACGGTGGTGGAAGGCAGGCCTGCACCGGCGCAGACGCTGGATACCTGCAACGCCGTGCGGGTCTTGCGGGCAATGAACAGGTCGAGAAGGATATCCCAGCCCGGCTCTCCGAAGAGGCCCTTGATCGGGCTCGCCGTATCGCGGCGGCGGCGCGCTTCATACAACAGTTTGCGATGCGGAGAGTTTCCGCATCCAAATCGACATGACCGTCCAAAGCCAACTCCTCGCTTTCCAAGGATACGTTCGCCGCCAACCTCCTTCGCCCCGCCGCTGGGTATCCGGAAATCTGGCCCTGACTGGTTTCAACGGTCAGTTCTTGTCGTTGCGCGACCCTTGGGGATTCTAATGATCGATGAAGTCTCGATCCTGCGATATATGTAACCATGTTGCGCAATATTGGTAAGCCTGCCGTTAAGAAATATAGTCCGAATCGGTTTTAACTTTAGTTATTCTCCATAACTCAATGACGACAGGATGCTGATACATAACAAGGACCGGGCCCTGCCACCTGCCACTTGGCAGAGCGCCCCGCCTGCGGCATGACCGCTCCATGATCGGATTTCGCCGCTCCCGACCCGATGCGAAGGACGCTCCCGCACACGCCAGAGTGGGCGAACGGGTGCGCGCGAGGCTCGATGCCGATCCCAGTGTCTACCGCCTGCCGGTCGATGCGATCGAGATTTATGGCGTCGCTGACTTCTTCACCGCCGAAGAATGCGCGCGGCTGATCGGCATGGTCGATGCGGTGGCACGGCCCTCACCGACATATCACAACAATGCCGACAGCGGACGGACGAGCTATAGCGGCGACGTCGATCCGGACGATCCGTTCATCCGGATGCTGGAGCGGCGAATCGACGACCTGCTCGGCATCGAGCACGCGCACGGCGAAGTGATCCAGGGCCAGCGCTATGAACCCGGCCAGCAGTTTCGCGCGCACTTCGATTACTTCGATACTTCGGCAAGCTACTGGCCGACCGAGGAGGGGCGCGGCGGGCAGCGGACGTGGACGGCGATGGGCTACCTCTCGGCGGTGGAGGCAGGCGGCGCCACCGAATTTCCCAAGGTGCCGATCTCGGTCCCCCCCCAGAAGGGCGCGCTGCTGGTGTGGAACAACATGGCGCGCGACGGGAAGCCCAACCCGCTGACCCTTCACGCCGGCCGGCCGGTGGAGCAGGGGGTGAAGTATATCGTGACGAAGTGGTACCGCGCCCGGCCGTGGTATTAGGCGGGCGCGGTACCCGCTGTCATTTCTTGACCACCGGCGTGATTTCCAGTGCGCCCGGTTCGACAATGTTGACGCCCGAAAACACGATCATCCCGCCGCGGAATTCGACCAGATTGTAGTCCTTGTAGCGCCCCAGATCGAAGCCCCGCCACTTCAGGGGCTTGCCGACGAAGGGCAGCATGCCGTTGGTGGCGATCTTGGCTTCGTCGTTGCGCGGGAAGGGCTGCGAGCGGTCGAGCAGCATCACGTTGACTGCGGTATCGAGTTCGGACGTGAGCAGTTCCTTGAGGGCGGCGCCATCGTTTGCGGTCAGGCTCGCCAGTGGCAGCGCCTTTCCTTCGCAGCAGAAATACTTGATCGTCTTGCCGGAATCGCCAGCAGTCGCGACCTTGGTCTTGAGCACGATGTAAGGGCGGACATCCTCGGTCTTCTTGACGAACGTGAGGACGACATAGGGCGTAACCGTCATCGTGCTACCGCCCGGCTGGGGCGTGAAGGTGAAGGCGTTCTTGAACTCGTCACCCGCCAGGATCGTATTGGTCATGTCGATCGCCTTGGCCCGGACGTCGAAACGCAGGTCATCCTCGACATTGCGGACCTTGGTCGTGCCGGCCTCGGCATTGACCGAACTCTGCACCAGCAGGCCGACCACGCCGAACAGCATGCCAATGCCGCCACCGCCCTGATAGCCCGAGACGACGACATTGCTGTCAGGGATGCGGTGAACGCCCATCGGCAGATCGCTCATCCCGTTCGCCCCCTTTTCGGAGAAAACGATGGCGGTCGGCCCTGCGGGAGCTGTGCTGGCGGGCGCCTCAGGAGCCGCCGTTTGCGCTGACGCTGGCGCGCTCGCCAGCAATGCGAGAATCGCAAGATACTTCATCAAAGGTGTCCCCCCCAAAAAACGCTGACTCGAGCGGCCGCCCCCGGCCTTTGCTCGACCGCGAAATCAATCGTCTGCTGGCAATTCCACGCCGTTCAACGCCTCCGCGATCAGGCGGCGCGTCCCCTCGATGCCGTAGAGCGCAATGAAGCTGCCCATGCGCGGGCCCTGGCTGGAGCCCAGCAAGGTTTCGTAGAGCGCCTTGAACCAATCGCGCAGCGCACCGATGCCGTAGTGCGGATCCTTGCCGATCTCGTAGACGAGGGTCTGGAGATCCTCGGCGGTGGCGCTGTCGTCCGTAGCGGCGAGTTCGGCATCGAGCGCGGCGAGCGCGGCGGCTTCGTTGCGTTCGGGCTTGCGGCGCTTCAGCGTCGGAGCGACGAAATCGCGGTTGTAGGCGAGCGCCGAGGTGACGAGCGTGTCCAAGGCCGGGTGCGCGGCGGGATCGGCGTTTTCGACATAGTTGCCAAGGTACGACCAGACCTGCGCCCGCGTTGCCTGCGCGCCGAGCACGCCGACGAGGTTGAGCAGGAGGCCGTACGTGACGGGCAGCGTGTCCCCTGCCCCGCCCTGATCGCCGTTGGCGCGCAGGAGGTGCCAGACCGGATTGCCGAGCTGCTGTTCGATCGGCTGGCTGGGCAGTTTTTCGCGGAACTGCCAGTATTCATCGACCGCGCGGGGAATGATCCCGGCGTGGAGCGACTTGGCGCTCTTGGGCTCGCGGAACAGGTAGAAGCCGAGGCTTTCCTCGCTGCCGTATTCCAGCCACTGCTCGATGGTCAGGCCGTTGCCCTTGGACTTCGAAATCTTCTCGCCGTTCTCATCGAGGAACAGTTCGTAGATCAGCCCTTCCGGGCGCTTGCCGCCGAGGACCTGCGTGATGCGGGCGGACTGGGTGACGCTGTCGGTCAGGTCCTTGCCGCACATCTCGTAATCGACCCCGAGCGCGCACCAGCGCATTGCCCAATCGACCTTCCACTGCAGCTTGGACTTGCCGCCGAGGATCGACTGCACGACCATTTCGCCCTGATCCTCGAAGCGCACGAGGCCGGCCTCGGCATCAACGACTTCGACCGGCACTTGCAGCACTTCGCCGTTCTTCTCGCTGATCGGGAGGACCGGCGAATAGGTGCGGCGGCGTTCTTCGCGCAGGGTTGGGAGCATGATGTCCAAGATCGCATCATACTTACGCAGCACGTTCTTCAGCGCTTCATCGAAGGCGCCGGAGTTGTAGCGGTCGCTCGCGGACACAAATTCGTACTCGAAACCGAAGCGGTCGAGGAAATCGCACAGCATCGCGTTGTTGTGGTGCGCGAAGCTTTCATGCGTGCCGAAGGGATCGGGAATGCGGGTCAGCGGATGGCCAAGCTTTTCGGCAAGCACCTGCTTGTTGGGCACGTTGTCCGGCACCTTGCGCAACCCGTCCATGTCATCCGAGAAGGCGACGAGGCGTGTGGGATGGCCGCCTGTGAGGGTTTCATAGGCGCGGCGGACGAGCGTGGTGCGCAGCACTTCCTGAAACGTGCCGATATGCGGCAGGCCCGAGGGGCCGTAGCCAGTTTCGAACAGCACGGGGACGAGATTGCCGTCCGCATCGCGCTTGCCGCCGGGAAAGCGTTTGACCAGCTTGCGCGCTTCCTCGAACGGCCAGGCCTTGGAGGTCTGGCTGGCGGTGAAGATATCCTGCGGCGCGGCGGTTTCAGCGTTTTCCATAGCGCCGTCCCTTTTGCGGATGGCCTCCCAAAGCGCAAGGGAAAGCAGCGCAAGGAAAAGCTTGTGCGGCGGGCCGCCGGGTCGCTACCGAATAGCCAAAGACGATTTGGGAGACAGTATGGAATACGATGAGGTCATGCTCGGACGGCGCAGCATCCGGGGCTACAAGCCCGACCCGGTGCCGCAGAAGCTGATCGAGGAAATCCTGGCCATCGCGATGCGTGCGCCGACTTCGATGAACACGCAGCCGTGGAATTTCTACGTGATTACCGGCGAGCCGCTGCAGCGCATCCGGCAGGGCAACACCGAGCGCATTCTGGCCGGCGAGCCGGATTCGCGCGAGTTCCGCAAAGGCCAGCCCTTTGCGGGCGTGCACCGCGAACGGCAGATCGGCGTGGCCAAGCAGCTGTTTTCGGCGATGGGCATCGCGCGCGATGATGCGGCGATGCGGCAGGACTGGGTGCTGCGCGGTTTCCGCCAGTTCGACGCGCCGGTCTGCGTGATCGTGACCTATGACAAGGTTCTGGAAGGCAGCGACGATACCCCGTTCGATTGCGGCGGCGTGGTCAATGCGCTGGTCAACGCGGCATGGTCGCGCGGGCTCGGCACCGTCATCAACAGCCAGGGCATCATGCAGAGCCCGGTGGTGCGCGAACATGCCGGGATCGCTGACGATCAGGTCATCATGAAGAGCATCGCGCTGGGCTGGCCGGACGAGAGCTTCCCGGCGAACGCAGTGGTTTCGGAACGCAAGTCAGTGGCGGAAGCAGCGACCTTCGTCGGCTTCGAGTAAGCGTAACGCAGCAATAACCGCTGCGTGTCATTATCAAGGTATGATGATGACACCGCAGCCCTCGCAAGATCTCGATTCGATCCTGCGCCGCGAATTGTTGACCGGGGAGCGCCTGTTGTGGAGCGGCAGGCCTCAACCCGGCAAGCTGAAGGCGGCCTTCGCCATCTGGTTGTTCGCAGTGCCATGGACAGCCTTCGCGCTGTTTTGGGAGGCGATGGCGTTCCTGCCGTGGATGGCGAGCACGCATACTCCAGCTGGCATCCAGTGGAGCTTCGGAATCATCTTTCCGCTGTTCGGCCTGCCGTTCATCGGTGTCGGCCTTTCGATGCTGTGGATGCCCTTCAAGGCGCAGCGCAAGGCCGCGCAGACGATCTATGGCCTCACCGACCGGCGGCTGCTGCGGGTTTCCGCCACGGGCAAGCGCGAGAGCGCGAGTGTCATGATCGATCAGATGGGGCCGATCGATGTCAGCGCCGACGCCGATGGGTGCGGCACCTTGCGCGTCCAGACAGGCACCAGCCGCGACAGCGACGGGGACCGCGTGACCGAGCGCTTTGAAGTGCTCGCCGTGCCCGGTGTAACGCGGCTGGAAACCTTGCTGCTGGAACAGCGGAGCCGGGCGGGCTGAGGTCAACAGGCGCACCCCCAGCCCCTCCCTCCTTCGACAAGCTCAGGATGAGCGGGAGGGGAGCGAAGCTTACTTGAGCAGCGAGAGGACGTTCTGCTGGGCCTGGTTGGCCTGGGCAATCATCGCGGTCGAGGCCTGGCTCAGGATCTGCGCCTTGGCCATCATCGTAGTTTCGGCCGAGTAATCGGTATCGAGGATGCGGCTGCGTGCATCAGAGAGGTTCGTCACGTTGTCGGTGAGGTTGTTGATCACCGATTCGAGGCGGTTCTGGCCCGATCCGAACTCGGCACGCGCGACGTTGATTGCAGTGAGCGAGGCATCGACGTTGTCG
Source organism: Novosphingobium sediminis (assembly GCF_007991615.1). Taxonomy (GTDB): domain Bacteria; phylum Pseudomonadota; class Alphaproteobacteria; order Sphingomonadales; family Sphingomonadaceae; genus Novosphingobium; species Novosphingobium sediminis. The sequence continues at coordinate 95,968 of NZ_BJYR01000012.1, read as the reverse complement.
ATCGTGGTGCCGGCCTTCGTCGCCGAGCTGACATCGATCGCCTGCGGGTTTGTCGTCGAATCGTAGGTGGTGTTGGTGCCGCCAAACAGCTTGGTGCCATTGATCGCCTTGCTGCGGAGGTCCACCGTATCGGTGGTGTTGCTGCCGGTCTGGATCGAGAAAGTCGCATCGTCCGAACCGTCAGCAGCCGGCGCCGCACCGATCACGGTGAACAGATTGGTGCCGTTGAACGTGGTCTTTTCCAGCACTTCGCTGATTTGCGCGGTGAGGTTGGCGACTTCGGACTGCATCGAGGTGCGGTCGGTGTCGGTATAAGTCTCCGACTTCGCCTGGATCGCCAGTTCACGGATGCGTTGCAGCATCGCGGTAACTTCGTTGAGCGCGCCGTCAGCGGTCTGCGCAAAGCTGATACCGTCGTTGGCGTTACGGATCCCCTGCCCCATGCCCCTGATCTGCGATGTCATGGTCGTGGTGATCGCAAGGCCGGCGGCGTCGTCCTTGGCGCCGTTGATGCGCTTGCCGGTCGAAAGGCGCTCCATCGCGACACCCGACATCTTGGATGCCATGTTGGAAGCGTTGGAAGCGCGGATCGCGCTGATATTGGTATTGATGACTGCCATGATGCCCATTCTCCACTATGGGATGAGGCGCGGTGGCCCCCGTTCATGTCCCGCAAGGCCAGAACGACCGAACCTTGCCGGGTTTAAGGCAAGCGCCCTGCAAGCAGGTGTGACGCCCATGGGGGAAAGCACGTAAGGCCACGGCTTGCCCCGCCCGGGGCTTTCCTCTCTAGTGGATGTCATGGCTGCACCCTCCCTCCCCGCGATCCACGCCAGCCACAGTGGCTGCTGGCTGCGGGGACCGCTTCAGAACGGGCTTTGGAGCACGCGCCCGGTGGGCAAGGGTGAGGCGATCATGGCGGCGGCCGATACCCCGCTGCTGCTGCTGAATGCGCCGCTGATCGCCAGCCGTCTGGGCTATCCCGATCTCTCCGGGCTCGATCTGCTGGAACTGTTTGCGTTCATCCATCCGGCGCAGTTCATGGTGCCAACGCCAAAGGGCCTGGCGCAGGCGCTCGGCCTTGCCGAGCCGCGCACCGACGATGGCGTGCCCGAGTTGTTGCAGGCGGCGGCGCAGGTGCTGCTCGCGACCTGCGAGGATCCGGCCTGGGCCGAGCGCGAGGGGGCATGGAGCGCGCTGCAATCGCTGGTGCGGCTGCGTTGGCCCTGGGCCGGGCTGCTTGCCCCGAGGATCGCCCAGCCGCAGCGCGCCGAGCGCTGGCTCTTCACGCGCTTGCCCGAGTGGGAGGAAGCACCCGAGCGGCCGCAGCCTGCGCAGATTGTGCTGGACGAGTACGCCATTGCTGCGCGTCTCGCCGAACTGACCGGGAGCGGTGCGGAACAACGTCCGGCGCAGCAGGCCTATGCGCGGGCGGCAGGCGCGATGTTTGCGCCGCGCGGCCAATTGCACCAGCCGCACATGGTGCTGGCGCAGGCGGGGACCGGCACGGGCAAGACTTTCGGCTATCTCGCCCCCGCCTCGCTCTGGGCGCAGCAATCGGGCGGAACGGTCTGGGTTTCGACCTATACCAAGGCGCTGCAACGCCAGCTCCGGCGCGAGAGCCGCGCGGCGTTTCCGCCTGAGCGTGCGGAACGGACCGGCCCACCGGTGGTGGTGCGCAAGGGGCGCGAGAATTACCTCTGCCTGTTGAATCTGGAAGATGCGCTGCAAGGCGGCTTTACCGGGCGGCCCGCGATCATGGCGCAGCTCGTGGCGCGCTGGGCGGCCTATTCGCAAGACGGCGACATGATCGGCGGCGATCTGCCGGGCTGGCTCGGCACGCTGTTCAGAAAGCGGGGAATCACCGCACTGACCGACCAGCGCGGCGAATGCGTCTATGCCGGGTGCCCGCATTTCCGGAAGTGCTTCATCGAACGGGCAGCACGCGCCTCCGCCGGGGCGGAACTGGTGATCGCCAACCATGCCCTCGTGATGATCAACGCGGCCCGTGCGCGCGAACCGGCGCAGCGGCCGACGCGGATCGTGTTCGACGAAGGCCATCACGTGTTCGAGGCGGCGGACAGCACCTTTGCCTCCGCGCTGACGGGCGCGGAGACGGTGGAGCTCAGGCGCTGGGTCATCGGCCCCGAAGGCAGCCAGCGCGGGCGGCGGCGGGGCCTTGCCGCGCGGCTGGCCGATGTGGCAAGCTACGACACGGACGGTGCGCGCGCGATTGCCGATGCGCGCGAGGCAGCCAGTGCGCTGCCGGGCGACGGGTGGCTGGCGCGGATTGTGGAAGGCGCGCCATTTGGCCCCATCGAGGACCTGCTGGCAGAGACCCGCGAACTCGTCCTCGCGCGCGACGAGAGCGGCGGGCAGGAAGCCGGTTACGGACTGGAGACCGAGGCGGCCCAGCTTGGCGGCAGCTTCATCGAAGTGGCTGGCCGCGCGCAGGAAGCACTGGAGGCGCTGCGCCAGCCGCTGGTGCGGCTTTCGCTGCGGCTGGAGGCCTTGATCGAGGACGCGCCGGACTGGCTCGATGGCCCGGCGCGAGCGCGGATCGAAGGCGCGCGCGGGGCGATTGGCTGGCGCACCGATCTGATCGCCGGATGGATCGCGCTCCTCGCGCGGCTCGGCGGCCCGGGCGATCCCGAATTTGTCGACTGGCTGGCGCTGGAACGCTCCGAGGGGCGCGAGTGGGATATCGGGCTGCACCGGCGCTATCTCGATCCGATGAAGCCGTTTGCCGAGGCCGTGCTGGCCGGTGCGCACGGGGTGATGATGACCTCCGCGACGCTGACGGACGGCGCCGAGACGCAGAATGGAGACTGGTCGAACGCGGTGGAGCGCAGCGGCGCGCCGCAACTGGGCGTGCGGCCCGAGGTGTTCGCCGCGCCGAGCCCGTTCGACTATGCGAAGAATGCCGAAGTGCTGATCGTGACCGACGTGCCCAAGGGCGATATTCCGGCGCTCGCCAATGCCTATGGCCGGCTGATCGAGGCTTCGGGCGGCGGCGCGCTGGGGCTGTTCACCGCAATCCGGCGGCTGCGCGCGGTCTATGGCCGGATCGCTGACCGGCTGGCGCGCGGCGGGTTGCCGCTGTTTGCCCAGCATGTCGATCCGATCGACACGGGTACGCTGGTCGACATTTTCCGCGATGATCCGCGCGCCTCGCTGCTCGGCACCGATGCCCTGCGCGACGGGGTGGACGTGCCGGGCCATTCGCTGCGGCTGGTGGTGATGGAGCAGGTGCCCTGGCCCAAGCCGTCCATCCTTCACCGTGCGCGGCGGCTGGCCCATGCGGAGAAGTTCGGGGGCGATAGCCGTGGCGGTGGGCAGGCGCACGACGACCGCATCATCCGTGCGCGGCTGGCGCAGGCTTTCGGCCGGCTGATCCGTACGGGGAGCGACCGAGGGCATTTCGTGGTGCTGTCGTCCGCGTTCCCCTCGCGCCTGCTGAGCGCTTTCCCGCCGGGTACGCCGGTGCGCCGCGTGACGCTCGATGCGGCTTTACAAAGCGTCGCGGGCAGTGTTTCTGGCGGCGCGGCTGCACCTGCGGCAGTGGACCAAACCGACGAGACTCACCCTTGAAAAAGCTCGCTCTTCTGCGCCACGCGAAGTCCGACTGGTCCGACGCGCGGGCGCGCGATTTTGATCGGCCGCTGAACGAGCGAGGCGTGCGCGGCGCGCGCGCGATGGGCGAATACATCAAGAGCACCTGCCTCACCTTCGAGCGCATCCTTGCCTCGCCCGCCGTGCGGGTGGCAGAGACGATCGAGGAAGCGAGCAAGGCTTGGGGGCATACCTTCCCGGTCGAGTGGGACCGGCGAATCTACCTCGCCAGTTCGGCAACACTGATCGACTTGCTGCGCGAGCTATCGGGCGAACCAGCCAGCGTGCTGATGATCGGGCACAATCCGGGGCTGGAAGACCTCATCTTCGATCTCGTGCCTGACGACGGCACCAGCCCGCTGCGCGAAGAAGTGGAAGTGAAATTCCCCACCGCAACGTTCGCGGTGATGGAACTCGCCATCGACCGCTGGGCGGATATCGACGAACGCTGCGCGAAGCTGGTGTCGATGATGCGCCCGCGCGATCTGGACCCGGACCTGGGGCCGACGCTGAACGATTGAGGCTTGAGGATTCAGGCCGACGCTTCGGCGCGGGACATCAGCAGCTCAACGTGTTGCCACGGCTGTCGTGACCGCTCCATTCCTCGATCCAGTCGAACTGATCGAGCGACGGACGCTTGGCGGGAGCAATCGTGATCATGCTCGCCTTTTCCCTGTCGTCCGAGATGGCCGCGTGGGTGTATCTGGCCTTACGAGTCAGATAATTCGCGCTTAGCGTTGTGATCTCGCCGCCGGTCACCCCGGCACAATCCAATCCGATCAGCCTGAATGCCTTGCCATCCCAGCGAAAACGCAAGCGATCATAGCCGCGCAAGTGGCCGAAATTCAAGGTCAGGACACCCCGGCGGATATCAACCGAGCCATCATCCGGAGCATCATCGCCGTGGCTGGGCGCAGTCTCGTTGGGAAACAGATCGCGCTTTGAGTAGACAAGATCATAGCCGTTCGGGCGTGCGAGGCCGATGGCGAGAACGTAGGGGTTGGTATCGTCCAAGGGGTAGTTCGACCCCGGCGGAAGGGGCTTGATCCTGTCCCTTGCGGTAGACCGCATCAGCACCGCGACGTCCGGTTTGGCATCACCGTCAAGATCACCGCTCTTAAGCGTGACCTGTTTCCATCCGGGCTGGACGATATCCTCCACGCTGGGCGCGAATGACGGCAGCGCTGCGGGTCGAGCATCAGGCGGATTGGCTGCAGTGGCGCACGTGGCGGCAATCAGGGCGGCCGTGCAGCAAAACGAAGTGGCGAGTTGCAAGGGCCCTGCCTCTCATGTCAGCTGCGCGTCAGTGCCGAAGCCTTCAATCCTCCAGCGAGGCGGCCAGACGTTCGCGGATCGTTTCGAGGTGGCGGCGCAGGATGCGGATGGCGGCGATGATTTCATCTTCAGCCGGCATCGGTGCGGCGGGCGCGGTAGCTTCAGGTGCGGGCGCGGCGGCCCGAGCGGGCTTGGCCCCGCCCTTGCCCGAAAGCGCCTGACGTGCGCCGCGGATCGTATAACCCTCGCGGTGGAGCAGCTGGTCGATCCGGGTGACGAGCGCAATGTCTTCAGGGCGATAGTAACGCCGGCCGCCCGCGCGCGTCAGCGGGCGGAGCATCGGGAACTGCTCTTCCCAATAGCGCAGGATGTGCTGCTTCAGGCCAAGCGCCTTGGCTACCTCGCCGATCGTGCGCAGCGCATCAGGCTCCTTGCCATCAGCGAAGGCAGGAGCAGTGTTCGGCACAGACCCTTCGATTTCAACTGCTTGCTGCAATCCGGTCCTTCAGCATCTGGCTTGCGCGAAACGTCATTACGCGGCGCGGGGTGATGGGTACTTCCACACCAGTCTTGGGATTGCGACCGACGCGTTCTGCTTTGTCTCGTAACAGAAAGGTTCCGAATCCGGAAATCTTTACGTTTTCGCCCTCGGCGAGCGCCTCGCACATGTGATCGAGAATGGATTCAACCATCCCCAGTGAATCAGCCCGCGAAAGCCCGACGCGGCGATTGATGCTCTCTGCAAGATCCGCGCGAGTGAGTGTTCCTACCGAACGCATCCTCGATTCCCCCAATGTAAAAAGCGACAAGCCAGCTTGACACAATACAGTGTCCGCAACGCTTTACAATCCGCTTTACACATTATTTTATCGGCCAATGCATTGGTCTGCAACGAAAACTGTAAGGGAAAAGTTTCCGAACCGGCACGATCAAACGCGGATGAGGCTTGCTCCCCACGTAAATCCGCCGCCCATGGCCTCGAACATGACGAGATCGCCGGGCTTGATGCGGCCATCGCGCACCGCAGTGTCAAACGCGAGCGGCACCGAGGCAGCGCTCGTATTGGCGTGGCGGTCGACCGTCACGATGACCTTTTCCTCGGGCAGGCCCAGCTTGCGCGCCGTGGCATCGAGGATACGCGCGTTGGCCTGGTGCGGGACGACCCAGTCAATCTCTGCAGCGGTGTAACCGGTTGCCACGAGCACTTCCTCAAGCACGGCGGCAAGGTTCACCACGGCGTGACGGAACACTTCGCGGCCCTTCATGCGCAGCTTGCCGATGGTGCCGGTGGACGAAGGCCCGCCATCCATGTGCAGCAATTCGTTGTGCGCGCCATCGGCATGGAGACGCGTGGCGAGAATGCCGGGGGCTGCCGGATCGCTCTCGTCGGTTTCGACCGCCTCGAGCACGACCGCACCCGCGCCATCGCCAAACAGCACACAGGTGGCGCGGTCTTCCCAATCGAGCAGGCGGCTCATGGTTTCCGCGCCGATCACCAGCGCGCGCTTGGCCATGCCGGTGCGCAGCATCGCGTCTGCCGTGCCGAACGCATACAGGAAGCCCGAGCAGACCGCCGCGACATCGAACGCGATGCCGCCGCGGCAGCCGAGTGCGTTCTGGACGATGGTAGCGGTGGCCGGGAAAGTCTGGTCCGGACTGCAGGTGCCAAGCACGATGAGATCGATCGAGGCAGCCTCGATCCCGGCGGCTTCAAGCGCCTTGCGGCAAGCCTCGGTGGCGAGCGTGGCAGTCGTCTCGCCCTCACCCGCGATGTAGCGGTTGCGGATGCCGGTCCGCTCGACGATCCACTCGTCGGTCGTATCGACCATGGTCGACATTTCGGCATTTGAAACAGCGCGGGACGGCAGGGCCGAGCCGCTGCCGCGAATGACGGAACGCAGCGTCATGCCGGGCCTCCCGGTGTTTCCGGCGCAGGCCGAACGAGGGTAGCTGCGCTACGCATGGCGTCTTGCCCCACTTCGGCAAGGTCGGCCGCAATCCGCTCGGTCAGCCGCTCAGAGAGGAGCCGCGCGGTTACCGCGACCGCATGAGCAACGCCCAGCGCCGACGCACTTCCGTGGCTTTTCACGACAACACCGTTGAGACCAAGGAACACCGCACCGTTATGATTGTTGGGATCGAGATGATGCTTGAGCAGCTCGGTCGCCGGTTTTGAAATGAGGAAGCCGAACTTCGAACGCAGCGAGCTGGAGAAGCTGCGACGCAGAAGATCGGCCACGAAGCGCGCTGCGCCTTCCATGGCCTTCAGCGCGATATTGCCGGTGAAGCCATCGGTGACGACGACATCGACATCGCCGCGCGAAAGCTTGTCCGCCTCGGTGAAACCGTCAAAGCGGAAGGCAAGCGCTTCGCCGGCCTGCTTGAGCATGGCGGCGGCATCGCGCAGTTCATCGGTGCCCTTGATCTCCTCGGTGCCGATGTTGAGCAGACGCACGCGTGGTTCGGACTGACCATGGACAATGCGGGCATAGGCCGCACCCATGATTGCGAACTGCACGAGATTGCGCGCATCGCATTCGGTGTTGGCACCGAGATCGAGCATGACGAGATCGTGATCGCCCAGCGTCGGCACGAGCGCGGCGAGCGCGGGGCGATCAATGCCCGGCATCGTGCGCAGCGCTACCTTGGACATGGCCATGAGCGCGCCGGTATTGCCCGCGCTGACCGCAGCACCGGCAGCGCCGCTCTTCACCGCATCGATGGCAAGACCCATCGATGTGGTACGCGCGCGGCGGAGCGCCTGCGTCGGCTTTTCATCGCCCGCGACAACGCTGGGCGCATGCAGAATCTCGGAAGCAGAGCGCAGGTTGGGGTGGGCTTCGAGCGCCTGCTTGATGGCGGTCTCGTCGCCAACCAAGAGGAACTTGAACTGATCGTGCTGGCGACGCGCGAGTGCTGCGCCTTCGACCATGACGCGCACGCCCACATCGCCGCCCATCGCATCTACGGCGATACGCGGCAAAGCCATAACCCGGCTGTCTCCCCCTCAGCCGAGATCAGAGGCCGACGGCGATGATCTCGCGGCCGTTGTAGTGCCCACAGGCACCGCACAGCATGTGCGGGCGCTTGAGTTCACCACAGTTGGAGCACTCGTGGAAGGCTTCAGCCTTCAGTGCATCGTGGCTGCGACGCATGCCCCGGCGGGAGGGCGAGGTCTTTCTTTTGGGGACGGCCATCTCGGCACCTGTTCCTGATCTTGAAGTCGTCTGTAGGCAAGCGCGATAGGCAAAACCCGCCCACTGCACAACCCCTGTCCGAGAGCCTGTTAAAGGCGGCCCGAGATGAGTTCGGCAGCAAGCTGGAGTCGCCAATCGCGGGCGAAGGCGCGCCTATACGGATTTCTGGATGCTTTGCAAGCGCGAGGCCGCTACGACAAGCGCGGGGTGTGACAACAAAAACCTTGAGGGGATAACACGATCATGAACTTGCCCATCACGCTCAGCGCCGTGGCCGCCGCCGCGCTGATCAACATCTGGCTTTCGATCCGCTGCGGCCAGGTGCGCACGTCCGAGAAAGTTTCGGTCGGCGATGGCGGAAACGAGAAAGTCATCCGGCGCATGCGCGCCCATTCCAACTTCACTGAAAACACGCCGATGGTGCTGGTAATGATCGCCGCGCTCGAATTCGCGCACCCGGGCAGCACCGCGCTGGCAGCAGTGGCTGGCCTGTTCATGTTTGGCCGCGTCGCTCACGGGATCGGCATGGATGGCGGCAGCCTGGGCATTGGCCGCATGATCGGGACGCTCATCACGCTGCTCGCCCAGCTTGGCCTTGCGATCTGGGCAATCATCAGCGCGCTGGGATAACCGGCGCTTACTGCATCAGATTGTAATCGCTCACGAAGCTGTTGGTCTGACGTTCCCGGCCGAAGGTGCTGTTCGGCCCATGGCCGGGAACGAACATGATATCATTGCCGAGCGGCCAGAGCTTTTCGGTGATCGAGGCGATCAGCTCGGCATGGTTGCCCATGGGGAAATCGGTACGCCCGATCGAGCCCTGGAAGATGACGTCCCCGACCACGGCAAAGCGCGAGGGCTGGTGGACGAACACGACGTGGCCCGGCGTGTGGCCGGGGCAATGGATCACATCAAGCTCGACCTCGCCAACGGTGACCTTGTCGCCATCGCCCAGCCAACGGTCCGGCTCGAACACTTCGCCCCGAATCCCCCAGCGCTTGCCATCCTCATCGAGACGCGAAATCCAGAAGCGGTCCGCCTCGTGCGGGCCTTCGATCGGCACGCCGAGTTCCTTGGCGAGCACGCCGGTGATGCCGCAGTGATCGATGTGGCCGTGCGTGACGAGCAGCTTCTCGATCGTGACGCCCGACTTCTCGATCGCCGCGCGCAGGCGTTCGATATCGCCGCCAGCGTCGATGAAGGCGCCCCGCATCGTCTTGGTGCACCAGATCAGCGTGCAGTTCTGCTGGAGCGGGGTGACGGGGATGATGGCGGCCTTGAGCGGCTGCTGCGGGGCGGTTTCGGTCATGGGGCCAAATTGGAGGCTGGCACGCGCCAAAGCAAGAGGCAGCGGGCCTGTGAAAAATCCTAGATCCGCCCCCCCTTCCACACCACCCTGCCGAGTACCGCAACATCCGCGCGGGCGCGCTCCATGCGGGGATAGGCCGGGTTATCGCTGATCACGAGCAGCGTACCGGCGGGGCCGGACTCGAGCCGCTTGACCAGCAGCACGTCGTCCAGCCGGATCACGTGAAGCCCGCTGCGCAAGGGGCGCGGGGAACGGTCGACGAGGATCTCATCACCATCGCGCAAGGTCGGCTCCATCGAATCGCCTTCAACCTCGATCACGCTGAGCATGCTGGGCTCCAGCCCCTGCTGGCGCAGCCAGCGGCCGGAAAAGCGCAGGCGGTCTGTCGGCGCGGCATCTTGCGCCAGGCTCCCGGGACCGGCCGAAGCGCCTAGCGGAAGGCGCGGAATATCGGCCCAATCGGCGTTTCGGACAGGAGCTCCTACCCCAACCGTCACGACCGTATCGCGCGGGGGCGCCCCAAGCTCGGCTTCATCTACACCGAAGAATTCAGCGAGCGTGCGGCGATCATTCTCCTCCAGCTTGCGCGGGCTGCCCTTGCGCACGAACTGCTGCAGGTAGGCCGCGTTGCGTCCGAGCAAACCCGAGAGCGCGGCGAGGCTCACCCCCCGTTCCGCGGCCAGCGCGACGAGGCGCGAACGGGCCGGGTCCATCGGGGATTCACCGGCCAAGGATTCACCGGCCTTTTGCGTCTCGAATCGGGAATTCACGGCCTTGCTCCATATTCGAAGGATTTTTCCTAGATCTGTTGGAATAATCCGTCAACATAAGAAAAATCTTATAACGACTCATCGGGTCCATTTTTTACCTTCGGAGGTCTCGCCATGCTGATACGCAAGATCGAACGGTTCATTTCCCAACACGGCATGCCGCGCACCAAATTCGGCCGCCTCGCCGCGCACGATCCGCGCTTCGTCGATGATTTGCGCAATGGCCGCGAACCCCGTCCCGCAACACAAGCACGCGTGGAACATTTCATGAACAACTACCGGAGTGCCAGCCATGTGGCTTGATCTTTTCGTCTCCCCCTCACCCATCGAGCGCAAATCCGAAGCCGGGGGGATGGCCCACCCGCGCGTGCGGATCAGCCCCTCAGAACGAATGCTGCGCGCCCTGATGGCGCTGGCCGGCCCGCATGCGGAACTGATGGAGCACAGCGAGGCGCCATGGGCGAGCGTGACCTTCGCCGGCACGCGGCACTCCATCGTGCTGCACTATCAGGGCTGGGAAGCCTGCGATGCTGCGGAAGAGCTCATGGCCGCGCTGCCCGAGCACGAGTTCACGATCCCGCGCACACTGGTTGCCGATGCGGCGGTGGTGCGGCTGGACCAGAACCTGCTGCCCGAACCGAGCATGACGCTGGAACTGGCGCTGCTGCTGCTGGACGATGCCTGAGGGGTTGAGGCAGCTACCGATCACCCCCGCACCCCCGCTCCGCTCATCCTGAGCTTGTCGAAGGATGCCGGCACGACCGCTGCGGTTGGTACTTCGACAAGCTCGGCACGAGCGGTTCAGGCGGGATTGAAGGGATCACGCAACCGCTCCTCAGGGCCGCGCCGCCATCAGTTGCGGCGCGGTCCTGGCGCCGACCCAGAGCGACATGTCGACCGTGTTGCCGACCTTGAATGGCGCACCGGACTTGTTGAGGAAGAGCTCCTCCATTTCCTGACGGTTGAACGGGCGCGAACCTAGGCGGCCGAAGATCGCGATCTGGCCGCCGGTCTCGTCCACGCCCCGATCACGGTCGAGGCCCTTGGAAAGCGCCAGCGCCGGGCTTGGCGTGTGGGCCCAGGCGATCAGCTCGGGCTTGGGTTCGGGCGAGAAGCCGTAGAAGTTGGGCTGGCTCGCCGGCGAGGTCAGCTGCAGCACCTTCACCCCGTTGATCCCGTCCGCCACGTAGGCAAACAGCGAGGCGTTGGTGGAGGCGACGATGACGTCCTCCGCATCGGTCAACTGGCCGCCTGCGGTGAAGGCCTGATAGATCGAAGGCCGGGTCGGCGCCGTGATATCGACGATGACGAGGCCCTGCTTCTTCGCCGCAACATAGGCGTAAGTGCGCGCGAGATAGACGCGGCGCGCATCCTCGAGCGGCACGGTGGCCGAGGGGACCGGGACCGGCTTGGCGAGGTTGGTCACGTCCATCAGCTCGAGGCCGTTCGCCGTCGTCACCCAGAGGTAGCGGAACTGCATCGCCGTGGCGCGGGGATCGCGCAAGGGCACGACCGAGGTGATCTTCGGATCAAGGCAGGTTTCACCGCCCTTCTTGTCGGAGACTTCGCATGGGGCAGCAGGCGACCACGGCTTCGTCAGGTGCACCGTCACCAGCGCCTTGTCGGTGACGATATAGGCATAGTCACCCGCGAGCGTGATGTGCCGCGCGCCCTTCAGCACGCCGTCCGGATTGAAGGTCAGCGCGCGGTGGAAGAAGTTGTTGCGGAACTCGCCATCGGCCAGCGTATCGACGTTGACCGCAATCAGGCCCTCCACCGCATCGGTGATGAAGGCGTAGTGATAGACCGGCGAGAACGGCTGCTCCTGGTTCGCCTCGCGCATGTCTGGCGTATTGCGGGTCGGCGCGATCGACTGGTTGGTCGGCAGCGCCATGCAGGTCGCGTTGGTCGTATCGATATGGGTGTTGTGGCCCAAGGGCGAGAACGGCGCGGTCACGATGCGTTCGGAGAAGCCCTTGTCGCCGATCGCGGCGATGTCATAGGCGCGGAAGCCGCCTTTCCCTTCGGCGACGTACATGTATTCGCCGCGCATCTGCAGGCAGTGCACCGCATCCGAGGTGCCCTTCGTGATGTTGGTGAATTCCTCGCGGCCGGTGGTCTCGCCCGCCAGATGCTTGTCGAAGATCGCGCCGCGGGTCCAGTTCTTGAGCTCGCGGTTGTTCTTCTCGACGTGCTCGCGGTAGAAATCGGGATAGGCGTAGCGGTGGAGGTAGCTGCCGATCACCGCCTGCGGCTCGTCCCATTCGGTCACGCGCACCGCTTCAAAGCCGCCGTCGAGACCGAACCACGCGTTCATGCCGACGAAGTTGACGTAGTTCGTGCCGAGCAGGAGCAGTTGCGCCATGATCGCGTTGTTGTCGTCATCCTTGCTGAGGTGACAATCGGTGCACTGCTTGGTTTCCTTGGTGCGCACGGTGTGCGGGAAGTGCGGTGCGAAAGCCTGCGAGGAATAGCCCGCCGAGGAGATCGGCGGCTGCTGCACGTAGATCCGCTCGCGGTTGATGTTGGTTGAGGAGAGGATCAGCGCCGAGGTCGAGCGGATCGGCGCGGTGATCGCCTTGCCCGATATCGGATTGCCCTCCGCATCGAACAGCACCGGATCGGAGCCGGAGGACTTGTTGCGCTGGTGCTTGCCGAGCTGGAACATGTCATCGCGCGCGACCTGCGGGTTATAGGTCGCGTAGTTGCGGGTGTAGTCTTCCTCGTACTTGTGCGTTGCGGACTTCCAGTTCGCCTCGATCGGCAGGTGGCAGCCGGCGCACGAGGTGGTCCACGAGAGGTGGCACGTGAAGCAGGCCATGTCGTCGTCGGCATGGGCGCGCTCGGCCTTTGGCACGCCGAGGCCGAAGCGGAACAGGCCGTCGTCGGCACCCGATTTCGCCATGAGCTTGGCGCGCGCGGCCTTGGGATTGAACACCGGCTTGCCGCCGGGCTCGATCACGCCCTGATATTGCGGATCGACCGATTCCTTGACGAGACTCACGCGCCACCAGAGCTTGGGATCGATGATCGAGCGCTGGATGAGGACGCGGCGGCCGTTTTCGGTGCTCCATTCGAAGCGGCGCTGGCCATCGGCATTGCGCAGCAGTGCAAGGTTCTCGCCTTTCTCCGGTGCGGCGAGGTTCGAGGTCATCAGCGTCGGGAAGGCATCGGGCGTGCCGTGGCAATCCTTGCAGCCGATCGAGACGGCATTGGCGACTTCGCCGTAGATCAGGCCGTTGCCGTGGCTGTCCTGCGCGAAATGGCAATCGGCGCACTGCATGCCAAGCTGCGCGTGGATATCCATCATGTGGACCGACTTGCCGGGATTGTCCGGCCCGACATCGACGAACTTGCCCTCGCCGCCCTTGCGCCACTTCTCCGGATCGTCCGGAGCGATGATGTGCGCCTTGTCGGTGCCATAGCTCGACATATCGCCATCATCGTCGAGCAGGTTGCCGCGCCGGTCGCGTTTCAGGATCGCGCGGAAGTTCCAGCCGTGGCCGTGGTAGTCGGCGAACTGGGTATCCTTGTTGTCCTTGTTGAGGTCATAGACGTTGCGCAGGAATTCCACATCGCGCCACAAGCCGCGCGGAGAGGCGCCCTCGGGGTTGCGATCGAGCACTTCGCGCTGCTCGGCCATGTTCGGGTGGAACTGCTTCTTGAACGCGCGCTGCCAGTCGGCATCGGTCGCGCCCGGGGGCTTCGGCGCGGTGTTCTCCGGCCCGGGCCACATGCGCGGCGCATCGGACTCATAGTCCCACATCGTGTAGCCGAGGAACGAGTTCAGGAAGATGTTGGGCTGGTGCATGTGGCAATTCATGCACTGCGCAGTCGGGATCGCGCGGGTGAAGGCGTGGACCAGCGGATGGCCGCGCTCGCGGTCTTCCATGGCGACGGGGCCAGCGGCATGGCCGCCATGGTCGAGCCCGGCGGCGGCATGGGCCTCGGCCTGGCTCATCTTGTGCTCGTCCATCGTGCCGTGCGGCGCGGGGCCTTCGGCGGGGGCGTAGACCAGCTGCTCGGCACTGGCGATGGCGCGGGCGCAATCGCCCTCGCGGTCGGCGCTTTCCTCAGGATCGGTCGCATCGCCGCCCATGTACTTGCCGTGGCCGCCAAGCACAGTGCCGCGCACGCGCGTCTCATGCCCGTGCTTTGCCGCATCGTAGCTGCCATAGCCGCCGCTGCGATGCTCGCCTTCGCGCAAGCTGTTGATCGTGGGATCCGCCGTGATCGTCTGCCCGTCGCGGCCGCATTTGGCATAGTTCAGGCTGTGGCGCGGCTCGCGGTCATTCGCATAGATCACGTGGCACGAGGCACAGCCCGATGAGCGATAATCGCCCGGCTGATCGTTGGTGCCCATCTGGAACAGGAACGGATCGTTGAGGCGGGTCTTGTGGATGTTGAGCACCGGGATCGCGACGCGCAGGCCGGTGGCGGGGCCGCGGTTCGATTGCTTGAGGTCCGGGCGGCCCGGTTCCTCCAGCCGCTGGATCGCGCCGGTCGAGTTGGGCAGGCCGATTTCGGGGAACTGCGGGTTGATCGTCCGGCCGCCGTCCTCGAACACACGGAAGATGTCGCCCGGCGGGATCGTGTGCCACTTGGGCAGCGGATAGAGGATGGGCAGCGCGCCGCGCGCCTTCTCAGCCGGGGTGACGGTGCCCCACATCGGCTTGCCATCGGTGCCGATCTGCTTCGAGGCGGACTTGAGCAGCGCAGGTTCGCCCTGACGCGTGAAGCTCTCGCCGAACAGGTAGTTCTTGAACGGCACGATGCCGTTGTTATAGGCCGCGCCGCCCCACAGCATGGCGCCCGTGCTCATCAGCGAGCGCTCTGACGCCTCGATGATCGACATGTGGCAGGCGCCGCAGGAATCACGGGCGACGCGGTAGTCGGACGGATTCACGAAGCGGATGAATTCGGGGCTTTCCTTTGCAAGCAACGCATAGGAACGCTTCGGGTTCGCCGAGCTCGGCCAGCCCCACGCCACTGGGAACTTCGGCAGGACATGCGCGTCCTTCATCGCCGCGACATAGTCCATCGACCCGCGCGCCCAGCGCCGGTCTGCCATCACCTTGGTGTTGCCGCCATGGCAATCGGCGCACGAAAGCACGACCGCGGGGCTGGCGTGCATGGTGCGGTGATCGCTCTTGGTATGGCAGCTGACGCAGCCCGAGTTCTGCTTGTCGACGTAGGCCCATTGCTCTGCCGCCGTATCGCCCGGCTGGCCGCGCGGTGCGGGCGGAGCGCGGGTATAGGCGATCTTCTGCGCGATTTCCTCGCCCGAGGCCCACAGCGCGGTGGGAACCCCCAGCGCGCCGAGCAGCAGCGCCAGCCAGGCCAGTCCTATCTTGCGGGGGATACGGAGGCGGGATGGCATGGTCAGTCGGTCGCCCATCAGAAAGCCAGCGTCAGGTTGCCGAGCACGGAATAGAACTGCTTGCCGTGGCCGCGCTGGTCGAACAGATCACGGAAGCCCTTGCCCGCCTTCAGCACCGCACCGGAAAGCCGGAACACCACGTTCTGCGCCGCCTTGGGCCGCCAGATGGTGGCGACCGAGAGATCCCAGCCGATCGAGCGGGGGATCGTGCCCTCGTTGCGCAGTTCCTGCAGCACGGCGGTGTTGGCGAACCACAGGTGATTGGCATTGGCCGTCAGGCGGAAAGTCGGCGTGAGATCGAAATCACCGCCGAAGCCTGCGAGCGCCGTGCCCGGATTGAGGTAGTTCGATTGCCCCTGCTCCTTCGAGGAGCGCAGCGAATTGAGGATACCGTTGCGCCCGTTGACGCCGATCACGCGCCCGCCGCCCGCGAAGGGGATCGTCTGGCGGATCCAGTAGGAGGTGTCGGCGCCGGCGAACTGGGGGTTCTCGAAGATCGCGTCGAAGCCCCGCTCGGTATTGTCATAAGGATTGCTATCGCCCGTGGCGTAGAGCGCCGAGGCACGGAAACGCGCCCAGTCGCGATCATAGCTCAGTTCCGCAGCGCCAAAGAAGGCGCGGATCTTCGCAGGCTCGCTGGTGAGGAAGTTGTTCCGATCCTTGCCGAACGCCCCGTAGAACTGTCCGGTCAGGTTGAGCCGGCCAATGTGGCCATCCACGCCGTAGCCGAGGTAGAGCACCCGGTACTTGCGCGGCCGCAGATCACCAAGCAGCGCGGGCCGCACCGGGAAGCCGTTGGCATCCGTCGTAATGCGCGTTTCCCGGTTGATGTTGTAGGTGACCGAGAACAGGCTGGTGAGGCCGACAAACGGGAAATCCTGCCGGTAGAGATTGCCGGTGAAGATCCAGTCCCGGCGCAGCGGCGCGGCGATGTTGTTGAGACCGGAGTTGGTCTCCTTCTCGATCCGCCAGAACGCCGCGAGATTGAACTGCAGGCGGTTGTTGTCACGGTTGCCGAACAGGCGCACGCCGAGTTGGTTATCGTTGAACAGGAAGCCGCGGAAGTCGGACTGGAACGGCTGGATGCCCATGCGCAGCGAGATGAAATCGAACCGGTTCGTATCGAAGGCGCCGAGGTGGTAGTCGATGAAGGCTTCCTGCAGCCCGATGAACCCGTCCGTGCGCTTGGTGCCCTTGGAAGGTTCGACATAGAGCACGCGCCGTTCCGGCACTTCGACGTGGTTGATGTTGCCCGCAATGGCCACGCGGTATTCGATGACCGGCGGCTTGAATGCAGTCTCACCCTTGAGCAGCGAGAAACCGGCGATGAACGTCTGCGAGAGGACGAGGCTGTTGCTGCGGCCGAAGGTATCGTTGGAATCGGGGTCGGTCGTCGTCTGGTTGCCGACCGGGATCGGGAAGCTGCGTGGCTCGACCACAGTATCTGACACCGCGTTGGCGATGAAGTACCAGTCGTCACCCTTGAGGAAGCCGGGCTTCTTGCCTGCGGCGAGCGGACGGTCGCCCTTCAGCGTGTTGTGGTGGAAGGGGTCTAGCTTGGAGTGGCAGGCCGACTTGAACCGCGAGGCCAGCAGCCGTCCGAACGTGTTGTCGCCCGTCGCCGCCGGGCACAGCGAGGAAACGATACGCCAGCGATCAGGCACGCCGGTATTGAGCACGAGATCGGAGGGCGAACCCTCCCCGTCCCACTTGTCGTAGAAAGCCTCGGGCGGCGGTGCGTTGACCGCGCCGGGATTGTCCTGCTCGACCTTGTCCGGGAGCGACTTCTGATAGCCCGGACGGCGGCGGCCATCGATCAGCGCGTCATCCGCCGTGGTCGGGCTGGCCGCTGGTGCAGGTTCAGCAGCCGGCGCGTTAGTGGCCGGCGTCTCCGGCGGTGCGCCCTCGGCCACCGGAGCGGCAAGCGCAAGCATCGGAGCGACGAGGGACGCGAAAAAGCTCACAATCCCTCGCACACATTCTGGATCGAGGTATCTAGGAAGGGCGCGAACGGACAGCTGATGTAGCGCAGCCGCACACCGACACCCACGTTCACGACGATACGATCGGACCGCATCGGTTTGGGCGCGTTGCCGATGCCGCCCACCTTGAGCCCACCGTTGTTGAGGCCGACGAAGCCGATCATGTTGTCCTGATCGATGCCGTCACCCGAAACGCCGATGGCGCCCACCAGCGTGTTGCCACGATAGATCGGCACGGAACCCGAGAAGATCTGTATGCCGTTGGCCAGCCGCTGCTGCCCGCTGGGCGCGAGCGGGATATTGGTGCAACGATTGGAGCCCAGGGTCTTCGCGATCAGCGCGGTCTGGAGGCCTGTGGCAAACGGGCTGAACTTCGCGATGGGCACCGAAAGCGGGCCATTGGGACGCCCCACTTCGCCATCCGGGAAATAGGGCCGAGAGAGATTGCCGATCGCGCGGTTGGAGAAAGCGGTCTTGCCGGTGAACGCGGCGGGATCAGCGAGGAAAGCCCGCGTTGCCGACACCGTCGAAGCCACGCCGGGATCTGGATCGGCCAGCAGCAGATCGCCCGCGCGGCGATTGGAGAAGAACGCAACCGTGCGCGCCTTCTGCAGCGAAACGTCGGTGCCGAAGATGGGCGCATCGGGGCTGCGCACGACACCCAGCGCGGTGCCCCAGCTATCGACCACCGAGATCGTCACCTGCGCCGGGGAGTTGAGCGGACGGCGGATCTGCGCGCGGGCCCTGCTCATGATCTTGAACGCTTCTTCAAGCACCGCGCGCACTTCGGTCGGCTTGAGCGCCGTCCCCACTTCGGCAGCATCGGCGCCGCCGCGAATCGGGAAGCGGTTCACGCCGTTGCCGTCGCTGAGGACGAAAGCCTCCGGATTGCTGAAGTCGCTCGCCTTGGCGAAACGGAAGCCGCTGCGTTCGGTGCCATAGGCAACGCCTGGCAGGATGCTCGTGCCTGCATAGTAGCCCGCAACCGCAATCAAGGCTCCGGCGCCTGCCCCCAGCGCCGCAAAGCTCGACTTCAGCGGGTGAAGCTTGCTGGTGCTCGCATCCGAAAAGCGCAGCGTCGTCCCGTCAACCGGAATGCGATCGGCGCGGATCGCGATCGGCGGAGCAAAGCCCTGCAGACCGGCGAAGGCGATGATCTCGTCAAGATCGTTGTCGAAATCGAGCACATTGGGATCGAACCCGTAGACCCCGTCCGCCATGACCCCGACGCCGCCCACAACGACGCCGTTCTTGTAGAGCGGAAAGCCGCCCGGGTCCGCAGCCAGCCCGAGCGGGGAACGCTTCGGGCCGATCATCGCCGTGAGTGGCGCCGAAGAACCCGGAAAGCGCGTGTTGAGATCGGAGCACGGCAACTGGCTGAACTGCACGCCGAACAGCGGACCGCTTTCAAGGCCCGGCGTGCTCGGCGCGGGGGGGAAGTGCTGCTGCACGATCATGCTGGCGGTGCGGG
Source organism: Novosphingobium sediminis (assembly GCF_007991615.1). Taxonomy (GTDB): domain Bacteria; phylum Pseudomonadota; class Alphaproteobacteria; order Sphingomonadales; family Sphingomonadaceae; genus Novosphingobium; species Novosphingobium sediminis. The sequence goes on along the minus strand of NZ_BJYR01000012.1, from coordinate 76,972 downwards.
TCGAGAAGGCATTGCCGCCCGACGACAGATAGGCGCCAGTAATGGCCTTGGCGATCGCGCCTGCTTCCGATGGCAGGGTTGTCGGGATCTGCGACGGCGCCGTGATGCGCATCGTGGTTGCCGCGCCGGTCATGCGGTAGACCGCGAGCACGTTGCCAACCCGGTCGACGACGGCAATCGTCGCCTTGCGGCCGCGCGCGGTGGCTTCGCCTGCGGCCTGCGCGATCACCTTCTGGACGTCAGCAACTGTCAGCGCCTCAAGCCGCGGGGCGGTGAATACGGCGGCGGCTGCACTAGTTGCGGCCACCGGGGCAATGCCTGACAGCACGAGACCGATCAGCGCGAGCCAGGCCGCGAAATGCCCGGACAAGTTGCGATATGCCATCAGCGAAGACTCCGGATTGAACGGACCGCGCCGCCCAGCGCGCGGCGGAAGGCAATCGGCTGGAACCCGTTGGGATCGCGCACTGCGGCATAGGCCTGGTTGATCTGGATGCGCAGGTTTCCGGCGCTTCCCGGCGTCACCATCCCTGCGTTGACCATGCCATTGAGCAAGGTATCGAGCGCCATGACCGACTGGACCGAGCCCTCATAGTCAGTGAAGCGCTCGGAAATCGCATCGCTGGCGATCGTATCGATCACGGTGAAGGCCTGATCGCGGCTGAAGGCGGTGCTGGCAAAGCGCGTGGAGAGCGCCTCGGCCGCCTGCCTGAGGGACTGCGCCGCTGCCACTGCCTCGCTGCGGCCCACCCCCATCGCGCGGTGGAACGCCTTGCTGCGCGCATCGAAGGTCGTCGCCTCGGCCGGAGCGACGACTCGCGCGGCGGCCAGCAGCAGGATCATGTTCTCGTCGTTGTAGGGCGGCATGCCGGCGTGGATCGGCCGACCCGGATTGGGCACCGCGCTCACGTTCGCCTCATCGCTGTCGTAGATGCGGCGGTGGCACGAATGGCAATCGTAGAAGGTGAACTCGGGGAACACGCCGTCGTTCGCCTTGGCCGGCTGCATATAGAGCGAGAGCCCGCGCGAGACGGCCTCGGCCTGCCCGATCGCCCACATCTGCATCGAATTGGTCTTGTGACCCTTGCGGGTGACATAGTCGGCATCCTCGTCATGGTGCTGCTGCAGCGTGCTGAACAGGTCCATCTCGAACGAGATGCGCGGGTGGCCCGCCGCCATGATGCGGTGCGCGATGAACTGGCCCTGCCCGTCGCCCGAGAGGTGGCAATCGAGGCAAACCCCGGCGCGGACGCGCGGAACGGTCAGGTCGGTCATGCCCTGCGCCACATTGCGCGCATGGCTGGTGCCGACGGTGTAGTGCGTGGCGAGCCAGCCGCCGCTGGGGCCAGCGCCCGAATTGCCGTGGCATGCCTCGCAATCGACGCCGTCCGCCAGCTTTGCCGCGCCCTTCGAAGCATGGCAGCCGGCGCATTCGCGGACCACCCCAGCGCTGTCGAGCCCCAAGCGGCGGGCAATCGCAACCCCGCGCGGTTCGCCGATTACGCGCCAGGCGCGGCTGTGCGCGCCGGTGGGGGAGCTTTCTTCCTGCCAGCGGAGCAGTTCGTCCTGCCGGATCGGCGTGCCGCTGGCGACACTGCGGCCATGGCAGGTGGAACCCGCGCACGTCGCGACACCCATGTGCGCACGCGGCACGGCATCATCGGAAGCAGCCTCGGCCTTAAGCGGGGACGGGTAAAGCGCCAGCGCCGCGCCGAGCGCGAGCAGGACCACTGCAAGACACGCGAGTCCTGCCAGAAGCGGAGACCTTGCTCCGCCGCGAAGGGCAGCCTCAATCGGCCGCGCCAGTGTCGAAATGCCCCGCATTGCCCCTCGTTTCATACGACCGGCGCTTTGTGCGGAGGAACCATTACGGCCCTCACCGCGCGCAGGACGAGACCTAACAGGGCGACCCTTAAGCCATTGGTTACGCCAGACAGCGCGTGCCGTTCAAGCGCGTAATCGCATCAACTAGTTCGTTTCACCGCAGCGCGCCGCGCTGTCCCGCGCCGGGACGGCAAACCGCCCAATCGGTTCATCAGACGCGGCGGATCACGAGATTGCGGATCTCGCTCATGTCCTCCATCGCAAAGCGCACGCCCTCGCGGCCAAGCCCCGAATCCTTGACCCCGCCATAGGGCATGTTGTCGACCCGGTAGCTGGAGACGTCGTTGACCACGACACCGCCGACCTCGAGGTGATCCCAGGCCTCAAGCACCTTGTGAATATCCCGCGTGAAGATACCGGCTTGCAAGCCGAATTTACTGTCGTTGACCTCGTCCAGTGCCTCGTTCCAGTCGCTGAACTTCGAGAGGATCACGACCGGACCAAAGGCTTCCTCGGTATAGACATCCATGTCGCGCTTGCAGCCTTCGAGCAGGGTGGCCTCCAGCATCGCGCCCTCGCAGCCGCCGCCTGCAAGCAGCGTCGCGCCGCCCGCCACCGCCGCATCGATCCAGCTCTTCAGGCGCTGCGCTTCCTTGGCCGAGATCATCGGGCCGATGAAGGTGTCACGCGCCTTGGGATCGCCGGATATCAGCGTTTTTACCTTGGCAGCCAGCATGTTGCGGAAGGTATCGTAGATGCTTTCGTGGATAATCACCCGCTGCACGTGGATGCACGACTGGCCTGATTGGTAATACCCGCCAAATACAATGCGGGCGAGCGCGTGATCGAGATCAGCATCTGCATCGACAATCACCGCCGCATTGCCGCCGAGTTCGAGCACGACCTTCTTCTTGCCCGCCTTGGCCTTGAGATCCCAGCCCACCCCCGGCGAACCGGTGAACGAGAGCAGCTTGAGCCGCTCGTCGGTGGTGAAAAGATCGGCCCCGGCGCGGCTTGCGGGCAGAATCGAAAAAGCGCCTTCGGGGAGGACGTCGCACTCCGCCAGCACTTCGCCCATGATGATCGCGCCCAGCGGGGTAAGGCTCGCAGGCTTCATCACGAAGGGGCAGCCGACTGCGATGGCCGGGGCGATCTTGTGGGCAGCAAGGTTCAACGGGAAGTTGAACGGCGAGATGAAGCTGCACGGGCCGATGGGAACGCGCTTCCACATCCCCATGTAACCCTTTGCCCGCGCAGAAATATCGAGCGGCTGGACTTCGCCATAATTGCGCGTCGCCTCTTCGCTGGCGATGCGGAACGTATCGATCAGGCGGGTGACTTCGCCTTCCGCGTCGGCGATCGGCTTGCCCGCCTCAATGCACAGTGCATAGGCCAGCTCGTCGAAGCGCTCGATGAAGCGGCGCACGCAGTGGGCGAGGACGTCGCGCTTCTCGTAACTGGCGAGCCGCGCCATCGGCTCCGCCGCTCGGACGGCGCCGGCAATCGCCTCGTCGATCACATCCGGCGTCGCCAGCGCAGTGCGGAAGGCGACCTCGCCGGTGAACTTGTCGGTCACCACGAGATCGGAGTTGGGCTGCACCGCCTTGTTGTTGAGATAGAGCGGGTAGACGTCTTTGAGTTGAACCATGGTCAGCCTCTGGTGGGGGGCGAGCGCCCCGGTTCTCGTCATTGCGAGGAGCAAAGCGACGAAGCAATCCAGAGCGCAAGTGCGTGACGCTCTGGATTGCTTTGCTCCGCTCGCAATGACGAAGGTGGTGCCTACAGCGCCTTCGACAGCGCCTTGATGTCCTTGTTGAGGATCTGGTCGTTCTCCGAATAATCGACCGGGCAATCGATCAGGTGCACTCCGGGCGTATCGCGGCAATGCGCGAGGAGTTCCTTCAGGTGCGCCGAACTTTCAACGCGGTGGCCCTGCGCGCCATAGCTTTCGGCGTACTTCACGAAATCCGGATTGCCATAGGTCAGCCCGAAGTCCTCAAAGCCCATGTTGGCCTGTTTCCAGCGGATCATGCCGTAGCTGCTGTCATTCAAGATCAGCACGGTGAGATTGAGGCCGAGGCGGACCGCGGTTTCCATCTCCTGGCTGTTCATCATGAAGCCGCCATCACCGCAGATCGCCATGACCTTGCGCTCGGGATAGATCATCGCGCTCATCATCGCCGAGGGCAGGCCCGCCCCCATCGTGGCGAGCGCATTGTCCAGCAGCACGGTGTTGGGCCGGTAAGCCGTGTAGCCGCGCGCGAACCAGATCTTGTAGACGCCGTTGTCGAGGCAGATGATCCCGTCATCGGGCATCGCCGCGCGGATTTCGCTGACGAGGTGCGGCGGGAAGATCGGGAAACGCGCGTCAGCCGCCAGCGGCGCAGTGTGCGCAACTTCGGCGGCGCGGTATTCGAGCATCTTGCCGCAGGTCCAACTGCCGGAGGGCACGATGTCCTCCTTCATCTGCCAGATCGCATTGGCGATATCGCCGATGACCTCGATATGCGGGAAATAGACCGGATCGACTTCGGCGGTCTTGGACGAGACGTGGATCACCGTCGGCCCGCCATCGCGCATGAAGAACGGCGGCTTTTCAATCACATCGTGGCCAATGTTCACAATGCAGTCGGAGTCTTCGATGGCACGGTGAACGAAGTCGCCCGCCGAAAGCGCGGCGCAGCCGAGGAACTTCGGGTGCCGCTCGTCGATCACGCCCTTGCCGAGCTGGGTGGTGAGGAAGGGAATGCCCGTCTTCTCGATGAACTGGAGCAGCATGCGCCCGGTCATCGTGCGGTTTGCGCCTGCCCCGATAACCAGCACGGGAGACTTTGCGTTCTCCAGCGCCTCGACCGCTTGGCGCACCGATTTCGGATCGGCGCTGGGGCGGCGGACCAGGCTGCGCTTGAGGGGGCGCGAATCGGTGTGCTCGTCAGCGATGTCCTCGGGCAGTTCGATGTGAGTCGCGCCCGGCTTCTCTTCCTCGGCAAGGCGATAGGCCTCGCGCACGCGGCTCGGGATATTGTCCGAGCTTGCCATCTGGTGCGTGAACTTGGTGATCGGCCCCATCATCGAAACGACGTCGAGGATCTGGAAGCGGCCCTGCTTCGATTTCTTGATCGGCTTCTGGCCGGTTATCATCAGCATCGGCATGCCGCCAAGCGTGGCATAGGCAGCCGCAGTCACGAAATTGGTCGCGCCCGGCCCCAGCGTTGCGATGCAGACGCCGGTCTTGCCGGTGTGGCGACCATACGTCGCAGCCATGAAGCCCGCACCCTGTTCGTGGCGGGTGAGCACCAGCTTGATCTTTTTGGAGCGCGAGAGCGAATCGAGGAAATCGAGGTTTTCTTCCCCGGGCACGCCGAAGATGTATTCGCAGCCTTCTTCCTCAAGGCATTCGATAAAGAGATCGGACGCTTTCTTGCCGGAACCTTCGCTCATGTGATCGCTCCCCCTTCGGGAGTGCGCACCAGCGCCTCCCTCAACCCAATACGGTCGCGACCACACGGTGGTTACGGCACAGCGCCGCACCCCCTTGGCGCCAAGGGGTAACAAAGCCTCGTGCGGGAGTCACGCCCCGCGTTCAGCATCAGTAACCCAGCGCGAGATCAACCTGATGGGTGAGCGGTTCGCCGCGGTGGTAGCGGTCGAGATTGCCGAGGAAGCGCTCCACCGCGCGCCGGAACATCTTCCCCTGCGCGCGGCCGGAAAGGTGCATGGTGATGTGCACGTTCGGCATGGACCACAGCGCGTGTTCCGCCGGGAGCGGTTCGGGCGTGGTGACATCGAGGAACGCACCGCCCAGCTTCTGCGCCGCGAGCGCCGCCACCAGCGCATCCTGATCGACAACGCTGCCGCGAGCGACGTTCACCAGCACGGCCGAAGGTTTCATCGCCGCCAGTTCCGCCGCGCCGATCATGCCTTCGGTTTCCGCCGTGCCGGGGACGGCAAGGATCACCCAGTCGAATTCACCCAGCCGCGCGCGCCATTGATCGGGCAGGAGCGTGCCCTCGCCCGGTGATCGGCGCACCTTGGTCACTTCCACGCCAAAGCCCGTCAGCGCCCGGTCGACGCGCTGGCCGATCTCGCCATAGCCGAGGATCAGCGCCTTGCTGCCTGCCAGTTCGAGTTTGCCGGGCGAGTCCGTCAGCCACTCATGCCGATCCTGCGCACGCACCACCTCGCGGTAGCCCTTGGCGATATTGAGCATGCCCATCACGACATATTCGGCGATTGTGATCGCATTGATCCCCGCGCCGTTGGTCATTCGCACACCGCGTTCAGCCATCAGCGAGAGCGGCAGGCCGTCCACCCCGGCGTAGATGCTGGTCAGCCACTTGAGCTTCGTCGCCAGCCGGACCGCCTGAGCCATCGGGACCGTGTCTTCGAGATCGAACCAGCCGATCTCCGCCTCAGGCGCCATTTCCATCAGCTCGGCGGTATGGCGGAAAAAGCGCGGCTCGATCCAGTCCGGCAAGTGCGGCTGCACCAGCGGCGCGGCGAGCGCGTTCATCACGAGAATGGTCATCGCCCTCAATCTCCCCGTAGGTTATCTTTTTCTGTGCAGCGCCATGTCTGCTGCGGTGGTTTTCAGCAGGCTTGCGCGCAGACCGCCGCGGAACCCACTCGCAAAAATGTCATCGATCAGCCAGCGCCCGCCAGATTGCTTGAGCACGAAGCGCAGGCGCTCGGTCCGGCCGGGGGCGATGCCGAGCGAAACGCTGGCCATCACCCGGCCTCGGCCGAGCACACGGCGCGCCGTGATGCGCTCATGGAGGCCGCCCGCATCCCAGTCCTGACACTGGCAGAGCCAGTCGAAGTCGGAGAGGTCGTCCACTTCGTCACTGGGCGTCACCGCGCGCCATTTGGCGATCAGCGCCTTGAGGCGCGGGGTGAAGATCGGGCGCTCCCACGCGGCGTCCTTCATGTCGGCGCTGCGAAATGGCGCGTAGATCGCGGCAATGGCCGTCTCGGGCGTCGCGGCCGGTGCAGCCGCGAGGGCAAGTGCGGCGAGCAGGCTCATGGTGTGGCTCCATACAGCGCGCGCATCGGCGGGGTGTGCAGGCACTCGGCAAAGCTGAACGGACGCGTTTGCAGTGCGCCGACCTGCGCGGCGGCGGGATGGCGCGGGTTGAACAGCAGCACATCGCCTTCCGGCAAGACCCTGGACGGCAGCGCCGCTACCATCGAGCGGCGCTCGGTCAGCCAGCTGTTGACCCACACCCGGATGGCGGCTTCATCGAGCACCGCTGGCACCCGCTCCGGCTGTTCGGAAACTTCGATCCAGCCGAGCACAAGGTCTCGCTCCGCCTGCGCCGGATCAGCGGGCTGATAGCGCAGCGCGATAAGCACGGCGAGCGCGGCCTCGGACGCGAAGTGAACGACCGGCAGCCCCGGCGGAGAGTAGCGCCCACCGTGCTCGATCGCACCAGCGCCATCCAGCGCCGCATGGACCGCACGCGTGACGCGCCAGAGCTTCACGCCAGCTTCCACTCCCAGCCGAGCGGATCGCCGTCCATTACCTCGACGCCCTTCGCCGCGAGTTCATCGCGCAGCGCATCGGACCGGGCGAAGTCCTTCGCGGCGCGGGCCTCCTTGCGGGCGGCGAGGGCCGCTTCGATTTCAGCCTCGGTGATGGTCGCGGACTTGGGGCGGATGCGCAGATCGGCGCGCGAAAGTGTGGCGATGCCGAGGCCGAGGACGGCGTCCATCGTTTCGAGCGCGGCCAGCTTCTCTGCGGGATCAACCTTCTTCAACGCAGCGACCTCCTCCAGCACCGTGATCGCGATGGCTGTGTTGAGATCGTCGGAAACCGCGCCATCGAAGCGCTCAAGATGGGAAACGAAGACACGCCCCGGCACAGGTGCGGTGCCCTCCCCTGCCGGAATACGCGCTTTCAATTGCTCGACGGCCATGACCAGCCGCTTCAGCCGCGTGAGCGCAGCGCCGAGGCCTTCCCAGCTGAATTCCAGCTCGCTGCGGTAGTGCGCCTGCAGGCACAGCAGGCGGTAGGCGAGCGGGTGGTAGCCCTTGTCGATGAGCAGCTGGAGCCGCAGGAACTCGCCGCTCGACTTCGACATCTTGCCCGAACGCTCGACGAGGAAGTTGTTGTGCATCCAGATCTTGGCGCCGGAATTGCGCGGATCGTCGAGGCCGTTCGTGCAGCAATGCGCCTGGTTCTGCGCAATCTCGTTGGGGTGGTGGATTTCGCGGTGGTCGATCCCGCCGGTGTGGATGTCGAACGGGAAGCCGAGCACCGCGCCCGACATGACCGAGCATTCAAGATGCCAGCCCGGCGCGCCCTTGCCCCACGGACTGTCCCATTCCATCTGGCGCTTCTCACCCGGCGGGGTCTTGCGCCAAATTGCGAAGTCCTCGTCGTTATGCTTGCCGTCTACTGCCTCGATCCGACCTTCTCGAAGCCTGTCACCGGTCACTCGAACGCTATCAAGGATCAATTGTGCTACGTCATTCGTTTCGGCAGTGTCTGCCCATTCCCAAATACTAATGAGATCGCGATACTTTTTGAGCGCCTTACGAGCGTGCATAGCCCTCAACCCGGCTAAGAACTCCCGGGCAATCGCTGCAAACTCAAGCTTCAGAAGCGCAGTGTCATTAATCGTACTGAGCGATCTCAGTTTCGAACTTATGCTCATAAATTCAGACATTAAGTCATCTTCACGCGCCAGCCGCCCATAGTCCGCGACGGTCGAGACGTCGAAGTAAAGGCCGCTTTCCAGCTCGTAGCAGTGCTTGGCCGCGATACCCTCGGCGAAGGCGATCATCTGCGGCACGTAGTCCGTTGCCACCGTCCACTCAGCCGGCTGGCGGATATTGAGCGCGCGCACATCAGCCCAGTAGGCCTGCTTGTAGTGCTCGGCCACGTCCCAGATCGATTGCTTCTGGGCGGCGGCCATCCGCTCCATCTTGTCTTCGCCGTCGTCCGCGTCATCGGTCAGGTGGCCGACATCGGTGATGTTGATGACGTGGGTGAGCTTGTAGCCCTTGAAGCTCAGCGTCCGCCCCAGCACGTCAGCAAATACATAGGCGCGCATGTTGCCGATGTGCGGGTAGTTGTAGACCGTCGGGCCGCAGGTATAGACGCGCGCCTCACCGGCATGGACCGGCACGAAGGGTTCGGCGCGGCGGGTCAGGCTGTTGAAGAGCGTCAGCGGGGTGGTCGTTTCCATGCCCCGCGCTCTGCCAGCCTGCGCGCCTGCCGGTCAAGGGTGGGCCGCTTACTCCGGCGCCGCCGGGGCGTTCGCCAGCACGTCGATCTGCGCCGAGCAGCCCTTTTCCGCCAGCATTGCCGCCACCGCGACCGGATCTTCCGGCACGTCGGTCAGCAGACGGGTGGTGATCTTCACCGTCTGGCCGACAGGGCTGGTGAAGCGATACGTCTGCCCATCGACGACCGGCAAGGTCGCCACCGGCCAGAGCTTGATCGCGCTGGTGGCGCGGAAGGTGACTTCGGCGGGGGTATTGTCCGGGCCGTAGAGCGTGCCGTTGCCGGTCTCGGCGCGGTTCGGCCGCCACAGGACGACTTGCGCCGGATCGGCAATGCACACGGTGCCGCCGCGGCTTACGTCGACGTACCACACATTGTCGGGCCGCACCGCTTCGGTCGGCACTTCGGTATCGCCGCGCACGGCCCCGGTGCGCGTGCGCGCCCCGCCGCGGGCGACCAGCGCGGCGAGCGCAGTGTTGGCTCCGCCGGATGCCATGTCGCGGTTGACCGTGTTGTCGATGCGGAAGCTGCCGGGGCCGGACAGCACGCGCGAGCCGGCCTGATCGATCACGGTCACCTGATCGCCTGCCTTGAGGCTGACCGCTGCGCCTGCCGGCAGCTTGCGCCCCATCGGATAGGCCGCAGCAGAAGGCCCGGTCGAGCGGATCACCACGGCCTGCGCATGGGCTGCCACGCTCCAGCCAAAGCTGGCGCCGATCAGTGCTGCGGCAGCAAGGGTGCGACTAGCCAAGGACATAACTCTCTCCATCATCCAGTTCGCCGGCCCCGCCAGCGCTGCATCCTTGTGACCGACCGCTGCGATTCGCGCTGTGAGCGCCTGCACAGCGGGCCCGCTGATCCCCACTATGCGCCGCCAGACCGCCTTGGAAAAGCCGTGTTATCCTCCGCAGGGAACTGCTCAATCACGCTGCGCGGTCCCGGTGTTCACTGCTTCCACCGCATCGGCCATCAGCGCTAGCTGCGCAGTGCAGCCCTTCTCGGCCAGCAGCGCAGCGCGATCCACCTGCTGCTCGGGCAGCGGGCCAAGCAGGTGGATCGAAACCCGCACCGTATCGCCCGGCACATTGGCAATCGTATAAGTCCCGCCTTCGACAAGCGGCATCTCCGCCGCCGGCCACTGTCTTACGGCCACTCCTGCGGGCCAGTTGACCGAGACCTCGCGGCTCTCTCCGTTCCGCAGCGTGCTGATGGCCGGATCCTTGCGGGCGGGACGCCACAGCGAAGTCAGCTTCGGATCGCTCAGGCAATATTGCCCGCCCTTGGTCACATCGATGAACCAGATGTTGTGCGCAGCCTCAGGTTCGTCATTTTCGCGCACGGCGCCGGTACGAGTGCGAACGACACCGACCTTCGTCAGAACAGCGAGGGCGCCAAGCGTTCCCACATCCCGCCGCACCACGGCCTCGAACCGGAAACTGCCGGGCCCGAACAGGACTCGGGTGCCCAGCTTGTCCAGAACGGTGACCTTGTCGCCATTCTGCAGCAGCACGGCGGCATTGGCATCAAGCTTTCGGCCCATCGGATAACTGCGCGCCGAAGGGCCGGTCGAGCGCAGCACGATCGCCTGGGCAGCCGCCGAACCGGTGCACAGCGCGGCAAGGCCCAGCGCGATGATGCCGGTGATCGCCCTAGCCCAGCCCATAACTCTCCCCGGGCGCGGTTTCCTCAAGCCTCCGCACCAGTGTCGCAAGCGCGGGATCCTGCTTGGCAAGCGGCGCGACTTGCCCTGCAAGCACCTGCAGGGCCGCAGCATCGCCCGCCGCGTGTGCAGCGACCAGCGCAGCAGCCAGCCGGCCTCCTTCATCATCGCCATCGCCGACAAGTTCGAACACCTCAACCGGCGTGGCGCGCCCGCGAAGCGTCACGCTCCCCATCGGGCGGAACGACGCGAAACCGACCTGTTCAGCAACTTCGCGGCTTGCCAGCACGGTTGTACCAAGCGGCTTGTTGGCGCTTTCGAGGCGGGCGGCGGTGTTCATCGCATCGCCGAGCGCCGTATACTGGATCCGCCCTTCCCCGCCGAAATTACCCACAATCGCCTCGCCATAATGCAGGCCGACGCGGGTGCGGCCGATCGGCGGTACACCCGCCGGAACACTCCGGCGAAACGCCTCGCCCGCCTCGTACATGGCGCGTGCCGCCTTCACCGCGCGCGCTGCATCGTCCTCATAGGCGATCGGCGCCCCCCAGAACGCGACGACCGCATCGCCGACGAACTTGTCGAGCGTACCGCCGTGCGCCAGCACGACCGCTGACAGCCGGTCGAGATAGTCGTTGAGCAGGCGCGCGATCATTTCCGGCTCGACCGCATGGGTCAGCTTGGTGAAGCCTTCGAGATCAGAGAACAGGCAATAGATCGCCCGCTTTTCGCCGTGCAGCGAAAGCCGGTCCGGGTTGCGCAGGATTTCGGCAGCGACCGAGCGCGGCAGGTATTTGCCCAGCGCGCCTTGCGCAAATTCGCGCTGCGCCGCGTTGATCGCCCGCAGCGCCGCGCCGACCGCGGTATAGGCGATGGCCCAGCCGAGCGGCCAGCCGACCGCCGGCAGGTTGAGCGTATCGAAGCCCGCGCGTTGCAGGAGGAACGGAAAGGCGAGAAAACCCGCCAGCTGGGCAATTACCGCCAGCGCCAGTTGCCATGTGCGGACCCGTACTGCCGCAGTCGCCGCACCAAGCACGACAGCGATCAGCGCGCCAAGCACGCGCGCCCACTGCGGCAGGGCGGCCGGGAGAGCCTTGTCGAGCAGCTGCGCCAGCATTGTGGCGTGGATCGCGACCCCGATGGTCTGCTTCTCGCCCATGATCAGCGTGTTGGTGCGCGTGAAGGGCGTGTCGATCTTGTCGAAATCCGAGAAATGCGCGCCGATCAGCACATAGCGGCCGCGAATCTGCGCTTCCGTCAGCGCCGCCGTGTCCGGATCGGCGAGGAAATCGATCGGAATCTCGTCAAACACCGGCCTGTCGCTCGATGCCGGACGCCGGAACCGGATCGCCCCGGCAAAATTGCCGAAGCGCGGATCGGCATCGGCGGTGTGCTCGGTCATCGCGACGGAGAGCAGCGATGGCATCCCGGCCTTGTGCGTCGGCCAGCGGCGCGACACGTTATCGGCATCATTGTCGAGCAGGATCGAAGCGGGCTGAACCGTTGGCCCACGCACGGCCTGCATCGTTCGGCGCAGATCCTGCTCCTGCTCCCACGAAATGAATTCCGGACTGGCCTTGCTGGTGGCGAAGGCGAGGTAAACCGGGACCGGAATATCCTTGAGCGCCGCATGGAGCAGCGGATCATCGGGCTGTGCGCTATCGAGCAGCACGTCGACGCCGACCGCCTTGGCGCCGAGCTTGCCGATGTTGACCAGCGCCTGCGCCATCACGGTGCGGTCGACGGGTGATATCTTGCCGGTCTTGCGGTTGGTATCGGGCGTGTAGACGACCAGCGTGATGCGCTTGTCGGAATCGACCGGCTTGGCGAGCGCGGCCACGCGCACATCGTAAAGCGCTGCTTCCGCATTGGTGAGCTGCGGCAGCTTCCAGCTATTCAGCGCGACAAACAGCGCGGCCGCGAGCAGCAAAGCGGCAATCGCGAGCCGGAGCGGGCCGAGTTGGCGCAGCCCGCGCGCCAACCCTTGTGCCGCATCTCCGGATCGCGCTGCCACTCGCGCGGCCCCCTCAGAAGCCGAGGAACTTCACGTTGCCATCCACCGGCTCACGCTCGCGCGGGAAGTTGTTCACCGGAGCTTCCTCCTCGCGGTAGCCGATGGCGATACCGCAGAAGAAGATATGGCTTTCATCCGAAACGCCAAGGAAGTCCTTGATCAGCTTGGCATACACGGAAAGAAATTCCTGCGGGCAGCTGTCGAGCCCCTCGCCGCGCAGCAGCAGCATGACCGTCTGCAACCACATGCCGACATCCGACCACTGCGGCGGCCCCATGCGGCGATCGAAATAGCACAGCAGCACGGCAGGCGCGCCGAACGAGACGAGGTTGTCGCCCATGAACTTGGTGCGGGCCTCCACGTCCTCGCGACCGATGCCCATCGCGGCGTACATTGCCTTGCCCACGCCGTGGAGACGCGCCTTGCATTCGGGGATCACTTCCGGATCGTCCCAGCTGTACTCGCGCGGGTCCTGCGGCGGCGTCACCGCCATCTTCGCCTGCAATGCCTTGAGCGGCTCGCCGGTTACGATGGTCGCTTCCCACGGCTGGAAATTGCAGCCCGAAGGTGCCCAGCGTGCGGTGTCCATCACGCGGCGCAGCACATCGAGCGGAACGGGCTTGTCCTGGAACGCGCGGACCGAACGGCGCGTGAGAACAGCTTCGGCAACATCCATTGACATCAAATTCCCCCTGAAATTACAATTAGATCAATCGTCATCTTCGAAAAGGCCAGCAAGCTGCTCGACCATCGTGCCGCCAAGCTGCTCTACGTCCATGATGGTAACCGCGCGGCGATAATAGCGCGTGACGTCATGGCCGATGCCGATGGCGACGAGCTGAACCGGTGACTGCTTCTCGATCCAGTCGATCACCCGGCGCAGGTGCTGTTCGAGATAGCCCGCAGAGTTCACCGAGAGTGTCGAATCGTCGACCGGCGCGCCGTCGGAAATGACCATCAGGATGCGGCGGTCTTCCTGCCGCGCCAGCAGGCGCGTGTGCGCCCAGAGCAGCGCCTCGCCGTCGATGTTTTCCTTGAGCAGCCCCTCGCGCATCATCAGGCCGAGGTTCTTGCGCGCGCGGCGCCAAGGCTCATCCGCCTTCTTGTAGACGATGTGGCGCAGATCGTTGAGACGGCCGGGATGCGCGGGCTTGCCGCCCGAAAGCCACGCCTCGCGCGATTGGCCACCCTTCCACGCGCGGGTCGTGAAGCCGAGGACTTCGGTCTTCACACCGCAGCGTTCGAGCGTGCGCGCCATGATGTCCGCGCTGATCGCTGCGATGGAGATGGGGCGTCCGCGCATCGAACCCGAATTGTCGATCAGCAGCGTGACGACGGTATCCTTGAATTCGACGTCGCGCTCGATCTTGTAGGACAGCGAATGGCCCGGCGAAATGACGACGCGGGCGAGGCGCGCCGCATCGAGCAGGCCCTCTTCCTGATCGAAATCCCACGAGCGGTTCTGCTGCGCCATCAGGCGGCGCTGGAGCCGGTTGGCCAGCCGCGTGACGATGCCCTGCAGGCCCTTCAGCTGCGCATCGAGATAGGCGCGCAGGCGGGTGAGCTCTTCCTCGTCGCACAGCTCGGTGGCCGAGACGACTTCGTCGAACTGGGTGGTGTAGGACTTGTATTCCCAGCTTTCCGGCAGATCGGTCCACGGCCGGTTGGGGCGCGTGGGCAGCATGCCCTCGTCGCCTTCGTCGGCCTTGTCGGCATCGGCGGTGTCTTCCGAGGTCTCTGTCTGGTCCTGCTCTTCGCCCTGCTCGTCGCCCTCGGTCGTGTCGCCGGCGACTTCGCTGGGCTGCTGCTCGGCGCCATCATCGGAGGCGTCGGGCTGGTCCTCAGCCTGATCGTCGGCCTGCTCGCCTTCGTCCTCATCGCCGCCGTCATCCGCCTCGTCGGTGGACTTGGTCAGATCGAGATGGCCGAGCATTTCGAGCGCAAGGTTCTGGAAGGCTTTCTGATCGCCGAGCAAATCGACGAGGCCTTCGATATCCGCCCCGGCGCGCGCCTCGATCCAGCTACGGACCATCGCGGTGCCGACTTCAGCGGCGGCAGGCACGGCCTGTCCGGTCAGCTTCTCGCGCACCAGCATGGCAAGCGCAGTGGGCAGCGGCACATCCTCCGGACGGATCGCGCGCGAAATCGGATCGGACGCGAGGCGCATGGTCGTCGCGGCATCGAGGTTGCCGCGGATGCCGGCATAGCCATCCGAACCCAGTGCTTCGTAGCGGACCTGCTCGACCGCGTCATAGCAGGCGCGGGCCAGCGGTTCGACCGGCGCGCCGCGCCCGTGCAGCCCTTCGTCATGCAGCCTGAGCTTCAGCGCCATGCCATCGGCGAACCCGCGCGCCTCGGCCACTTGCGCAGCCGGGAGCGCGCGGCCAGGCATCGGCAGGCGCAGGTTCGTCCCTGTCTGGGTCGGCGCATCGGCCGTCCAGGCAACTTCGAGCTCGGGAACATCCGCCACGGCCCGCGCGGTGCCGGCAAGCACCGAGCGGAACTGGTCGAGAGGGCTTTCGTCAGGCAATGCTTGGTACGTCCATCATTTGGCGATCAGCCGATGCTCTGCCCCGTCTTGGCCCAGTCCGCAAGGAACCCTTCGATGCCCTTGTCGGTCAGGACGTGCTTGAACAGGCCCTTGATGACGGCGGGCGGCGCGGTGATCACGTCGGCGCCAATCTTGGCGCTTTCGAGAACGTGGACTCCGTGGCGGATCGAGGCGACGAGGATTTCCGTGCCGAACGCGTAGTTGTCGTAGATCAGGCGGATGTCGCGGATGAGGTCCATGCCGTCGAAACCGTTGTCATCGTGGCGGCCAACGAAGGGCGAGATGAACGACGCGCCCGCCTTGGCGGCGAGCAGCGCCTGATTGGCCGAGAAGCACAGCGTGACGTTGACCATCGTGCCTTCGCTGGTGAGCGCCTTGCAGGTCTTGAGGCCATCGATAGTGAGCGGCACCTTGATGCACACGTTGTCCGCGATCTTCCGCAGGATTTCAGCCTCGCGCATCATGCCGGCGTGATCGAGCGCCACGACTTCGGCCGAAACCGGACCCGAGGTCAGCCCGCAGATCTCGCGCGTCACTTCGATGAAGTCCCGCCCCGCCTTGGCGATCAATGAGGGATTGGTGGTCACGCCATCGAGCAGCCCGGTGGAGGCAAGGTCGGCGATTTCGGCAGTGTCGGCGGTGTCGACGAAAAACTTCATGGGAGAGTGCTCCTGTACTCGATTCTTCCAACCCTATAGCGCGCGGCGGGCGGCTGTGTAGCCTGTCATTCTTCCCCAAGCGGATGGCGGTGAGGCTTTGCCCCCAAGGCCAGCAGTCCCTAGATGGGATCCATGACCCGCGTGCGCTGCATCGTTTTCAACTCGGCGCTCGGCGCTCTGGACTACCGGCTGCCGCCCGGGATGGACGCGCCGGCGGGCAGCGTGGTGGTGGTGCCGCTGGGGCCCCGGCAGATACTGGGAGTCGTTTGGGACGAAGGCGAACTGCCCGGTGAAGAGGGCAATGATCCCTGGCCAGAACACAAGCTGCGCGCCGTGCTGGAAGTGCTGCCGGTGCCCGCGCTCCCCGCTCCGCTGCGGCGGCTGATTGCATGGGCGGCTGATTACTATCTCGCCCCGCTCTCCGCCGTCGCACGGATGGCGCTTTCGAGCAGCGCGGCGCTGAAAGGCAGCGGCACCGTCACCGAATACCGGCTGACCGGCGAAGAACCGGCGCGGATGACGCCGCAGCGGCTGCAGGCGCTCGATCTGCTGCACGGCGAACAGGCGACGATGCGCGAGCTGGCCGAGATCGCCGGTGTATCGGAAGGCGTGCTGCGCGGGATGGTGGGGCAAGGCCTGCTGGAGCCGGTACTGGTTGACAGCGACCGCCCATACCCCGCGCCCGATCCGCACTTCGCCGAGCCGGAACTCGCCGAGCAGCAGGCAGAAGCTGCGGCGGAAATGGTGGCGGCGGTGGAAGCGCATCGGTTCCAGCCGTTCCTGCTCGATGGCGTGACCGGTTCGGGCAAGACCGAAACGTATTTCGAGGCGGTGGCGGCGGCGCTGGAGGCGGGGCGACAGGTGCTGGTGCTGCTGCCCGAAATCGCGCTGACGGCGGCGTTCCTCGGACGGTTCGAAGCGCGCTTCGGCACCCAGCCGGTGACATGGCATTCCTCGCTCAAGGCTTCGGAGCGGCGGCGCGCGTGGCGGCAGGTGGCGTTTGGCGGAGCAAAGGTGGTGGTCGGCGCGCGGTCGGCGCTGTTCCTGCCGTTTGCCGATCTCGGGCTGATCGTGGTCGACGAAGCCCACGAGATCGCCTTCAAGCAGGACGACGGGGTGCGCTACAACGCCCGCGATGTCGCAGTGATGCGCGGACACTTCGAGGCTGTACCGGTGGTACTGGCGAGTGCCACCCCGGCGCTCGAAAGCCTGCAGATGGCCGAAGCCGGGCGCTACAAGCGGCTGGTGCTGCCGAGCCGGTTCGGCGGGGCTCAGTTGCCAAGGATCGAGGTGGTGAACCTCACTGAATTGCAACCGCCGCGCGGGCGCTGGCTGGCGCCGCCGCTGGTTGAGGCGCTGCAAGACCGGCTCGGCAAGGGCGAGCAGAGCCTGCTGTTCCTCAATCGCCGGGGCTACGCGCCGCTGACGCTGTGCCGACACTGCGGGTTCCGCTTCAAGTGCCCGAATTGCTCGGCATGGCTGGTCGAGCACCGCCTGTCGCAGCGCCTCGCCTGCCATCACTGCGGACATGAAGTGCCCCCGCCGCCGGTCTGTCCGGAGTGCGGGGAGCCGGATTGCCTCGTCGCTTGCGGCCCCGGTGTGGAGCGAATCGCCGATGAAGTGGGCGAACTTCTGCCGGGCGCGCGCGTTGCCGTTGTCACCTCCGACACGCTGGCGAGCCCAGCCGCAGCGGCGGAGTTCGTGGCGCAGGCGGAAAGCAAGGCTATCGACGTGATCGTAGGCACGCAGCTCGTCACCAAGGGCTTCCACTTTCCGGAGCTGACTTTGGTCGGCGTGGTCGATGCGGACATGGGGCTCGACGGCGGAGACCTGCGCGCGGCGGAGCGGACCTACCAGCAGATCGCGCAGGTCGCGGGGCGGGCGGGGCGCGGGGCCAAGCCGGGCGAAGTCCTGATCCAGACGCGGCACCCCAAGGCAGCGGTGATTGCTGCGCTGGCGAGCGGGGAGCGCGATGCGTTCTATGCGGCCGAGACCGAGGCGCGGCGCGAAGCGGGGGCGCCGCCATTCGGGCGCTGGGCAGCGATCATCGTCTCGAGCGAAGACGAGGCCGAGGCGCGTGATGCTGCCCGCGCCATCGGCGGCGCTCGGCCAGATGAGCCGGGCGTGCTGATCCTTGGTCCCGCCCCTGCCCCGCTTTCCCTGCTGCGGGGTCGATACCGCTACCGCCTGCTCATCGCGGCGCGCCGCTCGGCCGAAGTGCAGAAGCTGATCCGCGCCTGGCTGGCCCAGTTGCGGTTCCCGCAGGGCGTTCGGGTCGCGGTCGATATCGATCCTTACTCTTTCGTCTGATCGGCGAAGCGAACCGAGCCGATGGCGTGATCGGGCGCCAGCGGAATGAGGACATCTGCACGCGGCGGCAGGTCAGCCAGAAGATGCCGCGTCAGGCGTTCGTAGTGCATCACGAAGCGAGCGATTTCGGCATCGGACATGCCGCTGACGGTGCGGGCGCGCAGTTTCGCTTCCTGCAATTGCCGCCAGCCAAGGACCGCCTCGAAGCAGGGGGCTTGCAGCATGATGGTGAGATCGGGCGCATTGAACAGCGCGCGGTAGGGGCCAGCCAGCGCCGTGTTGACATGGCGGCGCCAGATGCCGGCGGGGTCTTCCTCGGCCTCAAGCCGGTTGATCGGGGCGATAAGATCTGCCTCGGCCTGCGGACGAGCCGCCACGCACCAGCCTTCAAACAGGAGGACATCGGGCGGCGCGGCAAGGCGCGGCCATGCGGCTTCGGGCGCGCGGTCATCCGCCGCCTTGTCGAAGCGCGGGAGGACGAGCCCGCCATGCCCCGCCCGCACCCCGTCCAGCACGGCGAGGCCAAGCGCGACATCGTGCGTGCCGGGTACGCCGCGTGTTCCGAACAGGGGGTGGACATTGCGCGCAAGGTCGGTCCGTTCCGCCCGCGTCAGATAGAGGTCGTCGAGCGAGAGCGTGGCGGCTTGGAGATCGCATTCGCTGGCGAGCAGCGCTTCGAGCATACGGCACAGTGTGGACTTGCCGCTCCCTTGCGAGCCGCTGACGCCGACGATCAGCGGGCGGCCTTTCACAGCGCGGCGCGCGGCAATCCACGCGGCGAGCGGGCGCCAGTGCCGATCGATCGTCGTGCGGTAGCTGGTGGGCAGGCGTTCGGCTTCGATCAGCGCGGCGAGCGCTGGGGAAAATCCTGCCCCATTTGATATCGGCACGCCTGCTTCCTCCCGCTTGGCCTCTATCCGTGATTTTGTGGGCCGGTTCCAGTCTCAGCCCAAGGCGCCGCACGTTGCAATCGCTCCGATCGGAGAATATAGAACGAATATTCTAATAAAGGGATGACCGGGGTGGAATCGCGCAGAAGCATCATGAAGCTGGGCCTAGCAGGCGCGGTTGCAACCGGCAGCGGGCTCAGGGTTGACCCGGCGCAGGCTGGCGCAGGGATATCTGGCGCCGATGCGCAGCCGCAATGGGCACGCGGCATCGAGGGGCAGCGGCGCGCCGATCTTGGCAATGGAACATACCGCAATCCGATCCTCGCCGGGGACTACCCCGATCCGTCCGTGCTGAAGGACGGCGAAGATTACTACATGACGCACTCGTCGTTCGATTCCGCGCCGGGCCTGCTGATCTGGCATTCGCGCGATCTGGTGAACTGGCGTCCGCTGGGGCCTGCCCTCCCCCGACCTCTGGGGACGGTGTTCGCGGTCGACATCGCCAAGCACGACGGGCGCTACTTCATCTACATCCCCTTCATGAAGGCGCCGTGGTCCGAGGGCCTCGCGAGCTTTGCCAATATCTACGTGATCCACGCGCCTTCGATGGCAGGGCCGTGGAGCGAGCCGATCGACCTCAGGATCGGCGGGCTGATCGATCCCGGCCACGTGGTGGGCGAAGACGGCGCGCGCTATCTGTTCTTCAACGGCGGCAAGCGGGTGAAGTTGACTCCCGACGGGCTGGCGACCGCGAGCCCGGTCGAATCGGCCTATGAGGCGTGGCGCTATCCCGATGACTGGATCACCGAGGCCTATTCACCCGAAGGCCCGAAGCTGTTTCGCCGGGGCGGGTACTTCTATCTCGTCAACGCGGTTGGCGGCACCAGCGGGCCGCCAACGGGACACATGATCGTCGCTGCGCGCTCGCGGTCGGTCCATGGGCCATGGGAGCATTGCCCGCACAATCCGATCCAGCGGACCCGGTCCCGCGCGGAAATGTGGTGGTCGCGCGGGCACGCCACTTGCGTCGAAGGGCCGGGCGGACAGTGGTTCATGGTCTATCATGGCTACGAGAACGGCTACCTGACGCTGGGACGGCAGACGCTGCTGGAGCCAATCGAATGGACCGCGGATGGCTGGTTCCGCGCCAAGGGCGGCGACCTTTCGCAGCCGCTCGCGATGCCGCGCGGGCCAGCGGCGGCGCATGGCATGGCGCATTCGGACGACTTTGCCGCCAGCCGGCTCGGCACGCTGTGGAACCTCTACGGCAGCGCCCCCAGCGATGCCCGGCGCGTGCGATTGGGCGGCGGCGAACTGGTGCTGGAGGCCAAGGGCAAAAGCCCGGCGGATGGCACGGTGCTGACCCAGCAGGTGGGTGACCGGGCCTACGAGATCACCGCCGAACTGGAACTGGAAGGCGCAGCAAACGGCGGGCTGCTGCTGTTCTTCGACGACCGGCTGTTCCTCGGCATGGGCATCGACGGCCAGCGGATGACGACCTGGCGCGGCGGCAAGGCCTCCTACTGGCCGGAACCCGCGCCGCCCGCGCGCCAGATGCATCTCAGGATCACCTGCGAGGACCAGATCGCGACGTTTTACTACAGCATCGACGGCAAGGTCTGGACGCGCCACGGCGTGCGCAGCGAGGTTTCCGGCTACAACGCCAACACGGTCGACAACCTGCTCAGCCTGCGCCCCGCGCTGTATGCAGCAGGTGATGGGGCGGTGCGGTTCCGGCAGTTTGGGTATCGGGCACTGGGGTAGGCCTCAGGCGCCTGCCGCATAGGGCGGCACCGCGCCGCCCAATATCGCTCTTGCCTGCTCGCGCAGCCAGTCCATCGCTGCGGCCCATGGCTGGTGGCCGTGGCTGATGCGCGCCACGCCAAGCGCGGCGAGCGCGTCGCGGTCACCGCACGGGGGAGACCACAGGATATTGACCGGAAGAGGCGATCTTTCGCAGATCACGGAAATGGTGGCCGCATCCGACAAGAACGGGACGAACAAACCGGCTGCACCCGCATCGGCATAGCGGCGAACGCGTTCGATGACTTCGTTGGCAAGTGCTGGACCATCGGCGGCCACATCGCGGCCGCGGAATACGTCGCAGCGGGCGTTGACGAAGAGGCCGCTGGCGGCAGCTGCAGCGATGCGGGCGGCAGCTTCCTCCGCAGGCAGCGGAGCGCTGGTGCCGGATAGGCGGTCTTCCATGTTGATGCCCGAGGCGCCTGCCGCGCGTGCCGCGGCGACCGAGGTGCCGACTTCGGCTGGCGTCGCGCCATAGCCCGCCTCCAAGTCGATGCTGACGGGCAGTTCGGTGACCCGCAGGATCCGCTCGAGATTGGCGATCGCATCGGCGAGCGCAAATGTCTCGCCATCCTTGAAGCCCTGGCTTTCCGCGACGCCATAGCTGCCGGTGGCGATGGCCTTGGCCCCGGCAGCAGCGACCGCGCGGGCTGAGCCTGCATCCCAGATATTGACCAGCACGAGCGGATCGCCCGGCACGTGAAGGGCGCGGAAAGCCGCGATGGTTTCAGCCGAGGCCGCGCCCGTCATCGCCCTCACCCCTCCAGCAGCGCGGCGGCCTGAAGCAGGCGGTTGCCGTGGTCGGTTTCCTCCTTGCCATTGGCGCGCAGGAGTGCGGCGGCTTCATCATTGCCGATGCTCGCGGCCCAGCCCTCGTAGAGCGTCTCGCCGTCGAACTCGGTCTGGGCGAGTTTGCGCAGCGCGGCCGGGGTGAGTTCGCCGATCGGGAACACGCCGCTGGCGAGGTAGGGGTTGGCATCGGCTTCAGGCGGCGTGAAGTCCGTGCCGGTGAGGACCTTGAGCACGGCGGCGGCGCGGGTCGCGTGGAGGAACTCCTCGTCGCCATTGGTGCAGAGCAGGTCCGCAACGGCAGGGTTGTCGCTGCCTGCTGCGGTCGCACGGTAAAGCTCGCGGCTGGCAGCCTCGACGAGGCACATGACCTTGATGTCCGTCACGGTGGGCGCGGTGACCGTGCCGATGTGGGCGAAAGCCTCGCCAATGGTCTGCGGCATACCGGGTTCGAGCGTGACGGTGGGCATGGAGTTCTCCCTTGGATGTTCTGATTCCGCGCGAGGGTACATCACGCCTGCCCCCGATGGGAAGGCGATTTAACCGCGCGGCTAAATCAGCAGAAGCGCGCCTTCGCGCTGGAGCAGCCTGGCCTTGATCTCGAGGCCCCAGGCATAGCCGCCAAGGCTGCCGTCCGTGCGGATCACGCGGTGGCAGGGAATGAGCAGCGAGACGTGGTTCGCGCCATTGGCAGAGCCCGCCGCGCGCACCGCGCCGGGCCGGCCGACTTCGGCGGCAAGCTCGGCATAAGTGCGCGTCTCGCCCTTCGGAATGCGGCGCAAGGCCTGCCAGATGCTTTGCTGAAACGGCGTGCCGGAAACATCGACGGGGATGTGGTCGAAATCCGTCTCGCCGGGGGCCTCGGCGGCTCTTACGATTTCCACAAGGAGCGCGGGGAACGTGCCACCGCCCTGCACGCGCTCTGCCTTGGGGAACCGCTCGGCGAGGACAGCGGGATCCTCCCCGAACGAAAGGCGGACGACGCCCTTTTCACTCGCGGCGACGAGCATCGGGCCGAGCGAGGTCTGCGCAACATCCCAGCGGATCACTGTGCCCCGGCCGCCATCGACCCAAGCAGAAGCTGCGGCGGAAGGCGTCTGGTCGGAATGGCTCATGGCGGTGCTCCTGCTGCTTGGTCAGGCGGCGATAGCGGCTTCCTGCTCGCTACGCCTCCCGCTGCTTGCGGTCCAATCGAATCCCGGCAACAACCGTGGACGATGCACAGACTTTACCGCCTGATCGCCGCCTTCGTCGCCCTCATGATCGCCGCGCTGCCCGGCGTGGGGACGGCCGATCCCGCCGATATCGCCGCTGCCAGTCGGGGCGTCGTGCGCGTCGTGCTGATCCGGTATGACGGCGGCGCGGCACAATTGGTGAGCCATGGCACGGGCTTTGCCATCGCGCCCGATCTCGTGGTGACTAATGCCCATGTCGTGGAGGACCTGCGCAGCAGCGACGGGATCGTGGCGGGGGTCGTGCCTTCCGAAGGGCGCGGCGGGTTTGCCGTGACAATTGCCGCCTATTCGCCCCAGCGCGATCTGGCGCTGCTCAAGCTGAAGCAAGGCGCCTCGCTCGCGGCGCTGACGGTGTTTTCAGGCGCGCCGGCGGATAGCCAGGAAGTCTATGCTGCGGGCTATCCCGGCAATGTCGACATGGCCGAAGGGCTTTCGATGGGCGACCTTGTCAGCCCGCAGGCCGCCGTGAAGACGCGCGGCTATATCTCCGCAGGGCGCTCGTCCAAGGCCTTCGATACGATCCTGCACACGGCGCCGATCGGGGCGGGCAATTCGGGCGGGCCGCTGCTCGATGCCTGCGGACGGGTGATCGGCGTCAACAGCTTCGGCACCGTGAGCGACAACTCAACCGATTCGGCGTTCTATTTCGCGATCTCGATGCGCGAGTTGGCCGCGTTCCTGCAGGAGGCCGGCGTGAGCCCGCATGCGAGCGGCACGCCCTGCACTTCGATCGCCGATCTCGACCGCGCAGATGCAGCGCGCGGGGCGGAGGATCAGGCGCGGCTGGCGGCAGAGGCGGAAGCGCGCAAGGCAGCGCAGGCGGACTTTGCCGCGAAGGCACAGCACGATGCCGAACTGCAGATCCTGTCCGAGCGGGACAACGGGCTGGCCATCGCCGCCGTGCTGCTGCTCATGGCGTTTGCGGCGGGGGCGGGGGCGTTTGCCTTCATGCAGCGCGGCAAGCAGCGCGAACTGAAGATTGCGGGCGGCGCTGCGGGGCTGCTGCTCACGGCGGCCATCGGCACCTGGCTGCTGCGTCCGCCGCTGAGCCTGATCGACGAGCGGGCGAAGGATATCATCGCCGAAGCCAAGGCCGAGACCCAGGCCGGCCCGACTGCAGACGCCAGCGCCGAAGCGCCAGAAACCCCGCAAAAGCTGGTCTGCGTGCTCGATCCGCAGCGCAGCCGGGTTACCGTCTCCGACGTGACCGACGTGCCGCTGACATGGGCTCCGGGCGGCTGCGTCAATGGCAAGACGCAGTATGGCCTTGCCGGGGATGGCTGGAGCCGCGTGCTCGTGCCGCAGGGCGAAGCGACAGTCTCGGTCACACGTTTCGATCCGGAGCGGCGGGAGTACACGGTCGAGCGCTACCTCATGGGGCTCGACGCGATGACCGCCGTGCGGGAGGCACGCACGAAGCTCAAGTCACCAGCTTGCGGCGGGAACGAAGCGGCAGCCCGTGCGCTGGGTGAAGCGCAGGGCAGCATCCGCGCGCTGCTCCCCCCCGAACCCAATGAGCGGCTGCGGTACAATTGCCATCCCGCGCCGTAACGCCCACCTGATTCTGCGCGATTTCACCCACGCTGCCCCAATGCCCCACGGAATCGGCATCTGGCATCTTGTCAGGCCGGGACTTGGTTGCTAGGCGCGCCCCCATTGCGGGCCGCTGTGTTTTGTGCACGGCACCATGGCTCATGCAACCTACATTTGCGATCCATCCTGGATGAAGGGGACCAAGGCGCGTGGAGATTTCCGGCGGGATTACGGCCAGCTTGGCGGGACGTTACGCGGCCGCGCTCTATGACTTGGCGGGCGAACACGGGGTCGTGACGGCGGTCGAATCCGACCTCGACACCCTCGCTTCTGCGGTGCGCGAATCGGCAGATCTTGCCTCGCTGCTCAAGAACCCCGAAGTTTCGCGCGATGCCGCGGCGAAGGCGGTGGATGCGGTGGCAGAGCACCTGAAGCTCAGCACCCTCACCCGCAACTTCCTCGGCGTGCTCGCGGCCAACCGCCGCCTCGCCTCGCTGCCCGACGTCGTGCGCGCGTTCACCGTGATCGCTGCTGCCGCGCGCGGCGAAGTGACCGCCGAAGTGACCACCGCGCACCCGCTCGATGAAGCGCAGCTCGCGCAGCTGGCTGACAAGCTCAAGGCCCGCGAGGGCCGCTCCGTCACGGTCAAGGCCCATGTCGATCCGGCTATTCTTGGCGGCCTCGTCGTTAAGATCGGCAGCCGCATGATCGACGGCTCGATCCGTACCCGTCTCAATTCGCTTGCCCAGGCCATGAAGGGCTAAGGCCCAGGGCTAAGCAAACAGGCTTCATGAAAGGCTGAAAATGGAAATCCGCGCCGCTGAAATCTCGAAGGTCATCAAGGACCAGATCGCCAGCTTCGGCACCGAGGCCCAGGTCTCGGAAGTCGGCTCCGTGCTGTCGGTCGGTGACGGTATCGCCCGCATCTACGGCCTCGACCAGGTCCAGGCCGGCGAGATGGTCGAGTTCTCGAACGGGGTTAAGGGCATGGCCCTCAACCTCGAAGCCGACAATGTCGGCGTCGTGATCTTCGGCTCGGACGCCGAGATCAAGGAAGGCGATCAGGTCAAGCGCACCGGCACCATCGTGGACGTCCCCGTTGGCAAGGGCCTGCTCGGCCGCGTGGTCGACGCGCTGGGCAACCCGATCGACGGCAAGGGCCCGATTGCTGACGCCGTCCGCACCCGCGTCGAAGTCAAGGCTCCGGGCATCATCCCGCGCAAGTCGGTGCACGAACCCGTGCAGACCGGCCTCAAGGCGATCGACGCCCTCGTTCCCGTCGGCCGCGGCCAGCGCGAGCTGATCATCGGCGACCGCCAGACCGGCAAGACCGCCGTCGCGATCGACACCTTCATCAACCAGAAGGCCGTCAACGCGGGCGATGACGAGAGCAAGAAGCTCTACTGCATCTACGTCGCTGTCGGCCAGAAGCGCTCGACCGTGGCGCAGATCGTCCGCCAGCTCGAAGAGAACGGCGCGATGGAATACTCCATCGTCATCGCCGCGACCGCTTCGGAGCCCGCGCCGCTGCAGTACCTCGCGCCCTACACCGGTGCGACGATGGGCGAGTTCTTCCGCGACAACGGCATGCACGCCGTGATCGTGTACGACGACCTTTCCAAGCAGGCCGTGGCCTACCGCCAGATGTCGCTGCTGCTCCGCCGTCCGCCGGGCCGCGAAGCCTACCCGGGCGACGTGTTCTATCTCCACTCGCGCCTGCTTGAGCGCGCCGCGAAGATGAACGACGACAACGGCAATGGCTCGCTGACCGCGCTGCCGATCATCGAAACGCAGGCGGGCGACGTTTCGGCGTACATCCCGACCAACGTGATCTCGATCACCGACGGCCAGATCTTCCTTGAAACCGGCCTGTTCTACCAGGGCATCCGCCCGGCCATCAACGTCGGTCTCTCGGTGAGCCGCGTGGGTTCGTCGGCGCAGACCAAGGCGATGAAGAAGGTCGCCGGCTCGATCAAGCTCGAGCTCGCGCAGTACCGCGAAATGGCGGCCTTCGCGCAGTTCGGTTCGGACCTCGACGCCTCGACCCAGAAGCTCCTCAACCGCGGTGCGCGCCTGACCGAGCTGCTCAAGCAGCCGCAGTTCTCGCCGCTGGGCTTCGAAGAGCAGACCTGCGTGATCTTTGCGGGTACGCAGGGCTACCTCGACGGCATCCCGGTGAACCGCGTCAACGAGTACGAGGCCGAGCTTCTGAGCCACCTGCGCTCGAGCCATGCTGACCTGCTCACGCTGATCCGCGACACCAAGGACCTCGGCGACGAAGCCAAGGGCAAGCTGGTCGCCGCGCTCGACGCGTTCGGCAAGCAGTTCGCCTGATGCGGCTTTCGGCCATCCTTCTCTGCGCAGCGGCACTGCCCACTCCGGCCCTTGCGGGCGGGGTGGCAGGTCCGATCGCAGGTGAATGGGTGGTCGATCTCTCGGCCAAGCCGGGGGAAGCATACACCAAGCCGATGGTGCTTACGCTCAATGGGGACGGCACGGTAACGGGCATGTTCTACCAGAACGACATCGAAGCAGGACGCTGGGAAGCCGATCGCGGCCGGACCTGCGTCAGCTTCCGCACCACCGATGGGGTGGGACCGTATCATACCGCGGCGTGCCTCGTCGGGGATCACGTTGAAGGGCAGACCTGGGCGGAACAACGCAAGTTCCTGTTCAACTGGAATGCCACTCGCAAGACAGGTGACAAGTAAGTCATGGCCTCGCTTAAGGAACTCAAGGGCCGGATCAACTCGGTCAAGTCGACCCAGAAGATCACCAAGGCCAAGCAGATGGTCGCGGCGGCCAAGCTGCGCAAGGCGCAGTCGGCTGCCGAAGCCGCGCGCCCCTATGCCAGCCGCCTGGCGGCAGTGATGGGCAGCCTTGCCGGCAAGGTTGCGGGTCAGGACAGCGCCCCGCTGCTGATGCGCGGCACGGGCTCTGACCAGCGCCACCTTCTCGTTGTCGTCAATACCGACAAGGGCCTGTGCGGCGGTCTCAACTCGAACATCGTCAAGGAAGCACGGGCGCAGGCTCGCGCACTCGAAGCCGCGGGCAAGACGGTGAGCTTCTACCTCGTGGGCAAGAAGGGCCGTGCGCCGATCCGGCGTGACTTCCCGGCTGCCGCTGCCGCCGGGTATGACACCAGCCTGGTGCGCACGCCCGGCTTCGACGAGGCCAGCGCCATCGCGCACGAACTGATCGCCATGTTCGAGGCAGGCAAGTTCGATGTCGCCCATCTGGTCTCGCCGGTGTTCAAGAACGCGCTGACGCAGGAACCCGTGACGCAGCAACTGATCCCCGTGCCCGCGCCCGTCGTGGCTTCGGGCGGCGATGCCGTGGTCGAGTACGAGCCCGGCGAAGAGGAAATCCTCGAGGCGCTGCTGCCGCGCTACGTCACCACGCAGGTCTTCGGCGCGCTGCTGGAGCGTGAAGCATCCGAGCAGGGTGCTTCGATGACCGCGATGGACAACGCCACGCGCAACGCGGGCGAGCTGATCCAGAAGCTGACGATCCAGTACAACCGCAGCCGTCAGGCCGCGATCACGACCGAACTCATCGAAATCATTGCTGGCGCGGAAGCGCTGTAGCAACATCAGGCAACTTTGGCGCCGAAGCGCTCTAAGAAATCTCAGGTAAGGAAACCAAAATGGCCACCGCAGCCGTCCTCAACCAGACCACCACTGGCAAGATCAGCCAGGTCATCGGCGCCGTCGTCGACGTGACCTTCACCGGCGAACTGCCGGCGATTCTCACCGCGCTGGAAACCGACAACAACGGCAATCGCCTTGTTCTCGAAGTTGCGCAGCACCTCGGCGAAAACACCGTCCGCACGATCGCGATGGACTCGACCGACGGCCTGACCCGCGGCCAGAGCGTGAAGAGCACCGGCGCGCAGATCTCGGTGCCGGTCGGCCCGATGACGCTCGGCCGCATCCTCAACGTGATCGGTGAGCCGATCGACGAACGCGGCCCGGTCAACGCGGAAAAGACCGCGCCGATCCACGCCAAGGCCCCCGAATTCATCGACCAGTCGACCGAAGCGGCCATTCTGGTCACCGGCATCAAGGTCATCGACCTGCTCGCGCCTTATGCGCGCGGCGGCAAGATCGGCCTGTTCGGCGGCGCCGGCGTGGGCAAGACCGTGCTCATTCAGGAACTGATCAACAACATCGCCAAGGGCCACGGCGGCGTTTCGGTGTTCGCCGGCGTCGGCGAGCGCACCCGCGAGGGTAACGACCTTTACCACGAGTTCCTCGACGCCGGCGTTATCGCCAAGGACGCCGACGGCAACCCGACCCCCGAAGGTTCGAAGGTTGCTCTCGTGTTCGGCCAGATGAACGAGCCGCCGGGCGCCCGCGCCCGCGTCGCGCTTTCGGGCCTGACCATGGCCGAATACTTCCGCGATGAAGAAGGCCAGGACGTGCTGTTCTTCGTCGATAACATCTTCCGCTTCACGCAGGCGGGTTCGGAAGTGTCGGCTCTGCTCGGCCGTATTCCTTCGGCGGTGGGCTATCAGCCGACCCTCGCGACCGACATGGGCGCGCTGCAGGAGCGCATCACCTCGACCACCAAGGGTTCGATCACCTCGGTGCAGGCGATCTACGTTCCCGCGGACGACCTTACCGACCCGGCGCCGGCTGCCTCGTTCGCCCACTTGGACGCGACGACCACGCTGAACCGCGCGATCTCGGAACTCGGCATCTATCCGGCGGTTGACCCGCTCGACTCGACCAGCCGCGTTCTTACCCCGGCCGTCGTCGGCCAGGAGCACTACGAGACCGCCCGCCGCGTTCAGGAAACCCTGCAGAAGTACAAGTCGCTGCAGGACATCATCGCCATTCTCGGCATGGACGAGCTTTCGGAAGAAGATAAGCTGATCGTTGCCCGCGCGCGCAAGATCCAGCGCTTCCTCTCGCAGCCCTTCCACGTGGCCGAAGTGTTCACCGGCATCTCGGGCAAGTTCGTGCAGGTCGAAGATACCGTTGCCTCGTTCAAGGCGGTGGTTGACGGCGAGTACGACCACCTGCCGGAAGCCGCGTTCTACATGGTTGGCGGCATCGAAGATGTGGTCGCCAAGGCCAAGAAGCTGGCTGAAGAAGCCTGATTTCTCTTAAGCCCCTCCCGCCTGCGGGAGGGGTTTGGGGTGGGCCTGCAGCAAACGCGGCGTTTCACCCCTGCCCACCCCCGACCCCTCCCGCAAGCGGGAGGGGGGAGTTAGAAAACGATGTCGCTCCACTTCGAACTCGTCACCCCGGCCCGCCTCGTCCGTTCGGAAGAGGTCTTCATGGTCGAAGTCCCCGGCTCGGAAGGCAACTTCGGCGTGCTGGAAGGCCATGCGCCGTTCATGTCGACGATCCAGGACGGCGCGCTGCGCGTGTACCGCACCAATGGCGCGGCGCCTGAGGACATCCTCATCACCGGCGGTTTTGCCGAAGTGAGCGAGAAGGGCCTCACCGTGCTGGCCGAGCACGTCGAGGGCTGATTTCAGCCGTCTGGTTAGCCAAGAGGCCGGTCCGTTTGGGCCGGCCTTTTGCGTTTGGGGGCTCGGGCGCCACATCTCAGATTCGTCACCCTGAACTTGGTTCAGGGTCCATCTTTCCACGCAGCACTGGTGCCAGCGGATAGCAGCCAAACTGCGCTGCATGCGCCTTGCCTGCTGGCACCAGCATTTGCGGCACGATGGACCCTGAACCAAGTTCAGGGTGACGTAGCGGGGAGGTGGCGAGTTTGGGACCAGTCCCAACTTTTTTCGCTATTTCACATAACTGAACTTTTCAGCCCGGTGAAATTCAGGCATGGCGACTCCGTAATCGCATTCCGGGAGAGCCTTGCCATGACCCAATCGCTTGAAGCCGTGATCGGCGGCCAGCCAGACCTCGTTCACTTCCTGCGCAACCAGCAAGTCGGGCCGAACGTCTATCCCGGCGTGCCGGCGGAATATTCCAACTGGCGCGCGGAGCAGTGGGCCTGGGGGCATACGGCGGTGCTCTACAACCAGTCGTACCACATGGTCGATCTGGCGGTTAAGGGCCCCGATGCGTTCAAGATGCTCGAGTATCTTGGCGTCAACACCTTCAAGAACTTCATTCCGGAGCGCGCCAAGCAGTTCGTGCCGGTGACGCCGGATGGTTACGTCATCGGTGACGTGATCCTGTTCTACCTCGACGAGAACCACTTCAACCTGGTCGGCCGCGCGCCGGCGATCGAGTGGGTGGAATACCACGCCGCGACCGGCAACTGGAACGTGACCGTGGAGCGCGACGAGCGCTGGGCGATGCGCACGGATGGGAAGCGCAATTCCTACCGCTTCCAGGTGCAGGGCCCGAACGCGATGAAGATCATCGAGAAGGCCATCGGCGCGACGCCGCCCGAGCTCAAGTTCTTCCACATGTGCCGCCTCACCATCGGCGGCAAGGAAGTGCGCGCGCTGCGTCACGGCATGGCCGGCCAGCCGGGCTTCGAGCTGATGAGCCCGTGGGAAGACTATGGCACGGTGCACGCCGCGCTGGTCGAAGCGGGCAAGGAATTCGGCATGGCGCTGGTCGGCGGCCGGGCTTATTCGTCCAACACGCTGGAGTCGGGCTGGATCCCCTCCCCCTTCCCAGCGATCTACACCGGCGAGGCGCTGGCGCCCTATCGCGCGTGGCTGACGGCCAATTCCTATGAGGCCAAGTGCTCGGTCGGCGGCAGCTGGGTGCCCGAGACGGTCGAGGGCTATTACACCACGCCGTGGGATCTGGGTTATGGCACCTTCGTCAAGTTCGACCATGACTTCATTGGCCGCGCGGCGCTCGAGAAGATGGCGGCGGCGGGGAACCACCGCACCAAGGTGACGCTCGCGCTCGACAACGAGGACGTGATGCGCGTGCAGTCCTCCGCGCTGTCGCAGGGCGAGCGGGCGAAGTTCATGGAATATCCGAGCTCGGTCTATTCGATGCACCCGTTCGATCAGGTGCTCTCGGGTGGCAAGCAGGTCGGCCTCTCCACCTGGATCGGCTACACCGCGAACGAGGGCAAGTTCCTGACGCTGGCGATGATGGAGCCGGGCTTTGCGGCGCCGGGCACCGAGGTTTCGCTGCTGTGGGGTGAGCCGGATGGTGGCACCAGCAAGCCGACTGTCGAGCCGCACGTGCAGACCGAGATCAAGGCGGTCGTGGCCCCCGTGCCCTATGTGGCTGCGGCGCGCGACAACTATGCCGAAGGCTGGCGCACGCGGAAGTGAGCTGATGTTTCGGCTGTGCTGAAAGCGATCTGAAGGCGCCGGTTCCGTGTCTGCGGGTCCGGCGCCTTTGCTTTGAGCATCTCAAAAATAGTTTGTGTTACTAACAATATCTGGCAGATTGCCGGGAACGATATGCGAGAGGACGACCATGGCCGCCAACAACACGATCACCTTCTACGACCTTGCGCTCAGCACCGGGGCGACGATCAGTCCGTTCGTGTGGGCAACCAAGTATGCGTTGAAGCACAAGGGCTTCGAGCTGGATGTGGTGCCCGGCGGGTTCACCGGCATTCTCGAGCGGACGGGCGGCAAGACCGAGCGGCTGCCGGCAATCGTCGACGATGGTGAGTGGGTGCTCGATAGCTGGGGCATCGTCGAATACCTCGACGCCAAGTACCCGGACCGCCCTGCCCTGATCCCGCACCCCTCCGTCGCCGCGACGCTGAAGGCGCTTGATCACTGGTTCTGGGGCGCCGCTGTCGGCCCGTGGATGCGCTGCTTCTGCGCCGACTACCGCGATCTCTCGCTGCCGCAGGACCATGAATACATCACCCACAGCCGCGAGAAGATGCTGGGCAAGAAGCTGGAGGACATGCAGGCCGGGCGCGAACAGCGGCTGCCGGGCATTTCCGCCGCGCTGGAGCCGCTGCGCGCGACGCTGGGGCAGCACGAATGGCTGGGCGGCGATGCGCCCAACTATGCCGACTACCGCATCATGGGCGGCATCCTGTTCACGTCGTCGGTGTGCAAGGTGCCGGTGCTCGCGAACGACGATCCGCTGCGCGGCTGGATCGAGCGCTGCCTCGATCTCTACGGCGGACTGGGCCGGCATCCGGGGCTGTTCCCGCTGTTCGGGCTCGAGCAGCCGGAAGGCGGGCCGGACCTGTTCAACCGCGCGGCCGGTCAGGGCGGCATCTACAAGCGCAATACCGGCCCGGCCTCGACGCAGGCGGAGACGCAGCGGATTACCGAGGGGATGAAGAAGTAAGGCCCCCTCCGTCAGCCCTTCGGGCTGCCACCTCCCCATTTGTCCCTACGGGAAAAATGGAGAGGATCTGTTTCCTCTCCATTTTCGTCGCAGACGCAAATGGGGAGGTGGCCCGCGAAGCGGGTCGGAGGGGTACCTCTCTTTCAGCCCAGCGCCGTCGCCGCGCGCAACAATGCCTGCCGAACGCGCCCTTCAAGCGCAGCGTCGAAGCGCACGGCGGGGATGGCAACGCTGAAGGCGCCGACGAACAGGCCGTCGATCTGAGCGGGAACTGCGGTGCCCACGATGCCGACAGTCGCCTCCTCGCGCGCCACGGCCATGCCATCGGCGGTAATGCGGGCAATGTCAGCGGTCAGGTCAGCCTCGCTTGTCCGCGTGGCCGGAGTGAACACGGCGCGGTTCGTCTCGGCGAAGTAGCGCGCGAGTTCGCTTGGCGGCAGCGCGGCGAGGATCACTTTCCCCGCGGCCAGCGCATGGAGCGGCCGCCGCGTGCCGGGATCGACGGCATAGCGCAGCGCCTGATCGCTCGCTTCGGTGACGAGCGCTTCGACGTCCCATCCGCGCTGGACCATGAACGAGGCGGTTTCGTTGAGTTCGCCCTTGAGCGCGCGAACCAGCGGGGCGACGCGGTCTGCCAGCGGCAGCGCTTCGGGCGCGGCGCGCAGGCGCGCCAGCGATGGGCCGGGGAGGTAGCGACGCCCCTCGCGGACGAGATAGCCGCGATCCGCCAGCGTGGTGAGCAGGTACGACAGGCTGCTGACCGGAATGCCGAGCGCGCCGGCGATTTCCTGCGCCACCACGCCCTGCCGGTGCGCGACGACGAACTCGATCACATCGAGCGTGCGCAGCGCGGATTTGACCGGGGGGGCAGCAGGCGCGTTCATCAGGGGGCGAAGGTAAGCGAGCCGCGCCGCTCCGCAAAGCGCCAGCCTTCGGCTGTCCGCACGAACCTGTCATGGAACGAGCCCACCAGCGGCGCGCTGGCCCCGGTGAACAGCAGCATGGCGCTGACGCCGGAGGCCGTATCTGCGCTCTCCACGGTGATCACCACGTTGCTGCACACGTGCCGCGTGGTGCGCGCCGGGCGGCTCCGGAACGCAGCGAGGATCGCCTCGCGGCCGTGGATCGGCGCGTCGGGTGCGGTCGGGCGGACCATCACGCCGTCTTCGGCATAGAGCGCCGCCACTTCATCCCAGCGCGCCTCGTCGTTGAGGTTGGCATAGAGCGCGATCAGGCGCGCACAGTCCGCCTCGGCGGCGCGGCGTTCCTCCTCGGTCACAGGCGCGCGCCCGCGATATCCGCGCCTTCGCGCAAGTTGCGCAGTTTCCGCCAGGTGACGATGGGATCGATCTTGCCGTAGCCCGCGAAGGTGCCGAAGCCGCAATCGGTGCTGCCGATGACGCGGTCCGGCCCGACGAATTCTGCGAAGCGCTCGATGCGCTGGGCGATGAGTTCCGGGTGCTCGATGTAGTTCGAGCAGGTGTCGATTACGCCGGGGGCGAGGATCTTGTCGCCGGGCAGCTTGGCGTCTTTCCACACCTTCCATTCATGCTCGTGGCGCGGGTTGGCCGCTTCGAACAGGACTGTGGAGGGCCGCGCCTCCAGCACGATGTCGATCACGCGCTCCAGCGGAATGTCGTGATCATGCGGGCCTTCGTAATTGCCCCAGCACACATGCATGCGCATCTTTTCGGGCGGGATGTTGGCCGTGGCGGCGTTGAGCGCCTCGACATTTGCGGCAGCGACCTTGAGGAAGTCCGCCTCGCTCATGTCCTGATAGCCGGTGTGGCGGCTCATTGCGAGATCTGGGCAATCGAGCTGGAGATAGAAGCCCGCGTTCACGATGGTCTCGTATTCCTCGCGCATCGCGTCCGCCAGATCAGCGAGATAGGCTTCATGGCTGGGGTAGTGGCGGTTGACCTGGAAAGCGGTGATGAGGCCGGGCGATGCGGCGTTCATGAAAGCTTCAGTGTCCGGCCCGGCGTGCTTGTCGAGTGCAGCGCGGAAGCGGCGGATATCGTCATGCAGCGGCTGCAAGGAGACAAGGCGCACATCTCCGATGCACGAGGCACGGACGAATTCCTGGCTGCCCATGATGGCCGAGAGCTTCTTGGCAAGGTTGGGCACTTCGGCGAGGTCTGCTGCGGGCTTGCGGTCGATATGGCCGCCAAAGCCCGAGAGGCGCTCGATCATGTAGGTCGAGTAACCGACCTTGCCGAGTTCACCATCGGAAACGACCGAGACGCCGGCCTCGACCTGCGCCTTGACAGCGGCATCGACCGCGTTTGCGACCACGGTGTCGAACGCTTCGGCGTCGTAGGCCTCGCCCTTGTCGCGGGCAAGCAGGAGGGGCGTCAGTTCGTCGCCGCGGGGCAGGCTGCCGACATGGGTGGTCTTGATCCTCGCCATTGTGCATCGCTCCAGTTCATATTTGTGAACTTTTCATAGAGGATGGGGCGCGTGTGGCAAGGTCGGATTGGGGCCCGGTGCTCCGCTTCGGCCCGACACCCGGGTCGGCGGCACCCCTCCCCGTTCCGGCGACGATCTCAGCGCTCCTCGCCCGGACGCCGCCCGGTCATGCGCAAATAGAAGCGCGAGAAGTAGGAGGGGTCGTCGAAGCCGAGCTCGGCAGCGACCTGCGTGGACGTGGCGTTGGTGAAGCGCAGCAGGCGCTGGGCTTCGAGGGCGAGGCGACGGTGAATGAGGTCCATCGGCGAGCAGCCAAGCTGCGCGGCGGTGAGCCGCGAGAGCGTACGGCGGGTGAGCCCGATCGCGTCCGCGTAGAAATCGAGATCGCGATGCTGGCGGTAGTGCAGCTCGACCAGCTGGCGGAAGCGGGCAAGGCGCTGGTCGTCACCGACGGGGCCGTCGGCTGCGGCTCCATCACGCCCGATGGTGCGAATGAGACTTTCGGCGAGCGCGAGGAACAACGGATCCTGCTGCTGCCATTCCTGCTGGAGGCTCAGCATCTCGCGCGCGAGCCATAGCGCGCGGGAAGCCGCTTCGTCAGAAAGCTGCGCAATGCCGCCCTGTGCTAGCATGGTGAGAAGCGGATCGGTGGCGGCGGCGGAGCGTGTGGAGAAGTCGGTGGACAAGGTGAGGACAAAGCCGCGCGTGCCCTGACTGAAGCGGAAACCGTGCACAGCTGCGGCGGGGACGATCACCCGGCCCGGCCCTTCCAGATCCGTGGTCTCCCCATCCAGCGTAACGCTCGCGTGTCCCCCTTCTACCAGCAGAACCTGCACGAAATGATCGTGGCGATGGATGCCGATCTCCCAGTCATGCAGCGCGCTGCGTTCGGCAATCGTCTCGATATGGGCAAAGCCGCCGGGCGTGGCGGCCCAGGATTGGATGGGGCCTTCCCCATAGAGTGCGTAGCGCGGAATTGCCTCTGCCATGTCCCGATAGTACCACGAGTTTGTCCCGGCTCTGTCTTTCGTCCATTCGCCGCGCCTGTCAAATGACGAAACGTGACCCGCCAAGACAGCGGGCTGCCGGGAGACAAGATCATGCAAACGCAAGTCGCCATCATCGGCGCGGGCCCCGCAGGCCTGCTGCTGGGCCATCTG
Source organism: Novosphingobium sediminis (assembly GCF_007991615.1). Lineage (GTDB taxonomy): Bacteria > Pseudomonadota > Alphaproteobacteria > Sphingomonadales > Sphingomonadaceae > Novosphingobium > Novosphingobium sediminis. The sequence goes on along the minus strand of NZ_BJYR01000012.1, from coordinate 40,697 downwards.
CTCAAGGCCGAAGGCATCGAATGCGTGGTGATCGAACGGCAGACGCCGGACTATGTGCTCTCCCGCATCCGCGCCGGCGTTCTGGAGCAGATCACAGTCGGGCTGATGGAACGGCTGGGGCTCGACGCGCGCCTCAAGGCGGAGGGGCTGGTCGAGGAAGGCTTCAACTTCGCCGATGGCGAGCGGCTGATCCGCATCGACGTTGCGAAGTACACCGGCAAGACGGTGTGGGTCTACGGCCAGACCGAGATCACCCGCGACCTGATGGACGCAGCGCCCGAGCGCGGGCTCGAAGTGATCTACGGCGCCGAAGATGTCGCGCTGCACGATATCGAAGGCGATGCACCGTCGGTAACGTTCCGCCGCGATGGCCGCGAGGAGCGGCTGACCGCGCGCTTCATTGCCGGGTGCGACGGGTTCCACGGCCCATCGCGCAAGGCAATCCCGGCCTCCGTTGGCCGCGAGTACGAGCGTGTCTACCCCTTCGGCTGGCTGGGCATTCTGGCGGATGTCCCGCCCTGCCACGACGAACTTATCTACGCCAACCATGAACGCGGCTTTGCGCTCGCCTCCATGCGCAGCAAGACGCGCAGCCGCTATTACATCGACGTGCCGCTGACCGAGCGCATTGAGGACTGGAGCGACGAGCGGCTATGGGACGAACTGGCGGTGCGGCTGGGGCCTGAGGCGGCGGCGGGGATGACCCGCGGGCCCTCGATCGAGAAGTCGATCGCGCCCTTGCGCTCCTATGTGTTCGAACCGATGCGCCACGGCAGCCTGCTGCTGTGCGGCGATGCCGCGCATATCGTGCCGCCGACGGGTGCGAAGGGGCTGAACCTGGCCGCGAGCGATGTCCACTATGCCGCCGAAGCGCTGTGCCGATACTTCAAGCGGGCGGATAACGATGCAGTGGCAGCCTATTCCAAGCGCGCGCTCGCACGCGTGTGGAAGTGCGAACGTTTCAGCTGGACGCTGACCAAGCTGATGCACCGCTTCCCCGAAGACGGCCCGTTCGAACGCGCGATGCAGGTGGCCGAACTTGACTACATCGCTTCGAGCGAAGCGGCGCAGGCGAGCATTGCTGAGAATTATGTGGGGCTGCCGGTCTAGGCGGCGCGCTGGATTGCCCACCCCCAGCCCCTCCCGCATGCGGGAGGGGGGAAGGTTGAACTCGTGACTCCCCTCCCGCATGCGGGAAGGGTCGGGGGTGGGCAATCTCCTGCACTGTAATATCGTCATGGAGCCGTCACACTAGCGCGACAGAGAACCGGATAGGGCCCCTTGCCCGAACACGTGGAAACCGGTTCCGATGCGGCAGATCGACATTCTCCTCACCGACGCGCTCCCCGGCGGGCAGGACAGTTTTGTCCATGGCGACTTGCGGGTCGTCTTTCATCGCTGGAACTGGATGGCACCGCTGCCGCTGCTAGATGGCAACCCGTGGGCCTTTGTCGGCTGGCTGCTGCCCGAACTTTCAGGGCTTGAGCTGTGCCGCCGCCTACGCTGTGATCCGCAAACCGAGGCGGCGCACATCACGCTTGTGCTCGAAGAAGACGATGCGGATGCCAAGCGCCGGGCGCTGAGGGCCGGAGCGGACGATTACATTCTCGGCCCGATCGACCGCGCTTCGGTGCTCGACCGGGTCCTTTCCGTTCAGCTGCCCGAGCGCGATGCCCCTGCCCGCTCGCTCAGGCTGGGCGATCTGTCGCTTGATCTCACCGCACTGCAGGCCCGCTGGCGCGACAAGCCGGTGCCACTGATGCCCAACGAGTTGCGCTTGCTGCGCTATCTGATGGAGCAGCCGGGGCACGTGTTCAGCCGCACGCAGCTGATCGCAGCGCTGGGCAAGAAGGAACAACCGATCGACGAGCGCACCGTGGACGCGTGGGTCAGCCGCCTGCGCCGCGCGCTGCGCGAGGCGGGCGCAGGCTATCCGCTGCGCACCGTGCGTTCGCTGGGGTATGTGCTGGATCGGCCGTAGAAACCGAAGGCCCCGGCTTCCTGAGAGGAAACCGGGGCCTACTGCTTACAGATCGTGGCCGAGCTTGATGCCGAACACCTGCGGCTTGATCGGGTAGAAGCGCGCAGCACCGCCGCAGATCGACGGGGTGCAGACCGTGTTGATGCTGAGGATACCGCGCTTGTCGAAGGCGTTCTCGATGTAGGCCGAGATGTCGAAGCCCGAGACCTTTGCGCCGACCGAGAAGTCGAACGTCTCAAAGCCCTTGGTCCGGCCAAGGAGGTCTGCTTCGCGCGTGGTAAGGTAGGAGCGCGTGCCCGACTGGTGGTTGAGCGAGGCCTGAACGAAGGCCTTCGCCTTGCCCATGTCGAACTCGTAGCGCGCGGTCATGTTGCCCTTGAACCGCGGCTGGACCGGTAGCGGCGTACCCTTGGCCGCAGCAACGACGCCAAGCGAGCAGTCAGGGTTGCCGTTGGTGTCGAACGAGCAGAAGTCGGTCGTCAACTTGCCGTCGATCAGCGCGCCCGAACCCGACAGGTTCAGCCCGCCGAGCCGCAGGTTGAAGTCCATTTCCGCGCCATAGACCCGCGCATTGCCGGCGTTGTAGATATTGGTGACGCCGCTGGAGCCGACCGGGCTTAGACCGTACTGCAGGTTCTTCCACTGTTCGTAGAACAGCGCGCCGTTAAGCCGGAACTTGCGGTCGAACCACGAGGTCTTGAAGCCCAGTTCGTAGTTGTTGAGCGTATCGGAAACGTAGGGGTTGACGTTCGGGCGGCGGTTGTTGCCGCCGGGACGATAGCCCGTCGAGTACGTCGCGTAGACCAGCCGGTCCGGATCGATCTTCCACGTGAGGTTGACGCGGTGGGTTTCGCTGGTCTGCTTGGCCTGACGGTCGAAGTTGTTGCAGACCCGGTCGTCGGCAACCACCGCAACGCAGTTCGCGGCCGTGGTGTTCGACGCGAAGCCGGAGAAGCCAACGAAAGTATTGTTGTACTTGAACACGCGGATACCACCCGCAAGCGTGAGCTGGGGCGTGATATCGAACGAGCCGTCGATGAAGGCGGCATAGTCGCGGTCAACGCGGTAGGCGCGCGTCGCGAAGAGGTCGTCGCCCGACTTGGGCACGGCCGGCGAGTTCGGAATCGCGGCAAGGCCGTTGATATAGTAGTCCGCGACGATCCGGTCGGTCTGGCGCTGGAAGAACGCGCCCGCCGTGAGCTTGTAGCGTTCTCCGGCCGGCGAGGAGATGCGCAGTTCGTGGCTCTGCTTGGTCAGAGCGTCGTGACCGTGAACCTGCTGGGTGGGATCTAGAAAGCTGCCGGTTCCGGTCGGGAAGTAGGTGTAGAAGCCGCCCTGGAACTGGTCGTAGGCAACCGAGTATTCCGAATAGTCGCTCAGGTTGTCGATCTTGCGGTCGAAGTAGCCGCCGGCATAGGTCAGGTCCCAGTTGCCGATCTTGCCATTGATCGTCATCGTTGCGAGCACCCAGTCGTCGCGATTGCGCGAGGGGCCGAAATCGGTGACCTTGAGATCGCCGATGCGCGGATCGAACAGGAACGAACCGTGCGTGGTCTGGTGCTGATAGATGACCGCGGGCTGGATCGTCCAGCTGTCGTCGAGATCCACCTTGAGCGCAGCGCGGCCGCCGACCGTGTCGGTGGTGTTGACGTTGTCCTTGACGTACTTCGCGTTGTTGACCGTCACGTTGGTCGTCGGATCGTCATCGCCCAGCGTGAAGGTGCGCGAGCCCGGCACGCTATCGATATAGCCGCCATCGCGCTGGTAGAAGCCGACGACGCGCAGCGCCGCGCGGTCGCTCAGCGGGATATTGACGAAGCCTTCGATGCTGCCGCCGCCGGTGCCCTTGCCGACCTTGTTGCCCGAGACATCAATGCGGCCGGCGAAGCCCTTGGTATCGGGCTTGGCGGGAATGATACGCAGCGTGCCGGCGAGCGAGCTCGAGCCGAAGAGCGTGCCCTGCGGACCCGAAAGCGCTTCGACCCGGGCGATGTCGTAGACGTGGAGGTCGACCGCGTTGCCGATGGTGGTGACGGGCACTTCATCGAGATAGAGCGCTGCGGTGGGCTGCGAACCGCCGCGCAGGCCATCGCCGCCGCTGGTGATACCGCGGAAGGACAGCTGCGTCTGGCCCGGGCCGAACGACTGGAAGCTGACGCTGGGGAGCGCCTTGGCGTAGTCGTCGAAGCTGGCGACGTTGAGCTGCTCGAGCTTCTGGGTGCCGAAAGCCTGGATCGAGATCGGCACGTTCTGCAGGTTTTCGCTGCGCTTCTGCGCGGTCACGATGATTTCGGTTCCATCAGATACTGCGGCGGCATCTGCCGCGGCCTGCGGGGCCGTCTGTGCAAGAGCTGCAGGGGCGGCGAACGCTGCGGTCGCCATCAGAACGCTGCGCGAAACGCGCGAGTACGCAGTCTTCATATTATTTCCCATTTCGTTGGTCCCCCAGGACGGCGCGACCGTGGTCCGACTTGGTGAAGATTTCAACCGTGTTTCAGCACCATGTCACCTTGCACTCGGATGCGTGGCCGAATTGCAACGTAATATTGCGCGTAATCCTTACCAACCGGACGGCGCAGCGGGGTAGGCGGTGAGCACATCGCCAAGCGCGGACTTCAGCGGATCGAGGAAGGGTTCGAACGGCTTCCACGCTTCGGTACCCTCACGAAAAATGGGCTGCCGGACCTGCTCCGAGCTTGGTGTGCGCACAGCCCGCTCGGTTTCGTAAAAGGCAAGGCAGGCAGGCTCGAATGGCAGGCCGCAGGCATCCAGCAGCGCGCGCACTTCGGTTTCGGTTTCCTCGACCATGCGTTCGTAGATCACGCGGTGGACGGCGCCGGGGATCACGCGGTCGAGATGCGCCATCAGGCGGACATAGTCGCGGTAATAGGCGCCCATGTCCTCCAGCGAATAGGAAAAGCCCTGCCCGCGCGCGAAGTGCTGCTTGAAATTGGAGAAGCAGCAGGAAAGCGGATGGCGGCGCGCGTCGATGATCTTCGCATTGGGTAGGATCAGCCGGATGAAGGGCACATAGAGCCAGTTGTTGGGCAGCTTGTCGATGAACAGCGGCCGCGCGGTATGCCGCTGCACGCGGGTGCGTTCGAGATACTGCTCCCCAAGATCGCGCAGCTTGGCGGGATCGATGGCGGCGAGGTTCTGCGGGTAATGCTCCAGCGTGCGCGCAAGGATACCGATGTCCGGCAATTCGCTGGTGCCTTCCACCGCGCTGTGGCTGGAGAGGATCTGCTCGACGAGCGTAGAACCTGCGCGCGGCATGCCGAGCACGAAAATCGGATCCTGCGCAGGGCATCCGGCCCCTGCGTAGCGCGCGAACAGTTCGGGCGTGGCAAGCGCGATGGCGGCATCGACGGCGGCGGTGGTTTCAGCCGCCTTGTAGCGCAGTTGCTCCTTCCGGAGCGCGTTGCCCGCCGCATAGTGCGCAAATGCCGCTTCGGCTTCGCGCCGGTCCTCATGCGCCTTGCCGAGGGCGAAATCGAGGTGCCAGCGGTCTTCGGGCGAAACCTTCTCGTCCGCCAGCGCCGCGCGCATGGCCGCCATGTCCTCGTCGGAAAAGCGCACCGTCTTGAGATTGGCGAGGCTCCACCACACTTCGCCGAGGCAGGGTTGGCCAGATTTGGGCTGAATCGCCAGCGCGCGGCGATAGGCGGCGATGCCTTCATCCAGCCGCCCGACCGTCTTGAGCAGGTGGCCGTAGCTCATCCAGACTTTCGGCTGGTTCGGCGCATCCTGCAGCACGCGGGCATAGAGCGCGAGCGCCTCGTCGAATTCACCGATGCGGCCATAGGCGGCGGCCTGCAGGTTGGCATTGCCGAGATTGTCCGGATCTTCGGTGGTGACGCGCGCCAATTCCTCCAGCGCCTCCGTCACCCGCTCGGTCCGATAGAGCACGAGCGCGAGATTGGCGCGCGCGGGGGTGAAATCGGGTGCGAGTTCGATAGCGCGGCGCAGCAGGTTTTCCGCATCCTGATAGCGGCCGATCCGCCCGGCAAGCTCTGCGAACAGGCGGATCGCCCGCACATCGAAGGGGTTTTCCTTGAGCAGCGCGCGCAGCAGGGGCTCGGCCACGTGCAACACGTTTTCGTTCATCGCGATCGCGGCGCGGATCAGGCGGGGATCGTAGTTCGGAGCGGTAACGGTCTGGCTGGCCATGGCGGCGGACAAGAAACACGGTGACGCCGCGCGATCAAGCGTTAGTCTGTGACGCAAACGAGAATGGAAGACTTGATGAACCAGCAACCGCGCGGCCTCAATTTCTGGATGGTGCTGGCGCTGTGCGTGGGCAACATGGTTGGCTCCGGCATCTATCTGCTACCCTCAACTCTGGCGCCGCTCGGCACAAACCAACTGCTCGGCTGGATGGTGACGATTGCCGGGGCAACCGCGATGGCGGCGGTTTTCGCGCGGATGGGCGCGCGGCTGCCGGGTTCGGGCGGGCCTTACGCTTATGCCTCGGCGGCGTTCGGGCCGTTTGCGGGGTTCGTAACGGCGTGGAGTTACTGGGTGCTGCTGTGGAGCGGCAACGGGGCGATTGCGGTGGCGGTCGTCAGCAACCTCAGCCTCGTCGTGCCGTGGATCGGCAAGACGCCGGGGATGCCCGCGATCCTTGCCGTGGCCTGCGTCTGGGCGATGACGCTCATCAACATTCGCGGCGTGCGCGCGGCGGGGGCGTTTTCGGTGGTGACGACGGCGCTCAAGCTGCTGCCACTGGTGCTGCTGATCGTGCTGGCGCTGTGGTTTGCCGCGAGCGGAACGCCGCGCGTGCCGCCGCCGCAGGTTTCCATCGCACCGGGAGCGATTGCCGCTGCGGCAGGGCTGACGTTCTGGGGCTTCCTCGGGCTTGAATCCGCGACAGTGCCCGCTGGCCGGGTCGAGAATGCCGCGCGCGTGGTACCGCTCGCCACCTTGATCGGCGTTGTGCTGACAGGCGCGGTCTACTTCGGGATCAGCCTCGCGTTCTGGGCCTATATGCCGGCCGATCAGGCGGCGGCCTCCCCTGCCCCGGTGGCGGATTTCCTTGGCCGCACGTTCGGCGGAAACATGGCCTCGGTCGTCGCGGTGTTTGCTGCGATCAGCGCGTTCGGGACGCTCAACGGCTTCATCCTGCTGCAGGGCGAAATGCCGCAGGCGATGGCGCGCGGCGGGGTGTTTCCGATGTGGTTCGCCGCCGATGGCAAGCGCGGCACGCCGGTGCGCGCGCATGTCGTCTCCTCGCTGCTGCTGACCTCCGTGACCCTGCTCAACTATGGTCGGGGCCTTGGCGACTTGTTCCAATTCATCGCCTCCGTCAGCCTTGCGGCGGGCATGCTCGCCTATTTCATGAGCATGATGGCCGCGATCCGCCTCCTGCCGCAGGAACGCGGGCTGACGGTGATCGCGCTGGGCGGAGCGGCCTTCATCGGCTGGGCAACATGGGGCCTCGGCGCGAGCGCGGTGAGCTACGGGCTAGGGCTCGTGGCCGCAGGCGTGCCGGTTTACCTCGCGGTACGGCGCGGACAGCGCGAGACTGCGCTGGCATGAAAGCGCGGTGGTGGAAGCGGCTGTGGCTGCGGTATCTCTATTATTTCAAGCAGCACTGGATCATCGCCGGGGTGGCGACGCTCTGGGTGCTGTGGTTCCTGCTGCAGATCGGGATCCAGCTGCTACCGGTGGTGCTGGAATTCCTGTTCGAGATGGTGGCGGCGATGATCAGCGCTGTTTGAAGCCCGCCCAAGCCGAGCGCGCCATGACCACTGCGGCGTAGTAGACCACCGCGATCACCAACCAGCGCAGCATCACGACATCCATGTTCTTGACGAGGAACGCGGCCACCAGCACCGCTGGTATGCCGCCCAGAATGATGCCGGTGACGACGCGCAGGTCTACCTCGCCGATCTGGATGTGGCGGATGCTGGCCCCCGCGCCCGCGATGCCTGCGCTGCCTGCCATGACCGGAAAGGCATAGCGCGGGTCCATCCCCATCAGGCTGAACATGATGAGCGTGGGCGCAAAGTTGCCGATGCCGAAATTGACGAGCACGCCAAACCCGAAGTTGGCGGCAATCGCCCCGAGTAGCAGCGGCAGTGGCAAGCTGGAGGCGGTGCCGGCGCCGGGCATCAGGTGCAGGTTGATGAGCAGGAAGATCGTCGCGGCGATGACAAGGCCGAGCGCGACCATCGCCTGCACCAGCCAAACCGCCGCGCGCGAAACCAGCGACGCACCGAGCACGGCTCCGGCCAGTACGCCTAGGATGCAGCCGACGAGGAGCACCGGGTCCACATTGCCGCCGAGGAGGACCAGAAAGATGATCGCCTGCATGATCGCTGGGCCGGTGTGGCCGACGAGCAGGGTGGAGGGGATCAGCCGGTCTGGCAGCAGGTTGCGGAACTTGACCCAGGCAGTCGACGTCGCGAATGAACTGATGCCGAGCGTGTCGAAGAAGTTGGTCACTCCGCCGAGCAGCACGGCTTCGGGCTTCGGCACCGCTCGCTGCGGGATCACCACGCGCAGCAGCGCGGCGAGATAGGCCAGAACCCCCAGCCCAAGCAGGATCAGCAGCATGGTCAGCATGAACGTTTCCCCCTAGCCCCTGATCCGGGAGGCTAGAGGAAACCGTTCAGGCTGCAACGGAATTACCGTCCGCGGTGGAGCACCTTCCACAGCGTGCCGCGATCGCGGATGATTTCCGCAGCCGCGTTGTGGCCCGGCGCGCCCGTCACGCCGCCGCCCGGGTGCGTGCCCGAACCGCACATGTAGAGGCCCTTGATCGGCGAGCGATAATCGCCGTGACCGAGCACGGGGCGCGCGGCCCAAAGCTGATCGAGGCCCATCTGCCCGTGGAAGATATCCCCGCCGATAAGGCCGAACTTGCGTTCGAGATCGAGCGGCGAGTGGATCTGCCGGGCGATGACCGCATTCTTGAAGTTGGGTGCGTGGTCGTTGACGGTGTCGATGATGAGGTCCGCCACCTTCTCGCGCACGTCGTCCCAGCTCTGGCCGTCCTTCAATTCGGGCGAGAACTGCTGGCAGAACAGGCTGGCGACATGGCCGCCCGGAGGGGCGAGGCTATCGTCGATCGTGGTGGGCAGCTTGATTTCGATGATCGGCTTCTTCGACCAGCCGAACTGCTGCGCATCGATGAAGGCTTGATCCATGTAGTCCATGCCCGGCGCGATGATGATGCCGGCGGTGTGGTGCTCGGCCTTTTCCTTGCCGGGAAGGACGGTGAAATCGGGCAGTTCGGACAGCGCGACGTTCATGCGGAACGTGCCCGACCCGGTCTTGAAGTTCTTGATGCGGCGGTTGAAATCGGCATCGAGATCGCTGCTGTCGACCATCTTGCGATAGAGCAGCGCGGGGCCGACGTTGGCGGCGATGGTCGGCGCATAAAGCTCCTCACCGCTTTCGAGCGTCACGCCGACGGCCTTGCCGTTGTTGACGAGGACCTTGGCAACCGGCGCTTCGAGACTGATTTCCACGCCTTCCTCGGCGCAGGCGCGGGCCATGGCCTGCGTGATCGCGCCCATGCCGCCGACCGAGTGGCCCCATGCGCCGAACTTGCCGTTCACTTCGCCGAACACGTGGTGCAGCAGCACATAGGCAGAACCGGGGGTGGAAACGCCCGCAAAGTTGCCGACGACGGCATCGAAGCCGAACGCGGTGCGCACGTAATCGTGCTCGAACCAGCCTTCGAGGAATTCGCGCGCCGACTTGGTGAAGATGTCGAGCAAATCGCGCTGCACATCGAGGCCGAGGCCCGCGATGGGCCAACCCTGCTGTGCGGCAGCGAGCAGCGAGCGGACGCCGCCGCCGACATTGGGTGGGCACTTCAGAGCGATATCGCGCAGCACCTGCGCCACCTTCTCCAGCGCAGCGTCGTAGTGCTTGTAGGTCTCAGCGTCCTTCTTGGAGAAGCGCGCAAATTCCGCCTCGGTGCGGCCGGGTCCGCCGCCGAGCTTGAGGTAGTCGTTCTCGAACGGGAAGAAATTGCTGATCGTGCGCTCGATGATGCGGAAGCCGCGCTCGTGCAGCTTCATGTCGGAGATCACCTTGGGGCGCAGCAGGCTGACGGTGTAGCTCGCGGTCGAGTTGCGGAAACCGGGATGGAATTCCTCGGTCACGCAGGCCCCGCCGACAATGTCGCGCCGCTCCAGCACGCGCACCTTCATGCCGGCGCGGGCGAGATAGAAGGCGCAGGTAAGGCCATTGTGGCCGCCGCCGATGATGATCGCGTCGTAACGGTTCGACATTGGATTTCTTCCCTTTTTCTCAGGTGTGGGTTGGCCCACCCCCAACCCCTCCCGCAAGCGGGAGGAGCGTTATAGCTCTAGCCCTTCCTCTCCCCTCCCGCCTGCGGGAGGGGCCGGGTGTGGGCCCTTTACTTCAAGCCTTCGACCACCCCGCCGGCGGAGCCTTGTGCAGCCTAGCCTCCGGCGTCAGCGCGCGGATCTTGCGGGCGAAGCTGCGCAGGCAAACCTCGCTCTTGCCGATGGGCCCAGCGCCGTACGTGTCAGAGGCCATGCCCTGCTGCACCCGCTCGATCAGCCAGGTATCTTCCTTGTTGACCACGCGGTTGATGCGCCAGTTGGCATAGCGCACCAGCTTCATCGTGCGCCGCTCGTCTTCAGGCAAGGAATCGTCCGGCAGCGTATAGGCCATCTCGCGCAGCAGGCAGGTGGTCGGGCTGATAGGCAGCCACTGCATGAAATCGATCTGGTCCGCATAGATATCGAACGCAATGTTCGGCCAAAGCTTGAAGTAGAGCCAGCGGCGGCGGTTTTCCTCCGGCAGTTCCTCCACGTTGGGGAGATGCGCCTGGTAGAAACGTTCCCAGAAGTTGGCGCTGGGCTTGTCCACCAGATCACCCTTGAGGCGGTCGACCCAGTCGTCAGCGCTGATCTGGTAGGACTTGCCGAAGATGCGCGTCAGGCCATCGTGCGCGACGGGGATGTGGAGGTTGTCCGAATAGTTGTCGCCGACGTTCTTCCAGTTCACATCGCGCGGGCGCAGGCGCATGGCGCCCATCGGCTGCATGTCCTCGAACCGATAGGGCGCGATTTCAGCTTCGTGCGGGGCCATCATTTCGCTCGGTGTCGGGAACACACCGGGCTTGAGACAGACCCAGACAAAGCCGCGCCACACTTCGAGCGCGACCGGGGCGAGGCCGTTTTCTTCCAGCTTGAGAGCGGGATAGTCGCTCTTCATGGGAACCCCGGTGAGGCGGCCATCGGTCTCGTAGACCCACGCATGGTAGGGGCAGACGAGCTTCTTCGCGCAGCCCGAAGTGCCTTCGACCAGCCGCATCGCGCGGTGGCGGCAGACGTTGGTGAAGGCGCGCACCTCACCATCATCGCCGCGCATCACGATCACGCTCTCGCCGATGTAGTCGATCGTGCGCCAGTCGCCCGCGTTGGGGATCTCGTTCACATGGCAGACGATCTGCCACGAAGGGCGGATCACCCGCTCCATCTCCAGCGCGTGGTATTCGGGATCGGTATAGAGCCAGCCCGGCAGGCTCCAGTCCGCGTCAGGATCGTGCTCACTCGCGCTGCAGGCCGCGATGGCAGATTGGTGGCCCATACCGAATCTCCAAGGGGTGTGAAATTGCTTGTTGGACGATCGTACAACAACGGGTAGGATGTGCAAGATGAAAGCGCACTCCCCTCACTCTGGCCCTCATCAACCCGCCTTCCGGCGCCAGGAACCCGATGCCCGGCGGCTTGCGCTGATCGAGGCCTGCGCGCGGGTGCTGGCGCGGCTCGGCGCAGCGGGCGCAAGCGTGCGGGCGATTGCGGTGGAGGCGGGCGTCTCGCCGGGGCTGGTGAGTCACTATTTCAGCGGAATCGAAGCGCTTGTCGCGGCAACTTATGCCCACGTCGAAGACAAGGTGAACGAGGCCATCGACGAGGCCGTGAACGCAGCGGGGCAGAACCCCCGCGCGCGGCTCGATGCTTTCGTGATGGCCAGCTTCGCGCCGGCCATCGCCGACCCGCAGCTGCTCGCCACTTGGATCGCGTTCTGGAGCCTCGTCACCGCGCGGCCCGCCATCGCCGCCCAGCATGACGAGCAATACTCAGGCTCGCGCGCGCGGCTCGAAGCCTTGCTGGGCGATTGCGGCGTGCCAGCAGAACGCCAGCGCCGCGATGCCATCGCGGTTTCGGCGCTGGTCGACGGGCTGTGGCTGGAGCTGTGTCTCTCGCCCGGCTGCTTCAGCGCCGAGGAAGCGGGCGCCATCGCGCGCCGCTTCCTCGATACGCTTATTTAGCCAAGCCCGTTACTTTGAAAGATCGGTGAGCAGGCTGACGTAGTACGTCACGCCGGGGCGGATGTTCTCCAGCCGCACGCGCTCGTTGAGTCCGTGCGAGAATTCCTCGCTATCCTTGGTGAACACCGGGCTCGCGCCATAGGCGGGGATGCCGAGGCGGCGGTAGTACATGCTGTCCGATGCGCCAGAGCTCTGCGAGGGGACGACGGCGATGTCCTTGCCCCACGCCTTGCGGATCGCCTTGGTCGAGGCGGCGACGAAATCGGGGCGCATCGGCGAGGCATCAGTCTCGAACGAGCCTTCAGTAACGTCGGTGATCTTCACTTCGGGCTGGCCGACCACCTTGGCGAGCTGGTCCATGATCTCGGCGCGGCTGTGGCCGGGGAAGATGCGGCAGTTGATATAAGCCGTGGCGCGCTGCGGCAGCGCATTGAGGGCGTGGCCGGCGTCCGACATCGTCGGCACGCAGGTGGTGCCAACCTTGCCGACCATCGCGGGATTGGCGCGCAGCACGGCTATCGCGTCCGCGTCCGCCGGATTGGCTGCAAAGGCGCGCATCGCGGCAGCGGTCTTCGGATTGGCCTCGAAGGGGGCGGCCTGCGTGAAGTAAGCCTTGGTCAGCGCGTTCTGCTCAGCCGGGAAGTAATAGGCGCCGAGCTTCACGAGCGCGGAGGAAAGCTGGACAATGGCGTTTTCGGGGCGCGGCGCGGAGCTGTGACCACCGGGGTTGGTGACCTCGAACTTGAAGTCGCCGTAGGTCTTCTCGGCGCCGTCCCACACCCAGTAGAGCGGTTTGCCTGCTTCTTCATCAAGCTTGCCGCCGCCGGCATCGGCATTGATGACGAGTTCGGCATTCTTGAGCTTGTCCGCGATGAGCCCAGTGGTCTTCATCACCGTTTCCTCATCACCCGAAAACTCGATGACGATGGTGCGGCGCGGCTTGTAGCCCGACTTGCGCAGTTCGATCAGCGAGGAAAGCGCGAGCGCGCCGCCAAACTTCATGTCGGTCGCGCCGCGGCCATAGAGGATCCCGTCCTCCACCACCGGCGTGAAGGGATCACGCTTCCAGTCGGAAGGCTTGGCTTCGACCACGTCCATGTGGCCCGAAATCACCAGCGGCTTCAGCTTGGGATCGCTGCCGGCCCACGTGGCGATGATATAGGCTGTGTCGTCGACTGGCGTGATCTCAATATCGCCCTCTGCCCAGCCCGCTGCCAGCAGCGCCTGCTTGTAGAGCTTGGCCACGTCGATGGTGCGGTTGTTCTCGCCGCGGACCGAGCGGATGGCGATCGACTTGGTGGCGAGATCGAGGACCTGTGCCTCGGCTGCGGGATAGCCTGCGGGGGCCGCGGCAAGCACGGGAAGCGGGGCCAGCGCGAGAGCGGAAAGAGCGGCGATACGGAATGGGGACATGGCGTTACGGGACTCCTGATGTCCCCCGACGCTGGCGGGCTATGTTGCGGCGTGCAAGATGTTTTCTTGATAATTGCGCGGGGTGGCGTGGTGCCGCCTGCCCACCCCAAACCCCTCCCGCAGGCGGGAGGGGCTTACTTCTTTTTCCCTTCCCACTTGTGGCAGGGGTCGGGAGTGGGCCGCCTCAGCGCTCCACCTTGCTCGCGTCGAACGTGCCGAGGCCCGGCTTGAAGCTCTTCTCGTCGAGGAACTGGCGGGTGGCTTCCTTGCGCGCCGCTGCACCGCCGAAGCTGTGCAGCGCTTCCTGCGCGCGGATCTGGTATTCGAGGCCGTTGTCGTAGGTCATGTCGACCATGCGGCGCATCGTCCACTTGGTTGCACGCAGCGCATGCGTGTCCTTCTTCTTGAGGACGTTGGCGATCTCGAGCACGCGCTCCTTGAGCCTGTCGGCGGGCACGGCTTCGGTGACGAGGCCCTGCTCTTCGGCCTGCTTGCCGGTGAGGTTTTCGCCCATCATCGCGTGGTACATCGCCTTGCGGAACGGCATCAGTTCCTGCGCGACCTTTGATGCACCGCCGCCGGGGAGGATGCCCCAGTTGATTTCGGAAAGACCAAACTGTGCGTCTTCGCTGGCAATCGCGATATCGCAGCCGAACAGCGGGCCATAGCCGCCGCCGAAGCACCAGCCGTTGATCATCGCGATGGTGGGCTTTTCATACCAGCGCAGCCGTTCGAACCAGCCGTAGCTTTCGCGCTGCGACTTGCGGATCGCGCCGAGGCCCTGCGCTTCGGTTTCGCGGAAGTATTCCTTGAGGTCCATGCCGGCGGTCCACGCCTCGCCCTCGCCCGTCAGCACGAGCACGCGCACATCGTCGCGGAATTCGAGCTCTTCCAGCACCGCCTTCATTCGGCGGTTGAGCTTGGGGCTCATGCAATTGCGCTTCTCCGGCCGGTTGAACGCCACCCAGGCAATGCCGTCGTCCACGCAGAAGGCGACGGTGTCTTCCTCGGCGCGATCAGGCTTGGGGGCAATCGGGGTCTGGTCGGTCACGGTGGATCCTCTCGGGTGAAACAGGCTTATGGGTTATGCTGTATAACACTTCCCGAGTCGGCGCAACTTTGGCCCTCGAGGGGCATGACACGGCGTGAAATCGGACCCGGAAGGTGGTTTCAACCGTAACGGACACAAAACCTGCACCAAAGGACAGGATGGTTGCAGAAAGCCTTGTGAACGATCACTGCATACGAATGCAGCACTTGATAATAATGCAAAATCTGCCGCCTGAAATCGCTTGAAACGGGGCTTTTGGCGGTGTGAATTGCAATTATTGCAATTACTACCCCACGTTTCGCACTTGCGAAGACTCGGGGTGCGGCGCACTAAGAACACGCCTTTCAGGCATCCTCTCCCAAACTTTCAAAGGGCCATCCGGCAACGGGTGGCCCCTTTTTTTGGTCTGGTTCCGGCGGCTCTTGCAGCGCCTGGCTTCTCACCCGTTGGGCAGGATCACCGTGCGCCCGATCACGCGGCGTTCGCGCATCGCTAGATAGGCTTCGCGCCAGTCCACCAGCGGGACGGCGGAATGGACGTGGGGGCGGATACGGCCCTCGGCGGCGAGGCGCATCACTGCGGCCATGTCCTCGCGCCCGCGTTCGGGGAAGCGGCGGCCATATTCACCCGCACGGACGCCGACGACCGAGAAGCCCTTTATCAGCGGAATGTTGGTGCGCACCTCCGCGATGCGCCCGCCGGCAAAGCCGACAACCAGCAGGCGGCCACCGAATGCCGTGTAGCGGCAAGCCTCATCGAACACGTCGCCGCCAACAGGGTCGTAGACAAGGTCTGCCCCGCGCCCGCCGGTAAGCTCGAGGATCTGTTCGCGCAGGCCGGTAGGCCCGGCAAGAATATGGTCCGGTGCATAGAGTCGGCTGATCGCCTCGCGCTTCTCCGGCGTCGAGGAGGCCGCGATCACAGAAAGGCCCAGCGCCTTGCCAAGATCGACGGCGGCGAGCCCCACCCCGCCTGCCGCGCCATGCACCACCAGCGTCTCGCCCGCCTCGGCCCGGCCGATGCGCGCGATCGCGGTGTAGGCGGTGATATAGGCGGCGCGCAGCGAAGCACCTTCGGCATAGGACAGAGCAGCAGGCAGCGGGACCAAAGCGGCATCGGCGTAGGCACCATATTGCTGCACGGCGCCGGTCAGCGTGGCCACGATAACCTTGTCGCCCGCCTGCCAGCGGCTCCCCTCACCCGCCGCGACGACTTCGCCGGCAGCTTCCATGCCGGGCACGAACGGCAGCGGGGGCTTCGCCTGATAGAGCCCCTCGGTCATCAGCAGGTCCGGAAAGCCGAGCGAGGCCGCCTCGATCCGCACCAGCGCCTGCCCAGCTCCCGGCTGCGGCACCGGCCGCTCGGCTATGCCGACCCCGGCAAGGTCGGGCGCAAGTTCGGACACTTCAAGGACGTGCATATGCGTCGGCAGCTTGGTCATCGGCGGCAGTTCTCCCGCCCCAGCGATGCCCCAGCCTGCGCCCGTCGTCCAGCCTTAGGCTGCCGATGCCCGCTGGTGCAGGCGGGTGATCGCATCAAGCGCCGAAAGCAGCGCGCCTTCCTGCCAGCAGCCGTAATAGGAGCAATGCTCGCCCGCGAGGACGATCCGCCCGTCCATCGCCACGAGGTCCTGATAGTGCGCCGCCCGGCTTTCCTCGGTCCAGGTCGCGCAGCAGCCAAGGATCCACGGCATCCGGCTCCACGCAAGCGATGCGCCGGTCAGGAATTCCGATTTGTAGTGCGCCGGATGGAACACGGAGCCTTGCTCCAGCGCGGCGGCAATGCGCTTTTCGGGCTTCATCCCCGCTAGCATGTAGGAGCCGACACCGAACGGATAGGCCCCCAGCAGCACCGCCGGGCCATCGCTGAAGCAGCCGTGGCTGGGATAGCTGACAAGCCCGATAGCCGCATCGGTGAACGAACTGCCGCCATAGATCGCATCCTCGGTCTCCCAGAAGCGGCGTTTCATCTCCAGCCCGATCTTGACCGAATTGCCATAGGGCAGCGCCTTGATCGCGGCCTTCTTGGCGTCTGAAACCTGCAGGTCGATCTGGCCAAGGATCGTCGCCGGGATCGTGCACACCATCCAGTCGGCGCGGGTTTCACCGGCAGCGCCGGTTTTCGCGTCGGTCCAGCTTGCCGTGACGCCGCGCTCGTCCTGCGCGATCTTGCTGACGCGGGTGCCGTAGCGGATCAGCTTGCCCACCCGCGCCTGAAACGCCTTGCCGATATGGTCCATGCCGCCTTTCGGCTGGAACATCGAGGTCTGCATCACGTGTTCGGCAAAGAAGCCCAGCTGGTCCCAGATCCGGCTGTCCAGCGTATCGGAGAGGGTGAAGGGATCGTTCGGGATCGGCGCCCCGTTGACGCCGCCACCGGGCGGCCGCCCCCACCCGCGCTGCTCACCCACCTTGTCGCTTCTGGTGTAGGCCATGTTCTTGTCGAGCACGCCCCAGCTGCGCAGCGCCTCGAGCAGTACGTCCCTGTCCTCCTTCGTCACCGCCGCATCGAGCGCGCCTGCATTGAGCGCCTTGCCGAGCAGTTCGGAGACATGGCCCTTCCAGTCGATGGTGAGATCGCGAAAGCGCTGCGGCTTGCCGTCGAACGCCGCCTTGCGGTGGACAAAGGCGTTGTGGTTGCTCTGGAGAAAGGGTTCGAGTTCGACACCGAACTGCTTGCAATAATGCAGCACGGTGCGGTGGTGATAAGGAATGCGCCAGGGGCCGGGGTTGAGATAGTTGCCCGGCGAGAAGCCGACCTTCTGGACCGAGCCGAGTTCGCTAACCGTATCGCCGCCGCGCAAGGTCATGTTGCGGCCGCCCGCGCGGGTCTGCACTTCGAGGATCTGGACCTTGTAGCCAGCCTTGGCCAGCTCATAGGCCGAGAGCATCCCGGCCAGCCCCGCGCCCAGCACGAGCACAGTTGCACCCGGCTTGGCGCCCGAAAGCTGCGGCGGCCCGGTGAATTGCGATTCCGCAGCGTGCCCCATCACCGTCATCGCCTGATAGAGCGCTGCGCCGCCGCCCACCTTGCCGATCATCGCGAGCAGGTCGCGGCGCGTTTGCGGCAGGATCGGATTGGTCATGCGGAGCGCACCTTGTCTGGTCGGAGTTCAGTGCCCGCAGTTGCAATCGGGAACCGGAGGATTGGCGGTAGTGATGCGGTCCAGATCGGCAACGGTGACCGGATCGGGATAGGCATTGAAATGGCCGCGCACGTAGTTGATCACCGCCGCGATCTGCGGCCGGGTGAGCATCCCGGAAAACCACGGCATCCCGCCGCGTCCCTTGAGCAGGATGATGCTGGCATAATCGTGATCGGCAAGGCGCGGATTGCCGGCGAGCGCGGGGAACATGGCCCCCGGAACGCCGCCGCCTTTCGCATCGGACATGTGGCAGGATTGGCAGATCTGCTCATAGATCTCGCGGCCCTCGTCCGCCACGGCAACAGAAGAGCCGCCGCCGCGATCCTGCGCGAAACCCGGACTGCCGAGCGCGAGAGAAACGGCCAGCGCGAGGCTGGCGGCGGAAAGGGCGGTTCCTCGAAGTCCCGGCAAGGTCGTGTCCCCACTCCTGCTACCGTCGGTCAGAACGCACATGCTATGCTGCATTGCAGCGAGGTCAATGCCAATTTGCGCCGCATCGGCGCTGGTAGCCGCTGCTCTTTAGGGCATTCCCGTATGGTATCGCAGCGCCAGCCAGCGCTTTTGCACTTGCGAATTGTAGCTTATGCTCGGAGTCGATGGGCCGCATCAGCGCGGCCTTTGCCTGAAGGGGACCGATCGATGCGCTTCATCCTCCTGCCTGCCCTCGCCTCTGCCGCACTTGCGCTGGCCGCTCCGGCCTCGGCGCAAGTCACACGCGTGCAGAGCAATCCGCAGGCGCTGATCCTCGATGGGGCAGACGTGAAGGCAGGGACGGACCTGTTCTATCTCTCGGGGCAACTCGCCTCGCCCATCGATCCGGCGAAGAGCTTTGCCGACGTGAAATCGATCGAGGATCTGGGCGACACGAAAACCCAGACGATCAGCGCGCTGAAGCGGATCAAGGCGATCCTCGAAAGCCGCGACTACGCGATGTCGGACGTGATCAAGCTCACGCTGTTTGTTGCGGCGGATCCCAAGCTCGGCAAGATGGATTTTGCCGGCGCGAACGAGGGCTTCAAGCAGTTCTTCAAGACAGCTGAAAATCCGAACACCGTCGCCCGCTCGACCTTTCAGGTAGCGGCGCTGGCCGGACCCTATTTCCTGATCGAGATCGAAGCGATCGCCGCGAAGAAGCGCTGAACAAGCGTAGAAGGCGAACGCAGGATCGCGCCGACAGGTGCTGCAATCGTATTCCTTCAACTTAATACCATTGCATAACACCTTGCCGGCTCTGATCGCTTGCGGCGGGCGCCTTCCCTCGCCTAGGTTCAATCGCGTGAAGCCGGGGGAGGCTTTGGACAGCAAAAGGGTCTTTGGGGGGGCCGCGGGCCGCACGAGACGCCCATCCCTCGCCATGCCCGGCAGGTGGAGTGATGTTTCGTGCGCCACGATGAACGCGAAAAGCCTGGCACTGTTGCTGCCAGCGGGTCAGCCGGCCCCGACATGAAGGACCATATCCTCGACGTGCTGCGCCACCGCGTGGGCAAGGACGTCCATTCCGCCACCCCGCACGATTGGTTCACCGCGACTGTCCTCGCGCTGCGCGACAAGGTGATCGACAACTGGATGGATTCGACTCACCGCACGTATGAAGCGGCGGGCAAGCGCGTCTATTACCTCAGCCTCGAATTCCTGATCGGCCGCTTGCTGCGCGATGCGCTGTCCAACATGGGCCTGACGCGCGAGATGGAAAAGGCGCTGCGGACCTACGGTTTCGACCTTTCCGCGATCGAGGATCTGGAACCGGACGCCGCACTCGGCAACGGCGGCCTCGGCCGGCTTGCCGCATGTTTCATGGAAAGCCTCGCGAGCCTCGATATCCCGGCCTATGGCTACGGCATCCGCTATGTGAACGGCATGTTTCGCCAGCGGCTCGATGATGGCTGGCAGGTCGAACTGCCCGAAACCTGGCTGAGCCACGGCAACCCCTGGGAGTTCGATAGGCGGGAAAGCGCGTACCGCATCGGGTTCGGCGGCGAAGTGGTCGACAAGGGTGACCGCGTCGAATGGATCCCGGCCGAGCAGGTCGAAGCCTCCGCGGTCGATACGCCGGTGGTCGGCTGGCGCGGCAAGCGGGTCAACACGCTTCGACTGTGGACCGCGAGCGCGCTCGATCCGATCCGGCTCGATGCCTTCAACGCAGGCGACTATGCCGGGGCGCTGGCCGAGGAAGTGCGCGCCGAAACGCTGGTGCGCGTGCTCTATCCGGCGGACTCCAGCCCGGCCGGTCAGGAACTGCGGCTGCGGCAGGAGTATTTCTTCACCTCAGCTTCGATCCAGGACATCGTGCGGCGTCACGTGCAGACCTACGGCGCCATCGAGACGCTGCCGGACAAGGCGGCGATCCAGTTGAACGACACGCACCCGGCGGTGGCCGTGGCGGAACTGATGCGGCTGCTCGTCGATGTTCACGGCCTCGATTTCAACGAGGCGTGGGATCTGACGCGCAGGACGGTGGCCTATACCAACCACACCCTGCTGCCCGAAGCGCTGGAAAGCTGGCCGCTGCCGCTGTTCGAGCGGCTGCTGCCGCGCCACATGCAGATCATCTACGCGATCAACAGCCGCGTGCTGCGCGAAGCGCGCAAGGCCGGGGCGGACGACCGCGCCATCGCCGCGATCAGCCTGATCGACGAGGCGGGTGAACGCCGCGTGCGCATGGCGAACCTTGCTTTCGTGGGCGCGCACAGCGTCAACGGCGTGGCTGCGCTCCATACCGAACTGATGAAGTCCACGGTGTTTTCGGACCTGCACGGGCTCTACCCCACGCGGATCAACAACAAGACCAACGGCGTCACTCCGCGCCGCTGGCTGCAGCAGTGCAACCCGGGGCTGACGGGCGTCATCACCGACGCCATCGGCCCGGCGTTTCTCGACGATGCGGAGAAGCTGGCCGACCTCAATGCGCTGGCGGGCGATGCCGCGCTGGGCGAACGGATCGCCGAAGTGAAGCGCGCCAACAAGGTCGCGCTGGCGAGCTATCTGCGCCAGACGATGGGCCTCAGGCTCGATCCCGATGCCCTGTTCGACGTGCACATCAAGCGCATCCACGAATACAAGCGCCAGCTGCTCAATCTGGTCGAGACGGTTGCGCTGTACGACCAGATCCGCAGCCACCCTGAGCGCGACTGGGTGCCGCGCGTGAAGATCTTCGGCGGCAAGGCAGCGTCGAGCTATCACAACGCCAAGCTGATCATCAAACTGGCGAGCGACATCGCGCGGCGCGTGAATGCCGATCCTTCGGTAGGCGGGCTGCTCAAGGTGGTCTTCATGCCGGACTACAACGTTTCGAAGGCCGAGCGGATCATCCCGGCAGCAGACCTTTCGGAGCAGATCTCGACCGCAGGCATGGAAGCATCCGGCACCGGCAACATGAAGTTCGCCATGAACGGTGCGCTCACCATCGGCACGCTCGATGGCGCGAATGTCGAGATCAAGGACCGCGTGGGCGACGACAACATCGTGATCTTCGGCCTGACGGCAGAGGAAGTCGCCGAAAAGCGCGCCGGAGGCTATAACCCGCGCGCGGTGATCGAAAAGAGCCGCGAATTGCAGCAGGCGGTTTCCGCCATCGCGACGGGCGTTTTCTCGCCCGATGATCCCTCCCGCTATGCGGGGCTCATGGGCGGGATCTACGATCACGACTGGTTCATGGTCGCCGCCGATTTCGACGCCTATCACGCCGCGCAGCGCCGGGTGGACCGCCTGTGGGAAGACCAGGCGGCATGGCGCGAAAAGGCGATCCGCAACATCGCCAATGTCGGATGGTTCTCCTCCGACCGCACCATCGGCGAATACGCGCGTGACATCTGGGGGGTGGGGTCAGCCTGATGAAACCCTCCCCCGCCGCGCTCGAAGCCCTGCTGAACGGGACCCATGCCGATCCCTTCGCCCTGCTGGGCATTCACGAAGGCCCCGGCGGCGCGTTTGCCCGCGCGGTGCTGCCCGGCGCGGAGACGGCGGAGGCGCATTCCCTCGGCGGGGATGTGATCGGTGAACTGAAGCGGATCGACGATCGCGGGTTGTTTGAAGGCCATGTTTCCGGCACGCGCCAGCCGGTGAAGTATCACTGCACGGCGGCAGGGCACGAATGGTGGGTCACAGATGCCTACTCGTTCGGGCCAGTGCTGGGGCCGATGGACGATTTCCTCATTGCGGAGGGCACGCATCTCAGGCTGTTCGACAAGCTCGGCGCGCATGTGATCGACCATGAAGGCGCGCGCGGCGTGCACTTCGCGGTCTGGGCACCGAATGCCGAACTTGTGTCGGTTGTCGGCGATTTCAACGATTGGGACGGGCGCCGCCACCCGATGCGGCGGCGCGCCGATATCGGCGTGTGGGAAGTGTTCATTCCCGATATCGCAGCAGGGCGTGCCTACAAGTACCGCGTGGTCGGCCCCGGCGGCGCGGTGCAACCGCTCAAGGCCGATCCGTTTGCGTTCCGCTCCGAACTGCGCCCCGCGACCGCGAGCGTCATCGAAGCCCCCGATGTGCACGAATGGGGCGATGCCGGCCACCGCGCGCACTGGGCGGCGACCGATCCCCGACGGGTGCCGATCTCGATCTATGAGGTGCACCCGGGATCGTGGCAGAAGCCTGGAACCGATGCCGGAGCCGAAGAGGGTGCTGGCCGCGAGTTCTACAGCTGGGACGAATTGGCCGACCGGCTGATCCCCTATGTCGTGGAGATGGGCTTCACCCATATCGAGTTCCTGCCGGTCTCCGAGCATCCTTTCGATCCCAGCTGGGGCTATCAGACCACCGGCCTGTTCGCCCCTTCCGCCCGCTTCGGCGAGCCGGAAGGCTTCGCGCGGTTCGTCGACGGCGCGCACCGCGCCGGGATCGGCGTGCTGATCGACTGGGTGCCAGCGCACTTCCCCGTCGATGCCCACGGGCTTTCGCAGTTCGACGGCACCTATCTCTACGAACATGCCGACCCGCGGCTGGGCTTCCATCCCGATTGGCAGACCGCGATCTACAATTTCGGGCGGCGCGAGGTGTTGAGCTTCCTCGTCAACAATGCGCTGTTCTGGGCGGAGCGCTACCATGTCGATGGCCTGCGCGTGGATGCGGTCGCCTCGATGCTGTACCGCGATTACAGCCGCAAGGACGGCGAGTGGATCCCCAATGCCGAAGGCGGCCGCGAGAACTGGGAGGCCGTTGGCTTCCTTCAGGCGATGAACCGCGCGGTCTACGCGAGCCACGCCGGGTTCCTGACCGTGGCAGAGGAATCGACCAGCTGGCCGGGGGTGACGCTCCCCACCGATGCGAGCGGACCGCCGCGCGGGGGATTGGGCTTCGGGTTCAAGTGGAACATGGGCTTCATGCACGACACGCTGGCCTACATGGCGCGTGATCCGGTGCATCGCCGCTATCACCACGACGAGATCACCTTCGGGCTGATGTACGCCTTCAGCGAGAACTTCGTGCTGCCGCTGAGCCATGATGAAGTCGTCCACGGCAAGGGCTCGCTGCTCGGCAAGATGAGCGGCGTGGACGCGTGGCAGAAGTTTGCCAACCTGCGCGCCTATTATGGGCTGATGTGGGGCTATCCCGGCAAGAAGCTGCTGTTCATGGGGCAGGAGTTTGCGCAAGGCCGCGAATGGAGCGAGGCGCGCGCACTCGACTGGTATCAGCTCGACATCGCCGAGCACGCCGGGGTGCAGCGCTGGGTCAAGGACCTCAACCACGCCTACCGCACGATCCCCGCGCTCCATGCGCGCGATTGCGAGGGCGAAGGGTTCGAATGGCTGGTGGTAGATGATGCCGCCGCCTCCGTCTTCGCATGGGCACGCAAGGCGCCGGGCGCGCCGACGGTGGTTGTCGTCAGCAACATGACGCCCGCGCTGCACGGGCATTACCGCCTGCCCTTCCCGCAAGACGGCAAGTGGCGCGAGGCGCTGAACAGCGACGCTGCGATCTATGGCGGATCGGGCCAGGGCAATCTGGGCGGGGTTACGGCTGAGGGCGGCGCCGCCCTTGTCGTGCTGCCGCCGCTTTCAACGATGATGTTCGTGTTCGAGGGATAATCCAACGAGAAACGGGGGAGTGTGGCAATGAGAGATACTTACGCACAGCCGCTGGCGCGCGATGCGATGGCCTATGTGCTGGCAGGCGGACGCGGGAGCCGTCTGTACGATCTCACCGACAACCGCGCCAAGCCTGCGGTCTATTTCGGCGGGGTCAGCCGGATCATCGATTTCGCGCTGTCGAATGCGATCAATTCGGGCATCCGCCGCATCGGTGTGGCGACGCAATACAAGGCGCACTCGCTGATCCGCCACATGCAGCGCGCGTGGAACTTCATGCGGCCCGAGCGTAACGAGAGCTTCGACATTCTCCCCGCCTCGCAGCGCATTTCCGAGAACGCGTGGTACGAAGGCACGGCTGACGCGGTCTACCAGAACCTCGACATCATCGCGAGCCATGCGCCCAAATACATGGTCATCCTCGCGGGCGATCACATCTACAAGATGGACTACGAGCTGATGCTGCAGCAGCACGTCGCGACCGGCGCGGACGTGACGATCGGCTGCCTCGTGGTGAAGCGCGAGGAAGCCAAGGGCTTTGGCGTGATGGCGGTGGATGCGAACGCGGTCATCACCGATTTCGTCGAAAAGCCCGAAAACCCGCCCGCAATCCCAGGCGATCCGGAACACTCGCTGGCTTCGATGGGCATCTATGTGTTCGACACGAAGTTCCTGTTCGACGCGCTGCGCCGCGATGCCGAGGACCCCAATTCGAGCCGCGATTTCGGCAAGGACATCATTCCCGACATCGTCAAGAACGGGAAGGCCGTCGCCCACCGCTTCACCGACAGCTGCATCCGCGCTGCCGAGGAAATCGGCGAATACTGGCGCGACGTCGGCACGCTCGACGCCTATTTCGAGGCAAACCTCGACCTCACCGACGTGGTGCCCGCGCTCAACATGTACGACCGCGACTGGCCGATCTGGACCGATCAGGTCGTGGCGGCGCCGGCCAAGTTCGTCCACGATATCGAGGGGCGGCGCGGCATGGCGATTTCCTCGCTGATCTCGCAGGACTGCATCGTCTCGGGCGCGATCGCCAGGCGTTCGCTGCTGTTCACCGGCGTGAAGATGGGCTCGTACTCCAGCGTCGATGAAGGCGTGATCCTGCCCTATTGCAACATCGGCCGCGGCGCGCGGCTCAAGCGCGTGATCCTCGATTCCGGTGTGCGCATTCCCGAAGGCCTCGTGGTGGGCGAAGACCCGGTGCTCGACGCCAAGCGCTTCCGCCGCACCGAAGGCGGCGTGGTGCTGATCAACAAGGCGATGATCGAGCGGCTGAAGTGATCCTGCCCACCCCCAGCCCCTCCCGCAAGCGGGAGGGGAGTACCAAGCGCTTTCCTTTCAGTCCCCCTCCCGCTTGCGGGAGGGGTTAGGGGTGGGAACTCCATGACCAACGTCCTCTCCGTCGCCTCCGAAGCCGTCCCGCTGGTCAAGACGGGCGGCCTCGCCGATGTCGTCGGCGCGCTGCCCGAGGCGCTTGCGCCGCACGGCGTGGCCCTGACCACGCTGCTGCCGGGCTATCCCGCCGTCATCGCCGCGCTCGGCAAGAAGCCCAAGGCCCTGCACAAGTGGGACAGCCTGCTGGGCGAACCGGCACGGCTGCTGGCGGGCAAGATTAGCACTCATCCTCTGCTGGTGCTCGATGCGCCGGGGCTGTTTGCGCGCGAGGGCGGGCTCTATGGCGATGTCACGGGCCGCGACTGGGCAGACAACTGGAAGCGCTTCGCCGCGCTGGGCCGGGCTGCGGCGGATGTGGCGGGGGGCATGGTCAAGGGCCTCACCTTCGACCTCATGCATGCGCATGATTGGCAGGCCGGCATGGCGCTTGCCTACCAGCGCTTTGCGCCTGCGGGGCCGGTGCTGCCTTCGGTCATCACCATTCACAACATGGCGTTTCAAGGTCACTACGGCGCGGACCTGTTCCCGGCGTTGGGCCTGCCGCCGCAGGCCATGGCGATTGACGGGATCGAATATCACGGCGGCATCAGCTTCCTGAAGGCAGGCCTTGCTGCCGCGAGCCGGATCACCACGGTGAGCCCGACTTACGCCCGCGAAATCCGCGAGCCGGGCTTCGGCATGGGCCTCGAAGGCCTGATCCGCGCACGCGAGGGAGACGTCAGCGGGATCGTCAACGGCATCGATCCTGCGGTATGGAACCCTGCAAGCGATCCGGCACTGAAGGGAACCTATTCGGCAAGGGCGCTGGCCAAGCGGGCGGCGAACGCGCAGGCGCTTGAGGCCGAATTCGGCATTGAGCAGGGAGATGGCCCGCTCTTCATCGTCATCAGCCGCCTCACCTGGCAAAAGGGCATGGACGTGCTGCTTGAAGCCGCCGACCACCTCGTCGGCATCGGCGGGCGGCTGGCGCTGCTGGGTTCGGGCGATGCGGCGCTCGAAAGCGGGTTCCATGCCGCCGCCGCGCGCCATCCGGGGAAAATCGGCGTGCGCATCGGATATGACGAAGCGCTTTCGCATCGGATGCTCGGCGGCGGCGATGCGATCCTCGTGCCGAGCCGGTTCGAGCCTTGCGGACTGACCCAGCTCTACGGCCTCGCCTATGGCTGCGTGCCGGTGGTGAGCCGCACCGGAGGCCTTGCCGATACGGTGATCGACGCCAACCTTGCCGCGCGGCAGGCCGGCGTTGCCACCGGCGTTCAGTTTGACGGGGTCCGCTGGCAGACGCTGGCCGATGCCCTGACCCGCACGGTGCAGCTTTACCGCGATCCCGCCGCCTGGCGCAGCCTGCAACGCGCCGGGATGAGCGCGGATTTCTCATGGATCGGCAGCGGTCTGGCCTATGCCGATCTCTACAGGAGCCTTACGGTAGCCGCATGATCCAGACGATTCCTTCCTCGCCGTTCACCGATCAGAAGCCGGGCACTTCGGGCCTGCGCAAGAAGGTGCGCGTTTTCGCCCAGCCGAACTACGCGGAGAACTTCATCCAGTCGGTGTTCGATGCAGTGCAGCCTGAAGCAGGCTCCACCCTCGTGATCGGCGGCGACGGGCGCTATCACAACCGCACCGTGATCCAGGCGGCGATCCGCATTGCAGCGGCGAACGGCTACGGCCGGGTGCTGGTCGGGCAAGGCGGCATCCTCTCGACCCCGGCCGCCAGCCACGTGATCCGTAAATACGGCGCGAGCGGCGGGCTTATCCTTTCCGCCAGCCACAACCCCGGCGGGCCGGACGAAGACTTCGGCATCAAGTACAACATCGCCAATGGTGGGCCCGCGCCCGAGGCGATCACGGACGCGATCTTTGCGCGCACCAAGGTGATCGACCGCTGGCTGACCGTTGAAGCCGCAGATGTCGATCTCGATACGCTGGGCTCGCAGCAAGTTGCGGGCACGACGGTCGAGGTGATCGACAGCGTGGCCGACTGGGCGGACCTCATGGAAACGCTGTTCGATTTCCCCGCGATCCGCGCGGCGGTGGCAGGCGGGCTCTCCATGGCGTTTGACGCGATGCATGCCGTAACTGGCCCTTACGCGGTCGAAGTGCTGGAAAGGCGGCTCGGCTTTCGCCCCGGCACCGTGCAGAACGGCGTGCCGCTTGAGGATTTCGGCGGGCACCATCCCGATCCCAACCGCGTCCATGCCAAGGTGCTGTTCGATCTGATGTTCTCGCCCGATGCCCCGGCGTTCGGCGCGGCGTCGGACGGCGACGGCGACCGCAACCTGATCGTGGGCAAGGGCATCTTCATCACGCCTTCGGATAGCCTCGCGATGCTGGCGGCGAACGCGCATCTCGCACCGGGCTATGCCAAGGGCCTCGCCGGCATTGCGCGTTCGATGCCGACGAGCGCGGCGGCGGACCGGGTGGCCGAGGCTCTGGGCATCCCTGCGTTCGAGACGCCGACGGGCTGGAAGTTCTTCGGCACCCTGCTCGACGCAGGCAAGGCGACGATCTGCGGTGAGGAAAGCGCCGGCACCGGTTCGGACCACGTGCGCGAGAAGGACGGGCTCTGGGCCGTGCTGCTCTGGCTCAACATTCTGGCCGCGCGCGGCGAGAGCATGGAAGCCATCGCCCGCCAGCACTGGGCGAAGTTCGGCCGCAACTACTACGCGCGGCACGATTACGAGGCGCTGCCCAAGGACGATGCCGAGGCGCTGATGGCCGCGCTTGAAGCCTCGTTCCCGACGCTTCCGGGCAAGGCATTCGGGCCGCTGACGGTCGAGAAAGCGGACAGCTTTGCCTACACCGATCCGGTGGATGGCTCGTTCAGCGCCAATCAGGGCCTGCGCGTGCTGTTCGTGGGCGGATCGCGCATCGTGCTGCGGCTGTCCGGCACCGGCACCGAAGGCGCGACCTTGCGGCTGTACCTTGAGCGCTACGAGCCGGCAGGCGGCACGCTCGATGCCGATACCGACGCGATGCTGTCCGATCTCATCGCCGCAGCCGAAGCGATTGCCGGGATTGCCGCGCGCACCGGCCGCAGCGCGCCCGACGTCATCACATGACACAACTTTCGGTGCGCGCCCCGCGCGCCGAGGCGGTCATGCTCTGCCTGTTTGAAGGCGAGACCGAAACCCGCGTGCCGATGGTCCGCGGGGGAGACGACTGGTCTGCCAAGGCCCCTGCCCCCGGCACCCGTTATGGCCTTCGCGCGCAGGGCGAATGGGCACCGGAGCGCGGGCTGTGGTTCGACCCCGCCAAGCTGCTCGTCGATCCGCGTGCAGTGGAGCTGGACCGGCCCTTCACCTATAGCCCGGCGCTGTCCCAATATGGCGTGGATACCGCGCCGCTGGTGCCGCGCGCGGTAATGCTGGAACCCTTGCCGGACGTGCCGCTCCAGCCGCCACACTTCACGCGCGGCGGGCTGATCTACGAAGTCAACGTGCGCGGGTTCACCATGCTGCACACCGATGTGCCGGAAGCGCAGCGCGGCACAGTGGCGGCACTGGCCCATCCCGCCGTGCTCGCACATCTCGAAAAACTGCGCGTGAGCGCGGTGGAACTCATGCCGATCACCGCCTGGATCGACGAGCGCCACTTGCCGCCGCTCGGGCTCCGCAATGCATGGGGCTACAACCCTGTCGTGCCGATGGCGCTCGATCCGCGCCTCTGCCCCGGCGGCGTGGCCGAACTGCGAGAAGCGGTCGCGGCGCTCCACGCGCGCGGCATCGGCGTGATCCTCGATCTGGTGTTCAACCACACCGGCGAGAGTGACATTCTGGGACCGGTGCTCAGCTTTCGCGGCCTCGACAATGCGGCCTACGCCCATGCGCCGGACGGCAGCCTCATCAACGATACCGGCTGCGGCAACACGCTCGATTTCGCGTACGCTGCGGTGCGGGCGCTGGTCGTCGATACGCTGCGGCATTTCGTGAGGCATTGCGGCATCGACGGGTTCCGCTTCGATCTCGCGACCGTGATGGCGCGCGGACCGGGATTTGCGGCGGATGCGCCGATCTTTGCCGAAATTGCCGCCGACCCGTGGCTGGCAGACCGCGTGATGATCGCCGAGCCGTGGGATATCGGCCCCGGCGGCTATCAACTGGGGCGCTTCCCCGCGCATTGGCTCGAATGGAACGACCGCTACCGCGACGATGTCCGCCGCTTCTGGCGCGGCGATGCTGGCGTCGGCTTGCTCGCGACACGGATCGCGGGCTGCTCAGACATATTCGGCAAGGACTGCCGCGCGGTGAACTACCTCGCCGCGCATGACGGGTTCACCCTCGCCGATACCCTTGCCTACGAACACCGCCACAATCACGCCAACGGCGAGGACAACCGCGACGGGCATGGCGAGAACTTCAGCTGGAACAATGGCGCCGAAGGGACGTCCGAAGATCCGCAAGTCCTCGCCCGCCGCGCCGCCTTTGCCCGCGCCATGCTCGGCACGCTGTTCGTCTCAACAGGCACGATCATGCTGACGGCAGGGGACGAGTTCGGCCGCAGCCAGCAGGGCAACAACAACGCCTATGCGCAGGACAACGCGGTGACGTGGGTCGACTGGGAAGGCAGGGACCGCGCGCTGGAAGACCATGTCGCGGCGCTGGCGGCATGGCGGGCGCAGCGGGACTTCACCCAGTTTCCGGATGAGGGCGAATGGCGGGCGCTGGACGGCGTGCCAATGGATGCGGCCAGATGGGAAGATCCGGCGACACCGGGTTTCAGCTGGGAAGCAAAGGGCGAGGCGGTGCGATCGACGGGATTGGGGATCGATCGCACCGCCCCGTGGGCCGGACCTCGGGGAGGGATTGAGGCCCGTTAAAGGATCAGGCGCGCTGCCAGACAAGCGCCGGATCGAACTCATCGCGCGCGGCAGGCAGGCCGCGCGGCGTGTCCTGCACCACCGGCAGCGGCTGCGGCAGCAAGGTGTTGAGCAGCAAGCGGCCAAAGGCCCAATCGCCCAGTTCGGATGCCGCATTGATGTACCCCGCCTCCCCCGCATCGGCGAGGCGCGCGCCCCAGCGGCGGGCAAGCCTGCGGGCCTGCGCCATCGTCAGATATGGGTCATTGCGACTGGCAACGAGGATCGAAGGGAACGGCAGCGCTGCTTCGGGCACCGGGGCAAAGCGCGTCAGCCGCCGATCAAGCGGGCGCTCCTCAACATCGGGCGGCGCAACCAGCAGCGCGCCGATTACTTTCCCGCCTTCGATAACTCCGCCCGGCTGCTCGTATTCCGCCCACCACGCCACCGCGAGGCAGCCAAGGCTGTGCGCTGCAAGCACCACCGGCCCTTCGGCGCGCTGGATCGCGAGGTTGAGCTTGTTCACCCAGGTGTTGCGATGCGGATCTTCCCACAGCCCCAGATCGACCCGGCGGCAGCGCGGCAGGCGCGCTTCCCATGTTGTCTGCCAGTGCCCGGGGCCAGAATTGCCAAGGCCCGGCACGGTGAGGATCACGGGCGGTGTGGTATCATTCAATGCATTGATTTCATGGGCCATATAACGTCTCCGAGAGAAGAATGGCCGGTCGACTCGGTACACGTCCCGACAGCCCTGTCGTTAACTCAACATTTTTGATAGACAATAGCATCCGCGACGAGACGCGCGAGGATTTCGCCAGTCCGTGCAACGATGCCCGCCGCCTTGCGGAATGCCGGTGCGATTGCCATTTCCTCGCCGCAGTTGGCGTGCACAAGCGATCAGGAAGCCCGGAACAGGTCACGCGCGAAGGGGCCACACCCATGATGACAATCGATGGCGGGATGCGGCTGCGCCTTGCGGCAGTGCAGCATGTGGTGATACCGGCGCGCGCATGAACGCCCCCGCGCCCTCTTCTGCCCATTCCGCGCGGCGGCCGCCAACGAAACGTCTGGTGGTTTCGATCCACGATGTCTCGCCCCGGTTCGAGGCCCAGGTCGATGCGCTGGCAGAGCGGCTGGCGCGCCATGTGGGCGAGGCGAACTTCGCCATGCTGGTAATCCCCGACCATTGGCGCGGTGCACCGATTGCGGGGAATGCGGCGTTCGCGGCACGCCTGCGCGGCTGGGCCGATCAGGGCATCGAGATGTTCCTCCACGGCTGGAGCCACAAGGACGAAACGCCCGCCACTGAAGGGCTTGCCGCGATCAAGGGCAAGCACATGACGGCGGGCGAAGGCGAGTTCCTCAATCTCCCGCAGGCCGAGGCGCTGGCCCGGATGCGCGACGGGCGCGCCCTAGTGGAAGACACCATCGGCCGCCCGGTGGCGGGCTTCATCGCGCCTGCATGGCTTTATGGCGATGGCGCCCATGCGGCGATGCGGGAGCTCGGCTTTGCGCTCGCCGAAGACCACATGAAGGTCTGGCGTCCGGCCAGCGGTGAAGTGCTGGCGAAAGGCCCGGTCATCACCTGGGCAAGCCGCAGCAAGCCGCGCATCGCCAGTTCGCTGTTTGCCGCATCGCTGGGCCGCATGGCGCTGCCCTTCACCCAGACGATCCGCGTTGCGGTCCATCCGGGCGACACCACCGTCCCCGCGCTGCTGACCAGCATAGACAAGACGTTGGCGCGCTTCGTGCGCACGCATCAGCCTTCGCGCTATGCCGCGCTAGGCGGGGCGGCATGAACGCGCTTTCGGCAGCCATGACGCAGGAAATGCCTGCGCCTGCGCGGCCGCTGCGCGTGCTGACCTTCCTGCACAGCTTCGAGCCCGGCGGTGTGGAGCGCGTGGCACTGCGACTGCATGAAGCGTGGCGCGCGCAGGGGCTGGATGCGCGGCTGGTGATGGGCCGCACCGCGGGCGCGATGAAGCGCGAGTGGCCGGGCATCGAGCTTGAAGTGCTCGGCCCCGAGGCGATCCCCAGCGCGGCGTGGGAGACGCTGTGGATGATCGCCCTGTTGCCGCGCGCGATCCGGCGGATCCGGCCCGACGTGCTGTTCTGCGCGGGCAATTCCTACACGGTCGTCGCGGTGGCGATGCGGCTGCTGCTGGGCAAGGCCTGCCCGCCGGTTGTCGCCAAGATCAGCAACGATCTCACCCGCAACGATCTGCCCGCCCCGGCGCGGCCGTTCTACCGGCTGTGGCTGCGCATTCAGGGAAGGATGCTGCAGCGCCTTGTCGGCATGGCGCCGCCGATGCGCGAAGAGATCGGCAGCCTGATGCGTGTGGAAGATGCGCGCATAGCGGTGATCGACGATCCATCGCTGGCGGAAGCCGATATCCAGCGCCTCACCGCCGCGCGGGCCGCGGCCAAGGCGGCACCGCGTGGCCCCGGAAAGCGCTTCCTCGCCATCGGCAGGCTTGCGGCGCAGAAAAATTTCAGCCTGCTGATCGATGCTTTTGCGCGCATGGCGGGGCCAGATGACAGTTTGGCCATCATCGGCGAAGGCAGCGCGCGCCGATCACTGGAAGCGCAGATCGCCCGCCTTGGCCTTGCCGGAAAGGTGCGCATGCCGGGCCATGTCAGCCCCCTCGATGCCGAGCTGGCCAGGGCTGATGCGCTGGTACTTTCCTCGGATTATGAAGGAGTTCCGGCCGTCGTTGCCGAGGCGCTGGCGGCTGGCCTGCCCGTGGTGACCACGCGCTGCAGCGTGAGCATGGACGACATGCTGGGCGGCGGGCGCTTCGGCCTGCTGGTGCCGGTGGGCGATGCCGACGCACTCGCACAGGCGATGAAAGACATTGCCAAGTTGAAATTTGACGAAACCGTTGCGCGCAATCAATCACGCCGGTTCACCGTGGAGATAGCTTCGCATGGCTATCGCGCGCTGATGGAGGGCCTCGCCTGTGCTTAACCCCGATGGCGAGGCGGGCTCCTCGAAGGATATTTCACCGATGGTTCCCCCAGAAGCGATGGCCGAAGCCCTGACCGAAACCCTGCCCCCGGTGCTGCCCACGGCGCTGCCGAACTCCGGCTCGCTGGAGCGCAACCTGCGCAAGTGGAGCGGCTGGATCGGGCCCGTGATTTCGCTCGCCATTCTGGCTGCCGTGCTGTGGCAGCTGCGGAAGATCGACTGGGCGCAAGTCTGGTCGATCGTGCCAACCTCGCCGCTGATCTGGCTGGTGCTCGCCGCCAGCTATTTCGCAGGCCCGGTGGCGGATTGGGTGATCTTCCGCAAGCTCTGGGGCATCCCCGTCTCGGGCATCTTCCCGCTGCTCAAGAAGCTGATCGGTAACGAACTGCTGCTGGGCTATGTCGGCGAAGTCTACTTCTACGATTGGGCGCGCCGCCATGTGAAGATGGAAGGCTCGCCGTTCGGTGCGGTGAAGGACGTTGCGATCCTGTCGGCGCTCGCCGGCAATATCATGACGGTGCTGCTGCTCATCTTCACCTGGCCGATCATCAGCCAGCTCGGGCTCGATGGCGGCGGCGCCGGCGATAGTCACGTGCTCGCCACTTCGATCGGCGTGGTGCTCGTCACCAGCCTCGTCATCATGTTCTTCCGCAATGGCCTGCTCAGCCTGCCCAAGGCCGAACTCGCCTTCGTCTTCGTCGTCCACACCCTGCGCATCGTCGCCAATACCGGCCTCTCGGCGCTTGCCTGGCATCTCATCCTGCCCAGCGTCGGCATGGGATCGTGGCTCCTTTTCGCAACAGTTCGCCTGCTTCTGTCCCGCCTGCCGTTAATTCCCAATAAAGACATCGCCTTCGCTGGAATATCGACTCTCCTTGTTGGGAGTCAGGTTCAGACTAGCGACATGATTGCCATGATATCGCTCCTTATCGTGGCAACGCATGTGGTGTTGTTCATTGGCTTGATGCTGCTTGATCTGGTGCAGAAGGAGAAGAATGCTTGAAACGGTTCGTCTTCCTTGGTGGTGCACTTGCGCTGCTTGTTGCGGCGGCACCGATCCCCTCGACGCCTGACCTCGGCAAGGCCGAAGGACAGTGCCGTCCGGGCGAGAACGGCCCAGCGTTTCTCGTAGATCTCATCGGCCTTAAGGACCGCGCCGGGCGCGTGAAGGTTGAGGTCTATCCGGCCAACGACGCCGATTTCCTCGCCGACGACAACGTGCTGGTCATGGCAGGCAAGACCTTCCGCCGCGTGGAAGTGGCCGTCCCGGCCGAGCCTACCCCGCGCGTCTGCATTCGCCTGCCCGGCCCCGGCACCTATGCCGTAACCGTGCTGCATGACCGCAATGCCGATCGCAAGTTCAGCCTCAGCCACGATGGCATCGGCTTTTCGGGCAACCCCCGGCTGGGCTGGTCAAAGCCCAAGGCGAACGCGGTCGCCGTCAATGCAGGCGGAAGTTTAACCACGTTGCGCGTAGTAATGAATTACCGTACCGGCCTGTTCTCGTTCGGGCCCCTCAAGAGGTCGTAGGTCGTCCCATGAAGCTTGTAGATGTATGCGCCTTCTACGCGCCCAAGGGCGGCGGCGTGCGCACCTATGTCGATCGCAAGCTGAAGGCTGGCGCGGCGATGGGCCATGAAGTGGTCGTCATCGCGCCGGGCGAGGAAAACCGCGTCGAGGAACGCGGGCCGAAAGCACGCATCGTCTGGCTCAAGAGCACGGTTTTCCCGCTCGATTTCAACTACCGCTATTTCAGCGACGTGCCTGCGCTTTACCGGGCGCTGGACCGCGAGGCGCCGGACATGGTCGAGGCCTCTTCGCCCTGGCGCAGTGCCAGTCTGGTGGGCGAATGGCCGGGTACGGCCCCGCGCGCGCTCATCATGCACGCCGATCCGCTCTCGGCCTATGCCTATCGCTGGTTCGATGGCGTCGCCCCGCGCCCGGTGATCGACAAGGCGTTCGATCGCTACTGGCGCCACCTGCGCCGGCTCGACACGCAGTTCGACATGATCGTGAGCGCCAGCCAGGGCCTGTCCGACCGCCTCACGAACGGGGGTCTGTCGGGCGTGGTGACCAATCCGATGGGGGTCGATCCGGGCGTGTTTGCCCCCTCCCATCGCGATGAACGCCTGCGCAAGGGGCTGCTCGAAATGTGCGAGCTGCCCGAAGATGCCACGCTGCTGATCGGCGTGGGCCGGTTTGCGCCGGAAAAGCGCTGGCCGATGCTGGTCGATGCCGTCACCGCAGCGGGTACGCGTCGGCCCGTGGGCATGGTACTGGCCGGGCAAGGCCGCGATCTGAAGGCGATCGAGAAGCGCATCGCGGGCAATCCCCACATTCGCATCCTCGAGCCGATCACCAACCGCGCCGAACTCGCCCGCGTGATGGCGAGCGCCGATGCGCTGGTCCATGGCTGCGAAGCCGAGACGTTCTGCATGGTCGCCGCCGAGGCACGCGCCTCCGGCCTGCCTCTCATCGCCCCCGATGAAGGCGGCGCGGCCGATCAGGCACGCGCATCAGGCGGGTGGATCTACGAATCCGCCAACGCCGCAGACGCCGCCGAAACCATCGTCGAATACTGCATCGCGCGCGAAAGCGGGATCGACGGCCCGCGCGCCAGCATCCCTGCCCCGCGTGTGATGGACGACCACTTCGCCGAGCTGTTCGCCAGCTACGAACGCCTCGTTCGCGACGCACGCCGCGAAGTGGGCCCGCGCCGCGCGGCGTAAACTGCTACCCCGCAGCTTTTCCATTTTATCGAATAAATGAAACGATATTATCCGGATTTTCCGGATGATCGGTCACGCGTATTCCGTTTGCAACAGGACCGGACGGCTCCTCGCCCGGCAAGAACTGCAAAGGATCAAGCCATGACCACCACCACTGTCAACGCCGCCACTGCCCAGACTTCGGAATCCGCAACCGGTCACATCCTCGCCGCCGCCGGCCGCGTGCTGATTGCCGCGATCTTCATCCTCAGCGGCCTCGGCAAGATCGCCGCGCCCGATGCCACCATCGACTATATCGCCAGCGCTGGCCTGCCTTTCGCCCCTGCCGCTCTGATCGCCGCGGCGCTGATCGAAGTCGGAGGCGGCCTTGCGCTGATCGCCGGGTTTCGCACCCGCATCGTTGCGCTGGTTCTCGCGGGCTTCAGCGTCGCCACTGCGCTCGCCTTTCACGCGCACTTCGCTGATCAGAACCAGTTCATCCACTTCCTGAAGAACCTCGCCATGGCCGGCGGCCTGCTGCAGGTCGCAGCATTCGGTTCGGGCAAGATCGGCCTCGATCGCCGCTGAACCCGCCCTCTGCCCAAACGAAAAACGGCGGCCGGATCGCTCCGGCCGCCGTCCTTTTGTGTGTGCAGGCTGCGCTGCGATCAGAACTTGATCGAAGCGTCGAAACCGAAGGTGCGCGGCATGTTGAAGTTGCCGTAGTCGCCCAGCACGCTGCCGTTGTTGCCGATCACAACCACGTTGGTGCCCGCCGGGCCGCTGGTCTGCACAGCGGGGAGGCTGTTCGACGGATCGCGGCGGTAGACGTACTGGTGGTTGAAAACGTTGCGGCCCCACAGCCCGATGTTGAGCTTGTTGTCACCGACCTCGATGTCGAGCAGCGACAGACGGGCGTTGACGATGAAGCTCGAGTCAGCCTTCGTTGCAAACTGATCGAAGCTCTGCGTCGCCTGAGCGTAGTTGGCATCGACGTGGATCTTGGGGCGAGCGCCGCCAAGGATCTCCGGCAGGTCGTAGTCGATCGACGCGCTCGCGGCATTGCGCGGCGTGTAGACGATGTAGAACTTCTGGTTCACCGTCGTGCTGAACAGCGCCGTGCCCGTGCTGCTGAACTGCGTGTACGTCACCGGCACGAGAGGAATGTCGGTGTAGGTATAGGCGTAGGAGAAGTTCATGGTCAGGCGGCTGACCGGCTTCACCGTCAGGTCAGCTTCAATACCGCGGATCTTGGTCGTGCCCGGGGCGTTGAACGTCACGAGGTTGTTGAAGTTGCCGGTCGCGGTGGGCTGGATGGTCGAAAGGTCCACCTGGCTACCGGTGCGGTCCATGATGTAACCCGCAAGGTTCAGACGGGCACGGCGGCCAAACAGGTCGGCTTTCAGACCGATTTCGTAGCTCTTGACGTCTTCCGGGTTGAACGCCCGGTAGTCCGAAGTTCGCGAGCTGGCACCGCCGGCGCGGTAGCCGGTCGCGTACTTGGCGTAGGTGTGAACCTCGTCGTTGACGTCGTAGGCGATCGTCACCAGCGGGTTGAACCGGCGCCACTTCTTGTCGAGCGGCACATAACCGTTCGCCGCAGCGATGGCCGGGTTGGTCCGGTAGTCGATGTTGCGCGAATAGACCAGCTCGCCCTGCTTCTCGTCCCAGGTGTAGCGGCCGCCAGCCGTGATGTGGAGCTTGTCGGTCGCATTCCAGGTTGCCTGGCCGAAGATCGCATAGCTCTTGGAGCTGACCTGCGAGGCGCGGTCGATCGAGCAGCCGTTCACGGCCTTGCCAACGAAATCAGGGGTATCGGCCGTGCAGAACACGTTGGGCACGTAGGTGGCCTGCGTCGGCGTGTTGTAGATCACGCGCATCGAGTTCGGCGTGGCGGCCGTGTCGCTCACGTGTTCGTTGAAGTAGTAGAGACCGGCAACGTAATCGACTGGACCGATCGAGCCGACAGCCTGCAGTTCCTGGCTGAACTGGCGCTGGCGCAGGTCGGCAAGGCTGTAGCGGCTGAAGGTGCAGCTCGCCGGGCCGTTGACGGTGCAAGCCGGGGTGTAGTTGACGACCGGCACGCGGTGGGCGCCGCCCGAGTTATCCCACTGCTGCACATCCACACCGCGCCATGCGGTGATCGAGCGCAGTTCGATTTCCGGCGCAATCTTCCACTTGAGGACGTTGGTGAAACCGTGGGTCTCGTCGAAGCTGCGGCGCTGCGGCACGCCGATGTCGGCAGTGCGCATCAGGGTATCACCATTGACCTCGACGCCGGGAAGCAGCGCGCGAACCGTGCCCTGCGTCCCAACAAAGGCGGTGCCGGGGGTGGTGCAGGTGCTGCCGGCGGGGATCGCCAGCGGCGAGGAGTTCGAACCGCCGCTCTGGCAGTTGTTCGGGTTGTAGTTCAGCAGCTGGCTGTAGAACGGAGTGTTCTCGTCGCGCGCGATGTCGAAGGTGAAATCGTTGGTCAGGCCCGCGAAGGGGTTCCAGCGAACGGCGGCGCGGAAGCCCTTGCGATCGAACAGGCCCCAGCCTTCCTGGTTCGGCATCGGGTTCTTGGTGACGGGGTCCTGATGCTGGTAGACGCCGTCGAGCTTGACCGAGAAGCCGATCACTTCGGGCAGGTTGAGGTGGATTGCACCGCTGCGCGAGCCGATGTTGCCGATGCTGCCATCGATGCTGCCGCCGAACTTGCCGGTGGGAGCTTTCGAGATCAGCGAGAGCGCGCCGCCTTCGGTATTGCGGCCGAACAGCGTGCCCTGCGGACCCTTGAGCACTTCGACGCGCTCGATATCGAACAGGCCGGTGTTGAGGCCATGCTGGCGGCCAAGGTAGACGCCGTCAATATAGATGCCGACGCCCTGTTCGCGAGCGGGCTGGTTCGCATCGAGCGGAACGATGCCGCGGATGCCGATAGTGAGGGCCGACTGGCGCGCCTCGAAAGTCGCAACGCGAAGGCTCGGTACGCCGCCGTCGGCGAGATCGAGCAGGCTCTGCACGCGGCGCTCGCGGATCGTTTCCGCGTTCACGACCGAGATCGAGATCGGCGTCTTCTGAAGGTTGGTCTCGCGCTTGGTCGCGGTGACGACGATTTCCTCGATCGGCACGCCATCGGGCAGGCCTGCAGCAGGAGCCGGTGCGGCTTCGGCAGCGGCAGCTTCAACCGGCTCAGCGGCGAAGGCAGGAAAAGCGATGAGTGCAAGCGCGCCCGCTCCGGCCAGCAGGCCGGCGCGGATGGTATTTTCGAATGTCATGGTAAACCTCTGCTAGACAGGTTCGAGCCCCGGATGAGGGCGCTCTAGGCAGCTTGCATGACTGTATTCTGACATCCTGACATGAAGGTGTCACACAAAACTGGCGGAATTCCGCCAGTTCCATCCGAGTGTGACGGAATATCCACGCAGCAATTTTATTGCCGAAACGACATAATCCGCCATTTGTAACTTTTTATTTCTTAATACGGCATTCGCCGCCCGCGCGGATTCGGCGGCGACCCTGAAAATGCCCCTCGGCGGAAGCGATGGCGCTGATTTGGTCCACGCCCCAGCCCGCCATAGCACTGCAGGCCGAGCCGCGACTCGCAACGGTCAGTGGCACGTGAGCCACGCTTCGTCGCAACATCAACCGCTAGGGGGTTGGATCATCAACCGTTGCCTGCCTTAGTTGCAGGCGGGGTCGCTAACGCGTTCAGGACTTGCTGAAACAATGACAATCAACCGGCGCCACTTTCTTGGCGCCCTCACCGGAACCGCTGCTTCGCTTGCGCTGCCGCGCCAGCCCCTGCATGCGCAGGAAGCCGAACTGCCGGGTGGCACGTTCTGGGGCACAGTACCGGTGGCTGATGCAGGCGCACCTATGGTGCAGGGCGAGCCGGTGGCCATCGCACGCTCGGGCATCCTCCCCCTCATCCCGCGCGCGCTTGCGGCGCTGGACCAGCACGGTTCCGTGATCGCCGCCCGCGACCGCATCGCCATCGTCGATTTCTCGCAGCCTTCGCGTGAAGCGCGCTTCCATATCGTCGACCTTGCCGGCGGCACCGTCTCCGCGCCGCTGCTGGTCGCGCATGGCAAGGGCTCGGACCCGGCCAATTGCGGCATGGCGCAGCACTTTTCGAATCAGGTGGACTCCGAAGCCTCCTCACGCGGCAGCTACGTCACGGGCGAGCTTTACTACGGCAAGCACGGCCGTTCGCGCCGACTGGTCGGTCTCGATCCGGATAACGACCGCGCGATGGAACGCGGCATCGTGATCCACGCGGCGAGCTACGTGTCGCCAGCCGTTGTTGCCATGCAGGGCCGCGTCGGCCGCAGCCAGGGCTGCTTCGCGGTGAACCCGCGCGAAATCAACCACGTGCTCGAAGCGCTCGGCCCGGGCCGCCTGCTCTTCGCGACGGCCTAAGCGGGCTTCTTCGCCAGCAGTGCCATCCGCAGGCAGCGGCACACCACTTCGTCGCGCTGGTTGAGAGCTTCGTGCGCGAAGGTCACGATCCCTGCATCGGGGCGCGACTTGCTGGCGCGCAACTCCACCACTTCGCTGGTGGCGCGCAGGGTATCGCCGAGGAATACGGGCTTCGGCATCACCAGCTTGTCGTAGCCGAGGTTGGCGACGAGCGTGCCCACGGTGGTATCGCCGACCGACAGCCCCACCATCAGCGCAAACGTGAAGGTGCCGTTGACGAGGATCTGCCCGAACTCGCTGGCCCGCGCGGCTTCGGCATCGATGTGCAGCGGCTGCGGATTGTGCGTCATCACCGAGAACAGCAGGTTGTCGGTCTCGGTCACGGTGCGGCGGATTTCATGGGTGAGCTTGTCGCCCACCTGCCATTCATCGAAGTAGCGGCCTGCCATTCCCGAGTGTCCTTTCTTCTTCCCCCTCCCCTCAAGGGGAGGGCCGGGGTGGGGTTTACGACGCCAGCGCCCACGCCGCTGCGCGCTCC
>NZ_BJYR01000011.1 GCF_007991615.1 Novosphingobium sediminis | reverse complement strand
GGGGGGGGGCGGGGGGGGGGTTTACGACGCCAGCGCCCACGCCGCTGCGCGCTCCCCCTCCCCCATCCCCTCCCCGACGGGGAGGGGGGCTTTTTCAGCTATCCGCAGCTTCGACCCGCACCAGCAGGGCTTCCACCTGCACTTGCGAACCGGCGGTGACGCTGAGTTCGGCAACGATGCCATCGAACGGCGCGGTGAGCGCGTGTTCCATCTTCATCGCTTCGAGGACGAGGAGCTTCTGGCCCTTGGTGACGGTGTCGCCAGCCGCGACATCCACCGCGATGACCTTGCCGGGCATGGGGGCGAGGATGGCGCCGTCGGACGCGGAGCCACCCGCGCCACCTGTCGCGCGAAATAGCCTGAGGCCACGCGCTTCACCCTCAACGTATGTGACTATTTCGCCATCGACTTCGTCCGAAGAGACGCCCCGAGGATCGTTGAGCGATGCCCAGTGCCGTTCTCCTCGGTCATCAATCAGCAGCACTTCAGTTTGTGGCGCTGCATTGAGCCGAAATCCCGGCGGTCCAATGGTGTTCGCCCTGCTTTCCCAGTCACCAACGATTTCCATGGACCAAAGTGCCGTGCCCATGTCCGCCTTTGTGATCGGGCGTGGCGTGACCAGTATCTCGACATTCCGCTCGATCAGGCCAGTATCAACTTCGCCACGCGCGAATGCTTCAAGACGAAGCAGCCGTCCGAGAAAGGCTTGGTTCGTGCGAACCGGCCAAACCATGATCTGATCGAGCGCCCGCTTAAGGTTTCGGAGTGCAAGCCCGCGCTCTCGACCGCTAGCGATAACCTTTGCGATCATGGGGTCGTAGAATGGGCTTACTGCATCATGCATTTCGACGCCGGTATCTATCCGCGTGTGAGACGGCATCATGAAACGAGTAAGGCGACCGACGCTCGGCAGAAACCCGGTCGCCGGGTCCTCCGCATAGAGCCGCGCTTCCATCGCCCAGCCGTTGATGCTGAGCTCGTCCTGCCGCCTCGGCAGCGGTTCCCCGCTCGCCACGCGCAGTTGCCATTCCACCAGATCGACGCCGGTGATTTCCTCCGTCACCGGATGCTCGACCTGAAGCCGCGTGTTCATTTCCATGAACCAGATGCGGTCAGCGCGCAGGCCTTCGCTGGCATCGGCGATGAATTCGATCGTGCCAGCGCCTTCGTAGTCCACTGCCTTGGCGGCGCGGACGGCTGCGCTGCAGACGGCTTCGCGGGTCGCTTCGTCCATGCCCGGCGCGGGGGCTTCCTCGATCACCTTCTGGTGCCGCCGCTGGAGCGAGCAATCGCGTTCGAACAAGTGCACCACATTGCCGTGGCTATCGCCGAACACCTGCACTTCGATGTGGCGGGGGGAGAGGATGTACTTCTCGATCAGCACGCGGTCGTCGCCGAAGCTGGCGGCAGCCTCGCGGCGGCAGGAGGCAAGCGCCTCGGCGAAATCGGCGGCGGCTTCCACGCGCCGCATGCCCTTGCCGCCCCCGCCCGCAACCGCCTTGATCAGCACCGGATAGCCAATCGCATCCGCCTCGGCCTGAAGCCGCGCTTCGGACTGGTCCTCGCCCAGATAGCCCGGCGTCACCGGCACCCCCGCCGCGATCATCCGCGCCTTGGCCGCGTCCTTGAGGCCCATCGCGGTGATCGAGGCAGGCTTGGGGCCGACCCAGATCAGCCCCGCATCGAGCACGGCCTGCGCGAATTCGGCGTTTTCGGAGAGGAAGCCGTAGCCGGGGTGGATGGCCTCGGCACCAGTCGCCTTGGCGGCGGCGATGATCTTTGCGCCGACGAGGTAGCTCTCGCGCGCCGGGCTCGGGCCGATATGCACGGCTTCGTCCGCCGAGCGGACATGCAGCGCCTTGGCATCGGCATCGGAATAGACCGCCACGGTGCGAATGCCCATCCGGCGCGCGGTGCGCATCACGCGGCAGGCAATCTCGCCGCGATTGGCGATCAACAAAGACTTCATCATGCGCCGCACCCTTCCGTGCGCGAGGAAAACGTGAGGTTCATCACCTTCCACGTGCCGTCCTCCCGGACGAAATCGAAGTGATCGAAGCCGCAGCTCACCACTTTGCCGCCGATCGAGACGGTGAACGGCGCCCACAGCATTGCGACATCGCCATCACGCTCGATCACCATGTCGCTGATCTGCTCGTGGAAGCCGGCGCCGAGCTTCATGTTCGCAGCGTATTCGGCAAAGGTCTGCGTGCGCCGCCCGGTGAAACCGCTCCGCAGTGTACCGCGCGCAGTGACCCGGCCATCGGGGTAAACCAGCTTCAAGAGCGCCGGGCCATCGCCAGCCTCGAGCGTGGTGAACAGGGCTTCGACAACAGCGATAACTTCCTTGTCGCCGAAATCGGGCGGCGGCAGGCGCTCTGCAGTCGGGAGCGGAGTGGTGGCGGCGAGGGCGGCGGCTGACAGGATCGCAAACATGGGCATCACATCCTGAACACCCCGAACCGGGGCGCCTCCGTAATCGGGTTTTCGAGGCAAACCCCCAGCGCCAGCCCCAGCACATCGCGCGTCTGCACCGGATCGATCACCCCATCATCCCACAGCCGCGCCGTGGCGTAATAGGGATTGCCCTCGTCCTCGTACTTCTGGCGGATCGGTGCCTTGAACGCTTCGGCTTCCTTCGGCGTCCATGTCGCGGCATCGCGGTGGACCGTCGCCAGCACCGAAGCCGCTTGTTCGCCGCCCATCACGCTGATGCGCGCATTGGGCCAGGTGAACAGAAAGCGCGGATCGTAGGCCCTGCCGCACATGCCATAATTGCCCGCGCCGAAGCTGCCGCCGATCAGCACCGTCAGCTTGGGCACCTGTGCGGTGGCGACTGCCGTCACCAGCTTTGCGCCATGCTTGGCAATGCCTTCCGCCTCATACTTCCCGCCGACCATGAAGCCCGAGATGTTCTGCAGGAACAGCAGCGGAATGCGGCGCTGGCAGGCGAGTTCGATGAAATGCGCGCCTTTCTGGGCGCTTTCCGAAAATAGCACGCCGTTGTTGGCGAGGATGGCGACTTCCATGCCCCAGATGCGCGCAAAGCCGCAGACGAGGGTGGCGCCGTAATGCGCCTTGAA
Source organism: Novosphingobium sediminis (assembly GCF_007991615.1). GTDB lineage: Bacteria > Pseudomonadota > Alphaproteobacteria > Sphingomonadales > Sphingomonadaceae > Novosphingobium > Novosphingobium sediminis. Next base: position 69,315 of record NZ_BJYR01000011.1, on the reverse strand, counting down.
CTCGTGGAATTCGCTACCATCGACAATCCGGGCGATGACTTCGTGCACATCATAAGGCGCACGCACGTCGTCCGGCACGATGCTGTAAAGCTCCTCCGGATCGTACTTGGGCGGGCGCGGCGCTACCGCCCCCTGCACACCTGCAGGCCCCGGCCCCAGATGGCTGACGATATCGCGCACGATGGTGAGCGCATGTTCGTCATTGTCCGCCAGATGATCGACGACGCCAGACTTGCGCGCATGAAGATCGCCGCCGCCCAGATCCTCGGCGCTGATTTCTTCACCCGTCGCCGCCTTCACCAGCGGCGGACCGGCAAGGAAGATCGTGCCCTGTTCGCGCACGATCACGCTTTCGTCGCTCATCGCGGGAACGTACGCCCCACCCGCGGTGCAGCTGCCCATCACGCTGGCGATCTGCGGAATGCCTGCCGTGCTCATCTGCGCCTGATTGTAGAAGAACCGCCCGAAGTGATCGCGGTCCGGAAAGACTTCCGCCTGATTAGGCAAATTCGCGCCGCCGCTATCGACGAGGTAAACGCACGGCAGTCGGTTCGCGGCGGCGATTTCCTGCGCGCGGATGTGCTTCTTCACCGTCATCGGGAAGTAGGTGCCACCCTTCACCGTCGCGTCATTGGCAAAGATCATGCACTGGCGGCCCGAAACCCGCCCAATCCCGGTGATGATCCCCGCGCCGGGTACTTCGTCGCCGTACATCCCGTTCGCCGCAAGCTGGCCTACTTCGAGGAACGGCGAGCCGGGATCGAGCAGGCGCTCCACGCGGTCACGGGGCAGGAGCTTGCCGCGCGATACATGGCGGGCGCGCGATTTCTCGTCCCCACCGAGCGCCGCCCTGGCAACGCGGGCGCGCAATTCCGCGGCCAGCGCGCGGTTGTGCGCGGCGCGGGCCTGCGCCTCGGGGCTGGAAAGATCGAGATTGGAGGATAGGACGGGGGCGCTCATCCGTGCGCCCCGATCAGTTCGCGCCCGATCAGCATGCGGCGGATTTCGTTGGTGCCCGCGCCGATATCGAGCAGCTTGGCATCGCGCAGATAGCGCTCGACCGGCCAGTCCTTGGTATAGCCCGCGCCGCCCAGCGCCTGCACCGCCTCACCCGCGACGCGGAAGGCGGCTTCGCTGCCCAGCAGGATCACGCCCGCCGCATCGAAGCGCGTGGTCTGCCCAGCATCGGCGGCACGCGCGACGGCGTAGGTATAGGCGCGGGCCGATTGCAGCGCGACGTACATGTCCGCCACCTTGGCCTGCATCAGCTGGAACGTACCGATCGGCTTGCCGAACTGCTTGCGCTCGCGGACGTAGGGGATGACCGTATCAAGGCAGGCCTGCATCAGGCCAAGCTGGATGCCCGCCAGCACCACGCGCTCGTAATCGAGGCCCGACATCAGCACGCCGACGCCGCCATGCAGCGGCCCCATCACGTTATCTTCCGGCACGAAGCAATCATTGAACACCAGCTCAGCCGTGGGCGAGCCGCGCATGCCCATCTTGTCGATCTTCTGGCCAATCGAGAATCCCGGCATGTCCTTCTCGATCAGGAACGCCGTGATCCCCCGGCTCGCGGCTTCGGGCGCGGTCTTGGCATAAACCACCAGCGTATCGGCGTAAGTCGCGTTGGTGATCCAGAACTTGGTGCCGTTTAGGACATAGCCGCCCGGCACCGCATCGGCCTTCAGCTTCATCGAAACGACGTCAGACCCGGCGCCCGCTTCCGACATCGCAAGGCTGCCGACGTGCTCGCCGGAAATCAGCTTCGGCAGGTACTTGGCCTTCTGCTCGTCACTGCCCCAGCGGCGTATCTGGTTGACGCAAAGGTTGGAATGCGCGCCGTAGCTCAAACCGACCGACGCCGAGGCGCGGCTGACTTCCTCGACCGCGACGACGTGATCGAGATAGCCGAGGCCGAGCCCGCCCCATTCCTCTTCCACCGTGATGCCATGGAGGCCCAGTTCGCCCATCGCGGGCCACAGTTCGCGCGGAAACCAGTCCTCGGCGTCCACCTTGGCGGCGAGCGGGGCGATCTTCTCGTCAGCAAAGCGGCCAGCCGCCTCGCGGATCATCATGGCGCTTTCGGGCAGGGCGAAATCAAGCTCGGGCGTGGCGCGCATTTCCAGTCAGGCTCCTCTTTATCGGGGGTAGCCTATGCCAAACCGCAGCTTCGGAAAAATTGAATCTTCGCCGGGGTTGGTATAGGAAAAACCTATGCTAAGCCGCCGCCATCTGCGCCAGTTCCTTGCTCTCGTCGATACTGGCTCGTTCACCGCAGCGGCAAACCAGTTGCATGTCTCGCAGCCCACCCTCTCCGCCGGAATTGCCGAGCTGGAGCGCGAACTTGGCGCGGCGGTGATCCTGCGCGAACGGCGGGCACTGCGGCTGACCGAGGCGGGCAATCGCCTGCTCGTCCACGCCCGGTCGATCGAGCGCGAGTTCGGCCTCGCCGAGCGCGGCGTGCTGGCCGCGCCCTCCCCCGCCCCGCCGCTGCGGCTGGGGGTGATCGCCTCGCTCTCGACGCGCATGGTGGCGGGCGTTGCCGCGCGCTTCGCCCCCAGCCGCCTGACGCTCACCGAAGCGCCAGACGCAGACCTGAGGCGGCGCCTCGCTGAACACCGCCTCGATGCGGTGCTGACGACGCTCCACGGCGCGGAAGCAGGGGCCGAAGCACTGCTCGAGGAAGGCTATGCGATGGTGCTTCCGGCCGCGCACCGCTTTGCCGCTCGCGAAATGCTGCTGCCCGAAGAACTGGCGGGCGAGACGATGATCGCGCGCCGCTCATGCGAGATCCTTGCCGAAACCAGCCGCTTCTTCACTGCGCGCGGGGTGCGCCCGCACTTTGCCTTTCGCGGCGCGAACGATGACCGCTGCCTGGCCCTCGTCGCCGCCGGGGCAGGCGTAACGACCGCGCCGGTCTCGCTTGCCGGAGAGGGGACCGTTGCCGTCCCCCTGCAAGGATACGATTATCGCCGCCGGATCGGGCTGATCGTGGCGGGCGGGCAAGAGGATCTGATCGCCGCCAGTGGCCTGCGCTCGATTCTTCGCGAGGTGCTTGCCGCGGCCGGGTGAACCGCTCGATTCCGGCTCTATCCGCGCTTGCTGGTGGGCTGGGCTGCATGACACCTCCTCGGCATGACCACAGCCGCCCCCCCGTCTCCGGCGCGCCGGATCGCGCTGCTCAATGTGAAGTACAGCCCCAATCTGGGCGACGGGCTGCTGTCCGAATGCCTCGAGGCGGAACTGGCGCGCACGTTCCAGTCGATCGCGCCGGGCACCGAAGTGTTCTCGATCGATCTCGCCGGGCGGCGGGCCTACCCCGCCATCGCGCCCAGCCGCCGCGCGGCGCTCATCGGTCTGCTCGAAGCCTTGCCCGCAGCGCTGCGCAGCCTTGCCACGCGCGCCGCGCTATCGGCGCTGGTGCGGCTCAGGCTGCGGCGGCACGTGCACGCTCGGCTTGCGGGGTGCGATGCGGTCGTGCTCGGCGGCGGCAACCTCCTCACGGATGCCGATCTCAACTTCCCGATGAAGATCGCCGGGGCATTGCGGCAGGCCGCGCGGCTGCGTCTGCCGGTTGCAGTTTACGGCGTCGGAGCCAACCGGCAGTGGTCTGCGGCTGGCAAGCGTCTGTTCGGCGAAGCGCTGCAATCGGCCAAGCTCGCCTACGCAGCTGTGCGAGATGCGCGCAGTCAGGCCGCATGGCGCGATTTGCTGGTGCCGCAAGGCGTGCGCCCCGCAGCGCTCAGCGGCGATCCCGGCCTCCTCGCCAGCTGCCACTTCCCCCGCCCGCCGCTGCCGTTTGACGCGCCGCTCGCAGGGCTTTGCATCACCGCACCCATGGCGCTGCGCTATCACGCGACGGGGCCGGAAGCAGGAACGGCAGCCGATGCCTGCGCCGCACTCGCTATCTGGTACGGCACGGCAGCCCGCGCGCTGGTCGCCGCCGGCTTGCGCGTCGCCCTCTTCACCAACGGCAGCCCGGAGGACCGCGACTACCTCGCCGCGATGGGCCCGGCGTGGATTCTCGCCGCGAAGGGACCGGTCACGATGACCAATCCCTTCGCAGACCCCGCCGAAATGATCCACTTCATCGCCGGTTGCCAGCTGATCGTGGCGCACCGCATGCACGCCTGCATTGCCGCGCATTCCTTCGCCATCCCCACCATCGGCCTGCGCTGGGACGTCAAGCTCGACAGCTTTTTCGCGCTCGCTGGGCGCGGTACGTTCATTGCCGATACGGCCTCGCTCGATGGCCCGGCGCTGACGGCGCTGGCCCGCAAGGCCATGGCCGAAGGCGTAGACCGCGCCGCGCTGGAAGAACTGATCTCCGGCACCCGCAGCGATATCGCGCGCATGGCCGCTGCGCTGGCGAGAGCGATGCAGCCCGCCAAGGAGGCGGCATGAACCCGGCGCTGGACCGCATCGTCGTCATCAACGATCTCTCGCACCCGATGGGCGGGGCCAGCGCGCTCGCCGTCAGCTCCGCGCGCCAATTTGCCGAGCGCGGCTACCGCGTCACCCTGCTATCGGGAGACGCGCCCGATCCGGCCCTCGGCAAAGCCGGGATCGCCGCCACCGGCCTTGGCCAATCCCGCCTGCTCGGGCGCGGCGGCGCCTTGCTCGATGGCTTGTGGAACCGCGCCGCCGCCCGCATGATCCGCCGCTGGATCGCCGCTCACGATACGCCCCGCACGGTCTACCACCTCCACGGCTGGTCGCAGATTCTCTCGCCCTCGGTCTTCGCCGCGCTCGCCCCGGTGCGGCAGCGACTGGTGATCTCCGCGCACGATTTCTTCCTCGCCTGCCCGAACGGTGCCTTCACCCGGTTCAAGACCGGCGAACCGTGCCCCCACACCGCGCTTTCCCGCGCCTGCCTTGCCGAAGCGTGCGACCGGCGCGGGCAGGCGCACAAGCTGTGGCGCGTCGCCCGCTACGCCCTCCAGCGCTTCGCCTACCAGCCGCAAAGCTCTCCGCCCGTGCTGGCGATCCACTCCGCAATGCGCCCGATGCTGGCGCGCGCGGGCATTCCAGCAGAGGTGATCCAGTCGCTGCCCAACCCGGTCATCCCCTTCAGCAACACGCGCATCACTGCCGAGCGCAACGATACCCTGCTGTTCGTCGGGCGGATCGAGGCGACCAAGGGCGCCGACCTTGCGCTGGCTGCGGCACGGCGCGCCTCGGTGCCGATCATCCTCGTCGGTGACGGCGCAGACCGCCCACGCCTCGCCGCCGAATACCCCGAAGCGCATTTTGCCGGACGGCTCGCGCCCGAAGCCATTGGCGCCCTCGCCGCAGCCGCCCGAATGCTGGTGATGCCGAGCCGCTATCCCGAACCCTACGGCCTCGTCGCAATGGAAGCGGCGCTGGCAGGTCTGCCGGTGATCCTGCCGCCGACTGCCCTGCTAGCGGCAGACCTTGTCGCAGCCGGCGCGGCGAATGCCGTTTACCCGCAGGATATCGCCGCCCACTCTGCTGTTCTCGCCGCGCTCGCACGCGATGACGGACGCGTGGAAGCGATGAGCCGCGCCGGCTTCACCGCCACGCGCCACCTCGCGCTGTCACCCGAAGAATGGATCGACCGCCTGCTCGCTCATTATGCGGCGCGGCTTGAACCCGGTCAGGCCACCGCGGGCGCCAGATCCGCATCCGGATCGAAGCTGATCACGGCAGGCGCATAGGGCGCCGCACTTTCCGGCACGACAGTCCATACGCGGCGGTCCAGTTCGCCCAGCGGCCGATAGGGATTGCTGCGCGCCAGCTGCCGCAAGTGCTGAACCTTGATCGGCAAGATCACGAGGCTCAGCGTCGCCAGCACCACGGCCCAGCGCCACAGGTCGAAATGTCCGCTTTGGATGGCGGCCATGAACTCGGCATAAGTCAGCCAGATCGCCAGCGCGCCGAGCAGTTCGGAACTGCGCTGGTTCGGCAGCGCAAGCAGCGTCAGCACGGCAAGGAACAACGCACCGACCCCCGCCAACTCGAGCGTGAGGCGGTCGGTCACATAGCCGGCGGTCAGCGCAAACGCGATCAGCAGCGCGCCGATCCGGGCGAAACTGGCGATATGGCCGGGCGTGATGCGGGCAAGCAGTGCGTCCATGGGCAGGACCATGCCTGATCCTGCTCAAGGAACGCTTTCGCCCAGTGGTTAACCGTGCGCCAACGAAAGGCTCCGCATCCGACCCGGCTGAAAAAGCCCGATCTACCGGCCCGAAGCCCCGATCCGGGTCCGAACCCTAAGGGAGATCGCTCAGATACGGGGCTAATTGCGCGAAGGGGCGGTGGGAAACGATGGTACCCAGCCGCCATGGGGCCCACACGGCGCAGGATCAGGGATCGGGGAATGGTCATCAGGCAGTCGCGGCAATCGCGGGCGATCTCGTTCTGCCTGCTCGGCCTGATCGCGCCGCTGGCGGATGCGCGCGCGCAAACCACGGTCGATATGCGGATGGAGCGCGATACCGTCGGCGCCCGCTCACGCCCAGAGGTGGAGACGTCGGGTGCAAGGCTCGGCGCGCTGCTGATCTCGCCAAGCTTCGGGATCGAGGCGGACGCAACTGACAACATCTACGCGCGCGGCGATACAAAGCGGGGCGATGTCGCGGTCGCGATCCTGCCCGCGCTCGCGGTGCGCTCGCAGTGGTCCCGCCACGCGCTCGGCATCTCTGCGGACGGCGCGATCAAGCGCTACGCCCAGCGCACGGCCGAGAATGTCGATACCTACGCCGTCAAGCTCGACGGCCGGCTCGACATTTCGGGCAACACACGGCTCTCGGGCGACATCGGCGCGTCGCGGCGGATCGAGGCGCGCGGCACGACCGGGGATACGCTGTTCGGCGCCGCGCCTGTTGCCTACACGCAGCTTTCCGGCGGCGGTGAGATCGAGCAGACCTTCACTCGCGCCCGCATCACGCTCGGTGGCCGCTACGAGCGCTATCGCTACGCCGACCGTGAGCTTGGCGGCACCGTGGTCGATCTTTCCCAGCGCGACTATGAGGCGCTGACGGGTTCGCTGCGGGCTGCGGTCGGCGTGGGCCCCGGCATCGCTGCCTTCGCCAGCCTGGCCTACAATCGCAACCGCTATATTGCCCCGCCAATCGGGCCGAACCGCGATTCCCATGGCTTCACCGCGCTCACCGGCGTGGCCTTCGGGCTCAACCGGCTGCTGCAGGGCGAACTAGGCGTGGGCTGGGTGCGGCAGGATTTCTCCGCCCCGGTCTTCCCGCGCATCAGCGGCCTTGCCTACAACGCGCAGCTGCGCTGGAGCCCGACGCGGCTGACCAGCGTGCGCCTCTCCGGCGGGCGTACGTTCCAGCGCTCGCCGATCATTGGCGTGGCCGGCATCCAGCAGCACGAGGTAAGCCTCTCGGCCGAACACGAACTGCTCCGCACGCTGATCCTGCGGCCCGCGCTGCGCTATCTTGTCGCCGATTTTCGGGTGCCGGGCGGCGCAGCACCACGGCGGGAACGCTACTTCACCGGCGCATTCGGGGTCACCTGGCGGCTGACCCAACATATCGAGATTGCCGGCGAATATGCGCACAGCCTCGGGCGCAACACAGGCGCGATCGATCTCGGCCGCGCCTATGATCGCAACCGCGCCACGCTTTCGCTGCGCTGGCGGCTGTAGGGATCCATGGCCAGCCTGCCCCGCAACGCACGGTCCAATGCGGACCACCCGCCGCCCCTGCCCGCATGGGCGGCCCGGCGGCGCTTTCCCCGCTTGCCCCGTCTGCCAGCACCTCCCTCGGTGACCTTGCGCCTCCTCATCGCGTTGTTCTTTCTCGCAGGCCTTGGCGCAGCGCTGACCATGCTCGCGCCGCCGCCCGCCGGCCCGCAAGTGCGTTTCGCATTCCCGCCCCCGCTGCCCGATCCCGCAGCCCTGCTGCCCTTTGAGCCCGAGACTGCGCGCGCCGCCAACGCCGCCATCCCGATCGAGCCGCCCCGCGCTGCGGCCCCCGCCTTCCGCCTCGGCTCGGCTGACGCGCTGCCGCAAGCCCGCGCGCTCGATTGCCTTGCCGCCGCCACCTGGTACGAAGCGGGCGACGATCCCTCCGGCGAGCGCGCAGTTGCGCAAGTCGTGCTCAACCGCGCGCGCCATCCGGCATTTCCTGCCAGCGTGTGCGGCGTGGTGTTTCAGGGCTCTGAGCGGACCACCGGCTGCCAGTTCAGCTTCACCTGCGACGGTTCGATGCAATCGCGCCATCCCGCGCCCGCCGCGTGGGCAAGGGCGCGCGCGGTTGCGGCGGCTGCGCTCGCAGGCGCGGTCGATCCGCGTGTCGGCCTCGCGACGCACTATCATGCAGACTACGTCGTACCCGTCTGGCGCAGCGGGCTCGTCAAGCTCGCGCAAGTCGGCCTGCACTTGTTCTACCGCTGGCCGGGCGACTGGGGTTCACCTGCGGTGCTGCGCCGCGGTTCGGGCGGCGATGAGCCCCGCATCGCTGCAATGGCCGCGCTCTCGCCAGCCCATGTCGGCACGGACGGCGCGCCCGATGCCAACGCACCATCGCCGCCCGGCATCGCCGCGCCGCTGGCCTATCTCCCCTTGGATGAGGCGGGTGGACCGCCCCGCAGCGCCGCGCTCGCGGCAGCCCCGGCAACTGGCCAAAACGCCAACGCGCGTATCGTGCTGGCGTTCGATCCCGCTGCTTTCCCCGGCACGTATGCCATGCGCGCCCTTGCCGCCTGCGCCGATCGCGAGCGCTGCGCCGTGATCGGTGAACTGCTTGGCGCTGCACCCGGCCAAGGCCCGGGCTTCGTCTATCTGCGGGATCGGCGCACTGGCGCTGAAGGCGCATGGTGGGATTGCGCCGCCCTCCCCCGCGCAAATCCCGCGCGCTGCCTGCCCAAGGGTGCCTCGCTGGCCCGGCTGCTGGCGGAATGGGGCTGAACCGGCGCGCCGGCGCGAAAACCCATTGCCGAGCAAGCAACGCCCGTTGCTCCTCGCTCCCATCGACCGGGAAAACTTCCGCGCACAGTGGAGCCAATTTGCGTTGCGAGGCCCAGCGGTTGTGGCATTCCTGAAGAGGCCGATGCCGGATCAGCGGCAGGCTCGGGAGATTGCCTTCGATGCGTCCATGGCTCCTTGGCCTTGCTTTCGTGGCCGCTGCCGCAGCAGGCCCGCTGTCTCTTCGCGCACAAGAGGATCTGGCCGCCGCGGCAGCCCGCGATGCGGCCTCCGCCGCAGCCGAAGCGGACTATGCTGTTTCCGCAGGCAGTTCGCTGGACCGGCGCATCAGCAACCCGATGAAGCTCTCGGAACGCAAGCTGCTTGCCGCAGCGGCAAAGCTTGACCCACTCGAAAGCTACCGAAGCTACACGCCCGAATTCATCGCGTGGAACGACGAACTGATGCGCGGGATCAAGCGCGGTTCCCTCGCTGCGGCCACCGCAGGCATGGCAGCCCGGCTCGGCATTCCGGAAGCGGCGATGCAGGCGCTCTCGCGGGACTGGCTGATCGCCCGGATTGGCAACTATGACCTCGGCAAAGATGGCGAACTGGCGCCGGTGCGGCCTGCCTTTACGGATCAGGTTTTGCGCGATGTGGCCGCAGCAGGTCACGCGCCTTTTACCATCGAGATCGCCGCGCGAGCATTGGATGAAGGGGGCGATTGCGATGACCCCGGCTATACCGCGATCCAGTCCGCCGCCCCGGACAAGCCGCTTGCTGCATGGGCGATGGCGCGCGGATCAGTCTGCCCGGCGCTCGGTTTTGCGGCATTGGCCAGCCCGGATCGCCGCACAACCGTTCTCTTGCGCCTCATGCTGACGGGTGATGTCAAAGGGCTCGATGCGCTGCCCATTCTGGAAGTGCTGCGGGCGCCGGGCGGGCTTGCCGCCGCCGCTGCCGCCGATACGCCGCGTTTGCGCGTGTGGCTGGCGCGCAACCAGATCGACAGCCTCCTCGGCGCGGGTATGGGCAGCGAAGCTCTGGCCCGGTTCGACGCGCTCGATCCCGGCCTGCGCAGCGAGGTGCTGAGCCCGGTCGCGCCCGCCTTCATCGCGGCCGTCGATGGCGCCCGGCTTGCGTTTGACGAGGACCGTCAGTCGTTGCGGCTGCGGCTGGCTGCGGCGCTGGTGCTCGGCGCGCGTGGGAGCGAGGCCGAAGTGCTGCTCGCCGGCGATCATGCGCTGGCGGATTCTCCGAAGCTCCTTGACTGCCTCTATGCCGCGCAAAGCCAGCCGACCTCGCCCAAATCGGGCAAGGATCAGGCGTGCGGTCTGGGTAAGGGAGATAATGACCGCAAGATCAGCGATGCGATAACATTTGCCTATCTGCGCGAGGCGATCAGCAAGGCGGGCACCGACCTCTATCCGCTGGTCGAACTTTCCGCCGGATACCTGCGAAACAACACGGCTGACGGCATCCTCATCGCGCTGCGCTGCCATGAGCTTGCCGAGCCGCAATACGCCGCTCAATGCAGGGAAGACCGGCGCCGGGCAGCAGATTCGCTGCGCGCGGCCAAGGATCGCGATCGCTATCAGCGCAAGGAGGCAGAGCCGATCCTTGCCGCGCTTGGAAATGCCGGTCTGCCCGGCTGGGACTCCATCATGGCGCGGAACGAGGCCCTGCGCGCGGCGACCTTGGCGGCGTTCGCCGATCCGGATGGTGAGCCCCGCAAGGCTTTCTGGTCCGAACGGCCGCCGGTGGACCCCGATCCCTCGCCCTTCCCGGAAAAGCCGCTTGCCCCGCAACTGCGTTCATCGCCCCAGCCCGAACCAGTTCCCCCGCCCTGGCCGCTTGGCTGGGCACAGCTTCCGGCCGGCTTTGACCCACTACGAACCGGCAAGGCCGGCACGCTTGCGGTGGCCGTAAGCACGTCGTCGCGGCTCGATCCATCGGGCGAAGTGGGCCGCGGCGCGTATTGGGTCCACGTCAGCCGCGATGGCGGCAAGACATGGCAAGCCCCGCTCTATACCGGTCTTGCGGCTTACTTCCCCTATGTCGTGCCTGCCCAGTCGAAGCTGCAGCTGCTCGATGGCGAAACGATCCGCCTCGAAGTCACGGTCGATCTGCTCGACACGCGCAGCATCACCTATCCGCCCGTTGGCCTGCGCACCAGGCGCACCGCCCGCGATCTCTATCTGGAATTGCCGCTGGCCGCACTTGAGGCCGATAGCGACGGCGACGGCCTGACCAACATTGCCGCAAAGCACCTGCTGATGGATCAAGCCGCGCCGCTGAAGCCTTTCGTGGTTGGCAGCGATCTGCCGTCCTGCCCAGCCTCCACCCCGCCGGCAGCCGAACTGCGGGCGCGGCTGCTCCAGCGGCTCGTCGGTGGGCGGCAGGAAGCCGCGGTGCTTGAGCCGATCAACCGACCCAAGGATGCGCTGCTCGGCTTCGATTGGGCAAAATCACCCGACGCAAAAACCGGGCCGCTGTTCATCAAGGGCACCGCGGCGGACTTCGCTTGCATACGGCTGCCATTCCCCGCGCTCGTCTACAGCGACGCGGGAGAGCAGGCGCTCCAGCGCAAGAGCCCTGATTTCCGCCTGCTCGAACTGCCGCCAATTATCATGAACCGGGCCGGTACGCGCGGCTTCGCGGTCTGGTCATTCGGCTGGACGGGCGGCACCACCCTGTTTGTGCAGGGGCCGGACGGCGGCTGGCATTCGGTGGAATTGAGTTCCTGGATCACCTGAGCAGAGCGCTACCCCAGCCCCAGCGCCCCCAGCACCGGGCGGAACCCCGTCCCTTCGCGCAGCACCCGCGCGGCATGGTTCCCGCCGAAATGCGCCGGCACCAGCAGCGCCTCGCGGCTTGCGGCAAGCTCCAGCACCATGCGCCGCGTCTCGCGCGCCTGTTCGGGCTCTTCGCAGAACACGCTGTTCCATTCGGGGCGGTAGATCTGCGCCGGATGGTGAACAACGTCGCCGACGAACAGGGCGTTGTCGTCCTTGCCCATCACTTCGAGCATCATGCTGCCCGGCGTGTGACCGGGGCACGCGTGCAGCGTCAGCCCATCGGCCACCGCAAAGCCCGGCTCAGCCCATTCGGCGCGGCCAGCGGCGACAATCGGCGCGACGCTGTCCTCATACATCCCCGCATTCACCGCCGCGCCAACGCCTTCCGGCCCCGCCGCGCCGTCCTCCGGGTCCCAGTAGGCACGGTCAGCCAGCGGAAGAACATAGCGGGCGTTGCGGAACGTCGGCTCCCACTTGCCTTCGACCAGCCGCGTGTTCCACCCGACATGATCGATGTGGATGTGCGAACAGACCACCACGTCGATATCCTCCGGCTGGAACCCGGCGCGGGCCAGATTGCCCAGGAAATCGGTCTGCAGATTGCTGAAGATGGGGATGTTCGGCCGATCCTTGTCGTTCCCCGCGCCGGTATCGAACAGGATCCGCTCCTTGCCCGTATCGAGCACCCAGCTCTGCAGGAAGGCATAGAGGTGGCCGGTCGCGGGATCGAAGTATTCGGGGGCGAATTCCTCGGCATGCGGGTCCCACCCTTCCGGGGTGTAGCCCTGAAACAGGTACGAGGGCGGCGCGAAAGTGCCCTGCCATTCCTCGATGCGGTGGACGGTGACGTGGCCGATGTTGAAACGGTCCATAGTGCGCGCTCTCCCCGCCGGGCGGTTCCCCGGCGGCCGGCAGAGTGCAACAGCCCGCCGCGTTTCACAACCAGCAGGGCCTCCAAACGCAAAAAGCGCCCGCAGCAGTGGCGACAAAATCAGGCGCAGCCTTGGCTCAGCTTTCCGGTTTGGCAGCGGCGGCCTCCAGCCGGGCAATCCGCTGCTCGAGGCGCTCGATGCGCACCTCCGGTGCAGCGAAATGATCGCTATCGAGCGCATCGAGCAGCGCCGCGATGCGCGCAAGGAAACCCTGCCGGGCGGGAGCCGATCTGGCGGCAGCAGCGGATGGGAACTTTTCCATGGCAATGACCTCCTACATAAGATGACGTATATCATCTTAATTTTTAGTTGACACCCATCAGCTTATTTGACAAGGGGTGAGCTCACGGAGAGAGATCCATGCGCCAATCCCGCGAAGCCAAGGCCGTGACTCATCAAGCAATTGTCGCTGCTGCGGCGCGCCAGTTTCGCGAACGCGGGATCGAGGGGACGAGTGTCGGCGACGTTATGCGGGCCGCAAACCGCACGCATGGCGGCTTCTATCGCCACTTCGATTCGAAGGAGGACCTGCTCGTTGCAGCCCTCGGCCGCGCCTTTGCAGAAATGCTCGAGGTGGTGGACCGCGGCCTGTCCGAAGTACCGGCAGAGCAGGCGCTCGGCAGCTTCATGCGGAGCTACACCGCGCCGGAAAGAGTGGAGGATGTCGCAGGCAGTTGCCCGGTCGCCGCGCTTTCAAACGATGTCCTGCGCAGCACCGAGGTCGTGCAGGCCGAATTCGGACGCGGCGTGCGCGCGATGATCCGATCGCTCGCCGAGCATCTCGATGGACCCGAAGCCGAGCGGGAAGCGCGCGCTGCGCGCACTTTTGCCATGGCGGCTGGCGCCGTGATGATCGCGCGGGCCAGCGATCCGGAAACGGCGGAACGGGTTCTGCGCGCTGTACGAGACGAAGCTGCATCTTTGGCCAGCCCGCCAAGCAGGACAATGGCATGACATCGCGAACCAATGCGGCACTCGTACTCTTCGCGCTGACCTTGCTGATCCTGCAGGGGCTGGTCTTCGCATCGTGGATCGCAGGTCTGGCGCTCATGCTGCCATCGTGGGCTTCGAGCACAGCGCTGATCGTGGGCTGCCGCGACGCACCCGCCGCCCGGCCCCATGCCGCCAGCCTTGGCCACGCGATCTGCGGCGCGACTGGCATTGCGGTGTTCTTCATGGCCGGATCGTTTGCGCATCCGTGGGCCCTGTGGCTGGCAGCGCCAGCCGTTGCAGTGGGTGTGACCCTGATGTGGACGCTCCGCTGCTACCACCCGCCAGCCGCCGCCAACGCAGCGATTCCGCTGTTCACCGCTGCGACGATGCCCGTCTATGCAGCCACCGTCGCGCTTGGTGCAGCGCTGCTCTATGGCGCTGCCCGGGCGCTTGACCGCTCCGATGGGGCAGCCTCCGCCTAGAAGTAGCGTTCACCAATACGGATCGTGTCGCCCGGCAGCACGGCCACTTGCGCGCTGCGTAGCGCTACTGCGCTCTCCGCTCGGCCAGTCTGCCGGCGCAGGAACACCGTCTTCTCGTTCGCGCGGTAGGTAAAGCCGCCCGCACGCGCGATCGCCTGCTCCACGGTCATCCCCGAGGCATAGGAATACTCACCAGGTCGGTTAACCTCGCCCAGAATGTAGAAAGGCCGGTAGTTGAGCACCTCCACGCTCACGCGCGGATCGTTGACATAGCCCTCGGCGAGCTTTGCAGTCAGTTCCTGCTGCACCGCGTCGATGGTGCGCCCGCCCGCTGCAACCACCCCGATCAGCGGGAACGCGAGCGCACCGCCAGGCGTGATATTGTACTCGCCGGTCAGCGTCGGCTCGTTGAACACGGTGACGCGCACGCGGTCGCCTGCCCCGAGATGGTAGCTTTCAAGCCCCGCCGCGACGTCTGCCGTCGAGATTGGCGGCGCGCTTGCACCAGCGCATCCGCCAAGCATGAGTGCAGCGGCACCGGCCATTGCGAGCGCCGTGCGGTATCGCCCCCGCCGACCGCTATCGTGCTTGCTCTCCATGCGAATTCTCCAATGCTTCTGGCTGCTTTTGATCGATGCCCCAAGTTTATGCGGCGGCCAGCAAAGCGCAATCACCCCGCCCCTTGCCGAATCCTCCACCTTGGAGGTGTTCGGGCCGCATACTCCGCAAGGACCGGGCCGCACCTGATGGGCAGCCGCCCCGCACTATCGCCGCAGTCTCACGCGGCGGAACATGGTGCATAAATCCGTAAGCATTCACCCGGATTTGCCCCCGATCCGGCGATGCGGGATGCAGCACCGTACGAAGCTTCGGACTGCGCCCGCGAAGACGCGCAGCGATCCTGTGAGGCTGATCGAGGCTCAGGTGCCTCCGGTTTGCCTCCGCAGCGGATACGCTTCGCCTTCCCCGTCGCGGCCCCTTGCCTAGTCTCGCAGCATGAAGTGAGGGGAGCAATTCTCTCCGACCGGATCATTTTTTACCATATCGGTTCCCTGCGCTGCTTGTGCGGGAGGACGGACCATTCGATTGAGGAGAACAGGGGTGAACACGGCAGTCGGCCTCTATCGCAATGCCGGGGGTGTGCCAGGCATGGCGCCCGCCCTCGCCTTCGAACCCCGCGTCCCGCCCCCGGCGGCGGATCGGGTGGACCTGAGGCTGCTTTTCGCGGTGTTCCGCCGCCGCCTTGGCGTGTTCCTTGCCGTCATGCTGGCTGTGCTAGGCGCCGGATTGGTGCTGACGGCGCTCCAGCCGCGCACCTATACCGCGCGCGCCGAAGTGACGCTCAACAGCCGCCCGCAGTCTGTCGCGCCGACGAGCACGAGCGATGGCCCGCAGCAAGCCGCTATTCCGAGCGAAGGCTATGTCGATACGCAAGTTGCCGTGGTCACGTCCGAGGCGAACCTTGCCGCGGTGGCAGACAGCCTCGCCCTCGCGCGGGAAGAACGCTTTGCCAAGAGCCCGCTGGGTGGCCGCGCCGCTGCACTGGTGTGGCTGCGCAAGGGCGTGGTCGCCACGCGCATCAGCACGACTTACGGCATCGCGATCACGTTCGAGGACACCGATCCCGCGCTTGCAGCCCGCGTCGCCAACACCTTCGCGCAGCAATACACCGTCGGCGCACTCGACGCGAAGCGGCAGGCTGCACGGGCGACCACGACCGCCATCGCCGAACGGCTCGAACAGCTGCGCCAGCAAGCGCTCGGCGATACGGCGGCGGTGCAGCGCTACCGCATCGCCAACAACCTGCTTTCGACCACGATGGGCACGCTGACCGAGCAGGAAATCTCCAGCTACAACCAGGCCGTCACCACCGCCCGCGCAGAAGCGAGCGAGGACGGCGCGCGGCTCGATGCAGCGCGGCGGCAGCTCGCGCTCGGCGTCAGTGCGGGCGGCGTCGGCGAAGTGGCGGTATCCCCTGCGATCGGCTCCCTGCGTGCACAGCAAGCGAGTGCGGCGACCGAACTGGCATCACTCACTGCGCGCTACGGCCCGCGGCATCCTGATGTGCTGCGCGCCAACGCGGCTCTCGGCGCGATCGACACGCGGATTGCGGACGAGACACGGCGGGTCATCTCCAGCCTTGAGGCGCGGGCGCACGTTTCGGAGCATCGGCTGGCGTCGCTTTCCGGATCGCTGCAGCAATCGCGCGGGATGCTGGTGCAAAACAATGCCGCAATGGTGGGCCTGCAAGATCTCGAAAAGCGCGCCGAAACTTCCAACGCGCTCTACGAAAGCTACCTCAATCGCTTCAAAGAACTGACCGCGCGCGAAGGCACGGAACAAGCCGACGCCGATCTGCTGCATCCTGCCGCCGTGCCGCTGCGGCCGACGAGCCCGAACGTGGCGCTCAACCTCGTGCTCTCGGTCGCGCTCGGGCTCGGGCTCGGCATTGCGGCGGCTTTCGCTGCGGAAATGACTTTCAGCGGCCTCACCACCGGCGATGATATCGAGCAGCGGCTGGGCGTGCGCTACCTCGGCTCGATCCCCACGCTCGGCTCGGTCTGGCGCGGGGAGGAGAAGGTGCCTATGGCGGCGCTGCTGGAAGATCCGCGCTCAGCCTTTGCCGAAAGCTTCCGCTCTCTGCGCGCCTCGATCGCGATGAACACCTCGCAGGCGCGGATCATCGCGCTGACTTCGGCCCTGCCGGACGAGGGCAAGACGACGACCTCGATCTGCCTCGCCCGCTCCATGGCGCTTTCCGGGGACCGCGTGCTGCTGATCGATGGCGATCTCAGGCGCCAGGGCGTCAGCCGGTTCCTGCGCGGCGATGCCGGCAGGCCGGGCCTGATGGATGTGCTGGGAGGCACGGCGCCGCTCGAAGCTGCACTGGTGGTGGACCCGGCAACCGGGCTCAACATCCTCCCGCTCGCTGAAGGCAGCGACAAGGCGCCCGAACTGCTGACCGGCGAGGAAATGGACCGGATGCTGGCAACTGCGCGCGAGATGTTCGACGCGATCATCATCGATACCGCGCCGGTGCTGCCCATTGCCGATGCGCGGCTGATGCTGCGCAAGGCCGACGCCTCGGTCTTCGTGGTGCGCTGGCGCAAGACGCCGGAGGCCGCCCTGCGGTCCGCATTGCGACTGCTTCCGGACGACCGGGTGCAGCTTGCCGGCGTCGCGCTCACCCGCGTCGACATGCGCAAGCAGGCCCGCTTCGGCTATGGCGACGATGCGTTCTACCACTCGTACAAGCGCTACTATGCCTGAGGCAGCGCCCCCCATGGAGGCACCTTCGCCGGCGGCCGAGAGCGGCTTCCTCCTGCAACGTGCCGATTTCGCCAGCCCGGCTCCGGTGCTCGAACGGCCACGCCGCCCTGCGCTGATCCGCCCCGGCGCCGTGCTGCCAGCCGATCCGCGCAAGCGCTTCAAGCGGGTTGCGATCATCCACTACTGGCTCGTCACCATGCGCGGCGGCGAGCGTGTGCTGGAGCGGCTGCTCGAGCTGTTTCCCCAGGCCGATATCTTCACCCATGTCTACGATCCCGCCGCGATGTCGGCCACGATCCGGGCGCACAAGGTGCGCACCAGCTTCATCCAGAAGCTGCCGGGCGCGAAGAAGCACTATCAGGCCTACCTCCCGCTGATGCCCATGGCGCTCGAGCAGCTGGACCTGCGCGGCTATGATCTTGTGATCTCCAGCGAGAGCGGCCCCGCCAAGGGAGTGATCCCCGCGCCCGATGCGCTGCACCTCTGCTACGTCCACTCGCCGATGCGGTACTTGTGGGATCACTACCATGATTACCGCGAAGAGGCGGGCTGGCTGCGCCGCGCGGTCATGCCTGTGCTGTGCCACGGCCTGCGCCAGTGGGACACGAGCTCCGCCGCGAGGGTGGACCGGGTGCTCGCCAATTCGAACTTCATCCGTGAGCGCGTGGCCAAGGCGTGGCGGCGCGAGGCCGATGTGGTTCATCCACCGGTCGATCCGGCCCTGTTCGCGCCTTCGGACGATATCGATCCGGGCTATCTCTGGGTCGGCCAACTCGTGCCCTACAAGCGCGCGGACCTCGCCATCGATGCGTTCAACGCGCTCGGCCTGCCGCTCACCGTGGTGGGCGATGGGCCGCAGGCTGCCATGCTCAAAAGGCGCGCCGGGCCGACGATCCGCATCATCCCCCGCCTCAGCTTCGACGAGCTGCGCCGAGCCTATGCCCGCTGCCGCGCGCTGGTGTTCACCGCGGAGGAGGACTTCGGCATCGTGCCTGTCGAAGTCATGGCGTCGGGCCGTCCAGTCATCGCCTATGGCCGGGGCGGCGCGCTTGATAGCGTCGTCGAAGGTCGCACCGGCCTGTTCTTTGCCCAGCAGACCACCGACGCGCTGATCGAGGCCGTGCAGCAACTGGAGCGCTGGCTCCCCCACTTCGATCCCGCCGCCGCAATCGCGCGCGCCCGCGATTTCGCGCCAGAGCGCTTCGATGCGGGCGTGCTGGAGGCGCTGGCATGAAGCTTCAACCGCTGAACCGCTTGCGCACCCTGCTCACCGCGCTGCGGCTGCGGCTGCGCGGCGATGCGCCGGGCAAGCGGTTCTTCGTCCACAGCGGATTGCCCCGCATCGAGGGCCGCGGCCGCATCTCCATTGCCGAACGCGTCAACTGGAACTGCCATGGCGCCCCCGTCGCGGTCGAAGTCGGCCCCGGCGCGCTGCTCGAAATCGGCGCCCGCGCGTTCCTCAATGCCGGGGTCGAGATCGTCTGCCACCATTCGGTGCGCATCGGCGAGAATTGCCGCATCGGCCCGCGCTGCGTCCTCGCCGATACGAACCACCACCCGGTGCACGAGGGCCAGCCCGTGCGCGTCGCGCCGGTAAGGCTCGGGCGCAATGTCTGGCTGGGGCGCGGCGTCACGGTCCTGCCCGGGGTCTCGATCGGCGATCATGCCGTGGTCGCGGCTGGTTCGGTGGTGTTCGCGGATGTGCCCCCGCGCGAGGTGTGGCGCGGCAATCCCGCCGCCTACGTCAAGCCAGTGCGCGCCGCAGACGGGTACGTCAGGCCATGAGCGGAACGGCCATCAGCACGGAGGCACAGCCGTGGAACTGACATTCATCGGCGCGGCACAGGTTCTCATCGGCCTCACGCTGTTCGTTGCGGGTTCGGTTGAGGCCATGTTCGCCTTCGCGCTCGTCTCGGCCATGTTTGGCGGGTCTGCGGCGCTCCAGTTGCCAGTGCTCGGCAACTCGTCGATCCCGCCGATCCAGTTCGCCCTGCTGTTCGTCGCCATGCGCCTGCTGGTGCCGGGCGCCGGGCAGATGGCCGCCGTGGGCCGCGCCCTGCGCGCCAATGGCTGGCTGGTATGCTTCGTCATTTACGGCGTCGCCATCGCCTTCATCGCGCCGCGCCTGTTCGCCGGGCAGCTTGAGGTCACCCCCCTGCGCGGCCGCGTCGAGGCGCGCTATGTTTCGACGTTTGCCTATGTCTACGCCGTCCGGCCACTGATGCAGAGCCCGCAGAACCTCACCACCGCCGTCTACCTTGTCGGCACGCTGATCGCCGGCATCGCCAGCTTCGTCGCCTGCGGGCGGGAGCGGGGCCGCGCGATGCTGGTGCGCACGCTGGCGGCAGTCGGCATCGCCCATGCGCTGACGGGCTTCGCATCGGTGGTCATCCGGGGCACACCCGCCGAAGTCGTCCTCGCGGTGTTCCGCAATGCGGCCTATGCGCAGCTCGATCAGTCGTACAACGGCTTCGTGCGGATGACGGGGCTCCTGCCCGAGGCCTCGACTTTCGCCAACTACGGCCTCGTCCTGTTCGTGTTCTCGTTCGAATGCTGGCTGCGGCGGATCGATCCGCGCTGGACGGGCCCCGCCGCCGCACTCCTCGCCACCGCCCTCGCGCTCAGCACATCGAGCAGCGCCTATGCCGGCCTCCCCGCCTATGGCGCAATCGTGGCGGTGCGCTCGTTGCTGTTTCCCGGCGCACTGCCCGCAGACCGCGCGCTGTGGATCGGCGGCGCGCTCCTCGCTCTCGTCTCCGCTGGCTGCGCGGTGATGATCTGGCAGCCGCACTTCGCCGATTCCTTTGCCGACATGATCCGTCACATGACCATCGAAAAGAGCGAGACGCTCTCCGCGCAGCAGCGCCGCTTCTGGGCGTGGCAGGGGCTCCATGCCTTTGCCGAAAGCGGCGGCATCGGCATTGGCCCCGGCAGCTTCCGCTCCTCCAGCCTTGCAACCGCCGTGCTTGGCTGCACCGGCGTGATCGGCGCGGTAACCTTGCTCCTGCACATCCTGTCCGCCTTCAGCCCGCTTCGCCATTCGACCTGGGCCCCGATCGAGGACAAGGCCCTTTCCACCGCAGCCGCTTGTAGCTGGGCCATGATAATGGGCGTGGCGATTGGCTCGATCGCCTCGCCCACCTGCGATCCGGGCACAGACTTTGCGATCATGAGCGGCGCCGCACTTGCGCTGCGCAGGATGCAGGCTTCAGCCGCCCTCACCGTTCCGGCTACGAGCCCAGCCACCGGCCCAGCCCCCGGCCCTATCGCCGAACCGCCCGTCGCGGCGCATGACAGGCCGGCCCCATTCCTCCTTGCCGGAGCAGAAGCCCCGCGCGGCTTCATGCTGCCAGAACCGCTCGTGCTCGACAGCGCGCTGGAACTGGCGTGATGGCGCGCCTCACCCGTTGTACTCCGGACCGACCGCCGCAAAGCGATAGCCCCCGCTTAGCAAGAAAGCCCGGATGGCCGGATCGGCGCTGAGCCCCGCTGCCGTCGCTGCGGCGCTGGCCGCGCCCTCTGTGTCCCCCGCCAGCCAGGAAACGCGAGCCAGCGCTGCCCACCACGGCTGATACCCCGCCGTGCCATCCATCGCGCGCAATTGACCTAGCGCTGCATCCCACGCCCCGTTTTCCGCATGGGCAACTGCGCGGGCGACCATCACCCCGGTCGTTGGCGCGAAGCCGGCAAGCACATCGTAAAGCCGGGCCAGCGGCGCGGTAAAGCGCTCACCCGTCATGCGCTGGTGCGCATGAAGCGATTGGATTGCGGCCTCGGTCTGGAACCGCCCCGGCGCGGCAAATGTCGCCGCCCGGCGGAGCGCAGTTTCCGCTTCAAGCACCATGTCCCGCGACCACAGCTGCGGATCCTGCGCATGGAGCGGTACGAAGCTGCCATCCGCCGTGCGGCGGGCTGGCTGGCGCGCTTCGCAATAGCAGATAAGTGAAAGCAGCCCCAGCGCCTCGGGCTGATCCGGCATCAGCTCAGCAATCAGCCGCGCAAGAAACAACGCCTCGCCGCGCAGGCCTGCGCGGCGGGAATCCGCACCAAGCGTATCGTCCCACGCCGTGCTATAGGCCGCATAGATCGCCGAAAGCACGCCATCGAGCCGCTTCGGAGCATCCTCCCGATCCGGCACTGCAAAGGCGATCCCGGCGTCGCGGATCTTGCGTTTGGCCCGCACCAGCCGCTGCCCCATCGTCGCGCCGCTGACCAGAAACGCCGCCGCAATCCGGGAAGCATCAAGCCCCAGCACTGTCTGCAACATGAGCGGCGCTTGTGCATCGGGATCGATCGCAGGATGTGCGCAGACGAACAGCAAGGCCAGACGCTCGTCGCCAAACGGGCTGGCGGCAAAGTCCTCCCGTTCCTCGGTCAGCAATGCAAGAACATCGGCCGCGCGGGAGGCCGTCTCCGCCCGCGCCCACTGATGGCCGGCGGCGCGGCGGGCCACGGTCAGCAGCCAGCCTTCGGGATTGGCAGGCACGCCTTGGTCTCCCCATTGAGCGAGAGCCGCCGCAAAGGCCTCCGCCAGCGCATCCTCCGCTGCCGCGATATCCCGCGTCCGCACCGAAACGAGCGCCAGCAACCGGCCATAGGACGCGCGCGCTGCCCGTTCGGCCACCAAGGCAGCAGAGGGGCGGCGCGCAGCGTCCATCCGATCAGGCCGTGGGCCCCGCCATGACCGGGCGGATCTCGACCGACCCGCCGCTGGCGCAAGGCGCGCGCGCTGCCCATTCGAGCGCGGCATCGAGATCGGAGGCCTCAAGCACGACATAGCCGCCAAAGGCTTCCTTGGTATCGGCAAAGGGGCCATCGACGACGTGGCGCGTGCCGTTCTCGATCCGCAAGGTCGTGGCGGTTTCGGGTGGCTGGAGGCCATTGCCGCCGACCATCACACCCGCCTGCGCCATTGCGCCCATATAGGCGTTCCAGGCACCCCAATAGGGCTCGGCAGCGACCGGATCATGGCGCTTGGCGCGCTCTTCGGCGGTTTCGTGGAAGAGGAGAACATACTGCATGACGGGTTCCTTCATCGGTCTGGCCGGATCATCCGGCAAGCAGCTGTGGCTGCCTGAAGGGGTGTGCGGCGAGGGAACGCAATTTCGACAGGCGAGTGAAGAAAAGTATGGGTGAAGCCCTCATGTGGGCAAGGGCCAACGCCTGAATCGATTTTCCTACACACCCCGTCTTGAGGCATCCTTTCTGCCGCCCCAGCGCATGCGGAGGTCTATGCCGTGTCCCGGATTATTTCGTATTTTCAATGCGAAGGCCGCCGTCGATGGGGTGGACAGTTTTGGCTCAGGACTGTGTCAACTGTGTCAACTTCTCCCATTCCGGGACAGGCGGGGTATGGCTTGACCGCTGGCGGGCGCGGTGCTGCACTGGGCAGAGAAGCAATCCGGCAGGAGGCAGCATGATCACGGTTACACGCATCGATCCGGTGGGCACGGCGCACCGCATTGCCGTGCGCGGGCACGAATTCGTGACGGACATGACGCCGGAAGCGGGAGAGGACAACGAAGGGCCCGATCCCCACGAGATCTATGATGCGGCGCTCGGCGCGTGCAAGGCGCTGACGGTGCTCTGGCTGGCGCAGCGCAAGGGGATGGCGCTGGAGGACATCGAAGTTGTCGTGACGCGCGATGCCAGCCGCGAGCGGGAAGGCGTCTACCGCCTCCGCACCGCGTTGATGCTGACCGGCGACTTGTCGCGCGAGGACCGCGACACGCTGCTGGCGGCGGCAAAGAAGTGCCCGGTGCACAAGCTGATGAGTGAAGTGACGACCGAAATCGAGACCGCGCTGGTCGAACTCTAGACCGTCTGCGCGCGGGCCAGGCGGCGCATGGCTTGCGGGGGCTGACCGAACGCACGCAGAAACGCGCGGCGCATCCGTTCGGGATCGTGGAAGCCGAGCGTGGCCGCGATGTGCTCGATGGGCTGAGGGCTGCCCTCGACCCGCTCACGGGCAACTTCAAGGCGCAGGCGCTCAACGACGCGGGCCGGGCTGACCCCCATTTCGCGGGTGAACGCGCGCGAGAAGTTGCGCGGACTCATCGCGCAGCGTTCGGCGAGGATTTCGACGGTAAGGCGTTGATCGAGGTGGCTGCGTATCCATTCGAGCAGCGGCGCGAACGGCGTCTGCTGCCCGCCGAGATCAGCAAGCGCGGAGAACTGGGATTGGCCGCCGGGGCGGCGGTAGTAGACGACCATTTCCTGCGCGACGCGGCGCGCGGTCTCCTCGCCAAGATCTTCGGCGATGAGCGCGAGCGCAAGGTCGATGCCGGCGGTGATCCCGGCAGAGGTCCAGACATGGCCGTCGCGGATGTGGATGCGATCAGGCTCGACAGCGATCGCTGGGAACAGGCGCGCAAGCTGCTCGGCCCGGCGCCAGTGTGTGGTGGCGCGGCGGCCATCGAGGAGACCGGCGGCGGCGAGGAGGAACGCACCCGAGCAGACGCTGCAAACGCGCCGCACTTCGACCACCCGGCGCAACCACGCGCTCGTGGCGCCGTGGTGCATGGCAGTACGGCTGCCATCGCCGCCCGAGACAATCAGCGTATCAAGCGCGGGCGCCTCGGCAATCGATATGGTTTCGAGTGGGACACCGGCCGAACTGCGCACCGCACCACCCTCGGCGGAGAGCAGAACAGTGCTGTAGGAACCGGAAACGAAACGCTCAGCAACCTCGAAGCTGGTCAGCGGGCCGACCACGTCGAGGATCTGGAAGTCAGCGAAGAGGAACAGACCGATTACGCGGAGCATGGCCTGAAATGAGGGATCATTGTCATTTCGTCAAGAAAGCCTGCGCGCGATGAAGGGGCAACTGAGAACGGAGATTGCCATGACCCAGACGCCATTCCGCATCGTGTTCGCCGTGTATCCGGGGATGACCCAGCTCGATTTCACTGGTCCGCACCAGTTCCTATCGCGCGTGCCGGGAAGCGAGACGGTGGTGGCCAGCCGCGATGGCGGCGATGTGCCCGCGGAAGGATTGGTGTTTGCAGGCACGAGCGTTTTGGCCGAGATCGAGGCCTGCGATCTGATCTGCGTACCGGGCGGGGTCAACGCGAGCGAGGTGGCGCTCGATGCGGCATTCGTGGGCGAAGTGCGCCGACTGGCACTCGGTGCACGGTATGTGACCTCGGTCTGCACGGGTTCGCTGATCCTCGGTGCGGCGGGTCTGCTCACGGGCAAGCGCGCGGCATGCCACTGGGCGTGGCGGCACCTGCTGCCGCTCTACGGCGCGGTGGCGGATGGCGGGCGCGTGGTGCGCGACGGCAATGTCATCACCGGCGGCGGTGTGACGGCCGGGATCGACTTCGCGCTTGCGGTGGTTGCCGAGATCGGCGGTGACGAGCTGGCACAGACACTGCAACTCGGCCTCGAATATGCCCCTGCCCCGCCGTTTGATGCGGGCCGTCCGGAGACGGCGCCAGCAGCTGTCCTCGCCGCCTATCGCGCGCGGATGGATCCGATGATGCCCCAGCGCGAGGCGCAGACCCTTAAGGCAGCGGCGCGACTGGGGATCGCCCTCGCCTGACAGGCCTTTCTTTCGTTACCCAAATCCCTTGCAATTCGTTGAGGTACAGTCGAGGGGCGGGGCATGGTCCCCCGCTCGCTCGATCGACTGCTTCATCCAATCATCGGCCCGACAGCACGCGGCAGGATCGCCGCCCTGCTTGGGGCTACGCTGCTTAGCCTGGTGGCGATTGCCTTCGCCAAGGCGGGTGAGGAAGCCCAACGCGCCTTTGGCTTGCTGGTGGCGGCCGCGTGGTGGGCGCCGCTGATCGTGACGCCGCTGGCCTTCGCCGGGATCGTGGCGCTGACACGCGCGCATTGGCCTGAAGCCAAGGGATCCGGCATTCCGCAAGTGATGGCAGCGGGTCGGGCACCAGGAGCGACATCGTCGGTGCGGCTGGTGTCGCTTCCCGTGGCAGGGGCGAAGTTCGCGTTCACGATCCTGATGCTTTTGGCTGGCGCCCCGGCAGGTCGCGAAGGGCCAACCGTGCAGATCAGTGCCGCGATCATGGCGGCGGTGCATCGCTGGATGCGTGTACCGGTGACGACGGGGGTAGTGATCGCGGGCGGCGCGGCGGGCGTGGCGGCGGCCTTCAACACACCGCTGGCCGGGGTCGCCTTCGCCATCGAGGAACTCGCCTCCGCCTTCGAGCAGCGCGTCGCGGCGCTGGTGATGGTGACGGTGATGGTATCCGGCCTCATCAGCCTCGGCGTGGCGGGTGACTACGTCTATTTCGGCGCGATGTCGCAGCAGTTGCCGCTCCGCGCGACAATACTGGCGGCACCGCTGGCAGGGATAACGGGCGGCCTGCTTGGAGGTGCATTTGCCAAGGCGCTGGTTGCAATGGCGTGGTCGCGGCACCGGGCGTTCACGGCGATCCGCGCGCGGCCAGTAAGCTGGGCGTTCGCCTGCGGCCTAACGGTTGCGGTGATCGGCATGGCAACCGGCGGTCAATCATGGGGCACCGGCTATGACGCAACGCGCAGCCTGCTCGGCGGCGAAGCTCATTCCTTGCTGTTCGGCCCGGCGCGGTTCGTCGCCACGCTGGCAACGGCGCTGAGCGGTGCGCCGGGCGGGATCTTTGCACCGACACTGTCGGTCGGCGCAGGACTTGGGCAATTGCTGGCGCAGATGTTCCCGCGCGACGAGGCTGGCGCCATCGCGCTGCTGGGGCTGATCGGCTATTTCGCAGGGGTGGTGCGTGCACCGCTGACCGCGGTCATCATCGTATCCGAAATGACCGCGGACCGTTCGATGATCCTGCCGCTCTTCGCGACAGCGCTTATCGCGGATCAGGTGAGCGCGATGGTGTGCCCGCAAAAGCTGTATCACGCACTCGCGCGGCAATTTGCCCCGCGGCGAGCCTAGGCACCCTTCTTCGCGGTGAGCGCATCCCAAGTGGCCCACGGGATATCGCGGCCAGGCCAGGCCACCTTCTTGAAGGGCCACTTCCTCGCGATCCAGCGGTGAGCCCAGGCTTCGAGTTCCTTGTCGAATCCGGCATCATATTCCGCCTTGGTGACCCAGATGCGGACGACGGCATCATAGCCGGCCGCGGGGCTCGGCGCGACATAGATGCAGCCCCGCTCGCGCGTTCCGTCAGGCGTTAAAACGGAATAGGCAAAGCTCTCACGGCGCTGGAAGCGACCGGCTTCGGTCTGCATGTCGAGCATGGCGTCCGCATCGCTGATGCCCGCGTGGGGCCATTCTGCGCTCCGCGTAAAGGTCTGCTGAAGGTGCTCTACCGAGGACATGTAGGCATCAAAGTCGATCTTCACGAGATCGGGGCCAAGTGGCTGAAGGCGGAAGCCGGGCCCCACCGCGCTGGTTGGCACGGCAAAGGTGGGGGCAACGAGCGGTGAAGCCGCTTGCACGGGCAGTGCAGAGAGCAGGAAGGCAGCAGCAGCGGCGGCGGCGATGGTAAGGCGCTTCATCGGATCGGATCCCCCTTGTTGCACCTGCGAAGGTTTCACGGGTTACTGCGGGGAGCAAGCGGCATTTGGGGTCAGGCAGGCCTTGGCGTCGCAGCAAGAAGCGCAGCGGCACGGCGCAAGGACGGAACGACACGCCAAGTCGCGAGGCACCAGCCGGCCGCCCCGCAGGCCAGCGGAAGTGCGAGCGCGGCGAACGGCGCGGCGGCTCCGAACAGGCGGTCTGCCGCGAGGGCCGCGCCGAATGCTCCGCCAAGCGGCAGGATCACGAGGCGCGCGGCTTCGGCCAGCGCGGGCCGATCGCGGCGCTGGAGCGCGGTGAAGGCCATCGCCGCAGCAGCCAGCAAAGCCACCAGAGTTGCCGCGACGGCCGCCCCCGGTGCGCCATAAGGGGCGGCGAGGATGGTGAGCCCGGCAGTCGCCAATGCGGCGGCAGACTGGACGGCGAGTACCTTGCCCTGCCTGTCCGTGACGATGAGTTCGGCGGTGGCGACCGCTGTCACCAAGGCGGCCATGCGCGCCACGCAGAATATCGCGACGACCGGCGCTGCAGCAGCCCATGCCGGGCCCAGCGCAAGCGGAACCACGCGGTGCGCGAAGAGGGCGAGGAGCGCGAGCGCCGGCCAGCCGAGCACCGCAAACAGGCCGGCCAACCGTGGCCAGGCACCGGGGCTGCCCTCCCCCTCCCCCCGCGCACGCTCTGCCGCGAGGGTGGTGAGCGCAAGCATCCCGGCAGGCTGGACGAACATGTCCGCCAGCGCGGTGACCATGCGGTTGGCCGCGCGATAGAGCCCGGAGGCAGCGGGGGACAGGACAATGCCGAGCACGAGATCGCCGCTGTAGTTGGCGAGGAACGTGACCAGCACCGAACCGAAGCGGCTGGCCGACCAGCGCAGCGCTTCGGCCACCAATCCGCGCTGCGGCATGGCGAGCGCAAGCCGCGGCCCCAGCGCGCCCAGCGCGAACGCCATCAGCAGCGTGCGCGCATAAATCTGCAGAACAAGCGCCCAGAGGCCCCAACCCGCTGCCAGCAAGGCAATCGCAGCAAGGCCCGCGCCAACTTCGGCAAGGACGGTGATCGCATAATAGCGCCGCACCGCGCCGGAACGCAGCATCAACGATTCCGCAAAGGCCGCGAGCGCGCCAAGCAGCACCGAAGGGGCGAGCGCGAGGATGACCGGCGCGACGCCGCCGCCCTTGAACACGAGCGGCGCGGCAAGCCCAAGCGAGGCCAGTAGTGCGATCCAGCCCAGCGCGACGAGCACTGTGGCGGCAAGACAGGCGCCCGCGCCGCGCCGCTGATCGGCATCGTGCGGGAGCTTGAGCAAGTATTCGAAGGGCCCGGTATAGAGCATCGTCCGCGCCAGCATGACCAATGCACCGGCAATCGCGAACACCCCGAAATCGGCAGGCTCGAGGTGGCGGGTGGCGACGAGCGTGACCGCAACCATCGCGAACTGCCCGCTGACACGCGCGGCCATGGCGATGACCGCCGTGCCGCCTCCAGCGCGGGCGAAGCGGAGCAGACGCGCCTTCATCAAATGGAGCTCATGTTTTCCGGGCGAGTTCGCGCAGGGAGGACAGCAGCATCCGCCCGGCACGAGCCCAGGTGTAGCGCGCAGCGCGGGCGTAGCCGGCGGCAACCAGCGCTTCGCGGGGCAGGCGGGTGATTGCGCGCCGCCAGGACTTGGGATCATCCGGATCGGCGTAGAGCGCCGCATCGCCGCAGATTTCCGGCACCGCGCCGCAGGGCGCTGCAATCACCGGACAGCCGCAGAGCATTGCCTCAACCGGTGGAAGGCCAAAGCCCTCGGTGCGCGAGGGGAACAGGAGAACGGCTGCGCCTTCGTACAGCGCACGCAGAGCGGCATCGTCACAAGGGCCGGCAAACACCGCATCGGTAGGCGGGACCAGCCCGGCATCCTCCAACGCGCAGCGCGGCGGACCGACCACGACGAGGCGCAAGGGAGCCAGCGCGCCATCGGCAAAGGCAGCAAAGACCACGGCGTTGTTCTTGTAGGCCTTGGGGCTGCCGAACATCACCGCATAATTGCGCGGGGAAAGGCCGAGGCGAGAGAGCGCGGCAGGATCCGGGGCGACCTCAAGGATATGATCCGCGCCATTATGGAGCACTTCGGCCCCTGCCTTGCCGGTCACACCGCCGCGTGCAAGTTCATCCGCCGAATAGGCCGAGACGGTGAGCACCCGCGCGCTGGAACGGGCCATCAGCGGAGTGAGCAGCCGATACCCCACGCGCTGGCGCCAGGGATAGGAACTGTCGCCCCGGAGGAACTGCGCATCGTGCAGCAGGGTCAGCTTGGGTCGGTGCGCAACGGGCGCGAGATTGGCGAGATTGACGAGGAGACCGCCCGCCGCGAGCCGGGGCAGGCGCAGTTGCTCCCATGCCTGCGACGCGGGCTGGTCATCCTCGATCAGCTGGATGGCGGAGAGCGGCAGGCCATCCGCGCAGCCCTTGGGCACGATCAGCGCGCAAAGCGGATCATCGGGCGCAGGGGTAGTCGCGAGGAGATCGTCCACCTCTGCGATCAGGCGCGCGGCGACACGGTGGACGCCGTTAAGCCCCCCGGCGCGGAACTTTCCATTAAAGACGACGCGGCGCAAGCTGGGCCTCACATCCGCTCGATCTTGCGCGGATCGATGCGGCCCAGTGCAAGATCGGCCAGCGCGCGCAGGTTTCCGGCGAGGCGACCTGCGCGATCGATATGCGGTTCGGGGAACGGCGCGCGCAGGAGATTGGCGGCAAGGTTCTGCCAGAACAGGCGCTTTGCCAGCCAGCGCGGGATCGTGCCCTTGCGCAGCAGGTACACGATGTTGGCGACCTGCGAATAGCCAAGGCGGCGGCCCGAAGTGCGCCCGCCGCGCACTCCCAGATGGACGCCGGTGACGCGGCCCGAGGATACCAGCCGCCCACGCCGGGCAAGCTGCATGGTGAGATCGATATCCTCCTGCCAGCCATAAAGCGGCAGCGCCTCGTCAAACCGCAGGCCGCGCATCAGCGACATGCGGAGCGCCATATTGCAGCCATAGAGCGCCTCACGCGGGATCACCGCAGGATCGAGCCCGGAGGCATCACTCTCGATCAGATCGAGCGCCTGCTGCGCCGTGAAGCCACCACGGCGCACCCCATCGGCGACGAGGTTGCCGGTGATGCCCGCTATTCCCGGATCGGAGGCAAACAGCGCTTCGATCGCGGCGCAGTAGTCCGCCGCCATGACGAAATCATCGTCGAGGAACAGGACCACATCGGTCCGCTCGTCCAGCACTTCGAGCGCGCGGTTGCGCTGGCGGCACAGGCCCTTGGGCGAGAGGATGAGTTCGGGGCGCATCGCGCTTTCGCCCGCATCGCCGAAATCCGCCTGCGAAGGCGCGACGATCACCACGCCATCCGGCAGGCGCGTCTGCCGCGCGATGAGATCGACCATTTCGCGCAGCAACGCAGGCCGGCCGACCGTGGCGATAGCGATATGGATACGCAGCATGTGCGGCTTGCCCCCGAGCCTTGCGCCACTCCCTCACGAGTGGCCCGGACGGTTTAGCCAAGGCCCCGCCGCTCGCCCACGAGGGTTGTCTCCGAACCCGACCCGTTAGCGGGCGCGGGGGAGCCGCCGGTGATGGTAGAAAGCGGCATCCCTACCGCAGGACCCCGCGCGCGCATGAACCAGCCGACCACCCGTCGCCCCGAAATCGTCATCAACGGCCGCTTCCTGATGCAGCCCGTCACGGGCGTGCAGCGCGTGGCGCGCGAACTGACGCGCGCGCTGGACCGGTTGGTGGCGGAGGACGGTCTGCCGGTAGCCCTGCGGCTGGTCTGCGAACCCAGCGCAGAAGTCGATGATCTGGGGCTGCGCGTGACGAAGGTGGAACGCGCAGGAAGCCGGTGGGGCGGACATGCGTGGGAGCAGCTGGTGCTGCCGGGCCGGGTGCGTGGTGGGCATCTGCTGTGCCTTGGCAATACCGCGCCGTTTGCCTCGCTGCATGCGGGGCAAGGCGTGACAGTAATGATCCACGATCTGTCGTATCGGCAGTTTCCCGGCGCCTATCGGCTGCACTACCGACTGGGGCACCGCTTCATGCTGCCATCCCTGCTGCGCCGCGCCCGGACGATAATCACCGTTTCGGAGCGGGAGAAGGCAATGCTGGCAGCGCTCCGTCCGGAAGCGCGTGGACGCATCCGCGTGGCGCAGAACGGCGGCTGGAGCAGCAGCGCAGCGTCTTCTCACGAAGCTGCACCAGGTGATGTCGCGCCGACACGCGGCTACATGCTGTTCGTCGGCTCGCTATCACGTAGGAAGAACATTCACGGCGTTCTCTCTGTGGCAGTGCAGCTGGCACGCGAGGACGGTGTTGGCACCCTGATCGTCGGCGGTGGAAGCGATATCCTGTCCCCCATTGCCGGAGAAATACCAGCGGATGTGGCGCATCTCGTGCGGTTCACCGGACCGGTGACGGAGCTTGATGCGCTCGGCCGGCTCTACCGCAATGCCGGGTGCCTGCTGTTCCCCTCGTTTTACGAAGCGAGCCCGCTGCCGCCGATCGAGGCGATGCATTTCGATTGCCCGGTGGTGGTCTCAGCGATCCCGGCCATGACCGAACGCTGCGGGACGGCGGCGGTCTATTGCGATCCGCACGATGTGGACGACATGCTCGCGGCGGTGCGCCGGGTGCTGGCAGATCCAGCTCCGCTCGCCGCCAAGGGCCGGCTCCATGCCGCGCACTGGACATGGCGGGATCAGGCGGCGGGCGTGCTGGATGCGGTGCTGGGTACAAATGCCCGCCGGAGCGCGATGGGCGATCCGGCGGGCGAGGCTCCGGGGGAAGGCGGTTTGATGCTGGCGGGCACGCCTCAGCAGGCACCCCGGCCGCGCAGCACCGAAGGCACAGTGAGCAACAGGATGGTGCAGTTGAGCGCCAACGAGCGCGAGCGAGCATAAGCGAGATCGAAGGCGACGCGGCGGCGGTAGCTCGTCTCGTCCTGCCGCTTGACCTGCCATAGGCCGGATATCCCCGGCTTGAGGCTGCAATAGACCGGAAAATGGCGGCCATAGCGCACCGCCTCCGCCGCCGTGATCGGGCGCGGACCGACGAGGCTCATCTCTCCGCGCAGCACATTGACGAGTTGCGGCAGCTCATCAAGGCAGTTGCGGCGCAGGAACCTGCCGATGGGGGTTATGCGCGGATCACTGCGCAGCTTGTGCGTTTCAGCCCATTCCGCACGCGCGGCGGGGTCCGCCTCGAGCAAGCGGGCAAGGCGGGCGTCGGCATCGACCTTCATCGAACGGAACTTGAGGCAGCCGAAAGCACGCCCGCCCTGCCCAAGCCGCTGATGCGCGAACAGCAGCGGGCCGGGATCGAAGAGCTTGATCGCGAGCGCGACCGCCACCAGCACTGGCAGCAGCAGCATGAGCGCCCCTCCGGCGACCACGAGATCAAGCAGCCGGATCGCCCGCGCATGCCGCGTCACCGGCGCCACATGGCGTGATGGCAACAGCGGCTTGGGTGGCCGCGGCACGACAGAGAGTGCGCGCGGAGGTGGAACAGGCCGCGCGGCAGGAGCAAACGCGGCAGAGGCGGTTTCGGATGCCCAGGGATCGGCCTGGGCTGGCATGAGGCTGTTCACTGCTCCGGTCTCCATCGAGGCCCGCACGCCGGAAGGGGGCGGCAGTCAGGGCATGATGCAGTGCAGCGCCGTATCGGTCAGGCGAGGATGCCCCCGGGACGGTTGGATAAGCGAGCAACGAAACGCTTGACGAAGTGCGCTCAGGCGAAGTGGCTGGCGCCCCACAGAATGGCCGCCCATAGGAATGCAGAGCTGGCGATCGGGAAGGCAAGTCGGAACCAGCCGGGGTACAGCTCTTCGGCCTGTGGCTCCTCAGGCTGGGTCAGCTGGAGCAGTTCGGCCTGCAGCTGGTGTACGGGCGAAGCCGCCGGAACTGCCAGTTCATCGATCAGTCGGGCGCTCGGCGGGGGCAAAGCCGATGCGTGCTGAGCTTCCGGCACAGCCATCCCCGGCGCGGTCGAAACGGCAGGATCGGCGATCTTACGGCGCGGCTGAGCAGCGGACATGGGGTACCTCCGCGCGGCAGAGTAGTGCGGGGAGGTGAAGCGAGCCCTTCGCGAATCTATGTATTTTTACTTAAGTATTTGCAGCGCAACGAAAAATCCATTGCGCTGCACAATCATCTCCATCTCGGAGCAGTCTACGCGCGGTCTGCCTGGCTGAGCAGTTCACCATCGACCGGGTAGCCCGCATCCGCAGGAATCACCAGCCAGCGCTCGCCATCGCGCAGTTCGATCCGCGGCGTGACGGTGACGATGGGCGTCGCCAGAGCATGTTCGCGCGCGGCGTGGAAATGGCTGAACTGAGCCAGTCGCTCGAGATTGCGCCGCGTCGGGAAGATGATCTTGATCGCCTTCTCATCGGCAAGGCGCAGTGCCTCGGCCGCGCTGGCCCAGAACAGGTGGCGATTCTCCGTGGTGTCGGCCGTAACGTCCACTGCGCCAGTGCCAAGATCGGCAAGATAGAAGCGCGTATCGAACACGCGCATGTTACGGTGCCGCGGCCACCACCGCGCAAAGGGGACGAGGGCGTCGAAATCGAGCTCCCAGTCGAACGCTTCAAGCACATCGGCAAGACGCCCCGTATCCAGCAGCAAGCGGCGCGCGGCAGCAGCCCGCTCCGCATCGATCGCACCGACGAGGCCGACAGCGAGGCCGGTTTCCTCCAGCGTCTCACGCACGGCGGTGATCCGTCCGGCCGCATCGGCGGGATCGAGGGCAAGGCCGGTGCGCGCCATGAAGGCTTCGGCGAGGTCACGGTCCGCCGGATCGACCTTGCCGCCAGGAAACACGGTCGCCCCGCCAGCAAAGGCAAGGCTGCCCGAGCGTTCGACCATCAGGATATGGGCTGGCCCGCCTGCCGGATCATGACGGAAAACCACAAGGGTGGCAGCCGGAGTGGCGGGGGCAGCATCCGCATGTTCGCCCATGTCGTCTAGTTCGTCCATTTACCGATCATGCTACAGCCTGCCGGGGCTTGCCAAGCGCCACGGCACACCTTTGCCGGGTTCTCCCCCAAAGTGAGAGGCCCCTGTCGGCAGTCTTTACAGGTGAGTCACTCGGCAGCGTGGCCATTGAGGCCGGATTGCTGCTTTCTTGAGGGCTTTGCGAGTTTGGCACGCCCTATGCATAGTACCTGTTGTCCTGAGAGTGTCTTCCCAGAGGCGGAACCGCCCCCCCGGTCTCCCGGTTCCGCCTCTCCAGGCTCCCCACCGCCTGACAACCCCGCGCGCGGCTCCACCCCCCACCCGCGCGCGGGGCCGGACCTC
The DNA here is from genome assembly GCF_007991615.1 of Novosphingobium sediminis. Lineage (GTDB taxonomy): Bacteria > Pseudomonadota > Alphaproteobacteria > Sphingomonadales > Sphingomonadaceae > Novosphingobium > Novosphingobium sediminis. The sequence goes on along the minus strand of NZ_BJYR01000011.1, from coordinate 35,211 downwards.
CTCCCCCACACCGGCTCCTGAAACGCAAAACGCGGCCCCGCTTGTGGCGGAGCCGCGCTTTCCATTTTTCAGCGGTGCTGGATCAGATGATCAGTTCAGGCCAGCGCAACCTGCGCGTCGACCATCAGCTGCTGGAGCTCACCAGCCTGATACATTTCCATCATGATGTCGGACCCGCCGACGAATTCGCCCTTAACATAGAGCTGCGGGATCGTCGGCCAATCAGAGAAAGACTTGATTCCCTGACGGATTTCCATGTCCTGCAGCACATCGACCGAGGCATATGCGACGCCGAGGTGATCGAGGATCGCAATTGCCTTGCTCGAAAAGCCGCACTGCGGAAACAGCGGCGTGCCCTTCATGAACAGGACGACGTCGTTGGTGCCGACGATTTCAGCGATGCGTTCGTTGGTGGACATGGGGATGGCCTGCTTTCGTATAGGGATTTGAAGATCAGGTGGGGACGCCGGTGGTCACTTGCAAGGCGTGAAGCACCCCGCCCATCCGCTCACCCAGTGCGCCATAGACGGCCTTGTGCCGCGCAACGCGGCTGAGGCCGGCGAACGAGGCTGCGACGACATGGGCGGCATAGTGATCGCCATCGCCGGCGAGATCGGTGATGGTGACTTCTGCATCGGGAATCGCGGCACGGATCAGCGCCTCGATATCAGCCGCGGGCATCGGCATCAGGCGTCACCCACGATTTGACGGCGCGCCTCGATCGCCTGCTCGGCGAGCGCTGCACGAATCTCGGACTCGTCAATCTCGACCTTGGCCATGGTCAGATCGCCGAGCAGCTTGCGCACGACGTCCTCGTCACCGGCTTCCTCGAACTCCGCCTGCACGACGGCACGGGCATAGGCCTCCGTTTCCGCAGCATCGAGCCCCATGCGCTGCGCAGCCCAGTGGCCGAGCAGCTTGTTGCGGCGGGCCTGAATGCGGAACAGGGTCTCTTCATCGTGGGCAAACTTGGCTTCTTCGGCGCGTTCACGGTCCTGGAACGAGGTCATGTCTGGTCTTTCCTGTGGCTCGCGCCCGCCTTGAGGGCGGGCTGCTTCACTCCCGAGGGATAGTGTCGCGCGCGCGGGGCCGCAAGGGTGCGTGGCGCGAAATCGGCGCGCTATTCCAGCGCAAGCCCTGTCCATTTGGCGAGGAACGCGAGCACGTCCGCCCCGCTGGCAATGACCTTGTCGATCGGCTTGCCCGGCCCGTGCCCCGCCTGCGCCTCGACCCGCAGGAGATGCGGGCGAAGCCCAAGATCCGCAGCCTGCAGCGCGGCGACGTACTTGAAGCTGTGCGCGGGCACCACGCGGTCATCAGTATCGGCCGTGGTAACGAGAATCGCCGGGTAATCCGCGCGGGGGCGGATATTGTGATAAGGCGAATAGGACCGGAGCACACGCCAGTCCGCTTCGCGCGAGGGGCTGCCATAGTCGTCAACCCAGAAGCGGCCCGAGGTGAAGCGATCAAAGCGCAGCATGTCCATTACCCCGACATCGGGATTGGCCGCCGCGAACAGATCGGGGCGCTGGTTGATGACTGCCGCGACAAGCATGCCGCCATTGGAGCCGCCCTGGATCGCCAGCCCGCCCTTGGCCGCGATGCCTTCCTTGATGAGGTATTCGCCCGCCGCAATGAAATCATCGAAGCTGTTCTGCTTGTTGGCGAGACGGCCGGCATCGTACCATGCCCGGCCGAATTCGCCGCCGCCGCGAATGTTGGCTAGCGCGAAGACACCGCCCGCCTCAAGCCAGGCCATGCGCACCGCCGAATAGCCGGGGGTGAGCGCGACATCGAAGCCACCATAACCATAGAGCAGCGCTGGTGCGGCCGTGCTCGAAGCGGCGAGGCTGCGCTTGCGCACGACGTACATCGGGACGCGTGTGCCATCCTTCGAAGGAAAGCTGCGCTGCTCGACCACATAGTCGTCCGGATTGAAGGACAGGTGCGGGACGGCGAATGGCGTGACCTCACCCGTGCGCGTATCGAGCCGAAAGATCGCGGGCGGCTGGTTGAAGCTGGAGAACTGATAGAACGTCTCCGGATCGCCCGGGCGGCCACCGAAACCGCTGGCAGAACCGATGGCGCCAACGGTGATCGCGCGCTTGGGCCGCCCCTTCAGATCGGTGACGACGGCGTAGCTGGCACCGTGCTGCAGATAGGAGAGGATCAACCGGTTACCGACGATGCGCCCTGCATCAAGCGTATCGTCCGTCTCGCCGATCACCACGTTGAGCGAAGGGCTGCTCTTCCCGCTGCGATCGAGATCGACACGAACAAGCCGGTAATGCGGTGCGCCGGCATTGGTGATGAACCACAAGTGATCGCCAAGGCCTTCGACGAACTTCCAGTCGTCGGTCATCTCGGGCGCGATAGAGATCGCAGTCAGGTCCTGAGCCTTGCCGCGCTCCAGCGGGATCACCCGGACTGTGCGTCGCGGCAGCGTGCTGGCTGAGGAAATGATGATCGCCCAGCGGCCGTCCGATGAGACGGTGACGCGGTGGTTCCAGTCGCGGTGATCCGGTGTTGCAAAGACCTTGATGTCCGCGCTCTGCGGGGTGCCGACGCGGTGAAACCAGATCGCCTTGTCGAAGACTTGCGCACGGTAGGCCTCGCCAGCGGGCGGCTCGGGATAGCGGGCATAAAGGAACCCGCTATCGCCGACCCAGCCGATCGCCGTATCATTGGCCCATTCAAGCCGTTCATCCAGCATCTTGCCGCTCGCCACATCGACGACGCGAACCGTGCGCCAATCGCTGCCATCGCGCTGCTGGGTGAACGCAACGAGCGAACCGCCCGGCGAAGGCACCCAGGCATCGAGCGTGCGCAGGCCCTGACCGGGCTCCGATCCCCAGGTGTTGGGGTCGACGAGAGTGCGCCCCTCGCCCTCCAGCCCCTCACGGACTTGCAACACGGCCTGATTTTGGAGCCCGCTGTTGCGCGTATAGAAGTATCGCCCGCCCGCCTTGCGCGGCAGACTGAAACGTTCGTAGGCGAACAGGCTGCGGATCTTGTCGCGCAGAGCGTCGCGGCCGGGCAGTTGCGCGAGATAGGCAGAACTCGCGGCGTTCTGCTGCGCCACCCACCCGGCGACTTCGGGACTGGACCGCACATCCGCCTCAAGCCAGCGGTAGGGATCGGCCAGATCCTCACCAAACTGGTGCTCGATCAGGGAATCGCGGCGGGTCGGGGGATAGCTCGGGAGAGAAAACGTCGTGATACCGGCCCGGTCCGGCATGCGCTCGGTTGCCGATGGCTGCACGGTCGTGGTGGCGGAATAGCTCGAGGGGCCGCGAACCGGCGCTGCCAGCGCCTCGGCCTCTTCACGGGCCATGGCCCCCGGCGCCGGCATGAGGATTGCCAGAACCAGGACCGCCCTTCCGATCCTTCCCACGATTTTCATCTTTATGGGAGTGGTTTAGCATCACCGGGGGGCAGTGGGCGAGAGCGAAATGATGCAGGTGGCGGGGGTAAGGAATTGGCAGGATTTCGGGATGCTTTTGGCCGGACGCATCCGTTGTGCAGTGCGGCCCCAACGAAGCCTGGCACCGTAATAACCGGCAAATGAAAAGGGCGGAGCCTCGCGGCTCCGCCCCAGTAAGTCCCTTGCGGGATCCGGCAGCCTTAGGCCGCTTCGTATTCGTCTTCGTCCGCAGTCATCACCGGGCCCGAGTCGAGACCCTTGGCGCTGGTGTCGCGGTCGACCAGCTCGATCACGGCCATCGGAGCGGCGTCCGAGGCGCGGTAACCGGCCTTGATGATGCGGGTGTAGCCACCGGCGCGGCCGGCATAGCGCTCGGCCAGGGTGGTGAAGAGCTTGGCGAGCTGCGCGTCGTCAAGCAGACGGGCGTGCGCGAGGCGGCGGTTGGAAAGACCACCATGCTTGCCCAGCGTGATCAGCTTTTCGATGTACGGGCGCAGTTCACGTGCCTTGGGCAGCGTGGTGGTGATCTGCTCGTGCTTGATGAGCGCGGCCGCCATGTTGCGCATCAGCGCGCGACGGTGCGAGGACGTACGACCCAGCTTGCGCTGGCCCAGCTTATGACGCATCGGTCTTCTCCGTTCGTTAGGGGCCCGTATCAGGTAGCCCGTACCAGGCGGTTTTCACGGGCACCGCCAGAAGCCCGAAGGGGCGTCTCCCGCAGGAAACGCCCCGGTATTCTATCAGCCCAGCAGTTCCTGCTCGAGCTTCTTTGCCATCTCTTCGATGTTCTCGGGCGGCCAGCCCGGGATGTCCATGCCAAGGCGCAGACCCATCGAGGAAAGCACTTCCTTGATTTCGTTGAGCGACTTGCGGCCGAAGTTCGGCGTGCGCAGCATCTCCGCTTCGGTCTTCTGCACGAGATCGCCGATGTAGATGATGTTGTCATTCTTGAGGCAGTTGGCCGAACGGACCGACAGCTCCAGTTCGTCCACCTTCTTGAGCAGGTAGCGGTTGAGCTGGTTCGCGTCGCTTTCCTCGGGCGTGTGGACAGCCATGCCGCCACCCATCGCCGGCACGTGGCCGGTGGGCAGCTGGTCGTCGAAGTGCACGAAGAGCGAGAGCTGGTCCTGCAGGATGCGCGCGGCGTAAGCAACCGCATCTTCCGGCGTAACGGTGCCGTCGGTTTCGACCGTGAGGCTCAGCTTGTCGTAGTCAAGCTCCTGACCGATACGGGCGTTGTCGATCTTGTAGGAGACCTGACGAACCGGCGAGTAGAGCGAATCGACCGGGATCAGCCCGATCGGCGCATCGACCGGACGGTTCGACACGGCGGGGACGTAGCCCTTGCCGGTGTCGGCAGTCAGTTCCATGTTGAACGTCGCGCCCTCGTCGAGGTTGCAGATCACGAGGTCCTTGTTCATTACCTCGATGTCGCCGCTGACTGCGATGTCGCCTGCCTTCACTTCACCCGGGCCAGTGGCCGAGAGCTGAAGCCGCTTCGGACCTTCGCCCTGCATGCGGATGGCGATCTGCTTCACGTTGAGCACGATGTCGGTCACGTCCTCGCGCACGCCGGAAAGCGACGAGAATTCGTGAAGCACGTTCTCGATCTTGATCGAGGTGACGGCCGCGCCCTGCAGCGAGGACAGCAGCACGCGGCGCAGCGCGTTGCCGAGGGTGAGACCGAAGCCACGTTCCAGCGGCTCGGCGACGAACGTCGCGCGGCGCTTGGCATCGTTGCCGGACTTGATCTCGAGGGAGTTGGGCTTCTTCAGTTCCTGCCAGTTCTTGATGTTGACAGTCATGGAATTCCCCTAGGGTTATCGGAGGATATCGGCGACTGGCCAATAAGGCCGCCGCCGATCAGAATCTTGGGGCGACTGGCGGTGCGGGACGCGCCCCGCACTGCCAGCACGCCAAAGGCAGGATCAGACGCGGCGACGCTTCGACGGGCGAACGCCGTTGTGCGGGATCGGCGTCACGTCGCGGATTGCAGTGATGGTGAAACCAACTGCCTGCAGTGCGCGAAGCGCGCTTTCGCGGCCCGAACCAGGGCCCTTCACTTCGACTTCGAGCGTGCGGACGCCGTGTTCGGCGGCCTTCTTGCCCGCGTCGTCAGCCGCAACCTGCGCGGCATAGGGCGTCGACTTGCGGCTGCCCTTGAAGCCCATCATGCCGGCAGACGACCACGAAATGGCGTTGCCCTGTGCATCGGTGATGGTGATCATGGTGTTGTTGAAGCTGGCATTGACGTGCGCGACACCACTGGTGATGTTCTTGCGCTCCCGCCGCTTGATACGCTGAGGTTCCCGGGCCATTGTCTTGAATTCCTGTAGAAAGAAGTGCCTGGAAGTCGGGGCCGAAAGGCCGCCTTACTTCTTCTTGCCGGCGATCGCCTTGGCCTTGCCCTTGCGGGTGCGGGCGTTGGTGTGGGTGCGCTGGCCGCGAACGGGCAGACCCTTGCGGTGACGCAGGCCGCGGTAGCAGGCCAGATCCATCAGGCGCTTGATGTTCATCGCGGTCTCGCGACGAAGATCGCCTTCCACGGTGTGTTCAGCGTCAATCGCTTCGCGGATCTGGAGCACTTCGGCGTCCGAAAGATCCTGCACGCGGCGAGCGTGATCGATACCGAGCTTGTCGGCGATCAGCTTGGCCTTGTGTGCACCGATACCGTGAATGTAGGTCAGCGCAATGATCACGCGCTTGTTGGTGGGGATATTGACCCCGGCAATACGAGCCACTTGTTTCTCCATGCTCCACAGGGTGATGGCGGTAACGCATCAATGCGCCGGGCCAGACCCCATCTCATCGCGATTCGCCCGATACACAAAGGCCTCATCGCCAGAAGGAACCCTGTAAAAACGGGGATTCCCAACCGACGCTATTGCCCCTGACGTATCGAGTGAATGGCGCGCTTAGGACGATTCGAATGGTGCGTCAACCGTTAAGACACGCGAAAGCGAGGCCCTCGCGCCTCGGGGGCACGGCCGCTTTGGATGATCTCAAGATCATACCGTATTGGGGTGAAAAGGTCAAAGGTGTCTGCCACATCCGACGGCACGGGCAGGCGAGGCGCTTGTCGTTTGGCCCTCGCCTGCTAGCGTGACCCGTGCAAAGCTGGGGGCAAGCGAGGATGGGGTCAGGGGTAAATGAGCGCGCGCTGATCAGGAAGATCGCGTGGCGAACCCTGCCCTTGATCCTGCTGAGCTACTTCGTGGCGCTGGTCGACCGGGCGAATATCAGCTTTGCCGCCACGACCATGAATGCCGACCTCGGCTTCAGCGAAACAATCTACGGGATCGGCGCCTCGGCCTTCTTTCTTGGCTATTCGCTGCTCGAAGTGCCGTCCAACCTGCTCCTTGCAAAATTCGGCGCCCGCATCTGGCTTGCGCGGATCATGCTGACATGGGGCCTGATCTCGATCCTCACTGCCTTCGTCCACACGCCGTGGCAATTCTACGCGATGCGCTTTGCCCTGGGGGTGGCAGAGGCCGGGTTCTATCCCGGCGTGATTTTCTATCTCTCAAGTTGGTTTCCGGGCGAGCACCGCGCCTGGGCCGTGAGCCGATTCTACATCGCGCTGCCGCTTTCCTACATCGTAATGGGCAGCATCGCCGCGCCGCTGCTGGCGATGCATGGCTGGCTGGGGCTGCACGGCTGGCAATGGCTGTTGGTGGTGGAAGGCCTTCCTTCGGTGCTCCTCGCCATGGTGCTGCTAACCGCCCTGCCCGATCGCCCCGCCTCCGCACGCTGGTTGGATGATGCTGAGCGCAGGTGGCTCGAAGGCGTGCTGACGCGCGAGGCAGAGGCTGCCGGTCCGGCTTCGCACAATGTCCTGCGCGCGCTGGCCAATCGTTTTGTGCTGATGCTCGGCCTCGCCAATGCGCTGCTCTATCTTGCGGTAAACGCAGTGGCATTTTCCGCGCCAAAGCTGCTGGCGCATGGAACCGGGTTCGACGTCGCCGGTGTTGGCAGGATCGTCTCGGCAGGCGGGGTCACCATGGCCGCAGCGCTGCTGTCCGTGAGCCTGCTGGCGGGCCGGACCGTGCCTCGCTCGCTGCTGGCCTATGCGGGGCTGATGTTCGCGGCCGCTGCGGGCCTCGCTGTGCTCTGGCTGGGCGGAACCGCAGCGAGCACAATCTGCGGCTATATTGTGTTCCTCGCCGCCGGGCAAACTGCCGGGATGCTGCCGCTGGCCATCGTCAGCCGCCTCGTTCCGGCGGCAGACCGTGCCGCGGGTCTTGCGATGACCAACACCATCGCGCAGGCGGGTGCCTTTTTCGGGCCCCTGCTGTGGGGCGTACTGGCAGACTGGACCGGCAGCTATGCGCTGGGTGTGGCGCTGCTGATCCCGGTGGCTGCCAGTTCCGGATTGATGGGGCTGGTTGTGCGCCGGGCCAGCCTGAAGCTGACCCCAGGCTGACCCGGCGCGCCAGTTCAGACCACGCCGAAAGCCAGCATCGCGTCGGCCACTTTCTTGAAGCCGGCGATGTTCGCCCCCTTGACGTAGTCGGTATAGCCGCCGCCCTGATCGCCATATTCGAGGCAGGACTGATGGATGCCGAGCATGATGTCCTTCAGCATCTGCTGGAGTTCCTCTTCCTTCCACGAGCGGCGTTCGGAATTCTGGCTCATTTCCAGGCCCGAAACCGCGACGCCGCCGGCGTTGCTCGCCTTGCCCGGAGCGTAGAGGATCTTGGCGGCCTTGAAGATGTGCACGCCGTCCAGATCGGTCGGCATGTTGGCGCCTTCGGCCACGGCCTTGCAGCCATTTGCCACCAGCACCTTCGCGTCCTCACCCAGCAGTTCGTTCTGCGTGGCGCAGGGCAGCGCGACATCGCAGGGGACGCCCCACGGGGTTTTACCGGCAACAAAGGTCGCATTCGGATAGGCGGCGACATAGTCCTCGATCCGGCCGCGGCGCACAGTCTTGTGCGCCTTGACCCAGTCGATCTTCTCCTGATCGATGCCGTCCGGATCGTGGATGAACCCGCCCGAATCCGAGAGCGTGAGCACCTTGCCGCCCAGTTGGACGATCTTTTCGGCTGCATGCGTCGCCACGTTGCCTGAGCCCGAGATGACCGCCGTCTTGCCGGTCAGGTCCTCGCCCTTGGTCGCCAGCATGTTGGCAAGGAAATAAACCGCACCATAGCCGGTCGCCTCGGTGCGGATCAGCGAACCGCCCCATTCGAGGCCCTTGCCGGTAAGCACACCGGTGAACTGGTTGGTGATGCGCTTGTACTGGCCGAACATGTAGCCAATCTCGCGCCCGCCCACGCCGATGTCGCCCGCCGGCACGTCGACGTCGGCTCCGATGTGGCGGTAGAGCTCGGTCATGAAGGACTGGCAGAAGCGCATGATCTCGCGCACGCTCTTGCCCTTGGGGTTGAAGTTGGAGCCGCCCTTGCCGCCGCCCATGGGCAGGCCGGTCAGCGCGTTCTTGAAAGTCTGCTCGAAGGCGAGGAACTTGAGCACGCTTTCGGTGACGCTGGGATGGAAGCGGATGCCGCCCTTGTAGGGGCCGATCGCGTTGTTGTTCTGCACGCGCCAGCCGCGCTGCACGCGGATGTTGCCGGCATCGTCTTCCCAGCAGACGCGGAAGGACACGACGCGGTCCGGTTCGGCAATGCGGCGCAGGATCTGCTGCGCGTGATACTGCTCCTTGTCTGCCATGAAATCGAAGATGTCTTCAGCGACTTCCTGAACCGCCTGGACGAATTCCGGCTGGTACGGATTGCGCTTCTTCACACCTTCCATGAAGGTCGGCAGGTCGACGTGATCGGATACGGCCACAGCATTCTCCCCCTTGCACGAAGCCGGTGATCGGCTTCGGGTTAGCGTGCGACCCACATGAGGACAGTTCGCCCGCCCGGTCGTGCCCGGCGAGTCGCGCTTGTCCTCTTCGACGTTCTATCCGGTTTTGTTACCGCCGTCAGTGCGCCTGCGCACTGTGCCGCAAATCACGGATTGGGTTTTGAGCCGAGGGCCGCGTCAAAGGCGGTATTGGCATCGCGGTGCGCATCAGCTTCCGGATCGGGGGCCTTGGGCGCAGGCTTTTTGGCTGGCTTCGGCGCGGCCTTGGTGGCCGTCTTGGTCGGTGCAGTGGCGGCTGACTTGGCCGGCGCCATATAGGCCGCCTTGATCGGAGCCTTGGCCGGAGCCTTGTCGGTGCTCGCAGGCGCCGCGGCCGCCTTGGGCGGAACCGGCGCCGCGTCGGGCTTGGGCTCCGGTTCAGGCTTGGGCTTGGCGGCAGGCTTGGGTGCAAGCTTGCCTCCCTTGGGCGGCAGGCTGAAACTCTCGGCGCCCTTGAGCGGCACGACCGCTGGCGCGGGCTCCTCTGTCGTCGTGGCGGTACCACCCTCAACCGCCGGTTTCGGCGCAGGTTCAGCAACCGGGCCGAGCTTTGCGGAAAGGCTGGTGAGCTGAGCCGTCAGCATGCGGTCGACCGCGGGTGCGATCTCGTCGACCTTGTAGCGCATGAAACCGCCGACGACATACTCGAAGAGGATGCGCGAGCCCTTTTCGGTGGGCTTGACCGTGATCGTCATCGTCGCGGCGAGCGCCTCACTCTGCAGCGGTCCGAGCGCACCGGCAAGGCGCAGCGCGCGAGGTGGCTCGATGTAGATCACGCGCATGTGCTGCACGCCGCCGGGCTTCTGGGTCACGGGCGCGCCATCAGGACGCGGGAGGACTTCGCAGAAGCAGCCGCCCACCTGCGGGTCGAGCGTCAGGTTGGCGGAATCGCCGGAAAAGGTGTGCTGGCTCTGCCACCACTGGGCAGGCGTGAGGATCGTTTTCCACGCTTCGGCGGGCGGTGCGGTGACTTCGCTGGCGAGGCGGACGACAAAGCCCGACTCGCTGCGGTTCACGATTTCCGCCCGGGCGGCAGGCGCGGACATGGCGATCGATGCCATGATGAGGCCCGCGCTCCATAGCCAACGCCCGTTGTCCCGCATGTCGTTAACCCCCACCTGCGCACCCTCAGGTGCCCCGACGTAGGTCTTTATACGAGAATGGCCTCGATCGCACCTGTCACGGCATCCATATCCGCCATTCCGTCAACACGGCTGACGATACCGCGCGCTTCGTAGATCGGCAGGATCGGCGCGGTCTTCGCGCGGTACTCGGCCATGCGCGTGCGCACGGTGTCCTCGTTGTCGTCCGGACGACGCTTGAACTCGTGGCTCCCGCACTTGTCGCAGGTGCCTTCGACGGCGGGCTTCTCGAAATGATCGTGATAGCCCTTGCCGCAGTTGGCACAGGTGTAGCGGCCGGTGATGCGCTCGACGAGCGCGTCTTCGTCAACCTCGAGTTCAATCACATGATCGAGCGCGCGGCCACGTGAAGCAAGAATGGTATCAAGCGATTCCGCCTGCGGAGCCGTGCGCGGGTAGCCATCGAAGATGGCGCCCATGCCCGCGGGCATTGCATCGAGCTCATCGCCGATCAGGGCCGATACGATCTCGTCAGAAACGAGTTCGCCCGCATCCATGACGGCTTTGGCCTTGAGACCGACCGGCGTGCCAGCCTTGACCGCGGCGCGCAGCATGTCGCCGGTCGAGAGCTGCTTCATACCGTGCCGCTCTACGAGCCGCTGCGCCTGGGTGCCCTTGCCGGCTCCCGGCGGTCCCAACAGGATGATGTTCACGCCTGCAATCCCCTCATAACCCGCTCGCTGGTTTCCGACCGGCCACCCGACCCCCGGGCGGCCAGCGCTCAGCGCATGCGGCCTTTCAGTTTGGCCTTCTTGATAAGGTCGCCATACTGGTGCGCCAGCAGGTGCGACTGGATCTGCGTGATGGTATCTACCGTCACGTTGACCACGATGAGCAGGCTGGTGCCGCCGAAGAACAGCGAACCCATGCCGGTTTCGGCCATGATCGCCTCAGGCACCACGCAGACCACGGTGATGTAGGCCGCACCCAGCACGGTGATGCGCGTCAGCACATAGTCGAGATACTTCTCGGTGTTCTTGCCCGGACGGATGCCGGGAATGAAACCACCATTGCGCTTGAGGTTGTCCGCCGTTTCTTCCGGATTGAACACGATCGCCGTGTAGAAGAAGCTGAAGAACAGGATCCCCGCCGCGTAGAGCACCATGTAGACCGGCTTGCCGTGGCCGAGGTACTGGTTCAGCACGACGATGAACTGGCCCATCGTGCTGTCGGGCGAAACCGAGCGACCGGCGAACTGCGTGATCGTCAGCGGAAGCAGCAGCAGCGACGATGCGAAGATCGGCGGGATCACGCCAGCGGTGTTGAGCTTCAGCGGCAGGTGGCTGCGGTCTGCAGCCATCATCCCGCGCTGGGTCACGCGCTTGGGATACTGGATCAGCAGGCGGCGCGAAGCACGCTCGAAGAAACAGATGCCGATCACGACGGCAACGAGCAGCAGGACGATACCGGCGATAAGCAAGGGGCTCGTTGCGCCGGTGCGGCCCTGTTCGAACAGGTTGCCGAAGAACGTCGGCATCTGCGCCACGATGCCGGCCATGATGATCAGCGAAGTGCCGTTGCCGATGCCACGGCTGGTGATCTGTTCGCCCAGCCAGAGCAGGAACATGGTGCCGCCGATAAGGCTGATTACCGCACCGACGCGGAAGATGTAGCCCGGATCGACCACTGCCTGCAGCCCGCTCGATGCGCTGAACGCCTCAAGCCCCACGGCGAGGAAATAGCCCTGGATAGCGGTCAGGAACACCGCGCCGTAGCGGGTATACTGGTTGAGCTTCTTGCGCCCGCTCTCGCCTTCCTTCTTCAGCGCAGCGAGCGCCGGATGGAGCGAAGATGCCAGCTGCACCACGATCGAGGCGGTGATGTAGGGCATCACGCCGAGCGCGATGAGGCTCATGCGCTGGAGCGAACCGCCCGAGAACGCGTTGAAGATATCGAGCACGCCGCCCTGGGTGCGCTTGTAAAGCTCGGCCAGGATCATCGGGTTGACGCCGGGCAGCGGCACAAAGCTCATGAAGCGGAACACGACAAGCGCGCCCACCGTGAACCAGATGCGCGACTTGAGTTCGGTCGCCTTCGAGAAATTGGCCAGATTGAGCGTGCTGGCGATATTGTCGGCGCGGGATGCCATGTTCGGGTTTCAAGCCTTGTGCTGGGCTGACTGCGGCCGTTCGGAGAACTGAGCGGGCGCAATGCCTATGTGGCTAGCCCATATAGGGAGGGTTCGGCAATGTCGAACCCCCGGCCTCTCGATTTATCGAAAGAGAAGCAGGCAGAACCGCAAACGGGGGGCAGTTATCCACCAGCCCCCCGCGCGTGTTCCTTACTTGGCCTTGTTCGCCTCGCGGCGGGCCGTCTTCTTCTCGTGCTCGCTGGGCTGGGCTTCGGGCAGCGCGACCGAGCCGCCGAGCGCCTCGACAGCAGCGCGGGCACCGGCGCTGACGCCGGCGACGAGGAAGCTGACCTTGGTGGTCAGTTCACCCTTGGCGAGGAGGCGCACGCCGTCCTTGCCGCCGCGGGCAAGACCAGCAGCCTGCAGCGCGGCGTGATCGATAACGCCGTCGATCGCCAGCTTGCCGGAATCGATCGCCTTCTGGATCATGCCGAGGTTCACTTCGGCGTAGTCCTTGGCGAAGATGTTGTTGAAGCCGCGCTTCGGGATGCGCATGTGGAGCGGCATCTGGCCGCCTTCGAACCCGTTGACCGAAACGCCCGAGCGTGCCTTGGCACCCTTCTGGCCGCGACCGGCGGTCTTGCCCTTGCCCGAGCCGATGCCGCGGCCCACGCGCATGCGGCCCTTGCGGGCGCCATAGTTGTCGGAGAGTTCGTTAAGCTTGGTCATGGTGGAGCACTCGCTTTCGCTTTGAGTCGCGCTGATAGGAGGGCGGCCCTTAGGCGATGCGGGCGCGAATGTCACCCCCTCAGCGGCCCGGTGATCGGGCGAGTGCCCGCCGGGCAGCTTGCCAGCGTGTTGGCCGCAGCCATCTGGTCCATGCCCCGCCCCTCGCGTGGTCTGGAAGGCTACAGAAGCGGCGGACACGGATACGCCCGCACCAGACCAGACCGGATCGGCGGCTGTGCCGCTTTCCAACGGAGGATGGAGCCGATAGGCTGCGCAGCGGAGCGGATGAACAGCAAGGCGAGGTTGGCGCATGAACACGTTTGGGCAGTTTCCCGCATTCGGCCTCATGCTGGGCCTTGCAGCAGCCCTCCCTGCTCCCCTTTGGGCGCAAGGCGCGCCATCTTCAGCACCAGCATCAGGTCAGGGCGATGTCTCGCTGACCATCTACAACAACGATCTCGCGCTGGTGCAGGACAAGCGGCAGATCACGCTCCAGAGGGGCATGAACCGGCAGGAGTTTCCCGACGTTTCGGCGATGATCCGTCCCGAGACGGTGACGCTGGGCAGCGGCGATGCCGGGATCGTCGAACAGAACTTCGATTATGACCTGCTTTCGCCGGAAAAGCTGCTGGACAAGGCGGTGGGTCAGACTGTCACGCTGGTACGCACGAATCCCGCCACCGGCGTCGAAACGCGTGAGCAGGCATTGGTGCTGGCCAACAACGGCGGCACGATTGTGCGGATCGGAGACCGCATCGAAGTGCTCGAAAGCTATGGCGCGCGGATCCTGTTTTCCGGTCTGCCGCCGAGCCTGCGCGCGCGGCCGACGCTCTCGATCACGCTCGATGCCGCCAGTGCCGGTTCGCGCCCGGTAACGCTGAGCTATCTCTCGTCGGGCTTCGGCTGGAAAGCAGACTATGTCGCACTGTTTGACGAGGCGGCGGGCAAGATGGACCTGCAGGGCTGGATTACGCTGACGAACAACACCGGCACGAGCTTCCCCAATGCGCGCGTACTGCTGGTCGCCGGGCGGCCCGGGCAGGACAACAACAGCGGCATGGGCGGCGGCGGACGCCGCTATGTCGAGCGGCAGGTTGCCTACAACCCAGGCACGCAGAGCGCGAACCGCGAGCAACTGGGGGACTTCTACGTCTATCCCATCGCCGCGCGGACCACGGTAGCCAACGCGCAGCAGAAGCAGGTGAGCTTCCTTGATGTGGCAGGGGCCCCGGCCAGCAAGGGCTACTACTTCCGCAATGATTGGCTGGGCGCATCGGACGAGGCGCAGAGCTTTGCCACCGTGCTCAAGCTATCGACCGCGAAAGAGAGCGGCGTGGGCGATGCGCTCCCGGCGGGCACCGTGCGCGTCTACATGCGCGATGCCCGCGGGGCGCCGCAATTCATCGGCGAAAAGGGGATCGACCACACGCCGATGGGATCGACGCTTTCGCTCAGGACCGGCGAAGCGTTCGACGTGAAAGTTCAGCCCACCGTGCAGAAGCGCGAGACGATCACGGCGGACGAGTGGGAGAAGACCGGGCGCTGGCGGATCACCGTAAACGGCAAGACCGACGATGTGACGGTGGAACGCCAGAAGGTCTATTGGCGCACGACGATGACCTACAAGGTGACCAACGCGCGGCCAGCGCCGGTCAAGGTCGAACTGGTGCAGGCCGGGCTCGACAACTGGTGGAGCGATACGCGAGTGCCGTCCGAAAGCGTGAAGGGCACGCAGCGCACGCTGGATGAGCGGGTCTGGGCGCTGGATGTGCCGGCCAACGGCGAAACCACCCTCACCGTCCAGTTCGACACCCGCTACTGAGCGCCGAGGCGGTGCCGCGCGCGCTCTCATTGTGGGCCCCAATGGCCTTTGCATTGGCGCTTGTGCCGGGCGCCGCCGCAGCGAGTGAGCCTGTGGTCACATCAATCGCGCCCGATGCGGTTGCCGTGACGATCTATCGAGCACCGGATCGCGCCGCAGACAGCGCAATGAACCTCGACTGGCTCGAAGGTTACGCGCTCATCACCGAGACACGCAGCGTGGACATTCCGGCGGGCGCCGCGACGATCCGCTTCGAGAGCGTGGCGGGCGGTATGCTGCCCGAATCCGCACTCGTCACCGGACTGCCTTCCGGTGTGCGCGAGAAGAACCTCGATGCCGATCTGCTTTCCGCCCGGAACCTCTATGCCCGCGCCTATGGGCGCCCGGTGATCCTGCGCCGCCAACGCGGCAAGGATGGCAAGGGTACAGTGAGCGAGGAACGCGCGGTGATCCGCTCCGGCCCGGACGGCGCGGCGATCGTGCAGACAAGAGACGGGTTCGAAGTCGCCGATTGCGGACGCGGGATCTCCGACGCACTGATTTATAGCGAAATGCCGGAAGGGCTCAGCGCGCGGCCGACGCTATCGGTGCGCACAGAAAGCACGGCGGCCAAGCGCGCGACGATCACGCTCTCCTACCTTGCGTGGGGGTTCGATTGGCAGACCAACTACGTCGTCCGGCTCAATCCGGTGACGGGCAAGGCTGACCTGACGGCGTGGGTAACTCTGGCGAGCAGCGACCCCACCAGTTTCCCCGCTGCGAGCACGGCAGTGGTCGGCGGCAAGCTGGACCGCGAGGATTCGCGCGAGACGCGCGATGTGCAGGACGGCGATCTGGTGCTGCATTGCTATCTCCAGCCGCGCGTGTGGGCGCCGCAAGTCATCCCCCCACCCGCGCCCCCGCCGCCTCCCATGATGATGGAGGGCATGATGGCGGCAGACATCGTCGTGACGGCGCAGCGGCGATCTGCCCCCATCATGAATGCTCCCGTCAAGGTCACCGAGGAAGGCCTCGGCGATCTCAAGCTCTACCGCGTGCCGATGCCGACCACCGTCGCCGCCAATGCGCAGAAGCAGGTGGCGATGCACGACCTCAAGTCGGTAAAGTTCAAGACTTGGCACACCGCCGATCTTTGGGACGGCATCGACGGGAATGCCACGATCAAGCTGCGCACACGCAACCGCAAGGAGGATGGCCTTGGCGTGTCGCTGCCGGGTGGTCCGGTGGCAGTGTTCGAGCCACACGAGGCCGATCTGCTCCTCGTCGGCCAAGGCGGCATGCGCGATTATGCGGTGAATGAGGACGTCGAAGTGACGCTCAGCTCCTCGCCGCAAGTCCATGTAAAAGTGAGGAAAACGGCATCGGCTGCGCGGTGGGCCGATTTTGAAGCCAAGGTCAGCAATGCCAATCCCTGGCCGATCATGTTCGAGGGCATGGTCC
The DNA here is from genome assembly GCF_007991615.1 of Novosphingobium sediminis. Lineage (GTDB taxonomy): Bacteria > Pseudomonadota > Alphaproteobacteria > Sphingomonadales > Sphingomonadaceae > Novosphingobium > Novosphingobium sediminis. The sequence goes on along the minus strand of NZ_BJYR01000011.1, from coordinate 18,730 downwards.
GCCTGGACGATGGGGCAAAGCTGCTGCGCCCCTCAACGCCCCTCACGCGCAAATTTGGCCGGCCGACGTGGACGGTGTCCGTGCCTGCCAATGGCGAAGCCTTACTCCGCTACCGGGTGACCGACCCGGACTGAGCGCAATGCTCATTTCCGGGCCGAAGGCACCACAGGATCAAAAACCGATCACAAGCGTTCCGCTGACCGTGCGCGGGGCGCCGATCTGGGCGAAATAGGTCGCTGTGTGCAGCAACGTGCCGCCAACGCCGCCAACATAGAATTCGTCGAACAGATTGTAGACGTTGAGCTGGATGTAGCTGCTGCGGCCGATCCCCTTGAGATTAAACCGCGCATCGAGATTGACGAGGTTGTAAGCCGGAATCTGCGCCGGGTAGACTTCGGTGCCACCCACGACGACCGGCAGGTTCTCGTCATTGTAATAGCGCGGCCCGGTGCGCTTGAACGTCACCCCAAGATCGAACGGACCGACAGAGCCGCGCACCGCGCCGCCGTACGAATAGGTCGGAATGCCGGATTCGCGCTTGCCGGTCGTCGCGGCAAACGTGGTGGCATTGATCTGCACGTCGTTCTGGATTTCGGACTTGAGCGCGCTGGCGAAGGCATAGAGGCTGAGCGCAGGGATCGGCTGGTACGAGACATAGCCGTCAAAGCCGTACTTCTTCACGTCACCGAGGTTGCGGTAGACGTTGACGTCGAGTTCGGGATCATAAGCGCTCGCCAGGCGGTTCTGGAACTTGTTGTAGAAACCCGAAATCTCGCCCTGCACCTTGCCGGAGCGATAGCGCACGCCGCCATCGAAGTTGTCCGTCGTCTCGGGCTTGGGCAGCGCCTGCTCGGTGCCGAGCGGGAACACGAAGGCGTTGTAGAGGCTGTCCGTACCCGGAACCGAAAGGCCCTTCGAGTAGTTGGCGAAGAGGCTGACGCCGCTACCCAGCTTGTAGACGAAGCCGACGTTGGGCAGGACCCTGTTGAAGTTGAACAAGCGCTGCTGCGGGGCAGCGTAGCCGGTGAACTTGTTGGTCGTGCTGCTGTAGGAATAGGGATTGGCCGCAGCGTATCCCGCGTTGAGCGCCGCATCCTGGCCGAAGCAATCGACGTTGCCACTGGCAGAGGTGGCAAAGCAGTAGTTCGTCAGGTTGCGCTTGAAGAACGGCGCGCGCACCCCGGCGTTGACCACAAGATTGCCGCCGAAAAACTCGCCGCGATATTCGCCCGCCACCTGGTGGAGGATCGCATAGGACAGGCGGTCGCGCTTCTGCACGACGACGCCATTGGCTGCTCTCAGCGGGTTGTTGATCGGGAACACATCGGTCGGCTCGCCGTTGAACTGCAGCGTGCCCACTTCGCCGGTCTGCCGGTGGCGCGCACCATCGTAGGTATAGGCAATGCGCACAGTGTTCTCGGGGTTGATGTCCCACTTCAAGCTGGCAATCAGACCATAGCGCCGCGTCTGGGTGTGGCTGGGCGCGAGCAGCGAAACCGCATCGAGCGCATCGCCATCGCCATTCAGGTCCTTGCCGAAGTAGTACTTGCCGCCGACGAAGCCGGTATAGGCGGTGCCGGCAATCGTCCGCACGCCTTCAAGCCCGGTGACGGTGCCGCCGCCGTTGGCCTTAACCCACTGGTAACTCGGATCGACCGTCAGGACGAGATGATCGGCCAGAGTGAAGCGCGAGGAAATGCGCACGTTGCCGGTATTCGAAGGGTTGTAGCGGCGATCGAATTCGGTGCCGCAGGTGTTGGCGGAATCCGCCACGCCAGTCACGCCCAGCGCGACCGTGCACGGAACGTTGACGGTATACCCGCGCTCGTCGGAATTGCCCGGAAAACGGTTGCTGGACGCCGAACCGACGGTGCGGGTGGGATCATTGCGCAGCGGCAGTGAGCCGAAGAAGTTGTTGCGGTTCTGGTTGTAGTGCGCCGCGATGGCGATGAAATCATCCCCGGCGAGCGGCTGATAGATCTTGCCGTTGTACTGCTGCTTGCTGATCTTGCCGTAGTTGTTGAACGGATTGTCGTTCTTCGCGGTGCTGGCGGAAAACCACGCCCGTGTGCCGCTCGCGGTCAGATCGCCGGTTTCCACCTTCACGATGCCACGGCGAAAATTGTACTCGCCCACCGAACCCGAAACGAGCAGCCCAAGATCATGATCCGGGGTCTTGCTGCGATAGTTGATCGTGCCGCCCACCGCCGAGGCCGTGGGGCTGTCCACATCGGTCGTGCCGAGGTTCACGTTCACTTCCGAGATGATCTCAGGATCAAGCTGCTGGTTCGAATAGATCGCATAGTTGCCCGAATCGTTGAGCGGCACGCCGTCGAACGTGAGGCTGATCCGGCTCGCATCGAAGCCACGGATGCTGAGCGTGCCGCCGGCCGAGCCATAGGCGTCGTTATTCTGGAAGCTGACGCCCGGGATCAGGTTGATCGTATCGAGAATGGTCTGGCCGGGATTCTGGCGCTGAATCGTCTCCTGCGTCAGCACGGCCCTCGCCTTCGGCGTATCGGGCGAAGCGACACCGGCAACTTGCTGCGTACCGCGCGTGCCAGTGACCACGATCTCCTTGTCAAACTCGACCGAACCGGTCGACTGAGCGAAGGCGGGCGAATTCAGCGCGGTAACGCAAAACGCGATCGGGCTGGCTGCCGCGAGAAACTTGGAGGGGAAGCGCATCTTGTTATCTCCGATTGTGGATCGATTGATCCGGCGCGGAGAAAAGCACCAACCGTTTGGCCACCGGGATGGTGGCCGGGGGCGAACCGTAGGCCTCCGCGCGTGACCCGCTCAGAGCACGCAAACGTGACAGGACTGCTACGAGAACCTTGCCCTCAAGACATATTTTGCTTCCCTTTCATTTACTTATGACAATTACGTTGCAAGCCTCGCATAACGAAAAAGGCCCCGGCATCGCTGCCGGGGCCCTTTCCAAATTAGCTATACTAGTCGGCCTTGAGGCCAGCCAGCAGTCAGTCGACCACGGCCACCATGTGCGGAAGCTTGGCGATCGCGCCGCGCACTTCAGCGGTGTCCTCAAGCTCGACCACACGGTGCATCTTGCCCAGGCCCAGACCGATAAGGATCTGCTTCTGGCTTTCGGGGCGCCGAATCGGCGAGCCGATCTGCTTGATCTTGATCTTTGCCATGTCTGATTACTCCACGATGGCCGCGGCTTCCGCCTCGGCCTCAACCGGAGCAGCACCGCCACGACCGAGCAGGTCGGCAATCTTCTTGCCGCGGCGCTGCGCAACCGACTTGGGGCTGGTCTGATCGGTGAGCGCGTCAAATGTCGCGCGGATCATGTTGTAGGGGTTCGAGGTGCCGACCGACTTGGTCACCACGTCGGCAACACCGAGGCTCTCGAAAACGGCGCGCATCGGGCCACCGGCGATGATGCCAGTACCGGCAGGCGCCGAACGGAGGTTGACCTTGCCAGCGCCGAAACGGCCCTTGCCGTCATGGTGCAGGGTGCGGCCTTCCTTGAGCGGAATGCGAACCATGGTCTTCTTGGCCGAAGCGGTCGCCTTGGTGATCGCTTCCGGCACTTCGCGTGCCTTGCCATGGCCGAAGCCAACGCGGCCCTTGCCATCACCGACCACAACAAGCGCGGCAAAACCAAAGCGCTTGCCGCCCTTCACGGTCTTGGAAACGCGGTTGATGTGAACGAGCTTCTCGATCAGCTCCTCGCCACCTTCCTCGTCACGGTTGCCACGACCACGGTCGTCACGGCGGCCACGGCCACCACGATCACCGCCGCGGTCATTGCCGCCACGGCCACGACCACGATCGCCTCCGCGACCACCACGACCCTCGCGGGGGGCGTCGGTACCGGCTGCTTCGGGAGCCACTGCGGCTTCCAGGTTGGTTTCATCAGCCATCTTAGAACTCCAGCCCGTTTTCGCGGGCAGCGTCAGCCAGCGCCTTGACGCGGCCGTGGAACAGGAAGCCGCCGCGATCGAACACGACAGTGGTGATGCCGGCAGCCTTGGCGCGCTCGGCAATGTCCTTGCCAACCTGCGCGGCGGCATCAACCGTGGCACCGATCGCCTTCTGGCCCTTGACGAGGCTGGAGGCGGCAGCGAGCGTCTTGCCCGCAGCGTCGTCGATGATCTGCGCGTAGATGTGCCGGCCGGAACGGTGAACCGAAAGCCGCGGACGGCCACCGGAACGAGCCTTGAGCGCGGTACGGACGCGCTGACGGCGGCGGTCGAAGAGCGAGAGCTTGGCCATTACTTCTTCTTCCCTTCCTTGCGGAAGATGAACTCGCCAGCGTACTTGATACCCTTGCCCTTGTAAGGCTCGGGCTTGCGCCAGCGACGGATCTCGGCGGCCACCTGGCCAACCTTCTGCTTGTCGATACCCGAGATCAACACCGTGGTGTTGTCAGGGGTCTTGATCTCGATACCCTCGGGAATCGCGTAATCGACATCGTGGCTGTAGCCGAGCTGCAGCTTTAGATTGCTGCCCTGCGAGTTGGCACGATAGCCAACGCCGGTGATGTTCAGGGTCTTGGTGTACCCTTCCGTCACGCCGACAACCAGGTTGTCGACCAGCGTACGCTGCATGCCCCAGAACGCCCGGGCAGCCTTGGTGTCGTTCGCCGGCTTCACGATGATCGCGTTGCCGTCCACGGTGTAGCTGATCTCGTCGCGCATGCTGAGCGTGAGCGTGCCCTTGGGGCCCTTCACGGTCAGAACGCCATTCGCGATATCCGCGGTGACGCCGCTCGGGATCGTCACCGGCTTCTTGCCGATGCGGCTCATCAGAACACCTCCGCCAGCACTTCGCCACCGACGTTGGCAGCGCGCGCTTCGGCATCCGAGAGCACGCCCTTCGGCGTCGAGACGATGGTGATGCCGAGGCCGTTGCGCACAACCGGGAGTTCCTTGGAACCCGAGTAGACGCGGCGGCCCGGCTTCGAGACGCGGGCCACGTGCTTGATCGCCGGCTGGCCCTCGAAATACTTCAGCTCGATGCGCAGCTGCGGGTGGGCGCCAGTGGCGTCCTCGCTGAAGCCGCGGATGTAGCCCTCACGCTGGAGAACTTCGAGCACGTGGAGACGCAGCTTCGAAGCGGGCGAAAGGACCGAGTCCTTCTTCGCCTGCTGGCCGTTGCGGATGCGGGTGAGCATATCACCCAGGGGGTCGGTCAGTGCCATCTCGTGATCCTTACCAGCTCGACTTGGTCACGCCGGGGATCATCCCCTTGTTGGCGAGATCGCGCAGCTCGATGCGGCAAAGGCCGAACTTGCGGTAGTAGCCGCGCGGACGACCGGTGGTGTTGCAGCGGTTGCGCACGCGGGTCGGGTTCGCGTTGCGCGGCAGTTCGGCCATCTTGAGGCGGGCGATGAGGCGCTCGGTTTCGTCGAGCTTCTCGTCGGCCGCGACGGCCTTCAGCGAAGCGTACTTCGCCGCGTACTTCTGAACGAGCTTCTTGCGGCGCTCATTCTTGTTGATGGAACTCAGTTTCGCCATGGACTTAAGCTCTCTTCTTCAAAACCATTGGCGAGCCAGTTGGCTCGAGCCGGGAAATCCTCAGGCGGCCTTCTGCTCTTCAGCAGCGTCGCGCGGGAACGGGAAACCGAAGAGACGGAGCAGCTCGCGCGCTTCCTCGTCGGTCTTGGCGGTGGTGGTGACGATGATGTCCATGCCGCGCACCTTCTCGATCTGATCGTAGCTGATCTCCGGGAAGATGATCTGCTCCTTCAGACCCATCGCGTAGTTGCCGCGCCCGTCGAACGACTTCGGGTTCAGACCACGAAAGTCACGGATGCGGGGCATCGCGATAGTGATGAGACGGTCGAGGAACTCGTACATGCGTTCGCGGCGCAGCGTAACCTTGCAACCGATCGGCATGCCTTCACGCAGCTTAAACTGCGCGATAGACTTCTTCGCCTTGGTGATCACCGGCTTCTGGCCCGAGATGAGTTCCATCTCGGCAGCGGCGGTCGTCACCTTCTTCTTGTCCTGGCTCGCCTCGCCCACGCCCATGTTGAGCGTGATCTTGTCGATCTTCGGAATCTCCATGTGGTTCGCATAGCCGAACTTGGCCTGCATCGCGGCAGCGACCTCAGCCTCGTACTTGGCCTTCATGCGGGGCACGTACTTATCAGCCATCGATCGTCTCCCCGGACTTGACGGCCACGCGGACCTTCTTGCCGTCCTTCGTTTCGAAGCGCACGCGGGTCGGCTTGCCGTCCTTGTCAGCAATGCCCACCTTCGAGATGTGCAGCGGAGCCTCACGGCGGTCGATGCCGCCCTGCGGGTTCTCCTGAGTGGGCTTGCGGTGGCGCGCGGCAATATTGATGCCGGCGACGATCACCTTGTCGTCCTTCGGGAGAACCTGGAGCACCGTTCCGGTACGGCCCTTGTCCTTGCCCGAACGGACGACAACAGCGTCACCCTTCTTGATCTTGGCAGCCGACATTACAGCACCTCCGGCGCAAGGCTGATGATCTTCATGAAGCCGCGGGCGCGCAGTTCACGCACCACCGGGCCGAAGATACGGGTGCCGATCGGCTCTTCGTTCTTGCCGACGAGCACAGCGGCATTGGTGTCGAAGCGGATCACGCTGCCATCGGCGCGGCGGACATCCTTGCGGGTACGCACGATCACCGCACGGTGCACGTCGCCCTTTTTGACACGGGCGCGCGGCTGCGCTTCCTTGATCGACACGACGATCACATCGCCGACGCTGGCGAAACGACGCTTCGACCCGCCCAGCACCTTGATGCACTGGACGCGCTTCGCGCCGCTGTTGTCAGCGACTTCGAGATTGGACTGCATCTGGATCATTGATCCGGTTCCTTCTCACTGGCTTGCCGGAACCAGTCCGGCAGTTCCAAAATGGATTGCGACTTAGACGTCGGCTTCGATCGCAGCCGTCTTGCCGGCCTGCACGCGGTCGATCACCTTCCACGTCTTCAGCTTGGAGATCGGCGCAGTCTCTTCGATGCGAACGGTCTCGCCAGCCTTGAACGAGTTGCTCTCGTCGTGGGCGTGGTACTTCTTCGAGCGACGGATGATTTTCCCGTAGAGCGGGTGCTTCACCTTGCGCTCGACCTTGACCACCACGGTCTTGTCAGTCTTGTCCGAGACGATCGTCCCGATCAGAATACGCTTGGGCATAGTCTTTTCCTTACGCCTTGGCCGACTGAGAACGCTCAGTCTGCAGCGTCTTGATACGGGCGATGTCGCGACGGACTTCGCGGATGCGGGCCGGACGCTCGAGCTGGTTGGTCGCCGCCTGGAACCGCAGGTTGAATGCCTCGCGCTTCAGCTCGGCAAGATCCGCCTGAAGTTGATCGTCGGACTTGACGCGCATGTCTTCAAACTTGGCCATCATTCGCCTCCGAGGTGCGAGGTGTCGCCGAGGCGGGCAACGACCTTGGTCTTAATCGGCAGCTTCATCGCAGCGCGGCTGAAAGCCTCAGCCGCGAGCGGGCCGGCAACGCCGTCGAGCTCGAACAGGATGCGACCCGGCTTCACGCGGGCTGCCCAGTATTCGATCGAACCCTTGCCCTTGCCCTGGCGGACTTCAGCAGGCTTCTTCGAAACCGGCACATCCGGGAACACGCGGATCCAGAGACGACCCTGGCGCTTGATGTGGCGGGTGATCGCACGGCGAGCGGCTTCGATCTGGCGAGCGGTAACCCGCTCCGGCTCGAGTGCCTTGAGGCCGTACGAACCGAAGTTCAGGTCGGTGCCACCCTTGGCATCGCCCTTGATCCGGCCCTTGAAGGCCTTGCGGAACTTGGTCTTTTTCGGTTGCAGCATGGTGCTTACTCTACCTTAGCGAGCCGGACGGACGCCGGAGGTTTGAGCCTCCATCATCAGCCGGTCCTGCGCCATGGGATCATGACCAAGGATTTCACCCTTGAAGATCCAGGTCTTGATGCCGATCACGCCATACGCGGTGTGCGCCACAGCTTCGGCATAATCGATGTTCGCGCGCAGCGTATGGAGCGGCACGCGACCCTCGCGGTACCACTCGACGCGGGCGATTTCCGCACCGCCGAGACGACCGCCGCAGGTGATCTTGATGCCTTCGGCACCCAGACGGAGCGCCGACTGGACCGCACGCTTCATCGCGCGGCGGAAAGCCACACGGCGAACGAGCTGATCGGCAATGCCCTGCGCAACGAGCTTGGAATCGATTTCCGGCTTGCGGATCTCGACGATGTTCAGCTTCACATCGCTCGCGGTCATCTTGGCAAGCTGGCTACGCAGCTTCTCGATGTCCGCGCCCTTCTTGCCGATGATGACGCCCGGACGAGCGGCATAGATCGAAACGCGGCACAGCTTCGCGGGACGCTCGATCACGACCTTCGAGATCGCGGCCTGCGGCAGGTGTTCCATGATGAACTTGCGCATGGCAAGGTCTTCACGAAGCAGGTTCTGATAGCTGCGACCTTCCGCGTACCAGCGGCTATCCCAGGTGCGGTTGATCTGCAGACGCAGACCGATGGGGTTCGACTTGTGACCCATGATCAGGCCTCCTCACCAGTAGCCGCTTCGCGAACCACGATCCGCAGGCGCGAGATCGGCTTCAGGATGCGGGTGGACTTGCCGCGACCACGAGTGTGGAAGCGCTTCATCGTGATCGACTTGCCGACCGAAGCCTCAGCGACGACGAGTGCGTCGACATCAAGATTGTGGTTGTTCTCGGCGTTGGCGATCGCCGAGGCGAGCACCTTGCGCGCATCCACAGCCATCGCCTTCTTCGAGAAGGCGAGGATGTTCATGGCGTCTTCAGCGCGCTGGCCGCGGATGAGTGCGGCAACGAGGTTCAGCTTCTGGGCCGAACCGCGGATCTGCGTGCCAACCGAGAGCGCTTCGTTGTCCGCAACGCGGCGCGGGGACTTAGGCTTGCCCATTAGCGCTTGCCCTTCTTGTCAGCGGCGTGGCCGGGGAACGTGCGCGTCGGCGCGAATTCACCAAGCTTGTGGCCGACCATCTCTTCGTTGACCGAGACGGGAATGAACTTGTGCCCGTTGTAGACGTTGAACGTCAGACCAACGAACTGCGGGAGAATGGTCGAACGACGCGACCAGGTCTTGATCGGACCTGCACGCGAACCAACATCCTGAGCCACTTCGGCCTTCTTCAGGAGGTGGAGGTCGACGAAGGGTCCCTTCCAGACGGAACGTGCCATGGGGTGTTACCTCTTCTTCTTCGCGTGACGCGAACGGATGATCATCTTGTCCGTCTGCTTGTTGTGACGGGTACGGGCGCCCTTGGTCGGCTTGCCCCACGGCGTGACCGGATGACGGCCACCCGAGGTGCGGCCTTCACCACCACCGTGCGGGTGATCGACCGGGTTCTTGGCGACACCACGGGTCAGCGGGCGACGACCAAGCCAGCGGCCGCGACCGGCCTTGGCAAGGTTCTGGTTCGAGTTGTCGGGGTTCGAGACCGCGCCAACCGTGCCCATGCAATCGCCGCGCAGGTAGCGCTGCTCGCCCGAGTTCAGGCGAACGATGACCATGCCGCGGTCACGACCGACGAGCTGGACATACGTACCGGCCGAACGAGCGATCTGACCGCCCTTGCCCGGCTTCATCTCCACGTTGTGGATGATGGTGCCGACCGGCATCTGGCTGAGCAGCATCGCGTTGCCCGGCTTCACGTCGGTCTTCTCGCCGGCGACGACAGAGTCGCCGACTGCGAGGCGCTGCGGCGCGAGAATGTAGGTCTGCTCACCGTCCTCGTACTTGACGAGCGCAATGAACGCGGTGCGGTTGGGATCATATTCCAGACGCTCGACGGTCGCGGGCATGTCCCACTTCCGGCGCTTGAAATCGATGAACCGGTAGCGCTGCTTATGACCGCCCGCGATACCGCGGCTGGTCACGTGGCCCTTGTTGTTGCGGCCGCCGGTCTTGCTCTTGCCCTCGGTCAGCGCCTTGACGGGCTTGCCCTTCCACAGCGACGACTTGTCGACGAGGATCAGGCCGCGCCGGGCGGGGCTGGTCGGGTTATAGTTCTTGAGTGCCATGGTCTATGCGCCTCAGATACCGCTGGTGACGTCGATCGACTGGCCGGGAGCCAGCGTCACAACCGCCTTCTTGAAGTCCGAACGCTTGTAAGGTGAACCCTTCCAGCGCTTGGTCTTGCCCTCCTGGTTCAGCGTGTTCACCTTGGTGACCTTCACGTCGAACAGGGCTTCAACCGCAGCCTTGATCTCCGTCTTGGTGGCCTTGCCGGCAACCTTGAAGACCACGGCGTTATGCTCGCTGAGCAGCGTCGCCTTTTCGGTGATGTGGGGAGCCACGATCACGTCGTAGTGACGCGTGTCGATTGCGTCCTTAGCCATTGAAACGCGCCTCCAGCTTTTCGACCGCAGCGCGCGTCAGCACCAGCGTATCATGCTTCAGGATGTCGTAGACGTTGGCGCCCATCGCCGGGAGCACGTTGACCCCGATGATGTTGCGAGCGGCACGGGCGAAGTTGTCGTTCACCGCTTCGCCGTCGATCACCAGCACCTTCTTGCCGAAGCCTGCCTTGGCAAGCGTCGCAGCAAGCGTGGCGGTCTTGCCATCGGTGTCGAGAGTGTCGACCACGACGAGGCTGCGACCGTCGGCCAGAGCCTTGGTCGAGAGCGCCATCTTCAGACCGAGTGCGCGCAGCTTCTTGTTGAGCGAGGGGTTGAAGTCACGGACGCGGGGACCGTGCGCCTTACCACCGCCGATGAAGATCGGAGCAGCACGATCGCCGTGACGAGCGCCACCGCCGCCCTTCTGGTTGCCCAGCTTCTTACCGGTGCGAGCCACTTCCGAACGCTCACGAGCAGCACGGGCAGTGCCGCGACGCTTTTCGAGCTGCCAGGTGACAACGCGGTGCATGATGTCGGCGCGCGGAGCGACACCGAACACGGCATCCGAAAGCTCGGCTTCGCCGGCTGCGGTGCCATCGAGATTGAGGACCTGAACCTTCACGACTTAGCCCTCCTGACCATCGACGGTGGTGCTGGCAGCCGCGGTGTCTTCCGCGGGAGTGTCGGCAGCCGCCGTGGTGTCGTTGCTGTTGGCAGCCTGCTTGAGGCCGGCCGGATACGGCGCTTCAGCGTGACGGTCGAGCTTCACCGCATCGCGGACGAGCAGCCAGCCATTCTTCGAACCAGGGACCGAGCCCTTGACGAAGATCAGGCCGCGCTCGTCGTCGGTGCGGACGATCTCGAGGTTCTGCTGGGTGCGCTGACGGTCGCCCATGTGGCCGGCCATCTTCTTGTTCTTGAACACGCGACCCGGATCCTGGCGGTTACCCGTCGAACCGTGGGCACGGTGAGTGATCGACACACCGTGGGTGGCGCGCATACCACCGAAGCCCCAACGCTTCATGGCGCCGGCAAAGCCCTTGCCCTGCGTGTGACCGGTGATGTCGACATACTGGCCGGGCACGAAGTGCGAGGCAGCGATGGTCGAGCCGACTTCGAGCAGCGCGTCTTCGGCGACGCGGAACTCGGCGACTTCCATCTTCAGTTCGACCTCAGCCTTGGCGAAGTGCTCGCGCTGCGGCTTGGCGACGTTCTTCTGCTTGGCCTGACCAGCGCCGAGCTGAACCGCGACGTAACCGTCACGTTCTTCGGTGCGGACCGAGACCACCTGGCAATTTTCAAGCGCCAGAACGGTAACCGGCACGTGCCGTCCGTCGTCCTGGAACACTCGGGTCATCCCGAGCTTTTTAACGATCACGCCGGTGCGCATGACCATACTCCTTACAGAGGCCTTGCGAGGACCATCCCCGCGAGGCGTGTTCAGCCCGTATGTGAAACGCGCCCCGTCCGGGCTGAGTGCTTCTGCCCGGAGGGCGGAAGCGAACGGGGGACGCTTGCCCGGCTCAGTGCTCCCTAGGGAAGCGGCGCCGGAGGTATCCCATTGTCCGAGAGGCTCAATACCTCTTAAACTCTGGTGCTTCCGCCTTGCAGCGGCAGCGAATTCTTACGCGAGCTTGATCTCGACGTTGACGCCAGCGGCGAGATCGAGCTTCATCAGCGCGTCCACGGTGGCGGCATTGGGCTGCACGATGTCGAGCAGCCGCTTGTAGGTGCGAACCTCGAACTGCTCGCGCGACTTCTTGTCGACGTGCGGACCGCGGTTGACGCAGAACTTCTCGATGCGCGTAGGCAGCGGAATGGGGCCCCGGATCAGCGCGCCGGTGCGGCGAGCGGTGTCAGCGATTTCGCCGGTTGCCTGATCGAGCACGCGATGATCGAAGGCTTTGAGGCGAATGCGGATATTCTGGGCGTCCATGTCCGTTTACCGATGCGAAAGAGCTAAAACAAAAAGACCAGCCGCTCCACCCTCTCACCCTGCCCCAGCTGTTGAAGCGAGGAGAAAGCGGGCCGCTGATCCGTAAAAACCGGACCGGCGGGAGAGCGAATCTCCCGCCGGTGCGCGGCCTATATTACTTCGTGATCTTGCTGACAACCCCCGAACCGACGGTACGGCCACCTTCGCGGATCGCGAAGCGCAGACCTTCGTCCATCGCGATCGGCGCGATGAGACGGACCGACAGGGTCAGGTTGTCGCCGGGCATCACCATCTCGGTGCCCTCGGGAAGGATCACTTCGCCGGTGACGTCGGTGGTGCGGAAGTAGAACTGCGGGCGGTAGTTGGCGAAGAACGGCGTGTGACGGCCACCTTCATCCTTCGACAGCACGTAGACCTCAGCCGAGAACTCGGTGTGCGGCGTGACCGAACCGGGCTTGGCCAGAACCTGGCCGCGCTCGACGTCTTCACGCTTCACGCCGCGGACCAGCGCACCGATGTTGTCGCCAGCTTCGCCCTGATCGAGCAGCTTGCGGAACATTTCGACGCCGGTGACCACGGTCTTGGCGGTGTCCTTGAGGCCGACGATCTCGACTTCTTCACCAACCTTGACGATGCCGGTCTCGACGCGGCCGGTCACAACCGTACCACGGCCCGAGATCGAGAACACGTCTTCGACGGGCATCAGGAAGGGCTTGTCGGTCGGGCGCGGCGGCTGCGGGATGTAGCTGTCGACAGCGGCCATGAGCTCGTTGATCGAGTTCTTGCCGATGTTGTCGTCACGGCCTTCGAGAGCGGCCAGAGCCGAACCCTTGACGATCGGAATATCGTCGCCCGGGAAGTCGTACGACGAGAGCAGCTCGCGCACTTCCAGCTCGACGAGCTCGAGGATTTCCTCGTCGTCAACCTGATCGACCTTGTTCATGTACACGACCAGCGCCGGCACGCCGACCTGGCGGGCAAGCAGGATGTGCTCGCGGGTCTGCGGCATCGGGCCGTCAGCAGCGTTCACGACCAGGATCGCGCCGTCCATCTGGGCGGCACCGGTGATCATGTTCTTCACGTAGTCGGCGTGACCCGGGCAGTCGACGTGCGCGTAGTGACGGTTGGCAGTCTCGTACTCGACGTGGGCAGTCGAGATGGTGATGCCGCGCTCGCGCTCTTCCGGAGCCTTGTCGATGTTCGCGTAGTCGGTGAACGTCGCGCCGCCGGTCTCGGCGAGCACCTTGGTGATCGCCGCCGTCAGGGTGGTCTTGCCATGGTCGACGTGACCGATGGTGCCGATGTTGCAGTGCGGCTTGGTCCGCTCAAACTTAGCCTTGGCCATTGCTCAAACCTTCTTCTTTGAAATTGCAGATACTGCGGGAAAGAGACGGCGCCCGCTGAATCAGGCGCCGCCCGTAGATTGATCCGCTTGCTTATGCAAGCCCGCCGTCCTCCTGAAATTCGCCCGAGGGACGAATTGCCGGAGAAGAGCGCTTACGCCATCTTCGCCTTGATCTCGGTCGCGACGTTCGGCGGGACCTCGTCGTAGTGATCGAAGAACATCGAGTAGTTCGCACGTCCCTGGGTGAACGAGCGCAGTTGGTTCACGTAGCCGAACATGTTCGCCAGCGGGACCATGGCGACCACAGTCTGGGCATTGCCCCGGCTGTCGGTACCCTGGATCTGGCCGCGCCGCGAGTTGATGTCGCCGATCACGTCGCCGAGGTATTCCTCCGGCGTGATCACCTCGACCTTCATGATCGGCTCGAGCAGCTTGATCCCCGACTTCTGAGCCACTTCGCGCATTGCGGCGCGGGCGCAGATTTCGAAGGCCAGTGCCGACGAGTCGACGTCGTGGTAGGCGCCGTCGTAAAGCAGGACTTCGAAGTCGATGATCGGGAAGCCGATCAGCGAGCCGGTTTCAGCGGTTTCGCGGAAGCCCTTTTCGATCGCGGGGATGTATTCCTTCGGAATGTTGCCGCCCTTGATCTCGTCCTTGAAGACGAAGCCCGAACCGCGCTCGCCCGGCGTGACCTTGACCTTCACGCGGCCGAACTGGCCCGTACCGCCCGACTGCTTCTTGTGGGTGTAGTCCACGTCCACCGGCTTGCCGAGGTATTCACGGTAGGCCACCTGCGGCGCGCCGACGTTGGCCTCGACCTTGAACTCGCGCTTCATGCGATCGACGATGATGTCGAGGTGCAGTTCGCCCATGCCCTTGATGATGGTCTGGCCCGATTCATGGTCGGTCGACACGCGGAACGAGGGATCCTCAGCCGAGAGACGGTTGAGCGCGATGCCCATCTTCTCCTGGTCGGCCTTGGTCTTGGGTTCCACCGAAAGCTCGATGACAGGCTCGGGGAATTCCATGCGCTCGAGCACGATCGGGAACCGCTCGGCGCACAGCGTGTCACCGGTGGTGGTTTCCTTCATGCCCGCCAGAGCCACGATGTCGCCCGCGAAGGCTTCGTCGATGTCCTTGCGGTCATTGGCGTGCATTTCGAGAATGCGGCCGACCTTCTCCTTCTTGTCCTTCACCGAGTTCAGGTAGGTGCCCTTGGTGAGCGAACCCGAATAGATGCGGATGAAGGTGAGGCTGCCGACGAACGGATCGTTCATCACCTTGAACGCGAGCGCCGAGAACGGTGCGTCGTCCTTGGCCGGACGGCTGTCCTTCTCGTCGCTGTCCATCTTGACGCCCTGGACGTCTTCGATGTCGAGCGGCGAAGGCAAATAGTCGACCACGGCGTCGAGCAGGGGCTGGACACCCTTGTTCTTGAACGCCGAACCGCAGACCACCGGCACGAAGGCATGGCCCAGCGTACCCTTGCGGATGCAGGCCTTGAGTGTCGCGACGTCAGGCTCGTTGCCTTCGAGATAGGCTTCCATCGCCTCGTCGTCCTGCTCGACCGCGAGTTCGATCAGTTCCTGACGATAGATCGCGGCTTCATCAGCCAGATCAGCCGGAATGTCCTCGTAGAAGAACTCGGCGCCGAGCGATTCGTCCTTCCAGATGATCGCGCGGTTGTGAACGAGGTCGACCAGACCGCGCAGTTCCGATTCCATGCCGATCGGAATGTAGAGCACGGCAGGCTTCGCACCGAGGCGATCGATGATCGACTGCACGCAGTACTTGAAGTTCGCACCGGTGCGGTCGAGCTTGTTGATGAAGCACATGCGCGGCACGCCGTACTTGTCAGCCTGGCGCCACACCGTTTCCGACTGCGGCTCAACGCCGGCGACGCCGTCAAAGCAGGCCACCGCGCCGTCGAGCACGCGCAGCGAACGCTCGACTTCAATGGTGAAGTCGACGTGCCCGGGGGTGTCGATGATGTTGATGCGGTATTCCTGGCCCTTGCCGCTGTCCGCCTTCCAGAAGCAGGTTGTTGCGGCGGACGTGATCGTGATGCCGCGCTCCTGCTCCTGCTCCATCCAGTCCATGGTTGCGGCGCCGTCGTGGACTTCGCCGATCTTGTAGGACTTGCCGGTGTAGTAGAGGATGCGCTCTGTCGTCGTGGTCTTGCCGGCGTCGATGTGCGCCATGATGCCAATGTTGCGATAGAGCTCGAGCGGATGGCTGCGGGCCATGGGAGGTTCCTTGGGTTCGGGAGGGGCCGGATGGTTCCGGCCCGCCCCATAGTGCTTTTAGCGTGACCGTTTCAAGACGACCGCTTTACGAGCGGCCCCCTTGGGCAACGCGCCTCTTACCAGCGATAGTGGCTGAAGGCGCGGTTGGCGTCGGCCATGCGGTGAGTATCTTCACGCTTCTTGACAGCGTTGCCGCGGTTGTTGGCAGCATCGAGCAGCTCGGCCGAAAGGCGGGCAGCCATCGTGGTTTCGCTGCGGTTGCGCGCGGCGGTGATGAGCCAGCGGATGGCCAGCGCCTGGGCGCGCTCGGTGCGCACTTCGACGGGGACCTGATAGGTCGCACCACCAACGCGGCGGCTGCGGACTTCGATCTGCGGCTTCACGTTGTTCAGCGCATCGTGGAACAGCTGCAGCGGATCCGCCTTGGCGCGGGTCTGCATGGTTTCCATGGCACCGTAGACGATGCTTTCAGCGACCGACTTCTTCCCGTCGAGCATGAGGTTGTTCATGAACTTCGAGAGGATCTGATCGTTGAACTTCGGATCAGGCAGGATTTCCCGCTTTTCGGGACGACGACGACGAGACATATTCTGTACTCCTGCGGAGCGGAGCGCCCCTCACGGGATGCGCTCTGCGGCTCCGACCCAGATGAGACTTACTTCGGACGCTTGGCGCCGTACTTCGAACGCGACTGCTTGCGATCCTTGACACCCTGGGTATCGAGAACGCCGCGCAGGACGTGGTAGCGCACGCCCGGAAGGTCGCGCACACGGCCGCCGCGGATAAGCACGACCGAGTGCTCCTGCAGGTTGTGGCCTTCGCCCGGGATGTACGAGATGACTTCGCGGCTGTTCGTCAGGCGGATCTTGGCCACCTTGCGCAGCGCCGAGTTCGGCTTCTTCGGGGTCGTCGTGTAGACGCGGGTGCAAACACCGCGCTTCTGCGGGTTCTGCTCCATCGCAGGGACCTTGGACTTGGTCTTCTGCGGTTCGCGGCCCTTGCGGACCAGCTGGTTGATCGTAGGCATGAAGTACTCTTCACCTTGGTTGCGGGCGCGGCAGGAACCAGGTGAAGGCTTGCGGAAAATCTCATCCAGCCCTGGGCAAGGCCGAAAAGGCCTCGCACCGAAGTGCTGCATGAGCCGAAAACGCTCCACCCGAAGCAAGTCGCCACCGGGTTACTTTGACGGCTGACGGCGTAGCTTGAGCCTCAGCCCTCGATTCGGGGGCTTGGGACCAAACACAAGAGGGACCCGCGAATGGCAGCAAAACCGCCCTCGAGGCCCCACTTGCCGCGCACCGGCAATGTTCAGCTCTGTTGAACCGATTGGCCATAGGGCCGCTCGAGACGTCGCGCCCTTAGGCCGGAACCGCCCGCTGGTCAAGCATCAAGCCGCCAGCGGACGGGAAACCGGGCCTATTCCGCCGCCTCGGCAAGGGGTGGCATGGTGCGCCGGAGGATCGCCCCAACCGAGTGATCGAGCATGGCGAGCGCCACATGCAGCCAGTCATCCATCGCGGCAAGTCCGCGCGCCGAAAGTCTCACGAAGGTGCGACGCCCGTCGCGCCCATCCTCCTCGCGCTCGACAAGCCCGCGAGCCTCGAGGATGCGGAGCCAGCGCAGCGCGGTCGTCGGGGGGACATTGGCCCCGATGCAGGCGCTGGTCGTGGGCACGGGTCGATCCTCACGGGTCGCGACATAAAGATCGAGCAGGATGTCCCAGGTCGGTTCCCCGAACAGGTCGCCGGGCAAATGGCGGTCTCGTCTGCGTCGGATCGCGTATGTCTCTCGCGCAAAGCAGAGCAGCGCTTCGGGCGTGATCCGCGCCGACGCTGCATGCAGACCGGCCGCCAATGAAGACGTCATCTCCGGCACGGCAGCACGGCGAACGTCGGCAGCCGGGTCCTGCGCTGCAATCGCCTCGGCATGCACGGCAGGATTGGCGCGGCGCAACGCGGCGCGGCGGCGGCCACGGTCGTGGCGGCGAATGAGGCGCCCGCTCATGCAAGCCGCCACGAATGATAGCGGCCAATGCGGCGCTGGCGCTCGACGTGCGCGCCCGTGCCGATTGCCAGCACGGCCAACTGGAACAGGAAAGGCATTTGCGTCATCGTCCAGTAGGCTCGGCGGACCATGTCCACTTCCCAGAGTTTTGCGACGTGGCCGAGCACGACGAGGACCTGCGAGGCAGAAACCCACAGTGGCCAGCCGCGATTGGCGTAGAGCGCAACCCAGAGCAGCGTGAAGAAAGCCCAGGAATCGATCACCAGGTGTCCCGGGTTGACCGTGTACCAGGCCGGATCGCCGAACAGCATATGATTGCCCACATCCAGTGCGAATGTGGAAAGCAGCACAGTCGCCACCAGTTGTTCCGGTTCGTCACCCTTGCGGGCCGCGAACAGCACGGTAGCGATCAGCGCAATACGAAGGATCCAGAGCCACGCCATGACCGGTCAGGATCCCCAAGTGACGGTCAGGGCTGACATCACGCCACCTCGGGCACGGCTGCCAATTCCGCGGCATCAAGGCCGGTACCTTCAAGCAGAGCAGCCGGCGGGCAGGCATCGTTGCCGCCGCAGGTCTCGAGCGAGATCGTGCTGAGCCGGCCATGGACGCGGGCGAGTTCGCCACCGGCATCGAGCATCGCCTGCTGGCTCTTGAGCAAGCGCATCAGCGCATCCTGGCCGAGGAAGGGCGCAACGCCGGTCTCGCGCCGGGCGCCGACCATGGTCTGCAGCAGCTGCGCCTGGCGCACCAGCGCCTCGTCGAGCGCGGCTTCAGCCTGATGCAGATCGCGGGCAATCCGCAACTGCGCCACGGCAAGTGGCATTTCAGGCGCAATTCGATTAGAAAAAGCAGTCATCAAAGTCTCTCCAT
>NZ_BJYR01000010.1 GCF_007991615.1 Novosphingobium sediminis | reverse complement strand
CGCTGGTGCCACCCGTTGAGTGGCTGTCCGGAGAGCCGCATATGGTCGCGCCCGCCGCGTCCGTCAAGCAAGAAATTAGCGATTCTGATCGCCGATGTGAAAAAGACCATCTTCCCAGCGATACATGGGATCCGGGCCGCCAGTGCCATGATCCGCAAATCAGGCGAGTCCGGCCCGTTTTCCGCGTTCCTTCCCCCAATTCGAACGCTGGGCGACGTGCGCACGAATCAAGGACCAAATCGCCGCCTCGAAGAGGAAGCGCTGATGGATGAGTGCACCACCACTCCTTGATTGGCGAATCATCGAGAGGAAACCGGCCCACGTTCCAATCGCGACCGAGCGCGTGCGGATGCTCATGCATGGTTGCCGCAAAACGAACTAGATGGTGCTCGCGATTCTCACGCCCCCCCCCTTTAGAGTTGTCGAGCCGCCGGAGTGTCGCTTCACCACTATGGTCACAGGCCGAGCTTCACCCCGGCCACCTGGAGATCATTGCGCATCCTGCCGCACTCGGCCTGAGCGACACAGGGAACTTGCCCCGGGCTGTACAGCCCTTCCCGGCAAGACTTTCCACGAAGCCAAGCTGCGCATGGATGCAGATCGCAGCGTCATCGCAGGGAGCAGGTCGGTCTATCCGCCTTGAACTGCGCGGAATGCAGCATCGAAATCCCGCAGAACTGCGCAGGCCAGCACAAGGCGGGAGCCCGAAGGCAAAATCTGTTTCGATTATCAGATTGTTTGGTGCGGTCGAGAAGACTCGAACTTCCACGGGCTTTCGCCCACAACGACCTCAACGTTGCGCGTCTACCAATTCCGCCACGACCGCACATCGCAAGCAGGGTTTGCCTTAAAAAAAAGACTGCCCTGCCGGGGTAGAGGGGCGCCCCTAGCAAAGCACCCCACGCGGCGCAACAACCAAGCGCCGGTTTTTTTACTCGGGCTTCCAGCCGATCTCCGCGACCTTGGCGCTCTTGGGAACATCGGTGACAGCTTCGTTGATCGTTACGCTCTCGCCGGGCTTCAGCCTCTCGCGCGGGGGGGCTACATCCCAGGTGTAGACAACCTTGTCCTTGGCATCGCGCAGCACGATCAGGATCGGCGGCACTTCCTGCGGCTGCTTGCCGACATTGGAGACCGTGCCGCTCGCGCCGAAATACTCGGTGCCGTTGGGCAGAGTACGGCGGTCTTGCCGCTCTGACGGGAAGGCCAGCACGAGATCCGGATTGCCGGCACCGAACGTGGCATGCGCGGCGGGCAGCCAGTGCGGCAGACCAAGCCAGCTGGCCAGAGCGATAAACACCGCGACAAGCACGGCAAAGCCAATCCCGGCAAATGTCCAGATCTTCGCCATGTTGCGGCGTGGGCGGAACGGCGGCTGGTGATCGAAGCTGGACGCAGTCTCATCGAAGCCTTCGTCGGCGGGACGCGCGACGGGGCGGATCACCGGACGGGGCACCACCGGCGGCTCCGGCACCGGATCCTCGGCGGCGGCCACCGCTGAGGCCTCAGGCTCGGTAACGGCGATGGGAGCAGGCGCCTGAGGCTGCGCGGCAGCTGCCACCTCTGCGCGCGCGGGTAGCTCCGCCCCTTGCTGGAACCAGCTGTGGCGGCACTTTGCACAACGCACGGTGCGGCCCTCCACGCCGATCGCATTGTCAGGAACGACGTAGCGAGTGGAACAGGCTGGGCACGCGATGATCATGTGGCGGGTTAAGCATGCGAAGATGCAGGGAAACAATAGGTACGGACGGGGAGAAGTGCTCGCTCGCCCTTTTTTCCACATCGATTGCGCCCTATAGCCGCCCAAAGCGGCGCATGCCCCCTGTGCGCACGCAACAACCCTTCCGGGACCGCAACGCCTGACATGAGCCAGCCTGATGCCGAAATCGTCCAGTTCGACAACGTCGGGCTGCGCTACGGAACGGACAAGGAAATCCTCGCCGATGTCTCGTTCACGCTCTATCCGGGGTGCTTCTACTTCCTCACCGGCGCGAGCGGTGCGGGCAAGACGAGCCTGCTCAAGCTGCTCTATCTGGCGCAGCGCCCTTCGCGCGGGCTGATCCGCCTGTTCGGCACCGATGCCATCACCCTGCCGCGCGAACGCCTGCCCGGTTTCCGCCGCCGCATCGGGGTGGTGTTCCAGGACTTCCGTCTCGTCGAGCATCTTTCCGCGTTCGACAATGTTGCGCTGCCGCTGCGGGTGGCGGGCGTAAGCGAGAAGGACATCGCGCGGCCCGTGGGAGAAATGCTCGACTGGGTCGGCCTCGGCGACCGGCAGCATGCCCGGCCTGCCACGCTCTCGGGCGGAGAGCAGCAGCGCGTTGCCATCGCCCGCGCGGTCATCGCCCGGCCCGACATGCTGGTGGCGGACGAGCCGACCGGTAACGTCGACCCGGACATGGCGCTCAAGCTGCTGCGCCTGTTCGAAAGCCTCAACCGGCTGGGCACTACTGTCGTGGTAGCAACCCACGACGTTCATCTTATCCGCAAGGTGCCTGAGTCGCTAATCATGCGGCTCGACAAGGGACGGCTGAGCGATCCGACCGGCGCGCTGCGCTATCCTCCGCGCCGCACCACGATGGCTGGTGCGGACGCGCCGCCGCCGCTTTAAGACTGCCGGACGATGGCCCTTCTCTCTTCCCTGTTCCAGCGCTGGCGCAGCGGCGGCGCCACAAGTGACCCGCGTCTGCTGCCCGAGGCGCAGCTGTCAGGCCCGATGCCGTGGGTCATCGCGATCATGATCGCGCTCACGGTCGTCGCTGCCGCCAGCGGCCTTGCTCTGCGCAATGCCGCCGAAACCGCCAGCGCCGATCTTGAAGGCGGCGTCACCGTGCAGATCGTCACCGCCGCTCCTTCGGAACGGCTGCGCCAGGCCGCTGCGGTTGTCAGCGTGCTTGCCAAGGCACCCGAAGTGGCAGACGTTCGCCAGGTGGCGCAGGAGG
Source organism: Novosphingobium sediminis (assembly GCF_007991615.1). GTDB lineage: Bacteria > Pseudomonadota > Alphaproteobacteria > Sphingomonadales > Sphingomonadaceae > Novosphingobium > Novosphingobium sediminis. The sequence continues at coordinate 155,755 of NZ_BJYR01000010.1, read as the reverse complement.
AACTCAACACCCTGGTCGAACCCTGGCTCGGCACGCGGCCCGGCGATGATGTCGAATCCCTGCCGATCCCGGCACTGATCGACGTCCGCCTCAAGGGGCCGGCTACCCCGGACCGCGTGGCGCACTTGCGCGCGCTGGCTGTGCCGGTGGCCAGTTCAGCTCGCGTCGATGCGCAGGCCGGCTGGCTCGCCCCGGTGTTTGCCGCGATCGGCACGCTGCAATGGCTGGCGGGCGGCCTCATCGCGCTGCTCGCGCTGGCGACGATCGCCGCCGTGCTGCTCGCATCGCGAAACGCGCTGGGCAATCACCGCGAGGCTATCGAGATCGTCCACATGCTCGGCGGCACCGACAAGCAGATCGCACGTGTGTTCCAGCGCTCGATGGCCTTCGATGCGGCGGCGGGCGGGCTCGTCGGCCTGCTCTCCGGCGTGGTGACGATTGCCGCGCTCTCTCGTCAGTTCGCCGGGCTCGGCTCGGGCATGGTCGCAGGTGCCGTGCTCCATTGGCAGGACTGGATCGTGATCGCCGCCATTCCGGTCGCCGGGGTTGCGCTGGCCGTGCTGACCGCGCGGGTGACGGTGCTGGCCGCGCTCAGGCGGATGCTCTGAGATGGCACGCGTGCGCAAACCGCCGGGCCTGCTGCGGCGCATTGGCGCGGCGGTGCTGCTCGCATGGGTGCTCGGCTTCCTGTGGTTCGCGCTCGCCCTGCCGCGCCCTGCCGGCGCGCAGAAGACCGACGGCGTCATCGCGCTGACGGGCGCAGGCGGACGCATCCCGCGCGCCCTCGACGTGCTTCGCGCCGGCAAGGCACGCAAGGTGCTCATCGCCGGGGTGGCGAGCGAAGTGAAACCGGGGGAATTTGCTGCGGAGTACAAGGTCTCGCCCGAGCTCCTTGCCTGCTGCGTGACGCTCGGTTTCGAATCGGTCGATACCCGATCCAACGCACTCGAAGCCGCCCGCTGGATCGCGGCAGAGCACATCACCTCGGTGCGCCTCGTCACAACTGACTGGCACATGCGCCGCGCGGAGTTTGATCTCGCGATGGCAGCGCCGCGCGGGGTTGAGATCCTGCCGGACGCCGTCCCTTCGCGGCCGAGCATGAAAACGCTGTTCATCGAGTATAACAAGCTGATCGCCCGCGTGCTCGCGTGGCTGGCGGGGTGGTAGGACACGCCATGGACCGTCAGCACGATGCCGGCCCACGCCTGCCCGATGTGCTGCGCAGCATCGCCTTCTACACCGTGTTCTATGGTGGCACCGTGCTGCAGGTTATCGCTGCGCTCGCAGTGATGCCGCTGGGGGGAAACCGTTACCGGCAAATGGTTCGGGTCTGGTCGAGCTGGCACCGCGCCTGCGCACGCAACCTGCTCGGCATCACGGTCGAGGGTGACAGCTTCGCCGCCCGGCCCGGCGTGCTCTATGCGATCAAGCACGAATCGTTCTTCGAGGCGATCGACTTGCCGCATATGTACCCGCTGCCAGTGGTCTTCGCGAAGGAGCAACTGCTGCGCATCCCGCTGTGGGGCGCCATTGGTACGCGCTATGGCCTGATCGCGGTCGATCGTGCGCGAGGGGCCAGTGCGCTGAGGACTATGCTAGCCGAAGCACGGCGCTGGACGGCGGATGGTCGGCCGCTCATCATCTTTCCCGAAGGTACGCGCGTGCCCCATGGCACGCAGCCGCCGCTGCAGGCGGGTTTTGCCGGGCTCTACAAGATGCTCGGCCTGCCGGTCGTGCCCGTCGCGGTCGATAGCGGGCCGCTTTACCACCGCCTGTGGAAGCGCTCCGGCACGATCCGCTATCGCTTCGGCGAGGAAATCCCGCCCGGCCTGCCGCGTGAGGACATCGAGGCCCGCGTCCATGCCGCAATCAATGTGCTGAACGCATGAGCATCGAGGACGCCCGCACCGAGGAGCGGCATACCGAGGCCGATGCCCGCACGTGGGGCGAAGTGCTCGGCCCCGGCCTCATCACCGGCGCAGCGGACGATGACCCGAGCGGGATCGGCACCTATAGTCAGGTCGGCGCACAGTTCGGCTTCAGCCTCGCGTGGATCATGGTGTTCAGCTATCCGCTGCTGGTGGCGACACAGCTGATCTGCGCCCGGATCGGCGCAGTGACCGGCCATGGCATCGCGCACAACCTGAAGCGGCACTATCCGCGCCCGGTGCTGTGGTTCGCCGTCGTGCTGCTGCTAGTGGCAAATACGATCAACCTTGGCTCCGATCTCGGCGCGATGGCGGCGGCACTGAACCTGCTGCTGCCAGGGCCGACGATGCTTTATGTCGCCATGTTCGGCGGCATTTCGGTGCTGCTTGAAGTCTTCGTCAGCTACGCGCGCTATACCCGGATCCTCAAGTGGGCGGCAGTTTCGCTGCTGGCCTATATCCTCGTGCCCTTCGTGGCCCAGCTTTCGCTGAGCGAGGTGCTGCGCGGCGTGCTGGTACCCCAGCTGAGCTATGACCGCCAGACCGCGATGGCCGTGATCGCCACGCTGGGGACGACGATCAGCCCCTACCTGTTTTTCTGGCAGGCCGGGCAGGAAGTGGAGGAGCAGCACCGGCTCCACAAGCATCCGCTCGGCGTTTTTCCGCGCGCAGCAGGGCCGGGACTAAATCGGATGCGCACCGATACCTTGGTCGGCATGGGCGTAACGAGCGTGACGGCACTGTTCATCGTGATCGCGACGGCGGCGACGCTCCACGCGCACGGGATCAATGAAGTCGCTTCCGCCGATGCGGCAGCGAGCGCGCTGCGGCCCATCGCGGGCGATTTCAGCTTCCTGCTCTTTGCAGTCGGGATCATCGGCATTGGCCTGCTGGCCGTGCCGGTATTGGCCGGTTCGGCGGCCTATGCGCTGTCGGAAACATTCGGCTGGACCGAGGGCCTGGACCGCAAGCCGCACGAGGCCAAGGCGTTTTACGGCGCGATCGTGGTTGCCGTGCTCGGCGGCGTGGCGCTCAACCTGATCGGCATCGATCCGATGCAGGCGCTCTACTGGACGGCAGTCATCAATGGCCTGCTCGCCCCGCCACTGATGGTGATGACGATGCTGGCGGCATCCAATCCCAAGGTCATGGGCCGGCTCACCCTGCCCCCGCTGCTCAAGATCGGCGGCTGGGCGGCAACGGCGGTGATGATCCTCGTCTCGGCGATGTTCCTGCTGAGCTAGAGTCCATTTCTTCGCCGAACGGCGAAGGCGGCACCAGCCCGCTCCCCCGCCCGGCCACCCACGAGAGTACCCTGAATGGGTGGCCGGGCGGGGGAGTGGGCTGGTGCCGTTCTGTTTCGGCCCACCCTGTTTCAGCTAGGCCGAAACAGCAATCACGTATGGCTGCGGCCGAAGTCGGGCCGCGCATCGTCCTGGCCCATCTCGATGATCGAGCGGCGGATTGCGCGGGTTCGGGTGAAGGTGTCGAACAGCATCGCGCCATCGCCTTTGCGGATCGCCTTCTGCAGTTCGGTCAGGTCTTCGCTGAAGCGCTGCAGCATTTCGAGAACGGCTTCGCGGTTGCTGAGGAACACGTCCCGCCACATCGTCGGATCGGACGCGGCGATGCGGGTGAAATCGCGGAAACCGCCCGCGGAATACTTGATGACCTCGCTCTGGGTGACTTCCTCGAGATCGGAAGCCGTGCCGACGATGGTGTAGGCGATCAGGTGCGGTAGGTGGCTGGTGACGGCGAGGACGCGGTCGTGGTGCTCGGCATCCATGGTCTCGACCCGCGCGCCGAGCGCTTCCCAGAACGCCATGACCCGCGCAACTTCGGCCTCATCCGCGCCGGCCGGCGGCGTCACGATGCACCAGCGGTTGCGAAACAGCGCCGCAAAGCCTGCGTCCGGGCCGCTTTGCTCGGTGCCCGCCACCGGGTGCGCCGGAATCACGCTGATACCGGGCAACACTTCCGCCAGCGCCTTGGCCACGCTGGCCTTGCTTGAACCCACGTCGGTCACGATCACGCCGGGTGCGAGGTGCGGCAGGATCGCCGCGCCTGCAGTCGCCATCGCACCGACCGGCACGCAGAGCACCACAAGGTCTGCTCCGGTCACTGCTTCGGCCACCGTCTCGGGCACAAAATTCGCGAGGCCGATCTCGCGCGCGCGTTCGCGCACGGCAGGATCCGCATCGAAGCCGGTGGTCATCGCATCCGGCAGATGCGCATGCACCGCACGCGCAACCGATCCGCCCAGCAGGCCAAGACCAATAACGGCGACGCGCGCAAAGCTCATCGCGCGGCTTCAGCCATCTGGCGCAGCACGGCAGCAACGCGGTCCATCTCTGCGGCAGTGCCGATGGTGATGCGCAGGCATTGCGGCAGACCTTGCCCCGGCAGCCAGCGCGTGATGAAGCCGTTGTCCATCAGCCCCTTGTAGGCCGCTTCCGCCGTCAGCGCGCCGGAGAACTCGATCAGTACGAAGTTCGCCTCGCTCGGCAGTGGGCGGAGGCCATGGTTGCCAAGGGCGGCAAGCGCTCCGACGAAGCGCGCGCGTTCGGCGCGGTTGTGCTCACGCGAGGCGGCGACGAACGCCTGATCGCCCAGCGCCGCCAGTGCCGCTGCCTGCGCCGTGATCGTCAGGTTGAACGGGCCGCGAATGCGGTTGAGCATGTCGATCAGGTGCGGCGCACCCGTCGCCCAGCCGACCCGTTCGCCGGCAAGTCCGTAGATCTTGGAGAAGGTGCGGGTGATGAGGACGTTCTCCGTCGCCGCCGTCAGCGCCATCGCGCCATCCTCGTCATCGCCGCCCAGATATTCGGCATAGGCCTGGTCAACCACCAGCAACACATCGGCCGGAAGCGCAGCGTGAAGCCGGGCCAGTTCGGCGCGTGCCAGGTAGCTGCCGGTCGGGTTGTTGGGATTGGCGAGGAATACGACGCGCGTTCGCGGCGTGACGCAGCCAAGCAGGACATCGACGTCGGCCGCATAGTCACGGTCCGGCGCCTCGACCGGATCGGCCCCGCAGCGGCGGGCGGCAATCTCGTAAACCGAGAACCCGTAGCGCTGGTACAGCACTTCATCGCCCGGTCCGGCGAAAGCTTGCGCGGCGAGGTGGAGCAGTTCGTCAGAGCCGGTGCCCATCACGATCCGCGCCGGATCGATGCCGTGGAGCGCCCCGAGCGCCCCGCGCAGAGCATGGCTTTCGGGATCGGGATAGCGCGCCGGATCGCCCGCGCCTTCACCGGTGCCGAGGCGCGCGGCACGCGCCAGCGGGCTGGTGCCAAGCGGATTCTCGTTGGCCGAAAGCTTGATCAGGACCTGCCCGTTCGTACCGGTCGACTTGCCCGGCACGTAAGGATGGATCGCCGCGATCCACGGTTTCGGCACGGGACGAGTGGCGACAGCAGGAGCGGAAGGTTCGGACATGACCCGGGCGCCTTAGCGGGCTTGCCGCGTCAAGGGAACCGTCTCGCGCGGGCAGATGCGGCCTATCTCTAGGGATCGACGCGCAGAACTGCGCCCTTCCAGTCGCTCGCCATCGCAAACGCCGGCATCGAGGCCTTGCCATCCTCGCCGCCCCCCCCGATCAGATGCGGGCCGATCGGCTGGACGCCATCACCCTTCGGGCTCTGCGGCAAGCCAGCCGCTGCCAATTGGTAGGGCGAGGCGCGGTGGCGCGTGCACAGGCCGCCGTTGCCATCGGACACCAGCGCCTGTTCGAACTCCAGCCCCTGCTGGCGCTTGCGCGAACGGCGCACGCGGGCCACGGCCAGCTGCCCTTCACCAAGATCGATCACGAATTCGGTGCCCATCGGGACATCGACGAGGCCTTCGATCAGCGCGCCGGAGACCGAAAGGTTGCGCAACACGACCGGGTAGTAGTGGTTGTCATGGATCACACCGATGCGGCGGAACATCGCCTGCCGGTCGTGGCGCTGGAACGCTGGGCCCGAAGGCTCGATGGTCCAGTTGCCTTCGTTGAGCTTGGCAACGAACTCGGCGTTGGGGATCGGCTGGCTGTAGATGTAGCCCTGCACGAGCGTGACGTTGAGGCTCTTCATCAGGTCGAACTGGTCGAAGCTTTCGACGCCCTCTGCCGTCGTATCCATCTCGAGCGCCTGCGCCAGCGCGACGATGGCGGCAATGATCGCACGATTGCGCGAGCCAGCCTCGGTCGCGCCGCGCACGAAAGACTGGTCGATCTTGATCTTGTCGAACGGCGCGGTCTTCAGATAGCCGAGCGAGGAATAGCCGGTGCCGAAATCATCGAGCGCCAGCCGGACGCCGAGACCCTTGAGCGCCTTGAAGCGTTCATTGGTGGCGCCGCCTTCCTGGAGGAACACGCTCTCCGTGATCTCCAGTTCGAGTCGTTCGGGTTCGAGGCCGGAATTGGCGAGCGCACTGGCAACCAGCGCAGGAAACCCGTCGTCCGCGAACTGCACCGGCGAAACATTGACCGCGACGCGCAGTCCGCCCGGCCAAGCCGAGACTTCTTCGCAGGCCCTGCGCAAGACCCATTCACCGATGCCCTTGATAAGGTTCGATTCCTCGGCAATCGGGATAAACCGCGCCGGGCTGACCGGGCCGTGCTCAGGGTGGTTCCAGCGCACCAGCGCCTCGACGCCGACAACATGGTTGTCTTCCGCACGCACGACCGGCTGGTAGTGAATCTCGAGCTCGTCCCGCTGCAGCGCATCGTGGAGGTCTTCCTCGAGCAGGCGGCGATCAGCCGCAGCCTTGAGCAGATCCGCGCTGAAAAAGCGGAAACGCCCGCGCCCACCGCCCTTGGCTGCATAGAGTGCGAGGTCCGCGTTGCGCACGAGGCTGTCGCTGTCATCCCCATCGAACGGCGAAACCGCGACACCGACCGATGCGCCGATCAGGCAGCGGCTGCCGTCGATCGTGTAAGGCTGCGAAATGCTTGTGATGATGCTGGTCGCAATGTCGCCAAGGACGCCGCGATCATCGATCCCGGGCATGATGACCTGGAATTCGTCGCCACCGAGACGGCTGACCTTTTCCTTGTCGCCCACAACGCGAACGAGCCGTGCTGCAACCTGCTTGAGCAGGGCATCGCCTGCGGCGTGGCCGAGCGTATCGTTGACCTGCTTGAAGCGGTCGAGGTCGATCAGCATGATCGCGCAGGGGCTGCGCTGCTGCGAGCACAGCGTAAGCGTACGTTCGAGCAGTTGCGACATGCGCCGACGATTGAGCAGCCCGGTCAATGCATCGTGCATCGCCATGTGCGAGCTTTCCTCGGCAGAGCGGCGCTCGCCGGTGATATCCTCGCAGTGGCCGCGGAAGCCGGCGAACTCGCCGCGCTGAATGATCGGTTCGCCGGAAATGGCCCACCACAGCGTTTCGCCATCGGCCCGCTCGCTGCGCACCGTGATCTTCTCGAAGCGGCCCTTGCGCGCAAACGCGAATGGCAGCGTGCGTTCGCCTTCGCTTTCGTTGCCGGTCTTGAGGAACAGTTCGAGGAAGCTCTGCCCCGTCGCCGTTCCCTCACCCACCAGAAGGGCATGAGCCCCGGGTGAAAGGTAGCTCAGGCGACCTTCCGCATCGGTGGACCAGAAAAAGCCGAGACCAAGGTCTTCATAGGTATGGCACAGGGCCGCCGCTTCGCTTTCAGATGTGCGGGATGGCGAGGCATCAACTGCCCCTATTCCGAATACCCCGCGTGCCTTGCGCAGCACCACCTGAAAGTCCCCTAGCCAGCTAGTCACTTGACGTTAGGTATGTAACGCAAGGGCGTTGTGGGAAGGTTAACGCAGCTTCGGCATCTTGGTGCGTCTCGTAACACTCTCCCGCAAAACGAAAAAAGGGCCGGAAGCACGATTGCGCTTCCGGCCTTAGTCTGTTCGCAGGAGGAACATGGTCTGGCGGGGCCTTGAGGTCCAAGAGGGAGAGGATCTGGCCCTCTGGCCCCGCCAAGCTGGTTAATCAGTAGTTGCCAATCGGCGGAGGCCGATCAGTAGTTGTAGGCACGCTCACCATGGTCAGCGATGTCGAGGCCTTCGCGCTCGCCTTCTTCGCTGATCCGCATGCCCATGGTCTTGTCGAGCACGAACCAGATCACCGCGGTGCCGATACCCGACCAGGCGAGGGTGATGAGCACCGCTTCGATCTGGACGATGAGCTGGGCCGCGATGTCGTAGGTCGGAGCCGCGACAGCCGGGAACTGGGTGTAGTCGATGATGCCCTGGCCGCCGAGCGACGGAGCCGCGACGATGCCGGTGGCGATTGCACCGGTGATACCGCCGACGCAGTGGACACCGAAGACGTCGAGCGTGTCGTCGTACTTGAACTTGTTCTTCACCGTGCTGACGAAGAAGAAGCACAGCGGCGAGACGACAAGGCCGAGGACGATCGAGGTCATCGGCGCGCCGTAACCCGAAGCCGGGGTGATCGCGACGAGGCCGGCGACGGCACCCGAGGCGGCACCGAGCATCGAAGGCTTGCCGTGCACGACCTGTTCGACAACCGCCCAGCTGACCGCAGCAGCGCAAGTGGCGAGCATGGTGTTGACGAAGGCAACCGCAGCGACACCGTTCGATTCAAGGTTCGAACCCGCGTTGAAGCCGAACCAACCCACCCACAGCAGCGAGGCGCCGATCATGGTCATGGTCAGCGAATGCGGCGGCGTGGCTTCCTTGCCGTAGCCAAGGCGCTTGCCGAGCAGGAGGCAACCGACGAGGCCTGCAATACCCGCGTTGATGTGCACCACGGTGCCACCAGCGAAGTCGAGCGCGCCCTTGCCCCAGAGGAAGCCGTAGTCGGTCGGCGCATCGACGAGGAAGTCCGGACCGGCCCAGTACCAGACCATGTGCGCGATCGGGTAGTAGATGAAGGTCGACCACAGGACGACGAACACCATCAGCGGGGTGAACTTGATGCGCTCCGCGAACGAACCGATGAACAGCGCCGGGGTAATCATGGCGAAGGTCATCTGGAACACGAAGTAGCTGAGTTCGGGGATGTAGACGTTGTTGGAGAACGTCGCCGAATATGTACCGCTGGTTACGCCGGCCATGAGCGCCTTGCCGAAGCCGCCGATGAAGGGCGAGCCGCCGGTGAAGGCGAGGCTGTAGCCGTAGGTTGCCCAGAGCAGGCCCGCGATCGAGACGATCATGAACACCTGCATTAGGACGGACAGCATGTTCTTGGTGCGGACAAGACCGCCGTAGAACAGCGCGAGGCCCGGAATGCTCATCATCAGGACGAGCACGGACGAAATGAGCATCCAGGTGGTGTCACCCTTGTTCACCATCGTGGCCTGGGCCGCCACATCGGGCGCCTTGACCATTGCCGCCTGGGCAAAGGCGGTGGAAGCGGCGCCGAGCGTCAAGCCCGCGCCCACAACCCCGCCGATCATCTTACGGATCATCGAAGTTCCCCTCATGTCGGAAATGGCGGTCCCCACCGCGTTTTCGACGCCGACGCTCAAAAGCCGGGCCGTCACAGCGCGGTATCCCCGGTTTCGCCGGTGCGGATGCGGGTGGCCGAAGCAAGATCGAGAACGAAGATCTTGCCGTCGCCGATCGCCTCGGTGCTGGCAGTCTGCTGGATCACCTCGATGATGCGCGGGGTGAGATCATCGCTCGCAGCGATCTCGATCTTCACCTTCGGCAGCATGTTGGTGGTGTATTCGGCGCCGCGGTAGATTTCGGTCTGGCCCTTCTGCCGTCCGAAACCCTTCACTTCCGACACCGTCATCCCGGCAACGCCCAGCCCGGAGAGCGCCTCGCGCACTTCGTCGAGCTTGAACGGCTTGATGATGGCGATGATGAATTTCATTCATGCCCCCTTTGCGGCCTTCTCGCCGGGCGACCCGCCGGCTGAAGGTTCTTCGCAAACAGCGTGCCAAATGAGCGGAACGCTGGAATCAGGGAGAATCTTTTCGCTACTGCGGAAAACTACGCAGGTGAGCCGCTCGAATCTTGTGCAGATTTCCAGTCGTGCCTAAAAAATAGGCAGACATCCTGCCTCAGTTGCCGCGAAAGAAGCGGTCCGTGGGGGTGGTGGGCAGGCCGTCGATGCTCCGGGTGCGGCCGGATGTCTTGGTCATCCACGCCGTCTCGTCAGACTGCGCGTGGTACTTCACCAGCGTCTGGCGTTCGGCCTCGAGGCTCATCACGGGCACGCCCCAGCCGCAACTGGTCTGGACGGTGTTCACCGCAATGTCGAAGATCTGGCGCGTGCCGGGCAGGATGGTGAAATGCGCCGCGAGTTCTTCCCATTCGGGATCCTGCGGCAGGACCGGGCGACCCGTGCCATAAAGCCGGAGAATGAGCGGCGGCTGGCCGAAGTTGCACATCATTATCGTGATGCGGCCATCGGCGACGAGATGCGCATGGGTTTCGTTGCCCGATCCGGCGAGGTCGAGATAGGCAACCCGGTTGGGGCCTAGGATCCGAAAGCAGTCATACCCTTTGGGCGAGAGGTTGACGCGCGCGTCAGCCGCCGCCGTGGCAACGAAGAACACGCTCTGCGCGCCCATCATTGCTTCATGCTGGGGCAGGATGCTGTCGGTGAAATCCGCCATCAGAGGAACTCGTGCAGAGTGGCGATGAAGCGGTCGAACTGATCGTGATGCAGCCAATGGCCGGCGTTCTCGAACTCGATCACCGTGCCATCGCGGAAGTGCTTTATGCGCCCGTCGCGCTCGGGGTTCCCTGCCCACGAATCCGCACCATTGAGCAGCAGGGTCGGGCAGGTGATCGCCTCCCACAGCTCGTGCTTGCGCTCGGTCGAGATGTCGTAGGGGTGATCAATGTGGACGTAGGGATCGAACTTCCAGGTGAAAGTACCGTCCTCGTTGCGGTTGATCCCGTGGATCGTGAGGTGGCGGGCCTGAACGTCAGTGAGGTAGGGGTTCTCCGACTTCATGCGCGCATAGGCATCTTCGAGCGTCGCATAGCGGCGCGGCAGGCGGCCTGCGGCCTTGCGCTTCTCCGCGATATAGTCTCGCACGCGGCGGGCGAAGGGCACGTCCTTCATGCGCAGTTCCCAGTCCGGCGTCGGGAAGATGCCCTCGATCGCGACGAGCTTGGCGACGTCTTCCGGAAACAGCCCGGCATAGCGCAGCGAGACGTTGGCACCCCACGAGTGCGAGACGATGGTCACGGGGGCGAGGCCAAGCTGGTGGACCAGCTGCGCAACGTCGTAAACCATGTCCATCGTGCGGTAGTTGCCGTCCGAGGCCCACTCGCTGTCGCCATGGCCGCGGTGATCGAGCGCGATCACATGCCAGTCGTCGCGCAAGGCTTCGGCGGTCCAGTCCCAGCTGCGGCAATGGTCGCGCCCGCCGTGGATGAGCAGGAGCGGCGGCTTGTCCGCATTGCCCCAGTCCACATAGTGGAGGCGCAGGCGCTGCGAGATGAAGGTGTTCGAGGTGGGGCCGAGCAGTGTCATTACGTGTCTGTGCCGCAGGTGCGAACAGGCCGCAAGTGTGGTTGGCGCTTCAGATGCGGTCGCGCCACGAGAATCGCGGCTGGAATCCGATCATTTCCGCAGCGCGCGCGGACGATAGCAAAGCAGCTTCGTTGGCAAGGTCATCGGCAAGCGGGACGCCGGGGAAGTGACCGGCCATCAGATCGTGCGAAGGGCGGCCCATGAGGTTGTCGGCAGCAGCAATGATCATCGCCTCGTGGCCGGTCGTGCCTGCCTCCAGCGCGCAGCGGCAGGCCTCGGCGGCGTCCTCGGCGTCGATATAGCTCCAGAGGTTCCACTTGCGGCTGGCAGGATCGGTCTGGATCTGCGCCAGCGCGGCGTAATCTTCGGCCACATAGACGTTGGAGAAGCGCAGCGACACAATGGCCATGGCGGGGTGCCAGCGCGCGAATTCGTCGGCCATCGTCTCCCCCACCCGCTTGCCGAGCGCGTAGGACCAGTTGGGGAGCAGCGGGTGCGTCTCGTCGATGGGGGCGAACTGCGGCGGCTCGGCGAAAGGAAGGCCGAGGATCGTCTCGCTGGAGGCCCAGACCACGCGGCCGATGCCGAGGCGGGCGGCAGCGGAGAAAACGTTGTAGGTGCCCATCACATTGATGCGGAAGGCCGCTTCGTCGGTCGTCGCACCGGGCTTGGGGATGCCCGCAAGGTGGAGCACGGCATCGAACCGGCGCGCGGCGGTATCGACTCCCGAAAGCGCGCCCATCACCGCGCCGAAATCCGCGCAATCGAGCCGCACGGTATCGTCGCCATAGACCGAGCTGACGATATCGAAGCCCGTGACGCGGTGTCCGGCTGCCCGCAGCGCCGCGACCGCGACCTTGCCGAGCTTGCCGCTGCTTCCCGTGACCGCGATGCGCATTCATGCTTCTCCCGAGCTAGCTGAGACTATGGCGACGGAACAACAACTTCAGCCCCGCCCATAGTGTCACCCTGAACTTGTTTCAGGGTCCATTTCTCCCCAAGCGCGGGAGTGTGGGGCCGAAACCAGTACCTGGCGCATGGCGTGCATACCAGCGAGGCTCCACGTGTGCGGCACGATGGACCCTGAAACAAGTTCAGGGTGACGGAAAACGGCAAACCAGGGTTTCGCCAGATCTTACCGCTCCTTGGTGGCGCTGAAGGTCAGCTCCGGATTGCGTTCCTGCTGATAGCCGACATCCCATGCCGAGCGTGCCATGAACACCGGATCGCCGTCGCGGTCCTTGGCGAGGTTCGACATGTTGAAATCGGCAAAGTTCCTGAGCGCGGCTTCGCTGCCCTTGAGCCAGCGCGCGGTATCGAAGGGCGATGGTTCGAGCACCGCCTCGACCTTGTACTCCGCTTCAAGCCGCGAAATCAGCACATCGAGCTGAAGCTGGCCAACCACGCCGACGATCGATTGCGCGCCGATCTCGGGGTAGAACACCTGGATCACGCCTTCCTCCGAAAGGTCGTCGAGTGCCTTCCTCAGCTGCTTGGTCTTGGTCGGATCCTTCAGCTGTACGCGGCGCAGGATTTCCGGCGCGAAGTTCGGCAGTCCGGTAAAGCGGACGGTGTTCTTCTCGGACAGCGTATCACCCACACGGAGGGTGCCGTGATTGGGGATGCCGATGATGTCACCCGCTTCCGCCGTGTCGGCGATCTCGCGGTCCTGCGCGAAGAACAGGATTGGCGAGTGCACCGCGATGGGCTTGCCGAGGCCTGACGGCGTCAGCTTCATCCCGCGCTTGAAGGTGCCCGAGACCATGCGCATGAACGCGATGCGGTCGCGGTGCATCGGGTCCATGTTGGCCTGCACCTTGAACACGAAGCCGGTGACTTCGGGATGATCGAGCTCGATCGTGCCGCTCTCGCTCGGCTGCGGGCGCGGCGGGGGAGCGTAGCGGGCGATGGCGTCGATCATCTCGGCGACGCCGAAGTTCTTGAGCGCGGAGCCGAAGTAGACCGGGGTCAGATCGCCGTTGCGATAGGCAGTCAGATCGAATTCGGGATAGCCCATCTGCGCGAGTTCGATTTCCTCGGCAACGTCCGCGGGGATCGCGCCTTCGACAAGCGGATCGCGCTTGCCGAGAAATTCGCGGCTGTCGCCTTCGGGCCGGGCGATGGTGTTCGTGGCGAAATCGAGCACGCCTTCAAAAATACCGCCCATGCCGATGGGCCAAGACATCGGGCAGACATCGAGCGCGAGCGCATCGGCCACTTCATCGAGTGTCTCGAACACCGCGCGGCCTTCGCGGTCGACCTTGTTGACGAAGGTGATGATCGGCACCGAACGCAGGCGGCAGACCTCGAACAGCTTGCGCGTTTGCGGCTCGATGCCCTTGGCGGCGTCGATCACCATGATCGCGGAATCGACTGCCGTCAGCGTGCGGTAGGTGTCTTCGGAGAAGTCCTCGTGGCCTGGCGTATCGAGCAGGTTGAAGACGACGCCGTCCTTCTGGAAGGTCATGACGGAGGACGTGACCGAGATGCCGCGTTGCTGCTCGATCTTCATCCAGTCCGACCGCGCGCGGCGGGCCGCGCCGCGCGCCTTGACTTCACCGGCCAAGTGGATCGCGCCGCCCTGAAGCAGCAGCTTCTCGGTCAGCGTGGTCTTGCCCGCGTCAGGGTGCGAGATGATGGCGAAGGTACGGCGATTGGAACTCATGGCCAGCGCAACTATACGGGGCGGACCGTCACGTCCATGCGGAAGCTCCGGCTCTCGCCTGCCGGGAGGATCACGACGCCCGGCTTGTCACGGAAATCTCCGGTGTAACCGGCCGGGTCAGCGTAGCCCTGCCACGGCTCGATGCAGACGTAGCGCGCACCGGGGACCTGCCAGATGCCGAGCATCGGGCTCTCAGGGAACGCGATATCGAGCCATGCGCCGCCCTCTGCGCCATAGGACAGGCTGCGGCTGGCAAGGTCGGTCCAGATCAGCGCGTCGGCGCGGAACAGTTCAGCGTCGAGCGGCATTTCGCGGCCCTGCACTGGGGTCGGCACGCCGTCCGGGAGGAGCAGGCCGGTGGCTTTCTCGATCTGCCGGATCGGCTGCGGCTCATCCTGTTCGAAGACGATCCGGTGCGCGGCCTTGTCGGCGCCGCCCGGCAACGGCCAGGCGAAGGCCGGGTGGTAGCCGAAGCTGAACGGCAGCGGGACGTCGCCGGGATTGTGCACCGTCGCGGTCTTGCGGAGCGTCATGCCCTCGACCGCGAAGGTCATGTCGAGCTGGAACGCGAAGGGGTAGACCTCGCGCGTCCGTGCATCGTCGACCAGCCGCAGGACCACGCGGTCTGCCGCGCTTTCGACCACGGTGAACGGATTGCGCCGGGCAAAGCCGTGCTTGGGCAAGGTGTAAGCCTGCCCGCCGAGCCGCAGCGTATCGTTCGCCAGCGCGCCGACGATGGGGAAGAGCAGCGGTGCATGGGCCGTCCAGAAGGCAGGATCGGCATCGGTCATGTACTCGCCGCCGCTGGCATCGGTCAGCGACCACAGCTCCGCACCGAACGGATGAATCCGCGCGGTGAGGTGCTCGTTGGCGATTGCAATCAAGTCGGTCATTGGCACCCCCGGCTGGATAAGCGGCCCTGCAGTTGCTCAGGCGCGCAGCACGCCGCCAAGCTTGGCGCCGGCTGCCACGATCTTGTCGGTGATCGCCTTCAGCGCGGCCTCGTCATAGCTCTTTTCGGTGGGCTGCAGCGTGACTTCGACGGCGAGCGACTTCTGCCCCTCGGGCACGCCCTGCCCGCGGAAATCATCGAACACGCGCGCCGCGACGACATTCGCCTTGTCCGCCCCGCGCACGGCGCGCAGCAGATCGCCTGCGGGGAGCGTGGCAGGCACGAGGAACGCGTAGTCGCGCATCACCGCCTGCAACGCAGGCGGCGCATAGTGCGGGCGTGCGAAGCTGCCGGGGCCCTTGCGCGCAGGGATCCGGTCAAGGAACAGCTCGACCACGGCGACGGGGCCGGTGAGGTCGAAGGCCTTGGCGGTGTTCGGATGGATCAGCCCGAAGCGCGCCAGCACCGTCTTGGGCCCAAGCCGCAGCGTGGCGGACTGGCCGGGGTGGAGCTGGCTGCCAGCCTCACCCATGACTTGCAGATTGTCGACCGGAGCGCCGGCTTCGGCGAGCAGGGCGAGCGCTTCGGCCTTGGCGTCAAAGGCATCGAAGGGCTTGGCCTTGCCGGTGGCCCAACCGCGCGGCTGGGCTTCGCCCGCGAGCACGACCGCGAGGCTGGGCTGTTCGCCGGAAGCACCGCCCTCGCCGCGCAGATAGCGGCGGCCGATCTCGAACAGGCGGACCGTGGTCGCGCCGCGATCGAGGTTGCGCCGTGCGGCAGACAGCAGGCCCGGGAGCAGCGAGGGGCGCATGGTCTTGAGGTCTTCGGAGATCGGATTGGCGAGCGTCCAGAGGCCGCCGTTTCCTTCCGAGAAATGCTCGGCCTCACCCGTGGGCAGGAACGACCACGTGATGGCCTCGTTGAGCCCGCGCGCAGCGGCGGCGCGGCGGACGCGGCGTTCCTGCAGCTGGGCTGCGGTGGCAGTGGGCTTGGCGACGCCGTCCGCACGCGGCAGCGGCGTCGAAGGCACGGCATCGAGGCCGTGGACGCGGATCACTTCCTCGACGATGTCCGGCGCGCCATCGACGTCCGGACGCCAGGTGGGAACGGTGACTGTCCAGTCTTCCGCGACTTCGAAGCCCAGCGCGGCGAGGATGCGCTTCTGTTCGCTGTCGGCCACGTCGATCCCGCCGAGATTGCCGGCAAGCGAGGGATCATAATCCAGCGTCTTGCGGTTCAGCGGGGGCGTGCCCGCGCGGATCACTTCGCTGGGTTCACCGCCGCAGATCTCGAGGATCAGGTTGGTGAGGAGGTCCATGCCGGTATCGAGGAACGCGGGATCGACCCCGCGCTCGAAACGGCCGCGCGCGTCAGACGTCAGCGCGAGCGCCTGCCCGGTGCGAGCAATGTTGGCGGGCGTGAAGTAGGCGACTTCAAGGAGGACATCGGTCGTCTCGTCCGAGCAGCCCGAATGCTCGCCGCCCATGATCCCGGCAATATCGTGGACGCCGCTGTCATCCGCGATCACCGTCATCCACGGCTGGAGCGCATATTCCTTGCCGTTGAGCGCGAGGCAGCTCTCACCTTCGACCGCGCGGCGGGCGACGACGGCACCGCTCAGCTTGGCCAGATCATAGGCGTGGGCCGGGCGGCCATAGCCGAGCATGACGTAGTTGGTGATGTCGACCAGCGCCGAGATCGGGCGCTGGCCAGCGCTCTTGAGGCGGTCCTGCAGCCACTGCGGGCTGGGGCCGTTCTTCACGCCGCGAATGACGCGGCCGTAGAAAGCGGGGCAGCCTTCGGGATCATCGGTGCGTACTTCGACCGGGCACGGGTAGGTGCCGGCGACCGGCTGAGCTTCGATCGGCTTGAGCACGCCAAGGCCCGCGGCTGCCAGATCGCGCGCGATGCCGTGAACGCCCATGCAGTCCGGACGGTTGGGCGTGATGGCAACGTCGAACACCGGGTCGGATCCGAGATAATCGGCGAAGCTGGTGCCGAGCGGCGCATCGGCGGGCAGTTCGATGATGCCGTCATGCTCTTCGCCGAGGCCGAGCTCGCGCGTCGAGCACATCATGCCGTTCGATTCGACACCGCGGATGGCGGACTTGCGCAGCTCCATGCCGTTCGCCGGAACCACCGCGCCGGGCAGGCCAAGCACGCCAACGAGGCCCGCACGCGCATTGGGGGCGCCGCATACGACCTGCAACGGATTGCCGTCTCCGAGATCGACCGAGAGGACTTGCAGCTTGTCCGCCTGCGGGTGCTTTTCCGCCGTCAGCACGCGGGCAACGCGGAATTGCGTGAGGGCAGCCGAGGCATCCTCAACGCCTTCGATCTCGAGGCCGAGCGTGGTCAGCTTCTCGGCAATCGTGCGGGCATCAGCCTTGGTATCGAGCAGGGCCTGGAGCCAGGAAAGCGCGAACTTCATGCGCGTACTCCCACGCCGCCGGAAAGGGTGGGCACGTCAAGCGCGCCGAAGCCGTAGTGGCCGAGCCAGCGCACATCGCCATCGAAGAAGGCGCGCAGGTCGTCCATGCCGTATTTCAGCATGGCCAGTCGGTCGACGCCGGTGCCGAAGGCGAAGCCCTGCCATTCGTTCGGATCGAGTCCTCCGAATTCGATCACCTTGCGGTTGACCATGCCGGAGCCAAGCACTTCCATCCAGCCGCCATTGGCATCATCGCCGCTGCCGCCGACAACGCGCTTGCCGTTCACGAGAGTGTAGCCGACGTCGACTTCAACCGAAGGCTCGGTGAAGGGGAAGTAGCTGGGGCGCAGCCGCAGGACGATGTCGTCGCGCTCGAAGAAGGCCTTGAGGAAGGTTTCCAGCGTCCACTTGAGGTGGCCGAGGTGGATGCCCTTGTCGATGACGAGACCTTCGATCTGGTGGAACATCGGCGTGTGCGTCGCGTCGCTGTCAGACCGGTAGACGCGGCCCGGCGCGATGACGCGCAAAGGCGCGCCCTCGCTCAGCATCGAGCGGATCTGCACCGGCGAAGTGTGCGTGCGCAGCAGCATCGAGCGGCCCTGCGCGTCCTTGTCCGGGAAATAGAACGTATCGTGCATCGCACGCGCCGGGTGGGTTTCCGGCATGTTGAGCGCGGTGAAGTTGTGCCAGTCGTCCTCGATCTCGGGACCCGTCGCGACGGCAAAGCCCATGTCGGCGAAGATCTCGGCGAGTTCGTCCATCACCTGGCTGACCGGGTGGACGGAGCCGCGCGGCGCGATCGGAGCGGGAAGCGAGAGATCGGCAGTCTCCGCGGCCAGCCTGGCTTCGAGCACCGCGCTTTCCAGCGCAGTGCGGCGCTCTGCCAGCGCTGCCGTGACTGCCTCGCGCGCGGCGTGGATGCGGGGGCCCGTGCTGGTGCGTTCCTCGGGGCTCATGCCGCCGAGCGACTTGAGCAGGGCCGAGACCCAGCCCTGCTTGCCAAGCGCGCCGACGCGCAGTGCCTCAACGGCATCGATCGTATCTGCCGCGGCGATCGCGGCAAGGGTGGGTTCAAGCTGTTCCATCGCGCCCGCCGCTAGCGCCAAACGCGGCGGAATCCAAGGATGGCGTTCAATCCCGCGAGGGATCGTGCAGCGCCTGCACCGGCGCCCCCGCCGCAGCCATGCGCGCGCGCATCACGCCGGCGAGCACCGGATGGGGCAGCGCGGCATATGCGCGCGGGCTCATGCCCATGAAGCGGTGGAACTCGCGCACGAACTGCGCCTGATCGTGATAGTGCGAATCGATGGCGCCGATCCACGTGAGCGAGGGATCGAGCATGTATTGCGAGAGGCTGCGCATGAACCGCTGGCGGCGCAGCAACAGGCTTGGCGGGAAACCGAAGTGGCGGCGGCAGACGCGCTCCAGCGTGTGCGTGGGCAGGCCGGCCTGCTCGGTCATTTCGGCAACACTGGCGATCTCGGGATCGACGAGTGCGTGATGGACGGCGCGGATCCGCGCTTCTTCCGGCAAAGGGCGCGCGGCAAGGCTCTCGAAGTGGCGGGTAATCCGCTCCAGTTCCGCGAGTTCGTCCGGCTCGGGCCCGAACAGGGAATTCGCAAGCGGGAGCAGTGGCGCAAATTCAGGCTCCGCGGCCGCATCGCAAAGGCGGTCGGCAAAGACGTTTGCCGGTGCAGAAACAAATTTGGCCCAGCCGAGAGGCAGCAGTCCAATCCCCCAGATTCGCGAGGTGCCAGTGGTGAAGCGTACTGCGGTGCTGGTTGGGCCGGTGAGAATGCCCGTCACGCCCCCGAACGGGGGAGCGTTGCGGATCTCCGATACGGGCAGTTCCCCGCTGATGATCCGCAGGTTGGCCCATTCCGGGTGGAGGTGATCGGTTACCCGCCCCTCGGTTCCGACATCGATTTCGGTGATGTAGAAGGTCGTGAAATAGGCGCGCATAGCCGCGGGCGGCTGATGGAATCGTACCCTGACGGTACATTGACCGCTCACTGCTGCGCCCCTCGTTTTTATCCCTGTTGGTAGGGTTATATCCCTTTGCAGCATCAACGGGAACTGGCCAAAATGGCAAAAAGGGCACCGATCTCGCGATCGATGCCCTCTTGCATTTCAGCCAGATTCAGAAGTTGACGACGTTCTGACGCACCAAATTGGAACGTCCGGCCGTCAGCCTCCAATCAGTTCGCCAGTGCCTGCTTGGCCTGCGCGATGATCGCAGCGAACACGCCGCCTTCGTTCATCGCGAGATCAGCCATGGCCTTGCGATCGAGTTCGATCCCGGCCAGCTTGGTGCCGTGGATGAACTGCGAGTAGGTCAGGCCTTCGGCGCGGACTGCAGCGTTGATGCGCTGGATCCACAGACCGCGGAATTCCCGCTTCTTGATCTTGCGATCGCGGTACGCGTACTGGCCGGCCTTTTCGACCGCCTGACGGGCAACGCGGATGGTATTCTTGCGGCGGCCCCGATAGCCCTTGGCCTGTTCGAGAATGCGCTTGTGCTTGGCGCGGGTGGTAACACCCCGTTTGATGCGGCTCATGGTCTAACGCTCCTCAGTTCAGCCCGTAGGGCGCCCACTTCTTGATCACCTTCGCATCTGCGTCGGAGATCACGTCCATGCCGCGGTTCTGACGGATGTACTTGGCGTTGTGGCTGATCAGGCGGTGGCGCTTGCCGGCCACACCGTGCTTGACCTTGCCGGATGCGGTGATCTTGAAGCGCTTCTTCACACCGCTCTTGGTCTTGAGCTTGGGCATTTTCGTCTCCTTGGTAAGGATGCGTCCGACTTGCCGTGGCAGCCCTGCATGGCCAGGCGAGTCATCGATGTCACATCCGATGAAGTGGGCGCGCTTAGTGGCGATGGGCGCAAAAGGCAAGCGATTGCGCAATCACCTGCCAATCTCCGCGCGATCGAACGGCGTCGACTGGTATGTCTCATTGATCCAGTTGCCGAACAGGAGGTGCCCATGGCCGCGCCAGGTATTGGAAGGCTGGCCCGCCGGATCATCCCCCGGGAAGTAGTGGAGCGGCAGGCTGCGCCCCTCGTCTCGCGCATATTCGCCCGCCAGAGTCAGCGTGTCGTACTCGAGGTGATTGAGCATGTGGACGGCGCGGTGCGCCGGATCGCCGATCAGGCAGAGCCCGGTTTCGGCGCTGTCCGCCAGCACGGCAAGGCCGCGCCCGGCGGGCAGGTCGGCTCCTCGCAGTTCGCTCCAGCGCGAGACGGGAACGTCGAATCGGTCGGGCAAGCCGCGCATGACAGGATGCGCGGGCGCGTGGTTCGCGTGGCTGAACACACCGGTCGCCTTTGCGGCCAGCGCATGCTTGGGCACGCCGTGGAAGTGATACATCGCCGCCATCGCGCCCCAGCACAGCGTGAGCGTGCGGTGCACGTTGTCCTGCGACCAATCGAGGATGCGGCGCATCTCGTCCCAGTAAGTCACCTCCTCGTACGCGATTTGCTCGACCGGCGCCCCGGTGATGATCAACCCGTCGAACTTTTCGGCGCGGACATCCTCCCACGGGCGATAGAACGAAGTGATGTGGCCCGCCGAGGTGTTCTTGCTGACGTGGTCCGAGATGCGGACGAGGTCGAGCTCGATCTGCAGCGGCGTCGCGCCAAGCAGGCGGGCGATCTGCGTTTCGGTCGTGATCTTGTCGGGCATCAGGTTGAGCAGCGCCACCCGCAGCGGGCGAATGTCCTGCCGCGCAGCCTCGGTCTCGCTCATCACGATCACGCCCTCGGATTCCAGCGTGCGGCGGGCGGGAAGATTGTCGGCAATGCGGATCGGCACGTCTCGAAACCCTTTTACATGTGGGGGAAACGACGCCTGCAGCCTTGTTCCGCTTCGTTGCCGGACCGGCCGCATCCCTTCGCTGGCGAAGGCGCCACCTTGCCCGGAAACCGGCAGGTTGGCGTCGGGGCGTCAATTCCCCAACTCTTGATGCGGGGCGAGACATAGGGCGCTCGCCGTTAAAATGCAACGCTGCGGCGCATAGGCAGACCTGCGCACAAGCCACTTGCTATTGCAAATGCCTCGCATTAAGTATTGCTCGACACAGCGAGGATTCGCATCCGATGTATATCTGCATCTGCAACGCCATCCGTGAAAAAGACCTGCGCCGCGCCGCGATCGAGCACAGCGGCGACGCCGAAACGCTTTACGGCAAGCTCGGCTTCGCGCCCCAGTGTCGCCAATGCCTGGAAGATGCCGAGCAGATCGTGAACGAGGCGCGCGCCTGCGTGCCGGCCTGAACGCCCGCCTTGCGCCCCGGAGCGCCGCTGACTAGTCTCCCTGCATAGCTCCAGGAGATAGCCATGAAGGGTGATGCCAAAGTCATCGAGTTCCTCAACAAGGCGCTGCTCAACGAGCTGACCGCGATCAACCAGTACTGGTTGCACTACCGGATGCTGGCCAATTGGGGCCTCAAGAAGCTCGCCGAATACGAGCGCCACGAATCGATCGACGAGATGAAGCACGCCGACCGATTGGCGGACCGCATCCTGTTCCTCGACGGGCTGCCCAATTTTCAGGCCATCGGGCGGCTGCGCATCGGCGAGGATGTCGAAGACGTGCTCAAGGCAGACCTTGCGCTGGAGAACGACGCGATCCCGCTGCTCAAGGACGCAATCGCCCACTGCGAAAGCGTGCGCGATTTCGTCAGCCGCGATCTTTTCGCCGATATCCTCTCGAACGAGGAAGAGCATGTCGACGTGCTCGAAACCCAGTTCGAGATGATCGCGCGGATGGGCCTCGCCAACTATATCCAGCTGAACAGCGAGGCCTCCGAGGCCTGACCGCGCCTCTCGCGATTCAGGGGGCGGCGCGCACCACTTCGCCGCCCTTCATGACGAACGCGGGCTTTTCCAGCACGCGCACATCGGCGAGCGGATCGCCGTCCACCGCGATGAGATCGCCGTAGCGGCCGGTTGCAATGGCCCCGACATCGGCGGTCTTGTCGAGCGCTTCGGCGGCACTGCGGGTAGCGGCCTGAATCGCTTCCATCGGCGTCATCCCCCACTCTACCATCTTGGCGAACTGCTTGGCGTTGTCGCCATTGGGGTAGACGCCGCCATCGGTGCCGAACAGCAGCTTGACCCCGGCGGCATGCGCAGCGCGGAACGTCTCGCGCTGCTTGCGGCCCACCGCACGCTCCTTGGCGAGGCTTTCCTCGAACACGCCGTTCTTCGCGCCTTCGGCAAGGATGTAGTCGTCGTCGTATATGTCCATATCGAGCCAGGCACCCTTGGCCTTGGCCAGCTTGAAGCTCTCGTCATCGGCAAGGCTGGCATGTTCGATCGTATCGACCCCGCCGCGCAGTGCATCGTTGATCCCGGCCGTGCCATGCGCGTGCGCAGCAACGCGCATGCCGAGCATGTGGGCTTCGTCGGTGACGGCCTTGATTTCCTCAAGGCTCATCTGCTGGCCGCCGACGCTGTCGGTCTTCGACAGGACGCCTCCCGTCATGCAGACCTTGATCACTTCGGCGCCGTACTTGCGCATCGTGCGCACCGCGGCGCGGAACTCGTCGGGCGAATTGGCGATGCCGGGCGAGGGCACCTTGATCGAAGGCGGAAACTCGGTGGAATCGCAGTGTCCGCCGGTAGCGCCGAGGGCATAGGTCGCGGGGACGATGCGCGGCCCCGCAATGTAGCCCGCCTGTATCCCCTGCTTGAGCGCGACGTCATCGAAGTTTGCCGAGCCGACATTGCGCACCGTGGTGAAGCCCGCCTCGACCGTGCGCTTGGCGTTGGCCACGCCGACGACGGTCCAGAAGTTGTCCGTGAATTCAAGCCCGCGATAGCCGCTGAGGCGCGGATCGCTGGTAAGGTGGACGTGCATGTCGATCAGACCGGGGAGCAGGGTCCGCGCGCCAAGATCGATGGTTTCAGCGCCAGCCGGCACCGCATCCCCCGCCTTGCCGACCGCGGTGATGCGGCCATCGGTGATGACGACCTGCGCATTGTCCACGGTCCGGCCAGCGAGAACATCGACCATGTGGGCGGCGCGAACCACCACCGTCTTCGCGCTTGCCGGCATTGCGGCGAGTGCCAGTCCGATGGAGATCGCCCCGATTGCGCTGCGCATACTCATTACCTCCGTATATCTGTCAAAGGCTTGCTCGCACGGCGCGGCGGGGGCTGGCAAGCCCGGTCATTCGGTGAGGACGGGAAGACCATGCGCAGCGGCGTAGGCGGCGAAATCTCCACCCGGAACCGCCCTGAGGCCCAGCGGCGCGCGCCGGTTCGGAAGGTAGGCGGCGGCGCGCAGCGGGCCGCTGCGCGTGTGGACGACAAGGTTCGCGCGGCGATATTCACCGCGAGCAGGCCGGCGCGGATCGCAGTATTCCCAAGCATCGAACGCGGCGAGCACGGCACGCGGGATCGGTCGCAATCCGACATAGACCCAGCCGTAAACGCGCCCGGCGCCGGGCATCAGCACCGGATAGACACCAAGCGGATCGCGCCGGAGGAACAGCGCTCCGCGCACCCAGCCGCGGCGCGGCGGCCCGCCCAGCCTTGGCAGCAGGGTTTCGGTCAGCGTGTTGGAATGCTCGTGCGTCAACGTGCCGTAGAAGAACAGGCGGCGCGGGAGCATCATCGGCTCAGTGGTGGCAGGCCAGTGCCTCGACCACATCCTCGAGCCGCGCCGCATCGCCAACCGCGATGACATGACCATCGGAACCGGCATGGAGCGGTTCCCCGTTCCAGTCCGCCATGGTTCCGCCAGCGCCCTCGACGACAGGGACGAGCGCGGCCCAATCATGCAGCTTCAGGCCAGCTTCGCAGACCACGTCGAGGTGCCCCGAGGCGAGCATCGCGTAGTTGTAGCAATCGCCACCCATCACCATCCGCTTGTGATCAGTCTTGGCGGCGAGGCCCATGAAGTGCCCGCCATCGTGATCGTCGAAGTAATGAGGACCCGTGGTGGCGAGTGCGGCATCGGAAAGCTGCGCGCAGGCGCGGGTGCGGACGGCGTGGCCGTTTAGCGTGGTGGGCCGGCCGATCGCCCCGACCCAGCGTTCGCCCAGGATCGGCTGGTCGATAACGCCGATCACCGGAAAACCTTCGACCACAAGCGCGATGAGCGTGCCGAACAGCGGCCGGCCGGCGAGGAAGCCGGTGGTGCCGTCGATCGGATCGAGCACCCAACTGCGTCCCGACGAGCCGGGGGTGGAACCCATTTCCTCACCGATCACCGTATCATCCGGCACTTCGGCGGCAAGGATCGCACGCATGGCCTCTTCAGCCGCCCTGTCGGCCAGCGTGACCGGCGAGGCATCGGCCTTGCGGTCAGCGGAAAGGCCGCTGCGGAAGAACGGGCGGATGGCGGCCCCTGCGGCGTCGGCAAGGCGCTGGGCTAGGGCGATGTCGCGATCGAGGTCGGTATCCTTCATGCCGCAGCCATGGCCCTCGTCCGGGGGCATGGTCAAGGGCCCCGTCGTGTGCCGCTTTGGTCATGCCTTCGCGGGCGAACCACCTTGGCTAATGTGCGGGTTTGTGCTTATCGATAGTGATAATACGCACACCGGGGGGGCTCCGGGGTGGCTAGACCGTTCACCGGGAACGCGATTCCCGTTATGAACGGGCGGGGGGATATTGATGAGCCGGATGAGCAGACCTGCCGTTGACCCGGCCATCGCTTCGGGCGGTGCGGCAACGCGCGACGGTCAGCCGATCTCCTACAGCCGGGCCCCTGCGCGCGATCTGGCACCTTGGATCGCGCGGCTCTACGTCACGATCGTCGATACGCCCGAAGACCACGAAGTTTCCTGCGGCATCTTCAGCGACGCGGCGATGCTGCGTATCCAGTTGCGCGGCGAATGGACCGCGGAGACGGTGGAAGGCCGGCGCGAGATGGGCCGCGCCGCACTCTATTTCGGTCCGCAGACGCGGCGCATGCCGATCACCGTGCGCGGCAGCTTCACCAGCGTTGGCCTCTCGTTCCGCCCGGGCGCCTGCCACGCGCTGAGCGGGATCAAGCTCGATGCAATGTGTGACAAGCTGACCCCGCTCGAGACGATGGGGATGTGCCAGACCGAATGGATGAGCCTGTTTGACCAGGATGCCTCCGCCGAGGACTGGTGCACGGCGATGGAAGAGGCCATGCGCAGCATGATCGTCCGCAGCGGCGCGGCTGAACCTGATCGCGTCGCGGCTTCGGTCGAGGCGGCAGCCTTTACCAATCCGGAAATCACCGTCGCCCGGCTGGCGGAGCAGTGCGGCACCGCGCAGCGCCAGCTGGAGCGGCTCGTCCGCCGCGATTTCGGCATACCGCCGAAGCAGGTGCTGCGCCGCGCCCGCGCGCTCGACATGGCGAGCCATCTGCGCGGCGTGGCGGATCACGACGAGGCCGAGGCGCTGGCGCTGCGCTACTATGACCAGAGCCACCTGATCCGCGAGTTCACCGCGCTGTTCGGGATGAGCCCGCGCCAGTTCGTCGATTCGCCGCAGCCGTTGATGACGCTCTCGCTGGAAACGCGGCAGGCGCGGCGGCTCGAAATGCTCGCACGCATCGCACCGGGCGATATCAGGCCCTGGCAGTAGGCCCTTCGCGCCATTCGCCTTGGGCAAGGCCGTCCAGCGTCCATTCGCCGATCCGCCAGCGCACAAGCCGAAGTGTGGGATAGCCCGCCGCTGCCGTCATTCGGCGCACCTGCCGATTGCGGCCCTCGCGGATTGTCAGTTCGATCCAGCAATCGGGCACGCTCTTGCGGAAGCGGACGGGCGGATCGCGCGGCCAGAGCGCGGGCGGATCGATGCGGCGGGCCTCGGCGGGCAGCGTGGGCCCGTCCTTGAGCACGATCCCGCGCCGCAAGGGTTCCAGCGCCGCCTCATCCGGATCGCCTTCAACTTGCACGAGATAGGTCTTGGCGAGCTTGAAACGCGGATCGGCGATGCGGGCCTGCAGGCGGCCGTCATCGGTGAGCAGTACAAGCCCTTCGCTGTCATGATCCAGCCTGCCGGCGGGATAGACACCGGGGCGCTTGATGTAGTCGGCCAGCGTCGGGCGCGGCGGGCCATTCGGCTCGGCGCTGAACTGGCACAGAACGCCATAGGGCTTGTTGAACAGGATCAGCGCCATCGCGCCATCCATGGGCCGGGCCAGCGCGGGTGTCAAAACCGCGCGGTGACGAATTGCATGCAGCGCCGCACACGCTACTGTTGGCAGCGCGGCGGAACGACAAGATGATGGGAGACAGGCTCGATGGAAGCCTTGCGTACCGATGAAAGCCGATTCGAAGATCTGCCCGGCTATGACTTTGCGCCGCACTACATCGACAGCCTCAAGGGCTTTGAGGGGCTGCGTGTCCACTTCATCGATGAAGGGCCGCGAGACGCGCAGACGACGTTCCTGTGCCTGCACGGCCAGCCAAGCTGGAGCTACCTCTATCGCAAGATGATCCCGATCTTCGCGGACGCCGGCTGCCGGGTCATCGCGCCTGATCTGCTTGGCTTTGGCCGGTCAGACAAGCCGGTGGACGAGGAGGTATACACCTTCCACTTCCATCGCGGCATGCTGATGGCGTTCATCACTGCGATGGACCTGAACCGCATCACGCTCGTCTGCCAGGACTGGGGCGGCATCCTTGGGCTGACCATACCGCCCGACATGCCGGAGCGGTTCGAGCGGCTGCTGGTGATGAACACCGCGATCCCAACGGGGCGCTCGGCCGGACCCGGCTTCGATGCGTGGCGGGCCTACAATCGCAGCCAGCCGGACCTCGACATCCCAGCCCTGTTCAAACGGGCGCAAGTAGGACTAAGCGACGCCGAAGCCGCAGCATATGGTGCGCCCTACCCCGACGCCCGCTACAAATCGGGCGTGCGGCGCTTCCCCGAACTGGTGATGACTGACCCGGACATGGAAGGCGTCGCCGAAGCCAAACGCGCCGCGGCGTGGTGGCACGACGAATGGCGCGGGCCGACGTTCATGGCGGTGGGGATGATGGACCCGGTGCTCGGGCCAGATGTGATGGCGAACCTGCGTGCGACGATCCACGGCTGCCCGCCGCCGCTGGAAATCGCGGATGGCGGCCACTTCGTGCAGGAACGCGGGGATGTGATTGCCAAGGCCGCGCTGGAGGCGTTCGGCCTTTAGGGCATGTCCGGCCCACTCCCCCGTCAGGGAGAGGGCCGGAACCTCGCAAGACTTAGTCGAACAGGCTGGAGACCGAGCTTTCGTCGGCAATGCGGCGGATCGCTTCGCCGATGAGCGGCGCGATAGTGAGCACGCGAATGCGGTCGGAGGCCTGGGTCGCTTCGGTCGGCAGGATCGTGTCGGTGATCACGAGTTCCTTGAGCGCCGAATTGTTGACGCGCGCCACCGCGCCGCCCGAAAGGACACCGTGGCTGATATAGGCGGCAACGCCCTTGGCACCGCTATCGAGCAGGGCCTGCGCGGCGTTGCACAGCGTGCCGCCCGAATCGATGATATCGTCGATCAGGATGCACATGCGACCGGAAACGTCGCCGATGATGTTCATCACTTCGCTCTGGCCCGGGCGGTCACGCCGCTTGTCGACGATGGCGAGAGGGGCGTTGTCGAGCCGCTTGGCCAGCGCGCGGGCGCGCACCACACCGCCGACGTCGGGCGAGACGACCATGAGATCCTGACCGCCGTAGCGCGTCTGGATATCCGCGGCCATGACCGGCGCGGCGAAGAGGTTGTCGGTCGGGATATCGAAGAAGCCCTGGATCTGCCCGGCGTGGAGATCGACCGCGAGCACGCGATCGGCACCTGCGGTGGTGATCAGGTTGGCGACAAGCTTGGCCGAGATCGGCGTGCGCGGGCCGGGTTTGCGGTCCTGCCGGGCATAGCCGAAATAGGGGATGACCGCCGTGATCCGCTTGGCCGAAGCGCGGCGCAGCGCATCGGTGCAGATCAGCAGTTCCATCAGATTGTCGTTCGCCGGGTAACCAGTCGACTGGACGATGAACACGTCCTCACCGCGCACGTTCTCGTGGATCTCGACGAAGACTTCCTCGTCGGCAAAGCGGCGGACCGAAGCTTCGGTCAGCGGCAGTTCGAGATAGGCGGCAATGGCGCGGGCCAGCGGCAGGTTGCCGTTGCCGGACATGATCTTCATGGGCTTCCCGAGTCCCTCGAGTCTTGGTGATCGCTGGGGCCTTAGCCCAAGATGACAGCATTGCAACGTTCAGACACATGGTTTTGCACCAAGGCCGCCCCTGCACCATTGGATATCCTTGAACTCGCCCGCCAATGCCGCCTAGGGTCTCCGCCATGCCCGAGACACTCATCATCACGCTTGCCCAGCTCAACCAGAAGGTTGGCGATCTTGCCGCCAACGCAGCCGCAATGCTCGCGGTGCGCGAGCGGGCGGAAGGCAGCGACCTCATCGTCTATCCAGAGCTGCAGCTGATCGGCTACCCGCCGGAAGATCTGATCCAGAAACCGGCGCTGATCGAACGTGCCGCGATTGCGCTCGACGCGCTGGCGGCGGCGACGGCCGATGGCGGGCCGGCGATGCTGGTCGGCTCGGTGTTCGTGCGGGACGGGGCGCTGCACAACGGCGTGGCGCTGCTCGATCAGGGCAAGGTTGCCGCGGTGCGGTTCAAGGTGGAACTGCCCAACTACGGCACCTTCGACGAGAAGCGCTATTTTCTGCCCGGCCCGCTGCCGGAACCGGTCCCGTTCCGCGGGGCGATGCTGGGCCTGCCGATCTGCGAGGACATCTGGCATGCGCCGGTCTGCCGCCATCTTGCCGAGCAGGGTGCGGAGATCTTCATCTGCATCAACGGCAGCCCCTACGAGATCGACAAGGACGAGCTGCGGATCGAAGGTGTGGCCAAGCGCCGCGCGATCGATACGGGCATTCCGCTGGTGTTCGTGAACAGGGTTGGCGGGCAGGACGAAGTGGTTTTCGACGGGGCGAGCTTCGTTGTCGGCCCCGAAGGTGCGCTGTGGACGCAGCTGCCTGACTGGGAAGAGGCGATCGTCGATACGGTGTGGGAAAAGTCCGGCAGCCGCTGGCGCTGCCAGCCGGGCGTGGTCTGCGAACTCGCCGAGCATCCCGAGGACATCTACTGCGCGATGGTGCTCGCCCTGCGCGACTATGTGAACACCAACCGCTTCCCCGGCGTGGTGCTGGGGCTTTCGGGCGGCATCGATTCGGCGATCTGCGCGGCTATTGCGGTCGATGCACTCGGGCCGGAGCGGGTGTGGTGCGTGATGATGCCGAGCGCCTATACCAGCGCCGAGAGCCTTGAAGACGCCGAGGCCTGCGCGAAGATGCTGGGCGTGCGGCTCGATACGATCCCGATCGTGCCGGCGGTGGATGCTTTTGCCGAAATGCTGGCGCCGACGTTTGAGGGGCGCTCTCCCGATCTCACGGAGGAGAACCTGCAATCGCGCATCCGCGGCACGACCTTGATGGCGCTTTCCAACAAGTTCGGGCCGATGCTGGTGACGACCGGGAACAAGAGCGAGATGAGCGTGGGCTACGCGACGATCTATGGCGACATGAACGGCGGCTACAACCCGCTGAAGGACGCCTACAAGACGACCGTTTTCGCGATCTCGCGCTGGCGCAATGCGGCGCGGCCGAAGATCGGGCTGGGACCGGAAGGCATGGTGATGCCGGAGCGGATCATCACCAAGCCGCCGAGCGCAGAGCTGCGCCCGGACCAGAAGGATTCGGACTCGCTGCCCGATTACGCGGTGCTCGACAGCATCCTGCTCGGGCTGGTGGAGCACGAGAAGAGCGTCGACCAGCTGGTCGCCGAAGGCTTCGACCATGCCACCGTCGCGCGGATCGAGCGGCTGCTCAACGTGGCGGAATACAAGCGGCGGCAGGCCCCACCGGGGGTCAAGCTGGGCATGCGCAACTTCGGACGCGACCGGCGCTATCCGATCACGCACGGGTTCCGCACCGCCTGAGGCTTG
This sequence comes from Novosphingobium sediminis, assembly GCF_007991615.1. Classification (GTDB taxonomy): domain Bacteria; phylum Pseudomonadota; class Alphaproteobacteria; order Sphingomonadales; family Sphingomonadaceae; genus Novosphingobium; species Novosphingobium sediminis. Next base: position 125,489 of record NZ_BJYR01000010.1, on the reverse strand, counting down.
TTGCGAACGATTCGCATTGACGTGAGGCCGGCGCTTGCTAAGTTGCGAATCACTCGCAACAAGATAGGCCCTGCCATGACCGCGTTGACCCGGTTCGCCCATACCATCACTGCGCTTGCGCAGCCCCCTGTCCTGCACACGCAGAGCGCGGCGGCGCAGGATCTTGTCCATGCGGTGAGGCTTTGCGCGATTGCCGCGCGGGACCGCAGCGATCCCCTTCCCGCGCTGGCGCTGCGGCTGTGCAATTGCGAGGCAGCCTGCGCGGTGCATGATTTCGTTCAAGCCATGGTGCGGGCGTGGCCGGAGCCGTTCGTGGTCGGGCGCGCCTGCTGCCAGCGGCTTTCGCCGGATGAGGCGACGCTGGCTACGCTCACCGAAGCCGGGCGGGGGCGCGACCGCAGCGCGTTTGGCGAGGCGATTGCCGGGCTGGTCCGTGCTGATCGCCATGAGCCGCTGTGGGATGCGATGACCCATGCCCTTATGCTGATGGGCTGATGCTGGTGTGCTAAGCTTGTCGGCCAACTTCCGGCCGCTATAGGCGGGAGCATGACTGTCACCACGCGCTTTGCCCCCTCGCCCACCGGAACGCTCCATGTCGGCAATATCCGCACGGCGCTGCACAACTGGCTGCTGGCGAAAAAGAACGGCGGGCGCTTCCTGCTGCGCATCGACGATACCGATGTGGCGCGCAGCCGCGAAGAGCATGTCGAGGCGATCCGCGCCGATCTGGCGTGGCTGGGGCTGCACCCGGAGCGCGAGGAGCGGCAGTCGGCGCGCTTTGCGATCTACGAGGCGGCGTTCGAAACGCTGATCGCTGCGGGGCGGCTCTATCGCTGCTATGAGACTGCGCAGGAACTGGACCTCAAGCGCAAGGTGCTGCTGGGGCGCGGTCTGCCACCGATCTACGACCGTGCCGCCTTGAACCTTACCGAGGCGGACCATGCGGCCAAGGAGGCAGCGGGGGAGCAACCGCACTGGCGCTTCCTGCTCGATCACGAGGCGCCGATTGAATGGGTGGACGGCATTCGCGGGCCGCAGCACTTCGATGCGCGGCAGATGTCGGACCCGGTGGTGCGCCGTGCGGACGGCTCGTGGCTCTACATGCTGCCTTCGGTGATCGACGATATCCAGATGGGCGTGACCGACGTGCTGCGCGGCGAGGACCACGTTTCCAACACCGCGACGCAGGTGCAGATGTTCACTGCGCTGGGGGTATCGGCCCCGCGATTTGCGCACGAGGCACTGCTGACGGGTGCCGAGGGCAAGCTTTCAAAGCGGCTCGGCTCGCTGGGCGTTTCCGAAATGCGCGAGCAGGGGATCGAGCCCGAGGCGCTGCTCGCACTGCTGGCGCGGCTGGGCACGAGCGATCCGGTCGACCCCGCGCTCGATGCGGATGCGCTGGCGGAGAGCTTTGACCTTGCGCACTTCGGACGGGCGCCGGCGCGGTTCGATGATGCGGAACTGGCGCGGGTCAATGCTTCGGTGATCCACCGGCTGCCATTCGCGCATGTGGCCGCGCGGCTGCCCGAGGGCATGGGCGAGGCAGCATGGGATGCGATCCGGCCCAACCTGAGCACTGTGGCCGAGGCGGCGGACTGGTGGCAGGTCGTGACTGGGCCGATTGCAACGCCGGAGTTCGACGCCGAGACGCGGGAGTTTCTGAATCAGGCGGTTGTGGTGGCGGCCGGGCTTGATTGGGCTGGCGATCCGTGGGGGGCACTGACGGGGGCGCTCAAGGATGCGACAGGGCGCAAGGGCAAAGCGCTGTTTCTGCCGCTGCGGCAGGCGCTGACGGGCATGGACCATGGGCCGGATATGAAAGCGCTGTTGCCGCTGATCGGGCGGGATGAGGCGGTTCGGCGGTTGGGGTGAAATTACCCCCCCGTCAGCGCTTCGCGCTGCCACCTCCCCATTTGTGCTGCGCAAAAATGGAGAGGAATTATGCCCGTCCGGTCTGGCTGACGAGGTGCGATGGGTCGATGCCCTCGGCACGCCAGGTGGCGGCCCAGCGGGCCGCGACCGAGGTTTCGAACAGGATGTCGCTGCGACCTTGCGCCGCATACCAGCCGTGCTGGCGCATCTCGCCCTCGAGTTGGCCTGCGCCCCAGCCGGCATAACCGAGTGCGACGAGCCATTTCGATGGGCCGCGCCCCTCGGCGATCGCCCGCAGCACGTCCATCGAGGCGGAGAGCGCGCAGAGCGGGCTCACCTCGACCGAGCCGCTGCCGCCCCAATCGGTGCTGTGGAGCACGAACCCGCGCGAGGTTTCGACCGGACCGCCATTGAGCACCGGGCCATCGGGCGCCGCTCCGGGATCGATGCCGACATCGGCAAGCAGGCTGTGCAGGGTCACGCCTTCACGCACGCTGCCGACACCGATGCCGAGCGCGCCGTGTTCATCGTGCACGCACATCGCGATAACGGCGCGTTCGAAGCGTGTGTCGCCCATGCCCGGCATGGCGAGGAGGATGCGGCCGGCGAGATACTCCGGCTCGGTCATGCCGCAGCGGCCTTGCTGCGGCGATCCTCCGCCGCTTCGATCAGGCGCTTTTCGATCGCGCGCATGCGGGTATCGGCCTCGATCTTTTCGCCGAGCAGATCGGTGACGTAGAAGGTATCGACCGCGCGCTCGCCATAAGTGGCGATGTGGGCGGAGTGGACGACCAGCCGCGCTTCGAACAACGCGCGCGCCAGCTGGCTTAGCAGCGCCGGGCGGTCGCGTGCGCCGACCTCGATCACGGTGAAGCGGTTGGACGCCTTGTTGTCGAAGATGACGATGGGTTCGACTTCGAAGGCATCGGCGCGCGGGCGGGCTGAGGGACGCGCGGCAAGTTGGGGAAGAAGCTTGACCCGGTTGGCCAGCGCATCGGCAATCGCGGTCTTGAGCCGGGCGATCTGCGCGGGTTCGTTGAGCGGACGGCCGAGCGGATCCTGCACGAGGAAGTTATCGACCGCGAGACCGTTGCGCGCGGTGTGGATGCGCGCGTCGATGATATTGCCGCCCGCAAGGTGGATGCCCCCGGCGATGCGGTAGAACAGGCCGGGGTGGTCCGCGGCAAGCACGGTCACGAGCGTGGCGCCGCGCGCGGGGTACCAATGCGCTTCGACCGTGAGCGGCTCGTCGAGCGAGAGGTCCATCTGCTGGAGATTGAGCGCGATGATGTCCTCGGGCTCGGCGATCCAGTAGGCATCGCCAAGCTGCTTGCCGACGGTGCCGATCAGCGCATCGCGTTCCTTGAGCAGCGCGGCGACGGCCTTCTTCTTTGCAGCGATGCGTTCGGCGCGGCCATATTGCTTGTGGCCGAGGCGGAGGACTTCCTCCGCCGAAGTGAACAGATCGCCGAGCAGCTGGCGCTTCCACGAGTTCCAGATGCCGGGGCCGACGGCGCGGATATCGACGATGGTGAGAATGAGGAGCAGGCGCAGCCGCTCCTGGCTTTGGACGCGCCCGGCAAAGTCGGCGATGGTCTTGTAGTCGGCAAGATCGCGCTTGAAGGCGGTGGCGCTCATCAGGAGATGCCAACGCACCAGCCATGCGACAAGTTCAGTCTCCGCCGGCGACATGCCGAGCCGGGGGCAGAGCTTCATCGCGATTTCGGCGCCGAGGATCGAGTGATCTCCGCGCCGCCCCTTGGCAATGTCATGAAGCAGAGTTGCGACATAGAGGACCCGGCGCGAGGCGACCTTGGAAATGACCTCGGTCGCCATCGGGTGGTGTTCGGTCTCTTCGCCCTTTTCGATGCGCGAGAGCAGGCCGATGGCACGGATGGTGTGCTCGTCCACCGTGTAGTGGTGGTACATATCGAACTGCATCTGCGCGACGACGCGGCCGAAATCGGGCACAAAACGGCCGAAGATGCCTGCCTCGCTCATCCAGCGCAGCGCCGTTTCGGGATCGTTGCGGCTCGTGAGCAGTTCCATGAACATTGTATTGGCGCGCGGATCGCGGCGGACCGATGCGTCGATCAGGCCAGAATCGCGGCGCGCAAGGCGCATCGCCTCAGGGTGGATTTCAAGCCCTTCGCGATCGGCAACGAGAAATATCTCGATCAGACGAACGGGGTCCGTCCGGAAGAAATCGTCGCCATCGGCACCAAGCTTTTCGGCCTGGATCGGGAACGCGCCGATCTTGCGCTTGCGGCGGCCGCGCAGCGCGGCAAAGAAACCGATGCGGGTCTTGGCGAACTGCTCATCGAGCTGGGCGAGGAACATGCCCGTGAGCGACCCGACCTGCGTCGCCTGCAGGAAAAAGTACTGCATGAAGCGCTCGACCGCGCTCTTGCCCGGGCGGTCGGCGAAGTTCATGCGCAGCGCGACTTCGCGCTGGAGATCGAAGGTGAGCCGGTCCTCGGCGCGGCCCGTCACGGCGTGGAGGTGGCAGCGCACCGACCAGAAGAAGCTCTCGGCGCGGCGAAAGGCGCGATATTCGGCTGCCGTCAGCAGGCCGACCTCGACCAGTTCGCTGGGATCGCGAACCTTGTGGATGTATTTGCCAATCCAGTAGAGCGTGTGCAGATCGCGCAGGCCGCCCTTGCCTTCCTTCACGTTGGGTTCGACGACATAGCGGCTGTCGCCCAGCTTCTTGTGCCGTTCATTCCGCTCGGCGAGCTTCTCCGCAACGAACTGGCGTTCGGTGCCTGTGACGACTTCGGCCCAGAAACGGCGCGCGCTTTCATCATAGAGCGCGCGGTCACCCCAGACGTAGCGGCCTTCGAGGAGCGCGGTGCGGATGGTGAGATCGCTGCGCGCCATGCGCACCATCTCGTCGAGCGAGCGGCTGGACTGGCCGACCTTGAGTCCGAGATCCCAGAAGAAATAGAGCATCGCCTCGATCACCTGCTCGCACCATGAGGTGGGCTTGGTGGGAGTGAGGAAGGCGATGTCGACGTCGGAATGAGGCGCCATCTCGCCGCGCCCGTAGCCGCCGACAGCGATCAGCGCGATGCGTTCGCCGGTCGAGCGGTTGCTGGCGCGGTAGACGTGGCCGACGACGTGATCGTGGATCACGCGGACCAGCTGGTCGATCAGGAAGGCCTGCCCCTGCGCGCATTCGGTGCCGTGCGAGGGCTTCTCGCGCAAGCGGCGGGCGAGTTCCTCGCGCCCCTTGGCGAGCGCCTCGCGCAGCAACTCGACAATCGCGGGCCGGGCCTTTTCGCCCTGCGCCGCGACTTGATCAGCAATTGCATCGGCAAGCGCCCGGCGATCGATGATGGCACGCTGGTTGGGAATCCGGGGGGTGATCATACCCCTCTTCCTTATCGCATCAGGACTTGCGCGTCTCTTGCCATTGCGACCCGTAGCGCTGCTTGAGGGTGCGTTTGTCCACTTTTTCGGTGCCGAGGCGGGGCAGCGCTTCGTGTTCCTCCCAGAACTGCACGGGGATCTTGAAGGCCGCGATATGGCTCGCGAGGAAACCGCGCAGATCTTCGGCGGTTACCGTGCATCCCTCCTTGGCGAGGTATACCGCCACGGGGACTTCGCCGTAGAGTTCGTCGGGCAGGCCGAACACGCTGGCCTCGGCGACGCCGGGGTGCGCGTAGATCGCGTTCTCCACCTCGATGCAGGCGATGTTCTCGCCGCCGCGGATGATGATGTCCTTCTTGCGATCGACGATGAAAAGGTAGCCCTCCGGATCGAGATAACCGAGATCGCCGGTGCGAAAGTAGCCATCGGGCATGATCGCCGCGCGCGTGGCTTCGGGATTGTCCCAATAACCGAGGAAGTTGGCGACGCTGCGGATCGAGACTTCGCCGAGCTGACCCTGCGGGACCGGATTGCCGTCATCGTCGAGGATCGCGAGATCGACCAGCGGGCGCGACGGGGTGCCGGTGCTGCCCGGCTTGGCGATGTAGTTCTCGTTGAAGTTGCCGCAGCCGACACCGTTGGTCTCGGTGAGGCCGTAGCCGAGGATCGGGAAGGCATGCGGCAGCGCCTTGCGGATACGATCGACGTGCTCGACCGGGCGCGGCGCGCCGCCGGCCGCGAAAGTGACGCAGGTCGAGAGATCGTACTTGTCGTGATCCGGGTGGGTGGCGATCTCGTAGCTCATCAGCGGGACGCCGACGAAGTAGGTGACCCTCTCACGCTCGATGAGCTTCATTGCGGTGACCGCGTCCCACTTGGGCATGAGCACCAGCTTGCGCCCGAGCGCATAGGACTGGAGCATCAGCGGGACTTCGCCGGTGACGTGGAACAGCGGCACGTTGACGAGCGCGATGGGCTGCGAATCTGCCGGAGGGGCTTCGCCGCGCGCAGTCATCAGGCCGAGGACCATGACGCTCTGCGCGAGGTAGCTGTAGGTGCCCTGCACCACGCCGCGGTGATCGGAGTATGCGCCCTTGGAGACGCCCGTCGAGCCTGAAGTAAACAGGATCGTGGCGAGATCGTCCGGCCCGACCTCGTGCAGCGGTGTGGAGGCATCACCGCCCTTGGCGGTGAGCGCGGCAAGGCCTTCCGCAGGGTGGCAATCGTGGAGCAGCGGGATGATCTCCGCGCCGTGCGTGATACCGGTGAGGCGTTCGGCGCGCTGGCGATCGGCGATGATCATGCGGCAGCCGACCATGTCAATGCCGTGGGCCATTTCCTCACCCTGCCACCATCCGTTGATCAGGACAGCGCAGCCACCGGCCATCAGCACGGCCATGTAGGCAACGATCCAGTTGGCCGAATTGCGCGCGGCGAGGCCGACGCGGTCACCCTTCTGGAGACCATGGCTTTCGATCAGACCGCCAGCGGCAATTCGCGCAGCTTCGAGCGTCTGGGCAAAGGTGAGACGGACATCGCCATCCACGATGAATTCGCGCGCGCCGTGGAACGTGCAGAACTGCGTGAAATAGGCGCCGAGCGTGGGAGGCGCCGCAGCAATCATCGGGAGGTCGCGATCAAAGGCACGGAAGGGCGTGGTTGCGAGCATGCCGCCGGGGGCGGTCAGCCCGTCCATCACTTGGGCAAGATCCCGATCAAGTTGGGTCAGCATGGGTATTTGATCACTCCTCTCCGCCCCATTTCGCCTGCTTTCCTGCAAAAGCTGCGGCGTTGGGGTTTAACCTGTTATTCGGTTTGCCTCCCGGGTTTGCCCTGTGCCAGAAGGCCGCGCAAGGCTGCGTCGCTCGCGGCACAAAACAAAACCATTCTGTTACAAACCCCATTGTTGCAAAATCTCTAGGGAGCTTGGCCCTTGCTGTCACTATCGGCCGCCGCAGCAGCAGCCCCGGTCATTGCCGCTGCCGGTCACCAGCCGTTGCATTGGGAGAACCTCGGGCTCTCGCCGATTGCGATCGACCTCGGGTTCTTTGCGATCAAATGGTACAGCCTCGCCTATCTGGCGGGGATCATGCTGGCCTACTTCCAGTTGGGCCGAATGATTCGCCAGCCGGGCGCACCGCTCGCGCAGCGGCATGCGGACGATCTGTTCTTCTATGCGACGCTTGGCGTGATCCTTGGCGGCCGGCTTGGCTATGCGTTTTTCTATGCGCCCGAACTGCTTGCCGATCCGGCGCGGCTGATCCGGCTGTGGGAAGGCGGCATGAGCTTCCATGGCGGCCTGATCGGCACCGTGGTGGCGATAGCATGGGTTTCGTGGCGCGGCGGGCTGAACTTCGTGCGGACCTGCGACTACATCGCGGTCTGCGTGCCGCCGGGCCTGTTCTTCGGCCGCTGCGCCAATTTCGTGAACGGCGAACTGTGGGGCCGGGTGACCGATTCGAAGATGCCGTGGGTCATGGTGTTTCCGGGCGCAGGAGCGCTGCCGCGCCATCCCAGCCAGCTTTACGAAGCGCTGCTGGAAGGTCTTGTCCTCGGCATCGTGCTGTTCGTGCTGTTCTGGCGCACCCGAGCGCGCTGGCGGCCAGGCCTTCTCGTCGGCATTTTCGGACTGGGCTATGCGATGGCGCGCTTCACGGTAGAATTCTACCGCGAACCGGATGTGCAACTGCTCGACTTCGCAATGCGCACCGGTCTTTCGATGGGACAGTGGCTCACGCTGCCGATGATGGCGATCGGGCTGGGTCTTGCATTCCGCGCGCTGATGAGCCCGCCGCTGGCCGTGACGATCCAGCCGACCGGGCAGTCATCGGGGCAGACGGTCGTATCCTGAGCGCGGCGAAGTTCGGCGGCGATGGCAAGCGATGACAGCAGTGAGCCGGGCGGGCTCTCCAGCGTGTTCGCGCGGCTCATCGCTGCGACCGGGCCGATCTCGATCGCGCATTACATGGCCGAAGCGAATGCGCGTTACTACGGTTCGCGCGATCCGCTCGGCGCGGGGGGCGACTTTGTGACCGCGCCTGAAATCAGCCAGATGTTCGGCGAACTGATCGGTCTGTGGCTGGCGGATATTTGGCAGCGAGCCGGAAGCCCGGACGGCGTCTGTTATGTCGAGCTTGGCCCCGGTCGCGGAACTTTGGCGCGTGATGCACTGCGGGCAGCGGCCGGGGCCGGGCTCGCACCTGAAGTCCATTTCGTCGAAACCAGCCCGGCCCTTATGGCCTTGCAGCGTGCAGCGCACCGTGGCGCGGTCTGGCATCACGACCTTTCGGAACTACCGTCGGATCGCCCCCTGCTGATCGTGGCCAACGAATTCCTCGATGCGCTGCCGGTTCGGCAATTGGTGCGCACGGCAAGTGGCTGGCGCGAGCGCATGGTCGGACTGGATGCGCAGGGCAGGTTCATTCCGGTTGCGGGGACACGGCCGATGGATGCGGCGGCACCGGCGGCTTTCGCCGAGGCCGGCGAAGGGGCAATTCTGGAAGCATCGCCCGCCGCTGCGACTGTCGTGCAGGAAGTTGCGGGCCGCCTTGCCGCACAGGGCGGAGCGGCCCTGTTCATCGACTATGGCTACGCCGAGCCGCAGCTTGGCAGCACCTTGCAGGCGGTGCAGGCGCACCGCAAGGTCGATGTCTTTGCCGAGCCGGGCGAGGCCGACCTTACTGCTCACGTCGATTTCGCGACGCTGGCCGAAGTGGCCGAGCAAGCCGGAGCGCGCTGGCTGGGGACGAACACGCAAGGACACTGGCTCGCCGCCCTCGGGATCGGTGCGCGAGCCGGGAGCCTTGCACGAGCAGCACCGGATGCTGCTGAAGCAATCGAGGCAGCAACTGTGCGGCTGACCGCCCCGACCGAAATGGGCGCACTGTTCAAGGTGATGGGCCTTGCCGCGCCGGGATGGCCCGATGGGGCAGGCCTTGGCCGAGTCAGCGCCGCATCAAGCGGTTGAGGCTCTGTCACGCCGTCGCAAGAGCTATGTTGCGAATGATTTGCAATAATCATTCAAGTTACTGTTAAAAATGCGATTAGATGCCTTGCATCCACGGCAAAATGCTTGTTGGCAAACTGGCGGCTTTGCGTCTATCAGGCGCGCCCAAGGGGACCGAACTCCCGCGTTGTCGCGGGGGTTGGTGCGGCATGGCTGGACGAGCGTCCCTTTGGGCACTTTCCCGCCGGATCGGTGTGGGACATTTTAGGACACGCTATCGCGCCCGATCCGTGGCGGCGGCAGCGCAGGCAGGGAATGGCAATGGCTGAACAAGCAAGCATCGCTGAGGCTACCATGGCTGGTGACGGCGTACGGCGTCGTGACTTCATCAATATCGCTGCGGTGAGCTTCGCAGGCGTCGGCGGTCTCGCCGCGCTCTATCCGCTGATTTCGCAAATGGCGCCTTCGGCCGACGTGCTGGCCGAGAGCTCGACCGAGATCGACATCTCGGCGATCTCGCCGGGCCAGGCGATCAAGGCCGTGTGGCGCAAGCAGCCGGTCTTCATCCGCAATCTGACGCCCGAGGAAATCAAGGCGGCAGATGCGGTCGACGTTTCGACCCTGCGCGATCCGGAAACGCTGGAGAAGCGCACGACCGCCGGCAAGACCAACTGGCTGATCACGATGGGCGTCTGCACCCACCTGGGCTGCGTGCCGCTCGGCGCCGGCGAAGGCGAAGTGAAGGGCGAGTTCGGCGGCTATTTCTGCCCCTGCCACGGCTCGGTCTACGATACCGCGGCGCGCATCCGCAAAGGCCCGGCACCCAAGAACCTTGAGGTGCCCCCCCACGAATTTTCTTCCGACACTGTCGTGAAGATCGGCTGAGGACTGACACGATGAGCTTTCCCTGGGCGAACGAATACAAGCCGACCAACCCGCTGATGCAGTGGGTCGATAACCGGCTTCCCCTCCCCCGCTTTGTCTACAACGCGGTGGGCGCCGGCTATCCGGTGCCGCGCAACCTCAACTACATGTGGAACTTCGGCGTGCTCGCGGGCTTTGCGCTGGTTCTGCAGATCGTGACCGGCGTTGTACTTGCGATGCACTACGCCGCCAATGCCGGCGTTGCATTCGACAGCGTCGAGCACATCATGCGCGACGTGAACTGGGGCTGGATGCTCCGTTATGCCCACGCCAACGGCGCGAGCATGTTCTTCATCGTGGTCTACACCCACATTTTCCGCGGCTTCTTCTACTCGTCGTACAAGGCCCCGCGCGAAATGATCTGGCTGCTGGGCGTCGTGATCTTCCTGCTCATGATGGCCACCGCCTTCATGGGTTACGTGCTTCCCTGGGGTCAGATGAGCTTCTGGGGCGCCAAGGTCATCACCGGCCTGTTCTCGGCAATCCCGCTGGTCGGCACCCCGCTGCAGCAGTGGCTGCTGGGCGGTTTCGCACCGGACAACGCCGCGCTGAACCGCTTCTTCTCGCTGCACTTCCTGCTGCCCTTCGTGATCCTGGGTGTGATCATCCTGCACGTCTGGGCGCTGCACATCCCCGGCTCGTCGAACCCGACCGGCGTGGAAGTGAAGCAGGAATCGGACACCGTGCCGTTCCACCCCTACTACACCGCCAAGGACGGCTTCGGGCTCGGTATCTTCCTGATGGTCTACTGCGCCCTGGTGTTCTTCGCGCCGAACCTGCTGGGCCACCCGGATAACTACATCCCGGCGAACCCGCTCTCGACCCCCGCGCACATCGTGCCTGAGTGGTACTTCTGGCCGTTCTACGCGATCCTGCGCGCTTTCACCTCGGACTTCATGTTCATCCCGGCGAAGCTCATGGGCGTGCTCGCGATGTTCAGCGCGATCCTCGTCTGGTTCTTCCTGCCCTGGCTGGATACGAGCCCGGTGCGCTCGGGTCACTACCGTCCGCTGTTCCGCAAGTTCTTCTACCTGCTCGTCGTCGACGTGCTGGTGCTGGGCTACTGCGGCGGTGCGCCGGCTGAGGAACCGTACGTGATGATCTCGCAGATCGCTTCGATGTACTACTTCCTGCACTTCCTTGTGATCCTGCCGATCGTCTCGTCGGTCGAGACGCCGCAGCCGCTGCCGTTCTCGATCACCGAGGCCGTGCTGGGCAAGGACGAGCACGCCACCCTCGCTCCCGCAACCCCGGCTGTCGCCTGAGCCTGCCAACCCGGCACATCCAAAGGGAAACCTCATGGTCCGTCTATTTGGCCCGCTCGTTGGCCTCTTCTTCGCAGTCGCACTGCTCTGGTCCTTCGGGAACGGCGCATACAACGCTGCGACCCAGCCCACCCCGCCAACCGCGGAGAAGCTGTTCCACATGCATCCGAAGGAAGTCGCGTTCTCGTTCGACGGCGCCTTCGGCACGTTCGACAAGGCGCAGCTTCAGCGCGGCTTCAAGGTTTACCAGGAAGTCTGCTCAAACTGCCACAGCCTGAAGCAGGTGGCTTTCCGCGACCTCGCCCAGCTCGGCTACAAGGAAGCCGAAGTGAAGGCGATCGCCAAGAACTGGGGCAACAAAGCGCAGACCTTCGATCCCAAGACCGGTGATCGCGGCGATCGTCCGAACCTGCCTTCGGACCACTTCCCGCCGGTGTACTACGCTGGTCAGGGCAATCCGCCAGACCTCTCGCTGATCGCGAAGTCGCGTCACGGCGGTGCGCAGTACATCCACTCGCTGCTGACGGGTTACACCGATCAGGCGGGCTACAAGAATGAAGCTGGCGAAGAGCTGCTCAAGAAGTTCCCGGATGCGAAGACGCCCGATGGGCTGTACTTCAACCCGTACTTCGCCAACCTGAACCTCGCCATGCCGCAGCCGCTGACCAGCGACGGTCAGGTGACCTACAGCGACGGCACCAAGGCGACGGTCGACCAGATGTCGATGGACGTCGCGGCGTTCCTGACCTGGACGGCCGAACCCAAGCTCGACAAGCGCAAGCAGACGGGCTGGCCGGTGCTGGGCTTCCTGCTGGCGGCTACGGTTCTTGCCTACCTTGCCAAGCGGAACGTCTGAGCTGACAAGCACTGACCTTTCGGCACAAGGTTCTTCTCGAACCTTGGTAACAAACAAAGGCCACCGGCAACGGTGGCCTTTTTTGTGGGCGCGACTATGGAAGGCCGCGATGACCAAGGACGAAATCAAGGCGCTGGTGCGCACGGTGCCCGACTTCCCCGCCAAGGGGATCCTGTTTCGCGACGTGACGACGCTGATCCGGCACGGCGAGGGCTTTGCCGCATGCATCGCCCATCTTGCACAGTTGGCCGAAGCCGCTGGCGCAGATGCCATCGCGGGGATGGAGGCGCGGGGATTTATCTTCGGCGCGGCGGTGGCAGCGCAAATGCGGCTGGGCTTCGTGCCGGTGCGCAAGCCGGGCAAGCTGCCGGTGCGCACGGTAGGCATCGACTACGCGCTGGAATATGGTCGTGACCGGCTGGAGATCGATCCCGGCGCCATCACCAACGGGGCGCGCGTGGTGATCGTCGACGACCTGATCGCAACAGGCGGTACGGCGCTGGCGGCAACGGAACTGCTACGCGGCGCGGGCGCCAGGGTCGATCATGCGCTGTTCGTAATCGACCTTCCGGACCTGCACGGCGCAGAACGACTGCGCAGTGCCGGCGTGACGGTCGAAGCGCTGATGGACTTTCCCGGGCACTGAGGATCTCAGTGCTGGTAGCCCGGATCAGAGGGTTGCCATGCTCGCCTTGGCGCAGCGCGCGGTGACTTCGGCGCTGCCGCTGCTCGCCCCGCTGACCACGCTGGCGAGATAGAACCCGCCGATGACGAACACGACGAAGCCGATGGTCACGAGGCCGAGGTACTTGTCGATCACGCGCTTGATCGGTGCGCCGAAGAGGCGGAACATGCCGCCCACGATCATGAAGCTGATCGAGCGGCTGACGATGCTGGCAAGCAGAAACGGCACGATCGGCATGGCGATGAAGCCAGCGGTGATCGTCAGCAGCTTGAACGGGATCGGCGTGGCGCCCTTGATGACGATGATCTCAACGCCGTATTCGCGGAGATAGCACGCGGCGTGGGGGAAGCTCTCAGCGAGGTGGAGCAGTTCAAGGAGCTGCTTGCCGACGCTGGCGAAGAGGAAATAGCCGATCGCATAGCCGAGCAGGCCGCCGAGGACCGAAGCAACGGTGGCAATGGCCGAGTAGCGCACGGCCTTCTTGGGCTCTGCAAGGCACATCAACCCGAGCAGTGGATGTGGCGGCACAGGGAAGAAGCTTGCCTCCATCGCCGAGAAAAGTGCGAGCCAGACTTCGGCAAGCGGGTGCGTGGCCTTGGCCATGGTCCAATTGTAGAGGCTGCGAAGCATTGGGCTGGATACTCGACTGGTCAAACGTGCGTCTGTGGGCAGAATCGGGACACGTCCCGCGGAGGTTACCTAGCAACGCAATCCAAACATTCCCTAAGCGAGCGGGCGGCAAAGTTCTAGGGGGGCACGAATTAACCGTATAGGTACAAAATCCTTGACATCGTCACACTGTTTGAGTACATAACAGGAACATCGCGAAAGACCGAGTCGCCGCCCCGGCAGCGAACGGCTTCGCACTTCCCCTCTCCAGACAACGGATAGCCGATGGCCCAGCGACCCAATGCGCCGCAGCCGTGTGGTGCCGCGAAGACGCAGCGCACCGAATCGGAGGCGGCACAGCACTGGACGACCACATTCCTTGCCGCCCTCGCCGACACGTCCAACGTGGCTGCGGCTGCGCGCAGGGCCAAGATCGACGTATCGACCGCCTATCATCGGAGGCGTCACGACCATGAATTCGAACGGCAATGGCAGGTTGCGCTGTGCGAGGGTTACGACAACCTCGAACTGGAACTGCTCTATCGGCTGCGCACCGGTGAATTGAAGAACGCGAAGCGGGCCAGCCGCAGCTTCGACAATGCCACCGCTTTCCGCCTGCTTGCCGCGCACCGCGAATCGGCAGTCCGCGAGCGGGCGCGGCGTGACCATGTAAGCTCCGCGGAGATCCGCGCCGCGATCGACCGAAAAGTCGACGAGTTGCGACGCCGCGTGATGGACGCGAAGGCACAGCGCGATGCTGCCGCCTTGAGCGGAGCCATCCTGCCCAAACCGCAGTCCGCTTCGTGAGCGCCGATCGCCTCGACTTTCTGCGTCACGACGAGCACCGGCTGGCCCATACACTGCCCGACATGCTGGACCCGTGTGAACGGGAAGCGTTGCTGGCGAACTGGCCGCTCTGGGCGCGGGCATCGCAGTTGCCACCGCAGGGTGACTGGCGCGTGTGGCTGATCATGGCGGGACGCGGCTTTGGCAAGACGCGTGCCGGCGCAGAATGGGTGCGGATGGTGGCCGAGCGCGACCATTCGGCGCGGATCGCACTGGTAGCATCGTCGCTGCACGAAGCGCGCAGTATCATGGCCGAAGGAGAAAGCGGGCTCATGGCGGTGAGCCCGCCGAACCTCAGGCCGCGCTATGAGCCGTCACTGCGCCGGATCGTCTGGCCCGGCGGCGCGCAGGCGCTGCTCTATTCAGCAGCGGAAGCGGAGGCGCTGCGTGGGCCGCAGCACAGCCATGCCTGGTGCGACGAGATTGCCAAGTGGGACGACAACCAGGGGCAAGCGCGGCGGTGCTGGGACAACCTCATGCTGGGCCTGCGACTGGGCAACGCGCCGCAGATCGTGGCGACAACCACTCCGCGTGCCGTGCCGCTTGTCAGGCGCCTGATGGCGCAAGTCGGCGACGGCGGCGATGTCGTGCTGACGCGCGGATCGACGTTGGAGAATGAAGCCAATCTGCCGGGACGGTTCATCGCCGATGTGACGCGGGAGTTTGGCGGAACCTTGCTGGGCCGGCAGGAGCTGGAAGGCGAGCTGATCGACGACCTGCCGGGTGCGCTTTGGACGCGCGGGCTGCTCGAAACCTGCCGCGAAGCTGGCGTGCTGCCGGGAATGACCCGTGTGATCGTGGGAGTCGACCCGCCGGCCAGCGCGGATGGCGATGCTTGCGGGATCGTGGTTTGCGGGCTGGGCACCGACGGCATCGCACGAGTGCTGGCGGATGCCTCGGTCGAAAAGCCGAGCCCCGAGCGCTGGGCCCGTGCGGTGGCCGAGGCCGCGCAGGCGTGGTCTGCCGACCGCGTCGTGGCGGAAGCCAACCAGGGCGGGGCGATGGTGGGCGCGGTGCTGCGGGCAGCCAATGCCGCGCTGCCGCTGCGGTTGGTGCATGCATCGCGCGGCAAGGCGGCGCGGGCCGAGCCGGTCGCGGCACTCTATGAAGCGGGACGAGTCCGCCACGCAGGGCTGTTCGCCCGGCTGGAGGACGAACTGTGCGGTCTGCTGCCGGGCGGGACTTATCAGGGTCCGGGTCGCTCACCTGACCGAGCCGATGCCTGCGTCTGGGCGCTGACCGAGCTGATGCTGGGTCGGAGCGGAGAGCCCCGCATCTGGATTGATTGAGGGGACGCCTCGCGGGCCTCCCCAAGTGAAGGCCCCCCCTCCCCGCTTGCGGGAGGGGGGAGAAGAAAGTGCACCTCCCGCTTGCGGGCAGGCGATTTGATGCTTCGAGCGCATTGAAAGGCTGGACATGTCGATTTTGCAGAGCCTCGCGGCGGCCTTCAAGGGCGCCGCGGTATCCGACCGTGCGCCCTTGGCACGCGGATTCATTTCACCTTGGGCCGAAGCGTTCCAGTGGCGGAGCGGTGAGGCACACGGGCCGCTGAACTACCCGGTAGCTATCCGCGAAGCCTACCTGAAGAACCCGGTGGCACAGCGCGCAGTGCGATTGGTCGCCGAGGGCGTGGGCAGTGCCCCGCTTTCGGCATCGGACCCGGAACTGATCCGGCTGGTCAGCGCAACCAGCGCGGGACAGGCGCTGCTGGAGACGCTGGCAAGCCAGCTGCTGCTGCATGGCAACGGCTATGTGCAGGTCTTGCGCGATGCCGATGGCCAGCCGGCCGAACTCTTTGCGCTGCGCCCGGAACGGGTGCGGGTCATCCCCGACGGCAAGGGCTGGCCGGCGGCGTTTGCCTATACGTTGGGCGAAACGACACTGCAGATCGATGCAGTGGACGAGTTCGGCCAGCCGAACCTGATCCACATTCGCGCGTTCCATCCCGCAGACGACCACTATGGTGCAGGTTGCCTGGAGGCCGCGGACGAAGCAGTGGCGATCCACAATGCCGCCGCACGGTGGAACCGGGCCTTGCTCGAGAACGCGGCGCGGCCATCGGGTGCGCTGGTATACGATCCCGGTGAACCGGGCGCAGCGCTGAGCGCGGATCAGTTCGAACGGATCAAGGCCGAGCTTGCCGCAGCGTTTTCGGGCGAGACCAATGCCGGTCGGCCGATGCTGCTCGAAGGCGGTCTAAAATGGCAGACGCTGGCGCTGAGCCCGGCTGACATGGACTTCGCGACGTTGAAAGCAGCGGCGGCGCGGGACATCGCGCTGGCCTTCGGCGTACCACCGATGCTGCTCGGACTGCCGGGGGACAACACCTATTCGAACTACAGAGAGGCCAACCGCGCGTTGTGGCGGCTGACGCTGCTACCGCTGACGGGCAAGATCCTCGATGCGCTGACCGAGGGGCTCGCCCCGTGGTTTACCGACGCGAAGATGGCGGTCGAGCTCGACCGGGTGCCTGCACTTGCCGAGGACCGGCAGGCCTTGTGGTCGCAGGTGACGGCGGCCGATTTCCTGACGCCTGCCGAGAAACGGCAGATGCTCGGCCTTGCGGAGAAGCTGGCATGAGGCGCGAGGACATGCTGGCAGGATTGCTGGCGCAGGCCGGGAGCGAGGGCTCCGAACTGATCACGCTGCGTGCGGTCGTGGAAGAAGCGAGCGAATTGGGGGCGGCGCGGGCACTGGAGCAGATGGGCCTCGCCGACGAAACCGCGCACGAAGATCTGGCTGAGCTGCGCGAACTGCTGCGGGCCTGGCGCGATGCCAAGGCGAGCGCGTGGAAAGCGGTGGTAGGCTGGGTGGTGCGCGGTGTGCTGGCGCTGCTGCTGCTGGGCATCGCCGTGCGGCTCGGCTCAGAGGATGTGCTGCGATGAGTGCGGACAGCGTTCAGGCGCCGTCTTCCCTGCGCTTTGCTGGCTATGCCGCGGTCTTTGGCAAGCGCGACAGCGGCGGCGACGTGATCGTGCCCGGCGCGTTCTCCCAGACGCTGGCGGCGCGCAGGGAAGCCGGCGTGCGGCTGCCGCTGTTGTGGCAGCATCGCACCGGCCAGCGGATCGGCTGGGTCGACCTTGCCGAAGAGGACCGCCACGGCCTGCGCGTCGTCGCCTCGCTTTCCCCCGGTGCCGGACCCGCCGCGAAGGCGCTGGCCGAGGGGGCCGTGAACGGTCTCTCGTTCGGATATCGGGTGCGCGATGCCGCGCCGCAGGGCGGCGGGCGCGAATTGCGCAGCGTCGACCTGATCGAAGTCAGCCTGGTGACCCGGCCCATGCAGCAGCTGGCCCGGGTCCACTATGTCGACAGCAAAGGCGGCCGATTGGCGCCCGCGTAACTCCCCTCGTTTTCGTTACCCCCGAAGAGGCCGCCCCGGAGCATCTTGCTCTGCAACGGCGGTCGCCATCAAGAAAGGACGTTCGGTTCCATGGACATCAACTCCCCCGAAGGCGCCATGATCGGCGCGATCGAGACCAAGGCCGACGCATTCGATGCGTCGTTCGATATCGTGACGCGCCAGGATGAGGCTGCCGCCGCCATCGAAGCGCTGCGCAGCGACATTGCCGAAGTAAAGGGCCGGCTCGACAAGGTGAACCGCGCTGCGGTCCGCCCGTTGATCGGCAGCACTGAAGTTGCCGATGCCTCCCCCGAGATGAAGGGCTTCGTCGATGGCTACCTGCGAATGGGCTGCGAGACCGAGCTCAAGAGCCTGTCAATCGCTTCGCCTGCAGACGGCGGCTTTGCCGTGCCCCGCACGATCGATGCCGAGATCGCGCGCCGCCTCGTCAAGCTCAGCCCGGTCCGCAGCGTTGCCAATGTGATCCAGACTAGCACGAGCGGCTTCCGCCGGCTGATCTCGATCGGCGGCACTGCATCGGGCTGGGCGAGCGAGACCGGTGCGCGCATCGAGACCGCCAGCCCGAAACTGGCCGAAATCGTGCCGCCGCTGGGTGAGCTCTATGCCAACCCCTCCGCCACACAGCAGATGCTCGACGACGCCGCATTTGATGTCAGCACCTGGCTGGCGAACGAGATCGCCACCGAGTTCGCCCGTGCCGAGGGTGCAGCCTTCATCAACGGCACCGGCACCAACCAGCCACGCGGTTTCCTGACCGGCCCGACG
This sequence comes from Novosphingobium sediminis, assembly GCF_007991615.1. Taxonomy (GTDB): domain Bacteria; phylum Pseudomonadota; class Alphaproteobacteria; order Sphingomonadales; family Sphingomonadaceae; genus Novosphingobium; species Novosphingobium sediminis. Next base: position 106,988 of record NZ_BJYR01000010.1, on the reverse strand, counting down.
GCGGCGCAGAGCGACGCGGTCCGTCCGTTCGGTACGCTGCAGTTCGTCGCCTCGGGCAACGCCAATGCGTTCGACGCATCGCCTGAATCGAAACTGATCGACATGGTCTTCTCGATGAAGGCCGCGCTGCGTCAGGGCGCCGTGTGGATGATGAACTCGGCGACGCTGGCGGCGGTGCGCAAGCTGAAGTCGGCGGATGGTTCGTTCCTGTGGCAGGCCGGCATCGTCGATGGCCAGCCGAGCCGCCTGCTCGGTTATCCGGTGATCGAAGCCGAAGACATGCCAGACGTCGGGGCAGGCAACTTCCCGATCGCGTTCGGCAACTTCAAGGCCGGGTATCTGATCGCCGAGCGCACTGCGACGACGATCCTGCGCGATCCCTACACCAACAAGCCCTACGTCCAGTTCTATGCGACGCGCCGGGTGGGCGGCCAGGTGCTCGACAGCGATGCGATCAAGCTGCTGAAGATCTCGACCTGATCCGGTTGGGGCGGGCGCGCGAACCCCTGACGCGCCTGCCCCCGCGTCCGCGGCGCACCCCCTCACGCCGCGGACGCCCCCTTTCCTGTCCGGGATGTTTTCATCCCCAGAACACCGGAGATTGCCATGAAGCGGGCAATTACCGCGCCGCCGACGCTGGCACCGATGGCGCTCGCCGAACTCAAGGCATGGCTTGGCATCAGCACGACGCGCGAAGACGCGGAGCTGACAGGTCTGATCAGGACCGCGCTGGAGCTGTGCGAAGGATTTATCGGCATGATGCCGCTCGTAACGGACTGCGAAGAAGTGCTCCAAGCATGCGGCAACTGGCAATCGCTGGCGACGCGGCCGGTGAAAGCGATCTCCGGCGTTCTGGCGATAGCTGCCGATGGCACACGTACGGCGCTGGCAGCGACCGACTATGACATCGACATCGACGCTGAAGGCACCGGACGTGTGCGCCTGAACCGGCCGATCGATCAAACACGGGTCGCCGTGAAGTTCGCCGCCGGGATGGCCGAAGGGTGGGACACCTTGCCCGAAGCCATCCGGCAGGGACTGGTTCGGTGGGCCGCATACCAGCACCGCGACCGCGCGCGCGACAATGACAAGGCCATGGCCGGTCCGCCGGCTTCGGTCGCAGCGTTGTGGCGGCCGTGGCGCAGGATGCGCATCGCATGAGCAAGACCAGCAACAACTTTGTGCAGGTGCAGCAGCAGCTGATCGCAGCCGCACGGCAAATCGCCGAAGCCCGCGCCGCAGGCCGCGCGGCGGCAGACAACACCGCGAACTGGCGATCCGCCCGGTGGCTGTGGCCGCTGCAATGACAGGAGTGAGCAATGGAACTGGCTTTTCGTGCCGCAGTGGTTTCGTGGCTTGCTGCAGATCCGACGCTGGCCACGGGATTGAACGCGATCGTCGAAGAAGCCCCGCTCAGGACGGCGCTCCCGTGGCTGGCCCTGACGGCAAGCGCCAGTACGGACTGGAGCAATAAGAGTGGACGCGGCCGGGAAATCCGCGTCGCGCTCGAGCTCAACTACCGGGGCTATGAGCAACTTTCCGAAGCCAATCTGATCGGAGCCATCGAGGCACGGATGGAGAGCCTTCCGGCTGACCAGAGCGCCGCCGGTTTCCAGGTTGCCAGCCTCACATTTCTCAGGGCCCGGGCCGAACAGCGCGGTGAGGCGCTGCGCGTGCTGGTGCTCGAATACCGGGCACGGGTGCTTGCGGCCTGACCGCAGGGTCTGACGGCCGCACATCATGCAATCCTTCCAACCAGGAGAACCGACATGCCAGCACAGAAGGGAAGCGCCTTTCTGCTGAAGATCAGCGATGGCGCAGCGACGCCGACCTATAACACCGTGGCCGGGCTGCGCACGACGCAGATGTCTATCAACGGCGAACTGGTGGTGGTGACCAGCAAGGATTCCGGCGGGTGGCGCGAACTGCTCTCAGGCGCGGGGACCCGATCCGTGAGCGTAAGTGCTGCAGGGATCTTCCTTGGCAGCGCCGCTGAAGGTCAGGTCCTCGGCAATGCACTGGCAGGCACGATCACCGACTACGAGCTTTCGTTCGAGGGCGGCGAGAAGATGCGCGGCAAGTTCCTCGTCCAGAAGCTCGAATATGCCGGGGATTTCAATGGCGAGCGCAACTACACACTGTCGCTCGAAAGCTCTGGCCTGGTGGTGCAGGTATGAGCGGGGTGTCGATGACCGCTGCCGCTCCCAATCCGCACCGCGGCGAGGCCGGCCTGCTGCTGGACGGGGTAGCCCATGTGCTGCGCCCGACGTTTGGCGCATTGGTGGCGGCCGAAGAAGAACTGGGGCCGCTGTTTGGACTTGTCGAACGGGCGAGCGGGGGTGAACTGAAGCTCGCCGAAATGGTGGCGCTCTTCTGGCACTGTCTGGCGCACCCATCCGACCACAGCCGCGAAGATTTTGCCGAGGCCGTGACCAAGGCCGGCCTTTCTGCCTGCGCGCCCGCTTTGCGCAGCCTGCTGGTGCAGGTGCTGAAGGGCGGCGGATGAGCGCCAAGGCCGAAGCCCGCTTCGGCGAAGCGGCGATACGGCTGTCAGGTCAGGCTGCGCTGCTGATCGGCTGGTCGCCGCAGACATTCTGGACGGCCACGCCGGCTGAGCTTGCAGCGGTTGTCATGGCCGCCGCGCCGCCACCCGGTGACAGCATCGACCGGAGCACCCTGACCGCAATGATGGAGCGCGATGCGCATGGATAGTCTTTCTACGCTGGTCGTCGATGTGCGGGCCAGCACCGACGGTTTTGCTGCCGACATCGGCCAGATGCGCAGCAGCTTCGACTCGATCGTCGTCGACGGCTTCAGCCGCGGCGGCGACGTGCTCGAGCGTGGTCTGCTGAGTGCCGTACGGCGAGGAAGCCTGGGTTTCGAGGATCTTCGACGGACCGGCCTGAGGGTGCTCGACGACATCGCGGCGCAAGCCTTGCGCGGCGGGCTTGCCTCGATCGGGATTGGCGGTTCGGGCGGTGGCGGCGGCCTTGGAGGCGGCATCCTTGGCATCGGCAGCCTGATCAGCTCGATCTTCGGATTGCCCGGCCGAGCGACCGGCGGACCTGTCGCGCCAGGCCGCCCTTACCTCGTCGGCGAGCGCGGCCCGGAGCTGTTCATACCGACATCGGCCGGGCAGGTCGATCCGGGCAGCAGGGGCGGGGCGCGGTCCGTCAACGTCTCGATCAGGGTTGTTGCGCCCGAAGGCAGCAGCAGTCCGGAAAGTCTGCGCCGCTCCAGCCGTCAGGTAGCGCAAGCGGTGCGGCGCGCCCTTAGCGAATATTGAGAAGGAACGAGGAGCCATGAGCTTCTGGCTGGCAAAACGCCGTACCGTGCAGGCGACGGACACGATCCAACGGTTCGACCCGCGCTTCTGGATGGTGGATTTTCCGCGCCCGGCGATGGCGTCGGTGGTCACCACCGCGCCGGATACACTGCGGGTCGACGCCGTTTTCCAGAAGGCTAACGATCTGATCGGGCTGATCTGGGAAAGCGAGGACCGCTGGGACCACCCGCTGCTCGCCTACGATACGAACCGCGACTACGCGCGGCTGACACTGTCGTTCCGCTGGCGCTCGAACGGTGTGTTGCCGCTCGATGCAGTGAACGGACCGACGTTGACCATCGAGGGGCGAGACGCTGCGGGCAATCCCCGCGGATGGTATTTGCGGCTGTGGAACTATGCGGCAGGCACGCCGACCGATGCGGTCATCACGCTGCCGTTCTCGGCGCTGGCTGGGGGGTTCATCCTGCCGGGTGAGGCCGATCCGGTCTATCCGTCAGACATCGACCGCATGTTCATTTCGCTCGTCGCGCCGGGCTATGCGGCGACATCAACGACGCCGTTCGCGTCTGCCATTACAGGCTGGGCCGAGCTGAGCGCGATGCGCTGCAGCGGGCACAAGCCCATGCTGACCATCGGCGACGTGATGGTGCCGCCCCATGGGCTGAGCATGGCAACGGGCTATGACGACGGCTACAACCAGACGCCCGCGCGGCTGCTGCGTAGTGTGCGCGGCCTCGGCTATCGCGGCAGCATCAATCACTATGTGGGGATGAGCCACTTTTTTCCGCTGGCGCCAGACGGCGCGGGCGGTTTCGTGGTCGATCCTGCTTTGCCTGCATTCAATCCTGCGGCGGAACGTTGGCACCAGGCGTTCCTCTCCGGCGCGAAGGCGATGGGATACACGGTGATCCTCTCGCAATCGTTCGAGTTGCTGGCGCAGCACTGCCCCGCTGCCTGGCAACAACGCGCGGCCGATGGCAGCCCTGCCCGGACGGGCTGGTCACCGCCTTCGGCGCTGCTTTCACCGGCCAGTACGGCGGCGACGGCGTGGTTGCGCAAGGTGGCCGTGCGACTGGTTGGCCTGCTCACGGAAGCAGGCTTGCCGGTGCGCTATCAGGTTGGCGAGCCGTGGTGGTGGGTGACCGCCGATCGCAAGATCTGCCTCTATGATGATGCTACCAAGGCAGCCTTGGGCGGGAACCCGGTGGCCATTCCGGACCTCGGTGCAACACTGACCGCAACGCAGAAGGCGCTGCTCGATGCTGCCGGCGCCTTGCTCGCAAGCGCGACAGCAGGCCTGACGGCAGCCGTGCGGGCGGCGGCCGGAAGTGCGCCTTGCGAAACGCTGCTACTGGCATTCCTGCCGACCGTACTCGATCCCGCAACGCCCGAAGCGCGGCGCGCGAACTTGCCGACGGGATGGGCATCGCCAGCGTTCGATGTGCTCCAGCTAGAGGACTACGACTGGCTGACCGCCGGGTTCGAGGCGCGCAGGACGCGCGGGCGCGCGGAGGCAGAGGCGCGGCTCGGCTATCCACGGGCGCATCAGCACTACCTTTCCGGCTTCGTGCTCAATGCCGCTGATGCCGAAGCCATGTGGCCGCGTATCGATGCCGCAGCAAGCGAAGCGCAGGCGCTGGGCGTGGCGGAGACTTTCATCTGGGCGCTGCCCCAAGTGGCACGCGACGGCTTCACCCGCCTGCCAGGGGCCACAGCCGGTTCCACCAATGAGGAGGACATTATGCAGCCCTTCGACGACGTGCACTTTCCGATCGCGATCGGAAGATCCGCAACAGTGACCCCCGAGTTTTCGACCAACGTGACAATCACGGCTTCCGGCTTCGAACGGCGCAACAGCTTGTGGGCGGACGCGCGCCTGCGGTTTGACGTGGGACCGGGCGTGCGTTCTGAAGCCGAACTGGGAGAGCTCCTTACTTTCTTCCGTGCGCGTCGCGGGCAGGCCCGCGGTTTCCGCCTGCGCGACCCGTCGGACTTCAGCTCCAACGGGATGACCGGCCTACCTACCGCGCTCGACCAGACAATCGGGACCGGTGATGGGGCAAGAGCGCGCTTCCCACTGGTGAAGGTCTATGGTGAGGGCACTGATGCGCAGAAGCGGCGCATCACCCGCCCGCGCGCCGAGAGCGTGGTGGTCAGCATCGACGGCGTATCTGTGGCGAACTGGACTCTCGATGCACTGGGCGAGATCGTGTTCGCAGACGCCCCGGCTGCGGGCAAGATTGTCCGCGCCGGCTTCCTGTTCGACGTACCGGTCCGATTTGGCGAAGACCGGCTCGACATCTCCGGCGCGGCGTTTGCCGCCGGCGAGGCGCCGAGCGTGCCGCTGATCGAACTGCGCGAGGACGCCTGATATGCCGGAGAGCACACGGGTCTGGTTCAGCCAGACGCTCGAGACGGTTGCCATCTGGTGGCGGCTGGAACGGCGCGACGGGGTGACGCTGGGCTTCACCAGCCACGACAGGGACCTGTCCTTTGACGGCCTGCTTCATCGTACTGCGCCTGGGATGGTGCCTTCGGCCATTCGCCGGACAGCCGATTTCGAGGCCGACAGCGCCGAAGTGGCGGGTGCGCTCAGTCATGATTCCATTCGCGAGGAAGACCTTGCGGCGGGGCGGTTCGACGGGGGCTCGATTGCGATGGGGCTGGTCGACTGGGAAACGCTTGAGCGAATGACGCTTTATGCCGGCACCATCGGGGCAGTCGGCCATGAAGGGGCAGGGTTTTCGGCCGAGCTGCGTTCCGTGAAAGATCTTCTGTCGCGCCAGATCGTGCCGCGGACCGCGCCGACCTGCCGCGCGGAATTCTGTGCCGGCGGCTGCACGCTCTCTGCCCATGCGTTCACGCATCAGGCGACGCTAGCCGCCATTTCGGCGGATGGAGGAGCTGTGCGCGTGACAGGTGGGCCAGCAATCGGGCTGCTGGCCTTCGGAACACTGCGCTGGATCGATGGACCGGAAGCGGGGCTCGTCCGCCGGATCGAAGCGATCGAGGGGCCTTGGCTCATGCTTGATCGCACGACGGCTGCGGGCGTGAGTGCCGGAACGCGGATCGAGTTGCGCGAGGGGTGCGACCATACGCTGGGCACCTGCGCGGCGCGCTTCGGCAATGCCATCAACTTTCAGGGCGAACCGTTTCTGCCGGGGAACGATCTATTGACCCGCTATCCGGCAGCACAGCGGTGAACACCGCGCTTGCCGCGGCAGCCGCAAGCCTGATCGGCACACGTTTTCGCCTTCATGGCCGCGATCCTGGAACCGGCCTCGACTGCGTGGGCGTTGTGGCCGAAGCCATGCGTCGGGCGGGCAGCGAGCCGGTCGTGCCTGCCGGATACCGCCTGCGCACCGTTTCCGTGCACGGACTGCTGCCCTTTGCGCAGGCCAATCGCTTCAAGGCTGTCGCGCCATCGGACGCCGATGTGGTGCTGGTCATGGTGAGCCCGATCCAACCGCACCTTCTGGTCCGGACGGCAGGCGGCTTCATCCATGCCCACGCTGGCATAGGCCGGGTGACTTTCCTGCCGGATCCGTTGCCGTGGCCACCCACTGGTGGTTGGCGCGTGCCGACACCGCTGAACTCAACCGGGGACTGACATTCATGGCTACTTTGCTTCTGACCGCCGTCGGCACCGTATTCGGCGGCCCGATCGGCGGCTCGATCGGGGCGATCGTCGGTCGCCAGATCGACGGCGCAATCTTCGGCGGGGGGCGCAGGGTCGAAGGGCCGCGACTGAAAGACCTGACGGTCCAGACTTCGAGCTACGGCTCGGCACTTCCGCTCCACTTCGGCAAGATGCGGGCGGCAGGCAGCGTGATCTGGGCGACCGAACTGGTAGAACACAAGGATACGGCGAGCAGTGGCAAGGGCAGGCCGTCCGTCACCACCTATACCTATACGTCGTCGTTCGCTGTGGCCATCGGCAGCAGGCCGATCGCGGGAATCGGGCGGATCTGGGCGGACGGCAACTTGCTGCGCGGTGCAGGCGGCGATCTCAAAGTGGCCGGCAAGCTGCGCGTTCATCTTGGGCACGGCGACCAGGAAGCCGACCCGTTGATTGCCCAGGCGGAAGGCATCACGCAATGTCCGGGCTATCGCGGAATTGCCTATGCCGTATTCGAGGATCTGGCTCTGGCGGACTACGGAAACCGCATACCCTCGCTGACCTTCGAAATCCTCGCAGACCCGACCGGCACATCGATTGGCGCCGTTGCGCGAGCGATCCTGCCAGACGCAGCGGTAAGTCAGCTAGACGTAGGTCTTGCGGGATTCAGCATCGATCAGGGCTCTGCGGGAGACGCGCTTGCAGTGATCGCGGAGGCCGTGCCGATTGCTTGCGCAGTCTCAGGTGGCACACTGGCGATCCACGCGGCGGAACCCACCGGGCCTGCCTCACCCATCGCCCTGCCCAGTCCAGCCGCCGCGAACAAGGATGGTCGATCAACCGATGCCAAGGCCAGCGGTTGGTCACGCAAGCGCGAGCCCCTGCCCCGCGTGCGACAGTGCGGCGTGCGTTACTATGATGTGGCGCGCGACTACCAACCTGGGCTGCAACGCGGCATTGGCCGAAGCGAACAGGGCGACTTCCAGATCATCGAGCTTCCGGCAGCGCTTACAGCGGCCGATGCGCAAGTGCTTGCTGGCAATGCCAGCCGGCGCGCCACGCGCCCGGCTGATACGATCACGTACAGGGTTACCGAGATCGACCCTGCCATCGCCCCGGGTACATTCGTGAGCATACCGATCGCCTCCGGCCTTTGGCGCGTTGCACAGTGGGAGTGGCAGCAGGACGGGGTGCTGCTTTCGCTGACAGCAAGCCCATCAACCGGAGCTGCAACAGCGCCGACAACGGCCGCGACGGATCCAGGCCGGATCAATCCGCCGACGGACCTTGTCCAGACGCCGACCGTGCTCGAAGCATTTGCGCTGCCGTGGGACGGAACCGGAAGCGGTTTGACGTCCGCGGTCTTCGCCGCTGCATCGGGATCCGGCGGGGGATGGACCGGAGCAGCGCTGCTCGCTGATCTGGGTGGCGACGGAGGCGCGCTGACTTCAATTGGCTCTACAGGCCGGACAAGGGCCCGCATGGGCAGGACCTTGACTGCACTGCCCTCGGCATCACCCAATCTGCTTGATCGCCGATCGACCTTGGACGTGGTTCTGGCTGGTCTGGACCAGCAGCTTGCCGATGCCGACCTTGCCCAACTGCTGCAGGGCGCGAATCGGGCCCGGATAGGATCGGAAATAGCCCAGTTTGCTAGCGCGACGCCGCTTGGTGAGGGGGTGTGGCGTCTAGGCAATTGGCTGCGCGGCCGTGGAGGGACGGAATGGGCAGTAGGGTCACACCTCGCGGATGAACCATTCATACTGATCGACGACAGTCTGGTGCGCCTTGACCCTGCGCTGATCGGCGATCCCGCAACCACCCGAATCGTTGCTATGGGGCTGGGCGACGCCGCAGCGGTCAGCGTGCCAATCGAAGATCCGGGGGCGACGTTGCGTCCTCTCTCGCCGGTCCATGGCACGGCAGCATGGCGAGACGATGGTTCGATCGCGCTGACCTGGGTGCGGCGCGCGCGCGGGGCTCGGGCCTGGCTCAATGGTGTCGATACGCCGCTGAACGAGGAGTTCGAGCGCTGGGAGGTTACCATCGGAGATCCCGCCGCGCCCGTGCTGCTATGGCAAACAACAACTGCAGCGCTGGTGATCACGGCGGGGCAGGTTGCGGGGCTGCCAGCGGGTGCACCGCGTTATTTTGCCATACGTCAGATCGGGCGGAACGCCGCGTCCGTGCCGCTCCGCATCGACTTCCCCGGATGATACCCCTGAAAGGACAAGATCATGACCGACCCCTTGAGTTTCTCGTCCGCTTCGCCGCGGTTTGCGCTTCCCATGCTGTTTTCCGGGCAGAGCCAGAAGGAAGTGATTGTAAACGAGGCCCTGCTGGCCGCCGATGTACTGCTTCACCCCGCCATCGAGGCGGTGCTCTCGGCCCCGCCCGCAGCCCCCACGAACGGCCAGTGCTGGCTGGTGGGCGCAGGTGCGACCGGTGCATTTGCAGGACAGAGTAGCCGGATTGCAGCGTGGAGCGAGGGTGGCTGGCGTTTCATTGCCCCGCGCGAGGGTACGCGCGCCTATGATGTTGCGGCGGCGGCATACCGGATCTTTGCTGGCGGAAATTGGCAATTGGCGCCGGCTCCTGCAGCCCCGACCGGCGGCAGCGTGATCGACAGCCAAGCGCGAACTGCAATCGCTGCCATCATCACGACGCTGCGCAGTGCAGGTGTGCTTTCCTGACCCGGCATACCCCTAGGTCAGCGCCCAGGCAGTGGCGCGTGGAGTTTGGGTGATGTGGGATTGTTGCCTAGATGTCTTGTTTTAGTTGCCTTTTGGCAACATCCCGCACTCACGTTTGCTTGCAAGCAAAAACGAGAGCCGCTAATGGCGGGAGCACCCGAGGCATGACTTCGAATAAAGGGGAAATGAGAATGCGGAAACTGCTCGTGGGCTTGGCCCTGGCGTCGACGGCGCTCGCAACGCCGGCGCTCGCCAAGAAAGATTCCTGGTACGTCGAGGTCGATGCTGGCGCGATGGTCGTCGAAAAGACCGATCTGGCGATTGCTGGTGTGGCCAACGCCGCCACCCTCAAGAGCGATACCGGCTACGACATTGGCGGTATCGTCGGTTACGATTTCGGCGGCTTCCGCCTTGAAAGCGAACTCGGCTATCGCCGTGCACGCGCCGATCGCATCACCGACAGCACGGGCGCCATGGTCGACCGCGCTTCCGGTACGCTCGGCGGTCGCTCTCAGGCCCTCAGCTTCATGGTCAACGGCCTGCTTGATTTCGGCCCCGACGATGGCCTTCAGGGCTTCGTGGGCGCCGGTGCTGGCGTAGCGAACGTGAAGTATGTCATCTCGACGGCGGGCTTCGGCGGTGCCGACGATTCGGACACCAACTTCGCATGGCAGGCCGTCGCGGGCGTGCGTACGCCGATCTCCAAGCACTGGGACCTGGGCCTGAAGTATCGCTACTTCAGCGTCAGCAACCTCAAGTTCGTCGGCAATGACGCACTCTCGGGTCAGACCATTGCGGGTCGTTGGCGCTCGCACTCGCTGCTCGGGACTCTGGCTTACAACTTTGGCGGCGCTGAGCCGGCTCCGATGCCGGAACCGCCCGCACCGCCGCCGCCTCCGCCGCCCCCGCCGCCCCCGCCGCCCCCGCCGCCCCCGCCGGCTCCGGTTTGCAACAAGGGTCCGTACATCGTGTTCTTCGACTGGGATAAGTCGAACATCACGCCTGAGGCAGCGACCATCCTGGACAACGCAGTTACCGCCTATGGCAACTGCGCCAGCGTTCCGATCATGCTGGCGGGCTACACCGACCGTTCGGGTACGCCAAAGTACAACCTCGGTCTGTCGCAGCGCCGCAACGATGCGGTCCGCGGCTACCTGGGCGCCCACGGCATCCCCGATGGTTCGATCACCAGCCAGGCCTTCGGTGAAGCCAACCCGCGCGTTCCGACCGCGGACGGCGTGCGTGAACTGCAGAACCGCCGCGTGGAAATCACGTACGGTCCGGGTTCGGGCATGTAAGCGCCGGCGTTCAGCCGAAAAGAATTGGGGGGTCGGAGCAATCCGGCCCCCTTTTCTTTTTGCCATGACGACCAGGCAAACGACTCAGTGCAGGCGTATCACCGTGCAACCGAGCGGCAGCGAGGTGCGGCCTAGCGCTCGCGGCTGATCAAGTCGCGGCGGCACACTTCAAGTGCCACCAGCGCAAAGGGCACGACCACAAGGATGCCTGCGAGGCCGATGCGCAGATTGGCGCCAAACGCGCCCGAAATCTTGCCAGCCGCATAGGGCCCGAGCGCAAGGCCGACCATGGTCGCAAAAAGGAAGAACGCTGCGGTCGCTGTTGCACGAGTGGTGGCGGGCACGATGTTGACGATAGTTCCGGCGGCACCTCCCAACGCACAGCTGGCGAGGAACCACATGGGAAACACGCAAATGTAGACGACCGTGAGCGAATGGGTCGCCAGCATGATGCAGTTCGGCACGAGCGATGTCAGCAATGCCGCAATCACGACAAGGATACGCCGGGAGTGGTATCGATCACCCGCAAGGCGATCTCCCAGAGCGCCACCCGCAATGACTCCCAGCGCGCCGCCGACCGCCGCCGACCCTCCGACGATCAGCGCGACGGCACCGGCAGTTGCGCCAAACTCGCGAATCACCAGCGAAGGCCCGAACGCCGAGTTGGCATAAGTGATCACGCACATGAGGCCATAGCCAAGGTTGAGCCCGACTACGGACTTGGAGGCCCAGATCACGCTGAATGCCTCAGGATCATCGTGCCGAAGGGCGACGGCCCAGGAGGCGATGGCGTACGTTCCAATGCCAAGCGCAATCCATTGGGCTGGATCACCAATCAGAAACGAAAGTGCAGTGCCCAGCACGGCAAGTCCTGCGGCGATCGCAAGATTGCCGAGAAGAGCCCCATTACCACGCCGAGCCGCTGCCAGAAGTGTGAAGGGCGGTACTATCGCCGCCAGATCACGCATAAAAGCGGCAACCGTTGCGGGCTGTGTCGCCGGGCGCGGGGCATCATCTGCGGGAGCTGCTTCAAAGCGGCCACGGATAGGCTCTCTCAGGCTACGGACCCATAGCGCCAGAGCAAGGCCGGGCAGACCGACGGCAAGGAAGGCGGCTTGCCATCCGGCCAGACCGAATGGGCGTGCGTGGATCGGAAAGGCGTGGTTCCAGCCGCCCGCAATAGCTGTGCCGATGTAGAGCGAGAATCCGCCGCCGAGGTAAATGCCCGACGAAAAGATCGCGACGGCTGTTGCGCGGCGATGGGCCGGAAAATAGTCGCCCAACAACGAGTAGGAACAGGGACCAGCGGTCGCCTCGCCCACACCTACTCCGATCCGCGCTGCACCAAGTTGCAGGAAGCTGCGCGAGAGGCCCGAGAACGCTGTCATCATTGACCAAAGCGCAAGCCCCGCAGCTAGAACGCGGGTGCGCATCGCCCGGTCTGCCAATTTGCCGAGAGGAATGCCGAAAAGAGCGTAGAACACGCCGAACGCAGTGCCGTAGAGGAAGCCGAACTGGGCATCGGAGATGCCAAGATCGTGCTTGATGTCCACGGCGAGGATCGTCAGCAGCTGACGATCGACAAAATTGATGATGTAGACGATGACCAGAACGAACAGCGCGTACCAGCTGTAGCGGTCAACACCGAACCATTGCTTCGGCTTATCCGTCATCTCCATACTTGGTGCCATCCTCTATCCCGGCTGCATCGAATCCCGCGCGCCGTAGACGGCAGCTGTCGCACACGCCGCAGGCTCGACCATCGGGCAGCGGGTCGTAGCACGACCAACTGGCCGCAGGATCGAGCCCGAGACGGGCCGCTTCTTGCGCGATTTCGCTTTTCTTGAGGTGTTGGAGCGGGGCGTGAACCCGCACGGTACCGCCCTGATCGCCAAGCTTGGTGGCAACCCGCGCCAGATCTTCAAATCCGCCGATGAATTCGGGCCGGCAATCGGGGTAGCCCGAGTAATCGAGCGCATTTACACCGATAAAGAGGTCCGAGGCGCCGGCCGCTTCGGCCCAAGCCAGTGCCAGCGAGAGAAATACGAGATTTCGCGCCGGCACGTAGGTGACTGGAATATCATCACCCACGCCATCCTTAGGCACGGCAATGTCAGCAGTCAGCGCCGATCCGCCGAACTGGCGCAGATCGAGCGGGAGAATGACCTGACGTTCGACACCCAAAGCTTTCGCGATTCCCCGCGCTGCCTCGATCTCAACCCGGTGGCGCTGATTGTAGTCAATCGTCAGCGCAAGAATCCGAAAGCCTTGCTCGCGCGCAAGCGCTGCGCAGACCATGGAATCGAGCCCGCCGGACAGCAGGACAACAGCGAGAGGAGCTTGTTGGGAAACGGTTTCAGCGACCATGGCCCAGAGCTAAAGCCCTGCGCAGCGCGTGGCAATCCTCAGCGCGAAATCAGGAGGTACAGGTACCGACCCGGCGTACTTCCGCACGGAAGTTGAACGGCAACCCCTGTGCGATACCCTGTGTTTCGAGTTGCACCAACTGCGCACTCTCGTAACGGACGGATGTCTGCCCATAGCCGTTGCCCGGACACGTATAGTGAACCGTTACCGCGTCAGCAGTATCCTGCACCGTGAAGCTGCGGCAGGCTTCGCGCATGTGGCGGATCTGAATCAGGCGCCGGCCGCTCTCGATGCAGATCCGGCTGCGACCTCCGGCAAGATCGCGGTCACGTACTTCCCATTGACCCGGCTGCAGCATATCCAGCATGGCCAGCGATGGGCGCTGCGCAGCAAGCGTCGGCCCGGCGAACACCAGCAGCGCGAACAGGCCGGCGACCGCTAACCGGGATAGCCGGCGCGGTGACAAACCGGGAAAAGTGCGCAGCAGGCGGTCCATCTGACAAGCGCGTCCATGAAGCGCACTGGCACCATGCCAGCTCGCCAGCATCCAATATACGCAGAATCGGGCTGCGTTAAAGTGTTCTTCCGAAGCGACGAACCGAATCGGATAGATCAGTCCAGGTCGATCTCGAAAACGCGCGAGCAGAACGCACAATCGACGAGGATCAGGCCATCCTCGTTGCGCATTTCCGTGCGCTCCGCTGCGCCGAAACGCGACAGCACCGACCGGTAGTAGTCGCTGGTGCAGCGGCAACCCTTCACGATCTGTTTGCCTCGATCCACCCGAACTTCCTGCTCTTCGTGGAAGAGCCGCCACAACACGGTTTCCAGATCGAGCCCCGGATCGACGAGTTCGGCAGCAGAGACTGCACCGCCCATGATGCGCATGTGCTCCCATTCCGGGTGATCGAGCTGAACATGGAGCCGCTCGCGGCCTTCCTCGCCTTCCGGCAGATGCTGGATCAGCAGGCCACCAGCGACGCAGCCAGTGGCATCACTGCGAACGCCAAGGCGAATCAGCGTGGGAATCTGCTCCGATTGCACGAAATAGCTTTCGCATGCCGCCGCGATTGTTTCGCCTTCCAGCGGAACGATCCCCTGATAGCGCTGGCCGGTTGCCGCCAGATCGAAGGTGATCGCGAGGTAGCCGTTCCCGAATAATGCATGGAGCGTCGGGCTTGGCCCGAGCTCATCGAGCCGGGCCCGATCAAATCGCACATAACCGCGCAGCTCGCCGGCCCGGTAGTCACACACCAACAGATCGACAACGCCTTCCTGCGTCTGCGCCTGCATCGTCAGTTGGCTCTCCTCATCCTTGAGCAGCGAACCGAGCAGCGCAGCCAGCACCAGCGCCTCCGCCAGCAGGCTGCGGATCGGAGCAGGATAAGCATGCGCCGCGATCACATCGTCGAGCACCGGACCAAGCCGCACCATGCGCCCGCGAGCATTGCGCTCAGGCACTGTGAAGGCCAGAATCTGGTCAAACCCGGTCGTCCCTGCGGATGCACTGCTGTCCGACATGATCAGATCTGCCCGAAAGCCCAGCGCAGGACCGACTTCTGGGCGTGGATGCGATTCTCCGCCTCGTCCCACACCACCGATTGCGGCCCGTCGATCACCTCGTCGGTCACTTCCTCACCGCGATGGGCGGGCAGGCAGTGCAGCAGGACGGCATCGGACTTGGCTTGCGCCATCAGGCCGGCATTGACTTGAAACGGAGTCATCGCAGCCAGCTTGGTTTCGGCATGCGCCTGCCCCATCGAAATCCACGTGTCGGTCACCACGACATCAGCACCGCGCACAGCATCCGCCGCATTGCGGAAGATATCAATCCGCGCTCCGCCCGCACGGGCCGCGGCAATGAACGCAGCATCGCTGTCGTACCCGTCAGGCACGCCAATGCGGACATTGAACTTCATCAGCCCCGCCGCCTCGACGATCGAATTGAGCACGTTGTTGCCATCGCCAAGCCAAGCGACTTCGAGGCCGGGCAGCGCCTTGCCATGTTCCAACAGGGTCTGCAGGTCGGCAACGATCTGGCAGGGGTGCGACAAGTCAGTCAGGCCGTTGATGACCGGCACGCTGGCATAATGCGCGAGTTCTTCCAGCTTCGCATGATCGTCCGTGCGCAGCATGATCGCATCGGCCATGCGGCTGAGCACGCGGGCCGTATCTGCGATCGTCTCGCCGCGTCCGAGCTGGGTGGTCCCGGCGTCCAGCACGACGCTGCTGCCACCAAGCTGGCGAATCCCGATATCGAACGAGACTCGCGTGCGCGTCGAGTTCTTCTCGAACACCATGGCAAGCACCCGGCCGGCAAGCGGAGCATCGGCATCGGGCAGCCCCTTCGGCAGCCCGCGCCGTGCGGCCTTGCGATCCATCGCATCGCCAAGGATGGCGGCGAGGGCATCGCCGCCAGCATCGCTCAGGCTGAGGAAGTGCCGGGTCATGCCGGCACAGCTTCAGCCGCGTAACTTGCGGTTGCGGCGGAGAGCTTCTCCATGAACTCCTCGATGTGGCTGTCATCGATGACCAGCGGCGGCAGGACGCGGAAAGTCATGTCACCCGCGGCCACTGTGAGCAGCTGGTGATTGTCGCGCATGTGGGCGACAAACGGGCGCGGCTCGATCTTCATCTTCACGCCGAGCATGAGGCCCCGGCCGCGGACGAGTTCGAACATATCCGGGTAGTTGCCGATGAACTGCTCCAGTCGGCCGCGCAGGCGCTCCCCCTTTGCCTTGACCTCTTCGAGGAAGGCCGGCTCAGCAACCACGTCGAGCACCGCCTCGGCAGCAGCCATTGCCAGCGGATTGCCGCCATAAGTGCTGCCATGCGTGCCGATCACCATACCGCGCGCGGCCTTTTCGGTTGCTAGGCAGGCGCCGAGCGGGAAGCCTCCACCGATGCCCTTGGCGCTCGCCATGATATCCGGCGCAACCCCATACTGCTCGTAAGCATACAGGTCGCCCGTGCGGGCCACACCGCACTGCACTTCGTCGAAGATCAGCATGAGGTCATGCTCGTCCGCCAGCGCACGCAGGCCCTGCAGGAACTCGGGCGAGGCATCGCGAATACCGCCTTCGCCCTGGATCGGCTCAACGAGGAAGCCTGCCGTGTGCGGGCCGATCGCCGCCTTGGCGCCTTCGAGATCATCGAAATCGACATAGCGGAAACCTTCGAGCAGCGGCATGAAGCCTTTGTGCATCTTCTCCTGATTGGAGGCGCTGATCGTGGCCATGGTCCGGCCGTGGAACGCGTTCTTGAACGTGATCAGTTCATAGCGCTCGGTGTTGCCCGCGTGTTGGTGATAGGCGCGCGCGGTCTTGATCGCGCATTCGACAGCCTCGGCGCCCGAATTGGTGAAGAACACCGTATCGGCGAAGGTGAGGTCGACGAGGCGCTGGGCGAGGTGCTCACCCTGCGGGCTGCCGTAGAGGTTGGAGACATGCATCAGCGTGGCGGCCTGCCGCTGAATCGCGCCGATCAGGTGCTCGTTGCTGTGGCCGAGCAGATTGACCGCGATGCCGCTGGCGAAATCGAGATAGCGCGTGCCGTCTTCGCTGATCAGATGGCAGTGCTCTCCGCGCACCGGACGCACGCCGCACCGGGGGTAGACGGGCATCAACGGAGTGATCGACATGACACGGTTCCTTCCTGCTTCGGCTCCCGTTTCGTCGGGAGTGTTGTCGTAAACGACAAATGGCGACCCCGGAGGGCCGCCATCTGAAAATGTCGGTGGCACAGTCCTTCGACCTGCAGGCCGAAGGACAACGCGCCGCTATCAGTCTTGTCGGGGCACCAGGTTGACCGCCGAGTACTTGCCCCGACGATCGACCTCGAGATCGAACTCGAGCTTGTCGCCCTCGTTCAACTCGCGCATCCCCGAACGCTCGACCGCACTGATGTGCACGAACGCATCCGGCTGGCCATCATCACGGGTGATGAAGCCGAAGCCCTTCATGGCGTTGAAGAACTTGACCGTGCCGGTCGCCTTCTCGCCGGTCAGCTGGCGCTGGGGCGCGGCGGGCTTGGCCGCAACCGCGATCACATCGCCAACAACCTGAAGATCGGCTGCCGAAATCTTGCCGCCGCGATCAACAAGGTTGAACTCGAGCTGCTGACCTTCAGCCAGACCTTCAAGGCCTGCGCGTTCAACCGCGCTGATGTGGACGAACACGTCTTCGCCGCCATCTTCACGCTGGATGAAGCCGAAGCCCTTCTGGGAATTGAAGAACTTGACGACGCCCTTGCCGGTGCCGACAACCTGCGCCGGCATTCCGCCGCCGCCGCCACCGCCGCCGCGCGGGCCACCGAAGCCGCCACCGCCGCCACGCGGGCCGCCGAAGCCGCCACCACCGCCGCCGCCGAAGCCACCGCGATCACCGCCGCCAAAACCGCCACGGTCGCCGCCGCCGAAACCACCACGACCGCCGCCGCCACCGAAGCCGCCGCGATCAAACCCACCGCCGCCGAAACCACCGCCGCCGCCGCCGTAAGGGTCGAAGCCGCCCTCGTCACCGAAACCATCGCGCTTGTCGCGTCCGCGACCCCGCCGCCCTCTGTCAAAACCCATAAAAACCAATAAACCTTCGTTCCGCCCCTGCTTTCCTGGGTGCCGTAAGCCGGACGCGGCTGCCGACGGCACAACAAGGGAAATGCGCGAGACTCTGCTCGCCTGATCCTCTGCGGTTAAGACTATAGCCAACAAAAGGCTCAAGCGCGAACGGATTCGTTGTTGACCAAGACTTGGCGCCGCTAGGGTGTGGCCTTTCTACCATGTTCCGGCGGCACTTGCCCTTGCCGGAGGCTTTCGGCAAAGCGGAAGCGAACAATTTGCCGTGGAATCAGCGCACCACGAAGGTGAGCAGCCAGCAATGGCAATGAAGAGAGAGCGCCCCATGTTTCGCAAGATCGACGACAAGACTTTCGCGAGCCCGCAGATCGAGCTTTCCGACGTGGCTGAAGCGCAAGCCATGGGCATCGGAATGATCATCAACAACCGGCCCGAGGACGAATCTCCCGACCAGACCCCGGGTGCCGAGATCGAAGCGGCCGCCAAGGCAGCCGGCATCGCCTATGTCGCCATTCCCGTGACCCATGCCGGCTTTTCGATGCCGCAAGTCGAGGCGATGCAGGCCGCTTTGGCGGAAGCGGGTGACAAGCCGGTACTGGCCTATTGCCGTTCGGGCACGCGCTCTACGTTGCTTTGGGCGCTTACGCAGGCGCGCATGGGCATGGCTCCCGACCAGATTGCAGCGCATGCGGCGGGAGCAGGTTACGATGTCAGCCCGATCATGCCCCAGATCGATTTCCTCGCCGCACAAGCGCGCTGAGGCAGGCTGCCAAGACCATGTCACTGGATGCAGTTCTTGCAGTCCCCGGCGCGAGCATCGCTTTGCAGGCCATCGGCTCGCTGATCGCGGTATTGCTCGTCTTCGTGCTCGTCCGTGCGCTCGGCATGGGTAGCGACGTGCGGATCGCTGACGAATTAGAAGCGTGCGCGCTTGCAGAAGAGGCCCGCTGCGGGTTCGATCCGGTCGAAGTCGCGCTGGACCGCGCACGCATCGGGGCGCTGCTGCGCAACGCTGCCGGCGAAGTGATTCTGATCCGCCGACACGGTGCACGGTTCGCGGCGCGTGTGCTGTCCTCGCATGCAGGCGTTCGGCTTGATCGCGGCTTCCTCACGCTTTCGACCGACGATCGCCATTTCGGCAGCATCACGCTCGATCTGGGCGAAAAGGCTCAAGTCTGGGCCGCCAGCCTGCGCCGCCTTGGAGCGCGCGCGTGAACGAAACCCTTGCCGCACTCCTTGCAACGCTGAGCACGCCGATCACCCATCCGATCGACGTGATCGCCTATGCCGTGCCAGCCTTCGTCGCGCTGATCCTCGTCGAGATCGCCTGGGCGCGCCGCCATGCGCCGCAGGCTTACGAAGCGCACGACATGCTCACTTCGTTGCTGATGGGCCTCGGCAGCACGATTGCGGGCGCACTGGTCGCGGGCGCGATCTATGCAGGCGCCGGCTGGCTCTATGCACACCGCGTCGCCACGGTGCCGTTTGCATGGTGGTCGTGGGTGGCGGTGATGCTGCTTGATGATTTCAACTATTACTGGGCCCACCGGACCGGGCACCGTGTGCGCTGGTTCTGGGCGGCACATGTCAACCACCACACCAGCCAGCACTATAACCTGAGCACCGCGCTTCGGCAGACCTGGACCGGCTTTATCGCACTGTCGTTCGCGTTCCGCATCTGGCCTGCGTTTCTGGGCGTGCCACCCGAAATGCTGCTGACGGTCGGCGCGGCCAACACGGTGGGTCAGTTCTGGATCCACACGGAGGCAGTGCACCGCATGCCCGCGTGGTTCGAATGGGTGTTCAACACGCCGTCGCACCACCGCGTTCACCATGCGACCAATCCGCTCTACCTCGACCGCAATTACGCCGGCGTGTTCATGTTCTGGGACCGGATGTTCGGCACGTTCCAGCCCGAACTGGACGAGGAGCCCGCGCGCTATGGCGTGATCCGCCAACTCGGCACCTTCAATCTCCTCCACAGTGTGTTCCACGAATGGAAGGGCATGCTGAAGGACTTTGCGGTCGCGCCTTGGCGCTACAAGCTGGCTTATCTGGTCCGCGAACCCGGCTGGAGCCACGATGGCAGCCGCGATAGCAGCGACACGATTCGCGCGCGCTGGCTGGAGCGTAATGGCGATCTAGCGCCCGATGAGCCCCAGCGCATGGCGGATGAAGGCATCGCGGTCAGCCACCCATAGCATACCATCCGAGAGGCGCGGGTTCACGTAGGTCCACCCGTCTCCGGAATAGACCTTGCCGAACGTTCCGCGCGTGCCGAACGCCAGTGAAACGGCGCGCTGCTCGCCGCGCAGGGTCATGCCCTCCCCCACGATATTCGGAGTCCCCGGCGTAAAGCCGCGCCCCCATGGGCGCAGCGCGAAGACGTAGGGTTCGTTGCGGAAGCTGCGGACCTCGGTGTTGAAGAAGACCGAAAGGTAGACCTTGTCGAGCACGCCCAGCGCTGCCGGAGGCATCCGCCAGTCGGACGTTGCGATCACCGGCCACGGGTAGTGCTGCGGATTGCCGTAGAGGATTTCGCTGCGCAGATCGACGAGCGCATCGCGCGGTTCCTGTAGCGGCTGCACGCGCTCGATCCTGAGGTTGTTTGCCCAGGTGAACCCGAACGAGGTCGCATCGATGAGCGGCATCGCAGAAGGCGAGCCCCGACCCGGAGCGTTGGAGACCGCCACGCCTTCGTAGACGCGCAGGTAGGCCTTGTCCTTCAGCTGATGTCCGCTCGCGACATTGCTCCAGCCCTGCTGCCCCTGCCAGCGCACATTGCGGAAGTGCGAGACCAATGTGCCATTGATATAAGTCGAATGCTCCTGATCGGCATTGGTGCCGACATTGCCGGAAATCTCGCTATCCTCGGCGTAGAGCATGGTTTCCCCGCTCGGCACGAAGATCGCATTCTTGCCGCCGAACAGGCGGGAGCGGCGAATCACCGCAGTAAACAGGCCCGGTGGCGCGCCCCCGTAGGTCTCCAGATGGAGCGCTCCCATGGGTTGGATTGCGCCCGGAAAATCGAGCGCGATGTCGCGCATTTCGAAGTGGATCCGCGCGCGGCCCATATCCAGCGCACGCAATCGCAAAGTGGCCCACTGGTCGCTGCTGCGGAATGTCACCGGTTCACCCGGCGCCGATGAGCGGAAGATAAACTGCGTACCATCGAGATTGCCGACGATATCGGGCAAGCTGGGCGCGAACGGATAAACGCAGGGGCGACCAGCGCGGTCGCGAGCTTCGTAGACGAATTCGAGGCCGCCCTCCGCCCGCCCATAGAGCGAGGCGACGTCGTTGCCCTGATATACCTCACGACCGGCCGACTGCGATGCGTCGCACTTTACGAAGAAGCGATTGGCTGGCCGGCGCAGCCCGCGCATCGGCATGTAAAAAGGGTAACTCGCATCATGCGCGGCATATTCGGCCGGCGTATGCGGGGCGGGCAGGTCTTCCGGCACCACGGGCTGAAGCGGCGGCGCCGCCGCTCCGTGCGGCGCGGTCTGGGCGCTTGATTCGCTGCCGAGCCCGCTGCAACCGATCGTGCCGAGAACCGCCAGTCCGGCTGCCAGCCCCAACGGCAATCTCATGGCGATCCTTCCGGCCACGGGCAGGCTCGCCCGCATTGGTTCAACTCGCGAGGCGCAGGGCGGTGCCGACCGTGTCGGCGTCCGGCTGATCGGGCCAGATCCCGCGCGTGTCGTAGACCACCTTGCCGCTGCGTTCGGCGAGCGGCACGACCTTGAACACGTCGTGGTCGACCAGCACGACCAGCAGGTCGCAAGTCTCCAGCGCATCGTCGAGATCGATCAGGCTCGCGCCGGTATCGGTGAACTCCACCGGCAAAGCTTGCGCGTAAGGCTCCACGATGTTGACGCGGCCCGCATACTTGCGGGCGATGCGCGCTGCAACGAAGCGCGCCGGGCTTTCGCGGAAGTCGTCGATGTTGGCCTTGAAGGCGAGGCCGAGGCAGGCAATTCGTGCCTCGGGATGCGCGTCGATCAGCTGCGTGACGCGCTCGATGACATGATGCATCTTCTGATCGTTCACGCCCCGCGCGGCGCGGATCAGCGGCGTATGTTCAGGCGCGCTCGCCACGATGAACCAGGGATCGACGGCGATGCAGTGCCCGCCGACGCCCGGGCCCGGCTGCAGGATGTTCACGCGCGGGTGGCGGTTGGCCAGCCGGATCACCTCCCACACGTCGAGGCCCATGCGGTCCGCCACGATCGAAAGCTCGTTGGCGAACGCGATGTTCACGTCGCGGTAGGCGTTTTCGACCAGCTTGGTCATTTCCGCAGAGCGCGCATCGGTGGTGACGCAAGTCCCGCGGACGAAGCGCTTGTAGAACGCCAGCGCCTTGCGCGCGCAGCGCGGA
This sequence comes from Novosphingobium sediminis, assembly GCF_007991615.1. Lineage (GTDB taxonomy): Bacteria > Pseudomonadota > Alphaproteobacteria > Sphingomonadales > Sphingomonadaceae > Novosphingobium > Novosphingobium sediminis. Next base: position 84,771 of record NZ_BJYR01000010.1, on the reverse strand, counting down.
GTGATGCCGCCGATCGAGCGATCGTTGTTGGTGAGTTCTTCGAGAATGCGGCCCGGCAGCACGCGCTCGGGGCAATAGGCAATCGAGACGTCCGGCGTCTCGCGGGTGAGGCCAGGGAACTTCAGGTCGGGCCGCAGCCCAGCCATCAGATCGCGCATCATCTCGGTCGTGCCGACAGGGCTGGTCGATTCGAGAATTACCACGTCGCCCGCCTTCAGCACGCCCGCCACTTCGCTGGCGGCTGCCTGCACGTAGGACACGTCCGGCGTGTGGTGACCATCCTTGGCGAACGGCGTCGGCACCGCGATCACGAAGACGTCGGCAGGTTCGATCTGCGTCGAGGCGCGCAGCAGGCCGCGCTGGACGACACCCTGCACGAGGCCGTCGAGATCGACTTCCTCGATATGGATTTCACCGCGGTTGATCGTGTCGACCACGCTCTGCGTCACGTCGAGACCCAGCACCGGGCTGCCGGAACGGGCGATGATCGCGGCAGTGGGAAGTCCGATATAGCCCAGGCCAACAACGCAGACCTGCGGCTTCACATCACCGTTGCCGATTTTAGCGGACATTCCCCAAGAGCTCCACGATACGCCGCGCAGCGTGCCCGTCCCCGAAAGGATTGTGCGCGCGCGCCATTGCCGAATAGGCAGCCTTATCGTCGAGCAGGGTAAAGATTTCGGAAACTATCCGGGCGGTTTCGGTGCCCACGAGCCGCGCCGTGCCGGCTTCCACGCCCTCTGGCCGCTCGGTTGTCTCACGCATCACCAGCACCGGCTTGCCAAGCGCGGGCGCCTCTTCCTGCACGCCGCCGCTGTCGGTCAGCATGATCTCGGCGAGGCTCAGCAGCCGGGCGAAATGCGGATAGTCGAGCGGTTCGATCAGCGCGACGTTGGCAAGTCCGCCGAGCGCGCCTTCCATCACCTTGCGGACATTGGGATTGGGGTGGACCGGGAAGATGAGCGCGACGTCCGGGCGTTCGGCAATCTGCCGGATTGCCTCGGCAATCGCTTCCAGCCCGCCGCCGAAATTCTCGCGCCGGTGGCTGGTGACGCCGATGATCCGCTTGCCCGCGAACCGCTCCTCAAGATCGGCCAGCCCCTCCGCCAGTGCGGGCTCAGCCTCGATCTTCGCGCTGACCCACTGCAGCGCGTCGATCACCGTGTTCCCGGTCACGTGAATGGCGTCGGCGCTCACGTTTTCGGCGCGCAGAGCTGCCGCCGATGTCTCGGTCGGCGCGAAATGAAGCGCGGCGATCGTCCCGATGATCTTGCGGTTCACCTCTTCCGGCCAGGGGTGATAGATATTGTGGCTGCGCAGACCGGCCTCGACATGGGCAACCGGGATCTTGCGGTAATACGCTGCCAGCGCCCCCGCCATCGCCGTTGCTGTATCGCCCTGCACAACCACCCAGTCCGGCTTTTCAGCATCCATCACGCCGCCAAGACCGGTCAGAAGCGCGGCGGTCAGCCCGTCGAGCGTCTGGTCGGGCTTCATCAGGTCGAGATCGTGGTTAGGGACAATGCCGGCAATCGTTAGCACCTGATCGAGCATGCCCCGATGCTGCGCCGAAACGCAGGTCACCACCCGAAAGCGCGGATCGGCGGCGAGCGCGTGCACCACCGGGAACATCTTGATCGCTTCCGGCCGCGTGCCGAAGACCACGAGAATCGTCTGTGTCATGCTCTGCCCCCTAACACCGCCGGGTTAAGGGGCGCATAATCAGAGCGAAGGCATCTGCTGGCTGGAGCAGTGGAATCCGCCGCCGCCCGCAAGCACAGCGTCCGCCAAAAGGCCGATCACCGCGCGGTCAGGGAACAGCTCCGCAATCGCGGCGACGCCGTCGTCGTCATGCTGCGTCCCGAAAACCGGGACGATCACCACATTGTTGGCGATCACGAAGTTCATGTAGCTCGCCGGCTGGATCATCCCGCCCCATTCGACCAGCCCCGGCGAGGGAACTTCGACGACCTCCACCCCGAAATCGCGCGCCCGCGCCGCTGCATCCGCATAGATCGCGGCATTGGGATCGCCCGGCCCGGTCGCACGCGGCAAGGCCAGCCGGTTGGGCGCCACGAACCGTGCAAGATTGTCCACGTGTCCGTCCGTATGGTCGTTGATGAGGCCGTCACCGAGCCACAGCACGCGGTCGTAGCCAAGATCGCGCGCCAGCCGCGCTTCGAGATCGACCGGAGACAGCGCTGGATTACGATTCGGATTACGCAGGCACTGTTCGGTCGTCGCCACAAGCCCTGTGCCGTCGCCATCGAGCGCGCCGCCTTCCAGAATCCAGTCGCAGCGGTCGGCGGCGAGGCCGGCACTCGCGGCCAGATCCGCGCCGATCGCCTCGTCGCCCGGCATCAGATACTTGCCGCCCCAACCATTGAAGCCGAACAGCCGCGCGCGTCGTTCGTCAGCGCCGCACACCACCAACGGCCCGGTATCGCGCAACCAGACGTCGCCGTAGACTCGCTGCTCCAGCGTCACCGCCGACGAAACGAGACTGCGCGCGCGTGCTTCGTTCGCTGCATCGCGCACGATGAGGCGGACTTCCTGCCCGCTATCGGCAACAGCGCTGGCAAACGCTGCGATCTGCACTTGCGCGGCGTCGATTACGCCGGACCATTCCTCCGCCAGATGCGGAAAGCCGATCCAGAGCCAATCCTGCGGATGCCATTCGGGAGGCATCCGCAGCGCGGTGTCGGTCATGGAGTCACTTGCCCTTTGCTGCAGCGAGGCTCTTGTCGCGGATCGCGCGGAACTCGTCGTTCGGATGCCAGTTCGGCCACACGGTGCTTTTGGCCAGCTCGCGGCCGAGCCGGTAGAACAGCTTCACATCCTGCACCATGCCGGAAATGTCCCAGCTTTCCTGATACTGGTCGCTCGGCTGGTGGTAGCGCACGTTGGTGTAGTCATCCGAAGCAGCCTGCCCAGCCGCCTTGCCGCCGTTCACAAGATCGGTGCCGCGCCCGACATCGAACATCGGCACGCCGCGCTTGGCGAGGCTGAAGTGATCCGAACGGTAGTAATGGCCGCGCTCGGGGTGCTCCTCGGGCGATTCGCTGAGGCCCATTTCGCCTTCCACCTTGCGCAGGATCGCCGTCAGTTCCGACTTGTCGCCGCCGGTGACAGTAATGTCCTTGGCCGGGCCGCCCACGGCCAGCGCGTCCATGTTGACCCCGCCCACGGTCTTGGCGAGCGGGAACACCGGGTTCTGCGCGTAGTATTCCGAGCCGAGCAGGCCGGATTCCTCAAGCGTGACGGCAAGGAACACCTGGCTGCGTGCCGTGCGGCCAGCTGCGGCGTTCATCTTGGCGAGCGCAGCCAGCGCAGCAACGCCGGTCGCGTTGTCTACCGCGCCGTTGCAGATGTCGTCGCCAGTCGCGTCGGGCTTGCAGCGGCCAAGGTGATCCCAGTGCGCGCTGTAGAGCACATATTCGCCGGGACGCGTCTTGCCGGGGAGAACGCCGATCACGTTGTGCGAGTTAGCCTTTTCGATCGTGCTGTCGAACGAGAGATTGGCCTTGAGGCCCAGCGACACCGGCTTGAAACCCTTCTGCTGCGCGGCAGCAGTCAGCGCGGCAAGATCCTTGCCCGCCGCCTTGAGGATCGCTTCCGCGACCGGCTTCTGGATCCAGCCATTGGCCACAGTCTGGTCCGCACCGTCATTGGCGGTCTGCACGAAATGCTGCGCGCCCGACCAGCTCGATTCGACGACCTGCCAGCCATAGGCTGCCGGGAAAGTGTCGTGGATGATCAGCGCACCGGTAGCGCCCTGCCGCGCGGCTTCCTCGAACTTGTAGGTCCAGCGCCCGTAGTAGGTCATGCGGCGGCCGCGGAAGGGGCCGCTTTCGCCTTCCATCGCATAGTCCGGATCGTTGACGAGGATGACGGCGGTCTTCCCGTGCATGTCGATCCCGGCATAATCGTTCCAGCCCAGCTCAGGCGCATTGATGCCATAGCCGACAAAGACCAGTTCGCTGTCCTTCACCTCGGTGTGCGGGGTAATGCGATAGCTGCCGGCGACGAAATCGCTTGACGGCTTGAACGTAAGCGTCTGCGCGCCGCCGGTGATGGTCAGCGGGCTCTTGTTGGTCGCCGTGATCGTGGCCGTCGGCACATCCTGCAGCCATTGGCCCTTGTTGCCGGGCTGAAGCCCCGCCGCCTTGAACCGCGCGACGATCGCATCAAGCGTTTTCGGCTCCGCAGCTGTACCAGGCCCGCGCCCCTCGAACTCGTCCGACGAGAGCGTGCGGATCGTCTCGCGCAGCAACGCTTCGTCGACCGGGGGGACAGTCGTCGCGGCATGGCTGGTGGCCAGCGGCATCACCACGGCAGCGCCGCACAGCAGGACCAAGGCCTTGCGGCCAAACGATTTGCCGAACTTCATCCTCGTTTCCTCATTCCAATCTGCTTGCCGCATCCGGCATGGCGCGCACAGGTGGCAGAGCCCCAGCCTCCATGCAAGCCGCACACGCGTGCTTGATCGCTTGGCGCCAACCGGGCATCGCAGCACCATGACCGGCATGAGCCAGACCTCGGACTGGGCACACGCCCTCCACCGCGCCCGCGCCGAAGCGCCCTTTCTCGCCAGAGGGCTCGACCGGCTGCCTGATCTCGAAGCCGTGCTCAGCGAGGGACGGATCGAAGACGCTCTGGCCGATGCGCATCAGGCCGGTGCGGACGAAACGGACACGGGCGTGGCCCTGCGCCGCCGGCGACTTGCCTTGGCGGTTGCCCTTGCCATCGGAGATCTCGCCGGCGCGCTCCCGCTTGCCCGGGTCATGGGCGAACTCTCCACTTTCGCCGACTACGCGCTCGATGCCGCCATCATGGCAGCCATGCGCCGCCGTATGCCCGATGCCGAGCCACAGGGTTTCTCGGCCATCGCGCTGGGCAAACACGGCGCGGGCGAGCTCAACTACTCGTCCGATATCGACCCGATCCTGCTCTACGATCCCGATCTGCTTCCCCGCCGCGAGCGCGATGATCCCGCCGAAGCCGCGCAGCGCATCGCTCGCACCGTCGTCGAATTGCTCGGCGCGGTCACCGGCGACGGCTACGTCTTCCGCGTCGATCTGCGTCTGCGTCCGGCCGCCGAAGTCACGCCACTCGCCCTGCCCTTCATCGCGGCGATCACACATTACGAATCGAGCGCGCTGGCGTGGGAACGCGCAGCCTTCATCCGCGCTCGCCCTGCATCGGGCGATATCGCGGCCGGTCAGGCCTTCCTCGATGCCATCCGCCCCTTCGTGTGGCGCCGCAGTCTCGATTTCGGCGCGATTGCCGAGATCGGCCGGCTGACGACACGCATCCGCGACCATTATGCTGGCGGACAAGCGGTTGGGCCCGGCTACGATCTCAAGCGCGGCCGAGGTGGTATTCGCGAGGTCGAGTTCTTCGCCCAGACTCACCAGTTGATCCACGGCGGCCGCAATCCCGCGCTGCGTCTGCGCGGCACGCGCGCTGCGCTCGATGCGCTGGCCGAGGCCGGGATCGTCGCCGCTGAAGATGCCGCGGTGCTTGGTGACAGTTACGACAGGCTGCGCACGCTCGAGCACCGCCTCCAGATGATCGCGGACCAGCAGACCCACAGCCTGCCGACCGATTCTGCCCAGCTTGAAGCGGTCGCAAGGCTCGACGGCATGCCTTCCGGCACCGCTCTGGTGGAGGAACTCGCGCAGATTTCGGAGACGGTGGGCAGTCGCTTCGACAATCTGATCGCAACTTATGCACCGACCGGCGCGGTGCCCGTGACCGCGCGCCCATTGGAGCAGGAACTGAAGGCGCTCGGCTTTGCCGATCCAGCCGGGCTCGCGACACGCATCGAAAGCTGGGAGAACGGCCAGTACCGCGCGCTGCGCAGCGCCGAAGCCCGCGCAGCCTTTGCCCGCCTGCGCGAAACATTGCTCGGTGCACTCGCCGCAGCGCCAGACCCGGAGCGGGCTCTCCTCAGATGGGAAGGCCTGCTCGCCGGGCTGCCCAGCGCAATCAACATCTTCCAGTTGCTCGAGGCGCGCCCCGCCCTGCTCGGCGTGGTCATGCGCGTGCTCGCCCATGCCCCCACGCTGGCGGATGAACTGGCCCGCCGTTCGGACCTGCTCGACACCCTGATCGACCGGAGCGCCTTCGACCTCCCCGGCAGCGTCGCAAGCCTCGCCGCAGAATTCCGCCGCTGCGAGGCCGGTGACGACTACCAGTGCCTGCTCGATGCAGTGCGCCGCAAGGTGGGTGAGTGGCGCTTTGCTCTCGGTGTCCAGCTGATCGAGAGCCAGCTGGGCGAGGCTTGGCGCGATCCGCTTGATGTGGCCGCCGCACTCTCACGCATTGCAGAGGCTGCGATCCTCGTTCTGGCGGAAGCGGCGAAGGGGGAGTTCGCCCGCGCCCATGGCAGGATTGCCCAAAGCGAGCTCGTCATCCTCGGGCTTGGCCGGCTAGGCGGCGCTGCGCTGACACATGCCTCGGACCTCGACATCGTGTTCCTGTTCAGCGGCGATCACACCGGAGAATCAGACGGCACCCGCCCGCTTGGCAGCACGCTCTATTACAACCGCCTCGCCCAGCGCGTGATCGCCGCACTCTCCGCGCCAACCGCTGCGGGTGCGCTTTACGAAGTCGACGTGCGCTTGCGCCCTAGCGGCACGCAGGGCCCCATCGCGGTGAGCCTCGACAGCTTCGCGCGCTATCAACAAGAGGACGCCTGGACCTGGGAGCACATGGCCTTGTGCCGGGCGCGGCCGCTGTTCGGCACGCCGGAAGACTGCGCCGCACTTTCCGGCATCATTGACACCGTTTTGCACCGCTCGCGCAATCCCGAAAAGCTGCGCACCGATGTCCTCGAGATGCGCGCCGAGATGGCGCTGCACAAACCGCCAGCCGGCCCGCTCGACGTGAAGCTGGCACGCGGCGGGCTCGTCGATCTGGAGTTCCTCGTCCACTATCTGCAACTGCGCGAACGTACCGCGCTCGATCCCGATCTCGGGCGCGCGGTGGACGCCCTGATCGGCGACGGCTTGCTCTGCGATACGCTGCGCTCAGCGCACGATCTGCTCGCGCGGCTGCTGATTGTGGTGCGCCTCGTTGCCCCTGACGGACGCTATCCGCCCGAAGCCAGCCGCGCTATCGTTGCGCGTGCGTGCGGTCTCGCCGATTGGTCGGGGCTGCTCACTTCCGTGCTGACAGCCCGCCGCGAGATCGCGGCCTGTTGGCACACCGTATTTGGCGAAGAACTGGAGATCTGTGAATGAGCGAGACCATCGGCGCGGGCAGCGCGCTGCCTGATGTTGCCATGACCACGCCCGAGGGCGGCACGGTGAGGCCGTCCGACTTTCTCGGCCGCAAGCTGGTGCTGTTCTTCTATCCCAAGGATGACACGCCCGGCTGCACGACCGAGAACAAGGACTTTTCGGCGATGGCGGCAGAGTTCGAAGCAGCAGGTACCGCGCTGCTCGGCGTGAGCAAGGACCCGCCCAAGAAGCACCTCAAGTTCATCGAGAAGCACGGCCTCGCCGCCCCGCTCGCGACCGATGCCGAAGAAGGCGGGCTATCTGACGCGCTCGGCATCTGGACCGAAAAGTCGATGTATGGCCGCACCTACATGGGCATGGAGCGCACGACCTACCTCGTCGGCGCGGACGGCAAGATCGCGCAGGTCTGGTCCAAGGTGAAGGTCAAGGGCCACGCCGAAGAAGTGCTCGCCGCTGCCAAGGCGCTCTGATCCGCAGATGACCAGCACCAACGTTGCCGCAGCGATCCGGGGAGCGATGCTCACCGCGGAGCCTGCGGCCAAGGCCATGGCGACCCGGGCCGTCCGGCGTGATTGGGCTGCAGGCCGCCTCGCCTTCGTGTTCGACCAGGCGATGCCGGACGAACCTGCACGCCCGGCGCGGCCCGAACTTCTGCCGCCGAACGCCATGCCCAAGCGCGGGCGCGGCGGATCGGAGCGCGGCCGGCTGGCGCTGCTCCATGCCCTGGCGCACATCGAGTTCGTCGCGATCGATCTCGCGCTCGATGCAGCAGGGCGGTTTGGTGAACAGCGTGGACCCGAGTTCGTTACCGATTGGCTTGATGTAGCAGCGGACGAGGCGATGCATTTTTCGTTGCTCGCCCGCCGGTTGCGCACGCTCGGCTCGGACTATGGCGCCTTGCCGGCGCACGACGGGCTGTGGGACGCGGCGCGCGAGACTGCACATGATGCGGCTGCCCGCCTCGCCGTCGTGCCCATGGTGCTCGAGGCGCGCGGTCTGGATGTAACACCAGTCACCATCGAACGCTTCACCGCTGCCGGCGATCTCAGGTCGGCCCGCATCCTTGAACGGATCCTCAGCGATGAAATTCGCCATGTGCGCTACGGCACAACGCACTTCCTGAAACTGTGCGATGAGCGGGGTGAATCGCCGCCCGTGCTCTGGAAAACCCTTGTCGCACGGCATTTCCGCGGGGCTGTTAAGCCACCGTTCAACGACTCAGCGCGTCGTGCTGCCGGTTTGTCGTACGAATTGATGACAGGGGTTGTCTGATTAAGACACTTGCCCCTAACCGGTTGCCAACGAGGCAGCGGGAGGGGTTTCCGCACAGTCTCAGGGAACTTTTCAGGCAGACCGGAATGATCCGGCGGGCCGTTGGGAAGCTCCAGGTGGGTCGATTTCGATTTCAGCAGCGCACGCGATGCTGCAGGGTCGAAGCGATTAAGGGTTAGCGGGTCGTAATGGTTAACAACAAGATTTGGAAACTGGTTCTAGGCTCGATCAGCGCTGCCGCCTGTTTCTTTTCGGCTCCTGCCATGGCCAACAGCGCCGCTTCCGCTGACATTGCGGCCCCGCTCCGCGCTGCTGAAGCTGCTCGCAACGGCACCACTGCCACCCCCGCCGATGATGAATTCCACAAGCTGTTTGCCAGCTGGAAGGCGCTTGAGAGCGGTTCGTCGATCGGCTCTGCCTCGGCACCGGCCGCGCGCAACGGCGGCGTTTCGATCCCCTCGCTGGTTCCCGTCTCCTCGAACCGCGCCATGAGCAGCGGTTTTGGCATGCGCGTTCACCCCGTTCTTGGCGGCATGCGCGCTCACAAGGGCATTGATCTTCCTGCCACCACCGGCACCCCCATCCATGCTTCGGCTGATGGCGTCGTCGGCAAGGCCGATTGGTTCGGTGGCTACGGCCTGTTCGTCGAGCTGGAGCACGGCGGCGGCATGGAGACCCGTTACGGCCACATGTCGCGCATCGCGGTCGCCGAAGGCCAGCGCGTTCGCAAGGGTGATGTGATCGGCTACGTCGGCTCGACCGGCCGCTCGACCGGTTCGCACCTGCACTACGAAGTTCGCATCGGCGGTGAGGCCGTGAACCCGCTTCCCTACATGCAGACCGTCGCCCCCGGCGTGTCGACCGACACGGTTCTGGCACAGAGCGACGTACCGGCTGCGCTGTCGCGCTGATAGCCGCGAGACAAAGTCATCTTGGAGAGGATGGGATGAAGGCGGCGGAAACGCCGCCTTCTTCTTTTTGAGCGCGGGAATTTCGCCAGAATCGGTTCGAACTGACGAATCCCGTTGCGCGCTTTAATCGTGCGGTTAAACTCTCGCGAAAGACGGTCTGACAGGGCCGCCGATCCTGAGAGGATGCGCATGCACTACCACCCGAGTATCCACGCGAAGACCAACCCTGAAAAGCCCGCCGTGATCATGTCCGGCAGCGGAGAGGTCGTGACCTACGGGGAGCTCGAAGCGCAGAGCAACCGCTTCGCGCAGCTTCTTCGCTCGCGCGGGATCGGGATTGGTGACACCATCGCGCTCTGCTTCGAAAACCATCCCTTCTTCTTCTCGCTGTGCTGGGGCGCGCAGCGTGCCGGGATCGTCTACGTGGCAATTTCCTCGCGCCTTGCCCCGCCGGAAGTAGCCTACATCGCGCGAGACAGCGGCGCCAAGCTGCTGGTCGGCAGCGGTACACTGACGCCGCTGCTTGACGCTGTCGCCGAAGCCGCGCCCGAAGTGCCGCAACTGCGCCTTGGCGGCACCGGAGACCACGATCTCGCCGCCGCGCTCGCGGCCATGCCGATCGAGCCCATCGCCGACGAGCGCGCGGGCTGCGACATGCTTTATTCCTCCGGCACCACGGGCAAGCCCAAGGGCGTGCGCGTGCCGCTACCGGAAGACCCGGCAATCGGCGGGGCCAATTCGCTTATCATGCTGGCGGGCGGCCCCTTCGGCATCCGTCCGGATGCGGTCTACCTCTCGCCCGCACCGCTCTATCACGCTGCACCGCTGCGCTGGTCGATGACGGTGCACCGCTTCGGCGGCACCGTTGTCTGCATGGAGAAGTTCGACGCCGAAAAGGCGCTCGAGGCCATCGAACGCTACAAGGTGACTGATAGCCAGTGGGTGCCGACGCATTTCGTCCGTATGCTCAAGCTGCCCGAGGAAGTCCGCACGCGTTACGATCTCTCCTCGCTGCGCGGCGCGATCCATGCTGCCGCGCCGTGCCCCGTGCCGGTCAAGCAGGCGATGATCGAATGGTGGGGTCCGGTGCTCAACGAGTACTACGCCGGCACCGAAGGCAACGGCTTCACCTTCATCTCAAGCCCCGAATGGCTGCAGCGCCCCGGCTCGGTCGGTCGCGCACTGCTCGGCACGATCCGCATCTGCGACGAGAGCGGCGATGAAGTACCCCGCGGCACCGAGGGCCAGGTGTTCTTCGAGGGTGGCAATCCGTTCGCCTACCACAACGACCCCGACAAGACGCGCGATGCCACCAACAAGCACGGCTGGACCAGCCTCGGTGATGTGGGCTGGGAGGACGAGGACGGCTACCTGTTCCTCACCGACCGCAAGAGCTTCATGATCATTTCGGGCGGTGTGAACATCTACCCGCAGGAAATCGAGAACCTCCTGATTACCCATCCCAAGGTGGCTGATGTCGCCGTGATCGGCGCCCCCGATCCGGACATGGGTGAGCGCGTGGTTGCCGTTGTGCAACCTCACGACTTCGAGGAAGCCGGACCCGCGCTTGCCGACGAACTGACAGCGTGGCTCGCCCCCCAGCTCAGCCGCGTGAAACTCCCCCGCCAGATCGACTTCCGCGCCGATCTGCCGCGTGAGCCCACCGGCAAGCTGTTCAAGCGCCTGCTGCGTGACGAGTACAAGGCCGCTGCCGCAGCAGCCGCCTGATCCCCTCATTCAAGGACGCTACCCATGGCCACTACCGCCGACCGCATCGTTCCCGAGGAGATCGGCCGCGCCGTGATCGATCCCGCCGCCTATGCTGCGTGGGATCCGCTGCTCGACCAGTTTGACACCCTGCGCGAGGAGGGCCTTCAGGTGGCCCGCGTAGTGTCGTCCGCCGATCTGCATGAGCCGTTCTGGCTGGTCAGCGGATTTGACGAGGTAATGGCCGCGAGCAAGGACAACACCACCTTCCTCAACCACCCGAAGGGCGCAATCTTCACGCTGCGCAGCACCGACGCGCTGGCCCGCGCGATCACCGGCGGCAGCCCGCACCTCGTGCAGTCGCTGGTGCAGCTTGATGCGCCGCTGCACCCGAAGCTGCGCCGGCTGACGCAGGACTGGTTCATGCCCAAGAACCTGCGCACGATCGAACAGCGCGTGCGAACCATTGCCGAAGCGACGGTCGACCGGCTTCTCGAAGCTGGCGGTGAAGGCGATTTCACCAAGCTCGTCTCCTCGCCCTATCCGCTCCACGTGGTCATGCAGATTCTCGGCGTGCCCGAGGCAGACGAGCAGCGCATGCTGGTGCTGACCCAGCAGATGTTCGGTGGACAGGACGAGGAACTCAACCAGTCAGGCATCAAGGATCTTCCGCCCGAGATGATCACCCAGATCGTCGCGGGTGCGGTCAAGGACTTCGAGGCCTACTTCGCCGCGCTCGCTGCCGAACGCCGCAAGAACCCGACCGACGACGTTGCGACCGTGATCGCCAACGGCACGATCGACGGTCAGCCGCTCGATGATGTGGTCACCGCCGGGTACTATATCATCACCGCCAGCGCCGGGCATGACACGACCAGCGCCTCGACCGCAGGTGCAATGCTGGCCCTCGCCCGCGATCCGGAGCAGTTCGCCCGCGTCAAGGCTGATCGCAGCCTGCTCGCTGGCATTGTCGAAGAGGCGATCCGCTGGACCACGCCGGTGCAGCACTTCATGCGCACGGCCTCGGCCGACACCGAGCTTGGCGGGCAGAAGATCGCCAAGGACGATTGGCTGATGCTCAACTATGTGGCGGCGAACCACGATCCTTCGCAGTTCCCCGATCCGCGCCGCTTTGACGCTGCGCGCGAGGGCAATCGCCACCTCGCCTTCGGTGCTGGCGCGCACCAATGCCTTGGTCTCCATCTGGCGCGGCTGGAGATGCGCATCCTGTTCGAAGTGCTGCTCGACCGGCTGGACAGCGTGGAACTGGCGGGCGAACCCGCGCGCGCCAAGTCCACGTTCGTCGGCGGGCTCAAGCGCCTTCCACTGCGGTGGAAGGCGGCCTGAGCCTCGGGTATTACTCCGCCAGCAAGCGCTTCATGATCGCGCGGACGTCGTCCGCCATATCCGGCCTTTCGAGTGCGAGCGAGAGCGTCGCCTCGACGAAACCGGCCTTGCTGCCGCAGTCGAATCGCCGCCCGGTGAAGGTCACGGCATGGAACGGCTGGCTGCCGATCATGCGGGACATCGCATCGGTCAGCTGAATTTCCCCGCCTGCGCCCTTCTCCTGGCCCTCGAGGGTACGCATCACTTCAGGCTGCAGGATATAGCGGCCGGAGATGATGAGGTTGGAGGGCGCTTCCTCGCGCTTGGGCTTCTCGACCAGCCCGGTCACTTCTGTGAGCTTGTCCGAGATGCGCGCGCCGGGCGCGATCACGCCGTAGCTGGAAACTTCTTCCTCCGGCACTTCGAGCACGCTGATGAGGTTGCCGCCGACTTCGTTGTAGGCCTCGACCATTTCCTTCATGCAGCCCGGCTTGCCGATCATCAGTTCGTCGGGGAGGAAGATCGCAAAGGGCTCATCCCCCACGATTGCCCGCGCGCACCAGATAGCGTGACCAAGCCCCATCGGCACCTGCTGGCGCACGGTCACCAGATTACCCGGCAGAATGCGGGTGGCATCGAGAATCGAGAGATCCTTGGCGCGATCTCCCATCGTCCGCTCGAGCTCGAAGGCAGTATCGAAGTGCTCGACAATCGCGGTCTTGCCGCGCCCGGTCACGAAAATCAGCTGCTCGATCCCCGCCTCGCGCGCTTCGTCGACCGCATACTGGATTAGCGGCCGATCGATGATGGGCAGCATTTCCTTGGGGATCGCCTTGGTCGCTGGAAGAAACCGCGTCCCCATACCCGCCACCGGGAACACCGCCTTGCGAACAGGTTTGCGAACTGATTGGGAGGCGGTGCTGGTGGTCATGGCTTGTGTGATCCCCTTAAAGCGCATCGGATTTCAGGTCCGATGCGGATATGACATAACGCGCGCATAGATTGCCACCATTTCGATCCTGTTGCGCCAATTGGCAAACAGGCTAAACGACCGCGATGGACAAGATCATCATTCGCGGCGGCAATCGCCTTTCGGGCACCGTTCCAGTCTCTGGCGCAAAGAATGCTGCCCTGACACTGCTGCCTTGCGCGCTCCTCACTGAAGAGCCGGTGACCCTGCGCAATCTGCCGCGCCTTGCCGATATCGACGGGTTCCAGCACCTGCTCAACCAGTTCGGCGTTTCGACATCGATCGCTGGCGCCCGCCCCGAAGACTTCGGCCGCGTGATGACGCTGCAGGCCACACGGCTGACCTCGACGGTCGCGCCATATGACCTCGTCCGCAAGATGCGCGCCTCGATCCTCGTGCTCGGACCGTTGCTGGCACGCGCGGGCGAAGCCACGGTCTCGCTTCCGGGCGGCTGCGCGATCGGCAACCGCCCGATCGACCTGCACCTCAAGGCGCTCGAAGCCTTCGGCGCGCAGATCGAACTCGCGGCGGGCTATGTTCGCGCGATTGCCCCCGATGGCGGGCTGCCGGGCGGTGACTACAGCTTCCCGATCGTCTCGGTCGGCGCGACCGAGAACGCGCTGATGGCCGCCGTCCTCGCGCGCGGCACCAGCACGCTGCACAACGCGGCGCGCGAGCCCGAGATCGTCGACTTGTGCAACCTGCTTGTCGCGATGGGCGCACAGATCGAGGGTATCGGCACATCCGACCTGACGATCCACGGCGTCAATCGGCTCCACGGCGCGACCTATATGGTCATGCCGGACCGCATCGAAGCTGGCAGCTATGCCTGCGCTGCCGCGATCACCGGTGGTGACATCATTCTCGCCGGCGCACGCGCGGAAGACATGGCTGCGACGATCCAGGCCCTGCGGGATGCGAACGTGCTGGTCGAACAGGTTCGCGGCGGCCTACGCATTGCCAGCGACGGCCAGCTGCGCCCCGTGACGCTGTCCACCGCCCCTTACCCCGGCCTTGCCACCGATATGCAGGCGCAGCTCATGGCAATGCTCTGCCTCGCCAATGGCTCGAGCGTGCTGACCGAAACGATCTTCGAAAACCGCTACATGCACGTGCCCGAGCTTAACCGCATGGGCGCGCATATCGAGACCAAGGGCCGCACTGCCATCGTTCACGGTGTCAGCAAGCTCCACGGCGCCGAAGTGATGGCGACTGATCTGCGCGCCTCGATGAGCCTGGTGATCGCCGGGCTTGCTGCAGAGGGCGAATCGCAGGTCCACCGCCTCTATCACCTCGATCGCGGCTACGAGCGGCTCGAGGAGAAGTTCGCGCTGATCGGCGCGGATGTGGAGCGCGTCGGCGGCGACTGATGCAGGAAGCGGGCTTCCGGGGGCCGACGCTGGCCGAGTTGACCCGGGTGTTCGCGCGGATCGGCTGTCTCAGCTTTGGCGGCCCGGCAGGGCAAATCGCGCTGATGCAGCGCGAACTTGTCGATGAGCGCGCGTGGGTTGATCAAGGCGCGTTCCTCCGCGCACTTAATCTCTGCCATCTCTTGCCCGGCCCGGAAGCCCAGCAATTGGCGACATGGATCGGCTGGCGCCTGCATGGGTCACGGGGCGGGCTGATTGCAGGGCTGCTGTTCGTGCTGCCCGGGGCGGCGATCATGCTGGCACTGTCGCTGCTCTATGTTGCAGCGGCGGGGCTCAGCTGGTTTGCCGCGCTGTTTCTGGGGATCAAGGCCGCTGTCCTGGCGGTCGTACTGCAAGCACTCCTGCGGGTCGGCAAGCGAGCGCTGGGCACGCAGTTCAAACTGGTGCTGGCGGTCGTGGCTGCACTTTCCCTCACCTTGCTGCACACGCCGTTCCCGCTGGTCATCCTGTGCGCCGGCCTGATCGGCGCAGCCGCAGCACAGTTGGCGCCGGAATGGCTGGGCAAGCATCATGCTGTCGCAACCGGCGCCCCCCTCGCGCCGCCGAGCCAGTTGTTCGGAATGACGGTGCGAACTGTCGCCGTGTGGTTGATGATATGGGCACTGCCGCTCGCCGCAGTTTTCCTCCTGCTCGGCCCGCAGCACGTACTGTGGCAGATTGGCCTGTTCTTTTCGCGGTTGGCGGTGGTGACTTTCGGCGGGGCTTATGCCGTGCTTGCCTATATGGCGCAGGCTGCGGTGAGCGGGTTCGGCTGGCTTTCACCCGGCGAGATGGCGGATGGCCTCGGCCTTGCAGAGACGACGCCGGGCCCGCTGATCATGGTCACCCAGTTTGTCGGCTTCATCGCCGCGTGGCGCCATCCGGGCAGCCTCTCGCCGCTAACGGCAGGCCTCCTCGGAGCCGGCCTCACCACATGGGTGACATTTGCCCCGTGCTTCCTGTGGATCTTCGCCTGCGCGCCGTGGATGGAACGTCTGGAGCGCGCCGAGCGACTGCAGGGTGCGCTCGCGGCCATCACCGCAGCGGTGGTCGGCGTGATCGCCAACCTCGCACTGTGGTTCGCGCTACACGTGCTGTTTCGCCGCGTCTCCGAGGCTGGAATGCCCGATCCTGGCAGCCTCGATTGGCGAGCTGCGCTGATCGCGGCTCTGGCAGCGCTGCTACTGTTCGGGTTCAAGCGCGGAATTGCGATGACGATGGCGGTTTGTGCCGCCACCGGCCTTGCCCTGTCGTTAGCCCCCTTGGGCTGACGCGCGCGAAAACCGCCTCAGCGGCAACGCTTCTTTGCGGTGAGCGTACGGTCGATCGCGCGGCCCGCGAAAGCGCCGCCAACGGCACCGGCCACGATGCCGACAGGACCGCCCAGTACTGCCTTGCCCACCAGCGCGCCGCCTGCGCCGCCCGCGATCAGACCTGCGGTGCCGCTGGAATGCCTGCAGTTGCGGTAGGTGCGGGTGGAGGAGTGACGGCGCGCATCGGCCGTTTCGGCGATTGTGGTCGTAGCGAGTGTGGCCAGCATGGCGGCGGCAAGGAAGCTACGGCGCATCTATGGTACTCCTGAAAAGAATGTGACCTACACCATGCGACAGACTCTGTCAGAATGCACGGTGAACGAGGATAGTGAGCGGGTCAGGCTGCGCCAGTCTGCCCGCCTGCTGCGGCGAGCCGGGCAGCGAGCCACAGCCGCACTGCGCCGGCCAGCCCGGGCGCGACCTCTGCCGCGATCCGCTCTGCATCGATCCGCGCGACGATGGCGTTGATCGGCACACCCTCTTCGACCGCCGCATCACGCAGCAAATCCCAGAACAGCGGCTCGAGGCTGATCGACGTCTTGTGCCCGGCGATCTCGACCGATCGCTTGATCGGGGGATGATAGGGCGCAGCCATGCTGAGGCGATACGAATTATTGGGGGTGGCCCGCAAGTGCCTGCCTCCGTACACCCCAGCGATGACTACCGGCTATGACGCGCTGACCGAGAAGGAGAAGGAAACGCTGCGGCTGCTGCTGGGCGGCCATGATGCCAAGTCCATCGCCCGCCACCTTGGCCTTTCCGTTCACACCATACACGAGCGGCTGCGCGATGCCCGCCGCAAGATGTCGGTATCGAGCAGCCGCGAGGCAGCGCGATTGCTGCACCAGATCGAGGGTCAGACTCCCGAATTGTTGGTGGACAAGCCAATCAGGGATGCCGCGCTGTCCGTCATGGCGCACCCCGACCGGCAGACGCCCCGAAGCGCAGCCGAGCGGCGCCGCGCAGGGTGGATCGTCGGAGGACTTGCCATGACCATCAGCCTTGCCTTGCTCGCCATGCTTGCCCATTCGGGCGTGCCTGTATCATTCGGCAGTAACCATCTGGCATCAGCCCCGCCCAGTGCCGCTGTAGCAGCCACGCCGACATCAGCGAGCGAAGCAGCGGCCACGGACGCCGCTCGCCGTTTTCTTGCCATGCTCGACAAGGATGACTGGACCGGCAGCTGGAAGGCGACGCACAAGTCGTTTCAGCTGCTCAATACGGTCGATTGGTGGGCGCAGGCCTCACAGTCTGTCCGTGACCGCCTCGGCAAGCCGATCTCGCGTGAACTGGTGACGATCGATTTCACCGCCGCACCGCCCAGCGGCTACTGGGTGATCACGTACAAGGCGCGCTACAGCAAGCAGGTCAACGTCGTGGAAACGCTGCAAATGGCCTCTGAAGACGGCGGCTGGAAACTGGCCGCGATCACCATGGAATGAGGGTGCGATGCAGCCCCGCCCCGAGTGGCGCGGGGCTGGCATCAATCAATACATGTGCTGGCCGCCGTTGATGCTCATCGTCGAACCAGTGACGAAGGCGCCATCCTCGGATGTCAGGAACGCAACGCCGCGTGCAATCTCGTCCGCTTGACCGAGGCGGCCGACCGGGATCTTGGCGACGATCTTTTCGAGCACCGGTGCGGGCACAGCCGCGACCATGTCGGTATCGATATAGCCCGGCGCGATGGCGTTTACCGTGACGCCATACTTGGCACCTTCCTGCGCCAGCGCCTTGGTGAAGCCATGGATGCCGGACTTGGCGGCGGCATAGTTGACCTGCCCATATTGCCCGGCCTGACCGTTGATCGAGCCGATGTTGACGATACGGCCCCAACCACGTTCACGCATGCCCGGGAACGTCGCCTTGGCCATGTTGAAGCAGCCGCCGAGGTTGATCCGCATCACCTCGTTCCAGTCATCGAAGCTCATCTTGTGCAGCACGCCATCGCGCGTGATGCCGGCGTTGTTGACGACGATGTCGATCGGACCGACCTCGGCGGCAATCTTGGCGCACATTTCCAGCGTCGCTTCATGGTCGCCCACGTCAAAGCGATAGGACGCGATGCCGGTCCTTTCCGTAAAAGCCCGCGCCTTTTCCTCATTGCCCGCGTAATTGGCGACAACCGTGCGACCTTGCGCCTGAAGTGCGAGGGAAATTGCTTCACCGATACCCCGGGTACCCCCGGTAACCACTGCAACGCGCGTCATCGTCTTCTCCCACTCCAAACAATGGGAGGAAGCGTAATCGCAAGGCTGCTGACGGACAAGCGCTTAGGGCGCAGGCATACGACTGCACCGCATCGGTTCCAATTAAAGACTGATTAGAACCGGAACTGGGTTCCGACGTAGACCGCCTGGCTGTCCTTCTTGCCGTCGGTCAGCGGGCGGAGACGGTCGCGCTCAGGCGAGTACCGCACGCCAGCAGTCACATCGAGGTTGCGGGTCAGCCGATAGCTGCCGCCCAGATCGACCTGATAATCGTTCTGGCCCTCGAACGTACGCGGTGCATGACCGACGCGGTCACGCGTATCGAGCTCGATGCGCGGAGCAAGCCGCGAAGGCATGCTTCCGGCAGAACCCGTGAAGCTATCCTTGCTGCCAATGGCCCGCAGATCGGGCATCTCAAGACGCTGGATCTCGAAGCGTGCGCTTTCGCGCGAGGCGCCGGGTGCTGCAGCAAAACTCTGATAGCCGCGGGCAAGGCCGAGGTTGTAGACCATCGGCGCAATCCGGACAGGAGCAGCGCCGGGTGCGCTTGCGCCCGCGCCGAGTACCGGACGAACGACCAGATTCTCTGCGCCAAGCTCACCGACGCGGACAGCGACCGTTACGGCGCGATCCGGACGATTGTCCATCCCGGCAGGCGTGAAGCGGAACAACCGGCCGTGACCGGGCACCCGCCCCTGAATCTGCGCAGTGAGTTCGGAAACAAGCTTTGGATCGACCGAGGCAGGCGTGAACGAACCAATGCCACCGCGTGCCGAAAGGCTGACCGGTGCGGAGACGAAGCCCCCCGTCAGAGCACTGCCAAGCGCAGGAGCCGCGACCATGCCGAGGAGAGCGCAGCCCATCAAAGGCAGCACGCGCGCACGGAAAACTCCGTGCGATTTGCCCCCCTTGATCGTCTTGCCGCTCATGGCCAGCCTGAACTTTCCTCTACCGAGACGCGCAATCCGCAACTGTTCGCGAATCTGAACGCGCGCTCTGTAAGTTGGACATACGGTGCCCTGAGGATAATTTCCAGTAGGACAACGATTTTCTGCTTCGATAGCAGCGTGTCGTGGCAAACCTGTTGCACCTAGCCCACAGGTCATCGATTGACCGACCATCGCACCGGGTTCGTTCATGCACGCCTAAGCCGCATTTCACCATTCATTGCATTGCCCTTGCGGCGCGCGGCGCGTGGGTGATAGAGCGCGAGCCGTAAGGCGCCTGATCGGCGCGGATTTCAAAAGGCAGGATGTGCGGCAAGGCCGCGTGGTCTCTCGCCAGCAAGGACAGTATGCACGTGACGACACGCCCCCGCATTTCTTCCACTTTCGTCCGGGGTATTGCGACCGGCATGCTCGTCATCGCCGCCACTGGCCTCGTTGCGGGTTGCGGAGGCAAGGCGCGCCCCAAGCTCGATCTCGCTGCCAGCAAGGTCACCACGATCGGCGTCAATGCCTACCTCTGGCGCGCTACGCTTGAGACGCTTTCGTTCATGCCGCTTGTGCAGACCGACAGCAACGGGGGCGTGGTCGTTACGGACTGGTACGCGAATCCGCGTAATCCGGGCGAGCGCATGAAGCTCACCGTCTCGATCCTCGATCAGGACCTGCGCGCCGACGCGCTGCGGATCGCCGCCAGCCGGCAGGTCAATCAGGCGGGCAACTGGGTCGACGCACCGGTGCAGGCGGCCACTGTCCAGAAGCTGGAAGACATCATCCTGACCAAGGCGCGCGATCTGCGCCGCCAGACGCTGGTCAAAGGCTGATTTCGCGGGGGCTCGCCCTCGTCTGACAGTTGCACGGCTTCGCGCCGCTCCCTAGAGGGGGCGGCATGACTGCTGACCGACCAGAACCCGTCCGCTTCGATCCTGCCACCGCCGATCTGCGCTGGCAGCGTGCTTGGGATGAGCGCCAGACCTTCAAGGCTGACGACGCCTCGCCCAAGCCGCGCAGCTATGTGCTTGAGATGTTCCCCTATCCCTCGGGGCGCATCCATATCGGCCACGTGCGCAACTACACGATGGGCGACGTGCTGGCGCGCTACAAGCGTATGCGCGGCTTTGAGGTGCTCCACCCGATGGGCTGGGACGCCTTCGGCATGCCCGCCGAGAATGCCGCGATGGAAAAGGGCGTTCACCCCGGCGGCTGGACCCGCGCCAATATCGCCAACATGAAGGCCCAGTTGAAGCGGCTCGGTTTCGCGCTCGACTGGAGCCGCGAACTGGCCACCTGCGAGCCGGAATACTACGGCCACGAGCAGGCGCTGTTCCTCGATCTCTATGCGGCGGGCCTGATCACGCGCAAGGAATCGACGGTCAACTGGGACCCGGTCGACATGACCGTGCTCGCCAACGAGCAGGTGATCGACGGGCGCGGCTGGCGCTCGGGCGCGCTGGTTGAAAAGCGCAAGCTGAACCAGTGGTTCCTCAAGATCACCGAATTTGCCGACGAGCTGCTCGAAGGTCTCTCCGACCTCGACAAGTGGCCCGAGAAGGTGCGCACGATGCAGGAGAACTGGATCGGCAAGAGCCAGGGACTGCAGTTCCGCTTCGACCTGTCGAACGGCGAGAACGTCGAAGTCTACACCACGCGGCCCGACACCATCTTCGGCGCAAGCTTCGTGGCCGTCGCCCCCGATCATCCGATCGCGCAGGGCGTGGCGGCATCGAACTGCGAAGCGGCAAACTTCATTGCGCTCTGCAAGAAGGGCGGCACGACCGCAGCGGAGCTCGAAACGGCAGAGAAGCTGGGCTTCGATACCGGCATCGGCGCGCGTCACCCGCTAACGGGCAAGTACCTGCCGGTCTACATCGCGAACTTCGTGCTGATGGAATACGGCACCGGCGCGATCATGGCCGTTCCCGGCCACGACCAGCGCGACTTCGACTTCGCCACCAAGTACAGCCTGCCGATCCTGCGCGTCGTCGCCGCTGATCCGGCCGATGCGGACAAGCCCTTCACCGGGGAAGCCGAAGCGGGTGACGGCGTGCTCGTCAACTCCGACTTCTTGAACGGCATGGCAGTTACCGCCGCGAAAGCCGCCGTCATTGGCCGCGCCGAGACCGAAGGCTGGGGCCAAGGCAAGACCGTGTGGCGCCTGCGTGACTGGGGCGTCTCCCGCCAGCGCTACTGGGGCACGCCGATCCCGTTCATCCACTGCGAAGTCTGCGGTGTGGTGCCGGTGCCCAAGAAGCAGTTGCCGGTCGTGCTGCCGGAGGACGTGACCTTCGATGTGCCCGGAAATCCGCTCGACCGCCACCCGACCTGGAAGCACGTCGATTGCCCGCAGTGCGGCCATGCGGCCCGGCGCGAGACCGACACCCTCGACACATTCGTCGATTCCTCGTGGTACTTCCTGCGCTTTGCCAGCCAGCCGGGCGACGCGCCGTTCGACCCGGAGGCAATCCGCAAGTGGCTGCCGGTCGAGCAGTACATCGGCGGGATCGAGCACGCGATCCTGCATCTCCTCTACGCCCGCTTCTGGACCCGCGCACTGGCGCGGATCGGCAAGCTCGAAGTGAAGGAGCCCTTCGCCAGCCTCTTCACGCAGGGCATGGTGACGCACGAGACCTACGAGCGCCGCAATCCCGAGAATGGCCAACCCCTGTTCTTCTCGCCCGGCGAAGTGGACCGCACGGCAGACGGCGCAACACTCAAGGCCGATGGCGCACCGGTGGATATCGGCCGCGTCATCAAGATGTCGAAGTCCAAGAAGAACGTCGTGGACCCTGACGAGATCGTGGCGCGCTATGGCGCCGATGCGATCCGCTGGTTCATGCTTTCGGACAGCCCGCCCGAGCGCGACCTGCCGTGGTCCGAAGCCGGCATCGAAGGGTGCTGGCGCTTCGTGCAGCGCTTGTGGCGTCTGTTTGGCGCAGCCGACGCATCCGCGACCGGTGAAGACCTCGCGCTGCGCCGCAAGACGCACCAGACCGTCCACGCCGTCGCGCAGGACATCGAAGCGCTGGGCTTCAACAAGGCCGTCGCCCGCATCTACGAACTGACCGGCGCGACCGAGAAGGCCGCGCCCTCGGCAGACCGCACTGCGGCGATCCACACCCTGCTGCTGCTGGTTGCCCCGATGATGCCGCACTTGGCAGAAGAAGCCTATTCGGCCCTCGGCGAAGGTCTGGCCGCCGATGCCGCATGGCCAGTGGTCGATCCCGCACTCCTCGTCGACGATGAAGTCACCGTGGCAGTCCAGGTCAAGGGCAAGCTGCGCGACACGCTGACGGTCGCCAAGGGAACGGCACGCGAGGAACTCGAGCGGCTTGCTCTCGCCTCGGACAAAGTGCAGCGTGCGCTGGACGGGGCGGAAGTGAAAAAGGTGATCGTGGTGCCCGACCGGCTGGTGAACCTTGTCGCGTAAGATTGTCCTTGCCGCCCTTGCGCCGCTGGCAATGCTGGCCGGTTGCGGGCTGCAGCCGATGTATGCCGGCGGCGGCAGCGGCAAGGTTGCGCGTGCGCTGGCCGGCGTTGACGTCACCTCGATCGAGGGCAAGGCGGGATGGCTGGTCCGTGCAGCGCTGGTCGACCGGCTCGGTGCTGGCGCACAGAGTTCGCCGCGCTACCGGCTTGATGTTCGCCTCGACGAGCAGCTTCAGGGCCTCGGCCTGCTGTCCAACGATTCGGTAACGCGCGAACGGCGCACCCTTCGCGCGCGCTACCAGTTGGTCGATCTGACCAGCGGCGAGATCGTGCTCGATGCGACCGCTGGTGCCGACGCCGGCATTGATATCGTCTCCAGTGAATATGCGGTGATCGCTGCCGAGCAGACAGCGCTCGAAAACCTCAGCCACGAAGTGGCCGACCAGATCGTGACCCGCGTCGCCACAAAGCTGCGGAAGGCGGGTTGATCGCGCCGTGAAGGCGACCCAGAAGAACTTCGCCGGGCAGATCGCGCGAGCTGCTGCAGATGCCACGGTGTTTTACTTTTGTGGGCCAGACGAAGCTGGGGCTGCAGACGCTGCCGCGCGACTTTCCGCGCACATTTCCGCTCAGCAGGGCCCATTCGAACGAATCGAACTCGCGGGCGCGGACCTCCGCCGGGATTCGGTGCGACTCGCTGACGAGGCGCGATCGGTTTCGCTGTTCGGAGACAAGCGGCAGATCCACGTGCGCTGCTCGGGTGATGAGGCCTTCGATGCCGTGGAAACCTTGCTGGCGAGCCCGATCAAGGGATGGCCGGTGTTCATTCTGGCCACCTCGGCGACAGACAAATCGCGCATTGCCAAGTTGTTGGCTGACCGGCCCGATGCACTTGTCACCATGTTCCATCCACCGGATCTTCGCTCCGTCACGCTGGCAGTACGGGAAATGGCAGATCCCGCTGGCCTGCACCTGACCGACGAACTCGCCGAACGCATCGCCCGAGGCGCCGCGCTCGATACACGCATGGCCCGAAGCGAGATCGAGAAGTTGTCACTCTACCTGGACGCGAGCCCCGAGTCGCCGCGACGGGCCGATGCTGCTGCACTAGATGCCATTGCTGCCGTCAGCGAGGACGATGGTTTCATGCCGCTGGTGAACACGGTGCTGGCGGGAGACACGACGCGGCTATCAGCAGAATTGTCTAGAATTCAAGAACTTGAACTAAATCCCGTGGGTTTGCTGCTGGCTTTTGAACGTCGCGCCGCTCAGCTTGCGCAACTCTCTGGGCGCATGCGCGGTCGCGGCGACATCAACGCGTTCCTTGAGCAGGAAATGGCGGCGCGCCGTGTATTCTTTCGGGACAAGCCGGACCTCGCACACCAATTGAAGCGCTGGCGTGGCCGAAAACTGGGGCGACTCATCGAGCGCCTTATGGTGCTGCATCGCCAATTGCTTGCAGATAACCGCAATAGCGAACTTGTTCTTTCTCAAGGACTTGCCGAGATTGCAAGAGCGGCGGCGCGATAGGATTTCGACGAATTGACGCTCATGTCCGACCGGTTGTGACGTCGATCACACCGACTCGCTTGTTTTTGCCCCAGAACGCTGTACGTATTGCACCGCAGCATTCTCACCGATATCGAGAGATCTGCCTGTAAAAAACTTTTGTCGTCCGGGTCGCACAACCGGAGCGCTGATTTTTAGCGGTTCAAAAGGGTGCTTTAGCGATGACAACGTTGCAACGTGACAGAGATGCTGTCGCGTCGCTCTCCGGCAAGGGGGGCGACCAAACTCCCGGCTCGAAGCGGCAACTGAATTTGCCGCTGGCTCCTTCTCTCGAGAAGCGGCGTCTTCAGGCCTATCTGCTCCTTATGTTGATCGACGGGCTTGTGATCGTCGGCGCATCATTGCTGGTCAGCCTGCTTTATTTGGGCCGTGCATACGATCCGCAGACCCTTCAGCAGATCAATCTCTACGTTCCGCTTTATTGGGGCGCTGCGCTGATGACCCGTGCCTACTCCATGCAGGCACTAACGTCCTTGCGGTACAGCCAGTCGCGGTCGATGATGGCGATGATCATCGCTGTGACGATGGTTATCTTCATCGCGTTCTTCACGAAATCGAGCGAGCAGTTCTCACGCGCATCCACCGTGGCAAGCTTGCTTGTGATCGCAGGCGGCATGGCTTGGGCCCGGATTGTGGCCAAGCCACTCATTCGGTCCAGTTGTGGCGCCACGGCACAGAATGTGCTCATCATTGATGACGGTGGCACGCCGGTCCGGGTCCCGCACGCTTGGCACATCGATTCCCGCGAGCACCGGCTTCGTCCGGATCGAAATGACCCGCACATGCTTGATCGGCTCGGCATGTTCATGACGAACATGGACCGCGTGCTCGTGACCTGCCCGCCGGAACGACGCAAAGACTGGGCGCTTGTGTTCAAGGGCTCCAACATTTGCGGCGAGATCGTCGATCCTGAGGTGCAGGAACTTGGCGTGCTTGGTGCGAATCGTGGCCACGGCTTCGGCTCGCTGGTGGTCTCGGTTGGTCCGCTCGGCCTCCGCGCAAGGGCGCTCAAGCGGGCAATGGACCTTGCCATCGCTGGCGGTGCGACCATTGCGCTGGCTCCACTGCTCCTTGTTGTTGCCCTTCTGATCTGGCTTGAGGATCGTGGGCCGGTATTCTTCATGCAACAGCGCCAGGGCCGCAATAACCGGCTCTTCTGGATCTTCAAATTCCGCTCGATGCGCGTCGAGAAACTCGATTCAACCGGCGCGCGGTCGGCCAGCAAAGACGACGACCGGATCACCCGTATCGGCCGGTTCATCCGAAAGACGAGCATCGACGAACTTCCGCAGTTGCTGAACGTCCTTCGCGGCGACATGAGCATTGTCGGACCCCGTCCGCACGCTATCGGTTCGCTTGCCGGCCAGAAGCGGTTTTGGGAAGTTGATCCGCGCTATCTGCTGCGTCACTCGCTCAAGCCTGGCCTGACCGGACTTGCTCAGATCCGCGGGCTTCGTGGCGCGACCGACTCGGAGGAGGATCTGAGCAGCCGCCTTCAGGCCGATCTCGAATACCTCGATGGCTGGACTGCTGTGCGCGATATCAGGATCATTTTTGCGACAGCAACCGTTCTGGTTCACGATCGCGCATTTTGAGGTGAGTTGTGCGATCTGCACGATGAAGCGACTGACTTGGTGATTTGGCAGTATGTTTGAAGCTGATCTCGTTCAACATGAAGCATTTTTTAGTTTTCGCATGCGCAGCATTAAAGTGCCTGCATCGCAACATTGAGGTTGAACGAATCACGAAAGAGTACTAGGCAATCTTCCGTAAAGTTAATGGAGTGTGGGACGATGAGCATGATCAAGATGGCGATGGCCAGCGCAGCTGCCCTCGGTGTAGTTATGGCTGGTACGGCTGCTAGCGCGGAGCCCGTCCGGGCTGCTGCAGCCACTCCCGGCGTTGTTTCGGTGAAGAAGATCAAGACGTCGCGCACAACCGCGCCGTCCGCCCGTGAATCGCGCGAACTGTCGGGCACCGACATCGGTCTCGGCCTTCTCGTCGCTGGCGCAGTCGGCGTTGGCGTCTACGAGGCGACCAAGTCGACGGACAGCAACGGCGGTTGATCGTTTCTGTTTGATCAATGTTTTCGAAGGGCTCGCAAATTTTATTTGCGGGCCCTTTTTGTAAGTGCCGTCGGCACTGTTTTGCCAGTCCAAGTCCGGATGTTCAGAAGCGGGGCAGCGGTGACCGGCATTGAGGGTTGCCCTTCAGGGGTACGACACCTAGACCGTCTGCGAGGGAGGCACTGACATGTCGAGCGCGCAGGCGATCAAGAGTTCTGCCCAGGCGAATCGCAGCGAAGGCCGCTCCTCCTCTGGTAGAAGCGCAGACAAGTTGCCCACACTCAAGACTCGGCCGCTACCTGGCACCGCGCTGTGCATGGTACTCGTGGGGCTGGCGATGGCCCTTGGCGGTGGCGGAACGGTCAATCCACAAACCGAAATGGTCCTGCAGGTTCTGACCGCTCTCATCATGATCCCGTTATTCGCGGGCTCCGAGTGGCAGCGTGGTCTTGGCCCCGTGCAGGCTCCCGCACTCATGCTGGCGGGGCTGATCCTGCTAATCCCGGTTTTCCAACTGATTCCGCTTCCGCCTTCGCTCTGGCATTCGCTTCCGGGGCGCTCGGTCGAAGTTCAGTCGCTTGCACTGATCCAGGCCGACACATCATGGATGCCGTTGACAATGGCGCCAGCGCGCACATTTGCGTCGCTTCTGTCCATGATCTGCCCGGTGCTGCTGCTCCTTCAGGTCAGCCGCCTGTCCCTCAGGGGGCGCAACTGGCTGTGCATTGTCGTTGTTGGGGTAGCCGCTCTCTCACTGGCGCTTGGCGTTCTGCAGCTGTCCAGGACTGCAGGTTTCGAGTGGTCGCTCTACAGCCAGTTCAGCGAAGGTTTTCTGGTAGGGTTTCAGGCCAACCGCAACGCCCAAGCCGACATCCTGCTCGCCGCGATCCTGGCAACTGGTGTCCTTGCGACAGCGCGGCTCGGCGACGGCAGGAATCATGTGCTGACTTGGGCCGGACTGATGATGACGGTCCTGTCCTTTCTGGTCGGGCTTTTCATGACCGGGTCCAGGACCGGCATCGCCCTTTCGTCGATTGCCTTGCTCTTCGTTGGCCTCATGCTCTGGCCAATGCTGCGCAAGCGGGCTGCCGTGCTCTATGGTCTTGCCGGAACCATCGGCGTTGTGGTGATCAGTGGTGGACTGCTGCTGCAACTCCAGTCGGTACAGAAGGTCATCGGGCGCTTTTCGCTGATGCACGAAGCGCGCTGGGATCTCTGGGCCGACACGTGGTATGCGATCGGTCAGGTCTGGCCCTATGGGAGCGGAATTGGAACGATCGTGCCGATGCTCGAGGCGGCGGAGCGGCTTGAGGTCGTCGATACGACCCTGCCTGTTCGTGCGCATAATGACTGGCTGGAATGGCTGCTCGAAGCCGGCCTGCCCGGCGCGATCGTGCTTGGGCTGATCCTGTTGGTTGTTGCGTATCTCGTGGTCACAGCGGTCATTTCGGTCAGCAAATCCGATGCTTCAGCTTCCCGGCGCGCGCAGGTGTTGTTTGCCATCGGCTTCCTCCTGATCGAGGCGCTTCACGCCATCGTCGACTACCCCATGCGCAGCATGTCGCTTGCAGCTCTTGCTGCAGTTGCGGTAGCAATGCTGCTCAATCCCGCTGCACCGCAGCGTGGTCGGCAGTGATGTATAGGATTCTCGCGCTTTCATCCGATGTTGCGCCGGGCCAAGTATGCTGGCATCGTTTCGAATGTATCGATCTCTTTCTCGCCAAGGGGCTTATGTAGTTGTGAAGAAATCCGCGGCCATTTCCCTGCTGCTGGTCAGTGCAAGTCTCTCGGCGTGTTCGTCGGGGCTCTATGGCGCGCTTCCCGCAAAGGATGCAGCCTATGCGATCATTCCCCCGATCGACAAGGCAGTCACACCCTCCGAGTACCTCATCGCGCCGGGCGACGTGGTGTCGCTGATGGTTTTCGGCGAGCCAGACCTGACGTTTGAAAAGCTTCCAGTGGATGACGCCGGATTTATCCAGGTCCCGCTGGCTGGCCCGGTGCATATCGCGACGCTGACCCCCGCCCAGGCCTCGACGCTGATCGCGACCAAGTTGGGCACTCGCTACCTGCGCAACCCGGAAGTGACCCTCAACGTCATCGAGCAGCCCGGACAGACTGTTACCGTCGAAGGCCAGGTGCTGAAGGCCGGGACCTATCCGGTCGACAGCCAGACTACCTTGCTCGGCGCGATCGCACTGGCGCAAAGCCCGACGCGCATCGCAAAACTGGATGAGGTCGTTGTCTTCCGGACCGTCAACAACACGCGCATGGCAGCAAGGTTCGACCTCGGCCGCATTCGTGCCGGCCAGGATCCCGATCCCCAGATTCTTGGCGGCGACGTAGTCGTCGTAGGCTTCTCGCAGGCGAAATCGATCTACCGCGACCTCCTCCAGGCCGCGCCGATCTTCAACGTCTTCACTCGACTTTAAACCCGGCGGTATCGTGCAACAGATCACCCCAGTCTCCGACCAGGCCGACCTCAACCTCGTTCCTGAACAGCTCGCGACCAATGGCGGCTATGGCTATCCCCATCAATACGTGGATGGCGAACCGGCGTTCGACATTCGCGAGATCATTGCGATCATCCGGGCCAATCTCATCGTTATCAGCGTGATCGTATCGGTCACGTTCGCTTTGGCCGTCGTCGTCACGATGCTGCAGACGCCGCGCTACACGGCCGCGACAACGCTGCAGATCAACGACCAATCGGCGCAGATCTTCGGCAAGCAGGACGACACGATGCAGGACCCGGTCGTCGCTGCGAACGACACCGAGAGATTTCTGCAGACGCAGGTCGACATCCTGAAAAGCCGTGCACTGGCCGAGCGTGTTGCGCAAAAGCTGCGACTGGTCGGCAACGCCAAGTTCTACGACGCGATGGGCGTGCGCCAGCCCACCGGCGATCTTACCCGTGCCGAACTCGAGGATCTGACGATCCGGACAATCGAGGATTCGCGCGACGTAGACCTGCCGCGGAACACCCGCCTTGCGACGGTCAGCTTCAACAGCACCCAGCCCGAACTCGCCGCCCAGATCGCCAACGCGTTCGCCGCCGAGTTCATCCAGACCAATCTCCAGCGCCGGTTCGACAGTTCGGCTTATGCGCGCGAATTCATTTCCGGCCAGCTTTCGGAGGCTCGCGCCAAGCTCGAACGTTCTGAACGCGAGCTCAACGCCTATGCGCGAGAAGAAGGCCTCATTCGCGATCGTGACTCTACCGCGTCAGGCGCCAGCCAATCCGGCCGTCTCGGCAATTCGGTGACCACGACCAGCCTGCTTCAGGTCAATGCGGCAGCGAACCAGGCGCAAGCCGCCAGGATCGCCGCCGAGGGCCGTTGGAAGCTGATTTCCAGCGGCAATCTGCTCAGCTCACCTGACGTTCTTGCCAATCCGGCCATCTCACAATTGCTTGCTCAGCGCGCGCAGCAAATGGCCGAGCTCGAGAAGCAGCGCGCCAACCACCTTGAGGATTACCCGGTCGTCCAGCAGCTCAAGGCTCAGGTCGGCGTGATCGATGCACAGATCCAGTCGGTAGCCCGCAGCATCAAGGCATCGGTCAAGCAGCAATACGATGCCGCTCTCGATGCCGAACGCAGCCTGTCGCAACAGGTTGCGGACCTGAAGGGCTCGTCGCTCGCGGAGCAGGACCAACTCGTCCAGTACCGTCTTCTTGAGCGTGAAGCGGACACCAACCGCACTGTCTATGAGGGCCTGCTGCAGCGCTACAAGGAACTCAATGCCGCCGCCGGCATCAGCGCCAGCAACATCGCGATCATCGACCCGGCCATCGCGCCGATCCGTCCCAGTTCGCCAAATCTGCTGCGCAACCTGCTGATCGCATTGGTGGTTGGCTTTGGTTCGGCTGCGGCATTCATCTACCTGCGCACGCAGCTCGATGACTCGGTCAAGGTCCCCGAGGACGTGGAGAGCAAGCTCCAGATGCCGCTCCTCGGGGTTATCCCGCTGGTCCATGACAGCGAGCTGGAAGTTGCGATGGAGGATCCCAAGTCCCCCGTCAGCGAAGGGTACAACTCGCTGCGCAGTGCGCTGCTCTACTCGACACCTTCCGGCCTGCCCAAGACCATGCTGGTCACGAGCTCGCAGCCTTCGGAAGGCAAGTCGACGACGAGCATCGCGATCGCCCGTGGCATCGCGCGGCTTGGGCGCAACGTGGTGCTGCTCGATCTCGACTTGCGGCGCCCCGCACTGCATCGCGCCATTCCCATGCTGAATGCGGAAAACAGTCGCGGCGTATCCAGCATCCTGACCAACCAGAGCACGGTGGACGAGGCTCTTCGCGATACCGACGTCGAAACACTCAAGGTCATTACCTCGGGCCCGATCCCGCCGAGCCCCACCGAGTTGCTCAGCTCGAGCAACATGCTCCAGCTGCTCGAGGAACTCACGGCGCGCTTCGACATGGTTCTGCTCGACAGTCCACCGGTGCTCGGGCTTGCCGACTCGCCGCTCATGGCAGCACTGGTGGACGGCGTGGTCATTGTCATCCAGTCCGATCGCAGTCGCCGCGGCTCGCTCAAGGCGTCGCTCCGCCGCTTGCGCAGCATGCGCACAAATGTACTTGGCGGCGTACTCACCAAGTTCGATCCGTCGGATTCGGGGAACCGGTACTCGGAGTACTACGGCTACAACTACTACCAATACAGCAACACTTCGGACAACTGACGCATGTCGGAACCGCGCGCCACGAGTGTCGCCGGGCGAGTCCGCAAGGGGGCCCTGGTCGTGTCCATGCTGGTCATGGCCGTTGCCGCCTTGCTCAGTGGCACCGATCGGCAGAGCCGGGAGTTTCCGAACTCCCCCAGCTTCGTCGGTTGGCCATACGACACCGGCGCGGCACGAGCGCGCGCGATGCTCACCTTCGTTCGTCAAGGCCCGGCCCACGCCATCGCGTATGCACGCAGGGCGGTGGCCTCCGATCCGATCTCCGCGCAGGCTGTTTCGATCCTCGGGCAAGCCCAGCTCTATTCCCAGCACACCGCGGAAGCACACAAAGCCTTCAGTGTTTCAGGGCAGTTGGGCTGGCGCGATGGGATGACGCAGATCTACTGGCTCGATCAGGCACTCCAGGACCAGGATTACAAAGTTGCCGCCGAGCGACTTGATGCGTTGCTGCGGCAGGCGCCTTCCGATGAGAATCGCGATCGCCTGCTTGCCGCCGTTGCCGCCAGCGAGGCAGGCCGGAGCGCGCTTGCCGAACGCCTGAAGCTTGCACCGGTCTGGGCGCGTACGATGGTCACGACAGTCAGTGAACTCCCGGCTGATCAGGTCTTGCAGCGGATTGACCTGATGCGCCGGACCGGAAAGGGAGTGTGGGACTGCCCAACTTCCGAATTCATTACGCAGCGCCTGATCAATCTTGGGATGATCCAAGAGGCCCAGTCGGTTTGGCAACTCAATTGCGAAACTTCTGGCGCACTGCTCTACGATGGTGGCTTTGATCATATCGACACCTTGCAGAAGTCGACAGCGTTCGATTGGCAGCTTTCGAATCGAGGTGACGCAGAGATCACGATCGCAGGGGATGGCGGCCAGCGCAGTCTTGCGCTCGAAGTCACCGGTACGGTCAGCTTGCCGATCGTGCAGCAGATCGTGGTGCTGAAGCCCGGCCGCTACCAATTGTCCTGGAGGACGCCGGATACAAACTCTGCGCAAGCGCGTGCGCTTCAGGTTTCGCTCGCCTGCAATGCCGACTTCAGCAAGGCGCAGGTTGGCGAGCCGGTCGCCGGGAAATCGGACACCTGGCGGCAGCAATTCGTGATCGACAACCAATGCCAGGTCCGACAGTTGATCTTCTGGCTGGCGCCCGGTGCGCCGATCCACCTCGACGACGTGGCTCTCTCGCTAAGCCGTTAACGCGCGGCCGTTGCGACTGGCCTGGCTGGGTCATGTCCCGGCCCGCAAGTCCGTTCCCAAGCTGATGCAACAGGTTTCAACCCCGGTTGCGGCGCCGCGTCCAAGATCGGCGAAGAGAACGTGCGCTCCGCCCGACGCTTTCCACTTCCGCAGCCAACCTTGCCTGTTCCCCGGACCATTTGAACCGGATTCCCCGACCAACTCCGAAGCTGGCTTCACGAGCAAGCTCAGCCCGCAACGAACCTATTTGGTGATTTATGTTGATATGTTGGAATTCATTTGGAACACCCATTGGCAGGGATGGTGATTCTCCTCTGTGCCGGACATTTCCGATGCAGCCGGAACCACCGCCCCGAAGCGCGCCCCTTTTGCTCGGAGCAACGCATGCCAGACTTTACTTTCACCACCGTAGGGAGCCTGCAAAAGCGGCTCGTCGACATCGGTGACGACACCTTCGCGGAAGTAACCACCCAGCCAATGCTGATGCCTGCCACCTGGACGCCGACGGCGACGTTCAATGGCCGGGTCTATCCAGACATCGAAATCCAGATCATCGGAACGCCGACGACCGCCTACGTCTTTCAGGACAGCTTTGATGGGGTCACCTTCAATGATTGCAATGCGTGGGACCGCGGCGGCCTCTCGCTCGCCACGATAGCCGCCGCAGGCCGCTATCGACTGCCCGGCAGTTGCTATCTCAAGGCACGACAGGGTGCCGGTGCAACCGTCATGATCCGGGCTGGGAGCTGAAACGATGAGCGTTGATGCTTTCGCGCGGCTCACTTCCGCAAAAGTCGCTGACCTCGCGTCTTCAGCCCCCGGCAAGGGAGCAAGCCTCGTCTCCCTGCCGAACGGCGGCACGCTTGGTGATCTCGGCAATGGATACCGCGATGCCGTATTCGCAACGGCACATGGCGGGGTCGAACTGGCCTGCGCTCAGGCTGTCGCCGCCGGCAAGTCCAGGGTCATCGTCAACGGCCTCGCGTGGGTGGCGACCGGCACGGTCACGACGTTTGCGGTGATGATCGAGTTCATGGGCGGGGCGACGCTTTCGGCGAATGGCTTTGCGCTCAATTTCGCGAAGGGTTTTCGCGCCAACGACACCGACGCCATCTTCGCCCCGGCAGATGCACGGCTGCTCACATTCCCCGTAACCCAGCGCCTCACCCCCTTCCACTTCGGGGCAAAAGCCGACTACGTCTCACCCGCAGCACCGGGGACCGACAATGCCGACGCGCTGAACGCGTGGGCGGGCGAGCTATGCTGGCGGGTGATGCCGCCGGGCAAGTACGGGACGACCAGGACAATCCACTGGAACGGCGATGCGGTCGCGGCATCCACGAGCGGAGTGCGTGCGGAAGTTGGCGCCGAGATCATCCAGCGGACCGACAACATTCCGGTGATGACGTTCTATGGAACGCGCTCGGAATGGCGCTTCCCCAGGCTGTCGTTCATGAATGCCCAGCCTTCGACGAACTATGGCGCGGTGTGCCTGCTCTGCACGGTGAACCCCGGCCAGGGCAGCGGCCTGTACATGTCGTCGGTGCCCTATCTGCACACGTACCAAGGGGCAGTCGGCGTCTTCTTCCCCGGCGCGATCAACAGCTCTCTCGCGCTCGCCGCTGCCGCTGCTGCAACCACCGTCAAGGTTGCAAACGCACAGACCGATCTGAACGCGGCCTACCCGTGGCTGCCCGGGATGTACGTGCAGATCGCGCTTGATGCAGGCGGCTATCACACCACGCGGATCGTGGGCGTTGCGACTGACGTCCTGACTTTGCGCGATCCCATGCCTTCAGCGGCGGCGATCGGCAAGCGGGTGGCGGTGGCGCCCAACAAGCTGGTCAACGCGAGCGATCTTGGCACCAATCCGGTACGATTCTCGAATACCTGGGGCCAGGTCTTCATCGAGAATCCGAGCCGCTGGGGCTGGGTGGACCGCGGAAGCGGCACACAGGATAGCTTCGTCAATCGTTACGTGACCTGCACCACCGCCTTCGCGGATATATCCAGCCCGCCGCTCACGCTCGTCTCGGCAATCCACGAAACTTTCCGCAACGGGGACAAGCACGGGATCACCAATATCGAGCACTTCAACTTTACCGGTGACGCCTGGTACATCGGCGCTGACAATGTCGTGCTGGGCTCGGTGCATTTCGAGGCGTGCCGGCTGAAGACCGACGGTACGGGGCTTATCGCTGGCGCCGTGCAATCGCTTCAGATCGATGTCGTGCAGGTGGTCTATTGCACGATGCTATCCTCGGACATCACGACCAGCTGCGGCCTGTTCACCCCCCGCAGCACGGCCTCCACCGGGCTGGGCGGCAATCGCGGAATCTGGCGGATCGACAATCTGCACACGAGCAAGAACATCGTGAATGCGTCCGTGGCGTTCCTGGTGCGCGACGCCTCGTCCAACCAGACCAAGCTGGAGATCGGCAACTGGCAATGCGGCCGCGACGGCGGGTTCTATCCCACCGGGCAGTTGAGCTTCCCGGCGAACTACTCCGGCCTCGTCAGGCTCGGCAACCTTATCCCGGAACAGACCGTCAGCTTCCGGTTCGACGCCGATCTTACGGTCACCACGGCGCAGGACATGTATACGTCAAACAAGGGGCAGTACCGGGTCGGCAAGGTCGCCTACCTGTCGCCGTCCAAGGCGATCACGACCGCTACCGCCGGGGTCTGGAACGAGAGCGGCGCGACAAACCTCGTTTCATCTTCGGGAACCTCGGCATTGACGGCTCTCAGCAACAAGACAGCTGTTGTCGAGCCGGGACTGCACGCCAACGAAGCGGGCAAGCTGCGCAATGCCGGCGCGCGGCTGTACTTCAAGTGCGGCACGGCCGAGGCGGCACCGTCCGCTGTTATCGGCACCTCGAGCTATCTGACTGGACGCAACGGCGGGTCCAACAACACCAACCTTGGCTTCGTCAATTTCGCAGCTGCACACGGATTCAACACCGGTGACGTGGTGGCGATCAGCGGTTCGGTGAACGCTTCGCTCAACGGCACCTTCAAGGTGGTGGATGTGCCATCGGCAACACAGCTCGCGATATACGTCGATAGTGCCAGTTCCGTCGGGTCATTCGGAGCACCAATCGCGGATCCGGCGATTTCGGTGCAACTCAGACCGACATTGCATGTCGTGGCCCTTGGTGATGACTACGGTTTCTGATCTGCTTCAGCCTATCAGGCGTTAGTGTTGCAGAGCATGCCCAACACGCACCTGATCCGCTGCCATGGCAGCGGATCAGGTGCAGGGACCCGCAGATTTTGCTGCGCCTGCACACTTTGCTGCGGCGGGCTTGCAAGCATCCTGCTCCGGTGCTTAGCTATCCGCGGGACGATTGGGCCTGGCAGCCCTGCAATCGAGATGGAGCTTAGGCGATGCCTGGTCATGATCCGACCACACGCTTTGTGGCGGGACGCATTGCGACATACGTCCGCAACCACCTTTTTTCATTCGGGAGTGCCGCTGCGCTCTCCTGCGCTTTCGTTGCAGCCTCCTGCGCCAATCTGTCAACGCAGTCTTCCGGTGACGAAAGCAGTCTGTGGGCCGCGCTCGAAGAGCCGGCCATGGCGAAGTCACCGCCAGCCAGCCTGCCTGTCGGCATGTGCATCAATGTGAGCAACTTCGCCCCGAGCCTCGGCGGCGAGAGCCCCGGCAAGCGGCTTGATGCAGGGGACATGGCGAACATTCGTGCGGCCGGTTTCACCACAATACGCCTGCAAGTGAACTGGCGATCGGCGAGCGATCCCAAGCCGCCGCACACCATCGATCCGAAGTGGCTCGCACGCGTCTCCGACATGCTGGATGCTGCACTGGCACAAGGCCTCAACGTCATTCTCGTCAATCAGAACTTCTTCCTGCACGACCCGGATGCTGGCAGCCCCGCTAGCAGGGCGTGGATGAGGGACGTATGGAAGCAACTTGCCCGCCAGTACGCTGCAAAGAGTTCCAAACATCTCTGGTTCGAACTGATGAACGAGCCGCAGCTGCCCTACACCAACGACAACCTGCTTGCCGCGCTGGCGCCATCGCTCGCCGAGGTGCGCAAGGTTTCGCGTGATCGTCCGGTCATAATCGGGGGGGACCGCTCCAGCCGGGTGGAATCGCTGGCCACGCTGGCCTTGCCGAACGATCCCTACGTCTGGCCGACGTTCCACTACTACTATCCGTACTTTTTCACCCATCAGGGCGCCACGTGGGGCAAGGGCAAAGTTCCTCCGCTTGGCCGGGTCTATGGCGTGCAGAGTGAAGCGGAACGCAGGGCGAAGATGCCGGGCGATGCACAGCAGCTGGCCGCCGACGTCGAAAAGGTCCGCGCCTATATCAAGAGAAGCGGAAAGATACCGCTCCTCGGCGAATCCGGCGCCTATGATACCGCACCATTGCCCCAGCGGGCTGCGTACGTGCGAGACATACACAAGGCCTTTACGCAGCTCGGCGTGCCGCAGTGCTACTATTCCTATACCAACTCGTTCGAGTTCTTCGATCACAAGAACCTGGTTTGGCTTCCCGGCATGCTCCCCGCGATCGGGCTGCGGGATCCTGGATCACCGCCAGCCGCAACGAAGTAGGGCCTCGACTTTCACACGCTTGCGGCAGTTCGACCAGACTGGCCCCCAGCCAACTTTTCGTCGACAACATCGCACTGCGGCATACGGCCTGATCGGCCACACGAGACTGCAGCAATCCACAAGTGTGCAAACGACACTGCGGAGCGCCTTCAGTTGTATTTTCAGCGGGTTATGAAATACTTCCGTTTTGGGGTTGCCTCTCGTAGGCATTTGGATAAACAGTCCTCCGATCGGTCCATCGGCAGTTTTTTTCGCACTTGCCAACGGACGATCTTGCACCGCACAATCGTGCCGGGATCAGCGCTCCTGAGGTGGGGGAACGAATGGCAGTCAACGTTGCTGTAGTCGGGCTCGGGAAGATGGGCCTGTCCCACCTTGCCATTGCCAACGCACTCGATCATTTCAACGTCATCGCCATGTGCGACACCTCGGAGATCGTCGGCGGCGTACTCGAGAAGTACACCCGCATCCCGTTCATTGCCGATTTCGACAAGCTGCTCGAAACGCCCGGTCTGCAGGCGGTGATCATCGCCACGCCGACCACCACGCACGAGTGGATGGCGCGCAAGGCCATCGACAAGGGTTTGCATGTCTTCTGCGAGAAGCCGCTGACGCTGTCGTCCGCCGTCTCGCGCGAGCTTGGCATCGCCGCCGAAGCCAAGGGGCTTGTGACTCAAGTCGGCTACCACAACCGCTTCATCGGCACGTTCGGCGAGATGCGCCGACTGCTTGCCGCTGGCGCGATCGGCACGGTCAGCCACGTGCAGGGCGAAGCTTACGGACCGGTGGTGCTCAAGCCATCGAAGCCGACCTGGCGCGGCAAGGCCGGCGGCGGCGGCGGCTGCCTTTACGATTATGCGGCTCACCCGCTCAACCTGATGAACTGGTTCTTCGGCGAACCCGCCGCCTGTTCGGGCGCGATGCTCAAGAGCGGCTTCTCGGCCGAGGTGGACGACGAGGTTTATGCCTCGCTCGGTTTTGCCGGCGGTGCAACCGGGCAGCTTTCGGTCAACTGGTCCGATCCCTCGGTCCGCAAGATGACCACGCGGATCACGGTATGGGGCACGGCCGGGCGGATTTATGCCGACCGGCAGGAAATCCAGGTATTCCTGACCGGCACTGCGCCGATCCCCGAAGGCTACAAGACCGGCTGGACCGTCAACTACATTACCGACCTCACGCCCCCGGTGAGCTTCTACCTGCGCGGCGAGGAATACAGCGCACAGCTCGAAGCATTCGGCAACGCGATCATGACCGGCACGGCGCCGCGAGAGAACACTTTCCAGAGCGCGGCGGAAACCGATGCGACGATCGAGATGATTCGCGCGGTCGCGGCTGACGGCGGCGCGGTCGGCAACTTCGGTGCAACCGAGATTGCGCCGCGCAAATCGGGCCTCGTCGGGCGCATCCTGGGACGCTGAGCTGTGGCCGGCACCCCGAAAAAGCGCCTGCTCGCGATTGCGTCGGGCGGAGGCCACTGGATCGAACTGCTTCGCCTGCGCCCTGCTTTCGAGGGCTGGGATGTCGCGTATGTCTCGATGTTCGAGAATTACACGTCGGCGGTCCCCGGCGCCCGGTACTACACGGTTCCCGATGCTTCGCGCTTCGACAAGCTCGCTTTCGGCAAAGTCATGGTCAAGGCGGCCGGGATCATGCTGCGCGAGCGGCCGCATGCCATCGTGACCACGGGCTCCGCACCGATGCTGGCATTCCTCCTGCTCGGACGGATGATGGGCACCAAGAGCTTGTGGATCGATTCGATCGCGCAGGCCGAGGAAATGTCCTCGTCGGGCAAAGTCGCCAAGCGCCTCGCCACGACGGCGATCGCGCAGTGGCCTGAAGTCGCCGCAGCCGAAGAGATCCCGTGTTGGGGAGCAGTGCTGTGATCTTCGCCTCGGTCGGTTCGATGCTGCCGTTTGAGCGATTTGTCCGCGGCGTGGATGAATGGGCGCGGGATAATCCGGACGAGGCGGTCTACATCCAGATCGGCGGAACCGAATACGAGCCGCGCCACGCGCCATTCACGCGCATGATGCCGATGACCGAGTACCGCGAGCGGCTGCGCACATGCGATCTTTTCGTTGCGCATGCAGGCATGGGCTCGATCCTGCAGGCCCTTGAAGAGCGCAAGCAGACCCTGATGTTGCCGCGCCACCAGGAGTGGGGCGAGCATACGACCGACCACCAGATCCACACCGTCGAGCGCTTCGGACATCTGTCCGGGCTGCGCGTGGTCGATTCGGTGGAGGACATGCACCGCGAGATGACCGGCCTGCTCGCCAACCCGCTCGGAATGGACACGGCCATTTCGGATCAGGCTTCGCCCGAACTGCTTTCTGGGGTGCGAGGCTTCCTGGCCAGCGTCCGCGCCCCCTCCTGAGGACCCAGAGATGGAACGCATTCTGTTTGGTGATAACCAGTTCTTCGGCATCAACCACATGTCGGAGGAGAAGGCGCGGCAGCAGGCCATGCGCTTTCAGGACATCGATAACATTGTCGAGGTTCTGCAGCATGCGCTTCATGCCGGCGCAGGCGGCTTCATGTGCACGACGCACGACACGATCGAGAAGATCGCCGACCGCGTCCGCGCCGATCCTGCCGCTTGGGATGGCTTCACGTTCTATCCGGGCATGCCCTACGCGCACAAGTATGCGAATGCGGTAACCGAGCTTGGCTACTTCGACGCGCTGCGCAAGTTCCTGCCCAAGGAGGGCATTGTCGACGCGATGATGCGCGGCGGCATGGCCGTGCTCAACCGCGATATCGAAGGCATGATGACCCTGCTGGTCGACGCCGAGATGAAGATGTTCCGGGGCCTTTCGACGCCGGTGATCTTCCTTCAGAACGTCGTGACCGATCTCGTTCAGGGCCTCGGCGTGGTCGATGCTTTCCGCATCTTCTCCGAGCACTGCAAGAAGCGCTATAACGCCGAAGCCGGCTTCATCACCATGAACCTGCCCAAGCTGCTGCCGATGCTGCACGAGGCAGGAATCGAGAATCCGATCGTCTGCGCCAACGTGAACAAGATCGCCTTCCGCATGTCGGGCGGGATCGAGGGCTACCGCGCAGCAACCACTGCTTACCCCGCCCGCGTGATCGCGATGTCGGTGCTGGCTTCGGGTGGCATCCGCCCGCGTGAGGCGATCGAATGGGTAGTGAACGAGCCCTATGTCGAATCGATCCTGTTCGGCGCCTCGAGCCGCGCAAACATCGTCAACACCGTGGAACTGATCCACGAATACGATGCAGCGAAGGCGGCCAAGGCGGGCTGAAGCTCTACAAAAACCGGCCCTGCCCCCTTTTATACCAACCTGCACTGACACCGTCAGCCCGGGGAACCGGCACCCTCCGCCCGCGCGAACCGTGTCAAGGCGAGTCTCCGACCGAAATTGATGCAAGGCCGCTCGACGACCCGATAGAAGGCGTAAGCAACCGGGATCGACGCTCCGTATACGACTATGAATGCGATCGGCCAATCGAGCGACTGGCCAAACTTTGCCATGCCGCCCTTCAACAGCACGTTCATGACCAAAACGTGCAACAGGTAGATGCCAAAAGTCAGTCTCCCGACAAACGCCATCGGCGCCCATGACAGGCCGCGGGCAACCCAGGAACTGTCGCAATACCATAGGCAGGCAACGAGAAATGCTGTGCTGAATGAGGTCAGGACGTGCCACGCGGTAGCGGGGTGAACGATGGATGCGGCGTGAAACCCGGCTATGCAAACCACGCTGACGACAGCGACGACTGGCCTGCGCAGCAGAGAGATCACGGCGTGCCGTTGGGCAGCAAGGATTGCTAATGCGGCTCCAAAGCCGAGCCCGAGGTAACCCCGGATCGGCCCAGGATCAAAGCCAGCCAGATATGTCAGGAAGAACGCAACAGCGCACGACAATATGAAAGCTGATACCGTCTTCGCTCTGAAAACGACGAAAATTATTGGCCAAATGACATAGAATTTCTCTTCAACGCCAAGTGTCCATGCATGCCCAAAGATATCACCGGCACCAACCGTTCTGTATTCGCTGTTAAATGTCGCAATCCACGGCAAGGCATTCAGCATCTGATGCCAGTTCTCACCGTCCTTTTTGACGATCAACTGGGCCAGCGAAAGAATGATATAAAGCACCATTGTGACATAATACATCGGAGCTATTCGCGTCACACGTCGAATGTAGAACGCCCCTAAATTGGCACTGCCGTCCTTGGCCACCTCCTCGAGCAGGAGCGATGTGATCAGCCACCCGCTCAGGGCGAAGAACATATCGACTCCCATACGACCGTTGATCCAACCCGGTGAGCCGGGCAGATGGTGAATAACAGTGAAAATGATACAGATGGCACGAAGGCCGTCCAGTTGCGGTCGATATTGAGACTGAGATGGCTTCATTCTCGTTCCCTTGATTGCCCAGACCGGACACCTCAGCTCGCCGCTCTTGATGACTCAACTATTTAAGCTTCGAGACAAGCTCATACGGTTGTAAGTCTAGCGCGGTTCACCGAAACACGTTGAAAAGAGTTCGCCTGACCAGAGGCGTTTGAGCCTCAAATGATCGATAGGCCAGCAAACAAAAAATGATCACAGCAAACAGGGACAGTAGTCCACTGACGGAAGCCCCAAATGAGGTGTATTCCGTCAAAATCGCAGCGATGAACGCAAGCACCGGAAGATGAAACAAATACATCGTATACGAAAATGAAGATAGCCTTGATGATATCTCTTGATAAAATTTCGGTGCTTGAGCCTTGTACTGACAAAGACTCCAAACAAAAAACGTAAAAGCTACACCAAACAAAATATCAGACGGAGTATTTTTCATGAAGCGGCTCATAAGCGCGCATGAAAGAGCTATACCTAATGAAAAAATCTGGATAGCCACGGTCTTTGATGAGGAACAATGAATATCGGGCAAAATATAAATAAGCGCGCCCATAATCCAAACCAAAAATAGGATCGATATACTCTCGCCAACAATAAATAACAGTATTACGACAATAAATATATACATTAACCTAAGTTGGACTGATGATTTATTGGATAAAGACAATACAATCATCGGGAACATAATATAGTACCAAAATTCATTTGCGAGCGACCATAGAGCGCCATTTGATCCAAATGGTTCACAAGCGATAGTCTGCAAGAACAATATATTGCAGGCTAGTGTTCCAAAACCCAAGCGCTGCCCCACCTCCCAGTATATAGAAACCGACTGCCCATGATATATTGGAGATTTTATCACATAAATTCCAATGATATCAAATATCGCACCGATTAGTAGAGCTGGAAGTAAAACTGTAAGAAGGCGGCTCAAGCGTACAATCAAATACTTTTTCCAGCTCCAGGAGCTTGCGGAACGGAATACGCTCCCACCGACGAGGAAGCCTGAGAGCACAAAAAACATGATCACCGCCTCATGCGGAAATCCAGTTACAAAATATCCCAGCCGCCCCAGCACGCCAATGTCGCCATTGGCATAGTGAGGCCACCAGAAAGGCCGCCAATGACCAAAGAGAACCGCAACAGCAGCAAGGCCTCTCAGCAAATCAAGGTGCGCTGATGGCAGGCCAGAGATTGGAGTTGGTTGTGCTTCAGTTTCCAGTTTTTCGGAGAACCAGTGCGCCGCTTGCTGGATCAAATGAACCGGAATCATCGGACCGCCTGCCTAGGCATGCGGCGCCGAACCGCAACGTTGCCTTTCTGAAAAATCAAGATCGATAACAACAGGCCACTTGGCACAAGCGATGTTGCCGAATGGTAGCCAGAACTGAACGTGTTTGAGATGAAATAGGCAAAGACCAATCCGACCCCAAACCTCCCCCGCAACTGAAACATGATGACGAGCATGATGGCAATGCCCGTGTAACCCATACCACCAAGCGTGAAGATCGTCGCCGAAACAGCCGATTTGTAGTCAGAACTGAGCCTCGAATGATAAGCCGAGCGCGTCGCGAAAAGCGTGTATTCCTGCATCTCGTCCTGAGGGGTGGGGCCAAGGCCGATCAACAGCGACTTGGGTCCATCCACGAAATAGCCAGCCGGCAACACGATACGCTCATTGAGACTGTTATCGCCGGTTACCGCAGAATTGCTCCCCGTTCCGAGCGCGGCATTGATGCGATCTGACTGAGTATAGTAGATCCCCGCCAACGCCAGCGAGGCGACAATCCCCACACCCACGATCCGGAGGGGGATCGGAGATTTCCGTCTTTTGCCCGTTCCGGCTGCAGTATCGGCTAACGCTGCCTGGCGCGCTTCGATGAACATCGCGGGGATGGCGAAGAAGAACGACACTGATCGTGTCGCAAGCATAAATGCGCCTGATGCCCAGAGCGAGGGGACAGAACGTTTCGTCGCGCTGATATAGGCGATCATCATCAGACCGATATACCGTGCAAAGTGCGATGGTTCGGAAAACAAACCCGACGGACGTCCACCATAGACGGTCAGTTCGCGCGACAAGAGCGAGCCGACGTCGGCTAGGGCATCGGAATTTCGGTATAAGTACGTACGAATATTGACAAAATACTGAAAGAAAGCGATTTCAATAATCGTGAGTGCGAGGAAAAACCGCACCAGCAACCGAAACTGAAATGCAATCTTCTTTTGTGGAGTAAATCTCAACCAATTTAAAAAATAGGTGCCGATCACCATTAACGTAACCAGCCCAACCACTCCTTGAGCAACTGAAACTATGCGCACATCACCTGCGAAAGATGCCGCAATGGTCGATGGCACGAAGGCCGCCACATAGGCGAACACAAAACACATGAGATCGGGGTTCAAACGACCCCGAATCCGGAAGAGCATGTAGAGCGTGAAACCCGCCGAGACCACGGTGATACGCGGCAGCCCGAGCACCTCAACCGCAGGCGTCGAAATCGTGAAGACCGCCATGATCGCGAGGACCCAAAGCGTCATGGGGTCAGGCCTGTAGTGTGTCCCCGCACGCGCCATTTGCGCGTTCCGCACCGGCATCCGCAGCGTTTGCGCATTCATGCAATTGACCTCGCTTGTTGAGCCCCCGTGAGCTGACTACCGCGCCTCGCCGGTGCGGATCGTTTCGAGCGCTTCCTCGACCGTACCCAGCTTGAACGCGGTCAGTGCGGTTTTGCGCGAGATGTTGATCACTTCGACCCCGTGCTTGTCCGCAATCTGCCTGGCATACTGATACCCCTGCTCCATGCCGTCAATCGGCGCGGTGTTCACGATTTCGCCGGGCTTGCGGTAGTTCGGATCGAAGTGGTCCGCGCCGCCCGCATGGCTGGAATGCTTGCCGATCGCGGCAGCCTCGCGCTTGTACGAGTGATCTACACCGATCACGTAAACGCGTTTGGCGCCGGCCCAGATCGCCAGCAAGATATTGGGAACGGTGATCGTGTACCCGGCGAAGAAGCCGGTCGAGGGATCGAGCGGTTCATTGCCCGTGACATAAGCGGCTGCACCGGCGTGATCGCGCAGGAAGTGCCAGGTCAACTTGCGGCGCGCATGGCACATGAAATGATAGGCATCGGGTAGCAGAACCTGATCGAAGTCTTCGTAGTGCTCGGCCGGCAGCTTGTGCATCAACAAGGAGTCGCCGATCGTATAGAGCCGCGGCCGCCAGGTCGTGCGTGAGTAGAGCAGATTGATCTTGTTCGAGGCGACGGCCGGAATGCCGCTGAGCGCCTCGAGATCCTCCAGCCGCAGCGAAGGACCATTGCCGACCACCAGCCAGTTGTCGTGCCCGGCCAGCGACTTGCGCAACTGTTCCCAACGCCGTGCGCG
Source organism: Novosphingobium sediminis (assembly GCF_007991615.1). GTDB lineage: Bacteria > Pseudomonadota > Alphaproteobacteria > Sphingomonadales > Sphingomonadaceae > Novosphingobium > Novosphingobium sediminis. Next base: position 40,172 of record NZ_BJYR01000010.1, on the reverse strand, counting down.
ATCGCGCTTGTAGAACGGATTGATCCGGCCGTTGAGGGGGCCGAGGATCTTCATCATCGGCAGCGCCTTGGCATAGTAGCTGGCCATGAAGCGCATCTGCTCAAAATTCATCGACGGGTCTCCTTGATCATTGTGCGACTTCCCCGCCCTCGCGGGAAAGCGGATCCCCTGATCGGTTGCCAGCCTCTTCCGGAGCCGGATTGACCGCTCCAGTGCGCAGGCGGCGCTTGCGGACAATGTCCAGCAAATTCCGCCGAAGGCTCGCATCCATCAGGAGCGTAAAACTTGCGTAGATCACCATGGCGGTGGCGGCCGCGACTGCCAATACGATCAACGCTGGCAAGCGCAGTGCAGCTTCGACCAGATGACCGGCCAGGATGGCTGGCACCAGCGCCAGCACGATCGGCGCCATATTGCGCGCATAATCGCGCATCCGAAACAGGGTTACCTTCGAAAGCCACCAGACCGCCAGCGGCATGACCCACGCAGTGAGTGCCAGTGCCTGCACGATAGCGACAATGCCATAGGGTGCGGCGACTATGATGCCGAGGCCCTGGACCAGCGTGATGAACAGGTTCCAGCGCCACGCGACGCTCGGCCGCCCCATTGCGGAAAAGGTGGGAAACACGTTCGCACCCAGCGCCACGACCATTTGCGCAAGTGCCAAGTAGAGCAGCACGGTACTTCCCGATGCCCACTTGGCCCCGCCATAGACCACCAGAAAGGCGGTCGGCGCGGCGGCCAGCATCAGCAGGGGCAGATTGAGGCAGAAGTAAGTGAAGCGCACCGTCTGCAGGAAGCTGGCGCCTACTTGCGCCGGATCGTTACGCAACCGCGCGAACGTGGGATAGATCACGTTGTTGATCATCCCCGATAGCTGCGTGAAGACCAGTTGCACGATGCGCGAACAGAAGACGTAGAGGCCCACCACATCCACCGTAGCGACCGTGCCGATAAGCAGCTGCGGCATGTTGAGCCACAGCGCCCCCGTCAGGCTCCCCAACGACAGGTGCAAGCCCACGGACAAGATGTCCGTCAGATGCCGCCAGCCAAAGCGGTGCAGCCCCATGGACAGGCCCACGAAGCGGGAAACGACGAAAACGTAGAAGCCGATCAGGCCCTGCAGCGCGAACAGTGCAATCAGGCCCTGACCTGCATAGGCAAGGGCCAGCGACGTCACTGCCGCGAGCACCACGGCGGCGGTCTGCACAAATGCGAGCTTGGAGAACTGCAACGCCTTCTGCGCCTGTGCCACGTCTACGGCGCCAAGGCACATCAGTGGCACGAACAGCGCCCCCACCCACACGGCATGGCCCACGTCGGCGGAATGATAGAACTGCGCCGCAAACGGCGACACTGCGATCAGGATTGCCGCGGTGATAAGTCCGATCAGCAATGACAGGAACTGTGCGGCCCCCACATGACCGCGCTCCATGTTCGGCACGGCGATGATCGATTGCGCTGCGCCGTTCAAGCTGATCGTATAGCCGAGCGATGCGCCAGCCCAGCCGATCCCGTAGAGCCCCATCTCGGCGGTAGTGACCTGACGGCTCACCAGTGCAAGCGCGCCACCTGCGATCAGAATGCGCGCGGCAGTGCCAAGCGTCGACCAGCTCATGTTGCGAACGAGGCCTTTCGCCTCGGACTCATCAAGCCCTTTGCCGGCGCCAGAAGCCGGCTCGCTCCGGTCAGTCACACTCCATGATCCCGGTGAGCCCAGCCCCGCGCAGCAGCGGTGCCGCAAGGCGACAGAACGTCGCGTTGCCGCGCGCGCTCCAATGCGTATCGTAGGGCAGGAAATCGGAGAACTCGAAAGCACTGCGCGGGAGGACATGCGCTTCGACGTTTGGGGCCAGACGAGCCTGGAAAGCATCCCAGAAGCAGTCGTAGCCCTGCCCCAGTGCGGTCAGCTTAGGCGAGAACCCACGGTCGGCTGCAAGCTCTTCCTTGATAGGAACGCGCAGCACGACAACTTTTTTGAATCGCGCGAAAAGTTGGTCGAGATGGCCAGCGACCGTGTCGAACAGCGCCTTGTTCTTCGCCAGGTCGAGATGGCAGTAGCCCGCGTTGAAGTACCACGGCTCGCCATCGATCCTGGCGTAATGCGACAGGCCCGAACTCACTTTGGCGGCTTCCTTGGCGAGCCAGCGCGGGATGAGCTTCAAGGTACTGGCGCGGTCAGCCTTCCAGCGCATCACGCTGAAGATGTCGCGCCCTTCCCGGTCTGCCGCGAGATAGCCCTGCGCAGTTTTCCAGAGATTGGGGTGATAGAGATAGAGGAGCGCATCCCCGCTGCCGGTGTAGACATCTTCCAGCAGGCGGATCTGGTTGAGCGGACCCACCGGCATCGCTGCGTTGAACCAGTGCCCTGGCTCGAGCAACCGTTCGTACCAGTTGTCGCCGTTGTCGACCGACAGCCCCATTGCGAAGGAGGTGCCGAGCAGCACTTGCGGCGCGTCCGGCGCGGCAGGACCGCGCAGGCCAAGCGCATTGGAGCGAAAGCTGAAGCCAAGCTCTCGCCGGTCGAGCGCGAGGCTCGGGTGAAAGCGGATGCCGTGGCGCGGATCGGGGGCGAGCAGGCTCAGCCAGCGCCGGCCATTCAGCGGGTTGGTAAAGTTGACCCGCCGTTGCCTGTCTGGCCAGACCATCGCAGCCAGCCCAGAGATGACTGCCCCACGCATCTCAATCGGCCAGAATTCCGTCGAGATTCGCCAACGTGTTGGCATGAACATGCTCAACCGCAGAATGCAGGTTGTTGGCGTTGTGGCTGCCCAGCACCACGTTCGGCAGGCTGCGCAGCGGGCTGGTCATCGGCAGCGGTTCTTCCTCGAACACGTCGAGACCGGCGCCGGCGATCTGCCCGGCCTGCAAGGCGGCAATCAGCGCTGGCTCGTCGACCAGCGGCCCGCGACCGACATTGACCACGATGGCCTCCGGCTTCATCAGCGCCAGCCGCGCAGCATTGATGATATGGCGGTTCTCGGCCGTCAGGTTGCAGGCAAGCGCAACGACGTCGGCCTCAGCCATCAACGCGTCGACGTCCATAAAGGTGACGCCTTCCATGTCGGGACGCGCCGCCGCGAGCGGCGGATCATGCGCGATGATCGTCATGCCGCAGCCCCGCGCGCGGCGGGCAATGCCCTGGCCGATCGCGCCATAGCCGATCAGGCCGAGCGTGCGGCCGAACAGGCCGAGCCCGCGCGGCTTGGGCCATTCGCCGGCGCGGACGCCCTGATCGATCGCCAGCAGCGAGCGGGTGAGCATCAGCATGTAACCGATCGCCACTTCGGCGACGGCTTCGGAGAACGCCGCTGGGCTGTTCTTGACCGGAATGCCGAGTTCGGCGGCGGCGGCGAGATCGATACTGTCGAGCCCGGTGCCCCACTTGGCGATGCCCTTGAGCCGCGGGAGGTGCGCTTCGAGCACAGCCCGGGTGATGCGGTCGTCGCCCGCGAGCCAGCCATCGAATTGGCCAGCAAAGCCGAGGCAGGCTTCCTCGCTGAGGAACTGGTCGACGTCAGGAAACACCGGCTCCCAGCCGCGCGCGCGGATTTCCGCCTCGAAGCGGGGGCGCTCGTTGAGCATCATGATGTTGGAGACGAGAATACGCTTGGTCATCAGTCCGGCCTCACCCTTGCGCCGCAGCGAGCAGCGCTTCGGCCACGTCGAGATCGGTCTGGGTCTTGATCACATGGCCCGAGATGCCGCTGACGGCGAAGAAGCCCACCGAGCCCGCATAAGTCGCGGTCTGGCCGGCGGCCTTGGCGGCGAGGAACGTCTCGCGGGTCCAGCCGGTGATCGACCAGGTGATGCGCTGCACCGGGGTCAGGTCCTGGCTGTTGGTCTTCTCGGCGAAGGTGAAGTTGACCGGGACGCCCTTGAAGGCGACTTCGATCTGGTCCTCGATGCACGAAAGCATCACGTCGTGCGTGCTGCCCTGCCATGCCGCCACGAAATCGCGGACTTCGGCGGCGGTCAGCAGCGGGGCAATCGAGTGGACCTGCACCAGCCGTTCGCAATCGTGCACCTTGAAGAACTCGGTGACGAAGTCCTCAGACGTGGCGTTATTGTTGCCAAGCTCTTCGGGACGCTGGTGGAACCGGGCGTTCTCCGCCTCGGCGATGGGGCCGAATTCGGCGTTCTCGGAATTGACCCAGATCTCGTCGAAGCAGCCGGCCTCATGGCACTTGCGGATCGCCCGCACGATGAGCGGCACGCCCTGCAGTTCGCGCAGGTTCTTCTTGGCGAGGCGCTGCGAGCCCATGCGGGCGGGGATCATGGCGATAGTCTTGCCCATCGGCTGTTAGCTCCGGCTGGATCGTAGGAAAGGTGTGAGGATCGCGGCGACTTCATCCGCGATTGCGGGATGCACGGCAAGGCAGCGCTGCTTGGCGGCCGGGCGGGCAGCATCGGCACCGTCGACCATCGCGCGGTAGACCGCCCCCGCCTCGCTCGCGATCAGGCGGCCAGCGGCGTCATCCCACAGGCGCGCCTCGATCGAGGCATTGAGCGCGAGCGCGCCTTGCGCCACCGCGCAAAGCTGCAGGGCCTGCGACCCGAAATTGCGCAGCTTGCCGAAGCGGCGCATGGCCCGGAAGCCGTCGCTGCCATCAAGCACATCGAGCAACCCGGTGGAGAGCCCCATCAGCGACTGCGGCGCCGTGCCCGCCAGCGCGAGCCGCTCTCCGTCGCGCCATGCGCCCTTCCCGGCTTCGGCGGCATAGACAGTGCCCGAACCGATGGCGACGACTGCCCCCAGCAGGCTCTCACCATTCTCGATATAGGCGACCGACACGGCCGCGAATGGAAGGCCCGCGATCCAGTTGCTGGTTCCGTCGAGCGGATCGACCACCACCGCGCGCGGGGGCAGGATCTCATCCTCGGCGATGCTTTCCTCGCCCAGTACGGGAACGCCGAACAGCGGCTCAAGCACACCGCGCAGGTGATCTTCGAGCCGCCGATCCATGTCGGTCACGAAATCGTGCAGGCTCTTCTGCTCGATGGCCTGCGGACGCGCGCCCGATGCCATGGCGGCGGCTTCCGCGACATGCGCGGTCAGACGGGCAAGGGTCGGGTTCATGCGGGCTTACCTGCCTCTGGCGGCACCGGCAGAAGGTCGAGTGTAAAGACCGTCTCGCCCGTGAAGGACAGGCTGATCGGCGTGCCGTCGCTCGGCAGGTCGATGCAGGGTGTGATGCCGCCGGTCGAAATCCACTGCCCGCGCCCGAGCGAAACGCCCTGGCGTCCAGCTTCGATGATGAACCCGCGCGCCGCTTCGCTCGGGCTCATCAGCAGCGCCTTGGAAGCGGTTGCCGCTGCGGCCACCGCGCCATCGATCAGGATCGCGATCTCGCTGTCGATGTCAGGGTCCCGCACGTCGGGTCGCGGCGCGCCGAGAAACAGCGCGCCAGCCGCGCAGCGGTCTGACAGGAGTGCCGTCAACCCTGCTTCCGGAATGTTGATGATGCAGGAATAAGGCGCCTCCAGCGCAGGGGTCCACGCATCGAACAGCGCCTCGGACGGCGTGTTCGCAGCGATCCGGACTGCATCGGCGGCGGCAATATCGATGGCGAGCCGGAAAGCGATTTCCGCCTCGGCCCGGAACACCGGGGGGGGCATGTGTGCCGGGCTCTCCCCCGCGACCCAGATTTCCTCGCCGTACAAGGCGCCGAAATAGATCGTATCGGTCGCAAACGTTGCGCGCGTGCCCGCCGTGGTGGCGCCGAGCTTCCACGCGGCCACGGGCCGCCCCGCCCCTGCGACTGTCTCGGCTGCCAGCGTGTAGGCGGCAGCCGGGTCAGTCGGCAGTTCGGCGGGGCCAAGCACGCGGCGCGCGCGCCCGGCCCGCAGGGCAAGGAGATCCCCTGGCGTCACGCGCGCAGTGTTTCCGGTCATTCCCTTGGATCAGAGTTCGTAGGCGCGCGTTTCGTAGACCGGGCTGCCGATCATCAGGTCGATCGTCGCCGTGATCCAGATGCAGTGCACGCACTCGACGAGGTTGTAGGCATCGCTCGGCACGTGGAACGCGAGGTCCGAGAGCTGCTTGAGCGGGTTGTTGGGATCGCGGCCGGTAAAGCTCACCACCGGCAGGCCGGCATCGCGGGCAAAGCGAGCGGCGTTGACCACCGACGGCGAGGTTCCGGAAACCGAAATCAGCACGACGGCGTCTTCGGGCTTGCAGTGATGCTCGATCGCCTTGGCCATCCAGTGGTCGTAGCCGAAATCGTTGGCGAAGCAGGTGATCAGGTTGGGATCATGGAAGGTCATCGAACGGACCTTGCCCTGCTTGGTAAAGTCAACCGCACCGTGCTCGGCGGCCGAGGCGCTGGCGCCGTTGCCCGCGAACATCTGCTTGCCGCCGGCATCGCGCACGCGCCCGGCGAGATCGCGGTACTGCTCGATCAGCGGGTAGACCTCAGCCGGGAAGGCAAGCCGACGATAGTCCTCGAAATAGGCGTCAAGGAACTCTTTGCTCATGGTGGTCACTCCTTCCGGTATTCGGCGCAATGCGGCAGAGCCGCGAATCAGGCCAGCTTGGCGTTGAGGTCGGTATAGAGCAGCTCGGAATCGAGGCGCTCGTTCTCGTAGATGCGGTCAATCAGTTCCATCACTTCGAGCGCATGGGCGGAGCTGCCCGCCGTGATCGGCAGGCCCTTCTCCACGGCATCAAAGAAAATGCGCATTTCCTCATCCCACGAGGTATCGATCTCGTAGACGAAGCGCTCCTCGTCTTCCCAGTGCGCTGCCGGGGCCTTCGAGCGGTTGGTCGCGACGACCAGCTCCTCCTGACCATAGGAGTTGCTCGAGGTCTTGAGCCCGTTGAGGACCATGTAGCCCCGCTCCATGAACACTTCGAGACTGAACAGGTGGCGCCACTGGGTCATCGTCGAATGGAGCGAGGCGACGAGGCCGGTCTTCTTGTTGCGCATCTGCGCGAAGACGTTGTCCTCGATGCCGGGCTGATGCCAATAGACGCTGGAGACCATCGCCTGCACTTCGTCGAACCCGCCGCCGAGGTGGAGGAACAAGTCGAGCATGTGGATGCCCTGATCGATCAGGATGCCGCCGCCCGAAAGGCCCTTGTCCGCGCGCCAACCCTTGAGGAAGTCGGAATCGACCGACTTGCCGTAGCGGCCACGCATCCACAGCACACGGCCATATTGGCCGCTGTCGACCAACCCGCGCATGTGCTTCACCGCGCCGTGATGACGGTGGTTGAAGCCATACATCAGCTTGGCCTTGGTCTGGCGTTCGACGTCGCGGATATCGCGCACGTCCTGCCCGGTGAGTGCCGGCGGCTTCTCGCAGAACACGGCCTTGCCGGCACGCATCGCCGCGATGGTGACCGGCTTGTTGTAAACGTTGGCGGTGGCGATGAAGACGACATCGATCTCGGGATCGGCAACGAGCTCTTCCCAGTCGTCATAAAGCCTGATGCTGTCGGGCAGGTCGGTCGGCTGGGCGAAGGGATCGTGGACCGCAACAACAACGCCGCGTCCGGAGGCCTCGATCCGGTCGTGCCGCAGCCGACCCATCTTGCCGTACCCGATGATTCCAACCTTGATCATGCGAAACTACTCCGAAAAATCCGCCCCTCGCGCATCACGCAAGAGAACCAGTCGCGCGCGCCAATCTGCGGCGCATTTCGTGTGGCAGTGCCGGGGAGCATCCCTGCGGACGCAGTGCGACATGCGCCGGAAGATTTTGCAAAATCATGACGAATGCACGGATCTCCACCCCCTGGAACGCCTACCTCAGGCGTCAGTCGCCGAGACTGCGATTTGGGGCGGGAACTCGCCGACTTTGCCTGAAGGCCATAGCTTCGATCTCCACCCAGATCGCAGTCCGCCGTCGCCGGGTAACTGCAGCACGGAACCAGCCCGATATATGTCTTGTGGCATATTGCATTGCACAATGGCAAGCAAAATGGAACTAACTCTACTTAGGTAATGGATGCCAATTGACAGGGTCGGAAGCGCCCATGCCCAGCCGACCGGCCGCTATCTAAACGCTGTGCAAATTCAGTTTTTTGGAACCGAAAAGCTTCCGCTGACCCGGCCGCCGCTGCGCGTGGCGCCCGGCTCGCCGCCTGTCCCAGAGGGAGACAGCGCACCGCCGGACGAACGGCCATCGATGTTCGAGATGCCCGTGTTGAGATCGATCACCAGCCGCCCGCCGTTGAGCGTGTCCGTGCCGCGACGCAGTGCCACATTTCCGGCCATCGTAATGATCTTGCGGTCGAAATCATAGACCGCGACATCGCCGCTCGCACGCTCGTTGCCGCGCGTCACGATGACGCCGCCGGTCGCGTCGATTCGCTGGATCTGCAGCGAGCCGGCGTCCGTGTAGGCCACCGTCGTACGCGCGGCGCGCATCGTCAGATCGGCCTGAGTGATGTCGACGTTGCCGGAAAGCACGACGCGGTTTTGCTTGTCCTGCAACTCGATCCGGTCTGCAGCATAGTTGACCGGCGCCTTGCTGTTGTGCGCCGCAATCGCCTGCGCAGCCAGATGCTGAGCGCCCGCGACAAGCGCGGCAGATGCAGCAAAACCGATCGCGAATGAACGCAGCGGGCGGCTGGCTTTCAGAGCTTCAAGCAGCGTGGTCATGGCATCTTCAACTTGCCGGGTTCCATCGTCAGGCGAGCGTGGCCATCAAGTGTGATCGTCCGCGCTTCGAGATCGGCGCTTATCCTGTCGGCGGAGAAAGTGCCAGCCGGAATGCGCCCCTCGGCCCGGCCCTGACTGACCAGAAGGCGTTTGCCGATATCGATATCGGCACCGTCGGTGACCATTCGGTAGCCGTCGGACGTCTCGAAGTTGACCGGCGTCGGCACGTCGATCTTCTGCTTGGCGAAGTCGTACAGGCCCGCACCGGTCGTCAGGCTGGCTGGCCCGTCGTTCAGCATGACGCGCGCGGTGATGTCGCGCATCTCCACTTCGTCGCGCGTTTCGGAATGCTGCACCGCGCTGCCCGCAGTGACCGAGAAATTCCGCCCCGCATCGTCCTGCCCGCGGTACAGCGCGCTCACCACGCGCAGCCGGTCGCTCACCATCGCCACCTTGTTGCGGTCGAGCAGGAAACTGATGTCACCGCGCGGCGAAAACGGCGCGATCACCAGAACCGCGAGGAGCGCGCCGATCAGCGAGGGCATGCCCACCGCGATCAGCCGCACCATGCGATCGTGGAAGCCGCCTGGCGCCGCAAAGCGCTGCCGCCGCCCGCGCAGATCGTCGGCCTTGACCGTCATGCAGCCAGGTTCCGGGTGATTGTCACGCGCCCGGGCTCACTCGTGGCTGAAGATATCGCGATCCGCCCACCCGGCGATGTCGAGCAGCGCGCGTGTCGGCAGGAAATCGAAGCAGGCCTGCGCGATCTCGGTCCGGCCTTCGCGTGCCAGGCGCTCGATAAAGATCGCGTGCATGGCGTGAAGATAGCGCACGTCCGATGCTGCGTATTCCTGCTGCGCGTCACTTAGCGTCGGCGCGCCCCAGTCGCTCGATTGCTGCTGCTTGGAAATCTCCTTGCCGAGCAGTTCGCGCACCAGTTCCTTCAGGCCATGGCGATCGGTGTAGGTGCGCACCAGCTTCGAGGCGATCTTGGTGCAGAACACCGGCGCTGCCATCACCTTGAGGTAATAGTGGATCGCGGCGAGATCGAAACGGGCGAAGTGATAGAGCTTGAGCCGCGCCGGATCGGCCAGCACGGCCCGCAGATTGGGCGCGGCATAGTCGCTACCAGCCGCGAACCGCACGAGGTGCTCATCGCCGTGACCGTCCGAAATCTGCAGCAGGCAGAGCCGGTCACGCGGGGTGATCAGCCCCATGGTTTCGGTATCGACAGCAACCGGACCCGGCGCAAGCACGCCCTCGGGCAGGTCTTCTTCATGAAGGTAAACAGCCATCCGTTCCGCTTAGGCCTTCGGGACGATGGCGGCAAGCGGCGGAATGGGTCAGGTAGGGCGCATTACTTCCGTCCGACGCTGCTATAGTGCCATCCGGCGGCACGAACCTCGTCCGGGTTGTAGACGTTGCGCAGATCGACCAGCACGCGGTTGTTCACCAACCGGCCGACCCGCTCAAGATCGATGCCGCGGAACGCGTCCCATTCGGTCACGAGAACGACGGCATCCGCCCCGGTCACGGCTTCGTAGGCATTCTTGGCCATGGTCACTTCGGGCATCAGCGGAGCTGCCGCTTCCATGCCTTCCGGATCATAAGCCACGATCTGCGCGCCGGAGTCGAGCAGAGCCTGCACGATCGCGATCGACGGCGCGTCGCGCATGTCGTCGGTGTTGGGCTTGAACGTCAACCCGAGCAGCGCGATCCGCTGGCCGCGCCCATCGCCGACCCCGGCTTCCGCAATCGCGTCGATAACCTTGCGGCCCATGGCGCGCTTGCGGCTGTCGTTGACGCGAACGACCGCCTCGACGATTCGCACCGGGCTTGCATAGTCCTCGGCGGTCTTGAGCAAGGCGAGCGTGTCCTTGGGGAAGCAGCTGCCGCCATAGCCAGGACCGGCGTGGAGGAACTTTGAACCGATGCGGTTGTCGAGCCCGATGCCCCGCGCCACGTCCTGCACGTTGGCACCGACCTTTTCGCACAAGTCCGCCATCTCGTTGATGAAGGTGATCTTGGTCGCAAGGAATGCATTCGCCGCATACTTGATGAGTTCCGAGCTGCGACGGCCGGTAAACAGGAGCGGCGCCTTGTTCAGGAACAGTGGGCGATAGACTTCGCTCATCACGCCGCGCTCCCATTCCCCCTCGGCACCGAGGACAATGCGGTCAGGGCGCTTGAAATCGCCAATCGCAGCGCCCTCGCGCAGGAATTCGGGATTGGAAACCACCGCAAACTGCACGTTCGGCGCGCGTTCACGGATGATCCGCTCGACCTCGTCGCCCGTGCCGACCGGCACGGTCGACTTGGTCACGATCACGGCGGGGCTGGTCAGATTGTCGGCGATCTCATGGGCAACGGCATAGACGTAGGACAAGTCTGCATGGCCATCGCCGCGCCGCGAAGGCGTGCCCACTGCAATGAAGATGGCCTGCGCCCCGGCGATGGACGCCGCCAGATCGGTCGAAAACGACATGCGCCCGCTGCGGACGTTGGTCGCGACGAGTTCGGCCAGTCCCGGCTCGTAGATCGGCATGATCCCGACCTGCAGGCGCTCGATCTTGCTGGCGTCCTTGTCGATGCAAACGACATCGTGGCCGAAATCAGCAAAGCAGGCACCGGAAACGAGCCCGACATAGCCCGAACCCACCATTGCGATCTTCATGCGCGTATCCTCGAAACTTGGCCTTGCCCGTTAGCAATCCGCGCCGTGCCCATGCAAACGGTATTCCCGCCGCGCCGCTGGAGGGCTAACGCTGCGGCTTCATGACAAGCAGCTCCATCCCGGAAACCTGGCGCGCGGCGCTCGAACCTGTCCTTGCCAGCCGCCCGCTGCGCACGCTCGGCGGCTTTCTCAAGGCGGAGGAGGCTGCGGGCAAAACGATCTATCCGCCCGCAGGGACTCGCCTTGCCGCGCTGGAGCTCACGCCGCTGCCTGCTGTGCGGGTCGTCATCCTCGGGCAGGATCCCTATCACGGCCCCGGACAGGCGCATGGCCTGTCCTTTTCGGTGCGCCCCGGTGTGCCTGTGCCGCCCAGCCTGCTCAATATCTTCAAGGAGCAGGAAGCGGACCTAGGCCTGCCCCGCCCCGCGCATGGCCATCTCGAAAGCTGGGCCCGAGGCGGTGTCCTGCTCCTCAACACCGTGCTGACGGTCGAAGCGGGTCAAGCCGGGTCGCACCAGGGCAAGGGCTGGGAACTGTTCACCGATGCGGCGATCCGCGCGGTGACGGAGCGCTCTACACCGTGTGCCTACTTGCTCTGGGGCAGCCATGCCCGCGCCAAGGCCCCGCTGATCCGCGAAGCCAGCGCCGGCCCGCACCTCATCCTCGAAGCCCCGCACCCCAGCCCGCTCTCTGCACACCGCGGCTTCCTCGGCTGCCGGCATTTCAGCAAGGCAAATGCGTGGCTGGAGGAACAGGACGCCGCGGCGATCGATTGGCGCCTGCCGGCCTAAAGCCAGCCGATTCGCCGAAACCGCCACAAGAGCCCACCGCAGATCATGGCGATCAGGCCCCAGACCATCGGATAGCCCCAGCGCCAGTGCAGTTCGGGGATGTTGTCAAAGTTCATCCCGTAAATGCCGGCAATCGCAGTTGGCACCGCAAGGATCGCTGCCCACGCCGCAAGCTGGCGGGTAATCACGCCCTGCCGGTGCTGCTCGAGCAGCCCCGCCGTCTCGACCGTGGCCGCGAGCGTTTCCTTGAGGCTCTGCATCCGCGCCATCGCCCGGCGTACGTGGTCAAGCACGTCGCGGAACCAGATCCGCGCCGAAGGATCGATCACTGGCAGGTCCGCCTCGGCAAGGCGCAAGGTGAGTTCCTCCATCGGCCCGATGATCCGCTCGAAGCGGCGCAGTTCGCGGCGCAGGCGGAAGATGCGGCGGATCGTTATCGGATCGGGGAACTGGTCGATCGCGGCTTCCTCGATGGCGTGCGCTACTTCCTCGAACTGGTCGGCGATAGGCAGATAGCCATCGACAATGAAATCAAGCACGGCGTGGAGCACATAGTCCGCTCCCTCGGCGAGGTGCTCGGTATCGGCCTCAAGCGCGCGGCGCAGATCCGCGTGCGCGCGCGCAGAACCCATCCGCACCGTGACGATGAACCGCGCGCCGAGGAACATCGACGTCTGCCCGTACGTGATCGTATCGCCGCCCGGATCCATCATCGCGGTCCGCGCCACGACAAAGAGCTGCTGGCCGTAGAGATCGACCTTGGGCAACTGGCGCGGGTTCAGCGCGTCCTCGATCGCCAGCGGATGAAGCCCGAACTGGCGTCCCACGCGCGCCATTTCCTCCGCAGTCGGATCGCACAGCCCAATCCAGTCGAAGCAGCCGCGCGGCAGGGCCTCTTCGATCACCGGGTCGCCGGTGAGGGCGAGATCGGCCGGTTCGGGCTTCCCCTCGGTATAACGGCGCGCGGCGATGATCGGCATGGCCTTCCTTCTGTCGCGGCGCACCCGAAAGCGCAATCACCTGCGTTTAATCGCCCATTGAAACAGACTGGCAATCATGGCCCCGACTGCTATCATGCATGTCAATAACACGGGAGAACACCATGGGTTTCGAGGGCACGCGCCGCAGCGGGCAGCCGGACATCGACGTCGCGATCATCGGCGCAGGCCTCTCCGGCATCGGCATGGCCGCGCACATGCAGATGATCTGCCCCGACCGCAGCTACGCCCTGTTCGAACGCCGCCCGCAACTTGGCGGCACCTGGGATCTGTTCCGCTACCCCGGCGTCCGCTCTGACAGCGACATGCATACGCTCGGTTTCATCTTCGAGCCGTGGAAGCACGAAAAGTCGATCGCCGATGGGCCCTCGATCCTCGAGTATCTCAACCGCATCGTCGATGAGCGCGGCATCCGCCAGCACATCCGCTTCGAGACCAAGGTCGTCTCGGCCAACTGGGAAAGCGCGAACGCATGGTGGGTAATCACCACCGAGGCCGAGGACGGCCAGCGCAGCCGCACCACGGCGCGGTTCCTCTACCTTGGCTCGGGTTACTACGATTACGACACGCCCTATGATCCCGCGATCCCCGGCCGCGAGGACTTTGCCGGCAAGATCATCCACCCGCAGTTCTGGCCGGAAGACTACGACTACAGCGGCAAGCGCGTTGTCGTGATCGGCTCGGGCGCGACGGCCGTCACCATCGTCCCGGCGATGGCGAAGCAGGCAGCGCACGTAACGATGCTCCAGCGCACGCCGACATGGTACGCCATCCGCCCCGCGCGCGACGCCATCGCCAACACGCTGCGCAAGTTCCTGCCCGAGAAGCTCGCCTACAAGATCACGCGCTTCAAGAACGTCACGATGCAGAGCATCGTGTTCAAGCGGGCGCGGAACGAGCCGCAGAAGGTCAAGGACTTCCTGACCAAGAAGCTGCAGGAAGCGCTCGGCCCCAAGTACGATCCGGCCACGTTCACCCCGCCCTACAACCCGTGGGAACAGCGCCTGTGCCTCGTGCCCGATGGCGACCTGTTCCACGCCATGAACGCGGGCAAGGCGGACATTGTCACCGACCATATCGAGCGGATCGATGCCAAGGGCATCCAGCTCAAGTCGGGCAAGCGGCTCGATTGCGACGTGATCGTCACCGCCACCGGCCTTGCCCTCGCCATGGCGGGCAAGATCGCGCTCGGCATGGACGGCCAGCCAGTGCGGATGAACGAGCGCTGGTACTACAAGGGCTGCATGTATTCGAACCTGCCCAACCTCGCGCAGGTGTTCGGCTACCTCAACGCATCATGGACTCTGCGCGCGGATATCGACGCCGATTACGTCTGCCGCCTGCTCAACCACATGAAGAAGGTGGGCGCAGACATTGCGACGCCGGTGCTGACCGACGAAAGCACGCTGACGCCTGACACCCCGCTCGACCTATCCTCCGGCTACATCCAGCGCGGGCTATCGATCCAGCCGAAGAATGCGAAGGACATGCCGTGGCGGCTCAACCAGGACTATGTCTGGGACCGCAAGTACATGAAGGAAAGCCCGCTCGACGACGGGATCATGCACTTCGGCAAGGCAACGGGCGCGGTTGCGGCGACGGCTGGCGAGGTAGTCGAACCGGCGGAGTGAGGCGGCGAAAACCTACACTCCCAACCCCCTCCTCTAGAGAGGCGGGGGCTTTCCTTTCCAGCCGCATCAAAGCCCCATTGCACGCAATCCGGTTTGCGCTATCGCTCTGCGCATGACCGACACATCCCGTATCTGGACCGCCGCACTGATTGTCGTGGGCGATGAGATCCTCTCTGGCCGCACGCACGACAAGAACATTGCGCAAGTGGCGACGTGGCTGGGGGTGCAAGGCATCCGCCTGCGCGAAGTGCGCGTGGTGCCGGATGACATGGCGGCGATCATCGAGGCGGTGAATGCACTGCGGGCGCGCAACGACTACCTGTTCACGACGGGCGGGATCGGGCCGACGCATGATGATATCACCGTCGACGCCGTGGCCGAGGCGCTGGGCGTGCCGGTGGTGATCCACCCTGAGGCCGAAGCCATGCTCACCCGCTATTACGAAACGCGCGGCGGCATCAATCCGGCGCGGCTGCGCATGGCGCGCGTGCCTGAAGGCGCGGACCTCATCCCCAACCGACTGTCGGGTGCGCCGGGGATCCAGGTGGGCAACGTGTTCTTGATGGCGGGCGTACCAGGAATCACCGCGCAGATGCTCGATGGCCTCACCGGAACGTTGGAAGGCGGCGCACCGCTGCTTTCCGCCACCGTTGGCTGCTGGGTGGCAGAAAGCGAGATCGCCGATCTGCTGCGCGAGACCGAGAAGACGCACGAGGGGTGCCAGATCGGCAGCTATCCGTTCTTCCGTGAGGGGCGCGTGGGCGCGAACTTTGTCATTCGCTCGACCGATCAGACGGTGCTCGATGCCGTGGCACAAGTGCTGATCGATGGCCTCGCTGCGCTGGGCCGCGAGGCGGTGCCGGGGGGCATCTGACTATCCGCGCGACTGCCGGGGCCGCTGCGCTGCTGGCGCTGGCGGCCTGCGCGCCGACGCTCTCCCGTTTCGAAGCGACGCTCGCGGCAAATGACAGCGCCACGGCTGCCTTGCAGCAATGGTGCGCGGCACGGGGCATTGCCGCGCCGGCTCAAATCGTGGCCGAGAGCAACCGCGGCGAGCAGGAAACGGCTTCTCCTGCCATTCGGGCGACGCTTGGTGTGGCAGCGGAGGAACCGCTCACCTTCCGCCATGTGCGGCTGCGCTGCGGCAGCGCGGTGCTGTCCGATGCGAAGAACTGGTATGTGCCGGCGCGGCTGACCCCGGCGATGAACACCACGCTCGAAACCACGCAAACGCCCTTCGGCACGGTAGTGCGCCCGCTTGGCTTCCACCGCGAGCGACTTGAAAGCCGGCGGGGCCGCGCAGCGGAGTGCCCTGCAGGAACGGTGCTCTCGCACAAGGCCGTGCTGCGCCTGCCCGATGGGCGCGGGATCAGCTTTGTGGCGGAATGCTATACCCGCGCCAATCTCGCGAAAGGGGCAGGCTGATGCGCATACTCCTCACCGGCTCCTCGGGCTGGCTTGGCCGCTTCCTCGCTCCAGCCCTCCGCGCGGCGGGCCACACCGTGACAGGGCTCGATCTCGCGCCGGGGCCGGAAACGCATGTGCTGGGCAGCGTGGCCGACCGCAGCGTGGTCGATCGCGCGATGGGCCTAGGCATCGATGCGGTGATCCACACGGCGGCGCTCCACAAACCGGACATCGCCCGCTATCCGGTGCAGGCCTTTGTCGACGTCAACGTCACCGGCACACTCAACCTGCTGGAGGCTGCGAAGGCGGCTGGGCACGACCGCTTCGTGATGACCTCGACAACCTCGCTGATGATCAGCGAAGCGATCAGACAGGAAAAGGCCGCGGAGGCGGTGTGGCTAAACGAGCAGACCGGACCGCTGGCGCCGCGCAACATCTATGGTGTGACCAAGCTGGCGGCGGAGGGGCTGTGCCGGCTCTATGCCGCCGAACACGGGCTGGCATCGGTGGTGCTGCGAACCTCGCGGTTCTTTCCGGAGGATGACGATACGCACAAGCAGCCGTCGGGCGAGAACCTCAAGGCGATCGAACTGCTGCACCGCCGGTTGACAGTCGAAGATGCCGCCGCCGCGCACATCACGGCGCTGGAGAAGGCGCCGCAACTCGGCTTCGGGCTCTATATTGCCAGCGCGCCGACGCCGTTCGCCCGTCAGGACGCGGCGGCGCTCAAGTCGGATGCCGCAGCCTTGATCCGGGAGCGCTTCCCCGAAACCGAAGCCCTGTTCGCCGCACGCGGCTGGCAACTGCCGCCAAGCCTCGGCCGGGTCTACGACGCAGGCCTTGCGGAGCGGGAACTAGGCTGGCGGGCGCAGACTGATTTCGCGGCGGTGCTGGACGCGCTGCGGACCGGCGCACCGCTGCCTTTCGCGCATGACCCGGGTTACACGTCGCCGCTCGTCGCAGGGCGCTGATTCGAAAAAGGCCGGGAAGGTTTCCCCTCCCAGCCCTTTTGGGTTCGCAGCAAAGCTGGCGATCAGCCGCCGTGGACTTCCGCCACGTCGACCTTGAGGCCGGGGCCCATCGACGAGGAGAGGCCAACCTTGCGCAAATACTTGCCCTTGGCGCCAGCGGGTTTCGCCTTGATGATCGCATCGACGAACGCATCGAAGTTGGCGCGCAGCGCCTCGTTCGAGAAGCTCATCTTGCCGATGCCGCCGTGGATGATGCCGGCCTTTTCGACGCGGAATTCGATCTGGCCGGCCTTCGCCGCCTTGACCGCATCAGCAACGTTCGGGGTGACGGTGCCAAGCTTCGGGTTCGGCATCAGGCCCTTGGGGCCCAGCACCTTGCCGAGGCGGCCGACGATGCCCATCATGTCGGGCGTCGCGATCACGCGGCCGTAGTCGAGGTTGCCGTTCTGCATGTCCTCAAGCAGGTCTTCGGCGCCAACCTTGTCAGCACCAGCGGCCAGAGCGGCTTCAGCCTTGTCACCGCGCGCGAACACGGCGACCTTGACGTCCTTGCCGGTGCCCGAGGGCAGCGTGACCATGCCGCGGACCATCTGGTCAGCGTGGCGCGGATCGACGCCGAGGTTGAGCGCAACCTCGAGCGATTCGTCGAACTTGGTGCGCTTCAGATCCTTCAGGAGCTGGATCGCCTCATCAACGCCATAGAGCTTCTGGTTGTCGCCCAGCTTTTCCGCGAGGGACTTCTTGTTCTTGGTCATCTTCATCGGATCAGCCCTCCACCTGCAGGCCCATGGCGCGCGCCGAGCCTTCGATGATCTTGATTGCCGCGTCTTCGTCGTTGGCGTTCAGATCCTTCATCTTGAGCGCGGCGACTTCAGCGAGCTGGGCACGAGTGATCTTGCCTGCCGAGATCTTGCCGGGCTCCTTCGAGCCGGACTTGAGACCGAGGACCTTCTTAATGAGGAAGGTGGCCGGCGGGGTCTTCGTCACGAAAGTGAACGACTTGTCCGAATAGACCGTGATGATCGTGGGCAGCGGGGTGCCCTTTTCAACTTCCTGCGTAGCGGCGTTGAATTCCTTGCAGAAACCCATGATGTTGACACCGCGCTGACCAAGCGCGGGCCCGATCGGCGGCGAGGGCTTCGCTTCACCAGCTGCAACCTGCAGCTTGATGTAACCATCAATTTTCTTGGCCACGATTGGCCTCCTTTCGTCCTGTTGGAGCCATTTCAGCCCCGCAGAGTGAGCGGTCAGACAGATGCTGGCCCACAGAGCCGGGCATCCTCCCGCACGGAATCAGGCGGGGTGACACCCCACCGGAAGTCGGCGCGCATAGCGGGGACAGGCGGGTTTGGCAATGGGGCGCATCCGGCGCGCGCCTGTCGGAGCTGCGCGGCCAAATCGGTGCGACCAGTCGTTGCGCTTTGGCGGTGTTCGGTTATCCCTTGCGGGTCCAACCGCTTGTCCGGGGCCTCACTTGCACAAAACGCTATTCGGCGCAGCCGTACTTTCCACGCTCGCCAGCACCTCGGCCCATGCCGGAGACAAAGTCCTCGTCGCGCCCGTCCCTGCGTGGGTGGCACCGGCACCGCCTGTTCTGAAGGCCGAAAGCGCGGTGCGCTTCGACGAGCAGGTGCAGGTCGATGGCGACACCACCACCGTCTACATCGATACCATGCGCCAGGCCTCAAGCCCCGAGGCGCTGTTGCAGATGGGCACGGTGACACTGCCGTGGCAGCCCGACCACGGCGATCTCACCTTGCACAAGCTGGAGATCATCCGCGGCGATCAGGTGATCGACGCGCTCGGCAAAGGCGAAGGCATCACCGTGATCCGCCGCGAGGCAGGGCTCGAGCGGCTGATGGTCGATGGCCAACTCACCGCCGTGAAGCATATCGAAGGCCTCAGGGTCGGCGATGTGCTGCGGATGGTATTCACCATTTCCGAACGCGACAGCGCGCTGGCGGGCCATGTGCAGGATGGGCTTGTGCTGCTGCCGGCGCCGCTCAAGGTCGGCTTTGGCCGCGCGAGGCTGGTGTGGAGGACAGCCAACCCGCTGACGGTAAAATCGCTTGCGCCGGGGCTGACACCCACGCCGAAGCCGGTTGACGCGACATGGACCGAAATCGTGGTTTCGCTGCCGGTGGCGAAGCTTCCCGATGCGGCGAAGAACGCGCCGAGCCGGTTCGCGGCGCTGCCCTTGCTTCAATTCACCACCTTCCCGGACTGGGCCTCCGTCGCCAAGGTGATGGCGCCGCTTTACGCGGTGAAGGACACCATTGCGCCGGGTTCGGACCTTGCCGCGCGGGTGGATGCGATTGCCGCGCGCTCGCCCGATCCGGTGCGCCGCATGGCGGATGCGCTGCGGTTGGTGCAGGACGAAGTGCGCTATGAACTGATCGCGATGGGCAACGGCAACTACGTGCCGCAAGCGCCCGCCGATACCTGGTCCAAGCGCTATGGCGATTGCAAGGCGAAGACGCTGCTGCTGCTGGCGGTGCTCGACCGGCTGGGAATCAAGGCCGAACCGGTGATGGCCAGCAGCAAGCGCGGCGATGCGGTGCCGGACATGGTGCCCGCCGCGCTGGCGTTCGACCATGTCTTCGTCCACGCCAAGGTGGGCGAGGAGGACTTCTGGCTCGACGGCACGATGCTCGGCTCGCGCCTTGCCGATATCCGCGACGTGCCGCGCTATGGCACCGTGCTGCCGATGGGCGGCAGCATCGAGGGCAGCAAGCCGGCGCTCTTGGCGCTGCCGCTGCGCGCGCATGCACGGCCCGATATCGACGCGGACCTCACTTATGACATGACCGCCGGGCCGCACCTTGCAACGCCCTACCACCTGACACTGCGCTACAACGGCACTTATGCCGCGTCCTACAAGGTCGATCCGGGTCCGAACTACGACGAGAAGCTGACTAGCTTTGCCGAAAAGGCCGCGACCAACTGGGTTGGTGACACCTTCGTCGGCAAGGCTCGCTCTGCGTGGGATGCCGATGCGGCGGTGTGGACGCTGGACTTCGACGGCATCGCCTACCCCAACTGGAAATACCGCGACGGGCACTATGCGCTGGCCGTGCCGCCCGGCCTGAAGGTGACTTATGACGCCCCGCGTGACCGGGCGGCGTGGCGGGCCATCCCCGCGCTGATCAGCGATCCGTGGCATGCGCGGCTGCGCACAGCGTGGATCCTGCCCGATGCGGGCAAGGGCGTGACGCTGAGCGGCGGCGATCCGGGCGGCCTCGACCTCCCCGCCGCGACATGGCAGCGCCGTCTTGCGCTTGCCGGGGGCACGCTCTCGGAAGAGATCGTTTCGCGCGAGAGCGGCGCCGAAATCGCGCCCGACAAGGCGAGCAGCACCGCCAAGGCCATTTCCGACGCGATGGAGCGCACGGCCCGGCTCTCGCTCGATCCAGCCTATCCCAAGTGGTGGGACGACGTGGCGCGGCGCAAGAGCAGCCCGGCACTCGCCAAGGCCCGCGCGATCTTCGACACGCGCATTGCCGACAAGCCCGACGACGCCAGCCGCCTGACCGACCGCGCGTGGTTCGAACGCACGCTGTTCAACTGGGCCGCCGCCGAAGCGGATTATACCCGTGCGATTGCGCTGGACGCTTCGGCAGACCGCTACCTCAAGCGTTCGGACCTGCGCAGCAAGGTGGGCAACCGCGCTGGTTCGCTGGCCGACGCGCAGGCGGCCTATGACCTCGAACAGGGCAATGCGGACGCGCGCAGCACGCTCTCCTACGAACTGATCGAGGCGGGCAAGGTAGACGAAGGGATGGACCTGCTGCCCACCGATCTCGACATCGCGACTGACGACGGGCTTTCGAATTTCCTCGAGAAGATCGACCGGCTCGAGCAGGCCGACCGGCATGACGAGGCTCTTTCCATGCTCGACGAAGCGCTGGAGAAGCGTGGTTCCTCAGCCAAGCTGCGCAATGCGCGCTGCTGGTATCTGGCCCTGCGCAACACCGCGCTCGATACAGCGCTGACCGATTGCAACAAGGCGATCGAACTCGATTCCGATCCAGCGATGTACATGGACAGCCGCGCGCTGGTGCACTTCCGCGCCGGCCGCCTCAAGGAAGCCATGGCCGACTACGAAGCCGCGCTGGCGGCGGAGCCTGAGCAGACGGCATCGCTGTTCATGGCCGGCATCGTGGCAGACCGCATGGGTGACAAGGCCAAGGCGGCGGCGCTGTCAAAGGCGGCGAAGACGGTGTTCCCGGATGTGGGGCACTTCTACGCGCATTACGGGATCAAGCCGTAAGAGCCGCGGCGTCCTTGTTCGAGATGGCTGGCTTCGCTTTGAAGTCAGCCAAGGGGCAGCACAACGCGGCGCGGTTCGTTACGCTCGCGGTAAAGAGGCGGTGGTAGCAGGGGCGAACGCCCCCGCCCCCTTACTTGACCAGTTCGACTTCCTCGAAGCTGAGTTCGACCGGCGTTGCACGGCCGAAGATCGAGACGGCGACCTTGACGCGCTGCTTCTCGAAATCGAGCTCTTCCACGGTGCCGTTGAACGAGGCGAACGGGCCGGCGTTGACCTTGACCGAATCGCCGATCTCGTAATCGACCAGTACCTGCTTGC
Source organism: Novosphingobium sediminis (assembly GCF_007991615.1). Lineage (GTDB taxonomy): Bacteria > Pseudomonadota > Alphaproteobacteria > Sphingomonadales > Sphingomonadaceae > Novosphingobium > Novosphingobium sediminis. The sequence goes on along the minus strand of NZ_BJYR01000010.1, from coordinate 18,503 downwards.
GCGGCTCGGCGGCAGCGGCTTCACGCGCGCCGAAGTAGCGGGCGGCCTCCTTGTCGGAAATCGGCTGCGGCTTGTTGTTGTTGCCGAGGAAGCCGGTGACCTTGGGCGTGTTCTTGACGAGGTGGTAGATATCGTCGTTCATCGCCAGCTTGGCGAGCACGTAGCCCGGCATGAACTTGCGCTCGACCTGAACCTTCTTGCCGCGCTTCACTTCGGTCACGGTTTCGGTGGGCACCTCGACCGCCTCGACCAGCTGCGAAAGGCCGATGCGTTCGGCTTCGGCGAGGATGGCTTCCTTCACCTTGTTCTCGAAGCCGGAATAGGCGTGAATGATGTACCAGCGGGCCATGGGTTAAATCCTTGGGAAAATCGGGGAATGCGCGTTCAGGCGCCAAGCATCAGGCAAGCGACAGCAGCGAACGCACGACCAGGCTGAAAATCGAATCGATGCCGAGGAAGAACACCGCGAGGATGAGCATCATGATGCCGACGAAGATCGCGGTCGAGGTCGTCTCGGCGCGAGTCGGCCAGATCACCTTGCGCGCTTCGGCGCGGACCTGGTTGATGAATTCACCGGGGCTCAGCTTTGCCATCACGTATTCCTGCTCTCGCTTGCGCCGGGAGGGGCGCCTTCACGGCTTCCGGCTAGGCCTCATCGCCGCCCCGGACAGGTCCGGGAGGGGCAGGTGAAGTTTCCGATGTCGGAAGAAGCACGGCATTTAAGCGCTGGGCGGGAACTTGGCAAGAGCGGCACAATCACGCCTCACCTGACCCGCTCACCCTGAGCTTGTCGAAGCACGTCCTGAGCGGCTGCTGCAGGCAGCCAGCCGAAGGGGGTGCTGGAACTGGCGCCGCGCATGATGCTTCGACAAGCTCAGCATGAGCGGGGTTGGGGTAGGTCGCGGGTACTGCAAATCAGATCGTGCTGGTATCGATCACGAAGCGATAGCGTACGTCGCTCTTCAGCATGCGCTGGTAGGCGCCCTCAATCTCTTCCATGCGAATCAGTTCGATGTCGGAGACCACGCCGTGTTCGGCGCAGAAATCGAGCATTTCCTGGGTCTCCGCGATGCCACCGATCAGCGAGCCGGCAAGGCTGCGGCGCCGCGTGAGGAAGTGGAACAACGTGGGCATCGGGTGCGGCTTTTCCGGCCCGCCGACCATGACCATCGTGCCGTTGCGCTTCAGCGTCAGCAGGTAGGGATCGAGATCGTGACTGTGCGAGACGGTGTTGATGATGAGATCGAGGCTCTCGCGCGCGGCCTTCATTGCCCCCTTGTCGGTGGACACGACGACGTGGTGTGCGCCCAGATCGCGGATCGCCGCTTCCTTGGCCGGATTGGTGGTGAACGCGGTCACCTCAGCGCCCAGCGCGCGGGCGAGCTTGACCGCCATGTGGCCGAGTCCGCCAATCCCGACGACACCGACACGCTTGCCCGGCCCTGCCTGCCAGTGGCGCAGCGGCGACCATGTGGTGATCCCGGCACACAGCAGCGGCGCGACGGCGGCGAGCTGCTCCTTGGGGTGGCGAATAGCCAGCACATAGGCCTGATCGACGACGATTCGCTCGGAATAGCCGCCGAGCGTGTGCCCCGGCGCATCAGGAGTGGGCGAATTGTAGGTGCCGGTCATCCCGCTGGCGCAAAACTGCTCAAGCCCCTCGCCACAGGCGGAACACGTGCGGCAGCTATCGACGATGCAGCCGACGCCGACCGTGTCACCGGGCGCGAATCGCGTGACGGCGCTGCCGACCGCGCTGACCGTGCCGACGATCTCGTGCCCCGGCACGCAGGGATAGAGCGTGCCGCCCCATTCGCTGCGCACGGTGTGAAGATCGGAATGGCAGACGCCGCAGAAGGCGATCTCGATCACCACATCGCTGGGCCCCGCCTCGCGGCGCTCGATGGCATAGGGCCCGAGCGGCTTGTCGGCGGCCTCTGCGGCATAGGCTTTGACGGTCATGGGAAAGGCTTTCGGCAGGAGGAATGGCTTGCCGGCGCACCATGGCATCCGGCACCGCCCGCAGCAAACTCATGAAAGTGGGGAAACGGCGCGACGTTCCTGTTGGAACGTGGCAGGAGTGGAGGGATTCGAACCCCCGGCCCTCGGTTTTGGAGACCGATGCTCTACCAGCTGAGCTACACTCCTGTGCCGGAGAAGCGCCCTTAGTGGGTTGACGCGGCCAGCGCAACCAAAGAACATTCCGCTGAAGATGTCCCGACACGACACCTCGATCATTCCGCCCGAGCTTTTGCTGCAGGCCTATCGCGCCGGCATTTTCCCGATGTCGGACAGCCGCGACGATCCCGAAGTCTATTGGGTCGAGCCGCGGATGCGTGCGATTCTGCCGCTGGACGGGTTCCATCTTTCGCACAGCCTTGCCCGAACCTTGCGGCGCGGCCGGTTCCGCGTGACCTGCAACGAGGCGTTCGACGCGGTGATCGACGCCTGCGCTGCGCCGCGCGTCGATGCCGAAGACAGCTGGATCAGCCTGCGCATCGCCGAAAGCTACCGCGAGCTGCACCGCCACGGGCACGCGCATTCGATCGAGTGCTGGCAGAAAATCCCGGGGCAGGATGGCCCTGACGCGCCCGAAGTGCTTGTCGGCGGGCTCTATGGCGTGGGGTTCGACCGGGTGTTCTGCGGCGAAAGCATGTTCAGCCGGGCGAGCGATGCCTCGAAAGTCGCGCTGGCGTGGCTGGTGGCGGCCTTGCGGCGGGCTGGTGCGGAACTGCTCGATTGCCAGTTCAGCACACCGCACCTTGCCTCGCTCGGCGCGGTGGAAATCACCCAGGCGCGCTACCTCGATCTGCTGCAGGACGCACTTTGGCCGGGTTCAGGCCTTCAGGCGGGCGGCGAATCGTCTGCCGGGGCACCGGCTGGCGCCGCCGTCGTGGGGGCGACCGGCTGCTTGCCGACCGGCTTTGCGGCGCTGCTTGTCGATGCGGCGGCGGCGGGGCTTTCCTCCTCGCCGGGGAACTTCATCGCGCAGTCCTTGACCCACACGTCATAGACCGGGTGCTCGACCACATTGAGCGCGGGCGAGTTCTTGAACAGCCAGCCGGAGAAAACCTTGTGCCACGCCAGCTTTTCGCGCGTGGTCGCGCGCTCTTCAACGAAGAGCTGGACGAAGGCTCCGGTCTCTGGCGGATCCTCCCACGGGGCGGTGCGCTCGCAGGTGGCGAGCTTGATGATCGCGTTGCCGATGCGGCGCGATTCGCCGGTTTTCAGTTGAACGATCTGGGTGATGTTGTTGCGCTTGTTGAGAAAGCCGAGCGTGGCGACGCGGTCCTTGACCGGCGTTCCGAACTCGCTTTCCACCGCGCCCGAGGCATTCGCGGCCGGGCCCGCCCCTTGCGTTGCCTCGCTCGGCGGCGGGGCTTCGGCGTTCTTGTTGCCGCCGCATGCAGACAGGGCCAGCAGGCTGGCCGCAAGCAGCAGCGGTGCGATGGAGCGCATCAGCCTTCGGGCGACCAGGCTTCGTAGTCACCCGTCGCACGCGCACGCTTGCCGCCGCGTTCAAGTGCACCCTGCGGGCGGTAGGCGGCAGAAGTGCCAGTGGCGTTGGGGGTAAATTCCACTTCCCAGATGCGCGGCGGCGGCAAGTTGCTTTCCGGCGTACCGTCGAAGTTGCCGTGGAGCCAGCCGTGCCATTCGGCGGGCACGCGGCTCGCATCATTGGCGCCGTTGTAGATCACCCAGCGGCGCTCGCGTCCGGCGAAGGGGTGGCCCTTCGGATAGGGCTTGCGCGCGCGGTAGTAGGTGTTGCCCTGCGCGTCCTGACCGACCTTCACGCCGTTGCGTGCGCTGTCAACCATGGTGCCGAAGGTGGCGCCGTCCCACCAGGTGAAGATCTTGCCGAGGATGCTCATGGCATGCGCGCTTAGCGTCTGAGAGGGGGGTTGGGCAAGCTCAGGATGCATCGTTCCGGCACGATCGCGCTGCATAAGTGGTTGCATTGCGGCCCTGCCTCCATACTCTGGCCGCCATAGCCCCTTGCAACAGGATGGTCGCGTGGCGTGGGAGCATATCAGGATAGCCCGGTTCGGCGGGCCAGAGGTTCTGGAACTGATGACCGAGGACGCGCTGCCGGTGCCCGGGCCAGGCGAGGTACGCGTGAAGGTACTCGCGGCAGGGACGGGCTTTACCGACACATTCATCCGCATGGGCCGCTACCCCGAATTCAAGGGACCGCTGCCGTTCACGCCGGGCTATGACCTCGTCGGCACGGTCGACGAACTGGGCGAAGGCGTGACGCAGCCGGCGCCGGGCACCATGGTGGCGGACATGAGCGTGGTGGGCGGCTACACCCAATATGCGCTGCGGCCTGCCGCTTCGCTGGTGCCGGTGCCCAAGGGCATCGATCCGGCAGAGGCTGTGTGCCTGCCGCTTGCCTACATGACCGCGTACCAGATGCTGGCCCGCGCCGCCGCGATCCAGTCTGGCGCGACGATCCTCGTCATCGGTGCGTCGGGATCGGTGGGCACGGCGCTGCTCGATCTGGCGCGCGCGATGGGGCTCCAGGCGATCGGCACCTGCTCGGCCGCCAACATGGGCGTGGTCGAAAGCTATGGCGCGCAGGCGATCGACTACCGCGCGGGCGATTTCACCGCCGCCGTGTTGCAGGCAACCGGCGGGCGCGGGGTGGACGCCGCGTTCGATGCGATCGGCGGCGCACATTTCAAGCGCTCGTTCGCCGCGCTTGCGAAGGGCGGCGTGCTGGTCGGCTATGGTTCGCAGACGATGGCGACGGGCGGGGAAAGCCTGATCGCGGCAGGGCTCGGCCTGCTCCGCCTCAAGCTGTGGTCCCTGCTGAGCCCGCTGCTGCGCGGTCGGCGAGCGGTGTGGTACTCGATCACCGACCGGCGCAAGACGTACCCTGCACAGTTCGCCGAGGACATGGCCAAGCTGCTGAACTGCCTGAAGGAAGGCCGCATCAAGCCGGTCGTGGCGGACCGCCTGCCGCTCTCCGCAGCCGCCGATGTGCACCGGCGAATCGACAAGGGCGGGCTGGGCGGGAAAGTCGTGCTGCTGCCTTTTGACGCTGTTTCGGCCTAGCCGAAACAGGGCGGCAGCGGACAAAAAAGCCTACCAGCTAACGGTATCGCCGGGCTTCAGGCCGATCTGCGCCGCGCGCCCGCCATTGAGTTCCAGCACGCCTGCCGCATTGCCGAACGAGGGGAGCGGCGAAAGATCATAAGGCACGGCATTGGCCGCGATGTTGAGCACTTTGTGGTCCGCGCCGACGAAGATGATGTCGAGCGGGATCACCGTGTTCTTCATCCAGAACGCGGCGGGCCGGGGCGGGTCCATCGGGAAGATCATCCCCTCGTCCGCGCCCATCGTGGTGCGAAACATGAGGCCGCGCTCCTGCTCGGCAGGGCTGGCGGCGACTTCTACCTTGAACGTATGGGGGCCATTGGCGGTCGTCACCGTGAGCGGCACGACGGTGAGGCCGGAGACCGGATGAACCCCGGACTGCATGGCGGGCTGAGCGGCAGGCGCCGTGGTGGCCGCACCCTGCGCGCTCGTCGAGCCTGCGCCGAGCGGCGAGCAGCCGACCGCAGCGATCAGCAGCGCGAGGCTGGCGGCCCTATTCCAGATCGTCTTCGGCATATTCGTCAGCCCATTCTTCGAGGTCATCAAGGTCCCGCGCTTCCATCACCCGGCGCACGTGGTCAAGCCCGTGCCCCGCGCGAAGGTAGGCCGCGAGGTGCTTGCGGCGCATCGCCGGATCAAGGCAGGGTTCACCTGAATAAGGCCAGAACCGCTTGCGCCGCGCGAAAGCCATGACGGCATGACGGCGCTCGGTTTCGCTGCCGCGCGCAGCGGCGCGCAAGGGTTCGGCAATCCCGTCGTGGTTGAGCGCGGTGTCGATCCGCCGCGCGCCATAGCCGCGGCGCCGAAGGCTTTCGCCCTTTGCAGCGGAGAACGCGGCATCATCAACATATCGACGCTCCGCCATCCGCGCCACGATTGCGGGAACATCCGGCGGGGTTTCCTCCGCCCAGCCGCGCTCGCGCAGCTTGCGCTTGAGATAGGTGGAAAGCCGCCCCGAACTGGTCGCAAATCGCGCCACATAAGTCAGCGCCAGCGCATCAAGCGCAGCCTTGTCGAGCGGTGGCGGCAGGGCTTTTTGCCGCGCGCCGCCGGCTCGGCTCGGCGCGCGTGTGGAACTGGTGTCAGTCGTTCGTGGCGCCATGCCACATTCGTGCCACAGTCCCGCGTAAATGGGAACATCCCGTACTTTGCTGCGGGGACAGAACAGGCCGTTTGGGCCCCTTACGCAATCAACCAGACCAATAAACGGGGTAACGCATGACTGTCCTGGACGCCGCCACCAAGGCCGCTCTGGTTCCCACGCCCAACGATGATGGGCGTCCGCGTCGATTTGCCGATTTCGAAACTTTCTGCGAGGCGCTCGATTTCGCCGCAGAAGGCCCCTGCGGCCTCAACTTTCACGACGCACGCGGCACGCTCTCGCGCGTTTATCCTTACGCCGAGCTGCGCACGGATGCGCTGGTCGCCGCACGCCGCCTGCTCGCGATGGGTGTGCAGGCGGGCGACCGCATTGCCCTGATCGCAGAGACCGGGCCCGATTTCGCCGCGCTGTTCTGCGGCGCGATGTATGCCGGCGCCTGGCCGGTGCCGCTTCCGCTGCCGACCAGCTTCGGCGGCAAGGAGAACTACATCGATCAGCTGGCGGTGCAGATCACCAGCTCCGATCCCGCGATGCTGATCTATCCCGACGAGATCGCCGCGATTTGCGCCGCCGCTGCCGAGCGCTGCGGCTGCAAGGGGCTGACCTGGCTGGAATTCGCCGCCGCAGCCGAACCTGCCGATACCGCGCTGCCAACGCCCGACCCGGACGCGATTTCCTATCTTCAGTACTCCAGCGGCTCGACCCGCTTTCCGCACGGCGTCGCGGTCACGCACCGCGCGCTGCTGGCGAACCTTGCGGGCCATTCGACCGGCATGAAGTTCCAGCCGGGTGACCGCGCGATCAGCTGGCTGCCGTGGTACCATGATATGGGCCTCGTCGGCTGCTTCCTCTCGTTGATCGCCAACCAGGTTTCCGCCGACTATCTGAAGACCGAGGACTTCGCCCGCCGTCCGCTGGCGTGGCTCGACCTCATCAGCCGCAACAAGGGCACCTCGCTCTCCTATTCGCCGACCTTTGGCTACGACATCTGCGCCCGCCGCATTTCGAGCCAGAGCAGCGTTGCCGATCGCTTCGACCTCTCGCGCTGGCGCGTGGCAGGCAACGGCGCGGACATGATCCGTCCCGACGTGATGCAGAGCTTCGTCAACGCCTTCGCCGACGCCGGCTTCAAGGCGAGCGCGTTCCTGCCGAGCTACGGGCTTGCCGAAGCGACCCTCGCGGTGACCCTGATGCCGCCGGGCGAAGGCATCCGCGTCGAGCTGGTCGAGGAAGAACGCCTTTCCGGCACGCCGCGCGATCTCTCGCGCCCGGCCCGCTACCGCGCCATCGTCAATTGCGGCAAGGCCGTGCGCGGCATGGAAGTGGAAGTGCGCGGCGAACATGGCGAGCCGCTTGCCCACCACCACATCGGCAAGGTGTGGTGCCGCGGCTCCTCGGTCATGCATTCCTACTTCCGCGATCCGGAAGCGACCGAGGCCTGCATGGTGGATGGCTGGCTCGATACCGGCGACATGGGTTACCTCAACGAAGAGGGCTACCTGTTCATCGTTGGCCGGGCGAAGGACATGATCATCATCAACGGCAAGAACCACTGGCCGCAGGATATCGAATGGGCGGTCGAGCAGCTGCCCGGCTTCCACCAGGGCGATATCGCTGCCTTCTCGGTAGAGACGGAGAGCGGTGAGGAGACCCCGGCGGTCCTCGTCCACTGCCGCGTTTCCGACCCCGAAGAGCGCGTGAAGCTGCGCGACGCGATCCGCGACAAGGTGCGCGCGATCACCGGCATGAATTGCGTGATCGAACTCGTGCCCCCGCGCACGCTGCCGCGCACCAGCTCGGGCAAGCTGAGCCGCGCGAAGGCGAAGAAGCTTTATTTGGCGGGCGAGATCGAGCCTTACAGCCTCGCGGCTTGAGGGCGCGCCGGATTCGCACTCCGGCCACCCCCACTCCGGCCACTCCTTGCAGCAGTTTCCAAGACCCGCTCACCCTGAGCTTGTCGAAGGGTGCTGGAGCAACAGCCGCGTCTGATGCTTCGACAAGCTCAGCATGAGCGGGAGTTGGAAGGCCGTGAGATGCTGGCCTATCCGACCAGCTTCTCGCCCTTTTCGCGCACCGCGCTTTCGATCATCCGCCGTGCGAAGCCAGCGCCTGCGGGGATCTCGACCTCGAAATCGAGCGAAGCCTCGGTGACCGTCGCGCTGCAGGGGATCGTATAGCCCATCGCGCTGACAACAACGCTCAGCGTATCCTCATCGGCCCAGCTGGTTTCGACCGTGGCAAGGCTGCCGAGCATGCCCTTGGCCTTGTCTTCCGCCTGCCCCAGCCGCGCGGTGATGCGGCGGCGCAGTTCATCCTTGCCGAGGGTGTGGGGGATAGAGATGCGCATCAGGCGTCCGTCTTCGGAGCGGTCAATTGGGGTGCGGACTGTTCCAGCCCGTCCCCGTACTTGTAATCGAGGAACCGGCCGCGCACGGCGAGGGCATCGAGATCACCAGCCGCCAGCTGCCGGGTTACGGCGTCGATCTCGGCGCTGATCTTGCCGAGGCCGTCGGTGAGCTGCTGATCGGCCGAGCGTCCGTCGCGCTCCTCGCGGCGCAGGTTCGCGGGGATCCGGCGATAGCTTTCGACCATGCCGGGAAGATGCTCACCCACCAGCTTGCGCACTTCGGAGACGGCGGGTTCCGCCTGATCGACGCCTTCGAGTTGCAGGCCAAGGCCATCGAGCTGAACGCCGATCTGGTCGATCAGGTTCACCGCTGGCGCGGGCAGCGCGGGGCGCTGCGCTTCCAGCCACAGTTCGGTGCGCGCGACCATCGAGCGGACATCGCCCCGGTTGAGCATGCCCAGTTCGGGCACTTTCATGCGGGGAAACGTGCCGAGCAGCGCAAGCGCGGCGACGATCGCGAAGAACGTGACCATGATGCCGGTGAAGCCGATGCCGTCGATCACGAGGCCGGTGACGAGCGCGGTGAACAGGATGCCCATCACCGCGAAAGCCATGCGCGCGGCCTTGCGTGCCATGTGCAGCCGCTTCAGTTCGGCCGAGCGCCGCCCGATGGATTTGCCGCCCACCCGGCGCCCACCCGCCTGCTGGCGCTGCAGGCTGGCGCGCGCTTCGGCAAGGATGCGGCTGCTGTCGCTCGCGCTCTCTGCCATCGGTGCCTCAGCCTTCGAGGCTCAGCAGCGGCGAAGTCGCGCCGCCTTCCAGCTTGGCCTGTGCCTGGCCCTCGGCGCGGGCGATGTAACCCTTGGACTTCTCGACCTCGCCCGAAAGCGTGTCGACCGTCTGCTTCATCGCGTCGAGCGCCTTCAATTTGAACGTGTCGATGGTGTCCATCGTCTCGTAGATGTTCTGGAATGCGCGCTGCAGCGTCTCGAGCGGGATCGTGGACGAGGCGGCCATCTCGTGGATCTTGCCGGTTTGTTCGCGCAGCAGCTTTCCGGTGGAATCGATGATGTTCGCGGTCGTCGTGTTGAGCGCGGTGATCTGCGAGAGGACGAGGCGCTGGTTGGTCATCGCCTGCGCGACAGTGACGGCGGTGCGCAGCGCGGCGACGGTGGTCGTACCCGCGCGGTCGACGCCCTTCACCAGCTCGACATTGTTCTTCTTGACCAGATCGAGCGCGAGGTAGCCCTGCACCGTGACGGCCATCTGCGTCAGCAGATCCTGCGTGCGCTGGCGGGTGTAGAACAGCGCGGTTTCGCGGATCGCCTTGGCCTTGGCGGGATCGGTGTGATCGAGATCGTTCGCCGCATCTTCCAGCTTCTGATCGAGCACCTTGGAGATGTGGATCATCTGCTCGAGATTGCCCATCGCTTCCCACAGCTTGCCGCGCTCCACGTCGATCGCGGCGTTGTCCATCAGCAGCTCGTCCTTGCCCGAAGCGAGGCGGTCGAGGATGGCCTTGATGTGCCCCTGCGAGGATTGGTAGCTGTCGAAATAGGTCTTCAGCTTGTTGCCGAAGGGGATGATACCGAGGATCTTGCGCGGGCCGGAAAGCTTGCCCTGACGGCCGGGATCAAGCTCTTCCACCGTGCGGCGGAGCGCGGCAAGATCGGCGCCAACGCCCGAATCCTTATCCATCGCGCGGACCGGCCGATCGAGAAAACGGTTCGACATGCCCGCCGCCTGCGCGATTTCCTTGCGGCCCATGTTGGACAGCTGATCGACGCGCTTGCCGAATTCAGGGCTGGCCGCATCCTGCGCGACAAGGTCCGCCACAAAGGCTTCGGCGCGGGCTTCGAGCTTGGACTTGGTCTCATCCGCGACGGGCACGAGGCCGGCAGCCTGCGTGGGTGCAACCACGGGCACGGGATCGGGCGGGGTCAGGGTGATCGGGGAAACGGTGTCGGTCGAGTTGCTGGCCATGGCGTGACGTCTCATTCCCGTGTGGGGCGTATGGACCGACAATGTGGCGTGCCAAGGGCCGGTTCGCAAGCTGTATTGGCAAGATAATACAGCACATGCCTGCCTATCTGCCTTTTGGGCCTGCTCGACAGGAGCGGGCGGGAAGGCCAAGCCGGGACATGGCCGAGCCCCTCCTCCTCCTGCGCTGCGCCGTGTTCGGCGCGTCGGGCGGCATTGGCCGCGCGCTGGCAGAAGCGCTCGCCGCGCGTGGCGACGTTGCCGAAGTGCACGTCGGATCGCGCGGAGGGCAGGCTCCAAGCGGCGGCAAGATGCGGCCTTTCGCGTTCGATCTGGCCGATGAAGGCAGCATCGCGGCGGCCTGCACGAGGATCGGCGCACCGCTCGACATGGTGCTGATCGCGACCGGCAGGCTGACGCGGGCGGATGGGACAGGCCCCGAAAAATCGTACCGCGCGCTAAGCGGCGAAGGCATGGCGGAACTCTTAGCGATGAATACGATCGGCCCGGCGCTGATCGCCAAGCACGCGCTGCCCTTGCTGCGGCGGGATGGCCGCGCAGTGTTCGCAGCGATATCGGCGCGGGTCGGCTCGATCTCGGACAATCGGCTGGGCGGCTGGCACGCCTACCGTGCCAGCAAGGCCGCGCTCAACATGGTGGTGAAGAACCTCGCGCTCGAACTGGCGCGGACGCACCCGCAGGCCGTGGCCGTGACGCTGCATCCGGGGACGGTGGACACTGCGCTATCAGCCCCGTTCCAGCGCGGGGTGACCGAGGGGAAGCTGTTCACGCCCACGTTTTCGGCACAGGCGCTGCTGGGGGTGCTGGGTGGGCTGACCCCGGCGGACAGCGGCGGGCTCTATGCTTGGGATGGGGCGCGAATACCGTTCTAGTCCGGCTCAATACCCCCGTATCTCCTGCAGGAACCGATCCCCATAAGCCTCCAGCTTGCGCGCGCCGACGCCGCCGATGGCGCCCAGATCCTGCAACGTCGCTGGCCGCCGCGCCGCCATGTCGCGCAGCACGGAATCGTGGAAGATCACGTAGGGCGGCACCCCGGCTTCCTGCGCGAGTTCGCGGCGCAATCCGCGCAAAGCCTCGAACAGCGGGTCGCCGATGGGGTTCGGCTCGCCCTCAGCCCCGCGGCGGCGGCGCGAGGTGCGCTCGGCCTTGGGCGCGACGACGAGATCGAGGCGGCCCTCACCCTTGAGCAGCGCACGCGCATCGCCGCCGAGCATGAAGCCTCCGTGCTCGTTAGTGATGAGCGTGCCGCGGGCCTGCAGGGCACGGGCGACGGGCCGCAGGAGCGCTGCTTCTTCGCCCGGCACGATCCCGAAGACGGAAAGCTGGTCGTGCCCGCGATCCGTCACCCGCTCGTCCGCCGCGCCGGTGAGCACCTTTTCGAGGTAGCCGAGGCCGAACATCTGCCCGGTGCGGTAGACGGCAGACAACAGCTTGCGCGCCAGTTGGGTTGCGTCCGTCACCCCCGGCGCGTGGAGGCAATTGTCGCAATTGCCGCAAGTTTCGGGCGGGTGCTCGCCAAAGTGGCGCAAGAGCACGGCCCGGCGGCAGGTGGGCGTTTCGACAAGATTGGCGAGGGCATCGAGCCGCGCGCGTTCGCTGGGCTGGCGGTGCTCCTCGACCTCGCTGATGCGCATGCGCGCGCGGGCGAAATCATCTGCGCCCCAGAGCATCAAGGCGACCGCATCGTCCCCATCCCGGCCGGCGCGGCCGGTTTCCTGGTAGTAGCCCTCGATCGACTTGGGCAGGCCCGCGTGGGCAACGAAGCGCACATCGGGCTTGTCGATGCCCATGCCGAAGGCGACCGTGGCCACCATCACCATGTCCTCGCTTGCGACGAAGGCAGCCTGATTGGCGGCGCGCACTTCGGGCGGGAGGCCGGCGTGATAGGGGAGGACGCGGCGCCCCCCTTCGGCGAGTTGCCCAGCGAGCTTTTCGACACCGTTGCGCGTGGGCGCATAGACGATGCCGGGGCCGGGCTGCTCTGCCAGCAGCGCCTTCAGCTGGCGCAGCGCATTGTCGCGCGGGGTGATGCGGTAGCGGATGTTGGGCCGATCAAACCCGGCGATGATCAGCCCATCTTCGGCAATGCCAAGCTGGGCGAGGATATCGGCGCGAGTGTGCCTGTCTGCCGTGGCGGTGAGCGCAAGGCGGGGCACCTCAGGGAAGCTATCGAGCAGCGGGCGCAGCAGGCGGTAGTCGGGCCGGAAATCGTGGCCCCATTCAGAGACGCAATGCGCCTCGTCGATGGCGAACAGCGCGATGGGCGCGCGGGTCAGCAGTTCGCGGAAATGCGGCTGGCTGGCGCGTTCGGGCGCAATGTAGAGCAGATCCAGCTGGCCATTGCGGAAGCGCTCGATCGTCTGCTCCCGGTCCATGTCGACACTGGTCAGCGCCGCAGCGGCAAGGCCATTGGCATTGGCGGCGCGAAGCTGATCGTGCATCAGCGCGATGAGCGGGGAGACGACGACGCAGGTGCCGGGGAGCATCGCGGCGGGAAGCTGGTAGGTCAGCGATTTGCCGGCGCCGGTGGGCATGACGGCGAGCGTAGATTGCCCCGCGAGGACGCGGCTGACAACCTGATCCTGCACCCCGCGGAACCGCGCGAAGCCGAACACGCGGGCCAGCGCGGAGAGTGCGTCTTCACGGGTCTCAGGGCTGATCGTGCTCACGGCGATGCCATGGCAGATCGCGGCGCCTAAGGAAAAGCCCTATTGGCTCCGCGCCGGATTATCCCCGATCAATTGAACCCAGCAGCCATCCGGTGGCCCTGAAGAGCGACCACGAGCGGGACAGGACATGGCTGCCGCCTAGGGATGGCGCGCCCGCACGAGCACCCCTTCCTCAGCCGCGGTGAAAGCACTGGCGCCCTTCGCTGCATCATCGGGAACCGCGGTGGTGAAGAAGGCAACCCCTCGCCCTGTCCTCGGATCGAGCCAGAGGCCCGAGCGCAAGGCATAGGCCTCGCCAGGATGGCCGATCCGGGGCACGCCATCCCCGAAGGGATCATCGTGGCAGCCCTCGCTGCGGTTCCCGATCAGCTGGAGGCCGAGGCCATAGGCGCAGAAGAAACCGTCCGGATCGCCATTTTCGCCGACGCCATTGTGGCCGTTGAAGCGCCATTCAGGCGTGGTGAGCGCGGCGTAGCTGGCGGGCGTGAGGAACCCGTGTCCACCGCGCGCGAGCATCTGGCCCACGCGGGCGAGGTCGTTCATCGAAATGCGCAGGCCGCCCTGCGGCGAAAACAGCGCGCCGTTCCAGCCGGGCGTGTAGTCATCGAGATTGCAGGGCTGACCGTCCTTCACCACAACGGGACAGGCGGGCAGTGCTCCGCGCAGATCATCGCGCGCCACGGTGCCATCGGCACGGTAGAGCACGACCGCACTCATCGCCGCGACGCCGGTGCAGCCGGACCAGTTGTAGCACGCGGAAAGCCCGAGCGGTTTGAGCACGATGCGCTGCATCAGGCGGTCGAACCGTTCGCCGGTGGCAGCTTCCATGACCGACGCGACCACCGGGAAATTGAGGTTGGTATAGTGAAACCAGTCTTCGCCGGGCCCATGCGCCGCATCCCACGCGCGCGGATCGGCGAGACGTTGGCGGATCGTTTCGCCGAGCGGGATGATGTAGTCCGCACCGTCCGTCAGGCCAGAGCGGTGCGAAAGCAGGAGGCGCAGCGTGATCGGCCGATCCGGGAACTGCGGGTGGCGCAGTTGCCAGTGGAGATAGTCCGACACATCGCGATCGAGATCGAGCACGCCGGCATCGACCAGCCGCAGCACGCCGAGCGTGGTGACGAGCTTGGAGATCGAGGCAATCCGCACCGGATCATCAGTCGATACGGGGCGACCGGAGGTGGCGTCCGCGGTTCCCTCGATCACGGCGGGGCGGATCGACTGGCGATCGAAATTGACCGCAACCGTAACGGAATGCATCCCCTGCGCCTGCGCGCGAACCGCCGTTCCCGGAACGAACAGCAACGCGGCGACGAGGCAGAGCCAGCCCCTCACCCTTGCACCGCCCCAAGGCCCAATCTTGCAAGGCGCGGGCGCACATTGGGCACGGTCAACATGGTGCTGGCGACGGCCATCAGCAGCATCGCGGTGAAGGTTTCCGCAGTGATGATCTGCTTGTCGAGCAAGACGTTGACGAAGATTATCATGATGAGCGCCTTGGTCTGGAGCATCCAGCCAATGACAGCCGCTTCGCCCTTAGACCAGCCGAGAATGCGGCCGGCAACCTGAACGCCGGCCAGCTTGCCGATGACCGTTGCGCCAAGAAACAGCGCCGCCGCGCCGAACACGGCTGCCCCGCCGACGCCCCAGTTGGTCCGCAGCCCGGTAGACAGGAAGAACACCGGCATGACCGCGAGGAGGAGGAAGCTGCGGAAGCCATCGAGCCTTTCGCGCGAGAACCACTTCGCATCGAGCACCGCGCCCGCGAGGAACGCGCCGACCATGAAGTGAAGGCCCGACCAGTCTGCCGCGAAACCGCAGGCGGAAAGCCAGACGAGGCTGACATACCAGCGGTCATTCTCGCCGATGCGCGCGACGAGTTGACGCACCGCCCATGCCGCCCCCGCGAAGCCCACGAGGAACAGCCCCTGCCGGCCAACCCGCTCCCAATCGAGCAGGATCAGCGCCAGCACGCCCCAGATCAGCACATCATCGAGGCTGGCGTAGCGCAGCAGGCGCTGGCCGAAGGGGGTGCGAAAAATCTCCAGCTTTTCCATCAGCAGCACGAGGATGGGCAGCGCGGTGACCGCGCAGGCCATGCCGATGCCGAGTACGGCCTGACCATAGTTGCCCTTCGGCCCGATCCAGCCGGGCTGCAGCAGCAGCATCGCCGCCGCAGCCGCACCAAGCAGCAGCGGGAACAGCAGCGCGCAGCCAGCGGTGATCGCCGTCTCGCGCCAGTTTTCCAGCGCGTCGCTGAGATCGAGTTCGAGGCCCGCCGCAAAGACGAACATCATCACCGCCCACCACGCGACACCATTGAGCGCGCCGATGACCTGCGGGTTGAACACGAAGGCGTAGTAACCGGGGAATACTGCGCCAAGCACGCCGGGGCCGAGAATGATGCCGCCAACGATCTGCACCACCACGAGCGGGGCGTAGTGATCGGTGCGCAGCAGGCGCCAGAACGCATAGGGCACGGCGAGGATGATCGTCAGTGCGATCAGGAAGATTTCGGAGGTGCTCATGGCGGGCATTTGCGGTTGTTTAGTGCCTCCGCGGTGCAAGAGCCACTGCCCTTGCACCGCCGATCCCCAGCCCTGTCATGCAAATTCAGTCCAGATTGGGTCGCAGCCAGCGCTCGGTCGTCGGCAGATCGAAACCGCGGCGCACCGCGTAGTCTTCCACCTGATCGCGGCCGATCCGCGCGACGCCGAAGTACTCGCTTTCCGGGTGCGCGAAGTAGAAGCCCGAGACGGCGGCGGTGGGGAGCATCGCCTGCGATTCGGTCAGCGTGATCCCGGCGTTGTCCTGCGCCTTGAGGAGATCGAACAGGATCGGCTTGAGGCTGTGGTCCGGGCAGGCCGGATAGCCCGGTGCTGGGCGGATGCCGCGATACTGCTCGCGGATCAGGGCCTCGTTGGTGAGTTGCTCGCCCGGCGCATAGGCCCAGAGCGTGGTGCGCACATGCTGGTGCAGGCGTTCGGCATAAGCCTCGGCGAAGCGGTCTGCGAGGGCCTTCAGCAGGATATCGTTGTAATCGTCATGCGCGGCCTTGAAGCGTTCGAGGTGCGGTTCGATCCCGTGGATGCCCACCGCGAAGCCGCCGAGCCAATCGCCCTGCGGATCGATAAAATCGGCAAGGCACATGTTCTTCCGGTCGCGGCTCTTGCGGATCTGCTGGCGCAGGAAGGGAATGCGGACGTGGCGCTCTTCCTCAGGGAGGTAGAGCACGACGTCATCCTCCTCGCGGTGGCAGGGCCAGAACCCGGCAACGCCTTTCGCGGTGAACCACTTTTCGGCGATAATTGCTTTAAGCATCGCCTGCGCATCGGCGAACAGGCTGCGCGCGCTTTCGCCGACGATCTCGTCATCAAGGATGGCCGGGTAGTTTCCGGCGAGTTCCCAGGCGCGGAAGAACGGGGTCCAGTCGATGCATTCGGCCAGATCCGCGAGATCCCATTCGGGGAAGACGTGGAGACCGGGCTGTTCGGGCGGCGGGGCCTTCTCCGAAAGGTCCGGCGCATAGGCATTGGCGCGGGCATCGGCGAGGCTGAGGAGGACGGAAGGCTCCTTGCCCGCACGCAGATCGCGCACGTGCTGGTATTCGCCCGCCGTCGCTTCGACGAAGCCGTCGCGCTGGGTATCGGAGAGCAACTGGCTGGCGACACCGACAGCGCGGCTGGCATCGAGGACGTGGACGACCGGGCCTTCATAGGCCGGATCGATGCGCAGCGCGGTGTGGACCTTGCTGGTGGTCGCCCCGCCGATCAGCAGCGGAATGGTGAACCCGGCGCGCTGCATTTCCTCCGCCACGGTCACCATTTCGTCGAGCGAGGGGGTGATGAGGCCGGAGAGGCCGATCATGTCGACATCCTCTGCCTTCGCCACTTCGAGGATCTTCGACCACGGCACCATGACGCCGAGATCGATCACTTCGTAACCGTTGCACTGGAGCACGACGCCGACGATGTTCTTGCCGATATCGTGGACGTCGCCCTTGACGGTGGCCATGATCATGCGGCCCTTGGGGCGCGCGCCGGGCAGCTTTTCCGCCTCGATGTAGGGGATGAGGTGGGCGACCGCCTTCTTCATCACGCGCGCGGATTTGACGACCTGCGGCAGGAACATCTTGCCCGAGCCGAACAGGTCTCCCACCGTGTTCATGCCCTGCATCAGGGGGCCTTCGATCACTTCGATCGGGCGGCCGCCGCGAGCGAAGATTTCCGCGCGGGCTTCCTCGGTGTCCTCGACGACATAGAGGTCGATGCCCTTGACGAGCGCGTGTTCGAGGCGGCGGACGACGTCCCAGCCGCGCCATTCCTCGGCGGCCTTTTCGGCGACAGCGTCCTTGCCCTTGAAACTCTCGGCCAGCGTGATCAAACGCTCGGTTGCGTCAGGATGGCGCATGAGGAGCACGTCCTCGCAGGCCTCGCGCAGAACCGGGTCGATCTGGTCGTAGATATCGAGCTGCCCCGCGTTGACGATGGCCATGTCCATGCCCGCCGGGATCGCGTGGTAGAGGAACACCGAGTGCATCGCGCGGCGGACGGTTTCGTTGCCGCGGAACGAAAACGAGAGGTTGGAGAGGCCGCCCGAGATGTGGACGTGCGGGCAGCGGGCACGGATCTCGCGCGCGGCTTCGATGAAATCGAGCGCGTAGCGATCATGCTCCTCGATGCCGGTGGCGACGGCGAACACGTTGGGATCGAAGATGATGTCTTCCGCCGGGAAACCGATGCCCAGCAGCAGCTTGTATGCTCGCTCGCAGATCTCGACCTTGCGCTGTTTCGTGTCCGCCTGGCCCTTCTCGTCGAAGGCCATGACAACAACTGCGGCGCCATAGTCCATGCACTTGCGGGCGTGCACTAGGAAGGCTTCCTCGCCTTCCTTCATCGAGATCGAATTGACGATAGGCTTGCCCGAAACGCACTTGAGCCCGGCCTCGATCACCTCCCACTTCGAGCTGTCGATCATCACCGGGACGCGGGCGATATCGGGCTCGGCAGCGATCAGCTTGAGGAAGGTCGTCATGGCATGGACCGCATCGAGCAGGCCTTCGTCCATGTTGACGTCGATGATCTGCGCGCCGTTTTCGACCTGCTGGCGCGCGACTTCGACCGCCTTGGCGTAGTCACCGGCGAGGATCAGCTTCTTGAACGCGGCGGAACCGGTGACGTTGGTGCGTTCGCCGACGTTGACGAAAGAGGAGCCGGTGGGGCGCGTGGCGGTGGCAGTATCGGTGGTCATTTCGGACTCCCCCCTCCCGCTTGCGGGA
>NZ_BJYR01000009.1 GCF_007991615.1 Novosphingobium sediminis | reverse complement strand
CGGGGGTGGGTTTGATTCAAAAGGTGCGGTGGCCCGGGTCGGCCCACCCCTAACCCCTCCCGCAAGCGGGAGGGGGACTGGTTACGCCATCACGAAGGGTTCGAGGCCCGCCAGTGCCGTCGCGGTCTCGTGCTGCGGCAGCGTGCGCGGGGCCAGGCCCTGCACCGAGCGGGCGATGGCGGCGATATGCTCCGGCGTGGAGCCGCAGCAGCCGCCAAGCACGTTGACCTGCCCGTGTTCGGCCCATTCGTGAACGAGGCCGGCAGTGGTCTGGGGCAGCTCGTCGTAGGCGCCGAGTTCGTTGGGCAGGCCTGCATTAGGGTAGACCATGATCAGCGTATCGGCGATCTGCGACAGCGCGCGGACATGGGGCCGGAGTTGGGCAGCGCCGAACGAGCAGTTGAGGCCGACGGTGACAGGGCGCGCGTGGCGGACGGCGTACCAGAACGCCTCGACCGTGTGGCCGGAGAGGTTGCGGCCCGAAAGGTCCGTCAGCGTCATCGAGAGCATGATCGGCACTTCGCGGCCAAGCTGCTGTTCCAGCTTGCGCACAGCCATGATCGCGGCCTTGGCGTTCAAGGTGTCGAACACCGTCTCGACGAGGATGAAGTCCGCACCGCCTTCGACAAGGGCTTCGGCCTGTTCGCGGTAGACCTCGACGAGGAAGTCCCAGTCGATCTCGCGGAAGCCCGGATCGTTGACATCGGGCGAGAGCGAGAGGGTCTTGTTGGTCGGGCCGATGGCGCCTGCCACAAAGCGGGGACGGCCGTCGTCCTCGGTAAATTCATCTGCGACGCGGCGAGCCAGCTTTGCGCTTTCGAGGTTTATCTCGCGCACCAGATGCTCGGCGCCGTAGTCTGCCTGGCTGATGCGGTTGGCGGAGAAGGTGTTGGTTTCGGCAATGTCCGCGCCCGCCGCGAAATAGGCGCGGTGGATCGATTCGGGCACATGGGGTGCTGTCAGCGCGAGGATGTCGTTGTTGCCCTTCTGATCGCGCGAAAGGCCGAGACTTCCGGCATAATCGGCTTCGGTCAGCTTCCAGTTCTGGATCTCGGTGCCGAAAGCGCCATCGGTGATGAGGATGCGTTCCTTGGCCTGTGCGAGGAGCGCGGCGCGGGCGGCAGAAGGAGCAAGTGGGGGGGGGGTAATCGTCATGCGGCTTGCTCCAGCGGGGCGCGTTCGGGGCGCAGGCCGAGCAAGTGGCAGATCGCGTAGGACAGCTCGGCCCGGTTGAGGGTGTAGAAGTGGAAATCGCGCACGCCGCCCGCATAGAGGCGGCGGCAGAATTCGGCGCAGACCGTGGCGGCGACGAGCTGACGCGAGGCGGGATGGTGATCGAGCCCTTCGAACAGGCCGTCCATCCATGCCGGGATATGGGCACCGCAGGCGGCGGCGAACTTGCGCGTCTGCGCGACGTTGGAAACGGGGAGGATGCCGGGGAGCACCGGCGCGGTGATCCCGGCCGCGGCGAGCCGATCTCGGAAGCGGAAGAAGGTTTCAGGTTCGAAGAAGAACTGGCTGATCGCGCGAGTTGCCCCGGCATCGAGCTTGCGCTTGAGGTTGTCGATATCGGCCTCGACGCTCGGCGAATCCGGGTGGCTCTCGGGATAGGCGGCAACCGAGATTTCGAACGGGGCGATCTGCTTGAGGCCCGCGACCAGTTCGGCGGCGTTGGCATAGCCTTCGGGATGCGGGCTGAACGGCACGCCCGGTGCGCCCATATCGCCGCGCAGCGCGACGATGTGGCGCACACCTGCTTCCCAGTAGCTTTCCGCCACTTCGCGGATTTCGGCCTTGCTCGCCTCAACGCAGGTAAGGTGCGCGGCGGCGGGGAGGCGCGCTTCCTTGATGATCCGGGCGACGGTGCCGTGGGTGCGGTCCCGCGTCGAGCCGCCCGCGCCGTATGTCACCGAGACGAAGTTTGGCCGCAGCGGGGCGAGCGTGGTGACGACGTCCCACAGCTGCTCCATCAGCGGATCGGTACGCGGCGGGAAGAACTCGAAACTGACGCGGATATCGCCCGGAAGGCCTGCGAAAAGCGGGGTATCCAGCGCAGTGCGGGCTTCGCGGAGTTGATCGAAGGTGGTGGTCATGGATTTGCCAATCTCGGAAATTCAGTGACGGTCGCGCGTTCGTTGCGGCGCACGCCGGTCCAGATCTTGACGATGAGTTCGTGCCCGGGGAGCGCGCGATCACCAGCGGGATCAAAGCCCGCAGAAGTCAGCAGGCCAGCGATTTGGGCATCTGAGAAGCCAAGCCGGGCGTGGGCATGCGCGGTGCGCAGTTCCTCGCGTTCGTGCGGGGCGAAATCGACGATGACGATCCGCCCGCCCGGCGCGGTGACACGCGCGGCTTCGGCGAGTACCGCTTGCGGCGCGAACGCGTAGTGCAGGACCTGATGGAACAGCACGGTATCGAAGCCATCATCGAGCCCGGCATCGGGAAATGGCAGCTGCGCGAAATCGCCCTGCACCAGCGTGACGCGCCCGGCAGGCAGATGTTGCAGCCGGGTGCGGGCAAGGCGCAGCATTTCAGGGCTCTTGTCGAGCCCGGTGAGGTGGACCGCGCGATCGGCGAAAAGTTCGGCGATGCGGCCGGTGCCGGTGCCGACATCGAGCAGGCGGCCGATCTGGCCCGAGAGCATTTCGCCCAGCGCCGCTTCGACCGGGCCATCGGCAATGTGAAGGCTGCGCAGTTCGTCCCATTCGGCCGCGTGGCGCGCGAAGTAATCCGCCGCCGTGGCCTCTCGCGCAGAGCGGATCACACCGAGGTGCTGGCGATCTTCGGCGCATTGCGCGCCGAATGCGGGATCATCGGCTTCGGCATTGACGAGCACGCGGGCGAGCGCCGTGCCGAGTGCATCGGGCGAACCGATTTCACTGACCGCAGTGCGCAGGAACACCCAGCCGCCTTCGCGGCGCCGCTCCGCCAGACCGGCATCGCAGAGGATCTTGATGTGGCGGGAAACGCGCGGCTGGCTCTGCCCGAGGACTTGCGCGAGTTCGCCAACGGCAAGCTCCATGCTGGCAAGGAGCCGCATGATGCGCAGCCGGGTCGGATCGGCAAGGGCACGGAGGGTTTCGAGCACGGACATTGCCATAGCCATATAAAGCCTTCTTTATATCATGCAAGCCATATAAGGATTTCCTTATATGGTATAACAGTCAGATAACCCTTAACGTCGGCGGTTTGAGGTTTGCCTTGTTTGGGACGCCGCACTAGAACGCCGGGACTTGGCGGCCACAGGCCGCCGAAACGGACATACCGACCAGCCTGAGGGACTATCATGACCAAGACCACCCAGATCAAGCGCCTCGCCACCGTGCTGGCCTGTGCGGCTGCCTTCGCGCTGAGCGCTTGCGGCAAGACCGACGACGCTTCATCGGGCGCGACGGCCGACAACGTCGAGATGCCGGCGGACGAACTGCCTTCGGCAGAGCCTTCGGCGGCTGCGCCGGCCCCTGCCGCCGATGCCTCGCAGGCGGCACTGAGCGCTGAGGACGCAGCCAAGAGCGCGGCTGACAGCGCGGTTTCGGCTGCGGAAGATGCCAAGGCCGCGGCTGCCGCCGCTGCCGCAGAACAGCAGCCGAAGTCTCAGTAATGACCAGCGCGGGGAGCATGCGCGCGGCACTGGCCGTGAGTGTATTGCTCCCCGCAGCGTTGTGCCTTGGCGGCTGTCAGCAAGACACTGACCCGGGGCCCGGCGGCGTGACCGTTGGCGAAGCCCGCGCGCTCGATGAAGCGGCGGAGATGCTCCAGAAACGTCCTGCCCCGCCGCTGGTTGACGCGACCGTACCGGCGGATCTGGCAACCATTCCAGCTTCGGGGGCGGCGGATACCGTCGCCAGCAAACCTTAGTCCAGCCGCACCTTGCCGCGCCCGGCCTTGATCGCGCTGCGGTTCTTCTTGCCTGCGAGCCGTTCGGTCTTGCCGACGCGGTTCAGGCGAGATTTGGCGCGGCGGGCGGGAAGCGTCGCCGCCTCGCGCAGCAGATCGGCAAGGCGGCTGCGGCCATCCTCGCGGTTCTGTTCCTGCGTGCGATAAGTGCGCGCGGTGAGGACAATCTCACCCTTTGCGGTCATCTTGCTGCCCGCCAGTTCCTTGAGGCGGTGAAACACTTGCGGCTCGAGCCGTAGCGCAAAGACATCGAGGCGAAGCTGGACCGCCGTCGCCACCTTGTTGACGTTCTGCCCGCCGGGACCGGCCGAGGCGATGAAACTTTCCTCGATCAGCCCCATCGCGCGGGCGATCAGATCGCCTGTCAGTTCTCGGGGGGCGGACATGGCACGTCGATAGCAAAGCCCAGCGCGGCGAAATCGGCGGGGAGCGGCGCGGTGGCGGCAATCGGCGGCTTGCCTTCGCGCGGGACGGTGAGCGCGGCAGCATGGAGCATGGTGCGGCGTGCGCCTTCACCGCTGCCGTAAACGGGATCGCCGAGCAGCGCAGCGCCGAGGCCCGCGAGCGCGTGGACGCGGATCTGATGGGTGCGGCCGGTTTCGGGGCGGAACTCGACCAGAGTGAGGTCGTCCTTGCGTTCGACCACGCGCCAATGGGTGACGGCGGGCTTGCCGGCGCGGGCGGGGATCATCCGCCAGCCCTTTTCGGCGCTGCTGATCTTCGAGAGATTGAGCGCGATCGTGCCGCTGTCTTCCGCAACCGGTCCGGCGACGATCCCGAGGTAGACCTTCTCGACCTGCCGCGCTTCGAACGCGGCGGCGAAGCGCTTGTGGGCCTTGGCATGGCGGGCAAGGAGCAGGCAACCCGACGTATCCTGATCGAGCCGGTGCACCGCCAGCGGCAGGCGCTGGAAGCCCAAGCGCAGCCCATCGAGATAGTTCTCTAGGCTTGTGCCCCCGGCGCGCGGGCGATCGATGGGGAGGCCGGCGGGCTTGTTGATGACGAGCGCCTCGCCGTCTTCGAACAGGATGGGGAGAACGCTCATATAAGGGCCTTTGCGATGCGGGAGAGCGCTTCTGCGAGGCGCGCATCATCCGCCGCAAAACTGATCCGGAATCCATGCTGCCCGCCGAACGCGGAAGCAGCGACGACCGCGACGCCGTGATCGAGGAGGTGAAGCGCGAGGGCTTCATCATCGCCGAAGCGGCCCATCAGCGGGGCGGCATCGATGAGGCAGTAGAAGGCACCATCGGGCACCGGGGTGGACAGGCCCGGTATGGCATTGAGCGCGGCGACGGCAGCATCGCGGCGCACGCGGAAGCGCTCGCGCCAATCAAGAAGGAAGTCCTGCGGGCCGGTGAAGGCGGCGACGGCAGCAGCCTGGCTGATCGAGCAGGGATTGCCCGAGGCGTGCGACTGGAGTTT
The DNA here is from genome assembly GCF_007991615.1 of Novosphingobium sediminis. GTDB lineage: Bacteria > Pseudomonadota > Alphaproteobacteria > Sphingomonadales > Sphingomonadaceae > Novosphingobium > Novosphingobium sediminis. The sequence goes on along the minus strand of NZ_BJYR01000009.1, from coordinate 211,849 downwards.
GGCCATCGCACCGATCAGCCATTGCGGCCCGGCGGAGACGCCGATGCGGAAGCCGGTCATCGCGTGGCTTTTGGAAACGCCGGAGACGGTCAGCACGCGGTCTGCGAGGTCAGGGCAGACGACCGCGAGCGTGGCGTGCGCGCCGGGGGTGTAGCGCAGCGGGGCGTAGATATCGTCGCTGAGGACGAGGACTTGCGGGTGGCGGCGCAGGAATTCGCCGAGCGCGGCAAGATCAGCGGCGGAATAGACCGCGCCGGTGGGATTGCCGGGGCTGTTGAGCAGGAGCCAGCGCGTGCGCGGCGTGATCGCGGCGGCGAGCTGGTCGGCGTTGATGCGGTAGCCGTCCTGCGGCGTGGTGAGCAGCGCGACAGGCTCGGCACCGGCGAAGCGGACGATTTCGGGGTAGCTGACCCACCATGGCGCGGGGATCAGGACTTCATCACCCGGACCGGCGGTGGCCGTGATCGCGAGGAAGATCGCCTGCTTGCCGCCCGCGCTGACGATGACTTGCGAGGGCGGCACTTCGATGCCCAGATCGCGGGCGAAATGAAGCGCGGCGGCTTCGCGCAGCGCAGCGGTGCCGGGGACGGCGGTGTAGCGCGTGTCGCCCGCATCGAGCGCGGCCTTGGCTGCTTCGATCACATGCGGCGGTGTCGGGAAATCAGGCTCGCCGACCGAAAGCGAGATGATGTCACGCCCTTCGGCGCGCAGCGCGATGGCGCGGTCGGTCATCACCGTGGTGCGCGAGGCGGAAATGCGCCCGAGTGCTTCGCTGAAGTGCGCTTCGCTGTAGTGCGGCTCGCTCATGCGCCGAGCAGCCTTGCCGGGATCAGGCCGCGCAGGGCGTTGCCGATGAAGAAGCCGGGTTCGAGATCGTCCATTGTCACATCGCCTTCGACCGCACGGCCGCTGTCGAGCAGGCTGCGGCGCAGCACGCCGGGGAGCAGGCCGAGCGCGGCGGGGGGCGTTATCAGTACATCACCGCGGGGGACGAAGATGTTGGTGAAGCTGCCTTCGGTGAGGCGGCCATCATCGCGCAGGAGCAGCGCTTCGTGCGCACCGGCGGCCTTGGCGGCGCGCAGGGCGTCTTCGTAGAAGTGCCGGTCGGTGGTCTTGTGGCGCAGGCGCCAATCGCCCTCTGCGACGGGGAGCGGGAGGACAGCGCAAATCGCCGGATCGGGCAGGGCTGGCGGCATCGGCGAGGCATCGAGCGCATGGGCGCCGCCCTTCGAGACAAGCAGCCGCACTTTGGAAGGCTCATCGAGGTCGAAGCACAGCACATGGATCGCGTTGCGCAAGGCATGGCGATCGAATTCGAAGCCGAGTTCGGTAGCGCTGGCCTTCATGCGTTCGAGGTGCAGTTCGAGCAGCGCGATGCCATCCGCCGGGTCGAACGCCATCGTCTCGATCAGATCGGCGCTGCTGGCCTCCAGACGCAAGACATCCCCCTTCACCAGGCATTCGCGCCATTCGGCAAGGGCTGTCGAATCCGCAACGACTGCGGAGCCGACTCCCATGGTTGCGCGCCCCCGGCCTGCCCCCGGATAGTCCGGAAGCAGCCGCACGGTGCGGATTGCCACATTGAAGGCAGCGTCGCCAGTGCCTTGCGTCCCACCACCGACATCGGAAACGTCGATCCGCCCGATCGCACCGCAATAGAGCCCGCGAGCATCGCGTTCGATCTCGTCGATCAGTTCCATCGCGCGGATCTTGGGCGCGCCGGTGATCGAGCCGCAGGGGAAGATCGCGCGGACGAGATCCCGGGCATCGGCACCGGGTTGGAGGCGTGCGTGGACCGTCGTCACCATCTGGTGGACGGTGGGATAAGTCTCGACCGCGAAGGGCGCTTCGACGCGGACGCTGCCCGGTTCCGCAACGCGGGAGAGATCGTTGCGCATCAGATCGACGATCATCAGGTTCTCGGCGAGATCCTTGACGCTGGCGGAAAGCTCAGCCTTGAACCGCGCGTCCTCTTCGGGCGTGCGGCCACGCGGGGCTGTGCCTTTCATCGGGCGGACCTGCGCGCGGCCCTCTTCCAGCGTGAAGAACAGTTCCGGCGAAACTGAGAGGTGCCAATGCGCGCCGTCCCAGATCACCGCGCCATAGCCGGAGCGGGCATCGGCCCGCAGCGCGCGGTAGATCGCGAGCGGATCGCCGGCCCACGAGCCGCCGAGTTCGAAGGTGTAGTTGGCCTGATAGATGTCACCGGCGGAAATCGCGGCCTTGAGCTGGTCAAAGCCAGCCGCGTAGCCGCCCGGCGCAACTTGGGGATCGAGCGGACCGAGACGGCCCCTGCCCGCGATCACTTCATCCAGCCACGCTTCGGCTTCAGCCTCGGTCAGTTCGCGCATTTCGGCAAAGCGGGCGAACCACACGAGTAGTCCGGCCGCGCCGGTGCGCGCGGGGAGGCGGGCTGCAAGGCGAGGTTCAAGCGCGAGGCCCGCTTCGTAGGCGATCATGCCCGCCCAGTGGCCCGGTGCACTGCCGATGCGGGCGAGTGCGGCTTCCACTTCTTCCGGCCTGCGCGCGACGACGATCTCCGCCGCGGCCGTGTAGAGCCGCGCGGGGCCGGCGCCTTCTTCGCGGGCGTCGTCGAGCAGGATGAAGGGATCGGCGGTCATGTCGGGACCCGGGCTTTAGCGGCGGTCTGCCCCGGATGCAAAAAGCGCTTTCCTACTGTTTCATTCCGGGGGACAAGATTGGCGGGACGAGGCTGCCAGCAGAGCATGGGTGGAATACTGAACATGGACGACATTTACATCGGCCTGGGAGCAACTGGCGAACGCCAGGTGCTGCGACTGGACCGCGCCAACCGGCACGGACTTGTGGCCGGGGCCACCGGAACCGGCAAGACAGTGACCCTGCAAGGCATGGCAGAGCAATTTTCCGCGCGCGGCGTGCCGGTGTTCCTCGCCGACGTGAAGGGCGACCTTTCCGGCATCGGCATGCCCGGCAGCCCCACCTTCAAGCACGCCGACGCAATCGAGGCGCGTGCCAAGCAACTGGGCATCGATCCGTTCACCTATGCCGATAATCCGGTGGTGTTCTGGGACCTCTACGGCGAGGCCGGGCACCCGATCCGCACGACGATTTCCGAAATGGGCCCGCTGCTGTTGGCGCGGCTGATGGGGCTCAACGAGACGCAGGAAGGCGTGCTCAACATCGCGTTCCGCTATGCCGACGACAACGGGTTGCTGCTGCTCGATCTGGCTGACTTGCAGGCGACGCTGATGGCCTGCGCGCAGAATGCGGGCGAGCTTGCGGCCAAGTACGGCAACGTCTCCAAGGCCAGCGTTGGCACGATCCAGCGCCAGTTGCTGGCCTTTGAAAGCCAGGGCGCAGACCGGTTTTTCGGCGAGCCCGCGTTCGAGATCAACGACTTCATCAAGATAGACGATCAGGGCCGCGGCTTCGTCAACGTGCTCAGCGCCGAGAAGCTGATGCAGAGCCCCAAGCTCTATGCGACGTTCCTGCTTTGGCTGCTGAGCGAACTGTTCGAGGCGCTGCCCGAAGTGGGCGATCCCGAAAAGCCGAAGCTGGTGTTCTTCTTCGACGAGGCACACCTCCTGTTCGACGACGCGCCCGAGGCGCTGTTCGACAAGGTGGAGCAGGTGGTGCGGCTGATCCGCTCGAAGGGCGTGGGGGTCTACTTCGTCTCGCAGAACCCGATCGACATTCCGGAGAAGATTGCGGGGCAGCTCGGCAACCGCGTGCAGCACGCGCTGCGCGCCTTCACCCCGCGCGACCAGAAGGCGATCAAGGCGGCGGCAGAGACTTTCCGCATCAACCCCGACCTCGATGTCGGGAAGGTCATCACCGAGCTGAAGGTGGGCGAGGCGCTTGTTTCCACGCTTGATGCCGATGGTGCGCCGGGGATCGTGCAGCGCACGCTGGTGGCGCCGCCGCGTTCGCGGCTGGGGCCGCTCGACGCGAAGGAACGCGCGGTGATCCAATCGATCAGCCCGTTCGACGGCAAGTACGACGCGGCGGTAAACCGCGAATCTGCCGCCGAAGTGCTGGCGCAAAAAGCGGCCGATGCTGCCGCTGCCGCGCAGCAGGTGGAAGCCGAGGGCGCGGCGGCGCAGCAGGCATCTGCACGGCAGACACCTTCGATGTGGGGCAAGGCGGGCAAGGCTGCGGTGGGCGCAATCGCGGCTTCGGCCGGATCGGTGATCGCGGCGGAGATCATGGGCAAGAAATCGCGCGCATCGCCCATCGAATCCGGCGCGAGCGCGATTGTCGGCACGATCGCCACGCAGATCGGCGGCGCGGCGTTCGGACGATTTGCGCGCGGATTGCTAGGCGGGCTTTTGCGCTAACTTGTCGTTCGACGACGGCGGCAGGCGGTTCGTCGAATCCGGTTGCGGATGCAACAGGATCGGGGCAGGCAAGCGGCATCGAAGACCGGGCCTGACCCGGCCTGAACCGAAAGGCCACGATGCGTACAATCATGCTTGCCGCGACCTTGCTCGCCGGCACCTTCCTTGCGTCACCCGCACTTGCCCAGCAGGTGGCTACCGAAACGCCGATCCCGGCGGAGGCAGGCCAGATGCCTGCCGGCAAGCTCGACGGTTCAGTCGTGCCGCAGACCTACCGGCTCGACCTCACGGTCGATCCGACCAAGGACCGCTTTTCCGGCCATGTCGAGATCGACGTCGATGTGAAAAAGGCGGGCCGCTTCGTGTGGATGCACGGGCGCGACCTCAAGGTCGGCAAGGTCACCGCGATGGTGGGCGGCCAGCCGGTTGCGGGCACGTTCCGGCAGGTCGATCCGACCGGCGTCGCGCTCGTCACGTTCGATGCGCCGCTGCCTGCAGGCAAAACCACGTTCGCGTTCGACTATGACGCCCCCTTCGGCGAAGGCCCGGCGGGCATGTTCCACCTCAAGGTGGGCGACGACTGGTATTCTTGGACGCAGCACGAATCGATCGATGCGCGCGCAAGCTTCCCCTCGTTCGACGAGCCCGGCTTCAAGGTGCCGTGGAACGTTACCCTGCGCACGCCCGAGGGCCTGAAGGCGGTGAGCAACGCACCCGAGGTCAAGACCGAGACCGCGAACGGCATGACCGTCCACACCTTCGGCCAGACACTGCCGCTGCCGAGCTACCTTGTGGCGCTGATGGTGGGTCCGTTCGTGACGGTGGAGGGCGTGGTCCCGCCCACTCCGCAACGGTCAACGCCGCTGCCGATCCGCATCGTTTCGACCAAGACGAACACCGGCAAACTCGATTTCGCACTCGAAGGCACCAAGGGCGTGGTGCAGCATCTCGAAGCCTATTTCGGCCAAAGCTTCCCCTACCCCAAGCTTGATCAGATCACGACGCCGATCCTGCCTGGCGCGATGGAGAACGCCGGCGCGGATCTCTATGCCGACAGCATCCTCGTCATGGATGACAAGGCCTCGACCGCGCAGAAGCGCAACTTCGGCATGATCGTGAGCCACGAACTGGCGCACCAGTGGTTCGGCGATCTCGTCACCCCGGCTTGGTGGGACGATATCTGGCTCAACGAAAGCTTTGCCAACTGGATGGGCTTCCGCATCGGCAACGAATGGCGGCCCGATCTCAACATTGGCGCGGGTGCTCTGGCGGAAGGCTTCGGCGCAATGGGCATCGATGCGCTGATCGCTGGGCGCCCGATTCACCAGAAGATCGAGAAGAACGCGCAGATCGACGCAGCCTTCGATACGATCACCTATGGCAAGGGCGGCCACGTCGTCGCGATGATCGCCGCGTTCATGGGCGACACCAAGTTCCGTGATGGCGTGCGCGGCTACATGGCGGCGCACAAGTATGGCAACGCGACAAGCGCCGAGTTCTTCAAGGCAATGGCCGAAGCGGCGGGCGATCCGCGCATCCTGCCCGCGATGCAGAGCTTCACCGATCAGCAGGGCGTGCCGCTGGTGACGCTGGAGCGTGCCGGTCCGCAGAGCTGGAAGGTCACGCAAAGCCGCTTCGTGCGCTATGGCATGAAGGGCCCGGACACGACCTGGGGCATCCCGCTGTGCATGCGCCAGAGCGATGTGCGCCAGTGCACGCTGATGACCGACAAGACCACTACAGTGACGCTGAAGAGCATGGGGCCGATCATGCCCAACGCGGGCGGCACCGGCTATTACCGCTTCGAGCTGCCGGCCAAGGAATGGGACGCGCTGATCGCGGCAGTGCCGAGCATGAGCGGCAGCGAAGCGCTGGCGGTAATGGATAGCATGAACGCCAGCTTCTATGCAGGGCGGCTGACATCGGACCAGCTCATTGCCGGTTCGCGCGCGCTCGCGGCCAATCCGGACAGCTATGCCAGCGGCGGTGCCACCGGTTTGCTGCAGGCCATGGCCGATCGCGGCGTGATCGCGGAAAGCGCCAAGCCCAAGTTCCGTGCCTTCGTCGATGGGCTCTATGCCCCTCAGTTGAAGTCGCTAGGCCTTGATCTGAAGGCAGGCGCGCATGCCGGGGATGATCCGGAGAAGCAGCAGCGCCGCGTGCAGCTGGTCGAACTGCTGGCCGGCACGGCGCGCGACGAGGCGCTTGGGGCGAAGCTGAGCACGGCGGTTGATGCCTATCTCGGCGGGGATGCGGGCGCGCTCGATCCTGCGCTGTTCGGCGCGGCGTTCGATGCATGGCTGGGCACGCACAAGCTGGACGGCGCCAAGGCGCTGATGGACAAGGCGCTCGCTTCGGAAGACCCGCTGTTCCGCCCGGCGGCACTGGGCGCGATCGGGACCACCGGCGATGCGGCGACGGCGAAGTGGCTGCTAGACGAGTTTCAGGACAAGCGCCTGCGCCAGTCCGAGAAGCTCAATTTCGTGCGGTATGTGGTCACCACGCCCGAAACGCGCGACTGGGGCTACAGTTGGATGAAGGCGCACCTCGATGAGTTGCTGAACGGCGGCGCGGGGATCTTCTTCGGCGCACGGCTGCCGCAGATACTCTCGAACTTCTGCTCGGTCGCTGCGGCAGACGAGTTCGACGGGCTGCGGGCGAAGTTCGCCGGCAAGTCGGGCGCGCTGGAACTGGAGCGGACGATCGAGCGCGTGCGTGCCTGCGGCAAGATCAAGGACGCACGCGGAGCCGATCTGACCGCCGCGATTGCGAAGCTGAAGTAGGCGTCGTTCAGGATAACGGCAGGCGCAGCGTGGCGGTGAGGCCTTTGGTCTCGCCGCCCGCTTCGTCTGTTGCGCGGCGGTTGGCGAGGATCAGCGAACCGCCGTGCTGATCGGCAATCGCGCGGGCAAGCGTAAGGCCGAGGCCCGCGCCGCCTGTCCCTGAATTGCGCGAGGCTTCGAGCCGGGTGAACGGCTCGAGCATACGGGTGATTTCGTGCTCGGGGATGCCGGGGCCATCGTCCTCTACCGTGAGAACGGCCTCGCCGCCCTCGCGCCGCAGCGTGACGCGGGCCCTGTTGCCATAGCGCAGCGCATTGGAGACGAGGTTGCGCAGCGCGCGGCGCAGCCAGGTGGCGCGCAGCGGCATGACGATGCGCGTTGCATCGCCCAGCGTGACGTCCTCACCCATATCCTCATATTCGCCGACAACATCGGCGACGAGCGCGGATAGCTCGGTCTGCTCAAGCGGGTCTGAAGGCCGCCCGACCCGGGCAAGGCTCAGGATATCGTCGAGCGAACGGTTGATGTCCTCGATCGTCGCGGCCATGCGGCCGCGCTCGGTGTCGTCCTCCACCGCTTCGATCCGCACGCGCAGCGCGGCGAGCGGTGTCTTGAGATCGTGGCCGATGGCGCCGAGCATCACGTCCTTCTCGTCAAGCAAGGCGCCGACCCGGCGCTCCATCGCGTTATGGGCGACGATCAGTCGGCGGATGTCATCGGGCCCCTCGGGAGCAAGCTGGCCGCCCGCCGTGCGCGAGCGGGCGAAGCCTTCGACTTGCGTGGTGAGCGCCTTCAACGGCCGCGCAATGCGGCGCAGGATCAGCGCGACTGCGCCGACCAGGACGAGATAGATGAACACCGTCTGCAGCACGAGCGTGGTGAGCATCGCGCGTTCGGTGCGCGGGGCAAGCAGGCGCGCAGTGAGCCAGGTGCCGTCAGGCCGGCCAATCGCGGCAATGATCAGGCGCGGACGCGGGGCACCGGGCGGTCGGACGCGCGGTCCGCGCCGGGCGAGCCATTCGGTGATGACGGGATCGCGCGCAGGATCACGCTCGGCCACGAAAAGTTGCCGCGCATCGACGCCTTGCGCTTCGAGCACCTGGCGCAGGGCGCCCTCGATCTCGGGACGCCGGCGGTCACCGGCAATCTGCGGCGCGCGAAGTTCTTCCTGCACGCGCAGCGGACGCGGCATGCGGAAGCCGATTTCCGGACCCTCGTCGCCGGGCGGAGGGGGCGGACCGAACTGCGCACGGGGATTGCGGCCAAGCAGGCTGAAGGCCGCGTAATTGACGAGCCCGGCGAAGTGCCGCTCATGCTGCATGCGCCACATCAGCGCAGCCGAGAGGCCCTGCGCAACCATCAGCGCGAGCGCGATGGCGAATAGCATCTGGCCTTGCAGGCTGCGCGGCCATAGCCGCAGGCGCGCTGCCCTTGGCTCGGATACGTCAGCCATCGGCAGCCACCTTGCGCACTTCGGCGGCGAGCATGTAACCGCCGCCCCACACCGTCTGGATCAGTTCGGGATTGCGGCTGTCGCGCTCGATCTTGCGGCGCAGGCGGCTGATCTGGTTGTCTACCGCGCGGTCGAACAAGTGCGCTTCGCGGCCTTGCACCATATCGAGGAGGCGGTCGCGGTCGAGCACCTGGCGCGGGTGATCGAGGAAAGCGACGAGCAGGCGGAACTCGGCCGAGGAAATCGCGACGACCGCGCCTTCGCGGTCGATCAGGCGGCGGCGCAGCGGATCGAGGCGCCAGCCGTCGAAAGTGTAGTGCAACTCGTCGGTCGCCTCAGTCCTCATTCCGGGCGCACGGGACGCGCGGCGCAGGACGGAACGGATCCGCGCAACAAGTTCGCGCGGATCGAACGGTTTGACGACGTAGTCGTCGGCGCCGATTTCGAGCCCGACGATGCGATCGGTCGCCTCGCCGCGTGCAGTGAGGAAAATGACGGGGAGTTGGCGCGCCTCGATCAGGTGGCGGCACAGCGAGAGGCCATCCTCGCCCGGCATCATCACATCGAGGAGGACGATGTCGTAGGTTTCGGCGGCGAGCCGCGCGCGGGCTTCGGCAGCGCTGGCGGCCTGCGCAGCGGCGAACCCCTGCCGGACGAGATAGTCCGCCAGGGGTTCGCGCAGAGCCGCCTCATCATCGACCACCAGAACACGGGTCGCGTCAGGCATGGCCGTCATGCTCAGGCACCGGGGGGCGGCGGCGGAGGCGGCATATCGCCCATGTCATGTCCGCCCATGCGGTGCATGCCGCGCCCACCGCGCCAGCCGCCGTGTTCCCCGCGCATCGCCATCCATGCGGCGCGGCGTTCCTGCGGGGTCAGCTTGCCATCATGGTTGGTATCGGCGGAATCGAAGCGGGCCTTGGCAGCGGCATCGAATTCGGCGCGGGTGATCGTGCCGTCGTGGTTGGTATCGGCCTTCTCTGCCATTTCGTGGAGCATACGCGCGCCGGGGCCCATCATCATGCCCATGCCGCCGCCCGGAGGCGGGGGCGGCGTATCACCGGGCGCGCCATCGCGGCCCTTTCCGCCCTTCCAGCCGGGACCATCCATCATCTTCTTGTGATGCTCCATGAACTCGGTCTTGCTGATCGAGCCATCGTGGTTGGTATCGATCATGTCGAACATCTCGGCCATCTTGGCCTCGCGATCGGCATGGTTGAGCACACCATCCTTGTTGACGTCCAGCTTCGTCCACAGCGCATCCGCCTTGGCCTTGGCATCGGCCCAAGTAATGGTGGCGCCGCCCATGGGATCGCGGCCAGGCTCGGCAAGCGCGGGGTAGACGGCATAGAGCGCTGTGGTGGCGGTCAAGAGAACGGCCGCAGAGGCGGCGAAGGTGGTCTTTTTCATCGAGCACGGTCCTTGTCCTGAAGGGACGCAGGGAAGGTTCTGCCTTCCCGCTGTGTCCCATCTACAGCCGGGTTGTCGCAGGGTTATCCCACCGATGCGGTTCTTTGTCGCACTTTGTCGCGGGCGTTTCAGCGCGGGCGATGTTCCGTCCCGAGGCCCGAGGTGATGAACAGCGCAGAGGCCTGAGCCGAAATCAGGTCCATCGTGTGCCATGCACCCGGCGGGTTCACGGCATATTCTCCGGCGACGAGGCGGAGCTCGGCCCTCGTTCCGTCGGCGAGTTCCTGATGCATCACTGCCTCGCCAGAAAGCAGGAGGACGACTTCATCGCCTGCCGGGTGCATTTCCCAGCTGTCCCAGCTTTCGGTGAAGCTGTGCTGGCTGACGAGGCGGCCTTCCGCCCCATCTTCCCCGTGGCGGGCGATGTAGCCGCCGTACCATTCCATGCCCGTGAAGGCCGGCTGGGGCACCGCCTTCGCGCCGAGCCCGATGTGGATGGGGTTCGTATCGAGGCGGTGCGCCATGATGATCAGCTCCCCATGACAAAAGCATTGAGCTTGTTGCCATCGGGATCGCGGAAATAGGCCGCGTAGAACCCGCCCTCGCCGCGCGGCCCCGGAGGGCCTTCGCAGGTGCCGCCATTGGCGAGCGCGGCGGCATGGAGCCGGTCGACCTGCGCCGTGTCCCTGGCTTCCAAGGCGACCATCACGCCGTTGCCGACAGTGGCAGGCTCTCCGTTATAGGGCTTCATCAGGCCGATGCCAGCCGCGCCGCCCGCCTCACCCCACGCGATCGCGCCGTCCCATTCGTACATGCGGCCGGTGCCCATTTCGGCGGCCAGCGCATCATAGAACTTCGCGCCGCGCGCGAGATCGTTGGTTCCCAAAGTCACGTAGCCGATCATGTCCTTCTCCTCTTCCGCGAGTCGCGATGGACGGAACATAACACGAACAAATACACTTACAACGGGGCGCAGGCAGCCTCCAGCCAGGGGAGGTCCGCACCCGACAACTGCGGGGCGAGCAGATCGCGCACCTTGGCGTGATAGCTGTTCCACCAATCGCGCTCGTGCTGCAGCAGCAGCGCGGGTTCGACCAAGGTGCGATCGATGGGTGCGAAAGTCAGCGTCTCGAAGCCCATGAACATGCCCTCGGCGCCTTCGATCTGGCGCTCCTCGACCAGCACGAGGTTCTCGATGCGGATGCCGTATTCGCCGGCCTTGTAATAGCCGGGCTCGTTCGAGAGGATCATGCCGGGAAGCAGCGCCTGCCCGGTGCCGGCCTGCCCGCCCGCCGCCTTGGCGATGCGCTGCGGGCCTTCGTGGACGGCGAGGAAGCTGCCGACGCCGTGGCCGGTGCCGTGGGCATAATCGAGCCCGGCGGACCACAGGAACTGGCGCGCGAAGCTATCGAGTTGGCTGCCGTTTGTGCCTTCCGGGAACACGGCAAGGTCTAGCGCGATGTGGCCCTTGAGCACGCGGGTGAAGCGGTCCTTCACTTCCGCCGGGGGTGCATCGGGGCCGATCCAGACGGTGCGAGTGATGTCGGTCGTGCCATCGAGGTACTGGCCGCCGGAATCGACGAGATACACGCTGTTGGGCTCGATCGCCCGGTTGGTGTGTTCGTCCACCTTGTAGTGCGGGCTGGCGCCGTTGGGCCCGGCGGCGGAGATCGTGTCGAACGAGAGATCGCGCAGCAGGCCGGTCTTCTCGCGCTCGGCACGGAGCGCGGCGGCGGCGGAGAGTTCGGTTTCGGTGCCCTTGGGCGCGGTGACGGACAACCAGTGGAGGAAACGCGTGATCGCCGCCCCATCGCGCGCCTGCGCGGCGCGGTGGCCGGCCTGCTCGACCGGGTTCTTGCGGGCCTTGGGCAGCACGGTGGGATCGGTGACCGAGACGGCCTCGGCGCCCGCTGCCTTCAGTTCGGCATAGATCGCGGCAACGGCGCGCTCGGGATCGACCGCGACCTTCTTGCCTGCCAGCGCGGCGAGCGCGGGGGTGAAGGCAGCGCGGTCCTGCACGCGCACGGCGTTGCCGAGGTGCTGGGCGAGTTCGGGCGTGACTTTCTCCGGCGCGATGAACAGATCTGCCGTGCCGTCGGCATGGGCGAGGACGAAGGACAGCGCGACGGGCGTGCAGTCCACATCCGAGCCGCGCATGTTGAGCAGCCAAGCGACCGAATCGAGCGCGGAAATGACCGCGGCGTCGAGCCCGCGTGCGGTGAGCCATGCGGCGACTTCGGCGCGCTTTTCATGGGCGGAGGCGCCGGCGTATTCGTCGGCATGAACGAGCGCGGGGGCGGCGGAGGGCGCGGGGCGGTCCTGCCAGATCGCGTCGATGGGGTTCTGCTTCACCGCGACGAGCGTGGCACCCCTGCCCTTGAGCGCGGCAGCAGCGGCATCGGCCCAACCCTTGCCGTGGAGCCATGCATCATAGCCGATTCGGCTGCCTTCGGGCGCATGTTCGCCTAGCCACGCAGCGACCGAGGTCTGCGGGACGGACTGGTAGGAATAGAGCCGGCCATCGACCTGTTCGCGCACCTGCAGCGTATAGCGCCCATCGACGAAGATCGCGGCTTCATCCTTCAGCACGACGGCGGTACCGGCCGATCCGCCGAAGCCGGTCAGCCAGCCGAGCCGCTGCGCATAGGCGCCGACATATTCGCTCATGTGCTCATCAGAGATGGGGATGACGAAACCATCGAGCTGCTGGCGCGCGAGTTCCTTGCGCAGCGCATCGAGGCGGGCTTCATGGGTGTTCATCAGCATGGGTCTTGTCCTGAAACGTGTCGCCCGCCTTGCGGGACCATGCCGCGCACCATAGATGCGAGGGATGACGGAAACCACCCCTGCAGCGCCCCCGGTCGCCGCCAAGAAGCCCCACACGTTCACCCACCACGGCGTGACGATCGAGGATCCCTACAACTGGCTGCGCGATCTGGGTTATCCCGAGGTCAAGGATGCCGAGGTGCTGGCGCATCTGGATGCCGAGAACGCGTGGTTCGAGGCGCGGATGGCGCCGCTTCAGCCCACGGTAGAAACGCTGCTCACCGAGATGCGCGGGCGGATCAAGGAAGCCGACAAGTCGGTGCCGCAGAAGGACGGCGACTGGCTCTACTGGATCGAATACGAGGAAGGCGCAGAGTACAAGAAGTGGTGGCGCAGGCCCGTTTCCGGAGGGCCGGACGAGCTGATCCTCAACGAAGTGGCGCTGGCCGAGGGCAAGGAATACTTCCGTCTTGGCGCGCTTTCGGTCTCGAGCGACGGGCGGCTGCTGGCGTGGGCGGTCGATGACAACGGATCGGAGCGCTTCACGGCGCGAATCAAGGTGATCGCGACGGGCGAGGAATTGCCCGACGTGATCCCGGGGACGCTTTCCGCGCTCGTCTGGGCGGCGGACGACAGGGCGCTGGTCTACAGCCTCGCCAATGCGCAGTGGCGGACGGACAATGCGCGGCTGCACTGGCTGGGAACGCCGGTGGAAAGCGATGTCGAGCTCTACCACGAGGATGACGAGGGCTTCCGCGTTTCCGCCGGGCTTTCGGCAAACGACGAGTGGCTGGTCATCTCGACCGGCGACCATGAGACGAGCGAAGTGCGGCTGGTGCCTGCGGCCGATCCTCTGGCCGAGCCGCTGCTGGTGCGGGCACGGGCTGTCGGGGTTGAGTACGATGTCGATGTGCGGGGGGACACGCTGTTCATCCACACCAACGACACGCATGAGAACTTCCGCCTCGCCACCGCGCCGCTGGCCAATCCCGGCGAGTGGACCACGCTGATCGAGGGGACGGACGACTTCTACCTGACCGGATTCGACCTGTTCCGCGACTTCTACGTCGTCGAGGGCCGGGTGCGCGGGCTCGACCGAATCGAGGTGCGGTATTACGACGATCCGGCGCGGATCGTGCCCATCGCGTTTCCGGAGGCGAGCTACGAAGCCTCGCTCGGCGACAATCCAGAATGGGCGATGGACAAGCTGCGGGTCAGCTACGAATCGATGACCAGCCCTGCATCGGTCTACGATTACCACGTCGCCGACGGGCGGCTGGAACTGCTGAAAACGCAGGAAATCCCGAGCGGATACGACGCCTCGCTTTATGAGACGGCGCGGCTGGAGATTGCCGCGCGCGATGGCACGGCGGTGCCGGTCTCGGTGGTGTGGCGCAAGGGGCGCGAAGCGGGCGGCCCGCTCTATCTCTATGGCTACGGCGCTTATGGCATCGCCATCGGGCCGGGCTTTTCGACCACGCGGCTGAGCCTGATCGATCGCGGCTTCGCCTATGCCATCGCGCATATCCGGGGCGGCGATGATCTGGGGCGTCGCTGGTACAAGGCGGGCAAGCTGGAACAGCGGACCAACACGTTCAACGACTTCGTCGATGTGGCGAAGGGGTTGATTGCAGAAGGCTTCACCGAGGCAGGCAAGATCGCGATTGCGGGCGGCTCGGCAGGCGGTGAGCTGATGGGCGCGGTGATCAATTCCGATCCCGAGCTGTGGGGCGCGGTGGCGGCGCATGTCCCGTTTGTCGATGTGCTGAGCACCATGCTGGACGAGGAACTGCCGCTGACGCCGGGCGAATGGCCCGAATGGGGCAATCCCATCGAGGACAAGGCAGCGTTCGAGCTGATCCGCTCTTACTCGCCCTACGATCAGGTGCGTGCTCAGGCCTATCCGCCGATGCTGGTGACGGCAGGCCTCAACGATCCGCGCGTGACGTACTGGGAGCCTGCGAAGTGGGTTGCCAAGCTGCGCGAGCTGAAAACCGACAGCAACGAACTGCTGCTCAAGACCAACATGGGCGCGGGGCATGGCGGCAAGTCGGGCCGGTTCGAGGGCTTGCGCGAGACGGCCGAGGAGTTTGCCTTCATCCTTGCGCAGCTGCAGGTTTCAGCCTGACCATGCATAGCAAGACCTTCACCGCCGGGCCGGAGCACATCGACGTGCTGGGCCACGTCAACAACGCGGTGTGGGTGCAGTGGATGGAAGCGGTTGCCACCTCGCACTGGGAAGCGCTCGCCCCGGCGGCGTGGCAGGACGCCTATGTCTGGGTCGTGACGCGGCACGAGATCGACTATCGCGGCAATATCGCGCTCGGCGAAAGCGTAACGGCGGAGACCTTCGTGCCCGATGCTCCGCGCGGCGCGCGGTTCGACCGGCGGGTCGATTTCCGGAACAGCGCGGGCAAAGTCATCGTCAGCGCGCGGACGCAGTGGGTGCTGATCGACAAGGCCACCATGCGCATCCAGCGCGTGCCGGCGGAGATGGCGGCGCTGTTTACCGGCTAGGCCGTGCGGACCTGCTGATCGGGCGTGAAGCCCGTCAGCCGTTCGCGCATGGTGCGATTGCGGCCAAGGCGCTTGGCTTCATAAAGCAGGCGGTCGCAATGGCTGTAGAGCACCGCGAATTCGACATCGAGGTTGCCGGACAAGTCGTGCTCCACCACCCCCATGCTGGCCGTGACGACATGGCCGAGGCCAGGCACCGCGGTCGCAATCCGGGTGCTGAGCGCACGGCGGCAGCGCTCGGCGCGCTCTGCGGCACCGGATCCGCGCAACAGGAGCAGGAATTCCTCGCCGCCCATGCGGATGGCGCAGGCATCGTCGTCCTCGCCCAACACGCTCGCGACGACCTTGAGCACCGAATCGCCGACGGCATGGCCGTGCCGATCATTGATCCGCTTGAAGTGATCGAGATCGATCACCGCCATGGTGCGGTAGCCAAGTTGGAACAGATCGTTGAAGCGCCGCTCGATCGAATGGCGGTTCCACAGACCGGTTAGCGCATCGCGCCCGGCCACGCCCTCGAGCTCGATCGCGCGGGCATGGGCAAAATCACGTTCACGCCGCAGTTCGAGGAAGCGGATCACGATGCCGAGCGAATTGGCGAGCACTTCGGCCGCGAGCGCGAGCTGGAAGATGACGACGGATTCGGTCGGCCGAGCATGGGGCAGAATGTAGCTGCCAATGCGGTAGACCCCGACCAGCAGCGTCGGGCTCCAGCCGACCATGAGGAACGAGACGAGCTTGCTGCCGCGCCGCCAGGCATCGGTGATGCCGATGAAGATGAGCACGATCGCAAGCGAGATGCCGGAATAGACGCCGAGCGCGCTGTGGGGGCGCAGCGCTTCGATCTGCAGCGCGGTGAATAGGCCCCCGCACATGACCACGGGGGCGCTGGCGATCAGCAAGCGGCGCAGCCATGGCGACAGCGCGTCGGGTTCGAGAAAGGTGACGAGGAACATCAGCCCAGCCCCGGCGACAGCGCCGAAACACAGGCTGTTGATGGAAATCTCGGTCGCCGCGTCCAGATCGGTCGCGATGTGGATGAAGCCGGTCCCGATCACCGATTCGACGAGCATCAGCCCGACCATCACTACGTGCCACAACACGAAAGGTCGGCGCAGCACGATGTAGAAGCCGAAGTTGAGGAGGAGCGGCACCACCAGCATGCCGCAGATCGCCGCCATCGCGACGACCACGCCCATGTCCCAGCCCGTCCCCTCGGGTGCGCTGTCGAGCCGGGCTTCGCTGGCGATGGTCTTGTTCCATGGCCCATCGATCCGCATGGTGACGAGGCGCGGACGCGCCGGCGTCTGCGGCAGGGGCAGGACCATCATCGGCCCATCGATGAGGTGCTGGACCGAGGTCGACAGGTAGCGCCCGGTGCGCACGGCGCCGCCTTCGTCGACCACCCAGATGGTGATCGCGCGAAACGGCGAGGCATGGGTGACAAGGCTCTGCGCGCGGGGTTTGACGGGATCGGTCAACCGGTAGCGGAGGAACAGGCTTTCAGGGCCGATATCATATTCAGAATCGGTGCAGACCCACCGGTCCGGCGCGCGGCGCAGGTCCGCGTAGGTTTCCGTAGCGTCAGCCGATGCATGGCAGGTCTGGCTGGCGACAATCGGCGCGGCGGCGGCGGGCATGCCGAACAGGCCGGATAGCGTCGCCACCAGCCCGAACAGCACAATTCTGCGCCAGATCCAGTCCATAGGGCCCGTTCTAGCCAAATGAACTTATAGGGTAGTTAACTCCGCGCCTGTTTCAGGAAGCGAGATCAGGCAAGAAGTTCGCTCACGGGCCGGTAGGGATACCCAAGTTCGCGCGCCACGGCTTCGTAGGTCACTGCGCCGGCGTGCACATTGAGCCCGGCGGCAAGATAGGGGTTCGCAGCAAGCGCGGCCTTCCAGCCTAGGTCGGCGATTCTGAGCGTATGCGGCAGCGTCACGTTGTTGAGCGCATAGGTGCTGGTGCGTGCGACGCCGCCGGGCATGTTGGCCACGCAGTAGTGTACGATGCCGTCGACCACGAAGGTCGGATCGGCATGGGTCGTCGCGCGGCTGGTTTCGAAGCAGCCGCCCTGGTCGATGGCGACATCGACGAGCACCGCGCCGGGCTTCATCGTGGCGAGCATGTCGCGCGTGACAAGCTTGGGCGCGGCAGCACCGGGGATCAGCACCGCACCGATGACGAGGTCAGCTTCGGCGACGCAATCGGCCAGATTGGCGCGGTTTGAAAAGCGCGTCTTGGCGCGGCTTTCGAAGTGCGTGCCGAGCCGTTCGAGCACTTCGGGATCGCGGTCGAGAATGGTGACGTCGGCGCCAAGACCCGCAGCCATCTGCGCCGCATTGAAACCAACGACGCCGCCGCCGATGACCGCAACCTTGGCCGGGAGCACACCCGGCACGCCGCCGAGCAGCACGCCGCGCCCGCCGTGGGCCTTTTCAAGCGCGGTGGCGCCAGCCTGGATCGACATGCGGCCAGCGACCTGGCTCATCGGCTTCAAGAGCGGGAGCTGATTGCCGGGGCCGGTCACGGTCTCATAAGCAATGGCAGTGACGCCGGACTTCACGAGGTCGGCGGTCTGCTCCGGATCGGGCGCGAGGTGGAGATAGGTGAACAGGATCTGGCCTTCGCGCAGCATCGCGCGCTCGACGGCCTGCGGTTCCTTGACCTTCACGACCATTTCGCAGGCGGCGAAGATCGTCGCGGCATCGGGCTTGATCGTGGCGCCAGCGGCTTCGTAGTCGCGGTCTGCCGCACCGATACCGAGCCCGGCGCCGGTTTCGACCCAGACATCATGACCATGCGCGGCAAGCTCGCGCACGCTCTCGGGGGTCAGCCCGACGCGGTATTCGTGGTTCTTGATTTCCCGGACGGTACCGACACGCATGACAGGATCCTTTTCGCTCTCCGTTGATGGGAGGATACACGCAGGCACGCGCACTGTTTCACCTGATTGGCCGTATCGCACGGCCTGTTTTGGTGATATTTCCTGCTGTACTGTTTATAGACGGGAAATTCTTGCATGGATCGCATCGATGTCGCGTTGATTGATGCACTGCAGCACGACTCGGCGCGGCCGATTGCGGTGCTGGCCGAAGCCGTGGCGCTCTCGCCATCAGCCTGTCACCGCCGCATTCGCGCGCTGGAGGAAGCGGGGGTTATCAGCGGTTATGCAGCGCGGATCGACCCGCGCCGGATCGGGCTCGCGGTGGAAGTCTTCGTCGAGATCACGCTGACCAGCCAGAGCCGCGAAGCGATGGACCGCTTCGAGCGGGCGGTGGGCGATTTCGACGATATCCTCGAATGCCACCTGATGTCGGGCGGTGCGGATTACCTGCTGCGCGTGGCGGCGGCAGACCTCGACCAGTATGACCACATCCACCGCGATTGCCTTGCGCGGCTGCCCGGCGTTTCGTCGATGCGATCGAGCTTTTCGCTTCGCCGGATCAAGCGGTTCGCGGGCTACCCGGTGCCGCGCGGGCGGCCATAGTCGGAGCCTTGCGCGGGCGCTGCGACTTCTTGTCCGCGCTGTCGAGCAAGGTGAGGTCGCTGCCCGGCTCATCCATGCGATAGCGCTCGCGCAAGGTCTGCTTGAAGGCTTCGACGGCGTGCTCATCCGGCAGGTGATCGACAGTGAAGCGCCGCACGACGAACTCGTCGGCACTGTCCAGAACGGTCAGGAAGCGCCCGGAAACCGTTTCGGCCAGATGCGACACATCGAGCCCGTCTGCGATTGACCAGCGGTGCCGGCCCCATGTCACGATGCGGCGCCCGCAGTGGCGGCAGATGCTGTAGATCCCGCCGTCATCCTCGTGCGCGCGCCATGTCGTAGGCTGATGCGCCCGCGTGAACCAGCACTGAGACAGGGCTACATAGGGCACGCCATGACCTTTCCTGCGCAGTGGACGCTATCCCGGGTGGGGGCCGGGAAACCAGTGGCAACACGCATAGGCAAGGCGCACCGCCGGTCATCCAGACAGAACGGCGGCGGACGAAGATTGTTAAGCGAGGTAGGGCCTAAGCCCCCGCATCACAGCGGATTACCATCCTTGTCGCGGTAAATATCCCGTCGGCCGACGTGGTTGGCGGGGCCGACGAAGCCATCCGCTTCCATGCGCTCGATCCACTTGGACGCGGTGTTGTAGCCCACGCCCATCTGGCGTTGGACCCAGCTGGCCGAGGCCTTCTGGCTTTCGAACACGAGCTGGCAGACCTGCCGATACTTGCGCTCTTCCGGATTGTCGGAGGCGGTTGCATCCAGATCGTCGAAGCCGAAACCGCCATCCTCGGGCTCTTCAGTGACCGAATCGACGTAGTCCGGGCTGCCCTGCCCGCGCCAGTGATCGGCAACGCGCTCGACTTCCTCGTCGCT
Source organism: Novosphingobium sediminis (assembly GCF_007991615.1). Lineage (GTDB taxonomy): Bacteria > Pseudomonadota > Alphaproteobacteria > Sphingomonadales > Sphingomonadaceae > Novosphingobium > Novosphingobium sediminis. The sequence continues at coordinate 192,229 of NZ_BJYR01000009.1, read as the reverse complement.
CACGAAGGGGCCGTGGACGCGGGCGATGGCGCCAGTGCTGGGCTTGTAGAGCATGTCGCCCTTGCCGAGCAGCTGTTCGGCGCCCTGCTCGCCAAGGATCGTGCGGCTGTCGATACGGCTGGTAACGGCAAAGGAGATACGGGTGGGCAGGTTGGCCTTGATGACGCCGGTGATGACATCGACCGAGGGGCGCTGCGTCGCCATGATGAGGTGGATGCCTGCCGCGCGGCTCTTCTGCGAGAGGCGCTGGATGAGGACTTCGATTTCCTTGCCGACGGTGACCATGAGGTCGGCCAGTTCGTCGACGATGACGACGATCTGCGGCAACACCTGATAATCGAGCTGCTGCTCCTCGAACAGTTCCTCGCCGGTATCGGGATCGAAGCCGACCTGAATGCGGCGGCCGAGCGGCTTGCCCTTGCTGGCGGCAGCGCGGACCTTCTCGTTGAAGCCCGAGATGTTACGCACGCCGACAGAGGACATCATGCGGTAGCGGCGCTCCATTTCCTCGACTGCCCACTTCAAGGCGCGGACCGCCTTGGCGGGCTCCGTCACCACCGGCGAGAGGAGGTGCGGAATATCGTCGTAGGACTTGAGCTCAAGCACCTTGGGATCGACGAGGATCAGGCGGCACTGCTGCGGCGTCAGCCGGTAGAGCAGCGAGAGCAGGATGCAGTTCAATCCGACCGACTTACCCGAGCCGGTGGTGCCCGCGACCAGCAGGTGCGGCATCGTAGCGAGGTCTGCCACGATTGGCTCGCCCGCGATGTCCTTGCCGAGGATGATCGGCAACATGGCCTTGGAATCGGCGAACTTGCTGCAGGAGACGAGCTCGCGGAACGAGACCATGTCGCGCACCGCGTTGGGCAGTTCGATGCCCATGACGGTGCGGCCCGGGATCGAGGAGACACGCGCGGAAATCGCGCTCATGTTGCGGGCGATATCGTCGGCAAGGCCGATCACGCGGCTGGCCTTGATACCGGGCGCGGGCTCCAGCTCGTACATCGTCACGACCGGGCCAGTGCGGACCGCAGTGATCTCGCCCTTCACATTGAAATCGTCGAGCACGTTCTCAAGCAGGCGCGCGTTGCGTTCGAGCGCGAGCTTGTCGATCTTCGGACCCGAGGCGGCGGGGATCGGCTCGAGAATATCCAGCCCCGGCAGCTCGAACTGATCGAACAGATCGCCCTGCCGCGCCTTGCCGGGAGCCTGAGCGATCGTGGGCGGGCGCGAGGGGTCGGTGATCTCGGTCGGCCGGCGGGGCCGGCTCGGAGCATCGGCGGCGGCGACTGCGGCATCCTCGCCGGCTTCGGGACGGGGCTTGGGCTGGCGCTTGGGGAGCAGCGCGGCAACACCGGCCGCCGCTTCGGCCACCGGACGCTCGCCGCGGCGCAGGAAGGCCGGCATGCGCGGCATGCGGTGCCAATCGAACGCAAAGACCTTCGTGGTAACGAAGAGCCCCGCAACGATGGTCACGAAAGCAGCGCCGCGCACGATCCACAGTTCTGCGGCAGGCACCAGATGCGCCAGACCGCGCACGAGCGCAGCGCCAAGCAAACCGCCGAGCCCGCCTGCGCCCGCCGGAAGCGTGCCGCCCGGGCCGGTCAGCATGAGCGCGAAGGCGGTGCCCACCAGCGCCATGGCGAATGCGAGCATGACTGCCAGACGCCACCACGCGGGGAGCGGCTGGAGCGCCTCGTCCTCTTCGTCGATATCGATCAGATCGCCGGCGGCATCCCACAGGCGCCGCGCGAAAACATACAGCAGCGGAAGCAGCAGCACGCCCGGCATGCCGAAGAACAGCAGAACGCGTTCAGCCGCCCACGCACCGGGCAAGCCCATCCAGTTTTCGACCGGGCTGCCCGAAGCGGTGCTGCCCGAAGGATCGGTCTGGGTATAAGTCGCAAGCGCGAGGGCGAGGGCGATCATCGCGGCAAATAGCAGCGCCGCGCCGATCAGCTCCGCGCTGCGGCGGAAGCTGCGTTTCAGGATCGCGCGCCAGTCTGCGCTCTTTGCGGCACGCCCCCCTCCGGGCGAAACGAGTGCGCGAGATGCCATGAAACCTGTCCCTTCTTGCGCCCTTCATGCGCCCGATGGGGGCGTTGCGTCAAGAATCCATAGGGCACGAAACCCAAGGAATCCGGCGAGTCGCGGGTTTCTGCGGGTTCTAGGCGAGGCCGTCGATGGCCGCCCAGCCCCAGACCGGCAGCCGCGCGGCGCGGCGCTTCGTCATGCCGCCAAGCGCAATGACCGGGACCGGCGAGCGGCGGGCCAGCAGGAGGAACCGGACAGGCCCCAGTATCCGCGCGCCGGGGTGCGACCGGGTGGGAAAGACTGGTGAGAGCAGGATCGCCGAGGCACGCGCACGCACCGCCGCCCCGATCTCGGCCAGTGAATGGGCGGTGGCGAAACGCAGGCCTTGTGCCCGGCCAAGGCTGCGAGGCGCGCCATAGTGGCCATCGGCCGGCCAACCCGGCGCATCGCCTGCCGTGATGATCTGCACCCCGCGCTTCCTGCAAAGGCGGCGCAGCACCTCGAACCGCGCGCGTCTGGCAGCGGGCGGCAGGTGATAGTGCCGGAACACCAGCGCGCTCCCGCGCGGCAGGCGGGAAAGCGTCGATTCGAGGCGGTGATCGTTGCGCGCGTCGGTCAGGAGAAGGGTCCGAGGGACGGGACGACACGCTGGATGACACTGGCGCATATCGAGCCTATAGCACCGCCCCATGACCGATCCAGAGGCCGCTTTGGCCACCCTGACTCCGCTCGGCGCCGTGCGCGAGCGCATCGCCCGCTCTGCTGCCATCGCCCGCCGCAAGGCAGCGGACGTGACACTGGTCGCGGTTTCCAAGACGCAGCCGGCGGAAGCGATCCTGCCGCTGATCCAAGAAGGCCAGCGCGTGTTTGGCGAGAACCGCGTGCAGGAAGCGGATGCCAAGTGGCCGGCGCTGCAGGAGGCATGGCCGGATATCCGGTTGCATCTCGTCGGCCAGCTCCAGTCGAACAAGGCGGAGGACGCGGTGCGGCGCTTCGATTGCATCCATTCGCTCGATCGGCCCTCGCTGCTGACGGCCCTTGCCCGCGCGATGGACAAGGCGGGGCGGCGTGTGCCGCTGTTCGTGCAGGTCAACATCGGCGACGAGGCCCAGAAGGGCGGCTGCGCGGTGGCAGACCTGCACGCGCTGCTCGGCGAAGCGCGAACGGCGGAGCTGCCGGTGATTGGCCTGATGTGTGTACCGCCTGCGGAGATCGAGGCAGCGCCGTTTTTTGCTCTCCTCGCCAAGCTGGCCGACGACAATGGCCTCGCCGCGCGGTCCATGGGTATGAGCGACGACTTCGAGACCGCGGTCATGCTGGGCGCGACGCATGTGCGCGTCGGCTCTGCGCTATTCGGCGCGCGGAGCTGAACGTAGGCCCGCTACAGGCAATTGTTCAGCACGGCTTAAGCCCGTGCGGCCTTTGAAGCGGCACCATGAGCCGCACCCATCACATCCTCAACGCCGCCAGCAACCTGCTTGGCATCTCGCTCCTGCTGATTGCCGGTCTCAGGATTTCAGACAGCGGCGGCAAGACGATGGCGGACGAGATTGCATGGCTTTCCGCCGCCAGCTTTTCGATCAGTTGCTTCTTTTCCTATCTCGCGCTGCGCAACGATGCGCGGGCCGAGGGATTCGAAGCGGTGGCGGACAAGAGCTTCATGATCGGCCTCGGCACGCTCATCGTCGCGGTTGGCGTGCTCGCGATGACGACCAGCCTGCGCTGAATCCTCAAGCCTTCCGTATCAGCCCTGATGCTTGGCGAGTTCGTCGCCGGACAGCGTCACCATGTGCAGCAGGTTGGTCGAACCCGGCGTACCGAACGGCACGCCCGCCAGCGTGATGAGGCGCGAGCCAGCGGTGCCGAACGCGTGGCGCAGCGCCATGCGCTTGCCCTTGGCGATCATCTCCTCGAAGCTGCCGATATCCTTGGTGATCACGGCATGCGCGCCCCACAGCAGGCCGAGCTTGCGCGCGGTCTGCGTGGAGGGCGTGAGGACGAGCATCGGCACACCGGGCCGTTCGCGCGCGACGCGGCGGGCGGTTGAGCCCGAGCCGGTGAAGATGATGATCCCGGCGATCGGAATTGCCTTGGCGATGCTGGCGCAGGCCTCGGCCAGCGCGTCGGCCGTAGTGGGATCGGGGCGCGTCTCGATGAAGTGGACGCGCGCGGCATAGCCGGGGTCTTTCTCGACCTCGCTGGCGATGCGGTCCATGATCGTCACCGCTTCCTCGGGCCAGGCGCCGGCGGCGGTTTCGGCGGACAGCATCACGGCATCGGCGCCGTCGTAAACAGCATTGGCGACGTCAGAAACTTCGGCGCGGGTCGGCGTCGGGCTCTCGATCATCGATTCGAGCATCTGTGTCGCGACCACGACTGGCTTGCCCTCGCGCCGCGCCTTTTCGACGATGCGCTTCTGCAGCGGGGGGACCTGCTCGGGATTGAGTTCGACACCGAGATCGCCGCGCGCGACCATCAGGCCGTCAGCAATTTCGAGAATCTCGTCGAGCCGCGAAATAGCCGCCGGCTTCTCGATCTTGGCCATGAGCGAGCCGTGACCACCCATCAGGCGGCGGGCTTCGGCGACGTCTTCGGGGCGCTGAACGAACGACAGTGCGATCCAGTCGGCATTCTGGCTGACGGCGAAGGCGAGGTCGCGGCGATCCTTGTCGGTCATCGCCGGCACCGGGATCACCGCGTCGGGCACGTTTACGCCCTTGCGATCGGAAATCACCCCGCCGACTTCGGCCGAGCAGAGGATTTCGTTGTCGTCAGCGCGGATCACGCGCAGGCGCAGCTTGCCGTCGTCGATCAGCAGACGCTGACCGGGCCGCAGGATGCCGAACAGTTCTGGATGCGGCAACTGGACGCGGTTTTCGTCACCCGGTTCGGGATTGCGATCGAGCGTGAAGTGGCCCGAATGGCGGATGACCGCACGGCCTTCCTTGAACTTGCCGACGCGCAGCTTGGGCCCCTGCAGATCGCACAGGATCGTGATCGGCCGGTTGACCTTGCGCTCCAGCGCGCGAATCGCGGCGATAGTTTCGGCATGGACCGCATGTTCGCCGTGGCTCATGTTGACGCGGAAGGCGTCAGCCCCGGCGCGGAACAGCTTCTCGAGCATTTCCGGCGAACGGCTGGCAGGTCCGACGGTGGCAAGGATCTTTACCTTGCGGCCACGGGGATCCAGTTTTGCCACGTCCATCACCTCGAATTGAATGCGCCCGCCCTATGGCCTACCTACCTTGAAAACCCAAGGACGAACCCAATGGATACGAATGCAGAAATTTCATCGCCCGATGCCCTCGACACCGTTCCCGACGACGTAGCCGCCGCCGCGTTCCGCCGCCTTGTCAGGCATTTGCGCCACCGGCACGACGCGCAGAACATCGAACTCATGGGCCTGGCCGGCTTTTGCCGCAACTGTCTGGCCGACTGGATCAACGATGCCGGGGCCGGGCTCGACAAGGCCGCGGCCCGCGAAGTGATCCACGGCCTGCCCGCCGATGAGTGGAAGGCGCGCTATCAGACCGAAGCGACGCCCGAGCAACTTGCCCGCATGGCCGAGAGCATGAAGCGCAACGCCCCCGGCCACTGATTGTCCGGCACTGATCGCCCTGCCATTGAACTGCGCGCATAGAAAAAGGGCGCCGGGATAGCCCGGCGCCCTTTTCTGTTTCCGGTTTCCCGAAACCCTTAGGGCTTCGAGAACTGCCAGCCGAAGCGCGTTTAGCGCTTCGAGAACTGGAAGCTCTTGCGGGCCTTGGCCTTGCCGTACTTCTTGCGTTCGACGACGCGCGGGTCGCGGGTGAGGAACCCGGCGGCCTTGACGGCGCTGCGCAGCGCGGGCTCGAACTTCGAGAGCGCCTGCGAGATGCCGTGCTTGACCGCACCGGCCTGGCCCGAGAGACCGCCGCCCTTGACGGTGGCGATCACGTCGTACTGACCCGACCGATCAGCCACTTCGAACGGCTGGTTGATGACGAGACGCAGCGTCGGACGTGCGAAGTACACTTCCTGATCGCGGCCGTTGACGGTGATCTTGCCCGAGCCGGGCTTGATCCACACGCGGGCAACGGCGTCCTTGCGGCGGCCGGTGGCGTAGGAACGGCCCTGCGCATCGACTTCACGCTCGCGCAGCGGCGCGGCGGGAGCCGAGGGAGCGCGGGGCGCTTCGGGAGCCGAGGCGGCAGGAGCAGCGGCGGCGGCAGCCGAGGTCAGATCCTTGAGATCCGCGAGGCTGGAGACGGTATCGGTGTCGGACATGGCTTACGCACCCACCTTGTTCTTGCGGTTCATCGACGCGACGTCGAGCGGCTCGGGCTGCGTCCCCGCGTGGGGATGCTCGGCACCGGCATAGAGATGCAGCGCGCGCATCTGCGCACGGCCGAGCGGGCCGCGCGGGATCATGCGCTCAACGGCCTTCTCCAGCACGCGCTCAGGGAAGCGACCACCGAGGACCTTGTCCGCGGTGACTTCCTTGATGCCGCCGGCATAGCCGGTGTGCTTGTAGTAGATCTTGTCCTTGAGCTTGTTGCCCGTCAGCTTCACCTTGTCGGCGTTGATGACGACGACATGATCGCCGCAATCGACGTGCGGGGTGTAGCTCGGCTTGTGCTTGCCGCGCAGGTGATTCGCGATAACCACCGCGAGACGGCCGACAACGAGGCCATCGGCATCAATGAGATGCCACTTCTTTTCCACCTCGGCCGGCTTGATCGACCGGGTGACTTTCGTGAGCGCCTTCATGGCTGAAACCCATCCTGGAATTGTGGTACGCCAAGAGGACGCCGAAGCGAGCCCCATGGCGAGGAAGCGCGCCTTTGTTGCAAACAGGGCAAAGAGTCAAGCAAACTGCGGGTTTTGGGAGAGGTAAAATAATACCTCTTAGCTAAACCTGCTTGCCGAGCCGGTGCGCGCCCCACGCCGTGCAGGCCACCAACAAGGCGCCGGTGAGTTGGTGGAGGACCGCGATCCAGATCGTCACGCCGCTCATTACCGTGGCGATGCCGAGCACGATCTGCGTGCCGAAGGCGCTGTGGATCGCGACAGAGACCGGGCGCGCGCCAGCCCTGCGCAACTTGCGCCCCATCACGACGAGCACCGCGACGACGGCCCAGGCCCACCAGCGGTGGATGAAGTGGACGAGGTAGGGATCGGAGAAGAAGGCGTGCGCCGCGCCGAGCGACCACTCGATACCAGCCGGGAAGAACGCGCCCTGCATCAGCGGCCAGACGTCCCAATTGAACCAGCCGCCCCCTGCGACGGTGCCGGCGCGCATGCCAGCGAGCAGTGCGCCGTAGAACAGCTGCACCAGCAGCATGGCAAGCGCGAGCGCGGCGAAGCCGGTGAGCCTTGCGCGGGGTTCGCCGCGCGACAGCGCCCGCAGGTCGAGCATCGTCCACACGACACCCGCGAGCGTCGTCAGCGCCACGAGCAAGTGCGCGGCGAGGCGGAAATGGCTGACCTTGATATCGTGGGCGATGCCGGACTTCACCATCCACCAGCCAACCGCGCCCTGCAGCGCGCCCAGCGCCAGCAGCGCGAGGAGGCGCGGTTTGTAGCCCGCCGGGATCCGACCGCGCAGCCAGAACCACGCAAGCGGCAGCGCGAAAGCCATACCGATCGCGCGCGCGAGCAAGCGGTGCACCCACTCCCAGAAGAAGATGAACTTGTAGGTGGCCAGCGTCATGCCAGCAGGGCCATTGACGAGCACATACTGCGGCGTCTGCTGGTACTTGGCGAACTCTGCCTGCCAGTCTGCCTCGGTCAGTGGCGGGAGCGCGCCGGAAACGGGCTTCCATTCGGTGATCGAAACACCCGATTCAGTGAGGCGGGTGATCCCTCCGACAACCACGATGGCAACGATCATCAGGGCGACGACCATGAGCCAGCGTGCAAGCGCCAGCGGCGCAGGGTTGGCGGTGCGGTTACGGGCCGGGGCCATGGCTACAGCGTCCATGGCCGCGCCTCTGCTCGCCAAGGCGCTGAAACGCAAGCGCCAATGGGGGCATGCGCAGCTACGAGAATAAGGGAATCACCGGAGTGCCGGATGAGCATTGCGTTATGTGATACTATTACATATAGACCCTGCCATGAAAGAACGCCCCGACTCCTCCGCCAAGATGCTGCGCGGCCGGTTTGACCGGCTGGGCGTGCTCATCAGCGGACTGTGCATGGTGCACTGCGTGGCGGGGCTGTTCCTGATCGGCGTGCTGGGTCTGGGCGGCGGCGTGCTTCTCAATCCGGCGATCCACCGCTTCGGGCTGGTTGCGGCTTTTCTCGTCGGGATGTTCACCATCGGCGCAGGCGCGCTGCGCCATGGTCATCGCCTGCCGCTCGCGCTCGGCACCACCGGCCTTGCGCTGATGGCCGCAGCGATTGTCAGCGACCACGGCGCGGGCGAAGCGCTGCTCACGATCTGCGGCGTGGTGCTTGTGGCCTCTGCCCATATTGTCAACCTGCGTCGGAACGGTTGCTGACGGCTTGCGCCGCACGTAGCGGGCGCTAAAGCCCCCGGCTATGTCGACCGAACTCTCCCTGACCATCAACGGCGAACCGCGCCGCTCCGCGCCCGGTTCGATTGCCGATCTCGTGCGCAGCCTAGAGCTTGATCCCGCCAAGGTAGCGGTCGAGCGCAATGGCGAGATCGTGCCGCGCTCGACGCTCGCTGCCGTGAACATCGCGGACGGCGACGTGCTGGAAATCGTGCATTTCGTTGGCGGCGGGCAGGATGACGACACCTGGACGGTTGCGGGCCGCACCTTCCGCTCGCGCCTGATCGTCGGCACCGGCAAGTACAAGGACTTCGCGCAGAACGCGGCGGCCGTGGAAGCTTCGGGCGCAGAGATCGTCACCGTGGCGGTGCGCCGGGTCAATGTCAGCGATCCCAAGGCGCCGATGCTGACGGACTATATCGACCCGAAGAAGATCACCTACCTCCCCAACACCGCCGGCTGTTTCACCGCCGAAGACGCGATCCGCACGCTGCGGCTGGCGCGCGAGGCGGGCGGCTGGGATCTGGTCAAGCTCGAAGTGCTGGGCGAGGCGCGCACGCTCTATCCCAACATGATCGAAACCATCCGCGCGACCGAAGTGCTGGCCAAGGAAGGCTTCCTGCCGATGGTCTACTGCGTCGATGATCCGATCGCGGCCAAGCAACTGGAAGATGCGGGCGCCGTTGCGGTCATGCCGCTGGGCGCGCCGATCGGCTCCGGACTTGGCATCCAGAACCGCGTGACAATCCGCCTGATCGTGGAAGGCGCGAAAGTGCCGGTGCTGGTCGATGCAGGCGTGGGTACGGCGAGCGATGCCGCGGTCGCGCTGGAACTCGGCTGCGACGGTGTGCTGATGAACACCGCGATTGCCGAAGCCAAGGATCCGATCCGCATGGCCCGCGCCATGAAGGCGGCGGTCGAAGCCGGGCGCGATGCCTACCTTGCCGGGCGCATGGGCACCCGCAAGTACGCCGATCCGTCGAGCCCGCTGGCGGGGCTGATCTGACATTTCATTTGCGCTGAGGCGCACCATCGGATCAACCTGCGCCCCGGGGACTGACGGAGCACCGCGTGGGGGATACGGGCGAGATAGACGTGGCGCGTCGCGCCATGAACAAGGCGATGCTGCGCATCTTGCCGTTCCTGCTGCTCGCCTACATCATGGCCTATATCGACCGCGTGAATGTCAGCTTCGCGGCGCTGCAGATGAACGTCGATCTGGGCTTCAGCGCCACAGTCTACGGCTTTGGCGGCGGGCTGTTCTATATTGGCTACGCGCTGTTCGAGATCCCATCGGGCGCGATGGCATCCCGCTTCGGCCCGCGCCAATGGCTGGCCCGGATCATGATTACCTGGGGCTTGCTGGCGGTGGGGATGATTTTCATTCGCAGCGCGCAGCAGTTCTACCTCATGCGGTTCCTGCTGGGCGCTGCCGAAGCCGGGTTCTTCCCGGGCATCGTCTACTACCTCTCGCACTGGTTCCCGAAGGCCTACCGGGGACGCGCGGTGAGCCGCATCTATATCGCCCCGGCGCTGGCGGGGGTGGTGATGGGAGCAACCGCTGCGCCGCTGCTGGGGCTCGACGGCCTTGGCGGATGGCGCGGGTGGCAATGGGTGTTCCTTGCCCAAGGACTGCCCGCGGTCCTCATGGGCCTCGCCATCCTGCGCTTCCTGCCCGACCGGCCAGACGAAGTGGACTGGCTGGAGCCGGACGAAAAGGCCTGGATCGCCGATGTGCTGGCGCGCGATGCGGCGCTGATTGGCCATGCCGACCGGCATGACCTGCTCGCAGTCCTCGCCAATCCGACAGTCTGGCTGCTCGGTTGCACGGGATTCCTGCTCAATGGAGCGATGAACGGCTTTGTTCTTTCGGCCCCGGCCATTCTGGCGGCGAACGGCGGGCTTGATACGAAGACAATCGGCTGGCTGGTGAGCCTTGGCGGCTTCAACGGAGCGATCGTGATCCTGCTTGCCGGCTGGTATTCGGACCGGACGGGAGACCGGCTGCGCTATGCAGCGGCCTTTGGCGCCATAGCCGGGCTCGGGCTGCTGCTGATCGGCCTCGCCCCCTCACCCGGCGCGGTCGTGGCCGGATACCTCATGCAGACGGCGGTGAGCTTTGCAGCCGGCGGGCTGGTCATCGCCTCGTGGCCGGACGCGCTGCCGGTGCGCCAGCTTGCAATGGGCAGCGGCGCGATCAACACGCTGTGGCAATTGGGCTCGTTCGGCTCGCCCTATGCGTTCGGCGCGGTGCGCGATACAACGGGGAGCTACCACGCGGGCCTGCTCGGCTCGGCAGGTCTCGCGCTGGTCTACGCCGGATATGTGCTCTTCGTCAGAGCCCGCATCCGGCGCATGCAAAACCGCTAGATCAGCCCGCGATCCCCGCCGCCGCCAGCACCGCCAGCGTCAGGATATCCGGCGCAATCGAGGTCATCGCCGCGATCTGGACGGGCTTTTCCATGCCGATCAGCATCGGACCGATCACCGCATTGCCGGCAAGTTCGCGCAGCAGCTTGGCGGAGATGTTGGCCGATTGCAGGCCGGGCATGATGAGGACGTTGGCCGGGCCGGAGAGGCGGCTGAACGGATAGCTTGCCATGACCTTCGGATTGAGCGCGGCATCGGGCGCCATCTCGCCTTCGTATTCGAAGTTGGGCTTCTGCTCATCGAGGATGGCGACAGCGCCGCGGATTTCATCAAGCCAGCGGCCGCTGGGGTTGCCGAAGGTGGAGTAGGACAGGAACGCCACGCGCGGTTCATGCCCCATGCGGCGGGCAACAGCCGCGGTTTCGGTGGCAATATGCGCAAGCTCGGTCGCATTCGGACGCTCGTTCACGGTCGTATCGGCGAGGAACACGGTGTAGTTCTTCGCGATCATCATGTGGATGCCGAACGGCAGGTGGCCGGGCTTGGGATCAAGCACCTGGCGCACTTCCTTGATCGTCTGCGCGAACGTGCGGGTCATGCCCGAGATCATCGCATCGCCGTGGCCAAGCGCGACGAGCAGCGAGGCGAACACGTTGCGGTCCTGATTGACCATGCGCCGCACGTCACGCTCCATGAAGCCGCGCCGCTGCAGCCGCTCATAGAGGTACGAGACCATTTCAGGCACGAGCGGCGAAACCGCCGAATTGTGGATCTCGAAGCTGTCCGGATCGCCCACGCCGAGTTCGGTAAGCAGGTTGTGCACCGCCTGCGTACGGCCGACGAGCACCGGCGTGCCATAGCCGAAATCGCGGTACTGGATCGCCGCTCGCAGCACGACTTCGTTCTCCGCCTCGGCAAAGACGACGCGCTTGGGGTTCTCCTTGACCTGCTCATAGACGCTGGTGAGCGCACCGGTGGTAGGATTGAGACGCGCCTTGAGCTCGGTGCGGTAGGCGTCGAAGTCCTCGATCGGCTTTTGCGCCACACCCGAATCCATCGCCGCCTTGGCGACGGCGGAGGAGACGACTTCCATCAAACGCGGATCGAACGGCGCGGGGATGATGTAGTCGAGCCCGAAGGTGTGGTTCTGCCCATAGGCGGCGGCCACTTCCTCGGGCACCGGTTCGCGCGCCAGTTCGGCGATGGCGCGCGCGGCGGCGATCTTCATTTCCTCGTTGATGGCAGTCGCCCGCACATCAAGCGCGCCGCGGAAGATGAAGGGGAAGCCAAGCACGTTGTTGACCTGGTTCGGATAGTCCGAACGGCCAGTGGCGACGATGCAATCCGGGCGCGCCGCCTTGGCTTCGGGCGGGGTGATTTCCGGATCGGGGTTGGCCATCGCGAAGATGATCGGCTGCGGCGCCATCTTCTTGACCATCTCCTGCGTCACGGCGCCCTGCACGGAAAGACCGAGGAAGATGTCTGCGCCCTCCATCGCTTCTTCCAGCGTGCGCTTGGACGTATCGATGGCGTGGGCGGACTTGAACTGGTCGACACCGGCGCGGCCGATGTAGATCACGCCCTTGCTGTCGCACATCGTCACGTTGGTGTGGCGCACGCCCATCGCCTTGATCAGCGCGGTGCAGGCAATCGCGGCAGCGCCCGCGCCGTTCACGACGACCTTCACGTCCGCCAGATTGCGGCCAGTGAGGAAGCAGGCATTGAGCAGGCCGGCGGCGGAAATGATCGCCGTGCCGTGCTGGTCATCATGCATCACCGGGATCTTGAGGCGCTCCTTCAGCGCCTGTTCGATGATGAAGCACTCGGGCGCCTTGATGTCTTCAAGGTTGATCCCGCCGAAGCTCGGTTCCATCAGCGCGACCGCATCGATGATGGCCTGCGGGTCTTCTGTCGCCAGTTCGATGTCGATCGAATCGACATCGGCGAAGCGCTTGAACAGCACCGCCTTGCCTTCCATCACCGGCTTCGAGGCGAGCGCGCCGAGATTGCCGAGGCCGAGGATGGCCGTGCCGTTGGAGATCACCGCGACGAGGTTGCCCTTCGCGGTATAATCATAGGCGGTGGCGGGGTCTTCCGCGATGGCGCGGACCGGCACGGCAACGCCGGGCGAATAGGCGAGGCTGAGATCGCGCTGCGTCGCCATCGGCTTCGAGGCGATGATCTCGATCTTACCGGGGCGAATCGTGTTGTGGTAGAACAGCGCTTCACGTTCGGTGAAGCGGACATTGCTCTCGTCGGTCATCAAATCCCCCCTCGGCGCGCGAGCATTCCGGTGCCAGGCAGACGAATGCTGCCCGTTTACAAATCCTTAGAGCGCCAGTTCGGAAAACCCAAGGGCCGGACCGCGAAAAGGAGGCTACGGCCTTCCTGCCAGACAAGCTGCAGCCGTGAATCCGGATGGCGCGGCATGTCCGTATCGATCAGCCAGACATAGTCCACGCGGTCGATCGGTGCGTACTTGAGCGCGGTATCCACGCTGCGCAGGCGGCCGCCGCGGCAGGCGCGAGACCAAACGAATTCCGACGGATCAGCGGTGAAATTGCGGCCCGGACGGAAACGCGGGATTACCATGTGAAGGCCCGGAACCGCCCAGTTGTCGTTGACCCAGGCCTGCCGATAAAGGCTGGCGAGGCTGGCCAGATGGTCGCGCCGGGTGTTGCGCCACGATTCTTCGACGCAGGAATGCTCGACGAAAGCGAGCACGCGGCTGCCCGGCTCGACGTGGTGAAGCGCGGAAAGCTGCTTGCGATAGTCGTCGGCATATTCAGCAAAGCTGGCGGCAGTGACGACAAGCCGCGTCCCGAGCAACAGTGCCCCGACCAGCGCGATCTTGCGCGCGCGCTCAGCCGGCACACCGCTCCAGTCCTGCAGGCCAAGCGCAAGCATGCAGGCGACCGGGAGCAGGCGCACATCGACAAAGGCGCTGCCATTGATGTCGCTGGGGATCGCGATAAACAGCAGGAACACGAGCAGGCCCGGCAGGCCCAGCTGCCACTTCCACCGCGCACCGAGCGCCCAGCCGAACAGGATCAGCGCAAAGCAGGCAATGGTGGTTGCGCCATCGAGCAGCAGGGACTGATCGCGCAGCGTGAGCACGAAGTACCAGGCCTTCTGATCCCAGCGCCAGCGATTCATGCTGCGCGCCGGATCGGGCGAGAGGTACTTCCACAGGATGATCGTGACCACCGTTGCGACGAGCGGCCAGCACAGGATGAACAACCGCTTGGCGATCGCGCGCCAGTCCTGCTCATCGCGCAGGCGGCGCCATTCGGACGGGCGCCACCAGCCGGCAGGCAGGCGGTCAATCTCGCGGCCCAGCGCATTGGCGCCGATCAGCAACCCGAGGAGCAACCCGCCGATGGCGTGGCACAGCATCGCAAGCGGCTGCGCGACGATCAGCAGCGCGGCACGCTGTTTCGGCTTGTCCTCAAGCCAGACGGCGATGGCGAAGGCCATCAGCGAAAGGCCGGTGGCGAGGATATAGTTGAGGAAGCCGGTGAGCAGCGGAAAGCTGAACACGAACATCAGCGCCCAGGGCGCACCGTGCCCACCCTTGGGATTGAGCACGCGGATCGTGGCGAGGCAGCCGCCGGCAAACAGGCCCGTTGCCAGCACCGTGCTCCACCAGCCAGCCGCGAGGATGCCGAACTGCGCGCCGATCAGCTTCGCCAGCACATCGCCGCCGATGTTGAGCGTGAAGACCCACTTCCACGAGAAGTACTTGAGCAGCGGATTGCCCGGGCGTGCCGCTTCGATCGCGGCAGCGCCCATGTGGCCCGGCACGTCGATCAGCGGCGGCACTTCGACAAGCGCGAAGGGCAGGCAGACCAGCAGGACGATGATCGCGATGCCGGGCGCGCTGAGCCACGGCAGGGCCACCGCACGCTCCCAAAGCCCCCGCAGGCTCATCGCAATGGTCTTCTCGCGGACTTGCATCAACCCCAGTTCACTTTCGCAGCGGCGTCAGCCGGGATGGCCGATTGGCCATCCACCAGACCCCCGGGAGCACCCGCCCCCCAAGAACCTCAGAAGCATCCGCCCAGCCCATGCCCGGAAATGTCGATATCCGGTGTCGATCGTTTGAGAAACCCGCGCCGCTGGTCTAGCCACGGCGGCTGTGAGTTCCCATGCCCCAACTCCGATGATGGCGCAATATCTAGCGCTAAAGGCGCAGGCCGATGGCTGCCTGCTGTTCTACCGCATGGGCGACTTCTTCGAGCTGTTCTTCGAGGACGCAAAAATCGCAGCCAGCGTGCTCGATATTGCGCTGACAAGCCGGGGCGAACATGGCGGTGCACCCATCCCGATGTGCGGGGTGCCGGTCCATTCGGCGGAAGGCTACCTCGCCCGCCTGATCCGCGCCGGGTGCCGCGTGGCGATTGCCGAACAGACCGAGACGCCGGAAGAAGCGCGCAAACGTGCGGGTTCCAAGGCGCTAGTGGCACGCGACATCGTGCGCTTCGTGACTGCGGGAACGCTCACCGAGGACGCCTTGCTCGAACCGCGCCGCGCCAATGTGCTGGCGGCAGTCTGTGCGGTGCGCGGCATGGCGGGGATTGCCGCCTGCGACATCTCGACCGGGCGGATGGAGCTGGAGGAATGCGCGCCCGAGACGCTGCCCGCCGCGCTCGCCCGGCTTGGCGCGACCGAGCTCGTCATGGCGGAGGAAAGCGGCTTCGATCTGCCCGAGGCAGCATCTCGCCCGACCCGCGCCTTCGATTCGGAGCGCGGTGCGGCGAGGCTGATGGCCTTGCACGGAGTGGCGACGCTCGACGGCTTCGGCACATTCAGCCGCGCCATGCTGGCGGCGGCGGCGGGGCTGATCGACTATCTCGAGCATGTCGGGCGCGGCAATCTGCCGTTGCTCCTCCCCCCGGTGGTGCGCGAGGCGCGCGCGTTCATGGCGATGGACGAAGCGACCCGGGCAAGCCTCGAAATCCTCTCCGCATCGGGAGGAGGCCGCAAGGGTAGCCTGATCGAGGCCATCGACCGCTGCGTGACGAGCGCGGGCGCGCGCCTCCTTGCAGAAGACCTCGCCGCACCGCTTACTGACCTTGCAGCGATCCGCGCGCGGCTCGAACTCGTCAGCTGGCTGCATGACGATCCGCTGCTGCGCGGTGACTTGCGAGCCGTGCTGCGCGCCGCTCCGGATGTGGGCCGCGCGCTCGGGCGTGTAGTGGCGGGGCGAGGCTCTCCCCGCGATCTTGGCCAGTTGCGCGATGGCCTTGCCGAAGCACAGCGATTGCAAGCCCTGCTCGCCGCCCGAGCGGACCGTCCGGCGCTCGCGGACGCGCTGGTTCCCGCGCTTGGCGGCCACGGCGCGCTGATCGATCTGTTTTCGCGCGCGCTGGTTCCCGCCCCGCCGACCGAGCGCGCCAGCGGCGGCTTCATCGCAGCGGGCTATGATGCGGCGCTCGATGCCCTGCGCGATGCGGCGGGCAACTCGCGCCGGGCGATCGCGGCCCTCGAAGCCCGTTACCGCGAGGAGACCGGCACACCCTCGCTCAAGATTCGGCACAACGGCGTGCTCGGTTACTTCATCGAAGTCCCCGCGCGCCATGCGGATCGGCTGATGCAGCCAGACAGCGGCTTCACCCACCGCCAGACGATGGCGGGCGCGGTGCGCTTCAATGCGCTCGCGCTGCACGAGGAAGCCAGTCGGATCGCCGAGGCCGGTGGCCATGCGCTTGCGGCGGAGGAGGCGCATTTCGAGGATCTGACCGCGCGGGCCATCGCGGCGCGCGAGGCGATTGCGACCACAGCAGCGGCGCTCGCGCGGATCGACGTGGCAGCGGGACAGGCCGAGCGCGCGGCGGAAGGCGGCTGGTGCCTGCCGCACCTTTCCGACGACACCGCGCTATCCATTCGCGGCGGGCGGCATCCGGTGGTCGAGGCCGCACTGGCGGCGCGCGGCGAGCGGTTTGTCGCCAACGACTGCCAGCTCTCCCCGCGCGACCGGCTGTGGCTGATCGGCGGCCCCAACATGGGCGGCAAGTCCACCTTCCTGCGCCAGAACGCGCTGATCGTGATCCTTGCGCAGGCGGGTGGGTTCGTGCCTGCGGAGGCCGCGGAGATCGGCATCGTCGATCGCCTGTTCAGCCGCGTCGGCGCGGCGGACAACCTCGCGCGCGGACGCTCGACTTTCATGGTCGAGATGGTCGAAACCGCTGCGATCCTCGCGCAGGCGGGCGAACGCAGCTTCGTGATTCTCGACGAGGTGGGGCGCGGCACCTCGACCTACGACGGCCTCGCGCTCGCTTGGGCGGTGGCCGAGGCCGTGCACGAAGTGAACCGCTCGCGCTGCCTCTTTGCGACGCACTATCACGAACTCGCGCGGCTCGCCGAGACCTGCGACGCGCTCTCGCTCCACCATGTCCGGGCGCGCGAGTGGAAGGGCGATCTTGTGCTGCTGCACGAGCTGACCGAAGGCCCGGCGGACAAGAGCTACGGCCTTGCCGTCGCGCGGCTTGCCGGAGTTCCGGCGCCGGTGGTCAAGCGCGCGAAATCGGTGCTCGACCGGCTGGAGAAAGGCCGCGCCGCGACCGGCGGGCTGGCGGCGGGGCTGGATGACTTGCCGCTGTTTGCAGCCGCCATCGAAGCGGCGGAAGAGAAGGTCGATGCCCTTCGCGAGAAGCTTTCCGCCATCGACATCGATTCGCTCAGCCCGCGCGCGGCACTCGATCTGCTATATGATCTGAAGCGCGAGCTATGAGGCGGTGGCGCACACTCCTGCTGGTGCTGCTGGCATGCCTCGCCGCGCCGCTTGCCGCGAAGCCGCCAGCCAAGCCCGTCCAGCTCGATCAGGAGCTCTACCGCACCGTGGTCGAGCGAGTGCGCGGCGGTGAGAATTTCTATCCGGCGACGATGGCCGCACAACGCGAGCGGACCTATCCGGTACAACCCGCGCTGGCCGTCCGCCCGCCAACGATGACGTATTGGCTTGCGCTGTTCCCGGGCACCGCTACCCGCACCGCCGCACTGATCTTGCTGCTGTTCGGCGCGCTTATCGCCCTCCGGCAAAGCCTGTCGGACCGGCCACCGGCAGAAGCGCTCAGCGTGGTTGCGCTGGCAGTGGCGGGGCTGTTTGGCGCGTTCTTTCCCGACAACGTCTATCTCCACGAGCAGTGGAGCGTGCTGCTGATCATGCTGTCGCTGGCGGCCTACCGGCGGCCATGGCTGATGATCGGCCTTGCCTTCCTCGCCGTGCTGGTGCGCGAAACCTCGCTGGCGTGGCTTGCTGCGATCGCGGTTTACGCGGTGTGGCAGCGCGACTGGAAACGCGCCTCAATGGCCGTTGGGGCCATCGCACTCGCAGCCGGACTCTGGCTGATCCATGCGCAGTTCGTGGCGGCTGAGGTTCGGCCCGGCGACCTCACCTCCCCCGGCTGGGTCCGCTTCGGCGGGTTGCCGCTGGTGATCGACGCGCTGCGCCGGAATCTCGTGCTGACCGGCCTGCCCGGCCCGCTGGTATTGGCGCTTGTCGCAGCCTCCCTTGCCGCAATGCTGCGCTGGGGCCGCGAGATGGAGCGCATTGCAGCCATCGGCAGTGCCGGCTTCCTTGCTGCGCTCACGGTATTTGGCCGGCCGGACAACGGCTACTGGGGTTTCATGGCCGCGCCGTTCGTGCTGCTGGGCTTGCCGCTGCTGGTGCGGCAAGGGCGCGTCCTCTTCAGACGCTGAGGAACATTCCCGCGAGGGCAGCGCTCATCAGGTTGCTGAGAGCCCCGGCTGCCAGCGCCTTCAGGCCGAGCTTGGCGATCACCGGGCGCTGGTTTGGCGCGAGGCTGCCGGAAACGGCCATCTGGATCGCGATCGAGCTGAAGTTGGCAAAGCCGCACAAGGCGAACGTCACGATGGCGACGGTGTGGGCGGACAGGTCCTTCGCGGCGCCGAGATCGATGAAGGCGACGAATTCGTTGAGCACGATCTTGGTGCCGAACAGACCGCCCGCCTGCGCCGCCTCCGCCCAGTTCGGTGCGCCGAGAAGGAGGAAGACCGGGGCGAAAATCGCGCCGAGGATCTGCTGGAACGACAGCCCCGGATAGCCGATATACGCGCCGAGGGTGCCGAGGAGGCCGTTGGCCATCGCCACCAGCGCCACGAATGCCAGCACCATCGCACCTACCGCCACGGCAAGCCGCACACCGGTCTGCGCGCCCTGGCTGGCGGCCATGATGAGGTTGGCGGGGCGTTCCTCATCGGGCGCTGCGACGGCAATATGCGGGTTCGGCAGATCGGCATCGACGGGCGCGTCCGGTTGCGGCGGTGTGTCGGGCATGATCAGCTTGGCCATCAGCACCCCGCCCGGCGCCGACATGAACGCGGCGGCGACGAGGTAGTCCACCCGGATACCCATCGCGGCATAGGCGGCAAGGATCGTCCCCGCGACACCGGCCATGCCCACGCTCATCACCGTGAAGATCTGCGCCGGGGCGAGCGAGGCGAGATAGGGCCGGATCACCAGCGGCGATTCGCTCTGGCCGACGAAGATATTGCTGGCCGCGCACAGTGCTTCGACCCGGCTAATCCCGGTGATCTTCTCGAGGCCACCGCCGATCCAGCGGATCACCAGCTGCATGATGCCGAGGTAGTAGAGGATCGAAATCAGCGCAGCGAAGAACACGATCGTCGGCAGCGCGGCGATGGCGAAACTGCGCCCGCCGATGGCCGGATCGGCGAGCGGGCCAAACAGGAACGCGACGCCCGCCTTGGCATAGCCGAGCAGCCCTTCCACCCCTGCCGAAGCCCCCAGCAAGGCGGCATTGCCCGGCGGAAAGTAGAGCACCAGTGCGGCGAAACCGGCCTGCAGCGCGAAAGCGGGGCCAACTACCCGCAGCCTGATGGCCCTGCGATTGGAGGACAACAGGACCGCCACGGCGAGAATCAGCGCCATGCCGGCGAGGCTCATCAAAACGCGCATCGCTGGCCCGCAGCTCCTACCCAAAACCTTGTCCGGCATGGCTTAAACGGGATTTGGCGCAGGGTCAAAATCCCGCTAACCGTTGCAGATGCAAGACCAGCCCCGCGCCGCCGTCCCTTCGCCATCGGGCATCCCGACCTCGCTGTTCGCCTTCTCGCTGCTATATGGCGGGCTTGTCGTGCTGGCGGGTGTGCTGGGCACCAAGATCGCCGCGCTCGGGCACTGGCCGGTGCTCGGTGATCTCGCCGTCGAGAGCGGGATCTTCGCCTTCCTGCTGCTTGTGGTGATGGCAAGCGCTGTGGCCGAACTGTTCGGGCAGGATGTCGCCAACCGGCTCGTGCGCTTTGGTTTCGTGCCGCTGATTTGCTCGATGCTGCTGCTGACCTTCGTTATCAACGCGGTCCCGCCCGCGCCGTTCTGGGGCGATCAGGAAGCCTATGCCCGCCTCCTCGGCCAGGGCGCGCGGATGCAGTTCGCGGGGCTCATTTCCTACGGCACCTCGCAGACGCTCAATGTCTATGTGTTCTCGCGGCTTGCCGGCGGGCGCGGGCGCCTGCTGATCCTGCGCGCGTGGATCGCCAGCCTCCTCAGCCAGATGGTCGATACGCTGATCTTCATCACCATCTCGTTCGCCGGGGTGAAGGATGCCGCGGGCGTGCCGCTGCCGATCGGGGAAATCATGACCGGGCAGATCGCCTCCAAGCTGCTGCTTTCCACGATCATGGTGCCGCCGCTGATCTGGGCCTTCGTGAAGCTGGGGCGCTGGATGGACGGCGAACGCTAGAAATATTGCGCCGCCGCGCCGCTTGGTCCAAAGCGCGGCGCATCATGGCTACCACGCACGAACCCGCCGCCGACGACGCCGCCCACCACAAGGCTATGCTCGCCAAGGCCGAAACGCTGACCGAGGCGCTGCCGTACCTGCAGCGATACGCGGGCAAGACGTTTGTCGTGAAGTATGGTGGCCACGCGATGGGCGATCCTGACCTTGCGCAGGACTTTGCCGAAGACATCGTGCTGCTC
Source organism: Novosphingobium sediminis (assembly GCF_007991615.1). Taxonomy (GTDB): domain Bacteria; phylum Pseudomonadota; class Alphaproteobacteria; order Sphingomonadales; family Sphingomonadaceae; genus Novosphingobium; species Novosphingobium sediminis. The sequence goes on along the minus strand of NZ_BJYR01000009.1, from coordinate 171,364 downwards.
AAGGCGATCGGCATCAATCCGGTGGTCGTTCACGGCGGCGGCCCGCAGATCGGTCGGATGCTGAAGGCGCTGGGGATCGAATCGCGGTTCGTCGATGGCCTGCGTGTCACCGACAAGCAGACCGCTGAAGTTGCCGAGATGGTGCTGGCAGGCGCGATCAACAAGGAACTCGTCAGCTGGATCGCGCGTGCAGGCGGCAAGGCCATCGGCATTTCCGGCAAGGACGGCGGCATGGTGATCGCCCGCAAGGTCGAGGCCAAGAAGGCCCCCAAGGCGATCAACGACAAGGACAGCGGCGAACAGATCGTCGTCGATCTCGGCTTCGTGGGTGAACCCGCGCGGATCGATACCACGGTGATCGATACCATCACCGCCGCGAACATGATCCCAGTGATCGCCCCCATCGGTGTGGGCGAGGACGGCGAGACCTACAACATCAATGCCGACACCATGGCGGGCGCGATCGCGGCGGCGCTGGGCGCGGCGCGGCTGTTCCTGCTGACCGACGTGCCGGGGGTGCTCGACAAGGAACGCCGCCTGCTGACCGACCTTACCCCGGCAGACATCAACCGCCTTGCCGAGGACGGCACGATCAGCGGCGGCATGATCCCCAAGCTCGAAACCTGCGTCCACGCGGTCGAAGCCGGGTGCGAGGCGGCAGTCGTGCTCGACGGGCGGGTGCCGCATGCCATGCTGATCGAGATCTTCACCGCACGCGGCGCGGGTACGCTGATCCGGGCCTGAGGGTTTCCCGACTTCGCCAACTTTGCGCGCACAAGCTCTGGACAAATTTGTATGCAACACATACAAGTTTGTCCATCGCCGTCGGTCGTTCGGCGAGGGAGCCCTTGTGGGGCGGGGAGAGGGTCGGCTAGGAGCAGGCCTCCTCGCTGACATAGGAAATGCGAAATGCTGTTGTTCACGCTGATCTCTGCCATTTCGCAGCTGATCGACATCGTCGTGATGGTGGTGATTGTGCAGTTCGTGCTGAGCCTGCTGATCGCCTTCAATGTGGTGAACACGCACAACAAGGCGGTTTCCGCCGTGTGGACCGCGCTGAACGCAATCCTTGATCCGCTGCTGAACCCGATCCGCCGGGTCATGCCGAATACGGGGGGCGTCGACTTTTCGCCGATGATCCTGATCTTCGGCCTGCGGCTCCTCGTCCAGCTGCTTTACTACCTCGCGATGGCGGCCACTTCGATCTGATCCAACCAGCCATAGAAAGTGCCGAGATGACTGCCGCGATTATCGATGGGAAGGCCTTTGCCGCGAACCTGCGCGGCAAGGTTGGTGAACTGGCCGCCGCATTCGAGGCGAAGGCTGGCCGCAAGGCGGGCCTTGCCGTGGTGCTGGTGGGCGAAGATCCGGCCAGCCAGGTCTATGTCCGTTCCAAGGGCAAGCAGACAGTGGAAGCCGGGATGGCGAGCTTCGAGCACCGCCTGCCAGCCGAAACGGCGGAGGCCGACCTTCTCGCGCTGGTCGAACAGCTCAACACCGATCCCGCCGTCGATGGCATCCTCGTCCAGCTGCCGCTGCCCGGCCATATGGACGAGCAGAAGGTCATTTCCGCGATCAACCCGGACAAGGACGTCGATGGCTTCCATGTCATCAGCGCGGGTAGGCTCGCTGTCGGCCAGCCGGGCTTCGTGCCCTGCACACCGCTGGGGTGCCTGATGCTGCTGAAGGACCGCTTGGGCTCGCTTTCGGGCCTTGATGCCGTTGTGATCGGCCGCTCCAACATCGTCGGCAAGCCGATGGCGCAGCTGCTGCTGGCCGAAAGCTGCACCGTGACGATCGCGCATAGCCGCACGAAGGATCTGCCCGCTGTGGTGCGCCGTGCCGATATCGTGGTGGCGGCGGTGGGCCGTCCCGAAATGGTCAAGGCGGACTGGATCAAGCCCGGCGCAACCGTCATCGACGTCGGCATCAACCGCGTGCCTGCCGCCGAGGAAGGCAAGACGCGGCTGGTAGGCGATGTCGGCTATGCCGGCGTGATGGAAGTTGCCGGCGCGGTGACGCCGGTGCCGGGCGGCGTGGGCCCGATGACGATTGCCGTGCTGCTGCGCAATGCGCTGGTGGCGGCCTATCGCAATGCCGGACTGGAACTGGCTGCGGACGCAATCTGAGGGAAGACCCACCCCCAACCCCTCCCGCTTGCGGGAGGGGAGAAGAAAGCACGACCTTAACTCCCCTCCCGCAAGCGGGAGGGGTCGGGGGTGGGCCTGGCGCTTCCCCTTGGCACGCACCTGCTCTAGGCTGCGACGCATGAAGCGCCTGATCCCCCTCGCCGTGCTGGCCCTCGCTGCATCCGCCTCTGCACAGGATCCGCGCTCGGCGCCGGGTTTTGGCGGCGGGATCACCCCCATCGGCAACCCCAGCGCGCTGATCGCGTCGGAAAGCGCCTTCGCGCGGCTGGCGCGCGAGAAGGGGCAGTGGACGGCCTTTGCCGCGACGGCGACCGACGAGGCGGAAATGTTCGTGCCGCAGCGAACGCTGGCCAAGGCCTGGCTCAAGGGCCGCGCCAATCCGCCGCAAGCGGTGCAGTGGCAGCCCAGTTCGGTGTGGATGAGCTGCGATGGCAGCGCAGGCGTGACCTTTGGCGGCTATCAGGCCGGCAGCGCCAACGGCTGGTTCTCCACCGTGTGGCAGCGCCAGAAGAAGAAGGGTGACTACAAGTGGGTCCTCGATCAGGGCGGAGACCTGACGGCGCCGCTGGCAGGCGCTGACTTCATCACCGGCAAGGTGGCGGACTGCGTGCCGCGCCCCCGCCGCAATCCGCTGGCGGATGAGCCCCCGCCCCCACCCAAGCTGCCCAAGGGCACGCCGCCGCCGATGCGCCCGCTCCCCGGACCGATCCCGCCGCTGGCAGCCGTGCCCGGTGTGGATAGCAAGGATGGCCGCTCGATCGACGGCACGCTGGTCTGGCGCTCCACCGTGCTGCCCGGCGGTACGCGTGAATGGACCGTATGGATGTGGCAGGACGGCAAGATGAACGAAGTGCTGAAGCGCACGGAAGTCGCGAAGAACGAAGGTTGATCTGATGCTGGCCCTGTTTCTTTCCGCCTTCACGACGCTGTTCGTGGTGATCGACCCGCCCGGCTGCGCGCCGATCTACGCCGGGCTGACGGCCAATGCCACGCCGCGGCAGGCCTTCATCATGGCCGTTCGCGCGTGCCTGATCGCCAGCGGCATCCTCGTGGTGTTCGCGCTGTTCGGCGAAGACCTGCTGGGCGCGCTCCACATCGAGCTCGACAGCTTCCGCATTGCGGGCGGGATCATGCTGTTCATGATCGCCATCGACATGGTGTTCGAAAAACGCACCGAGCGGCGCGAGGAGCGGGCGGAAAAGGTCCGCACGCAGCAACCGCACGTGGAGGATGTCTCGGTCTTCCCGATGGCCATGCCGATGCTGGCGGGGCCGGGCTCGATCGCTTCGGTCATGCTGCTTACCGCGCGGGCGCATGGCCTGCAGGAAACGCTGGTGATCCTTGGCGCGCTGGCGGCTGTGATGACGCTGAGCTTCATCGCGCTGGTGGCGGCACGTCCGATCATCCGCATGCTGGGATCGCAGGTGGAAGCGGTGATCACCCGGCTGCTGGGCGTCCTTCTCGCGGCGCTGGCCGCGCAGTTCGTGATCGACGGGATCAAAGCGCAGTTCTAGCTCCCCTCCCGCATGCGGGAGGGGTCGGGGGTGGGCCAGCTACTGCAGCGTCACCCGCCCATCATCGGAATCGCGCCTGCCGAAGAACTGCATCAGTTGAACGAGCAGCTCGCACCGCGCGGCAAGGGTGTCCGCTTCGAGCAAAGCCTGCTTGGCGGCAGCATCGAACGGGGCGATCTGCGAGACGCCGTTGATCAGCGACACGTCATCGAGCCGGCCGACCGAATCCCAATCGACCGAATAGCCCTGCGCTTCGGCAAAGCGGCGCGCTTCGCGCTCGAATGAAGCGCGCTCGACGGCGCTGAGGCTGGCTCCGGCGTCATCCTCGATCAGTTCGGCCTCGATCTGGCGGAACGGCGTCGTCACATCGAGTTCGCGCAGCATGCGGAAGCGCGAGATGCCTTCGAGGATGACGTTGTAGCGCCCGTCCTCCATCGCCTCGACTTCGCCGATCTTGCCAACACAGCCGATCTGGAACAGCGGCGCGCCATCATACTGGCCTTGCGGCTGGATCATCGCGATGCGCCGATCCCGCACCAGCGAATCGGAGATCATCGAGCGGTAGCGCGGCTCGAAGATGTGCAGCGGCAGCTGCAGCCCCGGGAACAGCAGCGCGCCCGTCAGCGGGAAGATCGAGAGACGCACGGGTTTGCCTGCCTCGCCCATGGCCTAACCGAACAGCACGGTGGAAAGCTTGCGCCGGGTGGCGGCGACCCACGGATCTTCAAGGCCGATGGCTTCGAAGATCTGGAGCAGGCGCGTGCGGGCAGCGCCATCGTTCCAAGCACGGTCGCGCGCGACCATGCCGAGCAGGAGGCTGGCGGCGCCGTCGCGGTCTCCAGCGGCGTAGAGGCCGTTGGCGAGGGCGAGTTCGGCGTCCATGTCACCCGGATTGGCGCTGGCGGCAGCGCGCAGGCCATCAAGTTCGCTGGGTTCCGGCGCATCGGCAGCCAGCGCGAGGGCCGAGCGGGCCTGCGCCAACGCCGGATCGTCCGCCAGCTTGGGATCGAGCGAGGCAAGCACGTCCTCCGCCGCGGCCTTGTCACCCGCCAGCAGCAGCGCGCGAATCAGGCCGGAGAAGGCAGCGGCGTTATCGGGCGCGATCTCTGCGATCTGCGAAAAGATGCCGACGGCGCGTTCGCCATCACCGCCTGCCAGCACTTCCTCACCCATGGCGAGGAGCGGGGCGATATCCTGCGCGGGCTCGTCACCGGCCTGGATGGGCAGACGCGCAAGCATCTGATCGAGCATCAGGCGCAGCTGCGATTCGCTGCGCGCGGGCGTGAGGTCTGCCACCGGCTGGCCCTGGAACATGGCATAGACGGTGGGGATCGAGCGCACCTGAAACTGCGCGGCGATGAACTGTTCCTCATCGACGTTGACCTTGGCGAGGACGACGCCCTTGTCCGCATATTCGCCGCAGACCTTTTCGAGCACCGGGGTGAGCGCCTTGCACGGGCCGCACCATTCCGCCCAGAAATCGAGCACGACGAGCTTGGTCATCGAAGGTTCGACCACGGCCTTGCGGAAGCGGTCTACCGCTTTCTGTTCTTCGAGATTGAGGCCAAGGCTTGCCACTGGATCGTCTCCGCAACTGGATGTCGTGATTCCCCATGTGGGAAGCGGGGGCCATTCGGCAAGGGCATTTGCGGGCAAGCAGGGCCGGGATGGCCCCGACACGCATTTTTGCTGTTGCGCAGGCCAGAGAGGGAAGCTAAGGGCGCACCTCACCCCGGTCGGGGGCCTTCTGGCAGCCCGATCCGAAACGCACGAGCGGGCGTAGCTCAGGGGTAGAGCACAACCTTGCCAAGGTTGGGGTCGAGGGTTCGAATCCCTTCGCCCGCTCCAGTTTCCTTCCCAAACATCGCGATTGTCTCGCAGCCCTCCGACGGGCTGAGAGCGATTCGTTGCGTCCCCAATTTAGGTCAGGTTGACACAGTTGACACAGTCCTGAGCGAAAACTCCGGGCGGGGTCGGCAGCGGCCTCTTGCGGCTGGATTTCGCGGGATTGACGGGGGTCAAGGAGCATCGCGCCGGATTACCGCAGGACGCGGCGTGTAGGACAGGGGTTGCGCGCCGGTCTGGCTGCGGCCTTGCATCGAAGCCCTTGTTTTCACGCCCGCCAGCGATAGGCTTCGCGGGCGGAGCGGCCCTTGGCGGCCAGCCCCTGATTCCATGCCCGGGCGCCAGACCCGGCGGGACAAACGAGAGGAACGACGATGACCGGCGAACTGCCTGCGCACCCCTACAAGGATTATTACGGCAACTTTATCGGCGGACGCTGGGTCGATGCCGCAGACGGGCGGCGGTTCGACAATCCCTCTCCGATCACCGGGCAGGTCATCACGTCGCTGGCGCGCTCCTCTGCCGCCGATGTCGAAGCCGCGCTTGACGCAGCACACGCTGCCAAGGATGCATGGGGGCGGACGAGCCCGGCCGAGCGCGCGCTGATCCTCAACCGGATCGCCGACCGCATGGAAGCGAACCTCGCGCTGCTGGCGGCGGCGGAGACCTGGGACAACGGCAAGCCGATCCGCGAGACCATGGCGGCGGACATGCCGCTCGCCATCGATCACTTCCGCTATTTCGCCGGGTGCATCCGCGCGCAGGAAGGCGGCATTTCCGAGATCGATCACGACACGATCGCCTACCACTTCCACGAACCGCTCGGCGTCGTCGGCCAGATCATTCCGTGGAACTTCCCGATCCTGATGGCGGTGTGGAAGCTGGCGCCCGCGCTCGCCGCTGGCAACTGCGTGGTGCTGAAGCCTGCCGAGCAGACGCCTGCTTCGATCCATGTGCTGCTGGAACTGATCGCGGACCTGCTGCCGGCGGGCGTGCTCAACGTGGTCAACGGCTTTGGCCTCGAAGCAGGCAAGCCGCTGGCGCAGAGCCGCCGCATCGCCAAGATCGCCTTCACCGGCGAGACGACGACCGGCCGCCTCATCATGCAATATGCCAGCGAGAACCTGATCCCCGTCACGCTGGAACTGGGCGGCAAATCGCCCAACATCTTCTTCGCCGACGTGATGGATGCGGACGACGACTTCTTCGACAAGGCGCTCGAAGGCTTTGCCATGTTCGCGCTCAATCAGGGCGAAGTCTGCACCTGCCCGAGCCGGGCGCTGATCCAGGAATCGATCTACGACCGCTTCATGGAGCGCGCGATCGCCCGCGTGGAGAAGATCGTGCAGGGCAGCCCGCTCGATGCATCGACGATGATCGGCGCGCAGGCTTCTTCGGAGCAGATGGAGAAGATTCTCTCCTACTTCGAGATCGGCCGTGGCGAAGGCGCCAAGGTGCTGACGGGCGGCGAACGCGCGGTGCTGCCGGGCGCCATGGCGGGCGGCTTCTACATCAAGCCGACGATCCTTGAAGGCCACAACAAGATGCGCGTGTTCCAGGAAGAAATCTTCGGACCCGTGGTGGCGGTGACGACTTTCAAGGACGCCGAGGACGCACATGCCATTGCCAACGACACGCTCTATGGCCTTGGCGCGGGCGTGTGGACACGCAACGGCACGCAGGCATACCGGACGGGCCGCGCGGTGCAGGCCGGGCGCGTGTGGACCAATTGCTATCACGCCTATCCGGCGCACGCGGCGTTCGGCGGCTACAAGCAATCGGGCATCGGGCGCGAGAACCACAAGATGATGCTCGACCACTACCAGCAGACCAAGAACCTGCTGGTGAGCTACAGCCCCAAGGCGCTGGGCTTCTTCTGAGCCAATGAGCGGCGTTTCCGCCACGCCGGAAGCGCTGGCCCTGCTCGGCGCAATCGTCGCCGAGCATGGGCCGGTGCTGTTCCACCAATCGGGGGGGTGCTGCGATGGCTCCTCCCCGATGTGCTACCCTGCGGGCGAGTTCCGCGTGGGTGCCGGGGACGTGCTGCTGGGCGAGGTGGGCGGCATGCCCTTCTACATCGGCGCGCAGCAGGCGGAGGCGTGGGCCAGCAATCTGGACCTTCTGCTCGATGCCGTGCCGGGGCGCGGGGGCATGTTCAGCCTGGACAACGGGCGTGAGAAGCGGTTTCTGATCCGCAGCGGGGCGTGTGCGGTTTAGGTTTGGATGACCGCTCTCGACCCCGTAGCGGTCATTTGGCTAGTCCGGATATTCGATGCCCAGGTCCTCCAGTGACCTGAAGCGCCGAAGCCCGACCTGATCAAACTCGTCGCGCTCGTGGGACCGAACTACGCCGAGCCTTCTGAGCCCTTCATTGATCGGTGACTTTCCGCCCTTCGAGGTCTTTTCATACAATTCAGCGAGCGGCGATCCAGCCGAAGGCGTTTCGGTCGATTCTGCGCCCCACCACGTTAACTGGCCATTCTCGAAATAGGCGGCGCTCTGCCCCCCAATTCCACCGAAGTATTCCGTTTCGACGTAAAGAGTTGGACCACTTAGCGCGGCCGCAATCCTCTGGGCCATCAGCGGCGTTAGGTACGTGAACCCGTTGATCGCCGGTTCTATCGAAATCGCGAGATCATCAAGGCGCTGCTCATCTAACGGGATGATGACGAGACCGAACGAAAGCTCCGTTGGTGCGGGTGAACCAAGCCGAGCAACGAGACTTTTCAAGGCTTCATTGGTGCCGATTAGCGCGTTGATGTGGTGTCCCATCAAACGAACTTATCAGCAGAGGATGTGGGTGCAACGGCAGCTAACCACCAATCCCAGACACCCCGCTAGCGGCTGAACCTGTCCGCCCCGCTCACCGCTGGCCGCAGGGCTTCGAGCCCGAGGCCTGAACAACCGGCAGCAGGATCCACGGGAACAGGCCCGCAAAGAACACGGCCTGCGCGGGCACTGCCGCAGCAGGGGGGAAGATGAAGAACGCGAAGGCGCCCCAGGCGAGGAGCAGGGCCCAGCCGAGCAACCAGCTTTCCAGCCATTCCGGCCGGGCGTTGAGGCGTTCGAAGCAGAGATGCAAGGCGAGCGGGCGGGTGCGGGCGAGTTTCATCGGTCTGGCTTTCAGAAACCCAGCTCGGTGAGGCTGGGATAATCATCGGGGCGGCGGCTGAGCGGCCAATCGAGCTTGCGTTCGTCGGCGCGGATGGGGTGTTCGTTGATGCTGGCGATGCGGCGGCGCATGAGGCCGTGTTCGTCGAATTCCCAGTTCTCGTTGCCATAGGCGCGGAACCACTGGCCGCTGTCGTCGTGGTATTCATAGGCGAAGCGCACCGCGATGCGGTTCTCGGTGTAGGCCCAGAGTTCCTTGACGAGGCGGTAATCCAGCTCGCGCGCCCACTTGCGGGTGAGCAGCGCTTCGGCCGCGGCGCGGCCCTGCGCGAACTCGGCGCGGTTCCGCCACTGGGTGTCCTCGGTATAGGCGAGCGCGACGCGCTTGGGATCGCGGGTGTTCCACCCGTCTTCGGCAAGGCGCACCTTCTGGGCGGCGGTTTCAGCGGTGAACGGCGGGAGCGGCGGACGCGACATGACAGGGCCTTTCCATGAGGCTGGGAGAGGATCGGTAGAACCGAATAAAAAGGGTGGCACCCGGGCAGGAATGCGGGGGGGGGATGGCTCCCGCCCGGGTGCTGGGGCTCTGCGCGGCCAGGGATGTGCCGCCAGAGCGCTAGGGGCCGCCGGGAAGGGAGGGGGGGGGAACCGGCGGCTGCTCACTCTATGTAGGTATTGGGACTTAGCTTTGGTAGAGGGATAAACTGCAACGCTATGTTCCATTTTTTGAAAGGGCGGCGAGCTGTGCTTCGAGCGCGGCGATCCGCTCGTCGCGCGTGGCGAGCGCTGCGGCGACATCTTCTGCGTGCAGCAATTGCGGGATGTGCTGCGGGCAATTGATGTCCCACGCGGTGATCGTGAAGACCATCGCCTGTTCGGGAACGCCGCGATAACCGGGCATGGCGAGCGCCGCGTTGAGTTCGGCATCGCCTTCGATCACATCGAGCTCGCCCCAGATCTTGATCCGCTGGCGGTGCGCGTAATCCATCAGGAAGATGAACGCCTTGCGGTTTTCCGCCGCATTGCCGGTGGTGATGTACTGCAGGTTGCCGCGAAAATCGGCGAAGCCGAGGCGCTGGTCATCGAGCACCTTGAGGAAGCCCTTGGGGCCGCCGCGATGCTGGATATAGGGCTGGCCATCTGCGCTTGCAGTGCCGAGGTAGAAGCTGCGCACTTCTGCAATGAAGGCGGCAAGACGGGCATCCACCCGGTCCGCCATCATCATCCCGGCATAGTGGCGGCGCGAACCCTTGCGGATCTGCGCGGCCTTTACCGAGGGTGAGAAGGCGTGATCGGTAGGGTCTGTCATGTGCGGAACCTTCATGCGGTGTTGGACCTGTTTTAGCTTTGCCGCGGCGGGCGACCAGCCGCCCGGCCCGCAAGGCACCCTTGCACAAAACGGATGGCGGGCGTCCCCAGCCCTGAAACCTGCACCTCAGATCACCGAAAGCTGCGCCACGGTCGTCGTCAGGCTGCTGTCGCTGTAGAAGGCGTAGTCGTTCCCGCTCTGGGTATAGAATGCCCCGCTGCCGATCTGCAGCGTATCGCCTGCATCGAAATCGACCGTCAGGTGCGAGGCGTTGCCCGCGCCGGTGACGCTCTGGATGAAGCTGGCATCGACCGTGAGGCTGGCGTTGGTGCCGCTGGCGGTGAAGTCTATCGTCTCGACCCGGCTGAGCACTCCGGCGAGCTGCGCGGAATCGACCGTGCCGGCATTGGCGGCGAGCGCGACCGTATCGCTGCCCGCCCCGCCATCCACGCTGAAGCCCGCGCCGAGGATCAGCGTGAAGCTATCGGCGAAGCTGGAACCGATCACGCTTTCGATGCCGGACAGGGTATCGCCCGCAGCATCGCCCGCGCTGCCGGTGCCGGTCCCCGCGCCGCCGCCGCCGAGTGACAAGGCCACCGCGCTGCCCGATTGCGAGTAATCGGCGATATCGGTTCCGGCGCCGCCGATCAGGCTGTCTGCGCCCGCGCCGCCCGCGAGCCGATCGTTGCCTGCGCCGCCATCGAGCACGTTGTTGGCGCCGTCACCGGTAAGCCGGTCATTGAAGGCCGAGCCGATCAGGTTCTCGATGCTGGCATAGCTATCGCCCGCCGCCTCGTTGGTGTTGAACGAGCTATCCGCAAGGTTGGCTGCAACGCCGAGCGTGGAATTGGCATAAGTCGCCGTATCGGTGCCCGCGCCGCCATCGAGCAGGTCGCTGCCGAGGCCGCCGTTCAGCAGATCGTTGCCCGCCTCGCCATAGAGCGTGTCGTTGCCCGCGCCGCCGGTCATCGTGTCGTCACCGCCGCCGCCGCGGAAGGTTTCGTCGGCGCCGGAACCGAGGAAGGTATCCGCGAGCGAGGTGCCGATCACTTGCTCGATGCCCGAGAGCAGATCGCCCGCTGCGTCACCGCCGCCGGACGCCGTGCCATCGAGCCGGGCGGTGATCGCCGAAGCGGAGGCGGAGTAGTCGATCGTATCGAACCCGCCGCCGCCGATGAGCGTATCGGCACCGGCGCTGCCGTAGAGCGTATCATCGCCGAGGCCGCCATCGAGCAGTTCTATACCCGCCCCGCCGCGCAGGGTATCGTCCAGCGCGGAGCCGACGACGCCTTCGATCGAGATGTAGCTGTCACCCACCGCATCGGACGCCGCGACGACGAGGCTGCCGCTGGCGAAACTTGCGATGATCGCGCTGGCGGAATTGGCGAAGGAGACGCTGTCCGCCCCCGCGCCGCCATCGAGCACATCTGCCCCCGCGCCGCCGACCAGCACGTCGTTGCCATTGCCGCCCTGCAACGTGTCCGCACCCGCGGTGCCCCACAGCGTATCGTCGAAAGCGGAGCCGATGAGGATCTCGACGCCGGTGATGCGGTCACCGGTGGCCTCGTTGCCGCTACCGGCGGTGCCATCGAGATACGCGGTCACCCCGCCGGTCGAATTGGCATAAGTGAACGTATCGGTGCCTGCACCGCCGTCCACGGTGTCGGCCCCGGTGCCGCCGTCGATGAAGTCGTTGCCATTTCCGCCGTTCAGCGTGTCATCGCCGACGAACCCGCTGATCGTATCATCGCCGTCGCCGCCGCTGATGGTCTCGTTCGAATTCGAGCCGACCAGCGTATCGTTGAAGGACGAGCCGATCAGCCCTTCGACCGAGGTCAGCACATCGCCCTGCGCGAAGCCCCCGTTGGCCGAGGTGCCATCGAGATAGACCGAGACGGCGGCGGTGGAATCCGAATAGTCGGCCGTGTCGAAGCCGTTGCCGCCGCTCAGCGTATCGGCGCCGGCCCCGCCGCGCAGGAAATCATCGCCCGCGCCGCCGCTCAGCACGTTGGCACCAGCATCGCCGATCAGCGTGTCGGCGCTGCCCGAGCCGGTGAGGTTCTCGATGCTGACATAGGCATCGCCTGCCGCATCACCGGCGCTGCCACTACCGGCCAGCAGGCTGGCGATGACGCCGGATGCAGAGCTCGCATAGCTGACGGTGTCCGAACCTGTGCCGCCATCGAGCAAGTCGGCGCCGGCATCGCCGCGCAGCGTATCGTTGCCTTCCATGCCGTAGATCGTGTTGTCGCCGGAGCCGCCCCAGAGCGTGTCGTCGAACTGGGTGCCCTGCAGTATCTCGATGTTGGTGAGAACGTCGCCCTGCGCCTCGTTGCCGCTGCCCGCGGTGCCATCAAGCCCGACGGTGACCGCGCCCGAGCCGTAGTAGCTGACGGTATCGGTGCCCGCGCCGCCGTTGATCGCATCCGCACCGCCAAGACCGCGGAACCATTCATCGGCGGCAGTGCCGGTCACGCTGTCGTTCTGGTTGGTGAGATAGATGATCTGGAAGTTCTTGTAGGTATCGCCCGCCGCATCGCCGCCCACGCCGAGCGTGACACCGTCGAGATTGATGGTGACACCGGTGGTCACGGCGACGCTGTTGGGGAAGCTGGCGTTGGTGCCGAAAAACAGCGTGTTGACGCCCGCGCCGCCATCGAGCGCATCGGCGCCGGAACCGCCGGAAATCGTATCGTTGCCATTGCCGCCGAGAATGATGTCATTCCCGCCAAGGCCGACGAGGCCATCGTTGCCATCGCCGCCGCTGAGCACATTGTTCGATGCATTGCCCTGAAGCACGTCGCCAAAGGCCGAGCCGGTGAGGTTCTCGATGGCGACATAAGTATCGCCGAGCGCATCGCCGGCCGTGCCGCTGCCGGCATTGAGATCCGCCGTTACCGAACTGCCGGCACCCGAATAATCGACGGTATCGGTGCCCGCACCGCCATCCATGAAATCGAAGCCGCTGCCGCCGAGGAACGTGTCGTTGCCGGCATCGCCATAGAGCGCGTCGCTCCCGGCGCCGCCATCGATGCTATCATCACCGGCGCCGCCGCGGATCGTGTTGCCGCCATTGCTGCCGACAAGCGTATCGTTGAAGCCTGAGCCGATCAGGTTGACGAAGTTGGTGAAGGTATCGCCCTGCGCCTCGCCGAGCGTGCCGGTGCCCGTCGCTAGGCTGGCGGCGACCGCCGATGCGGCGGAAGCATAGCTCAGCGTGTTGGCGCCGTTGCCACCATCGAGCACATCGGCCCCCGCGCCGCCGTCGATGGTATCGTCGCCGTCGTCGCCATAGAGCGTATCGGCCCCCGCACCGCCCTGGATGGTATCGTTGCCGAAGCTGCCCCAGATCGTGTTGGCATTCGCATCGCCCGTCAGCGTATCGGCGCCGTTGCCGCCCTGGATGTTCTCGAACCCGGTGAGCGTATCACCCGCCGCATCGCCGCCGCTCGCCGTGCCGGTGAGGAGGCTGACGGTGACGCCGACCGCCGCGCCGAGATAGCTGACGGTATCGGTGCCGGTGCCGCCATCCATCACGTCTGCTCCGGCGCCGCCGAGGATCACATCGTTGCCGGCGCCGCCCCGGAGGGTGTTCACACCCGCGCTGCCGGTGATCGTATCGTCGAAGGCCGAACCAATGGCGTTCTCGACCGTGCCGGGAACGAAGAAATCGCCATCCGCATCGCCGCCGGTGTTGTTGGTGCCGGTGCCGCCGATCAGCGTATCGTTGCCGTTGCCGCCGTAGAGCGTGTCATTCCCCGCACCGGTATCGAGCGTGTCGTTGCCATCATTGCCGTAGACGGTTTCCGCGCCGGCAGCGCCGATGAAGCTGTCGTTGAAGGCAGAAAGCGACCATACCTCGATGTTCGCAAAGGTATCGCCTTGCGCCAGCCCGGTGGAGAGCGCGGCATTGGTGACGTTCACCGTCAGCGCGCTGGCGGAGCTCGTATAGTCCACCGTATCGGTGCCCGCGCCGCCATCGAGCGTATCGGCGCCGAGCCCCGGTGCGAGCACATCATCGCCGCCGCCGCCGAAGATCGTATCGGCGTTCGCGGAGCCATAGATCACATCGGACAGCGCCGAGCCGATCACGCGTTCAACGTTGAGCAGCACATCGCCATTGGCCTCGCCCGCGCTGCCCGCCGTGCCGTCCATGCGCACGATCACACCGCCTGCGTTGGAATAGTCCGCCGTGTCGAAGCCGTTGCCGCCGTCGAGCGTATCCGCCCCGGCCCCTCCGACCAGCGTATCGTCGCCATCTCCGCCGAGCAGCGTCTCGTTGAAGCCCGCCCCGATCAGCGTATCGGCCAATGCCGAGCCGATCACGCGTTCGACGCCGGTGATCGTATCGCCCTCCGCATCGCCGCCGCTGGAGGCCGTGCCGTCCAGCCGCACGGTCACGCCGGTAAGGCTGGCCGAATAATCGACCGTATCGCTGCCGGTGCCGCCGTCGATGCTGTCTGCCTGGCCGAACGAGACGAAGGTATCGTTGCCGCCCCAGCCATAGAGCGCGGTGGCCGCAGTTGTGCCGCCGCGCAGCGTATCGCCATAGTTGAGCGAGCCGTAGATCACCTCGACGGCGGACAGGACATCGCCCGCAGCCCAGCCGCCGGAACCCGCCGAACCATTGTTGGTGACCGTGATCGCGGCGTTCGAATTGCGGTAATCGACAATGTCGGTGCCCGATCCGCCCGTGACCTGATCGGCGCCGAGACCGGTGACGATGGTGTCATCCCCCGCGCCGCCATCGAGCACGTCCGCGCCGTCCGCGCCGGTCAGCGTATCGTTGCCGCTCCCTGCAAGGATGGTCGAGCCGGTGGCTGCGGCAATGATCGTGTCGTTCTGCGCCGAGCCGATCACGGTTTCGATATCGAACAGCCGGTCCCCCGCCGCATCGCCGGTGCCGCCGAAGCCGCCGTCCATGTAGATCAGCATGCCGCTGCTGGTGGAGGCAGAGTAATCGACCACGTCAATTCCCGCATCGCCGTGGTAGATATCCGCGCCGCCCGAGGCGATGAACGTATCGTCCCCCGCACCGCCGACGAATTCCTCGTCTGCGCTGCGGCCTTCGAAGCGGTCCGCGAAAGCCGAGCCGACGACGCGCTCGATATTGGCAAGCGTATCGCCCTCGGCATCGCCGCCGCTGGAAGCGCCGCCGGTGCGGATGGTGACGCCGGACGAAGATGCGGAATAGTCGGCAGTGTCGGAACCTGCGCCGCCGTCGATGGTGTCGGCCCCGGCCCCGCCCGAGAGCGTATCATCGCCGATGCCGCCAAGGAGCGTATCATTGCCCCCGCCGCCAGAGAGCGTGTCGTTGCCGTCGAAGCCATCGAACCAGTCGTCGCCGGTGCCGCCGATGAACGTGTCGCTGCCGCGCGAGCCGGTGAAGCGTTCGACCGAGACGAAGGTATCGCCCTGTGCATCGCCGCCGGTGGCGGTGCCTGCGGCAAGATCGACGGCAACGCCGCTGACCGAGCCTGCGTAGCTGACGGTATCGGTCCCCGCGCCGCCATCGAGCACATCGGCGCCGCCATCGCCCGAAAGGAGATCATCGCCCGCGCCGCCAAGCAGCATATCCGCGCCGCTACCGCCCGACAGCACATCGTTGCCGCCGCCGCCGCTCAGCGTGTCGTTGGAGAACGTGCCGGTGATCGTATCGGCATAGGCCGAGCCGATCACGCCTTCGATCCCGGTGAGCCTGTCGCCTGCTGCAATATCGCCGCTGCCGGCGCTGCCATCGAGCGCGATGGCGATCCCGGCGGCCGCGCCGGAATAATCGGCGGTATCGTTGCCGGTGCCGCCGATCATCGTGTCGATGCCCGCGCCCGCGACAAGCAGATCATCGCCCGCGCCGCCTTCCAGCGTATCGACCGCCGCGCCGCCGATCAGCGTATCGCCATAGTCCGAACCAAGCAGGCGCTCGATCCCGGTGAGGACATCGCCTGCCGCCTCGCCCGCCGAGCCGCTGCCGTTGCCGCCACCAGCCGCAAGGCTGACGGTAACCGCAGCGGCGGCGTGTTCGTAGGATGCGGTATCGGAGCCGGCGCCGCCATCGATCGCATCGGCGCCTGCGCCGCCTTCGATCACATCGTTGCCATCGCCCGCGATCAGGGTTTCAGCGGCGCTTCCGCCCACCAGCACATCGGCAAAGGCGGAGCCGAGCACGCGCTCGATGCCGATCAGCACATCGCCCGTGGCCGCGCCGCCCGATCCCGGATCGACGCCGTTGTTGTAGACCGTCACGCCCTGCGTGCTGGCGGTGTAGTCCGCCGTGTCGAAGCCGGTGCCGCCATCGAGCACATCGCTGCCGGTGCCGCCGATCAGCGTATCATCACCCGCGCCGCCGAGCAGGGTATCCGCCCCCGCGCCGCCATCGAGCCGATCATCGCCCGCGCCGCCTTCGAGCACATCGGCATTGGCCGAACCGGTCAGGCGGTCCGCAAAGGCCGAGCCGACGACGCGTTCGATGCTGCTGAGGGTATCGCCGGCTGCATCGCCCGTGGTGCCGGTGCCTGCGGCGAGATCGACAGTGACCGCGCCGGTGGAGGCCGCGTAGTCTGCCGTATCGAAGCCTTCGCCGCCGGAGAGCACGTCTGCGCCGCCGAGGCCTGCCAGCACGTCATCGCCCGATTGGCCAAGCAGGGTATCTGCGCCCGCGCTGCCGCCGAGCATGTCAGCAAAGGTAGAGCCGCGGATCGTCTCGATGCCGGTGAGCACATCGCCCGCGGCATCGCCGCCGCTGCCGGTGCTGCCGTCGGTGGCGATAGTGACGCCCGAGGCCGAATTGGCGTAGTCCGCGATATCGGCGCCAAGGCCGCCGTCGATCTGGTCTGCACCGAGGCCGCCTTCGAGCGTATCGTTGCCGCTGCCGCCGGACAGCGTGTCATCGCCCGCCGCGCCCTGGATCGCATCATCACCCGCGCCGCCTTCGATGACATCCGCCGCAGCGGAGCCGAGCAGGCTATCGGCATAAGCCGAGCCGACGACGCGCTCGATCCCGGTGAGCACATCGCCGAGGCCATCGCCAAGCGTGCCGGAGACCCCGTCCATGCGCACCGCAACGGCGGAGGCAGCGCCCGAATAGTCGGCCGTATCGAAGCCCGCACCGCCATCGAGCGCGTCCGCCCCGGTGCCGCCGATCAGCGTATCATCGCCATTGCCGCCGGAGAGGCTGTCTGCGCCCGCGCCGCCCGATAGCGTATCGTCGCCATCGCCGCCGAGGATCGTATCGGCAGCAGACGAGCCGACCACCGTATCGGCAAAGGCCGTGCCGATGACTTGCTCGATACCGCTCAGAACATCGCCTTCGGCAAGCCCGCCAGAGGACGCCGCGCCATCCATGCGCACGGTGACGGCAGCGGTGCCGGCGCTGTAGTCCGCGGTATCGAACCCTGCGCCGCCGGTGAGCAGATCGACCCCGGCGCTGGCGTTAAAGAGGTCGTCCCCCGCGCCGCCATCAATCTGATCGGCATTCGCCGAGCCGTTGAACACATCGTTGAAGCCCGAGCCGATCACGCGTTCGACATTGAGGATGACATCGCCATCCGCATCGCCGCCGACCGAGGCGGTGCCATCGAGGTTGATGGTTACGGCGCTGAGCGAGGTGGCGTAGGACACGGTATCGGTGCCGAGGCCGCCGTCGAGCAGGTCTGCCCCGGTGCCGCCGATCAGCGTATCGTCGCCCGCCTCGCCAAAGAGTTCGTCGTCCCCGTCGCCGCCGGTGACCACATCGTTACCGGCCCCGGCGCGGAAGGTTTCGTTGGCGGCGGAACCGGTGAGGCGGTCGTCGAAGGCCGAGCCGATCAGCTGTTCGATGCTCACCAGAGTATCGCCCGCCGCATCACCGCGGCTGCCCGCCGCGCCGCCGAGCGTGACGGTGACCGCGCTGGCCGATCCGGCATAGCTCGCGGTATCGAAGCCCGCACCGCCATCGAGCGCATCCGCCCCTGCGCCGCCGATCAGCTTATCGTCTCCGGTCCCGCCGAAGAGCGTATCGTTGCCCGCGCCGCCGCTGATGATATCGGCCCCGTCGCCGCCAAGGATGGTGTCATCACCCGCCGAACCGCCAAGCGTATCGTCGGCGGACGAGCCGATCAGCCGCTCGATGGTAGACAGCGTATCGCCGGTCGCATCGCCTGCGGTGCCGGCGCTGCCATCGAGAGCGACCGCGACGGCAGCGCTCGCCGCGGAATAGTCTGCCGTGTCGAACCCGTCGCCGCCAACGAGCGCATCAGCGCCGCCGCCGCCGATCAGCGTATCGTCGCCCGCACCGCCTTGCAGCGTTTCATCCGCATCGGCGCCGATCAGCGTATCGCCCTGCGCCGAGCCGATCACGATCTCGATGCCGGTGAGCACATCGCCTTCGGCATCGCCGCCCGAGCCGGTGCTGCCATCGAGCGCGACGCGCACGGCCTGGATCGAGCCCGAGTAATCGGCCGTATCAGTGCCTGCGCCGCCATCGAGCACATCGCTGCCCGCGCCGCCGGTGAGCGTGTCGTTGCCCGTACCGCCGCTCAGCGTGTCATCGCCAAGCCCGCCGAGCAGCACATCGTTGCCGCCGCCGCCAAGCAGCACATCGGCGTTGTTGCTGCCGGTGAGCCGGTCGGCCTGCGCTGAGCCGACGACCATCTCGATACTGGTGAGCACATCGCCCTGCGCGTCGCCCCCGGTGCCAGTGCCATTGGCGAGATTGACGGTAACCCCGGCGCTGCTCGCCGAATAGTCGGCCATATCCAGGCCCGCGCCGCCATCGAGCACGTCCGCACCCGCACTCCCTTTGAGCACGTCATCGCCCGCCCCGCCGAGCAAGCTATCCGCCCCCGTCCCGCCGCGAAGGGTATCGCCAAGGGCGCTGCCGATCAGCACTTCGGCATTGGCGATCACATCGCCTGCCGCATCGCCGCCAGTGTTGGCCCCGCCATCAAGCCCGGCATTAACGCCGCTGGCCGAGGCCGAGTAATCGACCGTATCGGTGCCCGCGCCGCCATCGAGCACGTCCGCGCCGAGGCCGCCGACGAGGGTATCATCGCCCTCCTGCCCGAGCAGGGTATCCGCCCCGGCGCCGCCGAGCAGCGTATCGTTGCCGCCGCCGCCTTCGAGCGTGTCGTTGCCATCCGCGCCGCGCAGGCTATCGGCCTGGGCCGAACCGACGACGCGCTCGATATCGGTGAGCATATCGCCCGCCGCATCGCCGCCGCTGGAAACCGTGCCATCGAGATTGACGGTGACCCCGGCAGCGGAAGCCGAATAGTCTGCCGTGTCGAAGCCCGCACCGCCGTCGAGCATGTCCGAACCTGCGGTGCCGACCAGCGTGTCGTCCCCCGCATCGCCATAAAGCGTTTCCGCGCCGCTGCGGCCGATCAGGGTATCGGCAAAGGCGGAACCGCGCAGCACTTCGACATTGGTGATCGTATCGCCCGCCGCATCGCCGCCGATGCCCGCCGTGCCGCCAAGCGAGGCGGTGACGCCTGCCAAGGACGCAGCATACGTGACCGTATCGAAGCCGCTGCCGCCATCGATGCGGTCTGCCCCGGCACCGCCATCGAGCAGATCATCGCCCGAGCCGCCGAGCAGCGCATCATCCCCGGCAAGGCCGACGAGCGTATCATCGCCCGCGCCGCCCGAAAGCGTTTCCGCACTGGCGCTGCCCGTGAGCATGTCGTCAAAGGCGGAGCCGTTGACGCGCTCGATCCCGATGAGGACATCGCCCTGGGCATCGCCGCCGCTCGCCGGAGAGCCATCGAGCACGATCTGCACCGCCGCATCGGAGGTGCCGTAGTCCGCCGTATCGAAGCCGTCGCCGCCGGAGAGCACATCGGCCCCGGCGCCGCCGCGCAGCAGATCATCCCCGGCACCGCCGAGCAGGGTATCCCCGCCGCCGCCGCCCGTCAGCGTGTCGTTCCCGCCGCCGCCTTCCAGCGTTTCCGCTGCCGAACCGCCGATGATCACATCGCCGAAGGCCGTGCCGACGACACGTTCGATGCCGGTCAGGCTATCGCCCTCGGCATCGCCGCCCGTCGCGGTCGAGCCATCGAGCGTGATCTGCACGGCTGCGGTGCTGGCGCTGTAATCGGCGCTATCAAAGCCCGCGCCGCCATCGAGCACATCGGCGCCCGCCCCGCCCGCGAGCAGATCATCGCCGATCCCGCCCGCGAGCGTATCGCTGCCCGCCCCGCCGGAAAGCGTATCGTTGCCCGCCCCGCCGAGCAGGACTTCATCCGCCGCAGCGCCGGTAATGGTGTCATCGAAGTCCGAACCTTCGACCTGCTCGATCCCGCTGACCCGGTCGCCCGCAGCATCACCGCCGGAACCGAGGCCGCTCGCGAGGTTGAGCTGGATCGCCGCAGCGGAGGTCGCATAACTAAGCCGGTCGAAGCCGGTGCCGCCATCGATCACGTCCGCACCGCTGCCGCCAATGATCGCATCGTCGCCCGCGCCGCCCAGCAGCGTGTCGTCACCGGCGCCGCCGGAAAGCACATCATCGCCGGCGCCGCCTTCGAGCGTATCGGCGCCCGCGCTGCCGCCGAGCGTATCGGCAAAGGCCGAGCCGACCACGCGCTCGATCCCACTCAGCGTATCGCCCGCCGCATCGCCGCTGCTGCCCACGCTGCCATCGGCGGCGATGGCCACGCCGCTGGCGGAAGCCGCATAATCTGCCGTATCGAACCCGGTGCCGCCGATCAGCACATCCGCGCCGATCGAGCCGGTGAGCGTATCATCGCCCGCGCCGCCATCGAGCGTCTCGCTGCCGATGCCGCCGCCGAGCGTATCCCCGTAAGCCGAACCGACAAGCCGTTCGATCCCCGAGAGGACGTCGCCCGCCGCAAACCCGCCGCTGCCGATGCGCCCATCGAGCGCGGCACTGATCGCGCCGGTCGAGCCGGAATAGTCCGCCGTATCGGTGCCATCGCCGCCGACAAGCGTATCGGCGCCAAGACTGCCGACGAGCGTATCGTCACCATCGCCCGCGCGGATGGTTTCGCTGCCGCTGCCGCCGCCGAGCCGGTCGTAGTAGATCGAGCCGACCAGCACTTCGATGCTGGTGAGCGTATCCCCCGCCGCGCCGTCCGCGCCCACGCTGCCATCAAGCGCGATGGTCACGCCGCTGGTGGAGCTTGCATAGCTGGCGGTATCGTTGCCAAGCCCGCCATCGATCGCATCGGCGCCGTCGCCGCCAACGATCACGTCGTTGCCCGCGCCGCCGAGCAGCACATCGTTGCCCCCGCCGCCGTAGAGCGTGTCGTTGCCCGCACCGCCGTCGATCCGGTCGGCATTGTCGCTGCCGCTGAGCTGGTCGTCGAACGCCGAGCCGACAAGGCCCTCGATATCGATCAGGACATCCCCCGCCGCATCGCCGCCGCTGCCACCCCGGCCATCGAGATAGGCGGTGACCGCCGCGCCCGATCCAGCGTAGCTCACCGTATCGAAGCCGCTGCCGCCATCGAGCAGATCGTTTCCGGCGCTGCCGAGCAGGGTATCATCGCCCCCGCCGGCAAGGATCGCTTCGCTACCGCTGCCGCCGCCGAGCGTATCGGCAAAGGCCGAGCCGATGAGGCGCGAAATGGCGGTGAGCTGATCGCCGGTTGCTTCGCCGCCAGTGCCGGCCGCGCCCGAGAGATCGACCGCGACGCCGGAAGCCGCGCCCGCATAGCTGGCGGTGTTGATGCCCGTGCCGCCATCGATCACATCGGCGCCGAGCCCGCCCGTGAGTTCATCATCGCCGCTGCCGCCGAGCAGCACATCGTTGCCTGCCCCGCCGACCAGCACGTCGTCACCCGCACCGCCGTCGAGCCGGTCGTCCGCAGCGCCGCCGATGATCGTATCGTTCTGCGCCGAGCCGATCACGCCTTCAATGCTGGTAAGCATATCGCCTTCGGCATCGCCGCCGCTGGCCAGACTGCCATTGGGACCGCCATCGAGGCGCACGATGACCCCGGCGGCGGAATCGGCATAACTCGCGGTATCAAAGCCATCCCCGCCGTCGAGCAGGTCTGCTCCCACGCCGCCCGCAAGGATATCGTCGCCCGCGCCGCCCAGCAGCGTATCGCTGCCACCCTGGCCGGAGAGCACATCGTTGCCGGCACCGCCATCGAGCACTTCACCCTGCGAGGCGCCGATGATGGTATCGTCGAAGGCGGAACCGATCGCGTTCTCGATCGAGGACAGCGTATCGCCCTGCGCATCGCCGCCCGCTGAGAGCGAGCCATCGAGGTTGATCGCGATACCGGCGGCGGAGGTCGAATAATCGGCGGTATCGGATCCCGCGCCGCCGAGCAGCAGATCCGCGCCCGCGCCGCCGCGCAGCACGTCGTTGCCCGCGCCGCCATCGAGCACATCGGCACCGGCGCCGCCATCGAGCAGATCGTTCCCGCCGCGCCCGCGCAGCACATCATCTGCGGCAGAGCCTGCGATGCTGTCGTCGAACTCGCTGCCTTCGACGATCTCGATCGAGACGAAACTGTCGCCCGCCGCATCGCCGCCCGTGCCGCCGGTCAGGAGGCTGAGCGTGACGCCCCCCGCCGCGCGCGAGAAGTCCGCTGTATCGATGCCTGAACCGCCATCGAGCACGTCCGCGCCGCCGCCACCGCGCAGGATATCGTCCCCGCCTTCGCTGTGCAGCACTTCATCGGCCGCGCTGCCGGTGATGACGTCGGCGTCGGCCGAGCCGATTACTTCCTCGATACTGGTGAGCACATCGCCTTCGGCAAGGCCGCTGGCGCTGGCACCCCCGGCAAGCGTGACGTTCACGCCGACAAGCGAGGCCGAATAGTCGACCGTATCGTGCCCGGCGCCGCCATCGATCGCATCGGCACCGGCGCCGCCGTCGATCATGTCGTCGCCCGCCCCGCCGAGGATCGTGTCATCACCGCCAAGGCCGGCGAGAACGTCGTTCCCCGCGCCGCCTTCCAGCGTATCGGCCTGCGAGGAGCCGGTCAGCTGATCGGCAAAGGCCGAGCCGACGAGGCGCTCGATGCTGTCGAGCCGGTCGCCCGCCGCATCCCCGGCGGTGCCGCGCCCGGCGGCGAGCGAGACGGCAACACCGCCGCTGGCGTCACTGTAGTCCGCTGTATCGAAGCCGGTCCCGCCATAGAGCAGATCGGCGCCGCCGCGCCCGGTGAGCACATCATCGCCCGCACCGCCGAAAAGGCTGTCGTCCGCCACAGTGCCGCGCAGGGTATCGGCATAGTCCGAGCCGATGAGGTTCTCGACATTGAGCAGCCGGTCGCCTTCCGCCGATCCGCCAGTGGAAACCGAGCCATCGACCGAAACCGAGACGCCGGAGGTCGAACCCGAATAATCGACAGTATCCGAACCATCGCCGCCATCGATGAGATCGGACCCTGCGCCGCCATCGAGCAGATCGTTGCCCGCGCCGCCGCGCAGCGTATCGTCGCCGCCGGCGCCCTTGAGCACATCGTTGCCCGCCCCGCCATCGAGCAGGTTGGCCGCGCTGTTGCCGGTCAGCCGATCATCGAGCGAAGAGCCGATGACGCCTTCGATGCTGGTGAGCTGGTCGCCCGCCGCATCGCCGCCCACGCCGATCGAGCCATCGAGCATGACCGTGACGCCGCCATCGCTGGCGCTGTAATCGACCTCGTCGGTGCCGGAGCCGCCATCGAGCATGTCGGCCCCGGCGCTGCCGCGCAGCACATCGTCGCCCGCGCCCGCGAGGATGGTCTCGCTGCCCGCGCCGCCGCCGAGATTGTCGGCATAGGCCGAGCCGATGAGGCGCTGGATACCTGTCAGCGAATCGCCAGCCGCCTCGCCGCCGGTCCCCAACGCGCCGGAAAGATCGACCGCGACGCCGGATGCCGCGCCCGCGTAGCTGGCGGTGTTGATGCCCGATCCGCCGTCGATCACGTCGGCGCCGAGCCCGCCGGTGAGCACATCGTCACCGCTGCCGCCGAGCAGGCGGTCATCGTCCGCGCCGCCGATGATCGTATCGTCGCCCGCGCCGCCAGAGATCGTCTCGGCTGCCGCATCGCCGATCAGCGTATCGTCATAGGCCGAGCCGGTGAGGTTCTCGATGCCGAGAAGCTGGTCGCCCTCGGCGCTGCCGCCGGTGCTGACGGTGCCATCGAGCCGCACGGTTACGGCTTGCGCCGAGGTGCCGTAGTCGACGGTGTCGATCCCGTCGCCGCCCTCGATCCGGTCCGCACCGGCGCCGCCATCGAGTATGTCGTCACCCGCGCCGCCGCGCAGAGTGTCGTTGCCCTCACCGCCGATGAGCGTGTCACTGCCCGCGCCGCCTTCGAGCGTATCGTCGTTGATGCTGCCGAGCAGGCGGTCGTCGAACGCCGAACCGACGAGGCGTTCGATCCCGGTGAGCGTATCGCCTGCCGCATCGCCGCCTATGCCGATGCTGCCGCCGAGGCCCGCGACAATGCCTTCGCTCGAGCCGGAATAGTCGACCGTATCGAACCCGGCCCCGCCTTCGAGGGTGTCCGCGCCAGCGCCGCCATCGATGATATCGTTCCCCGCGCCGCCGAGCAGAATGTCCGCTCCGTCGCGGCCCGCGAGCAGATCGTCGCCCGCGCCGCCTTCGATGGTGTCATCGCTCGCCGCGCCATAGAGCCGGTCCGCGCCGGACGAGCCGATCAGGTGTTCGATGGAAATGAGGGTATCACCCTCCGCATCGCCGCCCGTGCCGGTGCCGGCAGCGAGATCGACCGCCACACCCAAGGCCGAGGTGCTGTAATCTGCGGTATCGATGCCCGCGCCGCCATCAAGCACGTCTGCCCCGCCGCGCCCGGTGAGCACATCGTTGCCGCCACCGCCGCGCAGCGTCTCGTCCGCACCCGCGCCGGTGAGCCGGTCGTCATAGCCGCTGCCGATGACTTCCTCGATCCCGGCCAGCGTATCGCCGGTGGCGGTGCCGCCAAAGCCGGTGGTGCCATCGAGATAGACGCTGACGCCCGAGCCGGAGAGGCTGTAGTCCGCGCGGTCGTAGCCCCCTCCGCCGTCGATCACATCGGCGCCAGTGCCGCCGTCTATCACATCATCGCCTGCACCGCCGAGCAGGGTATCGTCCCCCGCCGCGCCGCTCAGCATATCGTTGCCATCGCCGCCGATCAGGCGGTCGGCGGAGGCGGTGCCGGTGAGCTGGTCATCGAAGGCGGAACCCTGCACGCTTTCGATGCCGGAGAGCTGGTCGCCTTCGGCATCGCCGCCCGCGCCCGTGCCTGATCCGAGATTGACGGTGACCGCGGCGGAAGAGGCGCTGTAGTCGGCTGTATCGAACCCGGCTCCGCCTTCGAGCACATCGGCCCCGGCGCCGCCATTCAGCATGTCGTCGCCCGCATCGCCGCGCAGCGTGTCATCGCCGCCCGCGCCGAAAAGGCGGTCGTCCCCGCCGCCGCCTTCAAGCGTTTCCGCCGCGCCGACGCCGGTGATCGTATCGTCGTAGGCCGAGCCGAGGATGCGCTCGAAGCCGGTGACGGAATCGCCTTCGGCATCGCCGCCCTGGCCCGCCGAACCATCGAGTGTGAGCGAAATCCTGCTGCGGCTGTCCTCGTAGCTCGCGGTATCGAAACCCGCGCCGCCATCGAGCATATCGGCACCGCCGCGGCCTTCGATCACATCATCCCCCGTGCCGCCGATGAGGGTGTCATTGCCGGCCGAGCCATCGAGCGTATCGGCGAAGGCCGTGCCTATGACCCCTTCGATCCCGGTGAGCGTATCGCCATCCGCATCGCCGCCGCTGGCGCTACCAAGCGCGAGATCGACGCGCACGCCGGCGCTGCTGGCGCTGTAGTCGGCGACGTCCGCACCGGCGCCGCCATCGAGAATATCGGCCCCGGCGCTGCCGTAGATCGTGTCGTTGCCGCCCTGGCCGAGCAGCACATCGGCATCGCCAGAGCCGCGCAGGATATCGCCGAACGCGGAGCCTGAAATGCCTTCGACCCCGCTGAACTGGTCGCCCCCGGCATCGCCGCCGGAATTGGCGCCGCCATCGAGACCGGCGTTCACCCCGGCTTCGGAGCGGCCATAATCGACGATATCGATGCCGAGCCCACCGATCAGCGTATCTGCCCCCGAACCGCCATCGAGCCGGTCGTTGCCCGCGCCGCCATCGAGCGTATCGACCCCCGCGCCGCCAGTGAGGCGATCATCGAAGCTGGAGCCGAGCACGCGCTCGATACCGGTCAGCGTATCGCCCTGCGCATCGCCGCCAAGGCCGACCGAGCCATCATTGCCGACGGCCACGCCGGTAGCGCTGGCGCTGTAGTCGGCGGTGTCGAAGCCGTCGCCCCCGATCAGCCGATCAGCCCCGCCAAGGCCGGCGAGCACATCGTCGCCCGCGCCGCCGTTCAGCGTATTGGCGCTGTCATTGCCGGAAAGGCGATCGGCAAAGGCCGAACCGGTGAGCGCTTCGATGCCTTCAAGCTGATCGCCCGCCGCATCGCCGCCGCTGCCCGCCGATCCATCGAGCGCAACGGTAACCGCTTCGCCCGAGGCGCCGTAGTCCGCCGTATCGAAGCCTTCGCCGCCCTGGAGCAGGTCTGCCCCGCCGCCGCCCGCCAGCAGATCATCGCTCGCGCCGCCGGAGAGGCGGTTGGCCCCGGCATCGCCGATGAGGCGATCAGCATAGGCCGAGCCCGAGACGTTCTCGATACTGCTGAAGCTATCGCCCGCAGCGCTGCCGCCAAGCCCGGTATTCGCGGCGAGGTTGACCTGAACGGCGGTGTTTGAATCGCTGTAGTCGGCGGTGTCCTGCCCGCTGCCACCGGCGAGCCTATCGGCACCGAGACCGCCGCGCAGGGTATCATCGCCCGCGCCGCCTTCGAGCGCGTTGTCGCCGCTATCGCCGATCAGGGTATCGGCATAAGCGCCGCCGACAAGGCGCTCGATGCCGGAAAGCCGGTCGCCCTCGGCGATATCGCCGGAGGAGGCATTGCCATCGAGCCGCACGGTGACCGCGCCGCCGGCAGCGGAGTAGTCGGCCGTATCGAAGCCATCGCCGCCAATCAGGGTATCCGCGCCCAAATCGCCGGTCAGCGTATCATCGCCGCCCTTGCCCGAGAGCGTGTTGTCACCCGCGTCACCGCCGAGTCGGTCGGCGAAAGCGGAGCCGGTGAGCGCCTCGATCCCGCGCAGCACATCGCCAGCGGCATCGCCGCCGACGCCCGCAGTGCCATCGAGCGCGACCGAAATGCCTGCGCCGGAGCCGGAATAATCAGCCGTATCATAGCCGGTGCCGCCGAGCAGCGTATCTGCCCCGGCGCCGCCGGAAAGCGTATCGTTGCCGTCGCCGCCGACGAGCGTGTCGTCTCCGCCCGCACCGATCAGGGTATCGTCACGCGCGCTGCCGACGACTTTCTCGATATTGGTGAGCCGGTCACCCTCGGCATCGCCGCCTTCGGAGAGCATGCCATCGAGCCGCACCGTGACGCCGAAGCGCGAGGCGCTGTAGTCGGCGGTGTCGAACCCGTCGCTGCCATCGATGGTATCGGCTCCGCCGAGGCCAGCGAGGATATCGTCCCCGCCAAGGCCGCGCAGCAGATCGCTGCCCGCAGAACCCAGCAGCGTGTCGGCAAAGGCCGAGCCTTCGAGGCCCTCGATGCTGATGAAGCGGTCCCCCACCGCATCGCCGCCATCGCGCAGCGCGCCATCGAGCGCGACCCGCACCCCGGCGCTGGAACCGGCATAGCTCGCAATGTCGAAGCCGGCGCCGCCATCGAGCAGATCGGAACCGAAGCCGCCTTCGATCACGTCGTCGCCCGCGCCTCCCTGAAGCGTTTCATCACCCTTCCCGCCGACAAGGTGGTCATCGAAGGCGCTGCCCTTGAGCACTTCGATATTCGCGTAAGTATCGCCCTCGGCATCCCCGCCGTGGCTGGCGCGGCCATCGAGATAGACTTCGACGGCAACGGCGCTGGTGCTGAAATCGACCGTATCGATCCCGCCCGCACCATCGATCCGGTCCGCGCCCGCGCCGCCGGTCAACACGTTGTCTCCGGCATCGCCGGTGAGCACATCGTCGAAGGCCGAGCCAGTGATGTTCTCGACCCCGAAGGCGGTATCGCCCTCGGCATCGCCGCCCTTGCCCGCCGTGCCATCGAGCCGCGCATCGACGCCGGTGGCCGAGCCGCTGTAGTCGAGCGTATCCACGCCGGCGCCGCCGTCGAAGCGGTCCGCTCCGGCGCTGCCGGTCATCACGTCGTCGCCCGCGCCGCCTTCGGTCCATTCGTCGGCTGCGCCGCCGTGGATGATGTCGTTGCGGCCCGTGGCGATCAGGTGTTCGATGCTGAACAGCGTGTCGCCTTCCGCCTCTCCGCCGCGCGAAGGGGTGCCGTCGAAGAACACCTCGACACCCTTCGCACCCGCAGGCGCGCCATCGAATGCCCCGCTGTAGTCCGCCGTATCCGTGCCCGCGCCGCCATCGAGCACGTCGGCACCCTTGCCGCCGATCAGCGTGTTGTCGCCCGCATCGCCGGTAAGGCGGTCGTTGAAGTTAGAGCCGACCAGGCCCTCGACGTTGACGTAAGTGTCGCCTTCCGCCGCGCCGCCCTTGCCCTTGCCGGTGGCAAGGTTGGCATCCACGCCTTCGCCGGAGAGATGATAGTCGGCCACATCGAAGCCGGTGCCGCCATCGATCTTGTCCGCGCCCGCGCCCGCACCAACGTGGTCGTCACCCGCGCCCGCATTGATATTGGTGCCGGGCGGATTGGCGAAGAGGACGTAAATCGGCTCACCGGTGACGGGATCCTTCACGGTCATCCCGGCCTGATCGACAACGTCCTTGATGCCGAAATGCGTCGAGACCGAGACCGAATAGGAGGATGTCTTGCCGTCTGCCGAGAGGCCGAGCAGCACCGGGAAATAGAACTCGTCCTTGAAGCCATTGGCGGCGGCTTCGGCGATGGTCGATGGCAGCTTGTAGGTGAGCTGCACATCGAACGCGAAGTGCGACTGGCTGGCGGGGATCGGCACGGTCTTGCCGGTTGCCGGGTCGGTGGTCGTCGTCAGCTTCTCGATCTTGCCCTGATCGATCGTGACGAGCCAGCCCTTGTCGGTCAGCGTGCCGTTGACGATGCCGTAGCCCGGCGGGAGCGAGGGGATCAGCACTTGCAGCAGCTGGAGGCCCTTGGCCGGCACTTCGGCGACCACATGCAGCACGCGCAGGCTGCTTCCTTGCGGCGCATGGGTGGGGTCATCGGCATAGAGCACGTCGCTGCCCGCGGTGCCCTCGATGCTTTCGGGCGCGGACTGAGCGGCGAAAGCGGCATCCTTGGCCGAGCCGGGGCCACCGGTATCACCCTTGATGACCGTCTCGCCGTTCTCGGTGCTGCGGGTCACGCCTTCCGAGTTGTAGAGCGTGAAGGTGAGCTTGGGGACGAGCTTGCCGATACCGGCAGGGCCCAGCGCATCTTCCGGTGCGGGCGTCGCGGAACGGGGAGACTGCACGCCCGGCGACGTTGCGGTTTGCGGCGGGGAATCGCTGATCTTCTCGGTCAGCGCCTTGCCGGTCATGTCGGACTTGTGCTGCTTTTCCTGCTTGGCGGCGGCATCAGCCTGTGCCTGCGCGGAATCCTCGGGCTGGACGGCGCCGGCAGGCTGCTTGGCCTCGGTCGGCTTGGTCGCATCCGCGCTGCTGAGGTGAAGCTCGAGGTTGGGGTTCTGCGGATTGATCTCGCCCACCATGCCGACCGTCTCGTCCGCCGAAAATTCCTTGTCGGCGAACACGATGATCGGCTTGCGGCCTGAAAATGCGGCCAGCGCCATGCCCGGGATGATGATGCGCGTGCCGTCCGTAAACACGAGCACGACGTCGACATCGGCAATCTCGACCTTGAACGGGGCGTATTTGACACCGAGCCGGGCCTTGTCGTCCGCATCGAGCTGGACGACCTTGGCCGCGCCCAGGTCCTGCTTCGCAACCGCGGCCTGCGCGCCTTCCGCTTCGGGCGCGAGATGAGGCGGGCCCTTGCCGCCGAGTGGCTGGCCGGTGGAACCCGATTTGGCGCGAACGATCTTGACCATAAGACCTCAGTGGATGGGCGGCGATTCTAGCGCCCGCGTGCTTAGGGCTTGGGCCAGAGCGCGCTCCGGTACTTCACGTATGCGGCGGAGAGGGCCTGCTCAGTCCTCGCTGCCGGGGGCGGGCTGGACGAGATCGGGGAGCGGCTGGCCGCCGCTGACGAGATCGAACAGTCCGCCGAGCTTCTGGAGCACGCGGTACTCGGCGGCGCGCAGGGCGATCTGGTTGGCGGTCTGCTTGGCCTTGGCGGCGAACAGCAGCTGTTCGGCGTCGAGCAGATCGAACACGGTGCGCCGCCCGCCGCGGAACTGCTGCTTGTAGAGATCGGCGACTTTCTCGGCCGAGGCGATTTCCGCCTCAATCGTGGCGATCTTCTCGCGCGCGGCGCCGAGGCTGGCGTAATCGATGCGGATGTCCTGCTCCACCTCGCGGCGGCGGCGGTCGAGCTCGTAATCGGCCTGGCGCAGACGCGCGGCAATGCGGCGCTTGGTCGCGGTGGCCGCGCCGCCGTTGTAGAGCCGGTAGGAGAACGTCACCATCGCGCGGGCATCGACGGCGCGGCCAGTCGAGCCGAGCACGTCCTGCCGGTAATCGCTGGCGATGGTGAGGCCAAGGCGCGGCAGCGCGGTATCGGCCTGGCTATCGTACTGCTTGTCGAGCGAGCGGCGGTCTTCGACGGCCTGCGCGAGGCGCGGGCTGCGTGTGTCGATCAGATCGACCGCGACATCAGCGCTTTCGGGAAGCGCAGCGCCGGCGGCGGGCACCTCCGCCGCGCGGAGGGGCATGTGGTCCGTAAGGCGCTTGTAGGCATTGCGTGCCTGCTCGAGCGCGCTCTGCCGATCGAGCAGCTGCGAGCGGACATTGTCGAGCCGGGTCCGCGCACGCTCGACATCGGCGGCGGTGGTGAGGCCGAGATCCTTCTGCACGGTGACGATGCGCAGGATCTTCTGCACCGAGGCGATTTCGCCATCGGCCAGTGCAACGAGGCTCTGCTGGAGCAGGACGCCGAGGTAGGCATTGGCGATATCGTAGGAGATCGCCTCGATCCGCTCACGCGTGCCCCATTGCGCGGAACGGTAGCTGGCGCGGGCGCGCTTGATATCGTTGATAGTGACGCCGAAGTCCCACAGGTTCTGGTTGAGCGCGATGGTCGCTTCGCTGCGGAAGCGCTGGGTGGGCGCCTGCGGAATGCTGCGCGCGAACTCGCGGCCCCACGCGCCGGTCACATCGACGCGCGGCAGGTAGGCGGCGCGGGCCTCGTTCACTGCGTAACGGGCATCGTCCTGCTGGGCGAGCGAGATCTGGATCTCCGGATTGCCCTTGAGCGAGGCGATGATGGCATCGGTGAGGGATTCGGTTCCTGCCGTCCCGGTCGGGGGCGGAGAGGTTGGGCCGGGATCTGGGCCGGGATCTGGGCCGGGATCAGGTGCATCGGGCTCTGCCGGAACGGGCGGAGGCGCATCGAGCAGCGAGAGGACAGCCCGCCGTGGCCGCGCTTCGGCCACGGCGGGCTGCGCCGGATCGAGCGGGGGAAGCTCGCCATCCGCGGTGACGCTGGCCGCGAGCGCCGAACCATCGGGCATCGGCCCTTGAGCCGGAACCGGTGCGGGCGCGGCGGCGAGCTCTGGAAGCGGGAGCGGCGGGACGACGTCGGTGAGGATGGCCGGCGCGAAGGGAACGGGGAAAAGCGGGCCAGCCGAAGCGAGCCGGATCAGCGTTTGAGGGAGCGGTGCGGGTGGTGGCGGCAGCACAGAGGCGGGCGGCATGGCCGCGCCATGGCCCATGCCCGCTCCGGATGCGGTGACCAGATCGGGACCGTCCAGCCCTTCGAGAACATAGGCCAGCTGCGGCGGGGACGCCGGAGTGGCGGCAGGGGCAGGCTCGGCAGCGCGCGCCGTGACCCCCGCAAGCGCCGCGCCTGCGGCGAGCGCCGTCAGCGGCAGTCTGGCAAGGGAGTGCAGCACCTCGGCTTCCTTCTCGATCTTTCCGATCCTGTCCCGGTCTGCGACCATCGTAGTTAATTGCGGTGCAAGCAGGCCCTAGGGGATCGCCCTTGCGCGCCCCTCAGGCGGCGTCAGACTCCACCCTGCGATGGGCCAGCAGGTGGTCCATTTCGCTCTCGCCAAGCAGCGTCTCGAAGCAGATGCCGAAGCCGAGAGGGGTGGTTGCGACGATCTCGCCGACGAGGGCGAGGCCGGCGGCCTGTACCTGCACCGCATCTCCTCGGCGGTTCATCAGGTAAGCAAGGCGCGGGCGGAACATCGCGCCGCCGCGCGAAAGGTTGATGAGGCGGCCCTCGTAGCTCACCATCTTCTCGGTCAGCACGATCTCGCCGTCGATCCGGCAATCGTGGCGCACGTCGGCGCGCGAGAAGACGGGGCGGCGGCCGAACGGGTGGAACTTCAGCGGCATCACATCGCTCCGCGCTGGGTGGTGGGAGTGGCTTCATTGCCCTCTGGCGGTTGCGCCACCGGCTCCTCGAAGCGCATGTCGAGGCGGCGGCGCAGGCGCTCCATTTCGGTGCGCGCATCGCCGAGCTGGATGGAACCGGTATCCGGCGAGGCAGCCATGGCCGCGGCGAAAGTCTCGAACGCGGCGCGGTGCTCGGCGCTGCGCAAGTCCAGCCGGGCAATCGCATCGCGGTGGTGCGCGGACGCAGTGGCGAGGCGCTCCAGCCGCCGGTCGAGCCGGCCGGCCATCTCGCGCATGGCGCGCCGGTTGGCGGCAAGGCTGCCCTGCATCTCATGGCGCAGGCGCCGCGCCTCGACGAGCTGACGCCGCGCTGCGGTGCGCGGAGAACGGCCAAACCATGCCGCGAAACGATCCCAAGCGGATGACGGCAGCGGCGCGATCTCGCGCGGTGCGGCAGAGCCATGCGGCATATGCTGCGCTTCGCCCGCCAGCGTGATGAGGCTATCGAGCTGGCGGTGGATCTCGTCGCCATCGAGCGCGGCAGACCGCTCTGCCAGCACGCCGAGCGCGGCGAGCGTGGCGCGGATATGCGCGCGGTCGGCCGCGGCATCCTCATGGAGCGCGCGCAGCTGGGCGAGCATGTCGGACTGGTTGTGCGCCAGTTCCGCCACCGCGTCGGACACAGGGCGCAGCAACTGGCGCGGATCGGAGAGCCCGGCGACGACATCGCCCAGCGTGCCGACCGCAGCGGTGAGCCCGGCGATTTCCTGCCTCGTCGATCCGGCATCGCGGGCAAGCCCGATGATCGCGGCACGCAGTTCGGCAAGTTCCGCCGCCCCTGCCTCGATCGCTCGGCGGACCGAGCCGAAATCGCGCGAGGGGCTGGTGGCCGCCTCGCCCTGCCCGGCTTCGAGCTGGGCGAGATTGGAAAGCCAATGCTCGAACTCGCCTCGCAGGGTCTTCATCGCGCTCGTCATGCAACGTTCGAGCGCGCCGAGGACCATCGAGGTCATCAGGCCGAACAGCGACGAGCTGAAACCCACCGACATGCCGTTGAGCGGGGCCTTCATGCCCTCGATCATCTTGCCGAAGCTGTCGGCGCCGGCAGCGCCCGACAGGTCCATCGCGCCGATCAGGTCGGACACCGAATGGACTGTCTTCATCAGGCCCATGAACGCGCCGAGCAGGCCAAGGAAGACCATCAGGCCGGAGAAGTAGAGAATGGTCGACTTGCGATCATTGATGCGCTGATCGACATCGTGGAGCAGCGTCTGGACGGTGTCCGCGCCGATCTCGAGGTGGTCCTGCTTGCCCAGTTCCTCGGCGATCAGGCGGTAGCCCTGGCCGAGCAGTTCGGGTTCGCGGAACACGATGGCGGGCTTCGCATAGGGATCGCGCGGGCGCTTGGCGCGCTCGCCGTAATCGACCTGGAGCGCGTGGAGCGCGACGACTTCGTTGCGCAGCGAGAGGACGTTGCGGAAGGCAATGCCCGCCGCGACCCCGAAGACAGCGAAGATCGACAGGTTGAGCGCCATCTTGGCCTTGATGCCGTCGATCACGAATTCGTGGGCATAGATGCCGAGCCCGACGAGGACCGCCATGATGACGGCCATCTTGAGGAGTTCGGCGCGGAGCTTCTTTTCCATGGCGGAGGATCCGGCGGCAGAGCCTTTTCTGGAATGGGGGGCGGCGGCGTTCACGGCTTGATCACCACGCGCACCATGTGCCCATCGGGCGCAGCCGCATCGGTGACGCGGATCTGGGTGGTGAGGTCAGTCGGTGCGAGCCCGGCGCGCAGCAGCAGGTTTCGGGTCATCGCGGCGCGGTAGAACGCAATGCGCTGCGCTTCGGAGACCGAGCGGGTCTGCGGCGCGAACGACCAGATCTCGTACTTCGTGCCGGGCCGCGCCTTGCCCTTGATGAAGCTGATGACGCGCGCGGAATTGGCCTCGTCATAAGTCGCGGCATTGGGCGCGAAGGCGATCTTGAGCAGCGTGTCGGCGGTCTTGACCTCGACGCCCCTGGCATCATCCGGCTGCTCCTGCGCCTTGACCTGCAGCTTCAGCGTATCGGGCGTTTCGCGCGTACGGATGGAAAGGCGCTCGGCCCCGTCGGTCATGGAGGGGGAACGCAGCACGGCGCCGAGTTCGGCAACGGAAGTGCCCGCATCGGCATCGCGCGGGAAAAGCACCGGAGCGGCGCCGGGCGCGCAGGCGATGGGCCTGCCATCCTTGCCGGCCTTGTGCTGCTGCTCAGCCTGATGGATCATCTGCTGCTTGAAATTGGCGATCACGCGCTGCGAGAGCTGCATCACCGCCGCACTCATGATGACGAGCAGGAAGGTGACCACCATGATGACGGTGGTGAGCACGTCCACGAAAGCCGGCCAGTGATTGACTTCGCCGTCGGCGGATGCCCCTGCCACGTCGCGCTCCTGTAGGTGGCGACGCGAAACGGCGCGGCGCCATGCTTAACCGGCCATAAGGCACTGTGTTTAAGGGGTCCGGGCGAGGCTGCTCAGGCTGCTTCCCTAGGGGCCCGTTTACCATTGGCCTGCGCATTCTGGCCGCCAAGCTGGGCGAGCACTTCGGCCTTGGGGCGGTCTGCCACGATGCGGCCTTCCTCCAGCCAGATCACCCGGTCGACGATCTCGAGCAGGGCAAGGCGGTGAGTGGCGACGATCAGTGTCTTGCCGCGCGCCGCTTCTGCCAGCCCGGCGATGACGCCCTGTTCGCTCGCAACATCGAGCGAGGCGGTGGGTTCATCGAGCAACAGGACCCGGGGATCGCGCACCAGCGCACGCGCCAGCAGCAGGGCCTGGCGCTGCCCGCCCGAAAGCGCGGAGCCGCGCGGGCCGACCTGCCGCATGTAGCCTTCGGCGGTCCGCGCCACGAAGCCGTCGAGCCCCGAGCAGCGGATCGCCCGCTCCACCACCGCAGCTTCGGGTTCCGGCATGCCGAGCAGGATGTTGTGCCAAACCGTGCCCTCGAAGATCATCGCATCCTGCGCGCTGTAGATCACGTTCCGGCGCAGCTGCGGGATGGCAAACCGATCGAGCGCGTGCCCATCGAGCGTAATCAGCCCTTCCTGCGCGGGGATCAGCCCGGCGAGCAGCTGGAGCAGGGTCGACTTGCCCGAGCCCGACTTGCCGATGAGCGCGACGCGTTCGCCTTCGCGGATGGTGAAGGTGAGGCCCGTAAGGCTGGGCGAACCGCTGCCGCCGAACGTGTGCGCAAGGCCCGCAACCGCCACTGCGCCGCGCATCGGGGCAAGGCTCACGGCGGGATCGGACACATCGCGCTCCGGTTCGGTCTGGAGCAGCCCGGCCAGCGCCTGAAACTGCGCGAGGCTCTGGTAGGCGCGCGCGAACATGCTGACCGTGGCCGCCACGGGCACCATCGCGCGGCCCGTCAGAAGCACGACGGCGATCAGTGCGCCGGTGGTCATCAGGCCCGCCTTGATCTGGAGCACGCCGATCACGACGACCATGACCGTCACCAGCTGGACCAGCAGCCCGGAGGCCGAGGCCGGCAGTTCAGACCAGTGCCGCACCTGCTTGTTGCCGATGGCAAGATGGTCCGAAATCACGTCCCAGCGCCCTTCGAACAGCCCCTCGGCATGGTTGGCCTTGATCGTGGTCCAACCGCTGGTGAGTTCGGCGGTGAGGTCGCTGCGGGCCTGCACAAGCTTTGACGCGCGGCGGCTGGCGAGCTTGAGCGCATAATTGCTGACCATGCCGAACAGAATGAGGCCCAAGGCACCGGCCGCGGGTCCGATCACGGTGAACCCGCCAATTGCGGCAATCAGCGTGAACATCAGGACGACGAAGGGGAGATCGACGCAGAGCGTGGCGATGGCGTTTGGCACCAGCAGCGAAAGCGCTTCGAGATCGCGCAGGCCGGTCAGCATGGCGCCGAAACCCATGCCCAGTGTTGGCGCGCGGGCGCGCAGCACGGCAACGACGGCGCGGTGCTGCACCGCCTGCCCCACGCGGGTCGCCACCGCCTCAACGAAGCGCGCCTTGATCTTCT
This sequence comes from Novosphingobium sediminis, assembly GCF_007991615.1. GTDB lineage: Bacteria > Pseudomonadota > Alphaproteobacteria > Sphingomonadales > Sphingomonadaceae > Novosphingobium > Novosphingobium sediminis. Next base: position 135,011 of record NZ_BJYR01000009.1, on the reverse strand, counting down.
TGAGCAGCAGTTCGAACACCAGCACCAGCATGACGCCGATGGACAGGGCCCACAGGCTCTCGATCGCCAGATTGGGGACAACCCGGTCGTAGATCGCGCGCATGTAGAGCGGGATGGCGAGCGCACAGAGGTTGAGCAGGGCGCTCGCCAGCAGCATCTGCCCCAGCGGCCGGCGCTCGGCGAGATAGGCGCCGAGCAGCCACATCGCCGGGTTGCGGCGGATAAGTTCGCGTTCATGCGCATCGCTGGCGCCGTTCACCGGATCGACCGGACCGCTGTGCAGCGCCTCGCCGGAAAGCAGCGGGCGCAGGGCGGCAAACGGCACCGACTGCTGACCGGATGCATCCAGCAGGGTGACATGATCGCTGGCGTGGCCGGTGACGAGCACCGCGCCGCCGCTGGCCATGGTCATCACGAGCGGGAGATCCGCTGATTCCGGCGCGTGCTGGCCAATCGGGCGCCAGTGCGCCTCGATCCCGATCCGCGCGAGCGCGAGGGGCGCAAGCTTTGCGGCAAGGGCTTCCTGCGCCATCGGCAGTGCTGCACCGAGCGCGGCCTGACTGCGTTCAATCCCCCGCGCCGCCGCCAGCGCTTCGAGTGCGGCGAGCATCGGCAGGGGCGTGACCATGGGCTGGCCCTGAACGCCGGATGGCGGGGCCGACGGCTTGCGGAAGATCCTGCCGAAGAGGCCTGAGCGGTGCGCATCAGGCGGGGCGGACGGTGGTTCGATCATGGCGGTTACCCTGCTTTCAGGGCCGGGAGTGCCAGTTTATGGAAAACGCCGCCTGAAGCGGGGCCTAGGGGACTGCGCGTAGGTCTGCGGCAAGCCGAAACAAGGATAATGATTGGTAAATCCCCGGCAACACTCTCTCTATGACCGAGGTTCTGCCATGCGCTTCGCGCGCCTTCGCCAGTCCGTGATTACCTCGCTCGGCGGCGCGAGCCTGTTCGACGACTTGCGCCCCGGTGAAGCGGATGCGGTGCTCGGCGGCAAGCTCGCGCTCATCAGCCAGCCGATCGGCGCGGTGCTGCCGTGGAGCGCGCGGATCGGTTTTGCCGGGGCTTCGCGGTTGCTGAAGGCGCTGGCGATCACGTTTGGCCTCGTGGTGCTGTGGATGGCGCTGTTCACCGTGGACAAGGTGACGCGCGGCGCAGGCCGGGTGCTGCCGTCCACCCAAAACCAGCTCGTCCAGCATCTTGAAGGCGGGATCGTGAAGGAAATCCTCGTTCAGGAAGGCCAGCGCGTGCGCAAGGGACAAGTGCTGATGCGCATCAGCAATGCCTCGACCGGGGCGGCCATCGAAAGCGCTCGCACCGATCTGGTCGCCAAGCGGATCGTGCTCGCGCGGCTGGATGCCGAGATTACCGGCGCGGGCAGCTTTGTGCCCCCCGCCGAGCTTGCGGCGCAGGCCCCTGACATCGCCGCAAGCGAGGCCGGCCTGTTCGCCTCGCGCCGGGCGCAGCGGATGAGCCAGGTGGGCGTAATCAACGAACAGGCGCGGGCGAAATCGGCCGAGGTCGGTTCGCTGCAGGCACGGCTTGCCAATCTGCGGAATGAAGAACGGCTGGCGCTGGAGCAGTTCTCCAAGCTTGAGCGGGCCTATGCCGAAGATGCGGTTTCCGAGCGCGACGTGCTCGACAAGCGCGCCGCCATCCTTTCGCTGCGCACCCGCATTGCCGACGTGGCCAACCAGATCCCGCAATCCTCCGCAGGCCTTGGCGAATCCGCCGCGCGGCGCGGGGAGATCTGGGCGAGCGACATGGAGCAGATGCGCGCGCAGGCGGCGCAGCTCAGGCTCGAGCTCGCCAAGGCCGACGAGCAGTTCGGCGCAGTGCAGGACCGCGTCGCGCGTGAGGAAATCCGCGCGCCGGTTGATGGTGTCATCAATCGGCTTAACGTGCGCACCGCAGGCGGCGTGATCCGCGGCGGCGAGCCGGTGGCGGAGATCGTCCCCGCCGCCAGCCAGGTCATCATCGAGGCGCGTATCGCGCCCAAGGACCGCAGCAATATCTGGCCGAGCCTGCCCGCGCGGATCAAGATCTCGGCCTACGATTCCACCGTCTACGGTTCGCTCGAGGCCAAAGTGGTCGACGTCTCACCCGATGCGATACAAGACCCGCGCGGCGGGCTTTACTACCGCGTGCGGCTCGATGCGGGCCGCGCCAGCTTTGGCGCAGGCATGCCGGTGATCCCGGGCATGACGGGCGAAGTGGCGATCCGATCGGGCCGCCAGACGATCCTCAACTATGTGCTCGGCCCGCTCATCCGCATCTCGCAGGAAGCCCTGCGAGAGTGATGAAAATCCTAGCAAAAATGTCTGTGGCAGTGTCGCACCGACAATAGCAAAAATGTCACACAGCAGCCGGTTTCGCACGTGCAGCACCCCGAATGCCCTGCAAAGCTGTTTACACTTTCAATCGAGAGAATATCCCCGGCTCACTGCAACCGCAGGCAGCTGGGGGGGAATTGCGCCCGGCTGCTCAATTCAGGGGGGTACCCTATCGTGCGTAAGTTCTCCAATCTCGCCCTGCGTGGCGCACTGCTGGCCTCGGCCGCTGCCTTTGGTAGCGTCGCTGCGCCGCAGGCGGCGTTCGCGCAGGAAACCGCCGCGCCGGCCGATGACGCCGCCGCCGCGCAAAGCATCGTGGTCATCGGCACCCGCCGTACCGACCGCACTGTCGCTGACTCGGCCTCGCCGATCGACGTGATCAGCGCTGCCGACCTGACGACGCAGCCGACCGCGAACTTGCTGGACTCGGTCCGCAACCTCGTGCCGTCGTTCTTCGTCGGCCAGAACTCGATCTCGGACGCCTCGACCTTCGTGCGCGCGCCTTCGCTGCGCGGCCTTCCGGGCGACCAGCTGCTCGTCATGCTCAACGGCAAGCGCTACAACCGCTCGGCCCTCGTGCAGGTCTACAACGGTGGTGACACCGGCCTTTCGTTCGGTTCGCAGGGCCCCGACATCTCGGCGATCCCCGCGATCGCGATCAAGGGCCTCGAAGTGCTGCGCGACGGCGCGACCGCTCAGTACGGTTCGGACGCCATCGCGGGCGTGCTGAACTACGGCTTGCGCGACAACGGCGGCTTCGAGCTCGTCGGTCGCTACGGCCAGTTCTATGCCGGTGACGGCCGCAGCTACCAGATCGCAGGCAACGCCGGCCTCAAGTCGGACCGCGGCTTCATCAACGTTTCGGCAGAATACAACAACGACGGCCGCACCAGCCGCGGTGTGACCCGCCCGATCGCCGCGCGCTTCGCCGCGGAAAACCCGAATCTGGCCGACAAGCTGCCGTTCTACCCGCTGCCCGCGCAGATCTGGGGCAACTCGCCGAGCGAAGGCTGGAAGGCCGTCGTCAACGCTGCCTACGACGTGACCGACAACAGCAAGGTCTACGGCTTCGGCAACTTCGCGCACAGCAAGGCCGAGCAGAGCTTCAACTTCCGCTCATCGTATCAGGGCTCGAGCAGCTTCGAATACGACGATGGCACGGGCCAGCTGAAGACCGGCACCATCGGTGGCCGCAACTTCTTCCAGGTTCCCTACTACAACACGCCGTGCCCGGCTGGTAACCCGACCTGCCCCGCTGGCGGCTACGTCAAGGACGGCAACGTCTTCAACCTGACCTCGATCTACCCGGGCGGCTTCACGCCGATCTTCGTCGGCAGGACCGACGAGGCCTATGGTACCGTGGGCTGGAAGGGCAAGACCGACAGCTCGTTCACCTGGGACATCTCGGCCTCGCTGAGCCGCAACTCGCTCGACCTGTCGATGTACAACTCGATCAGCCCGTCGTTCGGCAAGGATTCGCAGACGAGCTTCGAGTTCGGCAAGCTGATCCAGAAGGAATTCGACGCCAACCTCGACCTGACTTACGCAGTCGACGCTGGCCTCGCCAGCCCGATCACGTTCTCGGGCGGCGCGGAATACCGCCGCGAGACCTACACCTCGACCGAAGGCGACTTCCAGTCCTACGGTGCAGGCCCCTACGCGATCGCGCATAACCTCTATGTCCAGACCGCGCCGGGCGTGTACGCCCCGTCGATCGTTGGCGAAGGGGAGATCGAGCAGACCGCGTCCTACGATCCGGCGGCAAGCGGCTACGGCGGCACCTCGCCCAAGTATGCAGGCACCAGCCGCCAGAAGAGCTACGGCTTCTACGTGGGCGCCGAAGCGGACATCACCAAGCAGCTCACGCTCGGTGCCGCCGGTCGCTACGAACACTACGATTCGTTCGGTGGCCGTTTCGTTTACAAGTTCAACGGCATCTACCACGTGACTGACGAGTTCGCGCTGCGTGCCACCGTTGGTTCGGGCTTCCACGCCCCGACCCCGGGCCAGAACAACACCGCGGTGCTGACGACCAACTTCCTCGCCGGTAACTCGGTGCAGGTCGGCACGTTCCCGGTGACCAGCGACGTCGCGAAGTACTTCGGCTCGAAGGCGCTCAAGCCTGAAAAGTCGAACAACTTCGGCTTCGGCTTCGTGTTCCAGCCGACCAGCGCGCTGACGCTGACGGTTGACGCCTACCAGATCAAGGTCACCGATCGCATCTTCATCTCGAAGTCGTTCGTTGTCGGCGCGTCCGACATCGCCGCGCTGCCCGAGCTCGCCTCGGTTGGCGTAGGCGGCAATGTCCAGTACTTCACCAACTCGCTCGACATCCGCACCCGCGGCGTCGACGTGGTGGGCAGCTACCGGACGGATCTCGCTGGCGGCAAGCTGAACCTGACGCTGGCCTACAACTACAACAAGAACAAGGTGACGAAGTTCGATCCGGCCGCCATTGGCCCGTCGCAGATCATCGACGCCGAAAACCTTGCGCCGAAGCACCGCCTCAACCTCCAGGGCAACTGGACGCTGGGCAACTTCTCGATCGGTGCTGCGGGTCGTTACTTCGGCAAGTGGCGCGCGGACACCGACTATCCGGGTCAGGAATTCGGTGCCAAGGTCACGGCCGACATGGACGTGAGCTACACCTTCATGGACAACTTCACGCTGACCGTGGGTGGCAACAACATCTTCAACACCAAGCCCGACCGGATCAAGGCTTCGACCTCGAATCCGATCTACACGCTGACCAACAGCACCGGCGACGGCCAGATCTATCCGCGTAACGGCGGTCCGTTCGGCTTCAACGGCGGCTTCTGGTACGTCCGGGCTCGCGTCAAATATTGATATAGGCCGGTTTGGCCAAACGGATCGGGCGGGGAAGTTTCGGCTTCCCCGCCCTTTTCTTTTGGGCGCTGCAGAGGCAGAGGAAGGCCGAGAGGAAAAACCACCCATGACCTTGCGTACGACAGCCATTGCCGCGCTTGCGGCGCTTTCCCTCGTATCGAGCACCAGCCTGCAGGCCGCATCGCAAGTGCCGGTGGGCGCCGAGCACGGCATGGTCGTATCCGCGCACCGGCTCGCAAGCGATGCCGGGGTCGAGGTGCTGAAGGAAGGCGGCAATGCCGTCGATGCCGCGATCGCGGTCGCCTATGCGCTGGCGGTGACGTTCCCCGAGGCCGGCAACATCGGCGGCGGCGGGTTCATGACGGTTCGCTTTGCCGATGGCCGCACCAGCTTCATCGACTTCCGCGAGACCGCGCCGGACGCCGCGACGCCGACGATGTATCAGGACAAGGCCGGCAAGGTGATCCCGCTGCTTTCGACGCGCGGGCACAAGGCGGTCGGCGTGCCGGGCACTGTCGCAGGCCTCGAACTGGCGCGCGAGAAGTTCGGCACGCTGCCCCGCGCCCGCCTGATGGCCTCCGCCATCAGCCTCGCGCGCGATGGCTTCGTGATGGATCAGGGCGATGCCACGTTTCTTGCCGAAGGGGCCGAGGATTTCGCCAAGGACCCGGCCAGCGCGGCGATCTTCCTTGATGGCGGCAAGCCCTGGGAAAAGGGCCACCGCTTCGTGCAGGCCGATCTTGGCCGCATGCTCCAGCTGATCGCCGACAAGGGCGCCGACGCGTTCTACAAGGGCGAGATCGCCGAGAAGATCGCAGCCTCGAGCAAGGCGCATGGCGGCATCCTCACCAAGGCCGACTTTGCCGCCTATCGCGCCATCGAGCGCGCGCCGCTCGAATGCGACTACCGCGGCTATCACATCATCTCCGCCCCGCCGCCGAGCTCGGGCGGCGTGGTGGTGTGCGAGACGCTGAACATCCTCTCCGCCTATCCGATGGGCGAACTCGGCTGGCATTCGGCGCAGAACATCCACTACCTCACCGAAGCGCTGCGCCACTCGTTCCATGATCGCAACGTGAGCCTTGGCGATCCGGGCTTCGTGAAGGCCGATGTCGCAAAGCTGATCTCGCCCGATTATGCGGCCAGCCTGCGCACCGGAATCAGCGCGGACAAGGCCACACCGTCCGTCTCGCTCGGCGTGCCGGGCACGGGCCACGAAGGCGCCAGCACCACGCATTTCTCGATCGTCGACGCGGCGGGCAACGCCGTCTCGCTCACCTACACGCTCAACGACTGGTTCGGCGCGCGGGTGACGGCAGACGGCACCGGCATCCTGCTCAACGACGAGATGGACGATTTCTCGTCCAAGCCCGGCGAGCCCAACATGTACGGCCTTGTCGAGGGCACCAACAACGCCATCGCGCCGGGCAAGCGGCCGCTTTCCTCGATGACGCCGACGATCGTGACCAAGGACGGCAAGCTGGCAATGGTGGTCGGCACCCCCGGCGGCAGCCATATCCCGACCGGGGTGCTGCAGGTCATGCTCAACGCGATCGACCACGGCATGACGATCACCGAAGCGACCGATGCCTCGCGCATTCATGCGCAGTGGCTGCCCGACGTGATCTTCATGGAACCCAACGCGCTGAGCGCTGAAACCCGCGCCGCGCTGGAGGCCAAGGGGCACAAGCTGGCGGCGATGGACTACTGGAACCAGATCGCCGCGATCCTCGTCGGTGGGCCTGCGCTGGGCAAGCCCCCCGTAGGCCATGACCGGCTCTATGGCGCGATCGATCCGCGCCTGCCGGTGGGCAGCGTCGCCGGGTACTGAGTTGGGCGAGTTCGCGCACGCACTGGCCACGGAGGCAGACCTACCGCGCCTGCGCGCGCTGATGACGCGCGCGATCGAAGAGTTGCAGCGCGGCTTCCTCACGCCGGAGCAGGTGACCGCCAGCCACCAGATCATGGGGCTCGACACCCAGCTGGTGAAGGACCGCACCTACTTCATGATTCTGGATCAAGGCGCGCTGGTCGGTTGCGGGGGTTGGAGCTGGCGGGCGACGCTGTTCGGCGGCGACGACAGCATCGTCGCGCGCGAGCCGCTGCCGCTCGATCCGGCCAAGGATGCCGCCAAGATCCGAGCGATGTATGTCGATCCCGCCCACGCCCGGCGCGGCATCGGCAAGCGGATCATGGCGCTGTGCGAAGATGCCGCGCGCGCGGCCGGCTTTCACAAGGTGGAGCTGATGGCAACGCTCGCCGGGAGGCCGCTCTACGAGGTGTGCGGTTACACGGAGATCGAAGCGGTAGAGGCAACCTCGCGCGAGGGTGTCGTGGTTCCCATCATCCGCATGGGCAAGCCGCTCTAGACTTCGAGCGCGTGGGTTTCGACCCGGCGGCGCGTGCCCTCCGAGCGCACCACCAGCGCGGCGTATTCGGGTACCTCGATCCACGTTGCGAAGTCGCGGGTGAGCGGTTCGGACGCGACGATCACGCTGTCTGCCGCCTGCGCGCCGCCGACCAGTTTCCATTCGTCATCGTGCAGGCCGTAATCGCGCCCGAAGGTGTACCACATGCTGAGGAAGTTGGTGCTGCCCTGCAGCGCCCCCGCCGCGAACCGGCCAAAATCGAAGGTAAAACGCGCGGCGATGAGGTTCACCCCGTCGCAGAAGATAAGGTTGGCCGAGGAACTGCGCGTCACGCCATGCCGTTCTCGCGCGGCGCGGATCAGGGCGAGCGCATGGCGGATCGCCGCGAGGATCGCCTCGGGCTCGTTCACCCGGTAGGGATCTTCCAGCGCCGAGACCGTGAGTGCATAGATCCATTCGCTGTCGGTTGACCCCTGGATCTGGTGCGCGAATTCAGGCTTTACATGGCTGGCCAGCTCAAACCGCATCTCGCGGAAGCCGGCGAGATCGCCATTGTGGGCCATGGCCAGCGGCACTCCTTCGAAGCGGAACGGGTGCACGTTCTGCTCGTTGATTTGCACGCTGGAATTGTACGGCACCCCGCGGATGTGAGCGAGGAGCCCCGCCACCCTGAGCTTGCTGGCGAGCGCCTTGAGATTGCGATCGAACAGCGCAACCTGCGTCGTGCGATAGCGGAACGGTGCTGCGGGTTCGTGGCTCGAGGGATCCCATGCGGTCATCCCGAAGCCTGCGAGGTTGAGCATGGCCAGCATCTGCGCGCTTATCGTCTGGTTGAGCAGCGAGGAATCGGGGGCATACAGCAGATGGTCGAGTAGCACCGGCTCGCCAAGGTAGCTCAGGATGCGGCACATGCGCTGGCCTCCCCGGCGGCGTTGAAGCGTTCGAGCGCGGTGATGCGCCCGAGGTGGCGATTGGCGCGAACGTGTTCGAGCACGAGTTGCCGCCCGATGACGGCCATCAGGGCGCGGGCCAGCGGGGCCGGATCGGTGGCGAGCGCTGCCAATCGCGCGGCAGGGATGGCGAGCATGAGCGTTTCCTCGGCCGCTTCGATGGCCAGCGGCTCGCCTGCCCCATCGAGCGCGGCAATCAGCCCGGCAATTTCGCCGGGGCCGTGGATGGCGATCGGCTCGATCCCGCCTTCCCGCATGATTCCAGCGCGCAAGGCGCCGCGCAGCACCACCCGGATGGCGCCGGGTGCTGCGCCCGGAACGAGCACCGCGCCGCCTTTGGCAACGTGCTGCCACGCGGCGATGCCGGCGATCCCGCCAGCGTGCGCCGTCCATTCGGCAAGACGCGGCACCCCCGCAATCAAGGCGGCAAGGTCGCCTGCCTCCACCGCGCCCGGCGGAGGGCCTGCCCCGAACCTGCGCAGCGCGCTGGGTTCGAAATCCGCAGCATCGGCAATGCGCTCCACGCCCTGGCGGATGCGGCCGGCCATGAGCCGGCAGACCGCCGCGAAGAGTGCAAGAGCGGGCGGCCAGCCATCGGCCACCAGCGCCTGGATGCGGACGCGCGGAATGCGCAGGCCAGCGCTGGGCTCGACCGCGCGGACGCTTGCCGAGCGGGGCCGATCATCAAGCAGGGCGAATTCCCCGACCACATCGCCGGGCATGACCGTGCTGATCGCCGTCAGTTCATCGCCGGGAATGCGCGTCGCGACCTGCAGCGCGCCCTCGGTGAGCAGATAGGCGGCATCGGCGGGCCCGCCCTGCCGAAACAGCAGATCACCTTTTTCGAGGGCGAAGGGATCTCCCGCGCGAGAAAGTTCGTCCATCGCCGCCGGATCGAGCGCCAATGAGCGGCCGATCACGACTGGCGCGCCAGCCTGCTGCAGCCGCATCACGCTCTCCACCATGCTGCTCCGCTGGAACAAACCTACCATTCCTGCCTTTCTGCGCAAGCACGGTGGTGTCGGAAGGGCCGGTTGGTCCGGTGCGGCGGCGGATCGGATGCGTTCGGCCTTGAACCTTGCCGCAGGCCGCGCGAAGAGCGTCGCGCACGGAATGGGATCGAGAAACTCGCATGGCGCAGATCACGGTGAAGGACCTCATGGCCGAAAGCGGTGTCGCTTTCGGCACGAGCGGCGCCCGCGGCACCGTCGCCGCGATGACGGACCGGGTCTGCTACGGCTATACGCGGGGCTTCCTTTCCTACCTTGCCGGGCTGGGTGAATTCGCGGCCGGTGGGCGGGTCGCGCTGGCCGGAGATCTGCGCCCAAGCTCACCGCGGATTCTCGCCGCCTGCGCGCGGGCGGTGCGCGATCAGGGCGGCGTGCCCGTGTTCTGCGGCTATGTGCCGACACCGGCGCTGGCGCTGTTCAGCTTTGCCGAGGGCATCCCCAGCCTGATGGTGACGGGCAGCCATATTCCTGCGGACCGCAACGGCATCAAGTTCTACCGCCCCTCCGGCGAGGTGCTGAAGACGGACGAGGCGGGCATGGCCGCCCAGCCGGTCACCTCGCCGGACGGCACGTTTACGGCAGCCGGCATGCTGGCGGAGGCGGAAACGCTGCCCCCGGTCACCGATGTCGAGGCCGCCTATGTCCAGCGCTACATCGATCATTTCGGCGCGGGTTCGCTCAGCGGCAAGCGCATCGGAATCTACCAGCATTCGGCGGTTGGCCGCGATCTCCTCGCCCGGATCGTGCGCGAACTCGGCGCGGAGATCGCGCTGCTCGGGCGTTCGGACAGCTTCATCCCGGTCGATACCGAAGCGATCCGCGACGAGGATGTGGTGCTCGCGCGCGATTGGGCAAGCAGCGGAACATTCGATGCGATCGTTTCCACCGATGGCGATTCCGATCGTCCCTTGCTGGCTGACGAGCACGGAACATGGCTGCGCGGCGACGTGCTTGGCATTCTTTCGGCAGCGCGCGTGGGGGCGACGAAGGTCGTGACGCCGGTGAGCAGCAATACCGCGCTCGAGCTTTCGGGCCGCTTCCCCCGCTGCCGCCGCACTCGGATCGGCTCACCCTATGTGATCGCCGCGATGCGCGAGGAACAAGCCGCACCGTCCGACGTGGTGTGCGGATACGAGGCGAACGGCGGCTTCCTGCTCGGTTCGGATATCACTGGCGCCAACGGCACGACAACGGCCGCGCTGGAGACGCGCGACGCGGTGCTGCCGATCCTGCTGGTGCTGACAGCGCCCGGTGGCAGCGTTTCCGAACAGTTGGCCAGTCTGCCGCAGCGCTTCACCTTCAGCGACCGACTGAAGGAATTTCCGCCAACGCTCGGCCAGCGGCTCTTCACCATGTTGCAGGCAGGATCGCGCGAGGAGCAGCTGGCGCTGCAGACCCGGCTGTTCGGCGCCTTCGCGGGCGAGGCGGCCCTGATCGACGCGACCGACGGGGTGCGGGCCACCTTCAGCACCGGCGAGATCATCCACTTGCGCGGATCGGGCAACGCCCCCGAGCTGCGCTGCTATACCGAAGCTGACAGCGAGGACCGCGCTGCGGCGCTCAACCGCGATGCGCTGGGAAGCGTGAAGGCGGCGCTCGGCATTGCCGGGGAATAGGCGCCCCTTACGACAAACGCTAAGTGACTCGGTTCCGCTCAACCGGCAAGATTTCCGCACGCTGCAAAAGCGTCGAGGCTTCCGGTTTGAAGGAGAGACCCGCATGATCCGGTCCTACCCGCTGTTCCAGCAGGCCTATTATGTGCAGAGCATCGATGCGGCGGCGGAGAAATGGGCGAAGGCCTTCGGCGCGGGGCCGTTCTTCATGGCGCGCCACCACCGCTGCGACGAATTCACCTATCGCGGCACGGCGGTCGAGGCCGATGTCTCCTACGCCTTCGGCTATCTCGGCGATACGATGATCCAGTTCATCGAGCAGCATGACGACAAACCGTCGATCTACCGCGACATGTACAAGGCCGGCGAGGAAGGCTTCCACCATGTGGCCTATCTCGTCTCGGACTTCGCTGCCGAGCGGCAGCGCTGGCTCGATATGGGCTATGCCCTTGCGACCGAACTCTACGCCGATCAGGTGAACGCTGCCTATTTCGACACGCGCGCGCTGAACGGCGGGTTCACCGAAATCCACGGCGATCCGCCCCACATCATGGGCATTTTCGGCGTATGGAAGCGCGCGCACGAGGCGCGTGACGCGCATTCCCCCGTAACCATCGAAAGCGGCGCGATCACGACCTATCAGCGCGCGCCACTTCTGCCGAAGTGATGCAGCTTGGCTGAATTGCTGGAAAAGAGATGGTGCACCCGACAGGATTCGAACCTGTGGCCTCTGCCTTCGGAGGGCAGCGCTCTATCCAGCTGAGCTACGGGTGCGTGGGAGCATCCGCCTAGCAGCGCCGCGCGCCGCTTGCCAGAGGTTTGTCGCTTAGCGATTTGGTAGGCGGCGCTGGGCTATACTCGCGGGGATGGCTTCTCGTCCCCCCTCCCACGACGCGAATCGCGCGGGCGTTCGTCCTGCGGCGAGCCGGATGGCGGTGAAATGGGCAGCGGTGCACGAAGCGGCGAAAGCGATCGGTGAACTGGCCGGAATTGCGCCCGAGTATCGCTCGCCCGAGATCCGCAACTTCCCGGCAATCATGCGCGATACCGGCGGCTGGCGCCATCGGCTGGCCGAGCAGGGCGTTGACGATCTTGCTGCGATTCTCGAGCCCGGCCTTGCCGCGCTGCTGGCCTTGCATGGCAGCGGAACGCCGGCAGGCGCCGCAGCGCTGGCGCTGTGGCAGGAATTCCAGACGGCGCGCGCGGGGCTGCTCGCGCTGATCCCGTCGCTCGGGATCGAGCGCTAGGCGCCAATCGCGCTTCCATTGTTCCATTTTTGTTCTTAAACTGTGGCCATGTTCGATTCGGCCCTCCCTGCTGCTGCGCCCGCACCTGCCGAGCGGGAAGCACTGGCGGTCGCGCGCGGGATCGGGCGGCTGTTTGCGCGCAGCGGCATCTGGTGCCTGCCCGAAATGCCGCTGCGTTCAGGCCGGCGGGCAGACCTGATGGGCATCGACGGCAAGGGCCGGATCGTGATCGTGGAGATCAAGGTCGCGCGGGCCGACCTGCTCGGCGATGCGAAATGGCCGGATTACCTTGAATATTGCGACCGGTTCTACTGGGGCCTTGCCCCGCATCTCGACCGCGCCTGCCTTGAAACGCCCGCCTTCCGGCCAGACCTGTGCGGGGTGATCGTGGCCGATGGCTATGACGCGGAAATCCTGCGCCCTGCCCCCAGCCGGCCGCTCGCGCCGGCGCGCCGCAAGGCCGAAACCGAGCGACTCGCGCGCGCGGCGCTGCGGCGGCTGGTGGTGGCGGGCGATCCGCAGTGCGCCGGGTGGGGCGAAGAGGCTTAAAGCACCCCGGCGGTCGCGAGCAGCAGGACGAGGCCAAGCACTGCAAAAAACAAGGCCGCGATGGCGCGCACCACGCCGAGCGGGACGCGCTTCACGATTTCACCGCCGAGCAGGACAGCCGGGACGTTCGCCAGCATCATGCCGAGCGTGGTGCCCATGGTCACCGAGACCGCATCATGGAAACGCGCGCCGAGTGCGATGGTGGCGACCTGCGTCTTGTCGCCCATTTCGACGAGGAAGAAGGCGACAAGCGTCGTGAAGAAGGCGCCGCCGCGCGAGACGGCAGGGGCTTCGTCATCATCGAACTTGTCCGGCACCAGGGTCCAGGCCGCCATGGCGAGGAAGCCGACGGCGACGGCATAGCGGAAGGCGGGGCCATCGAACCAGCCAGCCGCGAGCGACCCCGCCAGCGCGGCGAGGAAGTGATTGGCGAGGGTCGCGACGAGAATGCCCGCGATGATCGGCAAAGGACGTTTGAAGCGCGCGGCAAGCACGATGGCGAGGAGCTGGGTCTTGTCGCCGATCTCGGCAAGGGCGACGATCGCGGTTGAGGTAAACAGGGCTTCGAGCATCGACGTGTTCCGGGGCCGGGCGAACAATCGAGACAACGGCACCGATCTCCCCCGCCCGGCCGGACGGGGAGAACAGGTGCCATTGGTCTCGCCCGGCAGGCGGAACGGGTGCGTTCCTGACCTGCCGCCTGCGCCATGGCCTCTCGGCCAAGCATGTTGACGCGCCGGACAAGTCCGGCAGGGGGCTGCGCGCGGGCGCGCACAGCGGCTACTCCCCAAGTGACGGCGCGGCCTCTAGTCTGCATCGGACCACTGTGCAAGGCGCATTGCCCCTGACATGACTGGACGTCCTGCGCAAATGCTGTATTCAGCAATGCATAGCAGCAGTGATCCGACCCGGCAGCGGGAGGTGGTGCATCCTGATCAGTGGAAGCGACTTTTGACCCGAAGAGCGACCTTTGCCCTCAGCGCGGCCTGCGCCTTGCTGCCCTTTGCCTCCCCAGCCCTGGCCAAGCCGGGACCGCTGGCCGAGGCGCTTGGCGCGCCCGATGATCTTTCGATCAGTGCAACCGTACGGGCGCGGGTAGAGGGGATCGACGGGCAGTTCCGCCCAAGCCCCGCCGCTGCCGACGCGATGTTCTCGCTGCGCACGACGCTGGCTGTGGAATACGATGCGGGCCCGGTGCGCTTCGGCGGCGAACTGTGGGATGCGCGCGCCTATGGCGAGGGGCCGGCCTCCACCATCACGACGTCCGAGGTCAACACGGTCGAGCTGGTGCAGGCCTATGCCAAGATCGAGCTGGGCGATTGGCGCAAGGGCGCGAAGGGCGGGCATGGCCTGCTGACGCTCGGCCGCCAGACCATGGATATCGGCTCGCGGCGCCTCGTCGCGCGCAACCGCTACCGCCAGACCACCAACGGCTTTACCGGCGCCGATCTGGAATGGACGACCCATGGCGGCACGCGGCTGCAGGCATTCTGGACGATGCCGCAGATCCGCCGGCCGGACGATCTGGCGAGCCTGAGGGACAATGCGGTCAAGTTCGATCTCGAGACCACGCGCGTCCAGTTCTTCGGAGCGCATGCCACGCTGCCGCATGTGCTGGGCGGCGTGCTCGAGACATACGGCTACCGCCTTGCCGAGCAAGACGGTGACAACCGCCCAACGCGCAACCGCCGCTTGTGGACGCTGGGCGCGCGGGCCTTCGCACGGCCGGGGGCGGGCAAGTGGGACCACGATGCAGAAGGCGCATATCAGTTTGGCACCGCGCGGCGCAGCGCGGGTGCGGCCGATGTGACCGACCTCGATGTTTCGGCATGGTTCCTCCACGCGGAGGCCGGATACACCATCAAGGGCGGCTGGAAGCCGCGCGTGGCGGCGCTGTTCGATGCGGCAAGCGGCGACAGCGGCCGGGCCGGGCACTATGGGCGGTTTGACACGCTCTATGGCGCGCGGCGCTTCGATTTCGGGCCGACCGCGCTTTATGGCGCCCTGCAGCGGGCCAATATCATTTCCCCCGGCCTGCGGCTGGAAGCAGTGCCCGACAAGCGCACCGACGTGATGGTTTCCTACCGCGCGATGTGGCTTGAAAACCCGCGCGATGCCTTTGCCACCACAGGAGTGCGCGATGCCAAGGGTGCCTCAGGGCGCTTCGCAGGGCATCAGGCCGAGGCGCGGCTGCGGCGCTGGCTGGTGCCGGATATCCTGCAGGCGGAAACTGGTGGTGCGGTGCTGTTCAAGCAGGGCTTCCTGCGCGATGCGCCCAATGCCCCGGCCAGCGGCAACAGCGTCTACGGCTATTTCGACCTGACGCTGACGCTCTGACTCTGCTGCTCGAGGCGGCCTAGGATGACGTGCTTCTGAGCCGCCGTGGCCGTGGGCCAGGCCATGATTTCCTCGATCGTGCGCGCGCAGCCGCGGCACAGGCGGGTAAGCGGATCGAGCGTGCAGGTGCCGGTGCAGGGGCTTGCCGGTTCGCTGCTCATCGCTTTTCAGCAGCCAGCCGGCTCATCAGCAGTGCGGCGCGCTTGGCCTGCAGGTTGAGGCTGGCGAGGTCGACCGTTTCATCCGGCGTGTGATCGCCCTTGCTCGCTGGCCCGAGGCCGACGAGGCCGGGCACATCCGCCGCGACGAAACTGATATCGCCCGCGCCGCGCTTGAGCGGATCGAGCGGGGGCATCGCGGGCAGGCCGAGCGCGGCGTTCACCTCATTGAGCCGGGCGAGCAGCGCGCGGTTTGCATCGGTGGGAGCCATCGGCGGATAGCCGTCCTCGAACACGATCTTCCCCGCGGCGCCCGGGAAGGCGCGCGCGACGATGGCGGCCATCTTCTCCTGCGCGCGGGTGTTCTGTTCCGGCGAAAGCGTGCGCAAGTCACCGCGCGCGATGGCCTTGGCGGGGATGATATTGGTCTTGCCGGTGGCGCTCACGTGGGCCTGATCGGCAGCGAGCACGGCCTCTGCCCCGCCCGCGATCATGCCGACGTTCAGCGTGAGATTGGGCTCGGGCACTTCGGCGCGGATCGCCGCAAGCATGCGCGAAAGAGCATAGATCGCCCCATCGCCATCGGCGCCGAACACGCCGCTGGAATGGCCGGATTTCGCGGCAACCTCGATCGTCCAGCTGTAGGCCGAGCGGCGGGCGATCGAGCCCATGTCGATGAGCTTGCCATCCGGCCCCACATCGCGGGCGAGGCCCTCGAAATCGAGAGCGATGTCTGCCTTCCTGCCTTCCGCGATCAGATCGGCGCGCGCAGCGGACTGCGGATCGCCGGCGTCTTCTTCGTCACCGGTGAGGTAGGCGACGACGTTGGCCTGCTTCAGCGTGCCCGCGGCTGCCATGGCGCGCAGCGCGGCAAGCATGGCGACCACGCCGCCCTTGTCGTCAGCCACGCCCGGGCCGCTGGCGAACTGGCCCTTGCGAGTGAAGGTCTGAAACGGCGAATCCGCTTCGAACACCGTATCGAGGTGGCCGATCAGCAGCAGGCGTTTGGCCTGGGGCTTCCCCGTGTGGGTCGCGACGAGGTGACCGGCGCGCCCGGTCTGCTCCATCGGCAACCACTTCACGGTGAAGCCCAGCGCCTCGAATTCAGGGCGAACCATGTCCGCCACGGCCTTCACGCCGGCGATATTGCGCGAGCCCGAGTTCTGGTTGACGAGGCGTTCAAGCAGCGCAAGATCGCGCTCCTCGTTGGCCTCGACAGTGGCCACCATGCGCTTTTCCGGGGCCGTCAGAACGGGCGCTGCAAACGCGCTGACGGGGAGCAGGAGCGAAGCGGCGAGGAGCGCTGAGGCAAGTCGGTTTTGCATCCGTCGGTGATAGAACCACAGGCCCGCATTTGGGAAGCCTGCACCTTGGCGCGTAATTTCCTTGCTTTCACACGCAATTGCATATATGCGCAGCTCCAGCAGGACTGGCGAGCGGACGTTCCGCCGCAGGCTCGGGCAAGCGTGAGGTCCGCCGTTCAGGGCGTGAACCCGCCCCGGCTTAACAGCTGCTTCGCTTGGCTTCCCCTTCACGCATGGGTCGCATGGTCGACCTTCTGCCTGCGCGCTGCGTGTTGCTGCGTGCGCCATTCATTGATTGGATTCTCATGTCATATTTCCGCGATCTCGGCCTTGCCGAGCCGATTCTCCACGCGCTTGAAACGAAGGGTTACACCGACCCGACGCCGATCCAGCGCCAGTCCATCCCGGCGCTCCTCGAAGGCCGCGACCTCCTTGGTATCGCGCAGACCGGCACCGGCAAGACCGCTGCCTTCGCCCTGCCCTCGCTCCACCGCCTTGCGGCCAATCCGCAGCCGCGCAAGCCCGCCTCGTGCCGGATGCTGGTGCTTTCGCCGACGCGCGAGCTTGCCGCGCAGATCGCCGAGAACATCGCGGCTTATGCCAAGAACCTGCGCCTGACGGTCGACTGCGTGTTCGGCGGCGTGCCGGTGGGCAAGCAGGCCCGCCGCCTCGTGCCTGGCTGCGACATCCTCGTCGCGACGCCGGGCCGCCTGCTCGACCTGATCGACCAGCGCGCGCTGACGCTGGGCCGGGTCGAGATCTTCGTGCTCGACGAAGCCGACCAGATGATGGACCTCGGCTTCATCCACGCGCTGCGCCGGGTGGCCAACCTGCTGCCCAAGCAGCGCCAGAGCCTGTTCTTCTCGGCGACCATGCCCAAGGCGATCGCGGACCTCGGCAAGCAGTTCATCAACAATCCGGTGCGCGTGGAAGTGACCCCGCAGGCGACGACCGCCGAGCGCGTCGAGCAGTACGTCACTTTCGTCAATCAGGCCGAGAAGCAGGCGCTCCTCACGCTGCGCATCCGCGCGCTGCTGGCAGACAAGAAGCTTGATCGCGCGCTGGTGTTCACACGCACCAAGCACGGCGCGGACCGCGTTGTTCGCCACCTTTCGGCGGCCTCGATCAGCGCCCGCGCGATCCACGGCAACAAGAGCCAGGCGCAGCGCACCGCCGCGCTGGACGCGTTCCGTCAGGGCTCGTGCCCGATCCTCGTCGCCACCGATATCGCCGCGCGCGGGATCGACGTGAGCGGGGTGAGCCACGTGTTCAACTTCGAACTGCCCAACGTGGCCGAGCAGTATGTCCACCGCATCGGCCGCACCGCGCGCGCCGGCGCTGATGGCGAAGCGATCAGCTTCTGCGCGCCGGACGAGAAGCCCTACCTCAAGGACATCGAGAAGCTGACGCAGGTGAAGCTCACCCCGCTGCCGCTGCCCGAAGGTTTCCAGGCGGAGGCCGCGAAGCTTCCCGCCGTCAGCCGCAAGCCCGAGGAAGCCGAGCGCGACGCACGCCGCGACGAACGCGATCAGCGCGGCCGCTTCGGCGATCGCGGCTCTCCACGCGGTGAACGTCGCCGCGACGACCGTTCGCCCGGTGGCCGCGCGCAGGGCCGCGATGGCCGTCCGCGCGATGCCAATCCGGCGCGCCCCGCCAATGAACGCGGCCCGGTCGGCAATCCCGTCCGCGCCGAGCGCACCGACGCACCGCGCGAAGGCCAGCGTGAGGGCGAAAAACGCCGGTTCCGCCCCAATGGCGGCGGCAATGGTGGCGGCGGTGTCGGCCAGCACCGCAACAAGGTCCGCCGCGTCGTCTGACCAGCGCGCGCCTGTGGACTGACCGAATGGCCGTCTGTCCACAGGCACGCTCGCTTGGCATAGGGTCTACCGTGACCGCGACTTCCCCCCCGCAACCCATCAGATCGCGCCGCGCATGAGCGAGCTGTGGCTGACCGCGGCGATCATGACCGCGATCGTCGCCGCGCGTTATCTGGCGGTGAGCGGGTTGTTCGCGTGGCTGACCAAACTGGTACGCCCCGGCCATTACGACGGCCTTGCCCGCCAGATGCGCAGCGAGATTGCGTGGAGCCTCGCCTCAGCCGCGATCTATGGCGTGCCGGCGGGGATCATCGCGTGGGGCTGGCAGCACTATGGCTGGACCCGGGTCTACACGAACGTGAACGACTACCCGCTGTGGTGGCTGCCGCTCTCGCTGTTCGCCTACCTCGCGCTCCACGATACGTGGTTCTATTGGACGCACCGCCTGATGCACCGGCCCAGCGTATTCCGCGCGGTCCATGCCATCCACCACGCCAGCCGCCCGCCGACGGCGTGGGCAGCGATGAACTTTCATCCTGTGGAAGCCGCGATCGTCGGCCTGTTCATACCCGCGTTGGTTTTCGTGGTTCCGATCCACGCCAGCATGCTCGGCCTGGTGCTGATGGTGATGACCATAATGGGCGTGACCAATCACATGGGTTGGGAAATGTTTCCCAAGGCCCTCGTTCATTCAAGCGTAGGGCATTGGGTGATAACAGCCAGCCACCATCACCGTCATCATGAGCTCTATCGATGCAATTATGGCCTCTACTTCCGTTTTTGGGATCACGTCTGCGGGACCGACAAGGGGCTGTCCGCGCCATGATGCGGAAGGGGCTGGCGATCACTTTGGCTGCGCTGACGGCGCCGGTCGCGATGGCAGCCATGCCGCTGCCGGAAATCCACATGCAGATGCCGGCGCAGGCGAGCGCCGCGGCGCCAAGCTCGATCCTCGTCCAGATCGACGGACTGCGTTCCAACCGCGGGCAGATCCTTGCCTGCATGACGGCGAACCCGAAGACCTTCCCCGATTGCCAGAAGGACCCCCATGCGCGGCATCTTACCGTGCCGGCGGCGAACGGCGAGACAGTGCAGTTCAGGGACGTGCCGCAGGGCCGCTATGCCATCGCGCTGTTCCATGACGAGAACGGCAATGGCCGCATGGACAAGATGATGATGCTGCCGCGCGAAGGCTTCGGCTTTTCGCGCGATGCGCCGCTGCAGTTCGGCCCGCCGCGCTTCGGCGCCGCTTCGTTCCAGGTCGGACCGGTACAGCTGAAGACCGCGATCAAGGTTCGTTATATCCTGTAACATTTGCTTGCGCGGCAACGCAGCATGAGGAAAGGCACACGGCCAAGCCTCATACTTTGTCGGAGAAGTGTGTGCCTGAAGCCCTGATTGGAGCGCAGCCGCTGCGCTCGCTGCTCTATATGCCTGCCAGCAACCGCCGCGCCGTGGACAAGGCGCGCGCGCTGCCGTGCGATGCCGTCGCGCTCGATCTTGAGGACGCCGTTGCGCCCGAGATGAAGGACGAAGCCCGCGCGGCGCTGGTCGAGGAATTGACCGCTGGCGGTTTCGGGCACCGGCAGATGATCGCGCGGATCAACCCGCTCGGCTCACCCTGGGGCAAGGCCGATATCGCCGCGCTCGCCCATTGCCCGCTGGATGCCCTGCTCGCGCCCAAGGTGGATGATGCATCCGACGTGGTCGCGCTTTCCGTGGCGATGGACGGGGCGGGCTATGATCCCGCCGTTCGTCTGTGGGTGATGATCGAGACGCCGCAGGCCGTGCTGGCGCTGGAACGGATTGCCCAATCGGCGCGCATTTCGCGGCTTGCAGGGTTCGTGCTCGGGCTGAACGATCTCGCCAAGGAAACCGGGATGGCACAGGTTACCGGACGGGCCGGGTTCGTGCCGGTCATGGTCGGAGCGCTGATGGCAGCGCGCGCCTACGGGCTCGTCCTGCTCGACGGGGTGTGCAATGCGATCGATGATACCGCGCGGCTCGATGCGGAATGCCTGCAGGCGCGCGAGCTTGGCCTCGACGGCAAGACCCTGATCCATCCCTCGCAGATCGAAACCGCCAACCGCGTGTTCGCGCCGGGCGAGGCTGAGGTGGCGGAGGCCGAAGCCATCGTCGCGGCGTTTGCCGATCCCGCCAATGCCGGCAAGGGCGCACTCAAGGTCGGCGGCAAGATGGCCGAGCTGCTCCACCGCGACATGGCGGTGCGGGTGCTGGCCAAATCGGCAGCGATCGCGGCGCGGTAACTCCACATTCGAACGATTGCGCGCAGGCATGCGGCGCAACTTAAACACATCTTTACCATGTTGCGCCATGACGGGCCCCATCGGACGACCACGGGGACTGGTTCATGGATACCTATCGCGGCATTTCCAAGGATGGTTCGGAGGGCCAGGAGCCCCTCGACTATGCCGCCGACTACACCGCATACGAAGAATCGATTGACGAGCAGGGTGCCGCTTCGCCGCCGCCACCGCCGATCGGACAGGACGAGCGCCGCATGCAGGTGCGCGCCTACAATTTCTGGGCGAGCCTGCTCGATCAGGGCCAGTTTCCGCCCGTCCAGTCGCTGCTTGATGGGCAGATGCCCGATTTCGCCGACCATTCGGTGCTGCTGCACTTCGACAACGGCATCGAAGATCCGGCCATCCCGTTCCTCGGCCAGGTGCTCGCGGACGAGTGCGAGGCGGGTGGCCCGCTGCGCCGCCTGAGCGACATTCCCGGCCGCTCGCTGCTTTCGCGCATTACCGACCACTATCTCCAGATCATCGCCAACCAGGCGCCGATCGGTTTCGAAGCCGAATTCGTCAACCAGCGCGGCCGGACGATCCTCTATCGCGGCATTCTCCTGCCGTTCTCGACCGACAATGACACGATCGATTACCTCTACGGCGTGATCAACTGGAAGGAACTCGCCGACCAGCACACCACCGATGCGCTGCTGCTCGAAGTCGATCAGGCGCTTGACCAGCGCCCGAGCAGCGCGACGCTGGCCCCGCGCCGCACCACGGACGTGCCGCTCGGCGGCTGGGCGGATGGCCCGGATGCAGACAGCCATCCGCTCGATCTGGCCGAGATCGGGGCCGAGATCATCACCGGCGACGACACCTTGCCCGGCGATGCTTTTGTACTCGATGAGCCGGAACCGGCCTGCCTCGCCGACTGGCTCGCTTCGGCGCGCGATCTGGCGCACATTGCGCACACGAACGAGGACCGCACCCGCGGCGCGCTCTATGCCGCAATCGGCCGGGCGTGGGACTTCGCTCTCGCCGCCGGGGAGGCGCCAGAGGACTATGCCGAGATGATCGCCGATGCGGGCCTCACGATGCAGGCCCGCGCGCCGCTGACCCCGCTGGTCAAGCTCGTGTTCGGCGCGGACTACGACAAGACGCGTATCGCGGAATACACCACCGCGCTGACCCACGCACAGCGCCTTGGGCTGGGCTATGGCGAACTGGGCGCCTATCTCGCCGCCGCCACCGGCGGGCTCAAGGGCGTCGTCGCGCTTGAACGCAAGCTGCGCCGCCAAGAGACTGGCAAGACCGCGCCCAAGCCGCGCACCTCGATGGTCGATGGCCTGCGCGCGCTCGATCACAAGCCGCTCTATGCCCTGGAACCGGAAGGTGCGGAGTTCGCTCTGGTGCTGGTGCGCCGACTGGCGAGTGGCCCTGCCGTTCTGCTGGGCGAGATCGACGACGACCAGACGATGCTGGAGCGTGCGGCGCGCCGTTTGCTGGGCTGAAGGGCGGCTTCCCCACTCTCGCAAAACCGTCTAGCCATGCCGCATGGCCGACGCTTTGACCCCTGCCCGCAAACCGCGCCGCCGCTGGCTTGGGTGGACGCTTGCGACCCTCGCCCTGCTTGGCGTTGGTGGATTTCTCCTTTACCGGCAAGCGCTTGCGACAGAAGCAGTGGCGATGCTCGACAGTGCCGACCGCATCCTGCGGGGCGGCGACGGGTCGATCCGCGAAGTGGCCGCCGTGCGCTATGGCAGCGATCCGGCGCAGAAGCTGGAGATGTTTCTCCCCGCCGATGCCGATGCCGCGAAAGGGCCGCTGCCGATCATCGTGTTCATCCACGGCGGCGGCTGGCGTTCCGGCGATCCGCATGACTACCGCTTCATGGCCCGCGCGCTCGCGCCGCAAGGGTATGCGGTCGTGCTGGCGGGCTACCGGCTCTACCCCAAGGCGCAGTACCCGGGGATGCTGGAAGACGGTGCCGCCGCGCTGCGCTGGGTGGCGGACCATGCCGGACCGCTCGGCGGCGATCCCCGCCGCGTCGTACTGATGGGCCACTCGGCCGGGGCCTACAACGCGGTCATGCTCGGCCTCGACAAGCGCTGGCTTGCCGCGCGCAGCCTCGATGCGGACGCACTGCGGGGAGTGGTCGGCCTTTCCGGACCCTATGATTTCTATCCGTTCGAGAGCGAGGCGACCAAGCTGAGCTTTGGCAAGGCACCAAACCCCGAAGAGACGCAGCCCGTGGTCCACGCCCGCGCGGGCGGACCGCCGCTGCTCCTCGTCCACGGCACCGCCGATACCCGCGTGCGGCCGCGCAATTCGGTCGAGCTTGCCCGAACGATGACCCGCGCCGGAGCACCCACCCAGGCGGTTCTCATCGATGGCGTGACGCACGAGGGGCTTATCATGCTGTTCGCGCGGCCCTTCAGCCACGATCCCCGCGCGATCGATGCGGTCCTTCCGTTCCTTGCCAAGGTCACCGCTTCACCAGCGGTTCAGGCGACCGGCGGATAAGCTGCGCCCATCGTGACCCGATCCCTTCTCCGCCGCACCGGCCAGGCCATCGCAGCCGGAATTGCCGGAAGCATCGCGCTGTTTCTCGCGCCGACGCCTGCCGCCGCGCAATCGGTGCTGCGCGATGCCGAAACCGAAGCGTTCTTTCAGGATATGGCCGCGCCCATCGTGGCGGCGGCGGGGTTCAATCCGCGCGCCATCGATCTCGTCCTGCTCAATGATCCCTCGATCAACGCCTTCGTCGCAGGCGGGCAGGCGGTCTATATCCACTCAGGCCTGATCAGCGCTGCTGACAACGCGCAGGAAGTTCAGGGCGTCTTCGCGCACGAATTGGGCCACATCACCGGCGGACACGTGATCCGGGGCGACGAAGGCGGCAAGCCCGCGACCGGGATCACCATCCTGAGCCTCCTGCTAGGCGCGGCGGCGGCGGCGGCAGGTTCGGGCGATGCGGGCATCGGCATCCTCATGGCCGGGCAGCAGGCCGCGCTCGGCAAGTACCTTGCCTTCAGCCGCGCGCAGGAATCCTCGGCAGACGCGGCCAGCGTCGGCTTCCTGTCGAAGGCCGGCATCTCGGGCAAGGGTTCGGTCGATTTCTTCAAGAAGCTGCAGAACCTCGAGTTCCGCTATGGCTTCAAGCGCGATGCCGACGCCGAATTCTATTCGACCCACCCGCTCACGGCAGACCGCCTGACCACTTTGCAGGATGCGTTCACCCAGGATCCGGCATGGAACAAGCCGGTCGACCCTGCGCTGCAGACCCGCTTCCTGCGGGTGAAGGCCAAGCTCGTCGGCTATCTGGCAGAGCCATCGGCCACGCTTGCCGCCTATCCCGAATGGATGCAGGACGCGCCCGCACACCTCGCCCGCGCCTATGCGTTCCACAAGGAAGCGCTGATGGACAAGGCGCTGGCCGAAACCGACGCCCTGCTCAAGATGGATCCGAACGATCCCTATGCGCTGGAGCTCAAGGGGCAGGTCCTGCTCGAATCGGGCAAGCCTGCCGAAGCCCTCGCCCCGCTGCGCCGCGCGACCGAGCTTACCCGCAATACCCCGCTGATCGCGACCACGCTCGGCCATGCGCTGCTGGCGACCGAGGACAAGGCCAATTTCCCCGAAGCCGAGCGCGTGCTCAAGACCGCCGTGGCGCGCGACCGCGACAATCCCTTCGCGTGGTATCAGCTCGGAGTGGTCTATGAAGCGCAGGGCGATATCCCCCGCGCGCGGCTCGCCAGTGCGGAGCAGCAGCTGGGGGAATTGCAGTTGCCCGAAGCGCTGCGCAGCGCCGAAGCCGCCGAAGCCGCCCTTCCCAAAGGCTCGGCCGATTGGCTGCGCGCGCAGGATATCGCAATGTCGGCACGCGCGATGATTGAGCGGATGCGCAAGTCGCGGTAGCGAGTTCGCGCGGCCCGTCAGGAGTTGAATGAATGCGTTTCAGTCCGTTTCTTGCTCTGGCGCTGGTGATCGGCGCAGCTGGCGCTGCCGGCGGCTGGTGGGCCATGCATGGCCGCGGAGGTGCGGGGCAAGGCGAGG
Source organism: Novosphingobium sediminis (assembly GCF_007991615.1). Classification (GTDB taxonomy): domain Bacteria; phylum Pseudomonadota; class Alphaproteobacteria; order Sphingomonadales; family Sphingomonadaceae; genus Novosphingobium; species Novosphingobium sediminis. Next base: position 110,172 of record NZ_BJYR01000009.1, on the reverse strand, counting down.
AGCAGCAGGCTGCCGCTACGGATGCCAAGCTGGAAAGCCAGCTTGCCGATGCGGGGATCGATGCCCGCAAGCGCGGCGCGATCGAAGCGCTGGTGCGCAGCTACATCCTCGAACATCCCGAGGTGCTGCCCGAGGCGATGGAGAAGCTGCAAAATCGGGAAACCGAGGCCCGGCTTGCGCCCGTGCGCGGCGCGATCGAAACGCCGTTCCCCGGCGCTATTCTGGGCAATCCGCAGGGTAAGGTAACACTGGTCGAGTTCACCGACTTTTCCTGCACCTATTGCCGCAGCAGCGTGGCCGATGTGGAAGCTCTGGTGAAGGACAACCCCGACCTGCGCGTTGTGGTGCGCGAACTGCCGATCATCGCCCCCGAAAGCGAACCCGCCGCGCGCATGGGCCTCGCCGCCGCCGCACAGGGCAAATATGCCGCGTTCCACAAGGCGATGTTCTCCGGCGAACGGCCGAGCAGCACCAGCATCGCCGCTGCGGCCAACGCGGCAGGCGTGGACAGCAATGCAGCCACGGCCTTCGCTCAGCAGCCCGGCGTGCATCAGGAACTGGAGCGCAACCTGGGCTTCGCGCGCCAGCTTGGCATCAACGGCACTCCGGCGTGGAGCGTGGGCGGCAAGCTGATGACCGGCGCGGTGGGCCGCGAGGCGCTGCAGGCGGCGGTCGACGCGGCCCGCAAGGGCTGATGCGCGTGCGGTTGGTGTTCGTCGCCATGGCGGCGGCGCTGGCGTTTGCATCCCCCTCCGCCGCGCAGCCCATCGACGACCTCCAGCGGGACGACGCGCTGGTCCAGACCATCGGCTGGCGGCTCAGCCACGCCAATGCCCCGTTTTGCGCGCGGGCAGCGCCGGGGATCGGCCTGCTGCTCGGTGATATGCAGACCTTCGCCGATCCAGCACTGGCGCGCGAAGCCTATGGCCTTTCCGGCGACATTGCCGTGGCGGCGGTCGCGGCACGCAGCCCGGCCGAAGCGGCGGGGCTCGCCGTCAATGCGGTGGTCAACGCCGTCGATGGCGTGCCGGTTGGTCCACCGCCGCGCAAGGGCAGTTGGGACCGCATCTGGGCGCTGCAATCGCGGCTGGAGCAGGCAGCGGCGCGCGATGGCAAGGTTTCGCTGACACTGAAGGGCGGCAGCGTGGTCGCGATCACCGCCGCGCCTTCGTGCGGGGTGCGCTTCATCCTCGATGACGGGAAGGACAACGCCGGTGCAACCCGCAGCCAAGTGCGTATCGGCCGCGAGGCGCTCGATCGGATAGGCCGCGACGAAGCGATGATCGCCGCCGTGCTGGCGCATGAACTCGCTCACGCCGCGCTGGATCACGAAACCCTGCTCGGCTCCGGCAAACGCAGCACCGAGGCTGTGCGCCGTACCGAGCGCGAGGCGGACCGGCTTTCGGTGTGGATCATGGCCAATGCCGGTTATCCGCCCGAGGCGGCGCTGCGCATGATCCGTTTGATCGGTCTGCGCGGCCTGCTGGTCATCCCCGGCGCCAGCCACGGCAAGGCGAGCACCCGGGCGGCAGAAATGACCGCTGAAATCGCAGCGATGCGCGCCCAGCCCGATACGAACTGGGCGCTTCGCTTCAGGCGAGAACCTTAAGCCGGAACGCCAGCTTTCGCGGCGGTCGTTTCCATCGCCAGAATCGACGTTTCGCTGCGCGGGCGGGCCAGCACGCGGCGCACCATCGGCTCGAAGAAATCGAGCGGCAGCGTATCGTAAGCGGGATCGAACGCAGCCTGATCGTACTTCGCGCAGAACTCGGCGCAGGCATCGAAGTGCGGGTTGTCGCGGTGCTTCTCGCGCACGTTGCGGTCGATACCGAGGTAGTGGAAGTAGTAATAGCCCTGGAACGCGCCGTGGTTGCGGCAGATCCAGTGCTCTTCCTCGCTCACGAAGGGCTGTAGGATCGCGGCGGCGATTTCGGGGTGGTTGTAGGAACCCAGCGTATCGCCAATGTCGTGCAGCAGCGCCATCACGACATAGCTTTCAGGGCGGCCATCACGGTGGGCGCGGGTGGCGGTCTGCAGGCTGTGGGTCAGGCGGTCGATCGGGAAGCCGCCAAAATCGCCGTCGAGCAGCCTCAGGTGGGCCAGCACGCGGTCCGGCAGGCCGGCGGCAAAGCCGACATAATCGCGCGCGATGATGGCCCAATCTTCCTGCGTGCCCTCTTCCATCGAATGGAACTGCGCGCGCTCTCCGGAATCGCCGTGATGATCCATGGTTCTCTCCCTTTTGCCCGGAGAGTAACCGCTTTACCCAGCCACGCAAAGCCCACCTGTGGCGCTGGGCCAAACTGTGGGTTACACACCCTTCATGGCAATGAAGCTGCCGCTGCGCCCCACGCCGTTCTTCGGCAACAAGAACCGCGCCTTCTGGCGCCTGCAGATGCTCGGCTGGGGCGGTGCGATGCTGCTGCGTGCGCTGTCCAGCCTCGCCAATGCGCAGCCTTGGTCGTTCCTGATCATCGTGCTGATCGCCTCGATCACCGGCTTCTCGATCAGTCTCATCCTTTCGGTGATCTACCGCGCGCTGATCAACCGTGCGCCGCTGATTACCTGGGGGGTGACCGCCGTGGTGCTGGCCGTCGCGGTCGGCTTCTATGCCTTCATCGATAGCTGGGTCATCAGCCTCTACCGCACAGAGGGCAACTCGGGCTTCGCGCAGCTGTTCCTCGGTGTGTTCTACCTTGATCTCACGCTGCTCGGTGCGTGGTCGGCGCTCTACTACGCGATCAATTTCTACGTGCAGGTAGAGGAACAGAACGACCAGCTCATGCGCCTCGAAGCGCAGGCGACTTCTGCGCAGCTCGCCATGCTGCGCTACCAGCTCAACCCGCACTTCCTGTTCAACACGCTGAACTCGATTTCCACGCTGGTGCTGCTCAAGCAGACCGAGCCCGCCAATGCGATGCTCAGCCGCCTGTCCTCGTTTCTGCGCTACACGCTGATCAACGAGCCGACCGGGCGCGTCACCGTGGCGCAGGAAGTCGAGACGCTGAAGCTCTATCTCGACATCGAGCGGATGCGCTTCGAGGAGCGGCTGGCGACCGAGTTTCGCATCGACGACGCGGCCTCCCCCGCGCTGATGCCCTCGTTGCTGCTCCAGCCCCTCGTCGAAAACGCGATCAAGTATGCCGTCAGCCCGCTTGAGGAAGGGGCCACGATCATCATTGCGGCGCAACTCGTCGGCCCGGTGCTGCGGGTCACCGTGTCCGACACCGGGCCGGGGTTGCAACCGGGCACCGACCCTTCGACATTGTTCGGCGTGACCAGTTCCCGCAAGGATTCCACCGGGGTCGGCCTCGCCAACATTCGAGACCGGCTGGCCCAGGCTTATGGCGAGAACCAGCGGTTCGAAATCGGCGAGCGGCCGGGTGGAGGCTTCATGGTGGTGATCGAGCTACCCTTCGAAGCGCGCGAGGAAGCGCCCTCCAGTCGAGTGTCTGCCCAGCAGTTCGTCTCTCAGCAAAGGTAGCGCATGACCATTCGCACGATCCTCGTCGATGACGAAAAGCTCGCCATTCAGGGCCTTCAGCTGCGGCTTGAAGCCTTCCCCGATGTCGAGGTGATCGACACCTGCTCCAACGGGCGCGAGGCGATCCGCAAGATCAAGACCGAAAAGCCCGATCTCGTTTTCTGCGACATCCAGATGCCCGGCTTCGACGGCTTCAGCGTGGTGAGCGGCGTGATCGAGATCGACCCGCCGTTATTCGTTTTCGTCACCGCCTATTCCGAGCACGCAATCCGCGCGTTCGAAGCCAATGCGGTCGACTATCTGCTCAAGCCAGTCGAGCCCGCCCGCCTTGCCGACGCGCTCGACCGCGCGCGCACACGGCTTGCCGAGAAGCGCGGGCTGGAAGAGGCCGAAAAGCTGAAGACCGTGCTCGCCGAAGTCGCCCCCGACGCGATGGATGGCATTCCCGAGGACAACGAGCCTGCGGTCGGCCGCTTCGAGAAGCTCATCAACATCAAGGATCGCGGCCAGATCTTCCGCGTCGATGTCGACACGATCGAACGGATCGAGGCGGCGGGCGACTACATGTGCATCTACACCGGCGACAATTCGCTGATCCTGCGTGAGACGATGAAGGATCTCGAGCGCCGGCTCGATCCGCGCGTGTTCCAGCGCGTGCACCGCTCGAAGATCGTCAACCTCGACCGCGTGCGGCAGGTGCGGCCGCACACCAATGGCGAATGCTTCCTCGTGCTCGATTCGGGCTCGGAAGTGAAAGTCTCGCGCTCGTACCGCGATGTGGTGGCGCGCTTTGTCCACTGATGCTCGACAGCGGGACCGGCCATAGCTAGTCCCGCTGCCATGACTGCATTCTCCATCCCCGGCTTCGATCTCGAAGCCTTCGTCGCCGCCACGCTGGCCGAAGACCTCGGGCAGGGCCTCCCCGGCGGCGGGCATGATGTGACGAGCGAGAGCGTGATCCCCTCGGACGCGCGCTTTGCCGGGGTGATGGACAGCCGCGATGCGATCACTGTTTGCGGTCTGCCGATTGCCGCCGCATTTTTCCGCGCACTCGATCCCGCGATGGAGATCGAGGTGCTGGTGGCGGAGGGCGCGCGGGTGGAGCCCGGTTCGGCGCTGATGCGGCTCACCGGCAGCGCCCGCGCCATGCTGACCGCCGAACGCAGTGCTCTCAACACGGTGCAACACCTTGCGGGCGTCGCCACGCTGACGCGCCGCTATGTCGATGCCATGGGCGCGACCACGGCGAGGCTGCTCGATACGCGCAAGACCATCCCCGGCCTGCGCCATCTCGAAAAGTATGCCGTGCGCACCGGCGGCGGGGTAAATCACCGCATGGGCCTGTGGGATGCGGCGATGATCAAGGACAACCACGTGCTCGTCGCGGGCGGCGTGGCGGAAGCGGTACGCCGTGCACTGGCCGCCGGGGTGCGCGAAGTGATCTGCGAAGTCGACCGCATCGACCAGATCGAACCCGCGCTGGAGGCCGGCGCCACTCGTCTCCTGCTCGACAACATGGGGCCTGACATGCTGCGCGAGGCAGTGGCGCTCGTTGATGGCCGCGCGCCGTGCGAAGCTTCGGGCGGCGTGCGGCTCGAAACCATCGGCGCGATTGCCGCCTCGGGGGTGGACTACGTTTCTGTCGGCCGCCTGACGCAGAGCGCGCCTGCCGCCGACATCGGGCTTGATTTCACGCCACTTTGAACTGTCTCGAGATTGCCGCCGCGCGCCTGCATGCTAGTCTGCGATGGCAGCGTGCAAAGGGGCAATCGCATTGAGACCGCAATCGATCATCCGGTTCGAACAGTTCTATCTGACGAGCACGGCGCTCACCATCCTGCTGCAACTCCTGAATTTTGCCGGGCTCATCGGGCCTGACGCGCTCAAGGAAACGAATTCGGAACTCGTCCTGGTCCTGGTCGCGATCAGCTATGCCCTCGCCTTCGTGATCTGGTTCCTGATCGCCCGGCGCGCCAGCAATATCGCCAAATGGTTCTTCGTGGTGATTACCCTTCTCGGGCTGATCGGCACGGTGCCGATGCTGGCTGCGCTCTTGTCGACCGACGTCGCATATGCGCTGTGCTTCGCGGTGGTCACGGCGCTCAACCTGATCGCGCTGGCATTTCTGTTCCGGCGCGATGCGGCCCAGTGGCTGCGGAGCCGGGGGCAGGTGGGCGTGATCGATATCACCACCTTCAACTGATGCGGCACCCGCTCCTTGCGGCGGCTCTGGCGCTGCCCGCCCTCGCCCATGCAGAAGTGCCGCAGTGCCGCCTGCCGCCGGCGGTCGCTGCGCCCGCCCTGCCTGCACCGGATGGTCCGCGCCGGGTTCTGCCGATTGCCGGCTACACACTCGCCCTCAGCTGGTCGCCCGAATACTGCCGCACCCGCGCGCGAGATCCCCGCGCCGCATTCCAGTGCGGAGGCAAGCTCGGCCGCTTCGGCTTCATCCTTCACGGCCTCTGGCCCGAATCGACGCCGGGCAACTGGCCGCAATGGTGTCCGGCAACGCCGCTGTCTGCCGAGACGGTGCGCCGCAATCTCTGCATGACGCCCTCGCCCGATCTGATCGCGCACGAATGGGCCAAGCATGGCGCCTGCATGGCAAGTTCGCCGGAGGGCTATTTCCGATCCGGAGCAGACCTGCTGCGCGCGGTGCGTCTGCCCGACATGATTCGCCTGTCCCGCCAACCGGGCCTCACTGCGGGAGACCTGCGCGCCGCCTTCAGCGCTGCCACGCCCTCGATTCCCGCGGCGGCGATCCGGATCAGGGCAAATGGACGCGGCTGGCTGGATGAAGTCCACATTTGCTATGGCAAGGACCTCAGGCCCGCTTCCTGCGCAGACCAAGGCGCCGCTGACACCGCACCGCTCAAGATCTGGCGGGGCCGGTAGCCGGCTAGTCGGCGGGTCCGAATAGCGAGGCACATCAGGGGAAGCCGCCATGTCGCTCAAGCTCGATCACCTCACGATCCTCTCACGCGATCCAGAAGCCAGCGCGGCCTTCTATGGCCTGCTGCTGCCCCGCCTCGGCTTCACGCAGAAGAAGCCGCAGATCTGGGCGAACGAAGAGGGTCTCCACATCCAGTTCGGCACGGCCAAGCCCGAAACGCGTGCATATGAGCGCTATGGTGCCGGGCTCAACCACTTCGGCTTCACCGCGCCATCGGTTGCGATGGTCGAGGCGCTTGCGGCGGAGATGGAAGCGGCAGGCCATGTCGCGCGGCTCCAGCGCTTTCCGGGCGGGACAACGGCGCTGTTCCTGCCCGATCCCGATGGGCTGCGCGTCGAAGTCTCATGGTATCCGCCGGGCACGCCGCCAGTGGACTGAGCCTCAGCGCCGCGCCTTGAAGAAATCGCGCAGCATGTCCGCCGCCTCGCTCTCACCGATGCCGGAGTAGACTTCGGGCCGGTGCAGGCAGCCCGGTGCATCGAACACCTTGGCGCCGTGTTCCACCGCCCCGCCCTTGGGATCGCTGGCAGCGTAGTAGACCCGCGCCAAGCGCGCATGAACGATGGCGCCCGCGCACATCGCGCAAGGTTCGAGCGTGACCCAGAGGTCGCATCCGGTCAGCCGTTCCTGCCCCAGCTTAGCCGCCGCGGCGCGAATCGCCATGACTTCGGCATGGGCAGTAGGGTCGTGATCTTCGCGCGGCGAATTGTGCGCGGCGGCGATGACCACGCCGTCCTTGACGATGACCGCCCCGATGGGCACTTCGCCCGCATCTGCGGCGCTTGCAGCGGCCTCAAGCGCCATGCGCATGGGTTCGGGAAGGGGCCAGCGGGTCATCCCTAACGGGCTAGCGCGGCTTGGGGCGCGGATGCAACGTGCGAATCCTTGACTTTGCGCCACGGATCGGCAAGAGCGCGCCCTTCCCGATCCAAGATCGTTCAAATCCAAGCGAGTTTTCAGCCATGTCGCGTATCTGCGAACTGACCGGTAAGGGCCGCCAGGTCGGCCACAACGTGAGCCACGCCAACAACAAGACCAAGCGTCTGTTCCTGCCCAACCTGCAGAACGTCACGCTCATGTCGGAAAAGCTCGACCGTAGCTTCAAGTTCCGCGTCTCGACCCACGGGCTGCGCTCGGTGGAGCACAACGGCGGTCTCGACAACTGGCTGCTGAAGGCTTCGGACACCAAGCTCAGCCCGCGCGCGCTCAAGGTGAAGCGCGAGCTGGCCAAGGCCGTCGCTGCCTGAATTGCCTGACAGGCGGGACCATCCCGCCTGCAGCTTTCCTTACGGAACCACGCGGGCCGGAGTCTAACGGACTTCCGGCCCGACGCGCAGCTTGAGCAGCAGTGTTCGCTGCGCCCAGACCATCTCGTTGCCATCCGAGATCAGCCAGATCATCTGGCTGCCATCGGCTTCGCGCGTCACGGTCATGCCCTCGAAATTGTCGCGGATGCGCGGATCGTCGATCCGGGCGATCACGCGCGGGGTGATGACCGCGCCCGGGCGGACATCCTGCGGGGCGAACATCAGGATGATCGAGCGGAAGCCCCCGACGCTGAAATAGCGCCCCAGCATGAGCATCCGGCCATCGGGCATCTGCGCCATCTCGGAAGGCCTATAGCCGGACGGCAGGATGAACTCCGCCCGCGCGGGCGCTTCGAACGAGCGTGGCACACCGGGGAAGATCAAGCAGGGATGGCGCGTCAGGTCGAACCAGCGGGAATAGGTCTCGCCAACGATCACTGTGCGCCCGTCGGCCAGCCGCGTCATCGCTTCGGGCCCCTGATTCTCCGGCCATTCGGCCAGCACGGGCAGCATGATCTTGTCGCCTCGCGAAAGATCGGGGCTGAACCGCTCCAGCATCGGTGCATCTTCGTAGCCGACGACAAGCTTGCCCGTAGCAGGTTCGACGAAGACCGATTCGGCGTCGATCGGAAAACCCTGCTCGCGCGATTCGAACGGAGCCAATCGGTCCAGCCGCGCGCGCCATGGCCCTGGCCGATCAGGCCGTGAAAACCTGAGAATTCCGCCGCGGTCTCCGACCGCGACAAAACCGCCGTCCGTTTGTGCCAGCCCGGAAAGCGTGGCCAGCCGGCGGGTATTGCTGACAAACTGCCAGGCCCCGTCCAGCGTGAGTTCGCCTGTCTGGGGCAGGCTTTTGCGCAGGCCCGGCATCAGATCCACGCGGTGGACGATGGAGACGCTGGGTGGCGGCGGCAAAGGCTCGCGCACCCACGTTACCGGTACGAGCGCGAGTATCAGCAGAGCCAGTTTGAACGCGCGCATCGCAGCCGCGCTTGCCACAGCCCGCACGGCCTGAACAGCCCGCGCGGGCGCTCGTCAGGCGGGGATAAACTTCAGCGCATCACCGTTGATGCAATAACGCTTGCCAGTGGGAGGCGGGCCATCATCGAACACATGGCCGAGGTGCCCGCCGCAGCGCGAGCAATGCACTTCGGTGCGCGTCATGCCGAACGAGGTGTCAGCCGACGTGCCGATGCCGCCCTTGATCGGGGTCCAGAAGCTGGGCCAGCCGGTGCCGCTATCGAACTTGGTCGATGAAGCGAACACGGCATTGCCGTCTGCCGCGCACGTGAAAGTGCCCTTGCGGTGCTCCTTGAGCAGGGCAGAGGTGAACGGCCGCTCAGTCCCTTCCTCGCGCAGGATGTAGTACTGCGCGGGCGTGAGGAGCTTGCGCCATTCCGCATCGGTGTGGTGCAGCGGAAACGTGCCCTTGCGGGTAGCGGCAGCGGGCGCACCGCAAGCCGCCGCTGTCATGGCGGCGGTGGCGGTGAGGAAAGCGAGGAAGTTGCGACGCGAAGGTTTCATGGCGTCCGGTTCGGCGAAAACGGTCATTCCGTTACATCCGCTGCATAAAGCAGCAGATCAAGCAGACCGTTCGGGCGGGAGAGGAGAAGTCCCGCCGTGGGTCGGGGAGGGGGGCGGGGTAACCCACCGGCGGGACACCCCTCTCCTAGACTTCTCTACCTGAACCGAATCTGACCGACGGGATAGGTCCCGTTCAGCGCTTCTCGAGAACCACTTCCAGCTTGCGGAAGCCGTGGACGAAGTTGGCGCGCACGCGCTGCACATCGCCCGCAACGCGCACGCGCATCTTGCGCTCGTGCATTTCCTCGAGCAGCACGCGCAGCTGCAGTTCGGCAAGGCGGGCGCCCACGCAGCGGTGGATGCCGTGCCCGAATGCCAGATGGCGGCGGGCATTGGGGCGATCGACGATCAGCTTGTTCGGGTTCTCGAACACGGTCTCGTCGCGGTTGGCGGAAAGGTACCACATGATGACCTTGTCGCCGGCCCTGATTTGCTGGCCGAACAGTTCGTTGTCCGCCGTCGCCGTGCGGCGCATGTGCGCCAGCGGCGTGACGAAGCGCAGGCATTCCTGCACCGCGTTGGGGATCAGCGAGGGGTTGCCTTCGAGCAGCGCCCGCTGATCGGGGAACTGATCGAGCGCGTGGACGATGCCCGACATCGTGTTGCGCGTGGTATCGTTGCCGCCGACGATCAGCAGCACGAGATTGCCCATGAATTCGAGCGGGCTCATCTTCGACATCGCCGGCGAGTGGATCATCATCGAGATGAGATCGGGCGTCGGCGCGGCACCCATGCGCTGCATCCAGAGGCCCTGGAAATAGCGCGCCATCTCGCTCAGAATCTCGAAGCGCTGGTCGGCGAGATCCGATGCCAGTGTCAGCTCGACATCGCCGGCCCAGTCAGACCAGAACGTCAGCAGGCGGCGATCAGCCCAGGGGAAGCCGAACAGGATCGCGAGCATGCCGGTGGTGAGTTCGATCGAGACCTTGTCCACCCAATCGAACTTTTCGCCCCAGGGCAGGCTATCCAGCACTTCGCCGGTGCGATGGCGGATTTCCGCTTCCATCCGCGCGATTTCGGCAGGGGTGAAGGCGGGCGCCACGGTGCGGCGCTGGCCGGTGTGATCGGGCCGGTCCATCGCGATGAACATCGGCATCTGGCGCTCGGCCAGCTTGGCGGGATCGGTGCCTTCCGGCGGATCGCCAATGGTGATGCCGCCATGCTGCCACGAGGAAGAGAACAGCTCGGGCAGCGATTCGACATGCTGGATCGCCTTGTGCGTGGTGACGTTCCAGTAGTTGCCATAAGGCGTGCCGGTGACCTTGTTGATCGGCGCCTTGGCCCGCATCTCGGCAAAGATCGGCCCCCAGCGGTCCTCCACGTAAATGGCCGAAGCGCTCACGTCCCAAGGCTGGGTGTGGACCGGCGCCGCCTGCGGATTGGCGGCGAGCCATTCCTCGTAAGCCTCGATCGCCGTGGGCGAGGAGCGATAGGTGAACGGGGCTTCGGGCGCGAGCTGGGTGGCCATGGCTATCCTTCCGATGCGGACGGCCCATGGACGCGGGGCCGCCCTGTCATTCGGGGGATACTATCCGTGCAACCTACATCGCTGTCAATAAGCTATTGCCAGCTCGAAGCGCTTATCGTGCCGGGGCGGCAGCAGCGCGGCGAAACCAGCCCCGACGGCCCCGTGCCGGGCCAGATTTCATAACCGTGCGGCGGAACAGCTGCGCCCCCACGCGGATGATCACGCCAACCCACACCGCCTGCCACACCAGCGCAACCAGATGCGGCCAGAGCACCGGCGACTGCGCCGCCTGCGCCAGCATCGCGAAAGGCGAGCTGACCGGGAAGACCAGGCTTGCCGTCTCGATCCACGTGCCCGGGCGGGCCAGCGCATAGCTGGCGAAGAAAAACACCATGAGTTGCATCATCGTGACCGGCATGGAGAGCGTCTGCACTTCGCGCACCGTGGTCGCCATGCCGCCGATCGAAAGGAACAGGGAACCGAGCAGCAGATAGGCCATCGCGAAGTAGAGGAAGCCGAGCACGCAGAACATCGGCCAGCCGACGGCGGGCGTTGCCAGCAGCGGGATCGACTTCATGCCCGCCAGCATCAGCATGCCATAGACCGAGCCCCACACCGCGATGCCGACCAGGCTGACCGCGAGCATCGCGAAGAGCTTGCCGAGGAACAGCGCATCCATCGGAATCGAGGCGGCAAGCACTTCGATGATCTTGTTGGCCTTTTCCTCAACGAGGTTCGACAGCACCATGCCTGCCAGCAGCATCGTCAGCAGAAACAGCAGCACCTGCCCGGCCTGCGCCGTCACCGCGAGATCGACATGCTGCTTGGCAGCGGTCGTGGCGATCTTGTCTTCCTTGACCTCGGGATAGCTGCGCGGCCCCGGCGCACCGGCCTCTGCCGCGATCAGCGCCACTTGTCCGCGCCACTGGTCGACACGTTCGGAGCTCCCGGTCAGGACCGGCTTTTCAAGCGTGCCGGTGATCACGGCAGCAAGCTGCGGTGCGCCCTTCACGCCCTTGCTGGCGAGCACGGTGCGCGCATCGAAGGTTTCGCCCGGCTCCAGCCGCGCGAGCACGGTGTATTCGGGCACGAAGCCCGACATCTTCGGCGCGAGACTGCCGCGCGCGGCAACCAGCGAATCGCCCTGATGCGCAGGCATGGCAATGCCGATCACCGGATTGTCGATATCCCGCGAGACCTGCGAGCCCACCGCCGCCGCCATCGCGCCGATGAACACCGGGAACAGCGGGCCGATCAGGAAGAAGATGAAGGTCTTGGAAAAGATCACCGCGCAGAAATCACGGCGCATGATCACCCAAGCGGCGGCAAAATGGCTGCGGAGCATCAGCGGCGACCCTTCTTCTGAATTGCCTTCTCGGCCTCTTCCTGCGCCGATTCCTCCAGCGCGCGGGCCGCAGCCTCGCCCGCGATGGACACGAACGCATCGTGCAGGCCGGGGCGCTCGATCGAGAGCGAGAGAATGCCGGCATCGCCTTCGATCAGCGCGCGCAGCAGCGGCTCGACCCCGCTTTCGGGCAGGGTGAAGAACCAGAAGCGGCCTTCGTGGCGCGCATCTGCCGGAATGGCAGCGCGCCACGGCCCTTCCTGCGCGCGGGTCTCGAGCCGGACCTGCGGGCGCAGACGATCACGCGCGGCGTCGACCGGCCCCGCAAACGGCACCTTGCCGCCGGCGATGATCGCGATCTGGTCGCACAGGCGCTCGGCATGGGCGATGACGTGGGTGGAGAAGATCACCGTCGTTCCGCGCTCGGCAAGGCTGCGGATCATGCGCTCGAGCTTGCCCTGGTTGAGTGCGTCGAGGCCGGAGAACGGCTCGTCGAACACCACGAGATCGGGTTCGTGCACGAGCGTGCCAAGCAGCTGGACCTGCTGCGCCATGCCCTTGGAAAGCTGGCGGATCTGGCGGTCTGCCGCATAGCCGAGGCCATGCTGTTCGAGCAGTTCGCGGCCGCGGCGGCGGCCTTCCTTGAGCGGCACACCGCGCAGCGCGGCGAGGAACGCGATGGCCTCAACCGCCTTCATGGCGGGATAGAGACCGCGTTCCTCGGGCAGGTAGCCGATGCGCCGCGCGACTTCGGTCGGCCGTTCATGGCCGAGCACGCAGCGATAGCCCGAATCGGGATCGATGATGCCAAGCAGCATGCGCAACGTCGTCGTCTTGCCGGCGCCATTGGGCCCGAGGATGCCGTAGATCGCACCGCGCGGGACCGAAATGTCGACGCCGTCGACCGCGGTGAAGCCGTCGAAGCGCTTCACAAGGCCGCGCGCTTCGATTGCGAGGTCAGCAGATGGAACGTTGTCCAGCACGGGCGTCCCGGTAAAGGAGGCAAAGGGTTCGATCTTCATGAGATCCGCCGTTAACCGTAAGCGATGAACGAGGGAGGCAGCAAGTTTGGTTAACAGCGCGGAAACCACCCTCGCCTCGCGCATCAAGGCGGAGGCAGCGCGGCTGGGTTTTGCCGCCTGCGGGATCGCGCCCGCCACCGATGATCCGGTGCGCGCCGAGCGGTTAGAGCAGTGGCTGGCAGAGGGCAGCCACGGTTCGATGGAGTGGATGGAGACCCGCTTCGAGCACCGCCGCGGCCCGCAATCACTGTGGCCCGCAGCGCGCAGCGTGATCGCGCTCGGCATGAGCTATGCCCCCGCCGCCGACCCGCTCGCGCTGGCCGAGGCCAGAGACCGCGCACGCATCTCGGTCTATGCGCAAGGGGCGGACTATCACGACGTGGTGAAGCGCGCGCTCAAGGCGCTGGCACGCTGGCTGGTGGCCGAAGTGCCGGGGGCCGAGGTCAAGGTCTTCGTCGATACCGCGCCCGTGATGGAAAAGCCGCTGGGCGAGGTGGCGGGGATCGGCTGGCAGGGCAAGCACACCAATCTGGTCAACCGGCAGCACGGTTCATGGCTGTTCCTTGGCGCAATCTACACGACGCTCGATCTGCCGCCCGATGCGCCCCACGCTGACCACTGCGGATCATGCACCGCCTGCCAGCGCGCCTGCCCGACCGATGCCTTCCCCGCGCCCTACCGCCTCGATGCGCGGCGCTGCATTTCCTACCTCACCATCGAGCACAAGGGGCCGATCCCGGCGGAATTCCGCGCCGCACTGGGCAACCGCATCTACGGCTGCGACGATTGCCTCGCGGTCTGCCCGTGGAACAGCTTTGCCAGCACAGCGGCGACCAACAAGGCGTTCCTCCCCCGCGCCGAACTCACCGCGCCGCGCCTCGCGGAATTGCTGGCACTGGATGACGCGGCCTTCCGCGCGCTGTTTGCAGGCTCGCCGATCAAGCGGATCGGGCGTGACCGGTTCGTGCGCAATTGCCTCTATGCTGCGGGCAACAGCAGCCACGCGGCGCTGATGGCCCCGGTGCAACGCTTGCTCGGTGATCCTGATCCAGCCGTGGCAGACGCCGCAAGCTGGGCGCTGGACCGGCTCGCGGAAGCTATGCCAGTTCCTTGAGCGGGGTGCCCGCGTCCGCCAGCCGCTCGGGCGCGATCACGGCGCCGGTCTCCACCAGCTTGCGGCCCTGCACATAGTCCTTGATCATGTTGACGCAGTCGAGCGCCACGACCTTGCCCTGCTTCAGGTAGATCACTGAGAAGCTGCGCGTGGCCGGATCGCCCCGCGTGACGACGGCATCGTGGCCGGTGGAAAGGCCGACGGTCTGGAGCTTGAGGTCATACTGGTTCGACCAGAACCACGGCACAGCGTGGTAGGTGGCATCGACGCCGCAGATCGTCTTGGCGGCGACGGTGGCCATGTCATTGGCGTTCTGCACCGATTCAAGCCGGATCACCGCGCCATCGGCAAAGGCGTTGGCATGCGCCGCGCAATCGCCGATCGCGTAGACGTCGGGGAGCGAGGTGCGGCACTGGCCATCGACCTGCACCCCGTTTGAACCCTCAGCGCCAGCCGCGCGCAGCGGCTCGACGCAAGGGATGATGCCGATACCGACGATGACGAGATCGGCGGGGAGCACGCTGCCGTCAGCGAGCTTGACGCCGGTAACCTTGCCGCCTTCACCCACCAAGCAATCGACCATGACGCCGGTGCGCAGATCGACGCCGTGGGCGCGGTGGTCCGCTTCGTAAAACGCAGACAGCGCCTCACCCGCCACACGCGCCAGCACGCGCGGCAGGGCTTCGAGCAGGGTGACGTGGCAATCGAGCTTGGTCAGCACGGCTGCGGCTTCGAGGCCGATATAGCCGCCGCCGATCACCACCGCGCGCCGCGCGCCGGCATCAAGCTCGCCCATCAGCCGGTCGACATCCTCGCGCGTGCGCACCGCGTGGACACCGGCGAGATCGGCCCCGGCGCACGACAGCTTGCGCGGATCGCCGCCTGCGGCCCAGATCAGGTGGCCATAGTGCAGACTGCGGCCATCGCTCAGCGTCGCGACATGGGCGGCGGCATCAAGCGCGGTGACCTCGGTGCCGAGCAGCATCGTCACGGCCTTGTCCGCCCAGAACGCCTCGGGACGGATCATGATACGGTCGAAGGTCTTGTCGCGCGCAAGGTATTCCTTGGACAGCGGCGGGCGCTCGTAGGGCAGTTCAGGCTCGCGCCCGACGACCAGGATCGTGCCGGTGAACCCGTTCTGCCGTAGCGCGATTCCCGCCTGTGCACCGCCATGGCCCGCGCCGACAATCACCACATCAGCTGCCAGATCCGTTCCGCTCATGCCCGCACTCCTTTTGGTGAGCGCGGATTTGGCGAAAAGTCGCGGCGCGTCAACTGGCGCGAGTGAGAATGTCCGCACCGGCACAGACGAGTTTGCAGTCCATCCCCCCAACCCGCTCATGTTGAGCTCGTCGAAGCATCATACACAGCGGCCGCGCCAGCACCCTTCGACAAGCTCAGGGTGAGCGGGTTGGGGAGGGCCGTTACCGTGCCAGCAGCGTCCGCGCTTGGCTTGCCAGCTGCGCCAGCATCGCCGGGGCGACCCCGCCTGCGCCTTGCGCCCGGCCTGTCAGCGCGCGGAAATTGCGCACTGGTGCCGCCTGCGCCTCCAGCCACTGCGCCACCGCCGCGCCCGGATCCTGCCCGGCCGCGCGGGCGAGGAAATCGAGGCGCATCTGCTGGAAATCGCGCGCGAGGCCAGCGACGAGCAGGCGCTCCCATGGATCGGAGGGGCTCATCCGGCTCGCTGCCTGCTGCGCCCAATCGAGCCCCAGCGCGGCACCGAGCGCCGAGAAGGCAGCGGTCAGCGCCGCCGGGTCGATCACGCGCGTCGCGGCGAGGTGGGCAAGGCCGATGGCCCCGTCCATATCGACGAGGTGCGCGATCCGCTGCGCCACTTGCGGCGGCACGCCCGCATCGGTGAGTTCGGCCAGCATGCGCCGTGCCTGCACCTTCGCCTCGCCCTGCAGCAGTTCGCTGGTGGAGCCTGCCAACTGGGTGACGCCGGGGGCGAGTTCGGCGATCAGCTTGCCCGGCTCGAACGACCCGCGGCCCGCGCGCAGTACATCGGCGATGTGGCCGCGCAGCACTTCGGCGACGCGGGCATAGAGCGAGAGCCGCACCTGCTCCGGCATGGCATCGCCGTCCGGCCCGTCGAGCAGCGCCCAGATTCCCTTGAGATCGAGCAGACGCGCCGCAACGACAAAAGCCGATGCCACTTGCGCCAGGCCCACGCCTTCCTCCTCGACCAGTTCGAAGGGATGCACCGGCCCCAGATCGTTGACAATGCGGTTGGCCAGCTTGGTCGCGATCAGTTCGCGGCGCAGGCGGTGGCTGCGGATATCCTCGGCGAAGGTTTCCTGCATCTGCGGCGGGAAAGCGGCAAAGAGATCGGCTTCGAGCACGGGATCATCGACCACCGGGCTCTCTTCCAGCGCGCGCTGAAGCACCAGTTTCGCGCTGGAGAGCAGCACCGCGAGTTCGGGCCGGGTGAAGCCGTGACCAGCGGCAGCTCGGCGCAGCATGTCTTCGCTGCTGGCAAGCCCTTCGGTCTTGCGATCAAGATCGCCGTTTTCCTCCAGCACATCGACGAGCCGCGCATAGGCGGGCGCCGCCCCTGCCCCGCCGCGCTCGGCGATGGAGAGCGCGAGGGCCTGCAGGCGGTTATCCTCCAGCACGAGCCGCGAAACATCGTCGGTCATCGCGGTGAGCAGCGCGACGCGGCCGTCTTCATCGAGCCGCCCGGCGCGCTTGGCCGAGGCGAGCGCGATCTTGATGTTGACCTCGTTGTCCGAACAATCGACGCCCGCCGAGTTGTCGATGAAGTCGGTGTTGATCCGCCCTCCCCGACCCGTCGCACCGACCAGCGAATATTCGATGCGGCCCGCCTGCGTGGTGCCGAGGTTGGCGCCTTCACCGATCACACGTGCGCGGACGTCCTCGCCATTGATGCGCAGGCCGTCGTTGGCGGGATCGCCCACCGCGACGTTGTTCTCGCTCGAGGCCTTCACATAGGTGCCGATGCCGCCGAACCAGAGCAGATCGACCGGCGCCTTGAGGATCGCGGTGATCAGCGCTTCAGGCTCAAGCTCGGCGTCCTCGACGCCCAGCATCGCGCGCACTTCGTCTGACAGCGGGATCTGCTTCATCGTGCGGGGAAACACGCCGCCGCCCTTGGAAATGAGCGACTTGTCGTAATCGTCCCAGCTCGACCGCGGCAGCGCGAACATGCGCGCGCGCTCTGCCCAGCTTGCTTCCGGATCGGGCGAAGGATCGAGGAACACGTGGCGGTGATCGAAGGCCGCCACTACCTTGAGCGCCTTCGACAGCAGCATGCCGTTGCCGAACACATCGCCCGACATGTCGCCGCAGCCCGCCACGGTGATCGGCTGGGTCTGCACGTCCACGCCGAGTTCGCGGAAGTGGCGCTGCACCGAAAGCCACGCGCCGCGAGCGGTGATGCCCATGGCCTTGTGGTCATAGCCTTTGGAGCCGCCGCTCGCGAAGGCGTCATCCAGCCAGAAGCCCTTGGCCTCGGCGATGGCGTTGGCGATATCCGAGAAAGTCGCGGTGCCCTTGTCTGCAGCGACGACGAAATAGGGATCCTCGCCATCGCGAATCACCACGCCGGCAGGGTGGACCACCTCGCCGCCGACGATGTTGTCGGTCACGGAGAGCAGTGTGCGGATGAACACCTGATAGCTTTCGCGCCCTTCGGCCAGCCATGCTTCACGCTGGCGGATGGGATCGGGCAGCTGCTTGGGATAGAAGCCGCCCTTGGCGCCAGTCGGCACGATCACCGCGTTCTTCACGCGCTGCGCCTTCATCAGGCCTAGCACTTCGGTGCGGAAGTCGTCGCGCCGGTCGGACCAGCGCAGGCCTCCGCGCGCGACCGGGCCGGCGCGGAGGTGGATGCCCTCGACGCGCGGGCTGTAGACGAAGATTTCACGCCACGGCACTGGCTTGGGGAGGCCGGGAACCAGCGCGGAATCGATCTTGAATGCCAGCGCTTCGGCGGCGGCAGGCGCGAACGCATTGGTCCGCAGGATCGCTTCGGCGAGCGCGCGGAACTGGCGCAGCAGGCGGTCGTCGTTGATCGCGGCAACCCCGGCGAGGCCGCTGCGGATCTGCTCGGCAAAGCGGGCTTCGGCTTCGGCGCGGTCTTCGGCGAACGCGGGATCGTGGCGCGCAAGGAACAGGCCGATCAGCCCGCGCGTGACAATGGGCGCGCTGCGCAGGGCTTCGACTGCGGTGGCGATCGAGAACGTCATGCCGGCCTGACGCAGGTAGCGATACCAGGCGCGCATCCAGTTAGCCCCGCGCGCAGTGAGCCCCGCAGTGACGATGAGGCGGTTGAACAGGTCATCCTCCGCCCCGCCGTTGAGCACGGCGGCCAGCGATTCCTCGATAGCCTCGGCGCGGGCGAGCAGTGCCTCGCCCTCGATCCCTTCGGGCAGCGCGACGAGGAAATCATGGATGAAGCCCAGCCGCCCCTTGTCGAGCGCGGTCGGCACTTCTTCCAGCACGCGGAAGCCGAAGTTTTCGAGCACCGGCACCGCATCGGACAGCACGATGGCGCCCTCCCGCTGGTAGAGCTTCAGACGCAGGCCTTCTTCGCCGGGGAGGCGGTGGAGCCGCACCGCGCGGCGGGGGGCGCCCGTCTGCGTCAGCGCGCGCAAAACGCGGATGTCACCTGCAGCTTCGGCTGGGCCATAGGCGCTGCGGTAGCCAATCGGGAACGCCTCGGCATAGCGCGCGGAAATCGCGGCAGCACGCGCCGGATCTTCACCCTTGGCCAGCTCTGCTTCGACCGCCGCGCCCCATCCGCGCACCATCGTCTGCAAGGCGGCATCGAGCGCCGCTTCATCGGGCAGGGCTGCGCCATCGCGGATATCGATCACGAAGCGCATTACCGCGAGCGTGCTGCCCTCGACCGAGAGGCTCCAATCGAGAAGCGGCGCGTCGGTCGCGGCTTCGAGCATGGCCTGCACGCGGTGGCGAAGTTCGGTCGATTGCACATCGCGCGGCAGCCAAACGAAGGCGAAGAGATGGCGCGCGAGCGGCGCGGCAACGAGCGACAGGCGCGGACGGGGCCGATCAATCAGCGTCATCATCGTCGTGGCGACGCGTTCGAGATCGGCCTCGTCAAAGCTGATGAGCAGATCGTGCGGCAGCGCCGTCAGCGCGTGGGCCAGCGCCTTGCCGGCATGGCCGTTGGGCGCGAAGCCGAACTTGTCCATCAAGGCTTCGAGCTGGCTGCGCATGCGCGGGATGCGGTCCGGCGTGGCAGCCAGTGCAGCGCTGGTCCAGACGCCGGCATGGACGGAGAGCGCGGTCACCTTGCCGCCTTCCATCACCGGCGCGATGAACAGATCGAGCGGGACGCGGCGATGGACGCGGGCGATGCGGTTCGCCTTGACGATGAGCGGGCTGCGCGGGGCATCAGCGCCGCGCTCGCCCAGCCGGTCGAACCATGCGAAGGCGCGGTCGTAGCTCGCCTTGGCCAGCAGCGGCGCATCGCTGGCGCGGCAGATGCCGAGCGCCTGCCTATGCGAACCATCGCGGTGCTGGACGACATGGCCGAGCTGGGTAAGCATCCCGTCGGCCAGCCAGCGCAGCAATGCCGCGCCCTCCTGATCGGGGAGCGTGCGCGCGTCTTCCTGCATCGCGGCCTGCATGCGCGGCCAATCAGCAACGGCGGCATGGACGTCTGCCAGAGTGGCGCGCAAGCCGGCGAGCAATTCGCGGCGTTCGCGCGCATCGACGCGCTCGGTCTCCAGATAGACCATCGATTCGCGGCGTTCACCCACCGCATCGCCTTCGGGCAGGCCGAGCAGGTTGCCCTCGGGATCGCGCCGCACCGCCACCACGGGATGGACCAGCCGATCGATCGCCAGGCCCTGCGCCGAGATCGCCGCCGCAATCGAATCGACGAGGAATGGCATGTCATCATTGATGACCGCGATGCGCAGATAGCGCGAACCGCCTCCGGAACCCGACTGCCCGCCGACGCTTTCGATGGCAATGGCCGGCTCAGCCCCCGTGCGCTTGGCCGCCGCAATCAGGGTGAAACGCGCCGCTCCGGCCAGCCGTTCCGCTTCGAAATCGGCGGCTTCCGCGGGCAACAGGGAGGCTGCGAAGCGCGCAGCAAGCGCTTGCGAAAGGATCGCATCCACGCCGGAAACGGCGGTCTTGGTAGCCATGGTCGCTCCTGCATCCCGGCGCTGTCACTCCGCAGGTTTGCCCTGCCGGAGGCGCGCCATCTTGTCGTCATGAGCGCGCAATTTTATGTCACACTCATGAACTAATAATGCGAAGCCTACTCCGGCATCGGCGCAGAGGCAAGCGGGAGGAGCCTTAAGAATTAGGCATCATTGGCTATTATGCCGGAACGGCCAAGTCGGCCTGCAATGCTTCCATGGTGAGCGCCAGACTGCGGTGGCGCAGCGCCGGATCGAAGGTGGAGCCCGAGACGATCAGCTCGTCCGCCCCGGTCCGCGCGCGGAAGGCGGCCAGCCGCTCGCGCACCGTCTTGACGCTGCCGATGGCGCTGACCTGCCGCATGTGATCGAGCATGGCGAGCGAGGAAGGATGCAGGCTTTCGCGGTAGCCGGGCACCGGCGGCGGCAGCTTACCCGGCGAACCGGTGCGCAGGCGCACGAACGACTGGTCCATCGAGGAGGCGAGCAGCACGGCTTCCTCGTCGGTATCCGCTGCAATCACGTTGATCGCAGCCATCACGTATGGCTTGTCGAGCCGCTCCGAGGGCTGGAACCGTTCGCGATACAGCGTCAGCGCCGCGTCGAGGTGATCGGGCGCGAAGTGCGAGGCGAAGGCATAGGGCAGGCCCAGCATCGCGGCGAGCTGCGCGCCGAACAGGCTTGAGCCGAGGATCCACATTTCCGGCTTTGCGCCGAGGCCGGGCGTCGCCTGCAGCGGCAGGCGCGCATCGCCCGCGAAGTGCAATTGCAGCTCCACCACGTCGGTCGGGAAGCTCTCCGCCGCCTGATGGATATCCTTGTGCAGCGCCCGCATGATGCGCTGGTCGGCGCCCGGCGCGCGGCCGAGCCCGAGGTCGATCCGGCCCGGAAACAGCGCATCGAGCGCGCCGAACTGTTCGGCGATCACCAGCGGATTGTGGTTGGGCAGCATGATTCCGCCCGCGCCCAGCCGGATGCGCGAGGTGGCATTGCCGATGTGCGCGAGCACGACCGAGACCGCCGCGCCCGCGATGCCTTCCATGCCGTGGTGCTCGGCCACCCAGAAGCGGTTGTAGCCGAGGTCTTCCGCCGTCTTTGCCAGCGATGCGGCTTCGGCCAGCGCCTCGCTCACCGTGCCGCCTTCCCGCACAGGGACGAGATCGAGGACAGACAGCTTGAGGTCAGCCAAAGTGCCTGAATGACTCATCGCGCGTTCTCCGGTGGCGCGGCAGGGGCTGGCGCCGGTGCGGATGATGTGGGGGCAGGGCCGATCTGGTCAAGATATCCTTTGGCCGTCACGGCTTCCGGGCTGTTCGGCGCAAGCGCCACGACCGATTCCCATGACTTCCGCGCGGCATCCTCGCGGCCCGAAAGCATCGCGATCACGCCCGCCTCGAGTCCGATCGGCGCGCCGAGCGGATCGCCATGCAGTGCGAGACTGGCGGCCACTTCGATATCGCGCTGCGCCCGCTCGAGATCCTTGCCCCGCCGCGCGAGCGTGGCGGAAAGCAGCCAGCCTTCCGGTTCATTCGGCGCAAGCCGATGCGCTTCCTGCAAGGCCCCGCTCGCTTCGGGCAAGCGGCCCAGCGCAACAAGCGCACGCGCCCGGCCGATCTGCACCGCGCCGCGCACCGCGTTGTCATCGGCGCTTGCGGCACTGGCGGAAGGCGGCGTCAGCGCCTTGTCATACCACCCGAGCGCGGCTTCGGCCCGGCCACCTGCCAGCGCGGCATTGCCGGCCATGGTCTGCAGCGCGGCCACGGCAGCCGGATTGTTGCCCGGCACCTGCCCGGCGCTCTCGGCAAAGGCTGCCTCGGCCCCGGTGGAATCGCCCTGTTGCAGGAGCAGCTGGCCAAGGCACTGCGCGGCAGCGCCATGCGCGGTGTCCGGCGTCGCGGCCTTGCCCGCTTCGGCCAGCCATGCCCGCGCGGCGGCAATGCCTGCAGTCAGATCCTTTTCACCCGCGGCCAGACAGAGCGTGTAGCGCGTCGGCCTTGGCGAGGCGGCTTGCGCGGGAGCCAGGGCCGGGATGCCGGTCTGGGTGGCAGGCGGTGTCTCTCCGGGAACGGGCGGTGGAACTTCGGTCACGCGCTTGCGGCGCGGGATCGGCAGCGGCGCGGGCTCATACGAGTGCGGGTTCGGGCCGATCTGGTGCCAGACATCCGCCGGGAGAGGAGCTTGCGCGGCAATCAGGGCGGGAAGCAGGATGAGCATCAAGGATCCTTCAGTCCCCGCCCAGCGCGTCTAGCGCAGCGAGGAGCACGGCGATATCCGACGGCCGGGAAAGCCGGTGGTCCGCGTCCTTGATCAGATGGACCTGCACATCGGCTGAACGCAGCGCCGCCGCGAGCCGGATCGATGTCTCCCACGGTACATCGGGATCGGCCTGCCCCTGGATTAGCCGCACCGGACCGGTGAAGGCGATGCCCTTGGCCAGCACCCGGCATTCCTGCCCGGCCGCCCAGAACTTCGCGTAAGTCGGCGTCGGTTCGGGGCCGTAGATGTTGTCCTCGTAGACCGTCTCGCCGCGCGCAAACACGGCCTTCTGCTCGTCGGTAAAGCCCCATTCGCTGAAATCCGGCGCGGGCGCGAGGCCGACGAGCGCGGCCACGCGGTCTCCCAGCACTTCCGCCAGCAGGAGCATCAGCCAGCCGCCCATGCTCGATCCGCACAGCACGGCGCGTTCGATGGCGAGGTGGTCCAGCAGCGCGATCACCTCGTCGCGCCACAGCGGAAGCGACTTTTCCGCGAAGACGCCCTCGCTCTCGCCGAGGCCAGTGTAGTCCAGCAGCAGGCACGCACGGCCCCGCTTTTCGGCATGGGCCATCACCGCCTTCGCCTTGCCCCCGCTCATGTCGGACATGTAGCCGGGGAGGAAGACGATCGTCGGGCCTGCGCCCGGCTGGAAGAGGTAGGCCATCCGTTCGCCCGATGGCAGGGTCATGAAGTCGGTCATGCCGCGCTTGTGCCACCGTGCGCGAGGCGGTCAAATGGTTACAAACGCTATTCCTGCGCGCGCCCGTTTCTGCCAAAGGCGCGAGTGATCGCCCGACGGGCGAATTCAGCGAGAGTACTCATGTCCGAGATGTTCAAGATCACCCTGCCCGATGGTTCGTCGCGCGAAGTCGCGCCCGGCACGACCCCGGCAGACATCGCCGCCGCGATTGGCCCCGGCCTTGCCAAGGCGGCGATCGGCGCGCGCGTGAACGGTGAACTGTTCGACATCACCCGCCCCTTCGAAGGCGATGCTGCGCTCGCGCTCGTCACCGCGCGCGACGAGGCCGATGCGCTCGAACTGGTGCGCCACGATTATGCCCACGTGCTGGCCGAGGCGGTGCAGGCGCTGTTCCCGGGCACGCAGATCACATTCGGCCCGAGCACGGACGACGGCTTCTATTACGACTTCGCTCCGAAGGACCGTGCCTTCACCGAGGACGACCTGCCCGCCATCGAAGAAGCGATGCGCAAGATCATCGCCGCGAACAAGCCGCTCCGCCGCGAAGTGTGGAGCCGTGAGCAGCTGATCAGCCGCTGGAAGCAGCAGGGCGAGACGTTCAAGGCCGAATGGGCCGCCGAACTGCCGGAAAGCGAAGAGCTGACTGTGTACTGGTCGGGCGATGACTGGCTCGACATGTGCCGCGGGCCGCACCTTGCCTCCACCGGCAAGCTTGATCCGCAGGCCTTCAAGCTGACGCGCGTTTCGGGCGCTTACTGGCGCGGCGACCAGTCAAAGGCGATGCTCAGCCGCGTCTATGGCACCGGCTGGCTCAACAAGAAGCAGCTCGATGCGCACCTCACGCGGCTGGAAGAAGCGGCCAAGCGCGATCACCGCAAGCTGGGCCAGGAAATGGACCTGTTCCACCTCCAGCAGGAAGCGCATGGCTCGGTGTTCTGGCACCCCAAGGGCTACCGCATCTGGCGCGAGCTTGAGGCCTACATGCGCCGCGCCATCGACGGCGCAGGGTACAAGGAGGTCAAGACCCCGCAGGTGATGGACGCGCGCCAGTGGGAGCAGTCCGGCCACTGGGGCAAGTACCGCGAGAACATGTTCGTCATCCCCGACGAAGTGCCGAACACCGAGGACGAAGGCCCGATCGTTTCGGACGATGCCGAGTGGATGGCGCTCAAGCCGATGAACTGCCCGGCGCACGTGCTGATCTTCCGGCAGGGCCTCAAGTCCTACCGCGAACTGCCGCTACGCCTCTATGAAAACGGCTGCTGCCACCGCAACGAACCGCACGGCGCACTGCACGGGTTGATGCGCGTGCGCCAGTTCACGCAGGACGATGCGCATATCTTCTGCCGCGAGGACCAGATCGTCTCCGAAGTGCGCGCCTTCTGCGAACTGGCAGACCGGATCTACAAGGACTTCGGCTTCACGTATTCGATCAAGCTGGCGCTGCGCCCCGAAAAGCGCTTCGGCACCGAAGAGATGTGGGACATGGCCGAGACGGAGCTGCGCAATGCGGTGACCGAGGCCGGACTCGCCACGCCGGAATACGGCTGGGAGGAACTCCCCGGCGAAGGCGCATTCTATGCGCCCAAGCTCGAATGGCACCTGACGGACGCCATCGGCCGCACCTGGCAGGTCGGCACGATCCAGTCCGACCGCGTGCTGCCCGAGCGGCTCGATGCGGGCTACATCGGCGAGGACGGTGAGCGCCACCGCCCGGTCATGCTCCACCGTGCAATCTTCGGATCGTACGAGCGCTTCATCGGCATCCTGATTGAGCACTTCGCCGGCCGCCTGCCCGCATGGCTTGCTCCGGTTCAGGCCGTCGTCGCGACCATCGTTTCGGACGCCGACGACTATGCACATGAGGCCACAGCAGCGCTGCGCGCCGCAGGGATCCGCACCGAGACCGACACGCGCAACGAGAAGATCAACTACAAGGTGCGCGAGCATTCCTTGCAGAAGGTCCCGTATCTGCTGGTGGTCGGCAAGCGCGAGGCGGAGGAAGGCACTGTGGCGATCCGCACGCTGGGTGAGCAGCACCAGAAGGTGATGCCGCTGGCCGAGGCCATCGCGATGCTCAAGGCCGAAGCAACCCCGCCGGACCTGCGCGCCTGATCGCACTTCTCGATCTTCCGCTGCTCTCGCTGGCGCTCTGCGCGCTGGCGGCGTTCATCGCCGCCTTCGTGCGGGGGCTGGCGGGATTTGGCATGGCCATCCTGCTCGTCCCGCTGATTGCGCTGGTCATCCGGCCGGGCGAGGCGGTTGTCGTCTCCAACATGCTCGGCCTGCTCATCGGCCTCGTCGGCGCGCGCAAGGTGTGGAACGCGGGCGAGAAGAGCGCTGGCGTGATCGGCGGCCTCGCCATGCTGATGACCCCGCTCGGTCTCCTCGCCCTGTTCGCCACGCCGCCCCCTGTCGCCCGCGTGCTGATCGCGGTGGTAGCAATCGCCGCCTTCGTGATGGTGCTGCTCCCGGCCAAGCCCGGCCACGCGCCCGGCAAGCTGGAGACCGGGCTGACCGGCGCCGCGTCGGGCCTGCTCACCGGGTTTGCCGGTATGCCGGGACCGCCCGTCGTGCCCTATTACCTGCGCCGCCCGATCCCGCGCGAGGTGGCCCGGGCCTCAATGCTCACGGTGTTCCTGCTCACGTCTACAGCAAGCACAACCGCCGCGCTGGCGCTTCACCTCGCAACATGGCGCGATGCGCTGTTCGCGCTGCTGCTGTTCGGGCCGGTGCTCATCGGCAATCACCTCGGCTCGCTCGCGTTCGGCAAAGTGAGCGATGCGCTGTGGCGCGGATTCGTCGGCGTGCTGCTCGCCGCCTCTGCGCTCATGGCGGTCGTTCGCTTGCTCGGCTGAACTGCCTATCCCGCTCGGCGGCATGGGTAACGCCAAATAAACCCTCTCCGGTCCATAGGTGCCATCTCTGCACAACCGGACGGACTGCGTGATGACGATCAACTTCCCAGAGCTGGCCCGCCAGGCCGCCGCCGATGGCGCCATCACGGCAGACGAAGTGCTGGCCCTGCGCCGTTCAGCATGGCCCGATGGCCGCATCGACCAGACCGAGGCCGAAGCGATTCTCGCGATCAACGAGGTCGTCTCCACCAAGAGCCCCGAATGGATAGACTTCCTCGTGGAAGCTGTCGGCGAATACGTGCTGAACGGCACCGAACCGCGCGGCTATGTCGCGGATGACACTGCCAATTGGCTGATTTCCCGGCTCGACCACGACGGCTGCCTCGATTCGGCAGCCGAACTCGAACTCCTCGTCCGCGTGCTGGAAAAGGCGCTTGGCACACCTGACCGGCTCAAGGATTACGCACTGGCCCAGATCGAGCGCACCGTGCTCACGGGCGAAGGCCCGACGCGCGATGGCGGAAGTCTGATCCCGGGTTCGATCACCGAGGCCGAATGCAAGCTGCTGCGCCGCGTGATCTTCGCCAACGGCGGTGATCGCCCCGCCGGGGTGAGCCAGCGCGAGGCCGAAATGCTGTTCCGCATCAAGGATGCAACGCTGGGCCAGCCGAATGCCGCCGAATGGCAGCGCCTATTCGTACAGGGCGTCGGCAACTACCTGCAGGGCTGGACCAGCGGGCGTTCCATCACCCGCGAGCGGGCAGCCGAGCTCGAAGGCTTCATGAACCAGACCTCCAGCGGTCTTGGCGGTTTCTTCCATCGGATGAGCCGCGTCGGCGCGGGCGACCTGCGCTCCGCAGCGCGCGACGTGCTGGCGGCCCCCCCCGCGCGTGACTTCGCCGGTGAAGCTGGCTCCGAAGCGGGTGTGACCTCGCCCGAGCAATCCTGGCTCGACGGCAAGATCGGCGCGGACGGGCAGACCGACCCGCTCGAAGAGGCGCTTCTCGCGTTTCTTGCCGAGGCGTGAAGCCGCCTTTCACGTGAAATTAGCCATTGTGGCAGCAAGAACCGTTTACCGGAAGTCCCGCATAACCGTCTCATCGCAAGGGGACGTTTATGCACATGCCGGCCAGAATGCTGTCGCACGAAGTCGCGGTCGATAATCGCCGCGTCCAGCGCCAGCGCGCGGGTGAAGTCACCTCCGGGCGCGTGCAGCGAATCTTCGATATCTCGCGCTATGGCTGCCAGATCGAGAGCAACGATCTTGCCGACGGCGCGAGCGGCCAGTTCGTGGAGATCGATTTCGGCACGGTCGTTACGCGGGCAATCATCCGCTGGTCGGACCGCGCGCGGCTCGGCCTCGAATTTGCCCGGCCCCTCGGCTCGCGCCAGGTCGATGCATTGCTGACCGAACCGGCACCGATCCGGCTGCGCAGGCTCTAAGCCGCGGGCTTCGCCACCGCCGGCTTGTACTTCGCGGCGTCCGTCGTGAACTCGGCATGGCCGAGGCTGCCGAGATAGCCGCGCACCTTGCCCACCAGTCGCTGGTCCGCGAGGTGCCGGACCACAGGCGTCTTGGCGGCGACACCATAGAGCCGCATCTGGCCCATCAGGCCCACGCCGACGGCTGTCGCGCGCAGCTTGTCGATCGCGCGGATCTGCACACCGAAGCGCGCCGCAGCCTTCTCGCTGCCATTGCAGAAGTTCTGCATGAAATAGACCTTGGCGAACGAGCGCTCGAGCCGCGCGCGGACTTGCCCCTGCGGGGTCGAGGTATCGATCAGATCGGCTTCCAGCGTGGCGCGCAGCAGGCCGCCGCAGGTCGCTTCATCGAACCCGGCGCGCAAGCTGAGCGCGCGCGCATTCCACGCATCGACGATCCCCTGCGGCGTCTCGGCCAGCAGGTCTTCGGGCAAGCCGAGCAGGAAGCAGCGATAGCGCGACAATTCGATCTGCGCGCGTTCCTCGGGCGTGAAGTCGCTCCGCCCCTCACGCAAGACCTTGGAGGAAATCAGGAAATCAGAGATCAACCCGGCAGGCATCTGGTCCACCTGCGGGATCGGGATGCCGTAGATTTTCTGGTCCCACTTGTCCGCAGACAGCACGTTGAAGCGCACCATCGAGTGCATCAGCCGCACCATCGCCGCCGCCTTGAAGCCCGGCCCGAACCGCGCCAACGCGCCGGGCAGCACCGAAGTGCCGAAGAACGTCGCGGTCTCCTTGATCCGGCGCGCGGCGGTCTTGTTGGAGAGCGTGCCCGTCAGCGCCATCGGCAGCGCGGCATACTTGTTCATGAAGGTTGCGACGAACGCCCCGCGGATCGCCCACGGCGCGACATTGGCGAAGCTAACCCGGTGTAGCCGCGCACCTTCCTCGACCATCTTCATATCCACCCACGCGGGCGTGGCTTCCATCGAACGGATGAAGGTAACGAGTTCGGCGGGCGCGCCTTCCACCTTGTCGGCACCCTTGTCGCAGGCCTCGACCAGCATATCGACCAGCCGCCGGAAGCCGTATTCCGGCATCAGCGCGGCATAGGGATCGGCCACGGCATCACCCATCAGGGTGTAGGCGGCGATGCGCTCCATGAGTTCGGTGTTTTCGAGCAGCCGTGCCGCAGCCTTGGGATAGGAGCGCAGTTCGCTCCCCGCCACATCGCCATCCAGAAGCAGGCGTTCGGGATGAATTTCGAAATCGACCCCGCCATACATCGCCGGATTATCGATGCGCTGCGCCGCAATGCGCTGGCGCAGCTGCGCGATGGGGGTGGGCACGGCTAGAGCCTGTCCTGATGAGGTGGAAGCGTTGTCATCGTCTCAGGAAGCTTCTCGGCAAGGAGCGCCGCGCAGTGCGGGCCGGTAGCCCGTGCAAGCGGCGCGACGCTGTCCGAGGGGCTTCCTGAGACGACCCCGAAGGGGCGGGCCGCTTTTGGCCCATCGCAGCGTTGCTCGTCGGTCACTATGGGCAAGCATAGCTCCCTCCTCTCGCCTCGCGCTGGGCCAAAATCGGCTCCGTGCCAACGCTTCCACCTCATCAGGACAGGCTCTAGACCGTGAAGCTTTCCCCGCAGCCGCAGGAGCCCTTGGCGTTGGGGTTCTGGAACACGAAACCGGCGGTGAAATCGTCTTCCTGCCAGTCCATCGTGCTACCGATCAGATAGAGCACCGAGCCGCCGTCGATGAAGAACGTGCCGCCCGGCGTCTCGATCCGCTCGTCCATCGGGTTCGCTTCAGAGACGTAGTCCACCGAATAGGCGAGGCCAGAGCAGCCCCTGCGCGGGGTGGAAAGCTTCACGCCGATCGCGCCTTCCGGTGCGGAGGCCATCAGCTTCGCCACGCGCGCCTCGGCAGAGGGCGTGAGAATCACCGCAGCGGGGCGCTGGCGGGGCTTGGGGCGAGTGGTGGTGTCGGTGGTCATGGCTTCACCTAGATAGGTACGGTTCAGAGCATACCAAGTTCGAGCTTCGCGTCATCGCTCATCTTGTGCGGATCCCATGGCGGATCCCACACGAGATTGACCTCGGCATCGCGCACGCCGGGGACGGCCTCGACGCGCAGTTCCACTTCTGCGGGCATCGTTTCGGCGACCGGGCAGTGCGGCGTCGTCAGTGTCATCGTGACCATGACCGAACCTTCCGCGCTCACGTCGACGCCATAGATCAGGCCGAGGTCGTAGATGTTGACCGGAATTTCCGGATCAAAGATCTCGCGCAGCGCGGCGACCACGCCTTCGTAGATATCCCCGCCCGGCTCGCCCGGCGCCGCATCCGCTGGCTTCTCGGCAAGGAAGCCCTCCAGATAGTCGCGCTTGCGTTCCAGCTTTTCGGCAGGAGTCTCAACTGCTTCCTCGACGCGCGCGCGGCGCGGCGGTTCGACGCCTTCGACTTCCTCGATCTCGATCCGGCTCATCCGAATATCCTTTTGGTCCGCTCGATGCCGCGCAGCAGGGCGGCGACATCGCTTTCATCGCTGTAAATGCCGAAACTGGCGCGCGCCGTGGCCGGCACGCCCAAATGCTCCATGAGGGGCTGTGCGCAGTGGTGCCCCGCGCGGATCGCCACGTTTTCCTCGTCGAGGATCGTGCCGAGATCATGCGGGTGCACGCCTTCCAGTGCGAAGCTGACGATCCCGGCGCTGTCTTCCGGCCCGAACAGGCGCACCGAATTGATCCGCCCCAGTGCCTCGCGCGCCATGGCCACCATCCGCGTCTCATGCGCGTGGATCGCATCAAGGCCATGGCTGGTCAGGAAGTCTGCCGCCGCGCCGAAAGCAATCGCCTCGACGATCGCCGGGGTGCCCGCCTCGAAGCGCTGCGGCGCCGGAGCCCAGGTCGTCTGCGCAAAGGTCACGCGGTCGATCATCGAGCCGCCGCCCTGCCATGGCGGCATGGCATCGAGCAGGTCCTTCTTCGCCCACAGCGCGCCGATCCCGGTCGGACCATAGAGCTTATGCGCTGAAAAGACGTAGAAGTCGCAGCCCAGCGCCGCGACATCGACCGGGAGCCGCGCCGCCGCCTGGCAGCCATCGAGCAGGATCTTCGCGCCCACGCCGTGCGCCAGCGCCACCGCGCGCGGCACATCGAGGACCGAGCCCAGCACGTTGGAGACATGCGCGAAGGCAACCAGCTTGTGCGCCGGGGTGAGCATGCGCTCCGCCGCGTCGAGGTCGATCCGGCCGTCCTCGGTCAGCGGGCAGACGTCGATCTCGAGGCCCGTGCGATCCCGGATCAGCTGCCACGGCACGATGTTGGAGTGATGCTCCAGCTGCGACAGCAGCACGCGATCACCGGGCTTAAGGTTGGTGACGCCCCAGGTCTGCGCAACGAGGTTGATCGCCTCGGTCGCGCCGCGCGTGAACACCAACTCGTCCTCGCGCCCGCCAATCAGCGCCGCCACGGTGCGCCGCGCCGCTTCGTAGGCCAGCGTCATCTCGGCCGAGCGGGTGTAGACCCCGCGGTGGACCGTTGCGTAATCTGCGCCCATCGCGCGCGTCATGGCATCGATCACCGATTGCGGTTTCTGCGCAGTCGCGGCGGTATCGAGGTAGTGCCAGCGCTTGCCCTCGGCGTTGAGCAGGCCGGGCCATTCGGCAGCGCGGGTGAGAGTTTCGGTGCTCACAGCAAGCCCTCCAGCGCCGCCAAGGCTGCCTCTGTCAGCGCTTCGCCTTCCGGCGCGCCCAAGAAAGCCTCCGCGATGAACGCATGGAGCATCAGCTTCTTCGCTTCCGATGGCGGCAGCCCGCGCGATTGCAGGTAGAACAGACCCATCGGATCAAGCTCACCCACCGCGCAGCCATGTGCGCACTTCACGTCATCGGCATAGATTTCGAGCTCGGGCCGCGCATTGGCGGTCGCGGTGCGCTCCAGCAGCATCGCGCGGATCGATTGCTCGCCGTCGGTGCCGATGGCCCCGCGCGCGACGTGAACCTTGCCCAGGTAGGTGCCCGTGGCATGGCCGCCGAGCACCGAGCGCACGACCTGCCGGCTCACCGCATCGGGCGCCAGATGACGGACTTCGGTCACGATCTCGAGCGTCTGTTCGCCGCCGCCAAGCTGCGCCGCGCCGAAGTGGAACGACGCGCCCTTGCCGAGCGTGGCCGTCACCGCGATGCGGCCATAGGCCTGCCCGGCATTGAGCACGCGCAGATCGAAGCTCGCGCCGTCTTCCAGCGTAATGACGATCTCGCGCACGTCCGCAGCATCGGCATTCGCGGTGATCGCCAGCGCGCCAGCCTCGCCGGCGGCGACGTGGATTTCCTGCGCCGCGACGGGCCACAGCCGCTCCAGCGCCGCGAGGTCGGCGTAGCGATAGGCCTCGTCGGCGCGGGTCGGGAGGGCGAGACTATCCACGGGCCACCTCGCAGCGCACCAGAGCGATGGGGTTTTCGGGAGCCCTGCTACCGTTCCGATCAAGGATGCGCAGCGTCATGGTCTTGCCATCCGGCCCGAGCGCGTAGTCCGCCGTCAGCGCAACGCCGAAATCGTCGTCACCTTCGCGCACCACGATGTGGCCCTGATCGAGCATGTCGACAGCCTTGACCACGCCCCAGTAATCGCCCTCGGTGTTCATCGGGGCGGTCACGATGCGGCGCGCATACTTGTCCGCGCAGAGCGCCGAAGTCGGCGCCCATTCGCCGTGGAACGCGGCGGGCATTGCGGGCGCCGCGCTCCCCGCCGCAGCCGCAAGGGCAAGCAGCAGGCTCATGCCGCCACGGCCTCGTAGCCTTCGCTTTCCAGCTGCAGCGCGAGTTCCGGACCACCGGACTTCACGATCCGGCCACCCGCCAGAACGTGAACGAAGTCCGGCTGCACGTAATCGAGCAGGCGCTGGTAGTGCGTGATGAGCAGCACCGCCTTGTCGGGCTTGCGCATGATCGCATTGATGCCTTCGCCAACGATCCGCAGCGCGTCGATATCGAGGCCGCTGTCGGTCTCGTCGAGGATGGCGAGCTTGGGCGCGAGGATGCCCATCTGCACCATCTCGGCGCGCTTCTTCTCGCCGCCCGAGAAGCCCACGTTCACCGGGCGCTTGAGCATGTCCATATCGAAGCGCAGGAGGCCCGCCTGTTCCTTGGCGCGCTTGATGAAGGCGGCGCCCGAAAGCGGCTCTTCGCCATGCCCCTTGCGCTGCGCGTTGAGCGCCTCGCGCAGGAACTGGAGGTTGGAGACGCCGGGAATCTCGACCGGATACTGGAAGCCGAGGAACAGCCCCGCCGCCGCGCGCTCATGGGGTTCGAGCGCGAGCAGGTCCTGCCCGTCGAACTCTACCGAGCCGCCGGTCACTTCATAGCCGGGGCGACCGCCCAGGGTGTAGCCAAGCGTCGACTTGCCGGCGCCGTTCGGCCCCATGATCGCGTGGATTTCGCCGGCGTTGATCGAGAGCGAGAGGCCCTTGAGGATCGGCTTGTCGGCAACGGTGGCGTGCAGATTGTTGATCGTGAGCATCAGTATTCCCGGGGACGGCGCGGCGCCGGGCGGCGCGTGGCAGTTCTGCTGGAGCTTGACCGCTTGGCGCGGCGTTCGGTGTGGAGCGCGCGCATCGCATCGGAAATGCGCTGCGCGGCGGCATCAGGATCGGCGAGCACGTCGGCAGCGGCGATGCGCTCGACGCGGTAGCCCACTTCGGACAGGCTCTTGTCGCGAGCGGCGGTAAAGGCGGCATCGGCATCGCCGTCGATTTCGACGACAAGCATCAGCTGCTTGCAGGCGAAATCCACGATGGCCGAGCCGATCACCGTCTGCCGCTTGAAGCTGTAGCCGCCGGTTTCGACGCGGGTCAGCGCATCGGCCAGCGCTTCCTGCGCGGGGGTGGGATTGCGGCGCATCTCGCGGGCCCGCTCGTGCAGGGCATCGAGGCGGCTTTCGGAAATCTCCCAGCCGCGCCCCTTCTTCTGCAAGGTCGGCGCATCGCCCTCGCCGAAGCGCAACGAGAGCTTGCGCTTGGGCTGCGACTGTACCTCAACCGGGAGGACGAAACGCTTGTGCACGCGGTCGACCGGGGTGCCATCCTTGAGCGGGACGTCCTCGGTAACGCCATGATCAACGAAGCCCTGCTTGGCATAGAACGCAAGGCCGCCGCTATTGTCGCCCCGGATCGTCGCGTTGATGGCGGTCAGGCCCAGTTCTTGGGCGCGCTTCGTCGTCGCGGCAAAGAGCGCTGAACCGATCCCCCGCTGGGTGCCGCCGACGCGCGCAAAGGTGCCGATATCGCCGACATCCTCGGGCAGACCGGGGTAGCGCCCCAGCGTCTGGAAGCCGAGAAGGGTACCGTCATCGTCCTCGGCCACGAAGCAGCAGTGGACGTTGGGACCGGTGAGATAGGCCGCGTTCAGCGCCTCCGGCGTATAGGGATCCTGCAGCGCGGTCGTCCCGCCAGCGGCGATGACCGCGTTGAGCAGTTCGGCCAGTTCAGCGGCATCGTCAGCCGCAACAGGACGCACTGTGATGGTCGTGGTCATTGCGTGTCCTTCTTGCCGTTGCAGTTGGCGAGGAAGTCCGCGCGCATCTCGTCGAACAGCTCCCGCCACGATGTCTCGATGGCGCGGGCATCATCCAGCTGCTTCTGGCGGGCATCGATCTGGGTCAACGCGTTCGCCGTACTCGCCTGTCCGGCAGGTGTGCCAGCCGCCGGATTGGCCATAGGCGGAGCCAGCAAAATGGCGCGCTCGCGGGCAATGTCGCGCTGCTCGGCATAGGCGGCGGCAGCGAATTCTGTGCGGCGGTGCGGTTCGCTGCTGATCATCTTGCGGATCTCGACGCGGTTGCACGTCTTCACCGCATCGAGCGCGGGCGCCGAATCGGGGATTTGCACGCCGCTCAGCAGCAGCATCGACAGAATCATCCGACCGACCCCTCAAGGCTGATGCCCAGAAGCTTCTGCGCCTCGACTGCAAACTCCATCGGCAGCTGCTGCAGCACTTCGCGCGCAAAGCCGTTCACGATGAGGGCGATGGCGTCCTCTTGCGCGAGGCCGCGCTGCATCGCGTAGAACAGCTGGTCGTCGGAGATCTTGCTCGTGGTCGCCTCGTGCTCGATCGTCGCGCTGGGGTTGCGCACCTCGATATAGGGCACGGTATGCGCGCCGCAGTCCGCGCCGAGCAGCAGCGAATCGCACTGGGTGAAGTTGCGCACGCCCTCGGCCTGCGGGGCAACGCGCACGAGGCCGCGATAGGTGTTGTTCGAATGACCCGCGCTGATGCCTTTGGACACGATGGTCGAGCGGGTGTTCTTCCCGTTGTGGATCATCTTGGTGCCGGTATCGGCCTGCTGGTAATTGTTGGTGACGGCGACCGAATAGAACTCGCCCACCGAACCTTCGCCGTTGAGCACGCAGCTGGGGTACTTCCACGTGATCGCGGAGCCGGTTTCCACCTGCGTCCAACTCACCTTGCTGCGTGCGCCCTGGCACAGTGCGCGCTTGGTCACGAAGTTGTAGATGCCGCCCTTGCCGTCTGCATCGCCGGGATACCAGTTCTGCACGGTCGAGTACTTGATCTCGGCATCGTCGAGCGCGACGAGTTCGACCACTGCGGCATGGAGCTGGTTTTCGTCGCGCTGCGGGGCGGTGCAGCCTTCGAGGTAGGAGACGTAGGCGCCCTTGTCGGCCACGATCAGCGTGCGTTCGAACT
This sequence comes from Novosphingobium sediminis, assembly GCF_007991615.1. Classification (GTDB taxonomy): domain Bacteria; phylum Pseudomonadota; class Alphaproteobacteria; order Sphingomonadales; family Sphingomonadaceae; genus Novosphingobium; species Novosphingobium sediminis. The sequence goes on along the minus strand of NZ_BJYR01000009.1, from coordinate 74,816 downwards.
GACCGGTGTTTTCCGCGTTGATGCGGAAATAGGTCGAAAGCTCCATCGGGCAGCGCACGCCCTCCGGAATGTAGACGAAGGTGCCGTCCGAAAAGACCGCGCAATTGAGCGCCCCGAAGTAGTTGTCGTGCATCGGCACGACCTTGCCCAGCCAGCGCTTCACGAGATCCGGATATTCGCGGATCGCCTCGCTGATCGAGCGGAAGATGACGCCGGCCTGCTCGAGCTCCTTGCGGAAGGTCGTCGCCACCGAAACGCTGTCGAACACCGCATCGACCGCGACCTTGCGCGCGCCTTCGACACCCGCGAGCACCTTCTGCTCTTCGAGCGGAATGCCGAGCTTCTCGTAGATGCGCAGGATCTCGGGATCGACTTCATCAAGGCTGCCCAGCTTGGGCTTGGCCTTGGGCGCGGCCCAGTAATAGGCTTCCTGATAGTCGATCGGCGGGATGTTGAGCTTGGCCCACTCGGGCGTGGGCATCGTCAGCCAGTGACGATAGGCCTTGAGCCGCCATTCGAGCATCCACTCCGGCTCATTCTTCTTGGCCGAGATGAAGCGCACGGTGTCTTCGGAAAGGCCCTTGGGACCGTATTCCTGCTCGATATCGGACGACCAGCCATGCTCGTAGTCGGCAACGCGGGCCGCTGCTTCGCGCGCGGCCTGATCCTTGATCTCGATTTCAGTGTTCTCGCTCATGCTGTGGCTCCCGCCCCCGCTGCTGCCTGGGCCGGGCGCGCCAACTGCGTCAAAGGCACTCCGGCCAGCGCGCCGCGCAGCGCGGCATCGACCTGCGGCCAGTGCGGGCGCACGGTGCAATCGGCTTCCAGCGTGCAATCGTGGCGGCCATGCACGCTGCACGGCGCCATCGCGATCGGACCTTCGACCGCCTCGACGATATCCGCCAGCGAGATCGCTGCCGCCGGCCGCGCCAGCTTGAGCCCGCCGCCAAGCCCGCGGACGGACTTGAGCAGACCGGCTGCCGAAAGCTTGCTCACCAGCTTCTGCACCGTGGGCACCGGCAGGCCGGTCTCGTCCGCCAGCTGCTGCGCCGAAACCCGCGCACCACCCGCGCCATGACGTCCGCAATGGCTTGCGGCGGCGGTCATCGTCACCACGGCATAGTCGGCCATGCTCGAAAGTCGCATTGCAGCACTTTCCCGGAAAAAAGACGCCCGATCCGAAATCGGACCAAACTGTTCCGGTTATCTAGGAGATGCTGGACGCAAGCGCAAGCAGCCAGCCATGCCCCAAAATGTCAGGATGCGAAGCCTGTGCCACCGCGGACCGCGCGCGCTGCGCGTTAAGTCCAAAAACACCAAAAAAAAGGCGGCCGTGCCAGGGCACGAGCCGCCATGAAGTCGAGAACTCGGAAGCATTGCTGCACCGAGCCCTTCGGGTCGCACGATTTTGGTAGATCACTGCAGAGCCAAAGAATTGTACGGATTCGACAAAATCGGTGGCACAGCTGCAACAGCCTAGTGAATTCAATACTTAACCCGTGCTTAACCGACAATCTGGTTGCAATTGCTGCTTGGCGCGCCGGTCCGGGGAGGCAATAGAGCCAACCATCCGTTACCGTTGCGCAAGAACGGGACGGGGCCGGAGGGAAACGACCACGCATGCTCTATTCGATTTGCCGTCCCCTGCTGTTCCGCATTCCCGCCGAATCTGCCCACCGCCTCACGATCGCCGCTCTGGCGGCTGCGCCGCGGGGGAGCCGGGCCGCACCGCAACCATCGCTGTGCCAGCGAGTCGCAGGACTGGTCTTCCCCAATCCGGTCGGGATTGCTGCCGGGTTCGACAAGAATGGCGAAGTGCCCGACGCCCTGCTCGGCCTCGGCTTCGGTTTCGTCGAGGCAGGCACGGTCACCCCGCGCCCGCAGGAGGGAAACCCCAAGCCGCGCCTGTTCCGCCTCGTCGAGGACAACGCGGTCATCAATCGCATGGGCTTCAACAATGCGGGCGCAGAGGTTGTCGCAGCGCGCCTCGCGGCGCGGCAGAGCCAGCCCGGGGTGGTCGGGGCCAATATCGGCGCCAACAAGGATTCGGTGGACCGCATCGCCGACTACGCGGCGATGACCCGCATCATGGCCCCGCTGGCAAGCTACCTGACGGTCAATATCAGCTCGCCCAACACCCCCGGCCTGCGTGCCTTGCAGGATCCGGCCGCGCTGGCAGACCTGCTCGATGCGGTGATCGAGGCGCGCGGTGCGCTATCCACCAAGTTGTTCCTGAAGCTTGCCCCCGATCTTACCGCCACGGATATCGATGCCATCTGCAAGATCGCGATCGACAAGCAGCTCGATGCGCTGATCGTCACCAACACCACGATCACCCGCCCTTCGCTGCGCTCACCCCTTGGGGGCGAGGCGGGCGGCCTTTCGGGCGAACCGCTGCGCCCGCTGGCGCTGCAGGTGCTGCGCGATTTCCGCAGCGCCACCGGTGGCCGGATTCCGCTGATCGGCGTGGGCGGCATCGCCAGCGCGGATGATGCCTGGGCGCGCATCCGCGCCGGGGCCAGTCTGATCCAGATCTACAGCGCGCTGGTCTATGAAGGACCCGGGCTGGTGCGGCGGATCGTGGACGGTCTCGCCAAGCGTGTTCGCGCCGAGGGCATGAGCAGCATTGCCGAGGCCGTCGGCAGCGAATAGTCACTAGCGGTGATGATGAACCGCCTTACCCGCTCGCTGCTCGCCCCGCTCGCAATCGCCTCGCTGGCCAGCGCCTGCGCGCCGCTTCCCAACGCGGCACGCCCGGTTTCCGCGAACACGTCGGCTGCACCCGCGATACCCGAGGATCCTGGCGTCGTTACGGCGGCCGACCCGCGCGCCGCTGCGGCGGGCGCCGAAATGCTGCGCCTCGGCGGGTCTGCTACCGATGCGGCGATCGCGGTCATGCTCGCGCTCACCGTGGTCGAACCACAAAGCTCCGGTATCGGTGGCGGCGGCTTCCTCGTGACGGCGGATGAAGCGGGCAATGTCGCAAGCTTCGACGGGCGCGAGATGGCCCCCTCCGCCGCCACGCCAGATTGGTTCAAGGTCGATGGCAAAGTGCTGAGCCACAGCGATGCGGTGCCGGGCGGGCGCAGTGTCGGCGTGCCGGGCAACCTGCGCCTCGCCGCGATGGCCCACGCGCGCACCGGCAAGCTGCCGTGGCGCGTGCTGTTCGGCCCAGCCATCAAGCTGGCGGGCGAAGGCTTTGCGATCACTCCGCGCCTTAACAATACGCTCGGCTTTGCCTCAGACATCGCCGGGCTCGATCCTGCTGGCCGCGCCCTGTTCTTCGGACCGGACGGCAGCCCGCTCCCCGTCGGCACCGTGGTGCGCAATCCCGCGCTCGCCGCGACGCTCGAAAAGATCGCAGCGCTGGGCGCCGACAGCTTCTATCTGGGCGGCAATGCCAAGGCGATTGCCGCAAAGGTCGGCACCGCCCCGCGCAATCCTGCGCCGATGTCGACCGCCGATCTCGCTGCCTACAAGGCCAAATCGCGCGATCCGGTGTGCGGCCGCTACCGCGTGTACCGCGTGTGCACCATGGGTCCGCCCTCGGCGGGCGGCGTCACCGTGCTGCAGACGCTGGGCGAACTCGAACGCTTTGACCTCAAGGCGATGGGCCCCGCCTCCCCCACCGCGTGGCACCTTATCGCAGAGGCCGAACGGCTCGCCTTTGCCGACCGCGACGCCTGGCTTGCCGATCCCGATTTCGTGCCAGTGCCCACCGCGGGCCTGACCGATCCCGCCTATGTCGCCGCCCGCTCGGCGCTGATCTCCGAGACGGCTGCGATCAACACAGCCGCTCCCGGCAAACCCGCCGGTGGAAGCGACCGCTTTGCCATGGCCGGCCCGATCGACGAGCACGGCACCACCCACTTCGCCGCGGTCGATCGCTGGGGGAACGCGGCGAGCTACACCTCGACCGTCGAAAGCGCGTTCGGCTCCGGCCTCATGGTTGGCGGCTATTTCCTCAATAACGAACTGACCGACTTCAACCTCGACCCCGACCGTGATGGCAAACCGACCGCCAACCGCGTCGAAGCCGGCAAGCGCCCGCGCAGTTCAATGAGCCCGGTCGTGGTCTATGGCCCCGATGGCCACTTGCGCCTGATTGCAGGGGCGGCGGGTGGCTACACGATCCCGCCGCAAGTGATCCGCGTGATCATCGGCACGCTCGATTGGAACCTGTCCGCGCGCGACGCGATCACGCAGGGCATCGTGATGCCGGCGCCCGGCGGGATTCTGGCCGTGGAAAGCGGCACGCCGCTTGCCGCGATGGTTCCGGCGCTGCAGGCGTTTGGCCACACCAAGGTCGTGGCGGTGCCGATGCGGCTCAAGGCCAATGCCATCGAGTGGGTGCCGGGCACAGACGGAAAATACCACTGGGTCGGCGCCGCCGATCCGCGCAGCGAGGGCGCTACGGCCTCCCCCTGAGGCGCTATCCACAGGGCTTCTTGCCCTTCCGCAACGGCACTCCTAGTTTCCCGGCTAAACAAGAAGGCCCGCGGGCGCGGGCACCGTTGGGCCAGGGGATCGTCACACCGTGCAGCTTTCCGATTTCGCGTCGTATCCGAATCTCGTCGCCATGTTCCTCGATCGGGCCGAGTTCTTCGGTGATCGTCCGTTCCTCTGGGCCAAGCGCGGGGGCACATGGCAATCGCTGAGCTGGCGTGAAGCGGCGGATCAGGTCTGCCTGCTGGCGGAATCGCTTCGCGGCCTTGGCCTCGATCCGGGCGACCGCGTCATTCTCGTTTCGGAAAACCGGCCGGAATGGTGCATCGCGGATCTCGCGATCATGGCCGCAGGGCTGGTCACCGTGCCCGCCTATGTCACCAATACCGAACGCGACCATCTCCACGTGCTCGAAAACTCGGGCGCGCGGGCGGTCATCGTGTCCAATGCCAAGCTGGCCCAACCGCTGCTCGCCGCCTGCCTCAGCGCCGCGCCGGTCGAACACATAATCGGCATGGAACCGCTGCGCCGCATGCAGTCCGAACGCATCGGTTTCCACGATTGGTCCGCGATGACGAGCGGCGATCCCGCGCCGGCGCGCCTTTCGGTGGCCGCGCGCATTGCCGCCATCGGCCGGCACGAGACGGCCTGCATCATCTACACCAGCGGCACCGGCGGCGCCCCGCGCGGCGTGCTGCAACACCACGGCGCGATCCTGTGCAACGTCGACGGCGCGGCGCACATCCTCGCGGAAGACTTCGGCTGGGACGCAAGCGGCAAGGAAACCGAGGCGTTCCTTTCGTTCCTGCCGCTCAGCCACGCCTATGAACATACCGGCGGCCAGTACCTCCCCATCGGCATGGGCGCGCAGATCTATTACGCCGAGGGCCTCGAGAAGCTCGCCTCCAACATCGAGGAAACGCGGCCCACGCTGATGGTCGTCGTCCCGCGGCTGTTCGAAGTGCTGCGCGCGCGGATCATGAAGCAGGTCGAAAAGCAGGGCAAACTGCCGAACTACCTGATGGCCCGCGCCCTCACCATCAGCGCCCGCAAGGCCGAAGGCGCCGGAGTCCTGCGCCGGATCGCCGACGCGCCGATGGATTTCTTCATCGAACGCACCCTTCGCCCCAAGATCCGCCAGCGCTTCGGCGGCCGGATGAAGGCGATGGTCTCTGGCGGGGCGCCGCTCAATCCCGAAGTCGGCCTGTTCTTCGATGCGATGGGCCTCACCATGCTGCAAGGCTACGGCCAGACCGAATCCGGCCCGGTCATCAGCTGCAATCGCCCCAAAGTCGGCCTTGCGATGGATACCGTCGGCCCGCCGATGCGCGGCGTCGAAGTGAAGATCGCGGAGGATGGCGAAATCCTCGTGCGCGGCGAACTCGTCATGCACGGCTACTGGCAGAACGATGCCGAGACCCGGCGCGCGATCCCGCAGGATGGGCCGCAGGCAGGCTGGCTTCACACCGGCGATATCGGCCATTTCGACGAGAAGGGCCGCATCAAGATCACCGACCGCAAGAAGGACATGATCGTCAACGACAAGGGCGACAACGTCTCACCGCAGCGGATCGAGGGTATGCTGACGCTCCAGCCGGAGATCGCACAGGCGATGGTATCGGGCGACAAGCGGCCCTACATCGTCGGCCTGATCGTCCCCGATCCCGAATGGGCGATGGAATGGGCCCGCACGCAGGGCGAGAAGTACGACATGACGGCGCTTGCAGACCTCCCCGCCTTCCGCGCCACCATCCGCGCCGCGGTGGACCGGGTGAACAAGGACCTCTCGGTGATCGAGAAGGTCCGCCAGATTGCGCTGGCGGATGAAGCCTTCACCATCGACAACGAGGAAATGACCCCCTCGATGAAGATCCGCCGCCACAAGATCAAGGAACGCTACGGGTCGAGGATCGACGCGCTGTACAAGGGGTGAGGCCCAGCCGTGAGGGCTCTCAATCCCTCACGGTTCAGCGATATTGAACGCCCCCGGCATCGCATCGAGCGCAGCCAGCCATGCTTCAACGGCGGCCCGGTCGCCTTCGACCTTGAGCCCTGCGGCTTCCAGTTGCGCCAGCGGCATCTTCAGGAAGAGCAGCCCCAACAGCAGGCGGCGCGGGGCGGTCAGCGTCGCCGCTGCGCCAGTGGCCGCGCCCATCCGCGCGAGCATTGCGGTGCCGGTGAGCTCCACCCCCGCCGTCTCGCCGCGTTCGGGCATCACGAGGTTGATCGCCATCTTGCGCCCCGCCAGCTTGGCCGGATCGATCCGCGTCGCAACCGAATCGAGCAGGAGCTGCGTCGGCACGGCGGCGATCATGTCCTGGCTCTGGCTTGAGGTGGCGGAAGAAATGCGTCCATTGCGCAGCTCGTTCGCGGCGGCGAGGAACTGGTTGCGCCAGATCGCGCTTTCCGCCTGATAGCCCTGCTGTTCGTAGCTATCCGCCAGAGCGGCGCGCGCGGCCTTGTTTGCCGGATCGGCGAAGACTGCCGCGCTGAGGAGTTCGGAGGCCCAGCGGTAATCGCCAGCCTTCATCGCCGCGCGGCCCTGCGCCAGCACCTTGGCCGGACCGCCGATGGCCGCGACGAGCCGCTTCGAACGCTCCGCCGCCGGCCACGGATTGAGGTTGGCCGGCACCGCATCGTACCAGCCGAGGTAGAACTGGTAGACCGCCTTCGCGTTGTGGCTGTAGGTGCCGTAATAGCCGTGGTTGAACCAGTCCGCAGCGATGGCTGCCGGCTGCACCAGCTCTTCGGCGATCTCCGTCGGGGTCTCGCCCTTGTTCATCAACCGCAGCGTCTGATCGTGCAGCAGGCGGTAGTTGTCGCGCTGGCTCGCCAGCATCCGGCTCACTTCGGCCTGCCCGAAGCGCGGCCAGCAGTGGCTGGAAATCACCGCATCACTGCGCCCGCCATAAAGGTGCAGCGCTTCATCGAGATACCCCGCCCAGGCCCGCGTATCGCGTACCTTGGCGCCGCGCGGGGTGAGGATGTTGTGCAGCGAACAGGTGCTCATCTCGGCAGAGAGCAGCACCTTCGGCCCCGGCAAATAGACGTTGAGTTCGCTCGGCGCCTCGCTGCCTGAGACGATCTGGAATTCCATCGGCACGCCATCGACCACGCGCGTATCTCCGGTGCGCGCGATCGTGTCAGTCGGCGCGATCAGCGTGATCGTGCCCGAGGAGACGCCGAGCCCGATGCCGCTGCCCATCTGCCCTTGCGCGCCGGGCACTAGGCCGCCGCCAAACTGGTACTGCGCTCGCCGGCCCATCGCAGCGCCGGCCAGAATGTTCTCGCTCGCCGATTCCTCGATGAAGTGCGCCGGGGCGAGCACCTGCACCTTGCCCGCTGCCACATCGGCTTCGGCAATCACCCCGCGCACGCCGCCGAAGTGGTCGGCATGGCTGTGGCTGTAGATCACTGCCGAAACCGGCCGCGCGCCAAGCTGCGCATTGACGAGCGCCAGCGCAGCCGCGGCCGTTTCCTTCGTCGTCAGCGGATCGACCAGCACCCAGCCGGTTGCCCCACGGATCACGGTCATGTTCGAAACGTCAAACCCGCGCACCTGCCACACGCCGTCCGCCACCGCGAACAGGCCGTGCTGCTTGAGCAGCCCAACTTCGCGCCAGAGCGAGGGGTTCACGCTGGCGGGCGCAGGGCCCTTTACCCAATCATAGGCGGCGACATTCCACACCGCCCGGCCCGCCGCATCGCGGATCACCGGATCGGCGGCGCTCGCCACAAAACCCTGCGCGGCGAAGGCCGCATCGCGCCCGTCCTCCTGCGGCAGCGCGGCGGCCACGGCCTGCTGCGCTGCCACTGTCGCCGCGCTTGCGGGCTTGGAAGAAAGCGCCGGGTCGGCAGGTGGAGATGCGGGCGGGGCGGCCAGTGCCAGTCCCGGCAAGAACGCCGCCGTCGCCAAAGCCAGCCGCATCATGCGAGCGCGCAATTCCATTGCAATCCCCTCCTGTCGTTCTTATCGCGCCAGCTTGTCCGCTCCCGCCCGGGCTGACAAGAGGGGTGCAAAATCGGGGCCCCTGCAAAGAACACAAGCCAAACGGCTCGAATTGTTCTATGGGGCGCGCTTCTCCCGGCGTGGAGGCGGCAGATTCCGGCCGCCACCGCGAGTTCGGCAAGCTATTCTTCCCCCGAAAGTCCTATGCCCTTTTCCCAGCTCCCCCCCGCCCTCGGCGCCGCCGTGGCAGCCCGTGGCTATGCCGCCCCTACCCCGGTGCAGGCCGCCGTCCTTGAAGCCGAAGCCCATGGCCGCGACCTCGTCGTCTCGGCGCAGACCGGCTCTGGCAAGACCGTCGCCTTCGGCCTCGCCATGGCCGCGGACTTGCTCGCCGGTGAAGACAAGCTCGGCCCCGCCGGCGCCCCGCTCGCGCTGGTGATTGCACCCACCCGCGAACTCGCGCTGCAGGTCAGCCGCGAACTCATGTGGCTCTTTGAACAGACCGGTGCGCGCATCGCCACCTGCGTCGGCGGCATGGACCCTTCGCGCGAACGCCGCACCCTGATGCACGGCACCCATATCGTCGTCGGCACCCCGGGCCGCCTGCGCGATCACGTCGAACGCGGTGCGCTCCAGCTTTCCGCCTTGCGTGTCGCCGTGCTCGACGAAGCCGACGAAATGCTCGACATGGGCTTCCGCGAGGACCTTGAGGCGATCCTCGATGCGACGCCCGACGAACGCCGCACGCTGCTGTTCTCGGCAACCATGCCCGCGCCGATCGTCGCGCTCGCCCGCCGCTACCAGAACAACGCGCTGCGCATCTCGACCGTCACCGAAGAACGCGGCCACGGCGATATCGACTATCAGGCGATGGCCGTCGCCCCCGCCGATATCGAGCACGCCGTCGTCAACCTCCTCCGCTTCCACGAGGCGGAAACCGCGATGCTGTTCTGCGCCACGCGCGACAATGTCCGCCGCCTCCACGCCAGCCTCACCGAGCGCGGTTTTGCCGTCGTCGCCCTGTCGGGCGAGCACAGCCAGAACGAGCGCAACCACGCGCTGCAAGCGCTGCGCGACCGCCGCGCCCGCGTCTGCGTCGCCACCGATGTCGCCGCGCGCGGGATCGACCTGCCCTCGCTCAGCCTCGTCGTCCATGTCGAGATTCCGCGCGATGCGGAAACGCTGCAGCACCGTTCGGGCCGCACCGGGCGTGCGGGCAAGAAGGGCACCGCGGTGCTCATCGTGCCCTATCCGCGCCGCAAGCGCGTGGAAGCCATGCTGCGCGGCGCGCGCATTCCCGCGCGCTGGGTGCCGGTGCCATCTGCCGCCGATATCCGTGAGGCGGACAGCACCCGCCTGATGTCGGTGCTGCTCGCACCGGTCGAGGCCACGGACGAAGACCGCGCGCTGGCCCAGCGCCTGCTCGCTGAACGCAGCGCCGAAGATATCGCCATGGCGCTGGTCCAGGTCCACCGCGCCCGCATGCCCGAACCCGAAGAGCTGATGAGCGGCGATGCAGGCGGCCCGCCGCCGCCGCGCGAACCGCGTCCCGGCTTCGAACAGAGCACATGGATGCGGCTCAACATCGGGCGCGATCAGAATGCCGATCCGCGCTGGGTTCTGCCGCTGCTCTGCCGCCGCGGCCATGTCAGCCGCAGCGAGATCGGCGCGATCCGCATCACTGCGCGCGAAACGCTGTTCGAAGTGCCCACGGCCATCGCCGCGCGCTTCATGGACGCGGTGCGCCGCACGGCCGAGGAAGCGGACGAGTTCGAGATCCTGCCGATGGACGGTGCCCCGCGCGAGGACGCACGCCGTCATCGCCGCGAAGGCAAGCCGGGCCATGCGCCAAAGCCCTATCGCCAGCCGGGCCGATCAGAGGCGCCGAAGCCGCACCGCAAGGGCACGTGGCGGGCAAAGCCGGATCGGGCGAAGTAACGGCCCTCAGGCCGCTGCTCGTCACATGGGATCGTCATTGCGAGCGTAGCGAAGCAATCCAGAGCCGCGCAATGCCGCCCTGGATTGCTTCGCTACGCTCGCAATGACGAATTGTCGGTGGGCCTCAGGCCGCCTCTTCGAGCTCGACGTATTCCGGAAAGAATTGCGGTGAACGCAGCGACCAGCCTGGTGCCGTCGCTGCGGCTTCGCTGATCGATTGCAGCAGTTCCTTGCGGCGTTCCGGACGGATATGCGGGAGCGCTGCGGCGCCGCAGAAGGCACCCGGAAGCCAAGGCCGCACCTCGGCGCCGAGCAGACGCTCATAGAGAAAGCGGTAGGCCGAAAAGCATTCGATGCGGCCCTGCGAGAGATCGAAGGTGGTTACCCGCAGCAGCGGACCCATCACGGTTTCGAGGTCTTCGAGACCAGCGGCTTCACCGCCCGCGACGTCGGTCGTCAGCAGGCTGCGGAGCAGCTTGAGATCCTGATACATGACGTATTGCGTGCGAATCGAGGCCGCTTCCGCAGGTCCGCGCGCCCAGCGGCGGAACGCATCATGCCGGCCGAGGCCGATATCGAGACTGCGCCGGATATAGCGCTGCTCGCACGGTGTGAATCCGGCAAACTCGCGCATCTCGGTCACAATGGTCTGCGCTGTCTGGGTTGTGGCCATAAGCCCCTCGCTTCGCTTTCCTTGCCAGACGATCCCTTGCTGTCCGGCGTTGAGGCTGAAGTTAAACCCGCTTGGTTAGGAAGAGATTAATTGGTTAATGCGCTTTCTGACGGGCGGCCCCGAAGAATGTTTCGCAAGGCACGGCGCGAAGGCCGGCCTCGCGGTGTCAGCAGCGCCGGTAACGGAAGTACCAGACCTCGTGCCCCTGCGCGCGGGCCTTGGCCTCGTAACGGGTCTCGGGCCAGCCACCGGGGCGCTTCTGAAAGTCTCCCGCCTGCTTTGCCAACCACTCGAACTGATCGGTGTGGCGGCGCATGACCATCAGCGCATGGCGCAAGTAGATCGGATGATCGGTGCCGAAACGGAACTCGCCGCCGGGCCTGAGTTTGCGCGCGATGAGGTCGACCGGTCCGTCGTTCATCATCCGCCGCTTGGCATGGCGTGCTTTGGGCCAAGGATCGGGATGGAGCAGGTAGACGAACGAGAGCGCGCCATCCGGCACGCGCGCGAGCACTTCGAGCGCATCGCCGTGGTGGATGCGCACGTTGCGGATCGGCATGCCGGTCGCGCTGCCGTCGGAACCGCGCCCGCCATCGATGTGCACCAGCGCCTGCGCCACGCCGTTGAGGAACGGTTCTGCGCCGATGAAGCCGTGATCGGGCAGCATGTCCGCGCGGCCCGCCATGTGCTCGCCGCCGCCGAAGCCGATCTCGAAGTGCAGCGGACGAACATTGCCAAACAATGCCTCCGCCGTGACTGGCCCTTCATCAGGCACCGCGATCTGCGGAAGCAGCGTATCGATCAGCGCCTGCTGGCCAGCGCGCAGCGGCTTGCCCTTGGCGCGGCCATAGAGGCGGTTGATGGTGAGCGGATCGCCCGGCTTGTGTGCGGTCATGGTGCGGCGCCTCTGGCAGCGCGGCGGGAGCGGGTCAACGTTTCAGAACCCGCGCCGGACTCCGATCGTCCAGCGCCGCGGCGCGCCCGGACCGAGAAAACGCGGTGATGATGCGCCGGGCGCTTCGGCGAGAGGCACCGATCCGATCTCGCCGAACGTCCCGAATGTGGCATGGCGGCGGTCCAGCAGATTGCGCACTTCGCCGAACAGCATGACCTCGTGCACCAGTTCAACACCCGCGCGCAGGTCGATCAGGATATAGCCCGGCACCAGCGGAGCGCGGTTCGATTCGTCACCGAGCAGCACCTGCCCAGACCGTGCGGAAACCGTAGCGCCGACGGTGAAGCGCCGCGAGGTGCCGACCTTCCCGGCATAGTCCAGATTGAGATTGGCGCTGTGGCGCGGCACGCCCGGCAGCCGGTCACCGGGACGGACAAGGATCGCGCCGTCCGCCTCCGCCACCGGATTTCCGGGGCTGGCGATCCGTACCGACGAACGATTGGTGGCATCGGTGAAGGCATAGGTCGCCGCCACCCTGAGGCCGCCGCGCTGCGCAGTCAGCGACAGTTCGATGCCCTGCCGCCGCGCATCGCCAAGGTTCTGGAAATAGGCGCGGCCACGGACCCCGGAGGCGACACGGCGGATCTCGTCACGGCTGTCGGCGCGGTAGGCCGAAGCGAGCCATTCGATTCGCCAGCCGCCCGCATTGCCCTTGCCCGAAGCGCCTAGTTCCCATGTCCGCGCCACGACCTGCCGCAGCGGCGGATCGGCAACGAAGAAGTTGGCGAGGCTGCAAGGCGCTTCCGGATCGGCGCAGGAGAGTTCCGCCGGGGTCGGCGCACGGTTCGATTCGGCATAACCGGCACGCAGCGAGAAGCCGGGAGCGGCCTGCCAATCGAGCTCAAGTCCGGGGTTGAGCCGGCCGAAATGGTGCTGCCCGTTCAGCGCCGTGCCGATCTGATCGGCGAGCCGGATAGCCGCGTAGTTGTAGCGCAGCCCTGCTTCGAGTTGCAGGCGCGGCCCCAGCGGCAGCGTTTCCGCAGCGAAGAACCCGGCATAGAAATTGCGCGCGATGACCGAGGTCGGGGCAATGGCATTGTCGCTTTGCGCAATCACCGGGCCAGCCGATTTCACCCCGCGCGTAACGTCGAGCGTGCCGAGTTCGGTCGTCGCCGCAAAAGCGCTCCGCCCATAGTCGAGGCTGGTGCCGATCGTGAGCACGTTGCTCCCGCCCAGCAGCGGCCGGCGATCGGTGATCTGCGCAAGCAGGCCGTACCCGCGCGAGGAGAGCGCCCCGCGATTGAACACAGCATAAGTCGGATCACCCGCCAGCGCGCGGATCGGGCTGCCCTGCCGGTCGGTCAGGACTTCGGCTTGCTCTTCCCCCTCACTCTCGGTCTCGAGGCAGAGCAGCCCTGCGTCTTCCTCGCAGGGTTCGATATCGGCGGCATCGCCGTTGAGCAGGCGGCTCTTCTGCCACTGCGCGTAGATCGCCGCCTGCAACCGCGTGGTGGGCGAAAGATCGGCCCAGGGGTGCAGGCTCACGCGGGCGAAGCGGTTCTCCGTGCGGTCCGGGTAGGTGAACACCGCGCTGCGGCGGACGGCGAGCAGGTCTTCCGGCGCCGCGCCATTGCCGCTGAGGCCGGTGCTGGCGAGGATGAGCTTGGCATGGATGCCAGCCGCAACGCCGTCATAGCCAAGGTCGGCAAAGCCGCTCAAAAGGCGCGAGGTGCTGTAGTCGCGCCAGCCTGTTTCGCCGCGCGATTGCACCGCCGCGAATGCGCTCCACCGCCCGGCTGCGCCGCCGGCAGCAAGGCTCACATCATGCGCGCCGTATGCCCCGAGCGAGGCGCTGGCGGTGAGGCCGGGTTCGTTGCGCCCGGTCGCTGTTTCCAGCACGAGCGCACCGCCGAGCGCATTGAGACCGTATACCGGGCTCGAATCGAGCAGTTCGACGTTACGCAGCGCGGCATCAGGCACCAGATCGAGCGAGACGGTATCTCCGAACGGAAGATTGAAACGCGCGCCATCGAGATAGGCGGCAAGGCCCTGCGCCTGCCCTTGCGCGCCCGACGCGGTTTGCCCGCGATAGACGAGTGCGGGCTGCCAGGGATTGCCCTGCGCATCCTGCAAGGTCACGCCCGGCAGCTGCCGGGTGAGCGCGCCGATAAGGTCAGGGCGGCCGCCGCGCGCAAGATCGCCGCGCGAGAGGCCGAGCGCATCGTCGCTGTCCAGCCCCGCACCGGGGGCCGTGACGAGAATGGACTGATCCACCTCCTGCGCCTGCGCAGTGGAGGCCATGCACGCCAACATGGTCGCAACGGCAATGGTGAGCGATCTCCTCATCTGGTGCGCGGTATGCAAGCGCAACGCGCCAGACAAGAAAATTGGGATGGACGCCCGGCAGCCCTTGTGGTGATTCGCTCGCCATGTCGGCCATGGAACGTCTGACCAGTGCACCTTCGCGGGATACCAGTTCGCTTGCGGACGCGCTCAGCGTGCGCGAGCTGGAAGTGCTGCGGCTGCTGGCCGAGGGGCACACCATCAAATCGATCGCTGCACAGCTTGATCGCACCGAAGCATCGATCAACGAACGCCTGCGCGATGCGCGGCGCAAGACCGGGGTTGGCAGCAGCCGCGAACTCGCCCGGCAGTTGGTGGCCCAGAAAATCTGGGACAAGAATCCTGATCTGGCAATGACATCGCTCCCGGCAGAGGGATCGGTCCAGCCCGCAAGCCGTGGGCTGCCAGGACCGAAAGGAACGATTGCCATGCTTATCGCCATGCCTCTCATCGCCGCTGGATCGCTGCTGATGGCGGCCGACGCGCCCTTCAATGCAGCCCGTCCGCACACCGCGCAGACGGCCGCAGCCGCCCGCACCTCGCCGCTGGTTGGCCGCTGGGCACTCGATACCGCCGGCGTACCTGCCGAGGAACGGCCCCGCGCCGTCACCATCAGCTTCAGCGTCGCGCCCGATCAGCGCTGGACCACCCATGTCGAGATCGTGAATCCGGATGGCGGAACGCTCCATGCGGAATCGACTGCGGCGCTTGATGCGGCGCCGGTGCCGGTCAGCGGCAACATGGGCTTCATCGACAGCGGCTCGCTCCGCCAGCCCGCGCCGGGAACGCTGGTGATGACGCTGGGCAAGGACGGCGCACCGGTCTCAACGCGGGTCTACACCGTCTCGCGCGACCGCAAGTCGATGACCGAGACGATCATCTGGGCCGGCAGC
The DNA here is from genome assembly GCF_007991615.1 of Novosphingobium sediminis. Classification (GTDB taxonomy): domain Bacteria; phylum Pseudomonadota; class Alphaproteobacteria; order Sphingomonadales; family Sphingomonadaceae; genus Novosphingobium; species Novosphingobium sediminis. The sequence goes on along the minus strand of NZ_BJYR01000009.1, from coordinate 59,679 downwards.
AGCATGCCCAAGCTGGAAACCAACACCTTCCGCCGCATCGGCTGATCGGCTGCCCCCAAACGCAAGCGGCCCGCCATTGCTGACGGGCCGCTGCGCACAGAGGTCAAGCCGGGGGGATTTGCGGCCGAATCAGGCCGCTTCGACGTCCATCTTGTCGTCAGGATCGCGCAGCACGTAGCCACGGCCCCAGACCGTCTCGATGTAGTTTTCACCATCGCAGGCATGAGCCAGCTTCTTGCGGAGCTTGCAGATGAACACGTCGATGATCTTGAGCTCGGGTTCGTCCATGCCGCCGTAGAGGTGGTTCAGGAACATTTCCTTGGTCAGCGTGGTGCCCTTGCGCAGCGAAAGCAGCTCGAGCATCGCGTATTCCTTGCCCGTCAGGTGGACACGGGCGCTGTCGACCTCGACCGTCTTGGCATCGAGATTGACTGAAAGCTTGCCGGTGCGGATGACCGACTGCGAGTGACCCTTCGAGCGGCGCACCACGGCGTGGATGCGGGCGATCAGTTCCTCGCGGTGGAACGGCTTGGTGACATAATCATCGGCGCCGAAGCCGAACGAGCGGACCTTCGAATCCATCTCGGCAATGCCGGAAAGGATCAGCACCGGGGTCTGCACCTTGGCGACGCGCAGCTTCTTGAGCACGTCGTAGCCATGCATGTCGGGCAGGTTGAGGTCGAGCAGGATGATGTCGTAATCATACAGCTTGCCGAGATCGAGGCCTTCTTCGCCAAGATCGGTAGCATAGACATTGAAGCCTTCGGTCGTGAGCATAAGCTCAATCGCCTTGGCCGTGGTCGGCTCGTCCTCGATCAGCAGCACGCGCATTGGATCAGCCCCTTATTGCCATTCCCCGATGGCTTGGACCCCAACTCGGGGCCTTCGCCGTCATTAACCATATGACCAATGAACATGAAAGGTTAATTTATCGTAAGCGAACAGCCCGGCACCCTTCGGATATCGCTTATCTGCGAGACACCCCTAGAGGGGTAAATTCCCATTTTCTGTCAATAGTTAAGAGCCTTGATCTGGCGCAACCATCGCGCGGCGGCGCGTAGCATCGGTCGAAACCTTTTTTAAGAAGTGGCGCCTTATCGACTGGAAGCTGCGCCCGGCACCCCCACCGCGCTGGCCGCTTCGCGCAGCTTGCGCGTAGCAGCGAGATCGTTGCGGAAGGCCGCGAGCCCGCCTTCGAGCGCCTTGGCCGCCTTGGCTGGCTCGCCCAACTGCATGCGGCTGCGCATCAGCATGATCCAGCCATCGGCATTGCCCGGATTCTTCGCCAGCTTGGCCTCCAGCCCATCGACCATGCCGCGGATCATCGCTTCCTGCTGGCCCTTGGGCAGCGAAGACGCGGCCTTGATTTCGGCGGAAGACGGCCCGGGGATCGCGCCGGAGGCTACCGCAGCGCCATTTGTTGCCATGCCGCTGGTGGGAGCGGCGAACTGGGCGGCCGCGAGCCGCTCTTCGTAGGGGATCTTGTAGCGGTCCCCCACGCTCTTGATGACCGCGCGGATGTCCTCGGCATAGGGCGCGTCGGACGGCGTATCCTTGAGCAGCGCGAACCACGCATCGATTGCCTTGCGGTGCTGGCCGCCAAGATCCATCGCCACGGCGCGGAAATAGCGCGCCCGCGCATCCTTGGGATCGAGCTTCAGCGCCTTGCTGAAGGCCGCCTGCGCGTCTGCCGGGATCTTGCCTTCGGTCTTGCTCGCCAGCACAAGCGATTCGCCGAGGAACGAATAAGTCTCGGCATGCGTGTCATCGAGCTTGGTCGCTTGCTTGAGCGCGGTCGCCGCTTCGGCGTAGCGCTCCGTCTGGAAATAGGACCAGCCGAGCATGCGCCAACCCTCGGCATCATCGGGCTTGGCCTTGAGCCGGGCTTCGAGCCGGGTGATCACATCATCGACCGAAGGGGCCTGGCTTTCCGTGGGAGCGGGCGGGCGGGCGATGATCTCGGCATCGCGCTGACCGCGCCAGACGGCCACGGCACCTGCGGTAAGCGCCACGACCGCGGCAAACACGAGGACCAGACGGCCACCGCGGCCGGTCGATGCTTTGGAGGGGGAAGCTGCTGGAGCGGACGAGCGGGCTGGATCGGGGGTCGGCGTAGAATCGGCCTCGGTCATCACATGCTCCCTTGTGCGCCGTGATCGGCGCTGCCCCTGATGCCGGGCATATCCTCTGCCCCCGGCACCATGCAAGCGGCGCGGCATCCATTCACCGCGCACCAAAGCGGTACGGGGTGCAGGCCGTGTGCCGCCAAATTGCGACTGGCAAAGCGCAGCGCTTCGGCTAAACTCCTGCGCAAACGGGGCGCAAATCGGAAGAACAAGGCACAGGGCCTGCCAACAAGGGCCCGTGCCAGGCATCGCGGGGGGCGTGCACCGGTGAGCGAAGTCTACAAGGTTGCGATCATCGGTTCGGGTCCCGCGGGGATGAGCGCGGCGAGCCGGGCAGCGCAACTGCGGTTGCCGCACGTCCTGCTCGAAAAGACAGACCATCTTTCCGATACGATATACAAGTACCAGAAGGGCAAGCATGTGATGGCAACGCCGTCACAACTCGTGCTGCGCTCAGATCAGGAATTCGATGCCGGCAAGCGCGAGGATATCCTCGGCCGTTGGAACAAGCGCACCGAAGAACTCGGCGTCAATGTGAAATACAATGCCGAGGTCAAATCGATCAAAGGCACCGGCCCCACCATCGAAGGATCGGTCCAGAAGATCGTCACCCGCGCGCGCGATGGCTCCACCACCACGACCGAAGTACAGCGCTTTGCCCCGCCCTATGCGATCACGCTGACCTCGGGCGAAGTCGTGATGGCCGAGGCGGTGGTGCTCGCCATCGGCACGCAGGGCAACCCGAACCTGATGCGCTGCCCCGGCGGCGACTTGCCCCACGTGACCTACCAGCTCGATGATCCCTATGCCGTGCTCGATCAGCACATCGTAGTGGTCGGCACCGGCGACGCCGGGATCGAGAACGCGCGCGGGCTTGCCGAGGACGCGGCGCAGGGCAACGTCGTCACGATCCTCAACCGCTCGCCGAAGTCCGCCAACGTGCGCGAGAGTTTCGCGACCGCCAAGGAACCCAACGCCAAGGCGCTGGTGGAGGACGATGCGGCGGGCAAGCTCACCATTCGCTACGAGACAGAGACGAAGTCGGTCGAACCCGGCTGGATCACGCTGAACACGCGCGACGGCGAGGAGCGGATCCGCTGCGACCGGATCATCGCGCGCATCGGCTCGGCCCCGCCGCGCGGCTTCGTCGAAGGCTGCGGCATCGAATTTGCGTCGAACGACCGCCTCGCCTTCCCGACGCTTTCGCCGCAGTTCGAATCGACCGCGCCGGGCATTTTCGTCATCGGCGCACTGGCGGGCTATCCGCTCATCAAGCACTGCATGAACCAGGGCTACGACGTCATCGAGTTCATCAACGGCAATGCGGACCTCAAGCCGGCGGACGAGCCGCTGCTCGAAGCCAAGTTCGCCGGTCTGCCCGGCAGGCGCAGCGTGGCCGAATGGCTCGAACTGCTGCGCACCAACATCGCCATCCTAAATGGCATGACCACACTGCAGCTGCGCGAGTTCATGCTCGATTCCGATGCTCGATTCTACAAGGCGGGTGAGACGATCTTCGAGAAGAATGATCCCGGCTCTTCACTCTTTGCCATCGCCGATGGCTCGGTTCACGTTCGGATCGATCCGAACGACCCGAGCAAGGTCGTGAGCATCGAGAAGGGTTCGATCTTCGGCGAAGTCGGCCTGATTTCCGGGCGGCGGCGCGGCGCGACTGTTGTGGCGGCGAGCGATTGCATCTGTGTCGAGATCAGCCGCAACGCCGCGCTCAAGCTGCAGAGCCAGGTGCCCAGCGCTCGCCGGACGATCGAGCGCATCTCGACCGAGCGGCAATTGCTGCAGATGTTCGGTTCGGGCCTGACACCGGACGATGTGCGCGAGGTGGTCGAAACCGCCAAGATCATGTCCGTCCGCGCGGGCGATGCGATCATTACCGAAGGCGCGGACGACAAGGACGTGTTCGTCATCCGCGTCGGCTCAATGATCGTGGAGAAGGTCGTCGGCGGAAAGCCGGTGTTCCTCTCCTACCTGCCGGCGGGTTCCTATGTCGGCGAAATGGCGCTGATCGATGGCGGGCAGCGCACCGCCACCGTGCGCGCGGCGATCAAGAGCGAGGTCATCAAGATCGACGGCGAGGCCTTCGCGCGCGTGCTCGCCGCCAAGCCCGCGCTGCTCGAACGCGCACGCAAGGACATGGAAGCGCGGCGCGCGACCAATGCTTTCGTCGAATCGAAGAAGGACGGCTTCTCCGGCGTCGTCGATCTCTATTCGGAGCAGGCCAAGTTCCTCGTTTCGCAGGGCCTTGGCGAGGCCACCGACGTCCTCCTTATCGACGAGCGGCTCTGCGTGGGCTGCGACAACTGCGAGAAGGCCTGCGCCGATAGCCATGACGGGCTTTCAAGGCTGGACCGTGAGGCGGGCAAGAGCTTCGCGCATCTCCACGTGCCTACCTCGTGCCGCCACTGCGAGCACCCGCACTGCATGGCCGATTGCCCGCCCAACGCGATCCACCGCGGGCCGGATGGCGAGGTCTTCATCAACGACACCTGCATCGGCTGCGGCAATTGCCAGCGCAATTGCCCCTATGGCGTGATCCGCATGGACAAGGTGCCGCCCAAGAAGCCGTCGCTGCTCTCATGGCTATTCTTCGGCAGCGGGCCGGGGCCGGGCGAGCCGCCCTACAAGTGGTCGAAGAAAAACACCAAGTACACCGGCGATCCGGTGCAGGACGACAAGCTCGACCGCAAGAAGGCGATCAAGTGCGACATGTGCGCCGGGATCGAAGGCGGGCCAAGCTGCGTGCGAGCCTGCCCGACGGGCGCGGCCATCCGCGTCTCGCCCGACGAGTTCCTGACCGTCGCCCGCCTCGAAAACGAAGGGGCCTGAGCCATGGCGACCACACCCGCCCAAACTCCGGCCCCTGCACCCGCGAAGCGCCGCACCGGCGCAACGCGCGAACGCCAGAGCACGCACGAGGGGTTCCTCGTCCACAAGAACGGCAAGTGGATCAAGATTTCGGCCGCGCTCGCGCTGGCGCTCACCGTGCTCTACATTTTCGTGCCGCTGCCACCGCACCACTTCGGCTCGAGCTGGCTGGGCTACACGCTGGGCACCGTGGGCGCGCTGCTGATCCTCTGGCTTACTGCGCTCGGCATGCGCAAACGCGCGATCACGCCGGGGCGCTGGTCCCTGAAGGCCTGGACGTCCGCGCATGTCTGGCTGGGCGTGCTGCTGATCGTGATCGGCACGCTCCATTCGGGCTTCGCCTTCGGATGGAACGTCCACACGCTCGCCTGGGCGCTGATGATGATCGTGATCATCTCCGGCATCTTCGGCGTCACCGCCTACGCCACCCTGCCCCGCGCGCTCTCTGCCAACCGCTATGACGCGGAAGGCGCGATCACCGAGAAACAGATGGTGGAAGCGTTGCGCTCGCTCGACCGCCAGCTGCATGATGCCGCCCAGCCGCTTGACCGCGAATGCGCGGTGTTGGTTGACCGCAGCCTCGAGCAAGACCCGTTCACCGGCTCGATCATCAACCGCCTCACCGGGCGCTACCCCGGCGATGCCACGCGCGAGGCGGCGAGCGAACTGAGGCGCCTGCGCGCGCACCGGCCGCGCATTGCCGATGATCCTCTGGACAAGGTTGATGCGCTGCTCACCCGCAAGGAAGCCATGCTCGCGCGCTTGCGCCGCCACCTCAGGATCAAGGGCTGGCTGCAAGCCTGGCTCTATGTCCATGTCCCCATGACTTTCGCGCTGATCGCCGCGCTATCCGCGCATATCGTCAGCGTCTTCTTCTACTGGTGAGCGCGCCCATGAGCTTTGTCGTCCGCCAGATCGCGCTCAAGTCCAGCGGGGAGGAGATCGTCCGCCGCACGGTCGTCGAGGAGCCGGTTCTCGTCATCGGCCGCGACGGGTCTTCGGGCATTCACCTGCCCGACCTTGCCGTAGATCCCCGCCACGCGCGGATCAGCGCGCTTGATGCCGATACCCTGCTGATCGAATCGATCGGCGAGCAGCCGTTCACCGTCAATGGCCGCTCGACCACTTCGAGCGAGCTGGAAATCACGACCGGCGCCGAACTCGCCTTCGGCGGCCACCGCATCACGCTGGCGCGCGAGGCGGAAAGCGGCCTCCCCGCTTTCACCGTGCGCCGGGTCGAGGCCGTTTCGGAAAGCGCCGAGGCCATCGACATCGGCAGTGCCTATACGCTGCAGAAGCTGCTGCCGGGCAAGCGGCTCTCCGCATGGGGCTTTGCCGCGCTGATGCTGCTGGCGTTCCTCGCGGTGCCGATCTGGTCTTGGGCGACATACCAACCGCTCGCGCTGCACAAGGATGCGCGGCGGCCTGCCGGCATTCACGGCGACACCGCTTGGTCCTCTGGCACTCTCAGCCTCGCGCACAAGAACCTCAATGGCGATTGCCAGGCCTGCCACGTGAAAGCCTTCGTTGCAGTGCGCGATAATGCCTGCATGACCTGCCACACGCAGGACGCGCACCAACACATCGCCGATGGCGCGCGGCTGCTGAAGGCGCGCGGCGAGCCGACCGGGTTCGCCGGGTTCCAGCGCGCGGTGGCGAGCGCTTTCAACAAACCGGCCGGCAGGTGTGTCGATTGTCACACCGAGCATGAGGGCGCGGGTGCTATGCCTGCCACCCAGCAGCAGTTCTGCACCACCTGCCACGATGGATTGAAGACGCGCTTGCCAGACACGAAGATCGCCGATGCCGCCGATTTCGGGACGGCCCATCCCCAGTTCCGGCCCATGCTCGTGGCCGGGATCGGCGGGGACGGCAAACCCATGTTCCAGCGCGCCGTGTGGCAGGACGGGATGAAGGAAAACACCGGGCTCAAGTTCACCCACGCCCAGCACCTCTCCAAGACCAACGGCATCGCGCAGATGGTGCACCGCCGTCCGGGCGAGTTTGCCGCCAGCGATTCGCTGAGCTGCAAGGACTGCCACCAGACGGACAGCGGCGGGGCGCGGTTCAAGCCGGTCGAGATGGAGAAAGCCTGCCAGTCCTGCCACTCGCTCACCTTCGACGAGATCGGCGGCACGTTCCGCACCTTGCGGCATGGCCAGCCGGAGCAGGTGGTCGCCGATCTGCGCGCGGCGTTCCGGGGCGGGATGCCGCCGCGTCCGACGAGCCTCTCGGGCATGGCGCGGCGCATTCCGGGTGCCGCAGCACAGCAGTCGACGGCAGCGGACTATGCCCGCGCGGTTCATTTCTATCCGATGCAGGCCGACGAGGCGGTGGCGCAGGTCTTCAGCAAGGGCGGCATGTGCTACGATTGCCATACCATCGGGCGGGGTGGCAGCGCTGCGACGGCGGGCTTCACAGTGCAGAAGGTCGCGCAGAACGGGCGCTACTACAACAAGGGCTGGTTCGATCATAAGGACCACCGCAAGTCTGAATGCGTGACTTGCCACATGAAGGCGAACACCTCGAACGATGCCAATGCCGTGCTTGTTCCCGGGATCGACGGCCAAGGCGGATGCCGTTCGTGCCACGTCGGCGAAGGCGGAGCGAAACTTGCCAGTGCGCACGTGAAGGAACCGGTCGCATCCGGCTGCGCGATGTGCCACGAATACCACATGGACAACGGCGCACCGTGGAAGCCGGCCGACAAGCGCAAGGGACCAGCCCTGCTCACTGCAGCATGGGACCGCCCTCGCCATCCGCCCACCCTGCGATAGCGCCGGAAGAACTGGGAACGCCGGATGCTGATCGCGCAGATCACCGATATCCACTTGGGCTTCGAACCCGACAGCCCCGGCGAGTTCAACCGCCAGCGGCTTGACCGGGTGGTGGCGGAGTTGCGGACCATGATTCCGCAGCCCGACATGCTGCTCGCCACCGGAGACCTCATCGACCGCGGGGATCGCGGCAGTTACGAACGATTGAGCGAAGCGCTCTCCGGCCTGCCGTTTCCGGTCTACTACGCGCTCGGCAACCACGACGAGCGCGCCAACTTCGCCGCCGTGTTTCCCGAGGCGCAGTTCAACAGCGGCTTCCTGCAATACGCCATCGAGACGCCGGCCATGCGCCTGCTCGTGCTCGATACCCTTGAGGAAGGCCGCCACGGCGGCGCCTTCTGCGAAGAGCGTGCGGCGTGGCTCACGGCCGAGCTCGATGCCAAGCCGGAGCGCCGGACGCTGATCGTCCAGCACCACCCGCCGATAGAAGTGGGCATCGCCTGGATGAACACCGATCCCGCCGAGCCGTGGACGATGCGGCTGGCGGAATGCCTGCGCGGGCGGACCAATGTGATCGGCCTTGTCTGCGGCCACATCCACCGCGCGGTGACCACGCATTGGGAAGACCTCGTCGTCGCGACCTGCCCCTCGACCGCGCCGCAGGTGGCGCTGGATCTGCGGCCTATCGATCCCGATGTGCCCGACCAGCGCCCGCTGATCGTCGCCGATCCGCCGGCTTATGCGCTGCACTGGTTCAACGGGCGCGAACTCGTCACCCACTGGCAGACCGCCGAGGATCACACCGTGCTCGCCCGCTATGACGCCAACCTGCAGGGCATGATCCAGCACATGCTGGCGGAACGGCCGGGCTGAGGGACGGGCAACCACCAAGGCCCACCCCGACCCGTTCACCCTGAGCTTGTCGAAGGGTGCTGGCGCGACCGTAGTGACCGATGCTTCGACAAGCTCAGCATGAGCGGTTGTGGGGCTATGTGCGGTTCAGGTCCGCGCGACTAACGAACCCCCGCGAGCGCCTTCTGCCGCCTGCGCTGCACCGAACTCCCCAGCCCGATCGCCTCGCGGTATTTCGCCACCGTCCGCCGCGCCAGATCGAAACCGCGCGCCTTCAGCAGGTCGACGAGGGTGTCGTCCGAAAGGACCGCCTTGGGGTCCTCCGCATCGATCAACTGGCGGATTGCCGCCTTCACCGCCTCGGCCGAAACCGCGCCATCGCCGTCCGCAGAGGCCACGCCCGAGGTGAAGAAGTACTTCAGCTCGAATGTCCCCCGCGCGCAGTGGAGGTACTTGTTGGACGTGACGCGGCTCACGGTCGATTCGTGCATCGAGATCGCCTCGGCCACCGTGCGCAGCGTCAGCGGCTTCAGGTGCGCCACGCCGAGCCGGAAGAAGCCTTCCTGCTGCTTCACGATTTCCGCCGCCACCTTGAGGATCGTCTTCTGCCGCTGGTCGAGCGCTTTCAGTAGCCAGTTGGCATCGGCCAACCGCTCGCCGAGCCACGCCTTGGCGTCCTTCGCCACGCAGGCATGGCGCATCTCCACATAATAGCGCCGGTTGACCACGAGGCGCGGCAAGGTCGCTGGATTGAGTGCGATATCCCAGCCCGGCGCGCCGTCATCACCGACCACGGCCTGCACGAGAATATCGGGCACCACCGCCTCGGCCGGACCGCTGCCGAAACGCAGGCCGGGCTTGGGATCATAGCTGCGCAGTTCGCGCAGCATGTCGGCGAAGTCCTCGTCATCGACCTGGCAGAGGCGCTTCAGCCGCGCGATCTCGCCGCGCGCGAGGAGGTCGAAATTGTCGATCAGCCGCGCCATGCAGGGGTCGTAGCGGTCCGCTTCGCGGGCCTGTAGCGCGATGCATTCCGACAGGTTCCGCGCCCCGACGCCCGTGGGATCGAGGGACTGCACAAGAGCAAGCGCGGATTGCATCGCGGCCAGCGGCAGGCCGAGCGCCTCGCGCGCCTCCTCCAGCGTGGTGGTGAGGTAGCCCGCCTCGTCGATGTGGTCGATCAGCCAGCGCGCGGCAAACAGCTGTACCGTGTCCGACGTCACCGCGCCGATCTGGGCATGGAGATGTTCGGCCAGTGTCTCGCTGGCTCCGCCGCGCTCGTTGATGTCAGGCGCTTCGCCCCCGGCGCTGCCGCCCGCGCCGAAATCGCCGAGGCTATCGGTAAAGTCGCTGCGCGCGCCGTCCCCGGTGTCGCGGTCCCGGTCGAGCGCGCTGGCGTCGATATCGAGCGGCCGGTCATCCGCCGCGCGGCCTTCGCTGACGAGCTGGTCCACCGGCGAGGATTCGAGCGTCGTGCGGCGCAGGCCATCCGGCTCGCCCTCGAACGCCGGATCAAGGCCGCCATCGGGCGCAGCTTCGCCCAGCTCGAGCAGCGGGTTGGCATCCAGCGCGTCGCCAATGAACGCCTCGATCTCGAGGTTCGACAACGCCAGCAGCTTGATTGCCTGCTGGAGCTGCGGGGTCATGACGAGGGATTGGCTCTGGCGGAGGTCGAGCCGTGGACCCAGCGCCATGATCCGCTATCCTCCCGTCTCGGGAAGCATCGCGCCCACGGCCATCACAGGGTGAAGCCCTCACCGAGATAGAGCCGCCGCACATTGGGATCGGCAACCAGCGCTTCCGGACTGCCGGCAAACAGCACCTGCCCGCCATAGATGATGCAGGCACGGTCGACGATATCGAGCGTCTCGCGCACGTTGTGATCGGTGATGAGCACGCCGATTCCGCGATTCTTGAGATCGATCACCAAGTGGCGGATGTCGCTGATGGAAAGCGGATCGATGCCCGCAAAGGGTTCGTCGAGCAGGATGATCGACGGATTGGCTGCCAGTGCGCGGGCAATTTCGCAGCGCCGCCGCTCACCGCCGGAAAGCGCCATCGCGGGCGAGGTGCGCAGGCGGGTGAGGCCGAATTCGTCGAGCAGCCGGTCAAGCCCCGCCGCGCGGGTCTCCTTGTCGGGTTCGACCAGTTCGAGCACCGTCATGATGTTCTGCTCGACCGTCATGCCGCGAAAGATCGAGGTTTCCTGCGGAAGATAGCCGAGGCCGAGGATCGCGCGGCGATACATCGGGAGGCGGGTGATATCGACCCCGTCGAGCAGGATGCGGCCCGAATCCGGCCGCACCAGCCCCATGATCGAATAGAAGCAGGTGGTCTTGCCCGCGCCGTTGGGGCCGAGCAGCCCCAGTACTTCACCCTTGCCGACCGACAGCGAGATGTCGGTCAGCACCGCCCGCTTGTCGTAGCTCTTGGCGATCGAGACCACTTCAAGCCCGCCCTGCGCCAGGGCGGCATGATTGGTCGCTGTGGCGGTCGTCTCTTCCATAATCGACTTGGTCCATAGCCCGGTCCGCGGCGCGGGCAAAGCCTGTCTGAGCGCCTTTGGCAGGATTTATGCATGTCTGGCGGCAGGATGCAGCGCGGCACGCCCCGCGTAATATTGCAGCGCTTGAAACATTACCAAATGCGTGTTCTATTCGCCGTGGAGAGGGACAAGACAGGGGCACCACCAATGCGCAAGGGAATTGCCGCGGGTATGGGTAGCGAAGGCAGGGCACTGCCGGGCCATGCGCTCGATTGGCGCAAGCGGATGAGCGACACGGTTGCCTACAGCCTGCTTGTCTACACCAGCCTCCAGATCTTCGTGACCTTGCGCACGCTCGAAGGCTCGGCCGGCTCGATGCTGCCGATGATTGCGCTGGTGGTGCTGGTTGCCGGCGTCATCCCGATGTTCCGCCATTTCGAACGACGCTGGGAAGCGCTGAGCGATCTTGAAGCCTCGGATCCCGCGCTGCGCAGCGATTTCCGCCGCGATCAGCTGGCCACCTGGTCGGTTGCGATTGGGCTGCCGTTCCTGCTCGCCGCAGTGTTCCGGCTGCTCGTTTCGCTGTTCTGATTGCCCACCGCGCCGCGGCGCCTATATGCAGAGCCTGAAGTCTACCCCCTGAAAGGCCTGCTTCCCCGATGCTTTCCCCCAAAGAGGCGCAGGAGCGCTGCCACGCGCTGATCGAACGCGCCCTCAAGGCCGGCGCCGAGGCCGGCGATGCCGTCTACATTGCCGATTCGTCCGAAGCCGTTTCCGTCCGCCTCGGCGCGCTTGAGGATATCGAGCGGTCCGAATCCGAACATATCGGGCTGCGCGTGTTTGTGGGCGGCGCATCAGCCTCGATCGGATCGACCGATCTGGGCGATGGCGCGCTCGACGAACTGGCCAGCCGTGCAGTGGACATGGCGCACGCCGCCCCTGCCGACAAGTTTGCCGGCCTCGCGCCTGCGGAACTGCTGATGCGCAGCGCTCCGCCGGAACTCGATCTTGTCGACGATCACGAGCCCGATCCGCAAACGCTGCGGCGCTGGGCAGAGGAAGCCGAAGATGCAGCCCGCGCCGTACCTGGCGTGACCAACAGCGAAGGCGGCAGCGCCAGCGCAGGGCGCGGCGTCGTTGCGCTCGCCACCAGCCACGGCTTCAGCGGGGCTTATGCCGCTACCAGCCACGGGCGCTCGGCCAGCGTACTTGCCGGCACCGACAGCGGCATGCAGCGCGATTATTCGTGGCGCAGCGCGCGCCACGCGTCCGATCTGCCTTCGCCCGCCGAGATCGGCCGCGAGGCCGGTGAACGCACCGTCGCACGCGTCAATCCGGGCCGGGTGAAGAGCGGGACTTATCCGATCGTATTCGACCCGCGCGTCGGCAGTTCGCTGATCGGCCATCTGCTCGGCGCAATGTCGGGCTCGGCCATCGCCCGCCGCGCCAGCTTCCTGCTGGAGAAGGATGGCGCGCAGATTTTCGAGTCCGCGATCACCATCAGCGAAGACCCGCTGCGCCGGCGCGGCCCCCGCTCGCGTCCGTTCGATGGCGAAGGCCTGCCCACGGGCACGCGCAATCTCGTCGAGAACGGCCGCCTGACCGGTTGGCTGATGGACTCGGCTGCAGCACGCCAGCTCGGCGCGGCACCTACCGGCCATGCCTCACGCGGGGGATCGGGCGCGCCGCACGTGACGGCGGGCAATCTCGTGCTCCAGCCGGGCGCGGTCAGCTGCACCGCCTTGCTCGCGGATATCAAGGACGGCATCTACCTTACCGAACTGATCGGACACGGCGTCAACGGCGTGACCGGCGACTACAGCCGCGGTGCTTCGGGCTTTCGCATCGTGAATGGCGAGATCGCCGGTCCGATTGCCGAGTTCACCGTGGCGGGGAACCTGATCGACATGTTCGCGCGGCTGGTGGCAGCAGACGATCTCGAAACCTGGCGCGGGATCGATGTCCCGACGCTCAGGATCGACGGTCTCAGCGTCGCGGGGGACTGAGCCCCCGCTTCAGGAAACCGCCCCGCTCAAGGTGAGCGGGGTCGGGAAACTTACTTCGCGGCCTGCGCGCGCTCAATCGCTTCGAGCGTGATGCGCTTGGCATCCTCGGCGCCGCCCCATTTGCCAACGCGGACCCACTTCTCGGCTTCGAGATCCTTGTAGTGGGTGAAGAAGTGCTCGATCTGCTGGAGCACGATCTCGGGCAGGTCGCTCTTCTCGGCAACGTCGCGGTAGTAGGGGAAGGTCTTGTCGTCGGGGACGCAGATCAGCTTCTCGTCGCCGCCATGCTCGTCTTCGAGGTTCAGCACGGCAATCGGGCGCACGCGGACAACCGCGCCGGGGACGAAGGGCGAGCGTGCGATCACCAGCGCGTCGAGCGGGTCGCCATCGGGCGAGAGCGTGTGCGGCACGAAGCCGTAGTTCGCGGGATAGCGCATCGGCGTGTGGAGGATGCGGTCCACGAACAGCGCGCCCGAAGCCTTGTCGAACTCGTACTTCACCGGCTCGCCGCCAACGGGCACCTCGATGATCACGTTGAGCGTTTCGGGCGGATTCTCGCCGGTGGGGATCATGTCGATGTTCATGGGACGCTTTCGCTGGGCCGCAGGGGCCGGTGAACCTTGCGCCCGCTCTCTAGCGTCGCCTTTTGTGCGTCGCAACATGAACGTGAGGGCGCGCGGCCTGTCCGGTGGCTAGATTCCGCCAATCCCGTTGATGGTGAAGGCAATCACCCCGATATTGAAAATGAACGCAGCGAACGAATGCGCGGTAACGACGCGGCGAATCGCACGGGAGGAAATCTCTACATCGGACGTCTGGAACGTCATCCCTAGCGTGAGCGAGAAATAGGCGAAGTCGAGGTAGTCGGGATGCCCGCTGCCCGGGAATTCGAGGCCTCCCGCATCTTCACCCGGAACCGCCCCGGCGCGGTAATACTCGTGGGCATAGTGAAGGGCATAGACCACGTTGGCGAACAGCCATGTGCACAGCAGCGTGGCGATCAGGCGCAGCAAGGCTCCGGGTTCGCCATGCTTGGCAGCCGGCAATTCGCCCGCAATCGCTGCCATCACCACCAGCGTGATGAGCGTGCTGACGGCGAGGACCACCGTGCGGTTGGCGTCGTTTTCCTCCGAGTGCCGCCGCATCGTGGCCATGTCGCATTCGCGCAGCAGCGGGAGGAGCGAGAGCAGGAAGCCCGTCACCGCGAAATCGAACCCGACGACCAGCGCATCGGCAAGATCGGCATAACCGGTTATCCAGCCGCGCGCCGCCGAGCCCGCGATCAGCAGCGCAAGGAACAGCACGAAGCGGGCGGGGGCAAAGCGCTGGCCGAACCGTAGTCCGGCCCGGCCTTCGCTGGACCCACCGCCGCTTGTCACCTTACTTCGCAGCCGGCTTCTTGAGTGCCGGAGCGCGCGGCGCCAGCAGCTTGTCGAGCCCGGTGGGCGCCGTGCCCGGAGCAGCGCGCTCCAGCCAGGGCCAGCGCAGACCGTCGTGATACTCGATCCGGATCGGACGGACCACGTCGTCGCGCTTCACGATGAGGTCGATCGGCGCGTTCGTGCCCTTGGCGGCGGTGATCGCGGCCTTGATCGCCTCCTGATCGTAGGTCTTTCCGTTGACCGAGATGACCTGCATCCCCGTCACCAGCCCTGCCTTGAACGCCGGGCTGTCCCAGCGGCTGCCGGTGATCTTGCCGTCATTGTCGATGGCAAGGCCGATCGAATGGTTGAGCGAGATGTACTTCGCCGCCGCCATGCGCGCCTTGTCATACGGATTGGGCTCTTCCTTCCACGCCAGTTTGTAGCCGCCGCGCTCGATCCCGCCGAGCGGCGAGGGCTGGCCCGGGGTCTGGATGCGGGTCTTGATGAAGCCGGCCCAATCATAGGGATAGACGGCGTTGAGCGTCTGGATCACGTCAGGCAGGTCATAGGTCAGCACGCCCCAATCGCCGTCCTTCACGCCGAAGAAGGCCTTGGCGAAGTCGTCCATGCCCTTCTTGCCGCCGGTGCCCTCGCGGATGATCGCTTCCGCCTCGAGCCAGATCAGCGCGCCTTCGGTGTAGTATTCCTCGTTCCGCGCGAGCGAGGAGAACGGCTTGGGCTTGCGGTTGGCGATGATCGGATCGTGCGTGGTATCCTCGACCGAACGCCATTCGCGCCCCGGATACTGGGTGAACGAACCGGCATAGTTGGCGAACTGGCCCAGCACCTGATCCTTGCTCTGCGTGCCCGAGCGCGCGGCGAGGACAAGGCCCCAGAACTGGTTCTGCCCTTCGTAGACCCACAGCAGGTTGTCCTGCATCGGCACGCGGTAGTCCGGCGTCCACAGCTTGGCCGGGCGGCGGAACTTGCCATCCCAGGAATGCGAGAACTCGTGCGCGATCACATTGCGGTCCCAATCGCCCGCAGCCCAGTCCACCAGCGTGCGCGGCTCGTACTGGTTCTCGCTCGAACGATGGTGCTCGAGGCCGATGCCGCCCATCCGGTCGGTCAGCGCGAGCAGCAGGTCGTAGTGATCGAAGTGCTTCGACCCATAGGCCAGCAGCGCCTCATCCACGAGGCTGCGATAGGTCGCAAGGTTCTCGGGCGCGATCTTCAGGAGCTCGGGCTTGTCCGCCACGATATCGAGGTAGACGCCCTTTCCGAGATCGTGGCGATCTGCATAGAGGCCCGCAAAGATCGGCGAATCGACCAGCGTCTCGTAGTCGGTCTCGCTCCAGGTCACGACATTGCCGCTGGCGGACTTGCCATCGAGCGCGGTGAACACCTGCCAGTTTGTCGGGACGGTGACTGTGGGCTTCACCTTGATCTGCCGCACGTAATGCCCCGCAGGATAGAGACTCATCTTCTCCCACTGCAGGTTGAGCATCTCGCGCGTCATCGTGATGCGCCCCTCGCTTTCGCGCAGCGGCGAGGTGTGGATGAACTTCGCCGTCACCTCACTCGCACCGGCGGGGAGGTCGACATGGAAAGCATTCACGTCGACCGGATCGCGCGTCCAGGTCAGCGGCTGGCCATTCACGAAGAAGCGCACGTCGACGAGTTCGGCGAGCGGGCCGTCGGGGCCGTGGTTGCCGGGCAGCCAGCGCGGATAGAGCAGCGTTACCTTGGAAAGCCCCGCAGGCAGCGGGATCGTCTCGGTCACCCGGTAGGCGCCGGTGGTGGTGTCGCTGGCATCGATCGCCAGCTGGATCGTGCCGGGCCAGGGCGTATCTTGCGGATCGGGGATGGTCTGCGCGATCGGCACCGCCATCGGGCGGCTGTTGGACGGCGGCTGAACCTGCGCCCAGAGCGGGCTGGCAGTGGCAAGCAGGGTTGCGGCGAAAGTCAGCAGGGCGACGGGGCGCATCGGGCGCTTCTTGGGAGTGATCATCGGTGCTTCATGGCGTGAAGCGTTCGCGACTGCAACCGACCACCTCTCCGGCCTCTGGGCGTGCAAAGGTGCAGACCCTTTCCCCGCGCCGACATTCCCGCTAATCGCGCGGGCAATCATGAGCAGCGACAAGAACAAGCCCGCCCCCACGACTCCGCAGGCCATCCGCGGCACGCAGGATATCTTCGGCCCCGATGCCGAGGCCTTCGCCTTCGTGGTGGAGACCTTCGAGCGCGTGCGCCGGCTCTACCGCTTCCGCCGCGCCGAAATGCCGGTGTTCGAAAAGACCGCCGTGTTCAGCCGCAGTCTGGGCGAGACGACCGACGTCGTTTCCAAGGAAATGTACAGCTTCGAGGATCGCGGCGGCGAATCGCTGACGCTCCGCCCCGAATTCACCGCCGGCATCGCGCGCGCCTATCTGACGAACGGCTGGCAGCAGCACGCGCCCTTGAAGCTCGCCACCCACGGGCCGCTCTTCCGCTATGAGCGCCCGCAGAAGGGCCGCTACCGCCAGTTCCATCAGATCGACGCCGAAATCATCGGCGCGGGCGAGCCGCAGGCGGATGTCGAACTGCTGGTGATGGCCGACCAGATCCTCAAGGAACTCGGCATTGCGGACGGCGTCACGCTCCAACTCAACACGCTCGGCGATGCCCCCAGCCGCGAAGCATGGCGCGCCGCACTGATCGACTACTTTCGTGCCGTGAAGGGCGAGCTTTCAGAGGACTCGCAGGAGCGCCTCGAAAAGAACCCGCTGCGCATCCTCGACAGCAAGGACCCGCGCGACAAGGTGTTCACCGCGGAAGCGCCGATGATCGACGCATTCCTTTCGGCCGAAGCGCAGGACTTCTTCGCCAAGGTCACCGGCGGGCTGGATGCGGTGGGCGTCGCCTGGACCCGCGCCCCGGCGCTGGTGCGCGGCCTCGACTACTACCGCCACACCGCGTTCGAGTTCGTGACCGACCGGCTCGGCGCACAGGGCACCGTGCTGGGCGGCGGGCGTTATGACGGGCTGATCGAGGCACTGGGCGGGCCGCACACGCCGGCTGTCGGCTGGGCCGCCGGGATCGAGCGGCTGGCGATGCTGGTTGGCGATAAGGGCGAGGCGAAGGCAGACGTCATCGTGGTCGCAGAACATGCCGAGCGGGAGATCGAAGCGGCTGCGTTGGTTGCACATTATCGGCGCTCTGGTTTTTCGGCTGAGGCTTACGTCTCGGGCAGTCCTCGCAAGCGCTATGACCGCGCGCGCAAAGCAGGGGCTGCCGTGCTGATCACCTTGGACCTGCGGGATGGGGACAAGACCCAGAAGCTGGCCGTTCTTGACGAAGGCTTTGCGCGCGAGGTCGAAGCAGTAGATCTGTTTTCGAACGTTCGAGTTATCGTGTGAGCACAGCCTTTGTCCTTTTAGTACGTCACCCTGAACTTGTTTCAGGGTCCATCTCTCCGCACGCGCGGAGCGAGGGGTGGAAAGCCAAGCCCCACCGCAAGGTCGCGCCACTCCGGGTTCACGCCGTTGATCAGATTGATCTTCCACTCTCGGCGCCAGTTCTTGAGCTGTTTCTCGCGGGAAATCGCGCGTTCCATATCGCCGAACATCTCGAAATGGACGAGCCGGTACACGGCGTAGCGCGAGGTGAAGCCGCGCGTCACGCCTTGCCAGTGCTGGCCGAGCCGCTTCATGAGGTTGGAGGTGACGCCGATGTAGGTCGTGCCGTAGTGCCCGCTGGCGAGGATATAGACGCAAGGGTTCTTCTCGGTCGGCATGGCGCAGGGCATGAAGCACGATGGATGCTGAAACAAGTTCAGCATGACAGGGTGTTTGGGGGGGCGCCGTGTCAGTAAGCGACCAGCGCCTTGCCCAGATCGCCGCCCGCTTCGCCGAACTCGAAGCGCGGCTCGCCTCGGGCACGCTTGAAGGCCCGGCGTTTGTGGCCGCGAGCCGCGATTACGCCGAGCTTGAACCGGTCGCCCGCGCTGCTGCGCATGTCAGCACGATGCGGAGCGAGTTGGCGGCACTTTCTGCCAGCAGCGATCCTGATCCCGAGATGCGCGCGCTGGCGGAGGAGGAAATCGCCCACCTCCGCGGCGAACTGCCCGAAGCCGAACGCATGCTCGCCATCGCCATGCTGCCGCGCGATTCCGCCGACAGCCGTCCGGCCATGCTCGAAATCCGCGCCGGTACTGGCGGCGACGAGGCCGCGCTGTTCGCTGCAGACCTCTACCGGATGTATGAGCGCTTCGCCGCCGAACAGGGCTGGCGGGTCGAGATGGTCTCGGCCAACGCGAACGAGATCGGGGGCTTCAAGGAAGTCGTCGCCAACGTCGCGGGCCAAGGCGTGTTCGCTAGGCTCAAGTACGAAAGCGGCGTCCACCGCGTGCAGCGCGTGCCCGTCACCGAAAGCGGCGGGCGCATCCACACCAGCGCCGCCACAGTCGCCGTGCTGCCAGAGCCGGATGAAGTCGATGTCGCGATCGAGGACAAGGACCTCAAGATCGATATCTACCGCGCATCGGGTGCGGGCGGCCAGCATGTGAACACCACGGATTCGGCGGTGCGGATCACGCACCTGCCCTCCGGGATCGTCGTCACCTGCCAGGACGAGCGCAGCCAGCACAAGAACAAGGCCAAGGCGATGCAGGTCCTGCGCGCGCGGCTTTACGAGAAGATGCGCGACGAAGCGCAGGGCGCGGAGGCTGAGGCGCGCAAGGCAATGGTCGGCTCGGGCGACCGCTCGGAACGCATCCGCACCTACAATTTCCCGCAAGGCCGCGTGACCGACCACCGCATCAATCTGACCCTGCACCGCCTGCCCGAAATCCTCGAAGGCCCCGGCCTTGGCGAACTGATCGACGCGCTCGCTGCCGAAGATCAAGTCAAGCGCCTCGCCGCGCTTGATGCCTGAAACGGATGCCTGACATCCGCGCCGCGCTGCGCGAGGCGGCGGAACGGCTCTCCGCCACCAGCGACACCGCGCGGCTCGATGCCGAACTGCTGATGGCCCATGCGCTGGGCGTCACGCGGACGGACGTTCTGCTGGGCCGGGTCGAGGGCGAGGTGCCGGCACCGTTTGAAGCCTTGCTGCAGCGGCGGCTGAACCACGAACCGGTTGCCTACATTCTCGGCACGCAGCCGTTCTACGGCCTCGATCTCGTCGTCAGTCCAGCCGTGCTGATCCCGCGCGGGGATAGCGAAACGGTGATCGAAGCAGCCCGGATAGCCCGCGACGGCCGGCCACCGGCGCGCATTCTCGACCTCGGCACCGGTTCGGGCGCGCTGCTGATCGCGGCGCTTTCGCTGTGGCCCGAAGCGGAGGGGATAGGCCTCGAGCGTTCGGACTCGGCGCGGGAAGTCGCCACCCGCAACGCGAACGCAAATGGCCTCGCGGCGCGTGCCCGGATCATCGCTGGCGACTGGACCCGGCCCGGGTGGACGGAAGCGCTTGGCCGGTTCGACCTGATCCTCGCCAATCCGCCCTATGTGGAAACGGACGCCGATCTGGCCCCTTCGGTGCGCGCGCATGAGCCCGCCGAGGCGCTCTTCGCCGGACCCGATGGCCTCGACGATTACCGCCTGCTGATCCCGGCCATGCCCGGCCTGTTGGCCCCCGGCGGCACCGCTCTGGTCGAGATCGGCGCGGCGCAGGGCGATGCGGTCTCGGCACTCGCACGGGATGCCGGACTTGCCGCCAAGGTCCACTTTGACCTCGCCGGAAGGCCTCGCTGCGTCGAAATGGCGTGATTTGGGTAAACATTTCGCTTGGCAAGGCGGCGGTGCGTCACTAATCAGGGCCGCAGGCAGGGCGACGGATGAAGGCTTCCCGTCCCGGCTTACTCCACCATTTGCATCGATCGCCGGCAAGGCAGGCTGGCAGCGCGCAGATGCTGGACACCGCGAATGGCAGCATTCGTGGTGGAGGATGCGCGGCAGCGGGGTCATGCAGTCTGGACCCAGGAGTTGCGCCACGTCAGGCCCACGTTGAAACGAACGGGGTCAAGGTTGCACCAAAACAGGAAAGTGCCTGACTTGAACAACAATCGTGGGAACAACCGCCGGCGCGGTCGCGGGAACAACAACCGCCCGCAGGGTGGCGGCCAGCAGCTTAACCGGATCGACAGCCGCGCGCGGGGCAATGCCCCCCAGATGCTCGAAAAGTATCGTAAGCTGGCGCAGGACGCGCACCTGAATGGCGATCGTGTCCAGGCCGAATACTATCTGCAGTTTGCGGATCACTACTTCCGCGTCATCGCCGACAGCCGCACGCGGGTCGACGAACAGCGCCAGCGCCCCAATGGCGAGCGCTGGAACGAGGGCGAAGGTGAAGACGACGGCACCGACTTCTCGATGGAAAGCGATTTCCCCGCCTTCGACCGCCCCCAGAGCCGTCGGGAAGAGGGCCGCCGGGAAGAGGGCCGCCGGGAGGAGAGCCGCGAACCGCGTGAGAACCAGCAGCGCGAAGGGCGCGAGCCGCGCGAGAACCGTGAGCCCCGCGACAATCGGGAGCCCCGCGAATACCGCGAACCGCGTGAGCAGCGCGAACCGCGCGAGAACCGCGAAAACCGTGAGCCGCGTGAGAACCAGCGCCCTCGTTTCGAGGCGGCACCCGTGGCAGAGGCCATGGTCCGCGCCGACGAGGGCGAGCCGATCGGCGATACCGGCGAGAATCCGTTCGTCCGCGATAGCCGGGCGCAGCGCGGATTGCGTCCGCGCACCGAGCGTCGTCCGCGCCGCGAGGCCGAAGAGGCTCCTGTCGCCGCGCTTGATCCGATGAGCCTGCCGCCCGCCATCGGCGTGCGCGCCGCGCCTGAACCGGAAGTGGTGGAGGAAACTCCAGCAACCGCAGCGCCTGCCGAAGCAGCCGACGCTGGGGCTCCGGCGCCCAAGCGCCGCGGCCGCCCGCGCAAGAACCCGCTGCCGGAAGCGGCGGAAGGCTGATCGCGGCCAATCGCAGCGCCTGAACGAGGCTGCCGCGTGGAGAAAACGGCAAACCGCTTGATGCCGCTCGCGCTGATTGGCGCGGGCGCGCTGGCGGCGACGGGTTTCCAGCCACTGGGGCTGTGGCCGTTGACGTTGGCTGCGCTGGCCTTCCTGATCGTCAGGATCGAGCAGGCCAGATCACCGCGCCGCGCCGCGCTGGCGGGCTGGCTGTTCGGCCTCGGCTTGTTCACGCTTGGCAACAACTGGATCGCGACGGCGTTCACCTATCAAGCGGCGATGCCCGCCTGGCTGGGGTGGATCGCGGTGGTGCTGCTGGCCATATACCTCGCGATCTATCCCGCGCTGGCCGCATTCCTGGCGGCGTGGCTGGCGCGGCGCTTCAGGGCGGCGTTGCTCCCGGCCTTTGCCGGCTTATGGATCGTCACGGAATATCTGCGCGCCACGTTGTTTACCGGCTTTGCGTGGAACCCGCTCGCGATGGTCGCGCTTGGCGGTTTCGGCAGACCAGGCCTTGCCGCCATCGCGGCGTGGACAGGCACCTACGCGCTCTCAGGCATCGTGGTGCTGCTCGCCGGTTTGTGGCTGCTGGCTTGGCACACGGCACGGGCAGGCCGATTGCACGCGGCGGCGATGACGGCAGCGCTCCCCGTCGCGCTCATTCTCCTGCCGTGGCATGGCAGAGGCGGGGAGGGTAAGCTCGCCTACACACTCGTCCAGCCCAACATCGGGCAGGATACGATCAATGATCCGAGCCTTTACGAAGGCCAGTTCCAGGGCATTGCGCGCCTGTCGCTCCCGCGCGCGCCGGGGTCGCCGCGGATCGTGCTGTGGCCCGAGGGCGGGCTGCCCGATTATCTGCGCTCCGGCTATCCGCAGTTCTTCTACAACGCCACGACCTATGCGGCGGATCCTGACCTCGCCCGCGCACGCATCGGGCGGGTCATCGGGCCCGGCAGCCTGCTGCTGACCGGCGCGACCGATCTCATCGTCGAGCACGGTGACGTGACTGCCGCGCGCAATGTGGTCACAGCGCTAGGCGCTGACGGCACGATCCGCGGCAGTTACGCCAAGGCCCACCTCGTGCCCTACGGCGAATATCTGCCAATGCGCGCGTGGCTTGCGCCGCTGGGCCTCTCGCGGCTGGTTTCGGGCAGCCTCGATTTCCTGCCGGGGCCGGGTCCGCAAACACTCGACATGGGCGTGCACGGCAAGGCCGGGGTGCAGATCTGCTACGAGATCATCTTCTCCGGCGAAGTAGCCGACCGCACACATCGGCCAGACTATATCTTCAATCCCTCGAACGATGGCTGGTTCGGCGCATGGGGGCCGCCTCAGCATCTTGCGCAGGCCCGCATGCGCGCGATCGAGGAAGGCCTGCCCGTGCTGCGCGCCACCACCACCGGAATCAGCGCAGTGATCGATGCCGATGGCGTTGTCCAGCAGTTCGTCCCGCGCCTCACCGCCGGGCGTCTCGATGGGTTGGTGCCCCCGGCCCATGCGCCGAGCCTGTTTGCCAGGCTGGGCAACCGGCTCGCCTTCGCCTGGGCGCTCCTGCTGCTGGGCGCGTCGCTCGTGGTTGCAAGGCGGCGCGGAGGTCGCTAGGGAAGTGACATAAAGAATTCTTTATATCATACAGGAAAGCCTCATGCGCACCGATTACCTGTTCACGTCCGAAAGCGTTTCCGAAGGCCACCCGGACAAGGTTGCCGATCAGATCAGCGACGGGATCGTGGACCTGTTCCTCTCGAAGGACCCCGAAGCGCGCATCGCCTGCGAGACGCTGACGACGACGCAACTGGTTGTGCTGGCAGGTGAAATCCGCTGCAAGGGTGTCTACGAGAACGACGAGTGGGCACCTGGCGCCAAGGAAGAGATCGAAGCGACCGTCCGCAACACCGTGAAGCGCATCGGGTATGAGCAGGCGGGCTTCCACTGGGAAACCTTCCGCTTCGAGAACAACCTCCACGGCCAGTCCGCGCACATTGCGCAAGGCGTCGATGCGGCGGACAACAAGGATGAAGGCGCCGGCGATCAGGGCATCATGTTCGGTTACGCCACCGACGAGACGCCCGACCTGATGCCGGCGACGCTCTACTACAGCCACAAGATCCTCGAGCGCATGGCCGCCGACCGCCATTCGGGCGCGGCGCCGTTCCTCGAGCCCGACGCCAAGAGCCAGGTCACGCTGCGCTACGAGGGCTCGCTCCCCGTCGCCGCAACTGCCGTGGTCGTCTCGACCCAGCATGCGCCGGGCTATGACGAGGGTGAGAAGGAAGCAGAACTTCACGCCTACGTGAAGCGCGTGGTTGCCGAGGTGATCCCGCCCGTGCTGCTGCGCGAGACCAAGTACTACATCAACCCGACCGGTTCATTCGAGATCGGCGGGCCCGACGGCGACGCGGGCCTCACTGGCCGCAAGATCATCGTCGATACGTACGGCGGTGCAGCCCCTCACGGCGGCGGCGCATTCTCGGGCAAGGATCCGACCAAGGTCGACCGCTCGGCAGCCTACATCACGCGCTACCTCGCCAAGAACGTGGTCGCCGCCGGCCTCGCCACGCGCTGCACGATCCAGATTGCCTATGCGATCGGCGTGTCGGAGCCGCTGTCGCTCTATGTCGATACGCACGATACCGGCACTGTCGGTGACGACAAGATCGAGCAGGCGATCCTCGCAATCACCCGTCTTGGCGGCCTGACCCCGCGCGCGATCCGCACGCACCTCGGCCTCAACAAGCCGATCTACCAGCCGACCGCGGCCTATGGCCACTTCGGCCGCAAGGCGGATGGTGATTTCTTCCCGTGGGAACGCCTCGACCTCGTCGACGATCTCAAGGCCGCGTTTGCCTGAACGAAAAAGGGTCCGGGCGCCGTTGCACCCGGACCCCTGAAATACGGAAGGCGCGAGGAGCTTTAGCCCCTCGCGCCTTTCCTTTTACCCGAACATCCCCTTCCTCGGCCCCAGATAGCCGAACAGGTACGCACCCACCTTGCGCATCTGGATTTCCTCCGCGCCTTCGGTGATGCGGTACCGGCGGTGGTGGCGGTAGATGTGCTCGAAAGGCTTGTGGCGCGAATAGCCGATGCCGCCGTGGACCTGCATGGCGCGGTCCGCCGCTTCGCAGACCAACCGGTTCGCCCAGTAATTGCA
Organism: Novosphingobium sediminis; assembly: GCF_007991615.1. GTDB lineage: Bacteria > Pseudomonadota > Alphaproteobacteria > Sphingomonadales > Sphingomonadaceae > Novosphingobium > Novosphingobium sediminis. Next base: position 35,088 of record NZ_BJYR01000009.1, on the reverse strand, counting down.
CATCGAGACCTTGTCCGACAGCTCGCGCTCGATGCGCTTGTGGCCGCCTTCCTCGGCTTCGAGCCGGTCCATTTCCCACGCCGTCTTGCGGATCAGCAGGCGCAGCATTTCACACTGGGTGGCAAGCTCCACCAACGGGAACTGGATCGCCTGGTTGCGCGCCAGTTCCTCGCCGAACGGCTTGCGTTCGCGCGCATAGCGCACCGATTCCTCGATGCAGAACGTCGCAGCGCCGAGCGATGACGCCGCCTGCCGGATGCGGTTCTGATGGACGAAGCTCTGCGCGATGGCGAGGCCGCCGCCTTCCGGCCCGAGCATCGCGCTTTCCGGCACCCACACGTTGGTGAGCGAAAGACGCGGGTGATCCGTCGGCATGTTGAAGGTCCACAGGTATTCCTCGATCACCAAGCCCGGCGAGGGATTGGGCACGAGGAGGCAGGTGATCCCGCGTGCATCACCCGGCTCGCCCGCGGTGCGCGCGAAGACGGCGCAGTGGCTAGCGATGTGCATGCCAGTAATCCACATCTTCTCGCCGTCAATCCGCCAGCCCGGAACGCCGTCGCGTGTTTCGCGCACCGCGCGGGTTTCCATGTGCGTCGCGTCCGAGCCGTGGCGCGCTTCGGTCAGGCCGAAGGAGACGCGGCGGGTGCGCGCGAAACCGCCGAGGATGAATTCCTCCTGCTGTTCGGGCGTGCCGAAGTGCTCGAACATGTTCACGAACGGGAAGTTGCCGACGATCGAATGCTCGTTCTGCAGATCGTTGTGGAGGCCAAGGCCCTTCTGCGTGAAGTGATCGCGGATCACCGCCATCCAGAGGTTCTTGCCATCCTTGCCGCCGTACTTCTTCGGCGCGGAGAAGCGCCAGTGCCCGGCGGCATCGGCACGGCGGGTGGCCTCGATCAGCAGCGCTTCCCAGTCGTGGCGCGGCAGGCCCTGATCCTCGAAATTGGTGCGCGCCCATTCGCGGCGGTGGTCGAAGAAGCGGATGTTGTCATCCGCCTGTTCGAGCGGCTTGATCTCGGCATCGATGAAGGCGTCGAGCTCGGCGAGATAGTCGACAAGTTCCTGCGGCAGATCGAAGTTCATGTGGTGCTCTCCCAAATTCGGCGCGCTTCGGCGAGCGCAGGATATTTCGGCATGTCGGCGGCCAGCGTATCGAGCACGCGGCGGCGCAGGTTGGCGAGAAGGCCCGGCTCGGCCAGTGTGGTGCGGCCCGTCAAGATCGTCTCGCACAGCGCCTTGTCATGCGGGTTCGGGCGGCCCGCGAGTTCGCGGCGGACAATACCGAGCGCGTTTTGCGCAACGGCGAGTTCGAAGCGCTCACGCCCGGCGGCCATGTGCGGCTTGACGGTGGCCGCGAGCCATTCGGACACGGCAGTGAGGATTTCGGCAGCGCTCGGCTCACCCTCGGCGGTGGGCGGCGGCGAAACGGAGGGCGGAAGCGGGCGGCCACGTTCCGCCTCGGGCGCTTCGGTTTCGAGCAGCAGCAGCAGGTCGAGGTCCTGCTCAGCCGCGCGCCGCGCCACGACGACGCGTTCGAGCGAGCGATCCGCACCGCTGCGCCAGCCCTTGCCCATCGAAAGCGCGGAAAGCGCCCACCATACCGTGCGGTAGATAAGCCAGAAGCGGAAGCGGGCGGGATCGAATGCCACGCCGCCCGCCGCTTCGTAGGCGCGGGCAAGATCGTCGATCTGCCCGAGGCCGAAACCGCGCTTGTCGAGCCGGCCGAAGCGCCAGACGGTCATGCAGCCGAAGGCGAGGTCTTCGTGCGGATCACCGAGATGTGCGAGTTCCCAATCGAGCACGGCCGACAAGTGGCCGTTCTCCACCATCACGTTGCCGATGCGCAGATCACCGTGGAGCACCGTGGGCGCCGCCGGTGCTGGCAAGTTGGCGCGCAACCACGCGAGGCCAAGCGCGATCGGAGGCCGATCACCGCCCGCCTCCGCGAACTGCGCGGCGAGGGCCTCCACCCCGGCGGCGGGTTCGAGCACCGGGAGGAAGGGTAGCGCGGCGGGATCGAGCGCATGAACCTTGGCCATCGCAGCGGCAATTTCTTCGAGTAGCGCGGGCGGGGACGAAAGCGCGTTCTCGGGATCGGGCGAGCCCGGCACGCAGCGCATGATGAAACCGAGACCGATATCGTCTGCCGGTGTCAGCTCGGCCACCACTTCGGGCGCGGGAACGCCGCCTGCCTGCGCGCAGCGGATCACGGCGGCTTCCCTCGCCATGTCGAGCGCGCGGCCAGCCACCCATTCGGCTGAGGGCGCACGGCGCAGCACGAAGGGTTCCCCGCCGATCTCGAATCGCCAGCTCTGCATGTTGGCGCCGCCGGAAAGGCGCAGCAATCCGGTCGCCGGACCGGTCCAGCCGGCACGCGCCATCACCCGCTGAAGGCCATCGGCCAGAGCTTGTTGGGACTCTGCCGTCATCCGCTCCTCTCGCCCGCTCTGCATCGGGCTATTCGCTTTGCGCTTGGTTGCACCACTATCATTAATCGCGCGGTTAATGTCTAGCGTCCGGTTTGGCGCGCCAGTCCGCGCGGAACGTGCGACCACCTGCGAGAACAGTGCTTGCCGGGGAATCACAACAGGTTACGGTGCTAATTAATCCTAAACGGGTTGTCGGCTAAGGGGGATCATGGCTTCCGGCTTCAAGACGATGAGCAAATGGGCCGCGGTTGCGCTGTGGTGCGCCGCGCCGCTTGCGCTCGTGTCCACCCCGGCCGCGGCGCGCCCCGGCACCAGCCTTCAGTCCGCACGCGATGCGGCGATCGAGAGCCAGGTCTCTGCGATCGTGGCGCAAGGGCGCGGCCGCATCGGCGTTGCGGCTGTCGATCTCGATGGCGGCGGCCAGATCATGATCAACGGCGATATGCCGTTTCCGATGGCGAGCACGGCCAAGATTGCCGTTGCCGCCACCTATCTTTCCGGCGTGGAGCAGGGCCGCCTGCGGCTCGACCAGCAGTTCCCGATGATGATGCCGGTGGCCGAATCCGCTGAAGCGCGGGGGTCCGTTGCCGCCGTGCGTCCAGGCGTGGTGATGACAGCGCAGAGCCTGATGGAGCGTTCCATCACGCGCAGCGACAACCACGCAACCGATGGTCTGATTGCGGCGGTCGGCGGGATCGGCGCGGTGAACACGTGGCTCAGCCGTACCGGCATCAGCGGCCAGCACCTCGATCACACAATGGCAACGCTGGTGCGCGATGATGGCCGGGTCAATCCGGCCACGACGATCGACACGCGCACAAGCAGCACACCGCGCGCGATGGTCCAGTTGCTGGCGGCGATTGACCGGGGCAACGCCCTCAGCCCGGAAAGCCGTGCGGTGCTGCTCGATACGATGACCCGCACCAGCACCGGCAGGAACCGTATCCGCAGCGGGCTGCCCGAAGGAGTGGTCTTCGCACACAAGACAGGGACGCTTTCAGGCGTGACCGACGATGTGGGTATCGTTCGTCTGCCCGATGGCCGGCATCTTGCCATCGCGATTTTCGTGACTGGTCCGGAAGGCCATACGGCCCACGCCGGCATGATCGCGCAGATCGCGCGCGTGCTCTACGACGGCTACAGTCAGGCCCCGCTGCCAAGCAGCTTCGAGACCGCGCGCCGCTGATTTCCCGACAAGCTGACTAACCGCCGCGTCTTTAGCGCGTCGCCCTTCGCCGTGCGCGGCATCCGTGCCGAGACAGCAAAAAGCAGGATAGCCAAAAGAGAAGGGGCGCGATCACCGAAGTGACCACGCCCCTCTATCTCTATCAAACCCTTGCGGGGTTGATTACATCTTGGCGGCTTCGCTCGAAGCGTCAGCAGCCGGAGCCGAAGCGTCTTCCGACGGAGCAGCCGAAGCGTCCATGGCGGCGTCAGTCGATTCCATAGCGGCTTCGGTGGCGGGGGCTTCAGGAGCCTTTTCCGAGCAACCGGCGAGAGCGAAGGCAGTGCCGGCGACAGCGGCGAGGAGGAGCTTGCGCATGCGTTACAATCCCTGGATTGAAGTGGATCGCGCCGGGCCCGCAGCCCGCCGCAAAGCCTACTCTGGCGGTAGACTTCTCGCCCCAATTAATCGGCAATTCACCTGCTTGCAAGTCTTAGGAGCAGCAAAGCCGTCACAGAGAGCTTAAATTTTTGAAATATAACATTTTTTGCAGGGGCACAACGAGCCGCAAGAGTGGATTTGGGCACAATGAATCGCCCCGGCATTGCTGCAGCGCCATAACATCGGGTGCTTTCGCTGGCGGGGCCTAGGCGCTACCACAGCACGCATGGATACTTCCGCAGACGTCACCGCACCGCTCGATTCAGCCCCGCGTCACCTCTATCTGATCGACGGTTCGGCCTATATCTTCCGCGCCTATCATCGCCTGCCGCCGCTCACCAATCCGGCGGGCGTGCCGGTCGGTGCGGTCTATGGCTACACCACGATGTTGTGGAAGCTGGCCGAAGATCTGCACAAGGCCGATGGACCGACCCACCTCGCGGTGATCCTCGACAAGGGCTCGATCACCTTCCGCAACGATCTCTATGAACATTACAAGGCGAACCGTCCGCCGCCACCCGAAGATCTCGTGCCGCAGTTTCCGCTGATACGCGATGCCACGCGCGCCTTCAGCCTGCCGTGCATCGAGGAAGCGGGGCTGGAGGCGGACGACCTAATCGCCTCTTACGCACTTGCTGCGGCGGAGCGCGGCTGGAACGTCACCATCGTCTCGTCGGACAAGGATCTGATGCAGCTTGTCGGCCGTCCGCATGACGGTGGCGGCTATATCGACATGCTCGATACGATGAAGAACCAGCGGATCGACCTTCCTGAAGTGATGGAAAAGTTCGGCGTCGAACCCGAGCGCGTGGGCGATGTGCTCGCGCTGATGGGCGATGCAGTGGACAACGTGCCCGGCATTCGCGGCATCGGGCCAAAGACGGCGACCAAGCTGATCCAGGAGCATGGCACTCTGGAAGGCGCGCTCGCCGCCGCCCCCGCCATGAAGCCCGGAAAGCTGCGTGACAGCCTGATCGAGCAAGCCGAGATGGCGCGGCTTTCGCGCCAGCTTGTGGCGCTCAAGGACGATTGCCCGCTGCCGCTGCCGCTCGATTCGTTCGAACTGACCGCGATCCCGCCTGAACCACTCGCCGCGTTCCTTGCCGAACACGGCTTCACCAGCCTGCTCCGCAAGCTGGGAACTGCACCGGCGGAAGCACCCGCTGCGGGCGGGGTGTCGGCCTCGGCCCCGGTCGGTGCAGCGGAAACGCGCCAGAGCCTGCCCGAGTGGCCGGCGATCGATACGGGCGGTTACCGCTGCCTGCAAACGCTGGACGATATCGCAGCTTGGGTCGCCCGCGCACAGGCCGCGCGCCTCGTGGCGGTCGATACCGAAACCAGCGCGCTCGATGCGATGCAGGCGGATCTCGTCGGCGTCAGCCTCGCGCTCGGGCCGGGCGATGCCTGCTACATCCCGCTCGGCCATCGCGGCAGCGACATGTTTGCCGAAGCACCGGTGCAGGCCCCGCGCGAGGCCGCGCTGGCGCTCCTGAAGCCGCTGCTGGAAAGCGACGCGGTCCTCAAGATCGGGCAGAACATCAAGTACGATCTCAACGTGCTCGCCCGCTACGGGATCATGGTTTCACCGATAGACGATACGATGGTGATGAGCTTCTGCCTCGATGCGGGCCGCAGCGAAGCGGGGGTGGGCGGCCACGGCATGGACGAACTGGCCAAGCGCCTGCTGGGCCACACCACGATTGCCTTCAAGGACGTATGCGGCACCGGCAAGAAGGCGATCTCGTTCGCCGAAGTGCCGCTGGCGGACGCGACACGCTATGCCGCAGAGGACGCCGAAGTGACGTGGCGGCTCCACCGCCTGCTCAGCCCCCGCCTTGCCGAAGAAGGGGGCACGCGCATCTATGAACGCGTAGATCGGCCGCTGGTGCCGGTGGTCGCGAGCATGGAGAGGCACGGTATCCGCGTCGACCGGGAGCGGCTCGCGGGCTTGTCTGCACAGTTCGCCGAGACCATCGCGGGCCTCGAAACGGTGATCCACGAAAAGGCTGGCCAACCTTTCACCATCGGCAGCCCCAAGCAATTGGGCGAGATCCTGTTCGACAAGCTCGGTTACAAGGGCGGCAAGAAAGGCAAGACCGGGCAGTACTCGACCGACCAGTCGGTGCTCGAAGGCCTTGCCGCGCAAGGGGCGGAAGTCGCGACGCTGGTGCTCGAATGGCGCCAGCTTTCAAAGCTCAAGTCGACCTATACCGATGCGCTGCAAGCCGCGATCAACCCCGCGACGGGCCGTGTTCACACCAGCTACAGCCTTGTCGGCGCGCAGACTGGGCGGCTTTCTTCCAATGATCCCAACCTGCAGAACATCCCGATCCGCACCGAAATCGGCCGCCAGATCCGCGAGGCTTTCGTGGCCGAACCCGGCAACGTGCTGCTGGCGGCAGACTACAGCCAGATCGAACTGCGCCTCGCCGCGCATATGGCCGATGTCCCCGCGCTCAGGGAAGCCTTCGCTGCGGGCGAGGACATCCACGCACGCACCGCGCGGGAACTGTTCGGCACGGTCGACCGCGACACCCGCGGGCGGGCCAAGACGATCAACTTCGCCATCCTCTACGGCATCAGCCGCTGGGGTCTTGCCGGCCGTCTCGGGGTGAGCGCCGACGAAGCGCAGGCGATGATCGACCGCTATTTCGAGCGCTTCCCGGGCATCCAGCGCTATATCCACGAGACGCTGGAGAACGTTCGGGCGCAGGGCTATTCGGAGACGCTGTTCGGCCGCAAGACGTGGTTCCCGCGCATCAACTCGAAGAATCAGGCAGAGCGACAGGGCAGCGAGCGCGCCGCGATCAATGCGCCGATTCAGGGCACCAGCGCTGATATCATCAAGCGCGCGATGGCGCGGATGAACCCCGCCCTTGCCGCGGCCGGGCTCGGCCATGTGCGGATGCTGCTGCAGGTGCACGACGAACTGGTGTTCGAACTGCCCGAAGGCGATGTCGCCGCCGCCCGCGCTGTGATCGAAGCGGTAATGGCAGGCGCGGCAGAGCCGGCGATACAGCTCACGGTGCCGCTAGGCGTTGAGATCGGGACCGGCCCAAGCTGGGGCGCGGCGCACTAGGGCGCGCTACTCGACCTTCACGAACGGCCTGATATCCTTGGTGTGCAGCCAGAGCATCTGCTCGTTGGGCACCGAATTGGTCAGCGCATAGAGCTGCTCGGCATCGTCTTCGCTGAGGCCCATTTCGCGGTAGTAATCGAGGTAGGTCTTGTTCGGGCCGGCATCGGGGGCGAAGTCGTCGGGCTGGTGGCCGTCCTCGTCCTTCCATGCATGGACGCCGAATTCGGCATCGGGCGCAGCGTGGCGGACTGTGCCGGCGAGGAAGATCTCGAACCCGCCCGAGCGCACCGAACCGCCGGATGGCACATCGGTGCCGATGCCATGGCGGCGGATCAGCCTTCCCAGCGTGAGATTGGCACCGTCGTCAGAAGTGCCGGGGCAATCGACCAGTTCGAGCATGCGAATGCCCGGATGGGCCTGAAGCATTTCGCGAAACTCGGAGGGAGAATTGTCGTCGATTTCGCCAACCAGCGCGGCATGCGCGCTGTCCACTACGGCAAAGGGGCCGAATCGCGGCAGTCCTGCAATCGCTTTGGCGATCCGTTGGCTGCGCGGCTCTTCAACCACGGCGCGGGTGGTGGTCACCTCCGTCCAGGTGGTGCCGTGCGAATCGACCCAGGTACGCGTTGCCGACTGCTGCGCGGCAACGGGTGCTGCGGCGGCAATGCTCATCAGCAAGGCGCAGGCGAGTCGGGTCATGGAACTCGTATACTCTGCCCTTGCTTGCCGATTTTCCAGCAAAACGCGGTAAACTACGCTTAAGACCTTTTGGCTCCGATTTGGCGAGACCACGGTCCTGCCCCTATCCGCCACCCGTGCCCGTCCTTAGTCTGGCCCGCTGAGTTAGGGGTCGGTATGGTCGCGCTGGTATCCACGGTTGCCTATCTGGGGCTGGAGGCGCGTGCTGTCGAAGTACAGTGCCAGATTGCGCCCGGCCTGCCCGCGTTCCGGGTCGTCGGCCTGCCGGACAAGGCCGTGGGCGAGAGCCGCGAGCGCGTGCATTCCGCCCTCGCCGCGCTGGGCCTGGCGCTGCCGCCAAAGCGGATCACGGTCAACCTCTCCCCGGCGGACTTGCCCAAGGAAGGCTCGCACTATGATCTTCCCATCGCGCTCGCGCTGCTGGCGGCAATGGGCGTGGTCGATCTCGAGGCGATCGCCGATTTTGTCGCGGTGGGCGAACTGGCGCTCGATGGCCGTGTGATCGCGAGCCCCGGAGTGCTGCTCGCCGCGCTCCATGCCAGCGGCATCGAGAAGGGCCTGATCTGCCCCGCAGCCCAAGGTGCGGAAGCGCGTTGGGCGAGCGGGGTGGAAATCGTCGCGGCGCCCGATCTCATCAGCCTGCTCAACCACCTCAAGGGCACGCTGCGCCTCCCCGTGCCAGAGCCGGGCGAGGTCGATGCGCCGGAGCGGCGTGCCGACCTCAGGCAGGTCAAAGGGCAGGAAACGGCCAAGCGGGCGCTGGAGATCGCAGCCGCCGGCGGGCACAACCTGCTGATGATCGGGCCGCCCGGTGCCGGCAAATCGCTGATGGCTTCGTGCCTGCCCGGGATCCTGCCAGAACTGACCCCATCGGAAGCGCTGGAAGCTTCGCTGGTCGCATCGGTTGCGGGGCTGCTGGAGGAAGGCCGCATCAGCCGCGCGCGGCCGTTCCGCACGCCGCACCATTCCGCATCGATGGCAGCGCTGACGGGTGGCGGGCTGAAAGTGCGGCCCGGCGAGGTCAGCCTCGCCCACCTCGGCGTGCTGTTCCTCGATGAACTGCCCGAATTCCAGCGCGCCGTGCTCGATTCGCTGCGCCAGCCGCTGGAGACGGGGGAAGTCACCGTCGCCCGCGCCAATGCGCACGTGACCTTTCCTGCGCGGGTGCAACTGATCGCCGCAATGAACCCCTGCCGCTGCGGCTACCTTGGCGATCCGGCGCTCGGATGCAGCCGCGCGCCGCGCTGTGCGGGGGACTACCAGTCCAAGGTCTCCGGTCCGCTGCTTGACCGCATCGACCTCCATGTCGAAGTCGATCCCGTCTCTGCCGCAGACCTTGCCCTGCCGCCCCCAGCAGAAGGATCGGACGCCGTCGCCGCGCGGGTGGCGGCGGCGCGGCGGGTGCAGACAGCACGGCTTGAAGGCAGCGGGCGGCGCACCAATGCCGAACTCGAAGGCGATTTACTGGAGCGCTTCGCGACGCCGGACGAACCCGGACGCAAGCTTCTGGCGCAAGCAGCCGAAGCCATGCGCCTCTCTGCGCGCAGCTATACCCGTATGCTGCGCGTGGCGCGGACCATTGCGGATCTGGCGGGGGCCGAGACCATCGGCCGCGTCCATGTGGCCGAGGCGCTGAGCTATCGGCGGATTGCGCCGAGAGCCTGACGAGGGCCTAGCGCCCCGCCATCGCCTTCGCCTTGGCGAGGTAGGTCCGCCCGATCCGCAGCAATTCGCCATCAACCAGCTGCGCCGACCACACGCCCAGCCCATCATGCTTGAGCCCGGCAATCCGATCCCGCCGCACGATTGTGGAACGGTGGAGGCGAATGAAGCGTTCGGGATCGAGCCTGTCTTCGAGGCGCTGGATGGTGTGGAGCAACAGGTAGCTCCGCCCTCCCCCATCCTTCTGGCCGACATGGAGGCGCACATAGTCACGCTCGGCGTCGATTCGGTCGATATCACCCGCCGCGATGCGGATCAGTTCGCTGCGGTGGGGGACCCAGAACTCCTCGATCCACGGGCTTTCAACTGGCTCCGCCTCTACCGGCGGCACAGTGTCGCGGCGAGCCAGAGCCCGGTCTACAGCGCGTTCGAGGCGGTCCTGCGCGACGGGCTTGAGGACATAGTCCACTGCGTCACAATCGAAGGCTTCCACCGCGAAGTGATCGTGCGCGGTCACGAAGATAACCGCCGGTCGCGGCGAGATACGCGCAAGGCCGCGCGCGACGCCGAGGCCATCGACTTCGGGCATCGTCATGTCGAGCAGCACGAGTTCGGGCGAAAGCGCCTCGCACAGCCGCAGCGCCGCAGCACCGTCGCTGGCGGTGCCGACGACATGCAGCGCCGGTATGCGGGCGCAGAGGATCTGCATGCGCTCCACCGCAAGCGGTTCATCATCGACGATCAAAGTACGCATCATCCCACCTTCATTCGCAACCCGACCGTACCAGCGGGATCGTCAGCACCGTGGCATAGCCGCCCGCAGGAAGCGCCCCGCTTTCCACCCGCGCCTCATCGCCGAAACGTGCAGCGAGGCGGTTGCGCACGTTTTCGAGGCCGATCCCGGTGCTGCCGCTCGCGCCGCCCTTGCCGGGGCCATCATCGGTAACGGTCAGCACCAGCTTTCCGCCGGCTTCCTGCGCCGCGATCCGGATGGTGACGGGGCGGATGCTGGCAGAAACGCCGTACTTGATCGAGTTCTCGACCAGCGGCTGCAGGATCATGCCCGGCACGCAGGCGTTTTCAAGTCCTTGCGGGACATCGAACTCGCAGACCAGCCGCTCCGGAAAGCGCACCGCCTCGATCTCCAGATAGTGACGCTGAAGCGCGATCTCGTCGACCAGCGGCACGTCCGAAGTGGGATCACCGGCGAGGCTGTGGCGGTAGAAGCTGGAGATCGTCTGGATCATCTTCTCCGCCTGCTCGGTGCGGCCGACCATCACGAGCGCGGACAGCGAATTCAGCGTGTTGAACAGGAAGTGCGGATTGACCTGATAGCGCAAGCTGCGCAGCTCGGCCGCCTTGGCCGCGCGCTTGTATTCGCCCTCTCGCCGTTCGGAAGCGCGCGCCATCTCCGCATTGCCGAGCGCGATGTAGAGACCGGCCCAGGCGATCAGCAGGAAATAGCGACCGAGCGCAACATCGGTGAGCTGCTTCCACAGGCCTTCGTCTTCAATCATCTTGCTGATGATCGCGGTGTGGATCTGAGTGTCACCATCGGTTGCGGCTGGCGCAGGGGCAGGCGCGGCGCTTGCCGTGGGCGACGGTGACGGCGCCGGAACGGGCGCAGACTTCGCCGCCGGACGCGCCGCGGCATGCTGCACCGGGCGAGGTTTGGCGGGCCGTGCCTTGTGGACCTTGGCGCTATGCGCACGCACTTCCTTGACCGCGTCACCGACTGGGCCAGCGGGCGCGGCAGGCACGTCCTTTTCGGATACGAGGCCGGCATCGGCAAGGCTGCGCAAAACGTTCCAGCGCACCGCATCAATATTGGCGAGCCGCGCTTGTGCAGCGGAAAGGCGTTCTGCACTGGCCCGGTCCATCTCGCGCTGCGCCTGTGCGACTTCACGCTGAGCCTGGGCGAGCTCGGCTGCAATTTCGTCGGCCTGATCGGCGTCAGTGGGGATTCGGCGATCGCCCACGCGTACTTCCGCGGTGCCGTCGCTGCGGCGGATGATGGACACGCCGCCGGGTGCCGTAATCACCGCTGCTTCGTTGCCGGGATCGCTGCTTTCCTGATCGTCGCCAGGGTCCGGGGGAGGCGGCGCAAATTTCGCACCGCGCGGCGGGGCTGGCGGCGCAGGCGGTGCGGGTGGTTCGGGCGCCGGCGGAGGCATCGGGATCGCCTGAGGCGGATCTGCGACGTCGATGAGCACATTGCCCGACACATCATGGCGCACGCGCACCGAGGGCAGCGGGGTATCGGACGGCAAGACCCCCGGCATCGAACCCTGCCGGGCGCGGATTGCGCGGGCAGCCGCTTCGGCTTGCGCCTGCGCTGCCTTGGCCTCGCGCTCGATCATTTTCTTCTCGACCGGGGCAAAGCACTGCTGGTTGATCGCGGCGAGCGCCAGTGCGGCGGGAAGCATGATGACCAGCGCCGCGCCGATCCGCGCGCCGTTGCTGCGGCCATCGAAGCGTCGCAGCACGGGCCACGCGAGCAGCGTGACGGCAATGCCAGCGAGGGTGACGACCGCGCGGCGCCACAGCAGCTCATTGAACTCGCCGATATCGACGACGATCCCGCGCAAGGTAATCAGCAGGAAGTACGTCAGCCACAGCGCCGCCGCAGACAGCAGCACGGCCCGCGCGGGAACGTGCGGTCGTTCAGCAGCAGTATCGACGGGAAGCGTGGCCATTCTACCGCTTCTACCTCCGACCGCCCGGCAATAGCCAGCCGGGCGGTCGAGGCGAGTCAGCGGTTCGTCGGAGCGGCGTCATCCGGATCAGGCCGGCAGCAGCCCCTCATCGGCGATCTTCTTTTTCCACACGAGCGGGGCAAGCTGATGGACATTCTGCCCGCTCGAATCGACCGCGACCGTCACCGGCATGTCCTCGACGGTGAATTCGTAGATCGCCTCCATGCCGAGATCGGCAAAGCCGACGACCTTGGACTGCTTGATCGCCCGCGAAACGAGATAGGCTGCGCCGCCGACCGCCATGAGATAGGCCGATTTGTGCTTTGCGATCGATTCGGTCGCCGCCGGGCCGCGCTCCGCCTTGCCGACCGAGGCGAGCAGGCCGAGGTTCAGCATGGTGTCGGAGAACTTGTCCATGCGCGTGGCGGTGGTCGGGCCGGCCGGGCCGACGACTTCCTCGCGCACCGGATCGACCGGGCCGACGTAGTAGATCACGCGGCCCTTGAAATTGACGGGCAGTTCCTCGCCCTTCGCCAGCATGTCGGCAATGCGCTTGTGCGCGGCATCGCGGCCCGTCAGCATCTTGCCGTTGAGGAGCAGGCGGTCGCCCTGCTTCCAGCTCTGCACCTCTTCCGCCGTCAGCGTATCGAGGTTGACGCGCTTGGCCGCCGCATCGGGCGTCCAGTGCACATCGGGCCATTCATCGAGCTTGGGCGCCTCGAGGAAGGCCGGGCCCGAACCATCCAGCGTGAAATGCGCGTGGCGCGTGGCGGCGCAATTGGGGATCATCGCAACGGGCTTGCCCGCCGCATGGCAGGGCGCGTCCATGATCTTCACATCGAGAATCGTCGAAAGCCCGCCAAGGCCCTGCGCGCCAATGCCGAGCGCGTTCACCTTGTCGAAGATTTCGATGCGCAGCGCCTCGATATCGTTCTGAGGCCCGCGCTGCTTGAGCTGCGCCATGTCGATCGGTTCCATCAGGGCCTGCTTGGCGAGCAGCATGCAGTGCTCCGCCGTGCCGCCGATGCCGATGCCGAGCATGCCCGGCGGGCACCAGCCTGCGCCCATCTGCGGGAGCATCTCGATCACCCAATCGACGATCGAATCGCTGGGATTCATCATCTTGAACTTGGACTTGTTCTCGCTGCCGCCGCCCTTGGCCGCCACATCGACCGAGACCTTGTTGCCCTTCACCATCTCGACATGAAGGACGCAGGGAGTGTTGTCGCGCGTGTTGCGGCGGGTGAAGGCGGGGTCCGCCAGCACCGAAGCGCGCAGCTTGTTTTCGGGATCGAGGTAGGCCCGGCGCACGCCTTCATCGACGACGTCCTGCAGGCTCTTGTCGCTTTCAAGGCGGCAGTCCTGGCCCCACTTGATGAAGACGTTGACGATGCCGGTGTCCTGGCAGATCGGGCGGTGCCCTTCGGCGCACATGCGGCTGTTCGTCAGGATCTGCGCGATCGCGTCCTTCGCGGCCGGGCCGACTTCGGCCTTGTAGGCCTCACCCAGCGCGCGGATGTAGTCCATCGGGTGGAAGTAGCTGATGTATTGCAGCGCATCGGCCACGCTTTCGATGAGGTCTTCCTCGCGGATCGTTGTCATCGTCGGTGTCATCCCTGGCATGGCTGCTTCCTTCCGCTGGGTTTGCGTCCCGCGCTTGCGCGGGGGCAATCGATGAACCGCCGTTTAGCCATCGACCAGCGTCATGCAAAGCGCTTGGCGCGCCGGGGACGATATTCTAAGGGCTTGGTTGGATTTGGCCGCAGAGCAAGGTGCGGCCCTTGGTCTGGATTGCTGCGGCCCCACCGGTCACGCCATCCGGCCCCGCAAGTGAGGGAATTCATGACGATAGTGGAAGAGCGCGCGAACGTGGCAGAGTCCGGCAGCGAGGCACGCCGCGCGATGATCGACAGCCAGCTGCGCGTGAGCGGCGTCAACGATCCGGCCATTCTCGCCGCGTTCATGGCCGTCCCGCGTGAGGATTTCGTCCCCGAAGCACGCCGCGCGGTCGCTTATGCCGATCGCGCCGTGGCGCTGGGCGAAGGCGCAGTGCTCTCGCCCGCGCTGACCTACGGACAGATGCTGACCGCAGCCGAACCGACCGCAGACGACAGCGTGCTCGTGATCGGCAATCCGGGCGGCTATCTTGCCGCCCTTTCGGAAAAGCTGGCCGGCAAGGTCACGCTGGTTGCGGCGACGGGTGACTGGGCCAATGCGGGCGAACATTCGCTGGTGCTGGTCGATGGCGCGATCGAGGACATGCCTGCCGCGCTCGCCAATGTCGTCTCCGCAGACGGGCGGCTCGTCACCGGCGTGGTCGAACGCGGCGTCACCCGCCTTGCGCTGGGCCGCAAGGTCGCCGGCTCGCTGGCCATGACAGTGCTGGCGGAGGCCGACTTCGCGGCAATCGCGGCCTTTGCCGCCCCGCGCAAGTGGAGCTTCTGAACCCCATGATCCGCGCCATCCGCGCTACTCCCGCGCTCTCGGCGCTTGCCTTGGCACTTGCCGTTGCCGCCGCTCCCGCGCAGGCAGACGACCTGCAAGGCGCGCTTGCTGCGGCTTATGCCGGCAACCCAGACCTCAACGCTGCGCGCGCGAACCTGCGCGCGACCGATGAAAGCGTGCCCATCGCCCGCGCACCGGGCCTGCCCAGCCTGAACGGCACCATCAACTACACCGAATTCCTCAAGCAGGGCCCGAACAGCTTCATCGCGCCGCAGCGCCTGATGACGATCGATCCGCAGCTCACCGTGCCAATCTATTCGGGCGGCTCGGTGCGCAATTCGCTCGCAGCGGCGAAGATCCGCGTCGAGGCCGGGGAAGCCAGCCTGCGCGGGACCGAGGCCGGCGTGTTCAGCCAGGTCGTCGCGGCCTACATGGACGTGATCCGCGATAGTGCGACCGTGGGGCTCAACCGCAACAACGTGCAGGTGCTCGAGGTCAACCTCAAGGCGACGACCGACCGCTTCGACATCGGCGATGTGACGCGCACCGACGTGGCGCAGTCGAACTCGCGCCTTGCCCTCGCCCGCGCTGATCTGCGCAGCGCCGAAGCCGCGTTGGTCGCCAGCCGCGAGCGCTATGTGCAGGTCGTGGGCAAGGTGCCGGATGATCTCCAGCCGCCGCCGCCACTGGCGGGCCTGCCAGGCTCGCCCGAAGAAGCGGTGCAGACCGCGCTCGACAACAATCCCGACCTCGAGGCCGCGCACCAGCGCAGCAAGGCCGCCGGTTATGACGCGAAAGCCGCGGGCGCAGGCCGCCTGCCGACGGTCTCGCTCTATACCTCGGGCGACTACTCGACCTACTTCAACTCGCTCGGCGGCGGTGCAGTCGGTGGGAACTTCGTGCAGAGCCAGACGACGGCACAGGCCGGCGCGCGCATCTCGATTCCGTTGTTCCAGGGCGGGCTCCCCGCCGCGCGCCAGCGCCAGGCCCAGGCCACCGCCACCGCCGTGCAGGAGCAGGAAATCGGCGCCGAGCGTCAGGTCATCGCCAATGTCCGCTCGGCCTTTACCCAGTGGCGCGCAGCGAACGACGTCATCACGCTGAACCAGACTGCGGTCGATGCGGCGGCGCTGAGCCTTCAGGGCGTTCGCGCGGAAAACACCGTGGGCAACCGCACAATTCTCAACATCCTCGATGCCGAGCAGGAACTGCTGCGCGCGCAAGTCGGGCTCGTGGCGGCGCGGCGCAATGCCTATGTCGCGGCGTTCAACCTGCTCGCGGCGATGGGCAAGGCGCAGGCCGCCGATCTCGGCTTCGATCCGGCCACGCTCTACGATCCCGAAGTCAACTATCGCCGCGTGCGCGGCCGCGTGTTCGACTGGTCGCTGGATTCCCCGACTCCGCCCAAGGCCACCCGGACGGTTGACACTCCCGCTCAAACTGCAACAATTTCTGCACAATCTGTCCCTTGATGGTACAGGCGAGTGGGGTGGCCGAGTGATTCGGCCCGAGTGACTGTGTGGGGTTGGGTATGCGTCAGGCTTCGGAACCTTCGGTCGAGGAAATCCTCGAATCGATCAAGAAGGTGATTGCGCGCGACAATCGCGCGGATGCCGCGCGTGAGCGCAGCCGTCGCGATGCCGCCGCAGAACTATCCCCCGCGCCCCGCGTTTCCGCCCGTCCGGCCCTGCGCAGCGAAGGCCGCCCGGCCTCGTTTCCGGCTGATGTGCTCGATCTGAGCGAAGTGGCCGCGCAGATCCTCAGCGAAGACCGCGACGCTGCCCTGCAGCCGGACGAGGATGAAGACGCCCCGCTGCTGGCAGATGAGACCACGGCTTCGATGCGCGATTCGCTGGCTGCGCTGGCGATGCTTTCTGCGCCCGGCGCCAGCCCTCAGATCGTCCGCTCGGGCGAGACTTCGCTCGAAGGCATGGTGCGCGAGATGCTGCGCCCGGCGCTTTCCGAATGGCTCGACAAGAACCTGCCGCCGCTGGTCGAGAAGCTCGTCGCAGCAGAAATTGCGCGGATCGTCGGCAAGAAGGGCTGAGCTCTCTTTGCTGTTTCGGCCTAGCCGAAACAGGTCGGCCCCAGCCCACTCCCCCACCCGGCCACCCGACGGAATTGTATGCTGTGGGTGGCCGGACGGGGGAGCGGGCTGGTGCCGCCTTCCGCGCAAGCGGAAATGAGTCTAGGGCGCGTGCATGGCCAGACCTGATCCCGCGCTGCTCGATCCCACGCGCTACCCCTTCGGCAATGCCGTCACCACGCGCTTTGCCGATCTCGATCCCAACGGGCACATCAACAACGTGGCAATGGCCGCGGTGTTCGAGGATGCACGGCTGCGCTTCATCACGGCTGTCGGCATGCCGAAGAACACCCATGGTGCGCGCTTCATGGTCGCCAATGTCACCATCGATTACCTGGCGCAGGCCTACTATCCCGCCGGCCTCGAATGCCGCGTCGGCGCGCTGCCCGGCGGGCGCAGCAGCTGGAGCCTCAGGCAACTCCTCCTGCAGGATGGCCGTCCGGTGGCGACTGCCCATGTCACGATCGTGTTCACCGATGGCGAGCGTCCGCAGCCGATTGACCCTGCCCTTCGCGAAAGGCTGGACACGTGGCTGATCAAATGAAGCCGGACGAAATCACCCTTGCGCGGCAGGCCGTCGCAGGCCTCGGCGGCTTCGCGCCGCAGCGGCATATCCTGCTTTGCGCTGGGCCGGACAAGGACAAGTGCGCCCCGCGCGAGGCGGGCGACGAAGCCTGGAACTTCCTCAAGAAGCGGCTGGGCGAACTCAAGCTGGGCGGGCCGCAGGGCGTGCTGCGCAACAAGGTGGGCTGCCTGCGTGTCTGCGCCGCCGGGCCGGTCGCGCTCGTTTATCCTGACAACGTCTGGTATCATTCCTGCACGCCCGACGTGCTGGAACGGATCATTCAGGAGCACGTGATCGGCGGGGTTCCGGTCGAGGACTACCGCCTCACCCCGCCAGACTGATCCTCATTTCCACCAAGAATCGACGTGCTGCTCGAGGCCATTATCGACAGCTTCGTCGTGCCCGGTGCCGCTGGAGAGGAAAACGAGGCCCATCAGCGCGGACATCAGCATCATCGTCAGGCCAATGCCGAGCATCGCCGCGATATAGAGATGGATCGAGACCAGACCGACCGATGCGTAGAGATACCAGGCGGCGGCGGCCATCACCACGAGCGTGAGCAGGCCCATCCAGCGCATGACCTGGAAGTAGCGCCCCCACGCGAATTCCGCGTAGTCAGGATCATCGAGCGGCGAAGGGCGAACGGGCTTGGCCATGCCCGTTTCCATGCGCTGCCCGTCTTGCCAAGGCAACTGCTTTCCCCGCCTGCCCTTTGGTGGCATTATCAGCGAATCGGCAAGCATTGGAACGACTTGCCGGAAAAGTGGGATCTCCCCGGGTGGGGGAAGGAGGATACCATGTCGATCGCGTTGATGATCGCCGGCCGTGCGGGAGAGGTATGGCACTGCCATGCCGACGACCTTGTGGCGGACGCAGTTGAAACTCTTGCCACGCGCCGGATCGGGGCTTTGCCGGTTACCGATGCCGGGAGCGAAGTGGCCGGAATATTTTCAGAACGCGATGTGCTCTACGCGCTCAAGACCCACGGTGCCGCCGCGCTGCAGATGCGCGTGCGCGATGTGATGACCGCGCCGGTGATCTCGGTGAGCCCGGACCAGAGCGCGCTTGAAGCGCTCGCGCTGATGACGCGGCGGCGTATTCGCCATCTGCCGGTGATCGACAAGGGCAAGATGGTCGGCTTCGTCTCGATCGGCGACCTCGTGAAGTTCCGGATCGACCGCATCGAAGCTGAAGCAGAAGCGCTTCGGGAATATATCCAGACGGCATGACTTGAGCGGGCCGCCCAGGCGGCCTATCTTGGAGACATGACCACGACGCTCTCCGAACCGGCGCTTGCCGGTGTCACGCTCGCCCCCAGCGCGGCTGCGCGCGTCGCCGCGATTGCCGCCAAGCAAAACCGTCCTGCCGTGCTGCGTCTTGCAGTCGAAGGCGGCGGTTGCTCGGGCTTTCAATACAAGTTCGAGATGGGCGGTGAGCCGGAGGCAGACGACCTCGTGGCGGAAACCGACGGCGTGCGACTGCTGGTGGATGCGATGAGCCTCGATCTCATCGCCGGCGCCACGGTTGAGTACATCGAATCACTCGGCGGCGCGGCCTTCCGCGTCACCAACCCGCAGGCAACGTCGGGCTGCGGCTGCGGCGCGAGCTTTTCGGTGTGACGATCAAGGTCGCTTCCTTCAACATCAACGGGATCAAGGCGCGGCTCCCCCGGCTGCTGGAATGGCTCGAGGAAACCCGCCCATCCGTGGCTTGCCTGCAGGAAATCAAGACGCAGGACGCGGATTTCCCCGCCGCCGAGTTCGAGAAGATCGGTTATCACGCGATCTGGCACGGGCAGAAGGGCTTCAACGGCGTCGCCATCCTTGCGGACGGAACCACGCCGGTCGAAGTGCAACGCGGGCTCGCCGGAGAGCCGGAGGACGAGCATTCGCGTTACCTCGAGGCCGATGTCTTTGGCCTGCGCGTGGTCTGCATCTATCTCCCCAACGGCAATCCGCAGCCGGGGCCAAAGTTCGATTACAAGCTGCGCTGGATGGAGCGACTGCGCCGCCGCATGGCCGAGATCGCGGCAGAAGAAGTCCCCGCGCTCGTCATCGGGGACTACAACGTGATCCCGGAAGACAAGGACGTGTGGGACGTCCGCGCGATGGCCAGCGATGCGCTGATGCAGCCCGAATCACGCGATGCCTACCGCCGACTGCTCAACGACGGCTGGACCGACGCGCTCGATCTGCACCATCCGCGCGGCGGGCTGTGGACGTTCTGGGACTATCAGGCGGGCGCCTGGCAGCGCGATCACGGCTTTCGCATCGATTACGCGCTGCTTTCTCCCGAACTGGCGGACCGGATGGTCGGTGCCGGGGTCGACAAGGCCTATCGCGGGCGCGAAAAGGCGAGCGACCACGCTCCGATCTGGGTTACCTTGCGCGAACCGGCCTGAAGGGCTTCAGTTCACCACCCGCCAGAACTTGATGTGCGAGCCCGGCGCAATATCGACGGGCTGCAACCAGACTGGCGGTCGATCCCTGAGCAGATCAGCCATGAGTCCCTGCGGCGCACGCGCGGCATAGACCGAAGGCTCGTAGATATCCGGGCAGACGGCGACGAGGCTGGCATGCCGCTTGCGGATCAGGGCATGGGCCTCATCAGGCGAGGCCATGAAGGCGGCAATCACATCGTGCATCCCGGCCGCACCGCGGTGGTGCCCTGTCGCGATCACGCGGTCGTGCGACTTCACGATAAGATCCGGCCCGATATCGAGAGGCGCGAAGATATCGACAGCTGGCAACTGGTTGAGCGCACGGCCTGCCACGTCATACCGGCACTTGGAGATGCCGAGCGACCCGAGCGTAACACCGCCTACCGACTTTTCGAGGTGGCCGCTGGATGCCTTGGCCATCAAGGGCGCGGCCGCACTCATTGCGACGACCACCGGCAGCCCGGGCGCCAGGAGGGAAATCACGATCGCATAGCCACCGAGACGGGGCAGGATCGGCACCGAGCGCAAGTGATAGACTCCGCGCATGATGAGCGCTGCGGCCGGGACGGCGGCAAAGACAAGGGCAGTGGCCGAAGCACGCGCGACGGCGAGGCCGATCAGCCATGCCCCTGCAAGGAGCAGCATGTGATCGAGCCAGAGCAGACGCGTACGGGCATCGCCAGCTTCGCGCCACAGGCGGTAGACGCCGTAGAGCCCGACGAGCGGCCCCGCCGCGATCGCTGCCGCCATCGGGGCGGCGGTGTGCCAGAAGGGCATGCCTTCAGCCACCGAATCGTACCAATAGCGCTTCACCAGCGGATCGAGCATGACGAACGCGCCGCCGCGGCATTCCGGCGCCACGCCGAACATGATCGCTGCGGCCCCCAGCCCCATCACGCCCAGCGCACCGAGCTGGCCGACCAGCGTGCGCGGTGCAGCGAAATGCAGCACCGCAGCGCCGGTCGCGACCCAGCCGAGCAGCGCCAGATGGACCGGCGAGATCGCATCGCAATGGGTTACGAGGTCATAGGTTCCGCGCGTGCCGAGGAAGATCGCCGCGCTGCCCAGTGCCAGCGTGCCCGCAGAAGCAGCGAACCAATCAAACCGGCTTTGCGGTGCGCGCAGTCCGCGCAAGGCGCAGATGCCGAGGAACAGCGCCGTCAGCGGCAGCCCCTCGATCGAGATGGCGAGAAGCGCCGCGAGTGACAGGCCGATCACGATGCCGCCCTGACGCGCATTACGGGCATGAAGGCCGCTCAGTGCCGTCAATGCCAGCACGATCTGCCAGCCGTGATGATCGATGCGCATCGGGGTAAACTGGCACAGAACCGCGGGCGAGAGGCCGATCATCAGGCCGGACAGCGCCACGACTTCATCATTGAACCAGCGCGCTGCCAGTCGCCCGAGCAGCGTCATGGCGCAGAGCAAAGTCAGCAGCGGCACGATAATCACCGTTGCCGTTTCGGCCATTGCGGTGCCGAGCAGCGGGCGCAGCAGCAGGATCATGCCCGCGATAGGCACATCGACCAGTCGCGACCAATGCATGGCGACGCCTTCGGGCGCGGCGATGCGATACTGGTGCACATCGAACCACGATTGCCCGGCGAGCAGATCGCGGACCTGCAGCAGGCGAAGCGCATCATCAGGATCGCCGAAGCGCATCATCGTGATGAGGTTGAGGTTGATGACGATCATCGTCACCGACAGCAGCGCCCAGGTAATCAGCACGCGCAGCTGCGGTCCCTTGGCAGGATCAGTGACGGAGTTGGATTGCGGCCGGGCGGCATCACCCTCGGCGTAGAGCGTCGCCATCAGCGGAACACCACGCGCTTGCGCAGCAACCAGGTCACCGTGAAGCTCACGACAATGGCGCAGAGCTTGGCAATGCTGGGATCGAGCCCGGCCGCGCTGGCCCCGCCAACGATCATGGTCGTGACGGCAAGGCCGATCAGGGCCGAAACAACGAACATCGCCTTCTGCCGCGTCCGCGCGATCCCGCCGGCCGCAACCTGATCCGCAAAGACCTTGCGGCTGGAGAGGACCCAGTGAACCGCGATGCCGATCGAATAACCGATGGCCGATGCTGTTACCGGAGTCATTCCGGCGGAAAGCAGCGCCCGGAACGTGCCCATGTCCACCGCCAGTGCGCCAACGCTGGCAAGGATATAGCGCGCCAGCACGAGTTGGCGGAGGCGGTTGAGCGGAGCGATATCGAGCACGGTCACGGTGCAATCCTGTTCAGCGCGGCATCACGGATAAGCGAGGACGATAGCGATCAGGCCGCAGCGCGATCCGTGTCGGTGGCCGCCTCGGACCCGGTGATCCGCGTCGGCACTTCGCGCAGCGAGTTCAGTGCAGCGGCCTGGTCCTCGGTCACGGTGCGCGCCGGGATGCTGCTCTGCGCACCCTCGTCGCCAGCCTCGTGATACTCGGCATCCTCGTTCACGCACCAGATGTCGTACACGCGGTGGCCGGCGATGATGTTCTCGACCGTGAGCATCGCGGTCATCATCGCGTGGTCCTGGTTGTTGTAGCGGTGCATACCGTTGCGGCCAACGAGGTGCAGCGTGGGGTGGCTGGCTTCCAGTTCCTCGCGCATCGCGGCAACATTGGCGGCATATTCGTCGTCGTAGACCGGGTAGGCCTTTTCCTGACGGACCACTGCGCCGCCGATCACCTTGGCGGGATCGACGAGGCCGAGGATGTCCATTTCCTTCGTCGCGAGCTTGATCAGGTCTTCGTCGCTCGAAGCCCAGAGGTCATCGCCCTCGAAGCAGAAGTATTCGAGGCCGACGCAGGCCACGCTTTCGTCGGGCACCATTTCCGGCGACCACGAGCGGAAGTTCTGGACGCGGCCGACACGGACCTTGCTGTCGTGGATGTAGATCCAGTTGTCCGGGAACAGGTCCTCGCTCTGGATCTTGAGCGCCACGGTCAGGAAGTCGCGGTACTTGAGGCGGCTTGCCTCCAGCGTCGTCGCCGGCAGCGGATGCAGGCGGGCCGCGAGTTCGCGCATCGGCGCAGAGCTGATCGCGTGCTTGGCGCGGATCACCGTCTCGCCGCCGTCTTCGGCGCGGGTCGCCGAAAGGCGCCAGCCGCCCTGACCGTCGCTCGCCAGCTGCTTCATCGAGTGACCCATGAGGACGTGGCTGCCAGCGGCGACGACCTTGTCGCGCGCGGCTTCCCACATCATGCCCGGGCCCTGACGCGGATAGCGGAAGGTCTCGAGCAGGGTCTTGGTCTGCATGCCGTCGTTCGGGCGCTTGTTGAGCCCGAGGCTGCGCTTGAGGCCATCGAGCACCGCAGCGCCGAGCGAGAGGCCCTTGATGCGCTGCGCGGCCCAGTCGGCGCTCATTTCGTTGCAGGGCATGCCCCACACCTTCTCGGTGTAGGTCTTGAAGAAGATCGAATAGAGCTTCTTGCCGAACTGATTGCTGGTCCAGTCCTCGAAGCTCTTCACTTCCTTGATCGGGAACAGCTTCGTCCAAGCATAGCTCGCCATGCAGGTGGTGGAGCGCCAGATACCAAGGTTGTTGAGCGCTTCGAAGGCGCGCAGCGGATACGAGTAGAACTTACCCTCGTAGTAGATGCGGCTCATGCGCGGGCGCTGGATGAAATCGTCCGGCAGGATCTCGTTCCACAGATCGACAACCTGCTGCGACTTCGAGAAGAAGCGGTGGCCACCGATATCGAAGCGGTAACCCTCGTGCTCGACCGTGCGGCTGATGCCGCCGACGTAGCGCGTGTCCTTCTCGATGATCGCGACCTTGAGGCCCTTCTTGGAAAGCAGGTAGCCGGCAGTCAGCCCCGCAGGTCCTGCGCCGATGATCGCCACATCGACCTGGACCTCGCTGCTATCCCCCTGCAGACCCGTGAAACCGTTACCCATCGCTAGCTCCCGCTCAAGCGTTCATGCCTTGGCAACGGAAGTGAACGAAAATGGCTAAGAGACAGTTAACAATCCGCGCGGGTTCCGCGAAACCCGCGCCTGTCAGGCTTCGCCGGCAGAAGGCTGATCGCCGCGAGACCTGGCGTGCTCTTCGAGAGCTTCCGCGAACTGCAGCGGCGCGGAAATTCGGGCCAGTTCTTCAAGCCGGAAGGTGTGTTCGAAGATCAGGCCATAGCGCGGATGGCTGCGCCAGCGGACCTTGGCATAGAGCGGCTGCGTAACCCCGGTTTCGAGGCGGACCAGCTCATTCATCAGGAGCCACTTTTCCGAATCGATGCAGGCGCCTTGCTGCGACAGATTGTGGAACGAGACGGGGATTGCCTCACCGCCCGAATGGAGCACGCCGCTGAGGACGATCTGCAGCCGGATCTGCCGCTTGGGGAATGCGCCCCGCGATTCGTCGAGCAGCCGTTCGACATCGATTTCCTGCGGGAAGCGCAGCCCGGCATAGTCATCCGCCTGCCAGACCAGCTCGACGGGATAACGGTCCCCGGTCATCAGTTCCACGGCAAGATCGCGCGCATGCGGCAGGGGCGAAAACAGGCGGATCTTCAGCCCGGACACCGACGCGTCGCGGATAATGCAGAGAAACTCGCGCCCATCGGCAATGATCTTGGCGGTGCGAATCAGCAGGGCATAGCGCGGTGCGGAGCGAAGCTCCGAACCGGGGGGCGCACCCATCTGATTCTGTCGGGAGCTTCCCGGCAGTTGCTGTTCCTGTGCCAAGCCTCGTTTCCCCTTGCGCATCCAACCGGAGCCTTCCGGAAGATGCACGTTCCGCTGTGCAAGAGGGCTTCTAACTCACTGATGATTGACATGTTGTTACTCGGGGTAAGTAAGCGCGGTTACCAGAGCACCCAGGCTTCTGCTTTCTCCGCCTTGAGAAATACTTCCGCCTCCGGCCCCAGCAACATGGCAAGGGTGGACAGCGTGCCGGCCTGGACACAAGTCCGCGCCGCCACGGTGACCGAGCGCGGCGGATTCTCCACCGGCCAACCGGTGCGCGGATCGAGGATGTGACTGTAACGCTTGCCCGCCTTCAGCAGGAAGCGCTTGGCATCCCCGCTCGTCGCGATTGCACCTTCGCCGATCTGCAAGAGACCGCCCGCGGACTTGGCCGGGTCGAGCGCTTCGATCGCCACCGCCCAAGGGCCGCCGCTCTTTCCCCGCGTGGTGCGCAGATCGCCCCCGAAATTGATGAGGGCGGGGCATTCGCTCGCCGCCATGATGGCCATGGCAGCCCGATCGACCGCGTATTCCTTGCAGATTCCGCCGAGATCGAGCTCCATCCCAAGTGGTAAGGTCAGCCGCGGCCGTTCCCAACTCACCTTGTTCCAGCCGACGAACGGCATCAGCGCGGCGATCTGCTCAGGCTCAGGCACCCGGTCCGATCCATCGAAAGTCCATGCGCCTCGCAACACGCCAGAGCTTACATCGAAGCGCCCTTCGCTCAAGGCATGCACCTGCGCGGCGTAATCGATGAGGCCAGCGGCTTCTTCATCGAGCTCGACCGGCTTGCCGCCGGCATTGTTGATCGCCCAGACCACCCCGGTCGGCTTGTAGCGCGTGTACTTTTCCTCGATCCGCCGGGCCTCTGCTTCACCGATCCGGCCGAGTTCCGCAGCAAGCCGGCTGTCGCGGGTTTCCACCTGCACCTCGCAGGGCGTGCCCATCGCGGTGAAGCGATGCTTGTGGACCCCTGCCGGTTTCACTGTTTTCGCCATTGCCGGTCCTGCGCCTAGTGCCAGGTATAGCGCAGCCCGCTGATCACGCTCGTCGACCGGGTTCCGGCAAACAGATCGGTCCGCGCCAGCACGCCCGGGGCGGATCGATCAAAGCGCAGCCCGCGCTGCACGTAGCGCTCTACCAAGCCATAGATTTCAAGGCGCGGGGTAAGCTGCGCACCGGCCTTGAGCGAGACGGTCCAGGCGCGAAAACGGGAGAGGCGGCTGTCGGCACTGAGGTAGCGCGGGGTGGGCTCATCGACGCGCAGGTAGGGTGCAAAGAAACGCGCGGCGGTCTGGTGGTAGTATCTCAGCCCGGGCTCGAGATAGGCCGCCCTCCCCACCGGCAAGTGCTCGGAGAACGACCAGGTCAGGGCTGTGATGCCCCAGCTGTCATGATACCAACGCACCGAGGCATCGGTGACCGACGAGCCGAGCGCGAACTTTGTCGCCCCGTAGATGCTGCTGCGTCGGCGGACACCCGGCCGCTCTTCGTAGATGGTGTAGAATGGATCGCCCGTATCGCCGTCTACCAGCGTGAACAGCTTGTAGGGATCGGTGTGATAGCCTCGGCTGATGCCGTAGCTGTAGTTGAGCTGCACGAGCCAGTCCGGGCTGAGAATCTGGGTGATCCCGGCGACCAGGCTGGCAACGCGCTTCACGCGTGAGCGCCCGGCAATCTGATCGCCCATGAAGGACTGGGCGCGCGGAATTCCGGTAAAGGGCCGCACGGTATCGTGCTCAAAGTTGAAGCCCACCGAGAGCGTGGTGTTCTTGTTCCACAGATCCTTGGCAAGCGAAGCGCGCGTCGACCAGGATGTGAAATCGGTCTCGAACGAGGCCGCCCCGCCCACGCTCAGCTTGAAGCCATCGGCAAGCGGCAGGGTTACGCCGAGGTCATAGGCCTCGCGATGATCCTTGAAGCCCTTGTCCACCGGCAGTTGGCCAGGCGGAACGGTATAGCGGCCCGAAGCGCCGGTCTGCGTATCGGGATTGGTTCCGAGCCCGCCGCCAATGGCTGTCTTGCTGGGCGGATAGAAGCTCTGCGCATAGCGCGACCGGATTCCGCCGTTGGGTGTCGCGCCGGTGAGCGCATCATACGTGAGCCGGCCCGAGACAACTGCGCCGCCCGGGGCATTCCACGTGATCGTGGATGCGGCCTCCACCGCACGGACGCGGTCATCGTCTTCCTGGTAGATCAGCACCGCGGTATCGGCGACCATCGTGCCCGGTTCGCTCGCGGTGCGATCGTAGGCATTGGCGGCGGCCCCTTCGGACTGGGCAGCGGCGGGTGGAGATCCCAGCAGCGCCCCCGCCAGCACGCCGAGCGTTGCCGTCAGCCCGCGGCCGCTCAGTTGCACCCGCAGCCTCCACCATCGAAGCTGCGTCCGCCGGAGGCCGCTTCCTTGCTGAAATAGGTGTGCTCGTCGAAGGCAATGACCGAGGGATCACGGCCAAGCTGCATCGACCTGCGTGCCAGCACATCACGCTGCCACGGCTTTGCGCCGATCTGGACGCCGCCGTGCGCGCACGCTCCGAGCAAGGGCAGCAGGGCGAGGATCAGCAGGCTGGAACGGCGCATGAGGTTCAAGCCTCACCGACGAGCTGGGCGACATGGCCTTCGTATTCACGCACCTTGCCGGGGAAGAAACCCTTGTGGCTGAAGCGCAGGCCGCCCTTGCGGTCGAACACCAGCGACGTGGGCATATCCGCCACCTGCCATGCCTGCGCCAGATCGCCTGTTGCATCGTAGATGACCGGCAGGCTGGAACGCATCTGCCGCAGAAACGCGTCGGCTGCCACGCGCTGGCGATCCACATTGATGGTCACAACGGCGAGGTCGCCTGCCGGATATCGAGCGGCCAGCTGCTGCATGAACGGGAAGGCGAGCTTGCACGGCCCGCACCACGAGGCCCAGAAGTCGACATAGACGACCTTGCCCCGATAGCGGCCAAGATCGAGCATGGCCGCCGCTTTGGCCGGCGCGCAGATGCCCGCAAGGGCCGAGCCGGCAAGGCCGCCCAGCACGGTGCGCCGCGAAACCTCTCCTTGTGCCATCATCGATCCCGAGCGCCCCCCGCGCGGACCATCACAGGACGAAATCAGCGGATGTCAGCGTGTGGATGCCGAGCAGCTTTATGCAGAAGTCCGCCGTCGTATCCCCGTTGACGTTGCCATAGATGTAGGTGTTGCCGCCGACGACATCGTAGCGCAGCTCGCGCCCCGTCTGGATGTGAAAGCGGTTGTGGCCGATGAACACGAAGGCCTGATCGCCGGGCTGGTTGTAAGGCGTTGCAGTGCTCACTGCGTCAACGAGGCTGAGGTCGATCTTGTCGCCCGGCGTGAAATCGACGATCACGTCTGCGCCGGTCGAGGTCTTGCTCGAAAAGTCGCCGTCAGCAAACACGAACCGGTCGTTGCCCGTCCCACCCGTCATCGTATCCATGCCGGTGCCGCCGATCAGCTGATCCGCGCCTGCACCCCCGTTCAGGATATCGTTGCCGCCAAGCCCCTTGAGGATATTGTTCCCGCTGTTGCCGGTCAGCGTGTTGGCAAGCGCGTTGCCCGTCCCGTTGATCGCGGCCGTGCCCGTCTGCAACAGGTTCTCGACAAAGGCGCCAAGCGTGAAGCTTACGCTCGCCTTGACGAGATCGATCCCCTCACCGGTCAGCTCGATTGCCTTGTCGTTCACGGAATCGACGATGTAGGTGTCGTCGCCGGCCCCGCCGTACATGGTGTCATCACCGGTGCCGCCATCGAGCAGGTCGTTGCCGCCAAGCCCCTTGAGGATATCCGAACCGGCAAGCCCCGTGATTTCGTCGGCACCTGCCGTCCCGTTCAACGTATCGGCGTTGATCGAACCCTTGATGATCCCCATGGTCGGCCTCCCTGCAGCTCGCTGCCGGTGTGGGCGGCCCACGTTAACCCGCGGGCAATAAGTATTCTTACCTATCGCTAACCAGTTTTATCTGCGGCGGAGGGAGATGAAGGCACGGCAAGGCGAACCATCAAGCCTGATGCGCGCACTGGTACGGACGGCGGGACTCGAACCCGCACGAGCTGAGCTCAAGGGATTTTAAGTCCCCTGCGTCTACCATTCCGCCACGTCCGCACATGATGGATAAGCCCAGTGCGATGGCACAGTGCGGCGGGCACGGCAACGGGCTGCGCAGCCAAAGCGCAGCACAAGACCGATCGGGGAAACGGAGGCCGCTGGATCAATCCGCGCGGCCTGCCTTCCGCTATTCGGCGTTCAGGCGAACCCGCATGTCCTTGCCGGGCTTGAAGTAGGGCACGCGCTTGCCCGGAACTTCGACGGAATCGCCGGTCCTGGGGTTGCGCCCCTTGCGAGCGTCGCGCTCACGCGTCGAAAACGCGCCGAAGCCGCGCAGTTCGACCCGGCCACCTTCGGCAAGGCGTTTGGCAATCTCGTCGAAAAAGACGTCGACTACGCGCTCGATCTCTTCGCCGCGCATGCCTGGGCTTTGTTTGGCAAGCGCCTGCAACAATTCGGATCGGATCATCCGCATCCCCCCTACTTAACTGCCGCAAACAACGGGTGCCCTTTGGGCTTGATCCGCGTCCCCGACATCACTCCTTCCGGGCGAGTCCCGGTCCGCTGGAGTGGGGCGATAGTGCCAGACCATCGGCGGTGCGGCAACTTATCAATCGTTAAATGGCAAGGGATTAGCGCACGACCCGCTCAGGCACGCTCAGGTGCGCCCAGAAGTTGCGCGGGATCGAGATGGAGGCGCCGCATGCGCGCCCTGATTTCGGGCCATTCATGGCGCAGAAACGCCTCGCGCTCCCGCGCGCGCAGCGCCTCGGCCGCGCCGGGAGCGACGAACATGCCGACACCGCGCTGGACTTGCACGAGCCCCTCGGTCTGAAACTGCTGGTAGGCCTTCGCGACCGTGAGCGGATTGGCCGCTTCGGCCGCAGCATAGGCCCGCACCGAAGGCAGCATGGCTCCTTCCGCGAAGGTCCCGTCCAGAATGGCCGCCGCAATCTGGTCGCGCAGCTTGAGATAGACGGGCCGTCCAGCGGATGGGCTTGATGAACTCATGGGTGATATGGTGCCATAATACAGCGAGACGCGCAATCGGGCGCAAGAAAATTTCACCGTCGCAGGGGTTTTAGGCAGTGCCGGAACAAGCATGGCGCCGGCCGCGCACGAAACCGCCTTGGCACCTGAAAAGCCTAGGAAAATGCCGATAACTGCCTTCCCAAGGCGCGGTTAGACGCTAATCATGACGACAAATGCCGCACAACGTGCGCGAGGGGAGCCTTTTTACACCATGACTGATCCGCTTGGAGCAACCGTCGACACCGTGCCGACCCAGGGCGCCCGCGATGCCAGCTGGTTTGGCCACCCGGCCCAGCTGGCCCGGCTGTTTACGACCGAGGCGATGGAGCGGTTTGGCTACTACGGCATGCGCGCGCTGCTCACGCTGTACCTCGCGCAGCATTTCCTGTTCAGCGATACGACGACGACCGGGCTCTACGGCGGCTTTACCGCGCTGGTTTACCTGACTCCGCTGATCGGCGGCATGATGGCAGACCGCTTCCTCGGCTCGAAGCGCTCCGTGAAATTCGGCGCGATCCTGATGAGCCTCGGCTATGCGGTGCTCTGCTTCTCGAGCACAGGCGGCGCGGCCAAGCCCTATGCCACAATCGAAGGCACGCGGTACGAAGTGACCGTCGAAGGAAGCGGCGAAGCGCGCAAGCAATACGTTACCGACCAGGGCGCCACGCTGCGCATCAAGGGCAACGAGGACAAGACCGTCTCGCTGCTGCGCGAGGACGGCAGCGAAGCACGCCGCGTCCCGGCGGGTGGGTTCGAAGCTGGCGGGGAGCGCAATCCGCTCTACACCTTCCTTCTCATTGTGGGCCTCTCCTTCGTGACCGTCGGCAATGGTTTCTTCAAACCGAACATCTCGACCATCGTCGGCGAGCTTTATGAGCAGGGCGATCGGCGCCGCGATGCGGGTTTCACCATCTTCTACATGGGCATCAACCTCGGCTCGCTGTTCTCGCAGATCCTCTGCCCGCTGCTTGCGGTCGGCATGGGTTCGTGGGGCGGGCTCGGCTGGTGGGCGGGCTTCGCTCTCGCCGCCGCCGGCATGGCGGTCTCGTGGCTGCTGTTCCAGTTCGATGGCGGCAAGCTCAACGGCTACGGCGAGCGGCCGGCCGGCGCGAACCCCTCGCGCGACATGCTTGTCTACATTGGCGCGATCATGGCGATCCCCCTCGCCTATCTGCTCTTCGCCAATCTCATGGCCTATGTGAAGCCGCCAGCGGGCAGCGGCCTGATCGGCTACATCATGAGCCTGCCGATCATGGGCAAGATCATGTTCGGCACGTTCCTGGTCGCGATTCCCGGCATCCTGCTGTGGTCATGGCGCAACGGCGACAAGCGCGAGTTCGAAATGATGGTTGCGGCCATCGTCCTCATCACCTTCAACACCGTGTTCTGGACCCTGTTCGAACAGGCCGGCTCCTCACTCACGCTGTTCGCGGATCGCAACACCGACATGAGCGTGTTCGGCCTGTTCTCGATCACCGCCGGGCAGACGCAGTTCTTTAATGCGTTCTTCATCGTCCTGTTCGCCCCGCTGTTCTCGATCCTGTGGGGCGCGCTCGCCAAGCGCGGCATGGAGCCTGGCATCCCGGTCAAGTTCGGCATCGCATTGGTCGGCGTGGGCGCGGGCTTCCTGTTCCTTGTCTGGGGCGCGCAGTTTGCCGGTGCCAACTACAAGGTCGGCCTGTGGTGGCTCGCCGGGCTCTACATGATCCACTCGATGGCAGAGCTGTGCATCTCCCCGGTCGGCCTCTCGATGGTCACCAAGCTTTCGATCGCGCGGATCGTCGGCCTGATGATGGGCACCTGGTTCCTCTCGATCGCGGTCGCGCAGTATGTCGCTGGCGTTGTTGCACAATTCGCCAGCGTGGAGACGGTCGGCGGCGAAGTCACCAACCTCAAGGTGAGCCTCGACACTTATGTCGGCGTGTTCCAGACGATTGGTGAAGTCTCGGCAGTCATCGGCCTGATCCTGCTGGCGCTTTCGGTTCCGCTGAAGCGGCTGATGCATGGTGTGAAGTGACGGATATGCGCACGATACGAACAATGGGCCGCACGGCGGCGCATGTGCTGGCTGGCCTTGCCCTGCTCGCCTCGCCCATGGCGGGCATGGCAGAGACCAAGTCCGCTCCAGCCGCCGCGCCGATGTGGCAGAAAAACCCTTACCCTTCGACCTACAAGCCCTATCCGGGCGAACCGACAGCGATTGTCGGCGCAACTGTGTTCGATGGCACCGGCGGCGAAATTCCCAATGGCACCGTGCTGCTGCAAGGCGGCAAGGTGGTGGGCGTGGGCGATGCGCGGCTCGCCGTGCCCGATGGCTACCGCCGCATCGATGGCACCGGCAAGTTCGTCACCCCCGGTGTGATCGACATTCACAGCCACCTTGGCGTTTACGGCAGCCCCGCTGTCCAGGCACATTCCGACGGCAACGAGGCAACTTCGCCGACGACGCCGCAAGTCTGGGCCGAACACAGCGTCTGGCCGCAGGACCCCGGCTTTTCCCGCGCGCTGACCAACGGCGGCGTGACCACGATGCAGATCCTGCCCGGCTCGGCCAATCTCATCGGCGGGCGCTCGGTGGTGCTCAAGAACGTCTATGCGCGCACTGCGCAGGCGATGAAGTTCCCCGGCGCGCCCTATGGCATGAAGATGGCTTGCGGCGAGAATCCCAAGCGCGTCTATGGCGGGAAGGGCCAGATGCCCTCCACCCGCATGGGCAATCTCGCGGTCGACCGACAGGCGTGGATCAAGGCGGCCGAATACCGCAAGAAGCGCGCAGAGGGCAAACTGACCGAGCGCGACCTTGCCATGGACACCATGGCCGATGTGCTCGACGGCAAGATTCTGGTCCAGAACCACTGCTACCGTGCCGACGAAATGGCGCAGGTCATCGATATGTCCAAGGAATTCGGCTACAAGGTGTCTGCCTTCCACCACGCCGTGGAGGCCTACAAGATCGCCGATCTCCTGCGCGACAATGGCATTTGCGCCGCGATCTGGGCGGACTGGTGGGGCTTCAAGATGGAAGCCTTCGACGCCATCCCCGAAAATGCCGCACTGCTCGCCGACGCGGGGGCCTGCGTGATCATCCATTCGGACGATGCCAACGGGATCCAGCGGCTCAATCAGGAAGCCGCCAAGGCGCGCGCGGCGGGCAAGCGGATGGGCATCATCATACCAGATGGCGAAGTGATCCGCTGGATCACGCTCAACCCTGCCCGGGCGCTAGGCATCGACAAGCAGACAGGCAGCCTTGCGCAAGGCAAGATGGGCGATGTCGTGCTGTGGAATGGCAATCCGCTCTCTGTCTATTCGCGGCCTGAAAAGGTCTGGATCGACGGTGCTCTGCTTTATGATATGGCCGATCCGAAGCGGCGGCCGGTCAGCGATTTCGAACTGGGCCTGCCGGGTGAAGGAGACGTGAAATGAAGCGTCCTTCGCTGCTGCTTGGCGCGCTGCTCCTTGCCGGCACCGCCCTTCCAGCCCGAGCTGCCGAGGCATCCGCCACCCTTCCCTCCGGCGATTTCGCGGTGACGGGCGCCACGATCGCCATCGGTGACGGCAGCGCCCCGATCCCCGGCGGGACGGTACTGGTTCGCGGCGGCAAGATCGTCGCCGCCGGAAAAGACGTCTCTGTCCCCGCCGGTGTTCCGGTGATCGACGGCACCGGCAAGTGGGTCACACCGGGACTCGTGACCGCGATGACCGACCTTGGCCTCGTCGATGTCGGCGCGGTTGACGAGAGCAACGACAGTTCTGCGGGCACTGCGCGGTTTTCTGCCGGGCTCGATGTGTCGCTGGCGATCGATTCCGATGCGCCGCCGGTTGCGGTCAGCCGCGCGAGCGGGATCACCCGGGCGGGCGTGGCACCGATTGCCGCGAACGCGATTTTCGCGGGGCAGGGCGCCGTGATCGATCTGGCTCAGGACGGGCCGGGCATCATGCAGCCACGCGCGTTCCAGCTTGTCGAACTTGGCGAACGCGGTGCAGATCTCGCTGGTGGCAGCCGTGTCGCAGCGCAGGCACTGCTGCGCAATGCGCTGCGTGAAGCGCGCGATCTGGCCCAGCGCAAGCCGGGCAAGGCCGCGGGTCAGGACGCACCGGGGCAGCCGACCGACGCATTGCTGACCCGCGTCGATGCAGCCGCGCTGATCCCGGTGGTGATGGGCAAGCAGCCGCTTTTCGTCCATGTCGAGCGCGCGGCGGACATCCGCGGCGTGCTGGCGCTCGGGAAGGAATTTCCAGCCCTACGACTGGTGATCGTCGGTGCGGGCGAAGGCTGGCGCGTAGCGGGCGAGATCGCCGCGGCGAAGGTGCCGGTGCTCGCTAGCGCACTGGCGGATCTGCCCGGCAGCTTCGAGACGCTGGCAGCAACCCAGTCAAACGTCGGACGGATGACAGCGGCCGGGGTCAAGGTTGCGCTTGGCGGCTTCTATGATCTCGATCAGCCGCGCTATGCTGCGCAGTTCGCCGGCAATCTCGTCGGCCTCTCGCGCGTGCCGGGAGCAGCCGGATTGAACTGGGGGCAGGCGCTGGCTTCGATCACATCGATCCCCGCCGAGATCCTTGGCGAAGGCGCTAAGTTCGGCAGTCTCAAGCCTGGTCTTTCAGCAGACGTCGTAATTTGGGACGGTGATCCTCTGGAGGTAGCGTCCGCTCCGATTACAATATATGTCGACGGTAAGTTGCAATCATTGGTTAACCATCAGTCACGTCTTCGCCAAAGGTATCGCCATCCGGGAGAAGGGGCTCTGCCCAAGGCTTACGAATGATCATGTGAAGCCATCGCATGATGGGGCAATAACGATAAGCACGGAAGGACCGAACCGTGGATACAGCAACCGTGATGCTCACCTTGGGCATGGCCGCATTTGTCGGAACACACCTGCTTATGTCCCAAACTGGCGAGCCGGGATGGTTCGCCAGTTTGGGCAAGGCGGCTTTCTTGTCATCTACTCATTGGTGTCCATCGTTGCGTTCAGCGCTGCGGTGATTGCCTTCGGCAAGGCGCCCGCAACTCCGCAATTGTGGGACGGGCAGTCCGTCGTGCCGTGGACGCTCGCATCATTGCTCACGCTGGTAGCCTCGGCGCTGTTCCTCGCCTCGATTGCCGGCAATCCGGCCCTGCCGGGAACAGATGTGTCAGGCCTCTCGACAAGAATACCGAATGGTGTGTTCAAGGTGACCCGGCATCCGATGATGTCGGCCTTCACGCTCTGGGGCCTGGCTCATATCCTTGTGGCACCAAGCGCCCGGACGGCCATTCTGGCCGGCGGTGTGATTGCACTCGCAGTCATCGGTTCCCGCGGACAGGACGCGAAGAAGGCTGTACTTCATGGCGCAGACTGGAAAGTCTGGATGAAGCGCACCTCATTCCTGCCAGATCCGGCCGCTTTCGGCCATCTTGGGCTCTATTGGGTGGCTGCGGTTCCCGTGTGGATCTTGCTGACCTGGCTACACCTCAAGATCGCGTTGATCCCGGCAGGTCTCTGGGTCTGGTTTGAACAATACTGAAACAACAAGCAGCGCGGGCCTCTAAGCCCGCGCTTCCTGCACGCCTGCGCTGTTGTGGCGGAGAGCTTTCAGCACGGTATCGACGATCTGCGGGGCGTTGAGGCCAG
>NZ_BJYR01000008.1 GCF_007991615.1 Novosphingobium sediminis | reverse complement strand
CGGCGCAAGCGAACGGCTGCTTGATCCATCTTTGCATTCAGAACCGGAAAGGCAGGGAACGGCGCAGTTGCGGTCCGGATCTTTTCGGAGCGGATCCTGCGCTGAGCATCAGGTATCGGCGATGGACCTGCCGTTTAATGAGCGACTTGGGATCATCAGCAATGTCCCATATTCAGGCATTCGCATCCTGAGCGAAAGCTTGGGTGGGATGTCCAGAGGGTAAGGGCCTATCGCCAGCGATGTGCGAGACCGATGCTAATGAGGTAGCGCCCGGCATCGATGCCGTTGACCGAAAGGCGCGCGAGGGTGCGGCCATATTGATCGGTGCCGGTGCGCTGCAGCTTTACCGGGCCATTGGACAGGAACAGGGCGAGTGCGTCTCGGGCACGCTCGCCCTTCGTGTAATCGCACCAGGGCGGGTTGCGGCTGCCCTCGAGGCGGCGCGCGGCGGCAGCGCTGCAGCGCTCTGAGCCGAACAGTTCGGGCGCGTCGATATCCTCGATGCGGATGCGCTCTCCGCTGCAGAGGCGGATGGTGTCGCCATCATGCACGCGGGCGATGCAGACGGGCGCGGCGGCAAGCGAGAGGGCGAGGAAGAGCATGGGGCGGGTCTAGCACCGGCGCCGGGCCATGTCGCTGCCTCAGCGGCGCTTGTCGCTGTCCATGCGGTGGAGCGCGGGTAGCACCTCGCGTTCGATGAGCTGGCGCAGATCGAGGAACGCGACATAGGCGCGGGGCTTGAGGTAGGTGCCGTGCTCGCACCGCCCGCCTTCGGGAAAGTCGCGGAGCTGGTCGTAGAGGCCGTTCAGGCGGTCGTGCAGCGAGGTGTCGTCCATGGGGGCGATATGGGGGCGGCGGGGCTGGGTGTCAGCCCCACGGGCGCGCAGGGGCGCGAATGGGCGCCGGAGGACGCGCGAGGCCCCACCTCAAGCCCGCGCGCCGCGCTTGCCCCCACGCCCCGCCCCCGCGCTTCAGGTGCGCAAATTACGCACTCCTAGGCGCTTAGACGCGGCCATATCTCTGCCATAGGAAGCAGGTCGGCAATGCGCGGATCAACGCACGTTGTAGCCAGCGCGATGACACTGCGGATTGCTCTGGGGACTAGGGGGTGGTCGGGAAACGCCTCATATTCCTCACATGGCCGCATTCACGCTTTAAGAACCGCAGAAATCTGCCGTTTCTCAGGTGAGGTATAGGTCATCACCTAGCCTCATATCCGTCATCACCTTTTTCTGAAATGGCGGATTTCTGCGCTTTCTTCTTCCTCACATGTGATGATCAATAAACCTCACATGGTGATGAAGATGTGAGGCGATTTGTGAGGCTTCAAACCCGCAGAAATCCGCCAATATGAGGAATGTGAGGACGTTCCCGATGCCCCCCTGTACCTTTGGAAAGTCTGGCCCGCCTAGGCGCAGGACTCCAAGGAGCACCGGTTCACCAGGATCTCTCTCGAAACTGGTCGGGACTATGTCGGGACTTTGGGTGCCAATCTGTTCTGATTGGCTCTGTTATGTTCCGCAAGAGAGCAGGTTGACGGGGTCTGGAAATGCCGTAAATGCGCGGGTTCCGGCATGCCGGGCGGTTAGCTCAGTTGGTAGAGCATCTCGTTTACACCGAGAGGGTCGGGGGTTCGAGCCCCTCACCGCCCACCATGTCTTTCAGTATGCAGACGTGATTTTTGCGCCCAAGCGCCGGAGTTTTTCGAACCGTCCAATTTCAAAAATCCTAGAAAATATCATCCTGATGTCTTCTTGAAATTTTTAAATTCTACTATTTCTCTGATCCCTGATCGAAGAGACACGCGCGGTTCCCAGTTGAGCAGGGTTCTTGCGGCCTTGTTGCTGTATCGAAACGGTCGCCATGAGACCTCCTGGAGGACGGGTTCCAGAGTTTTAGGCAAGGTTTTGCGTCCAGAAAAGAACAGCTTGTTGATAGCGACAGCAGTCCAGCCAAGCGTGCGCAGGAGGACATAGGGCACCGGAATGCCGAATCCGGTTTTGGCACCAAACTTTCGGGCTTGCCGATGGAAGGACCAGTGCCCGCATAGTTCGGTAGCGATCAGGTTGATCACCACGGCATCCCGCCCGTCCAGCCTCGCTGTGAGTGCGGCGACCAGTGCCGAGGCGCAGTCCTCAACATGGATCAAGCGCAGCTTCGAGAGCGGTCCGAAGATCAGATCGAGGGGACCGAGCTTTCTGGCGCAACCGAATAGCCAGTTTCGACTGGTGCCATAGATTGCAACCGGCCTTGTCATGACAAGCGGTATGGCGTGTTCGCGGCAATGATCGCCAATCAATTGTTCTTGCCGGAGTTTGAGCTGCGTGTAGACATCGCGCCGCTCGGGTTCTCTCTCCACGGGGCTGTGTTCATCCATCGTCGCGAGCCAGCGCGGTGCAGTGTAGTCGTAGACCGCAAACGAACTGACGTGGACGAAGCGGGTCAACCCGGCAGGGGCTGCGGCAAGCAGATTTTCCGTCGCCAGCACCGAGTCAGCCAGACTGTTGAACCTAACTGCGCAGTGAATGATCGCGTCAGCCTCCTGAAGCGCCTCTTGCCATTCACCAGTTTGGCAAAGGTCGCCGATCACCGTTTGCACGCCATCAGGAAAATCGGGCGTGGGATTGCGCGATATCGGGCGGCACATGGCCATGACAGAATGGCCAGACGCAACCGCTGCGGCCACCACTGCTTTGCCGACGAAGCCGCCCGCCCCTGTCACGAAAACCTTCATGGAACCTTCCTCGGCCTTATTAGGGCAAGATGCAGCTTTGCCCGTGCAGCGACACTATCAGCACCCCGCCGGTAAGCAGAGCACTCCCCGCGCCATTTTGTGCGCCCGAGATGCCCATCTACCTGAAGGCATGATAGACGAACCGCAGGGCAAGGACCAATCTTTGCCGCCTCGACCTGCGGCTCCTGAAGCGCCAGTCATGATCTTCAGTGCGAGTTCCGGCTGTGCTTTGATGGCCAGAGGCCATGCGCAAGGCCTGCGCGTAGCTCGCTCCGAAAACCTCGGCGATGCTTTCCGAATAGAGCGGCAAATTCTCCAGATCGATCTTGAAGCTATCCTCAAAATCCTTCCTGACCCTGTCATTCATTCCTGATTTCGGGAAGAGTTTTTCAAGATTTCTGGCTGATTTTTCAATGATCTGCTCATTTGAGTCGCGAACATTGAGTGGGGGTATGTCGTAGTCCAGCAGGTCTATGACGTTCAATTTCTCCAGAATGCGCCAACCGGGAAATGGGCCTGCCTCTGCGTAATCGTGCACGAAGAGCTTGCCGAGATTCCGAGCGTCAAGCTGCGTCTGAAATTCGCCCAGGTACTTCGAATAATCAAAAACAAAGCAGCAGAAGGGCGCTGGCAGATCGGGGAAGGGATGCTCGAGATACAGATAGCCCTTTTGGCAGATGTCATAGTACATCTGGCGCAGGTTTTGGTGAAAATGCTTCTGAAGCTCGTAGTACAGACTGGCGAAATATTCCCCGGGATCGCGGATTGAAACATGCCATTCAATAGATGAAATTTCATTTTTCCGGACCGATTTCTCCACGGCATCCAGCATTCCATGAAATCTGAGCGCCCCCTCAAACTCCTCGGACGAGACGATGACGGTGTCGCAGCCGTGTCGTCCGGCATTTTCAATCATGGTGTCGAGTGTCCCATGCCCGCCAGACATGATTTCCCACGCAGCATGATGATGGACCGGGTATTCGAGTTCCCACCAGAGCCCACTTTCCATGAGCTTGTAGTGATTGTTGCTCAGGATCCTTTGAAAGGTCGTCGTTCCGGTCTTGTGAGTGCCAAGATGCATTACAAGTTTCATCGCTGCCCCACGAATTGATAAGCTTCTGCAGGCCGACCTGCAGGACCGCCTGAACGGCGCTTCGACAGGCGCCGGTGTTCGCCAGCGACGAGCCCCACCGCTTACGGATCCCGATTTCTAGGGCAGATTCAATTCTTGCGCCATGGCTCGTCGGCGGACAGGCTGGACCCGATCAGAGTGGTTCCGGTGATGGTATGCACGGGCCGAGCCGCGGCGTTTGCCGTAACCGGATGCGCTGGAAGCACGGACGTATCCGACACGCTTCCTAGTCCGTTTTCGTGATTGACGCGCACCCGTCACCTAACGATGGTGCCTGCCATTGCGGATACCTTTGAGCAGGATCAATGATCGGATTGTCATAGCGGGCAATCCTGGATTTGTACGTGACCATTGCCTTCGCGTGCGTACCAAGGGGTTGGGGGGACATGATTTTCGTGGAACGAGGCGCAGCAGGCCGATCGTATTCTGTTCTGGCAATCGCGGTCATGGCCGCCGGGCTACCCGCAACGGCGAGCGCCGAGAGCGCGCTCGACAGTTCAGGTCCCTCGCAGGCGGCAACTGCGGAAAATACTGATGGCCCGGGCAGGCTTGCGGGCGCCGCCAGAGTAAACCAGGCCGGCGAAGTTGTCGTCACGGCAGAGCGCCGCGCCGAACGGCTTGAAGACGTTCCGATGTCGATCAGCACGGTGTCCAACCAGCAGATCCAGTCCTCCGGTGCGACCAGCTTGCGAGATCTCGTCATGATCGTGCCGGGGTTTCAACTGGCCGCCAGCGGTATCTATCCGCAGCCCACGATCCGCGGCGTCAGCGCCACGGTTGCCAATTTCTTTGAAACCAACGTCGCGGTCTACGTTGATGGGCTCTATCAGGTCGCGCCGATGATCCTCAACATCGACCTGCCCAATGTCGCCAATGTCGAAGTGCTCAAGGGGCCGCAAGGGACGCTGTATGGCCGCAACGCCACTGGCGGCGCTGTTCTGATCAACACGTTCGACCCGACCGACCACCTCGAGGCGCGGGCAGAACTCACTTACGCGCGCTTCGACGACAAGCGCGTGAGCGCCTATGTTTCGGGGCCGCTGGGTGACCGCGTCAGCGTGAGCATCGCAGGCA
Organism: Novosphingobium sediminis; assembly: GCF_007991615.1. Taxonomy (GTDB): domain Bacteria; phylum Pseudomonadota; class Alphaproteobacteria; order Sphingomonadales; family Sphingomonadaceae; genus Novosphingobium; species Novosphingobium sediminis. The sequence continues at coordinate 37,735 of NZ_BJYR01000008.1, read as the reverse complement.
ACGTGCGTCACAGCGACGGCTACTACAAGCTCGCCAGCCGCACCGTGCCCGGCGCCACTGCCGGCAATGCCGCGCCGATCCGGCAGGAAGCCATCCGCGGGAAGCTCAAGTTCGCGCCGAGCGAGACCTTTTCGGCGACGCTGATCGCGTCGCGGGTCTATGTCAGCGACACCCGCACCAACGTGTACACGCCGATCGAGAACGTCTTGCCCAGCTTGACGACGAACGCGGCCTACCTCACCACCCCGACAAAGCCCGGCGTCTATGCCTTCGACCCCCAGAATGTCGGCGCCACTGCGCAGACCGAGGTGGCCCTCAAGATGCAGCTCAGCACCGGCATCGGGACGATCCATTCGATCACCGGTTATGCCGATACCGTCTCGCGTGGCCGCTTGGACTTCGACGGCACTTATGCGCCGGGCACATTCGTGGCGAACGATCCGGTCAAGAACAAAACCTTCCAGCAATCGATCGACTACAACATCGACGCGATAGACCGGGTGCAATTGCTGGTCGGCTTCCAGTATGTCGACGGCATTCTGGATGGCTTTGGCCAGACGTTTGTGGGGAGCATCGCGAACTCGGGCTCATCCCCCCTCTCGCTGACGCGTGACTATGCCTTGCTGCAGACAGCCTATTGGCGTGACCACCGTTCAGCCAAGGCAGGTTACATCGATGCGACGTGGAATCTGGTCGACCACCTCTATCTGAACGTCGGGGGGCGCTATAGCTCGGAACGCCTATCAGCGACGCGCCGGACTGACTCCACGCTTGCCTCGCTGCAGCGCATTGCGTTGTCGACTGGGCAGACCTTCGAGAAGTTCACGCCGCGGGCATCGCTCCGCTACGAGTTTTCCCCTCGCACGAGTGTGTATGCCAGCTACTCGCAAGGTTTTCGCGCCGGGAACTACAATAGCACCACGCCCAGCTGCGTGAATACAACCAATGGCGCCTGCTTTACCCCTGCGTTGCAGGAGGTGGTCGATGCCTATGAAGTCGGTTTCAAGATAGCGCGTCCCACCTTCCGGTTCGATGCGGCTGGCTTCTACTCCGACTACAGGCAAATGCAGATTGCGAACGTCAAGCAGGTTAACGGCACTGTTTTGATCGACCTCACCAACGCGCCCAAAGCGGAGATCTACGGCGTGGAAGCCAGCGTCTCGGCGCAGCCGGTCGCCAACCTCACCGTCACGGCTGGTGGCACCTGGCTCCACGCCCGTTACGGCGACGGTTTCACGTTCCCCGGCACCGGGGTGAACCCTGCCGTGGTTGGCATCAACACCAATTCGGACCCGCTGCGCACTTATGCCAATCAGAGCCAGACGCAGGACCTGTCCGGCCTGATGCTGAGCCGGGCTCCCAATTTCTCCGGCAACTTCGGGCTTGAGTATCGCGTTCCGCAGGATCGCGGCGGCTGGGATTTTGCCACGAACCTGCGCTTCACCACGAAGTACGTTCCCAACAACCCGTCGGTCTGGGGCAGCGCCGTTGGTGTTCCGCTTGCCCGCCAGCGCGAGCAGCGCTTCGTTCAGAACGGCTATGTTCAGATCAATGCTTCGGTGACCTACACCACCCCGGACGGGCGTTATTTTGTTCGCGTGTGGGGGGCCAACCTCACCGATAAGCAATACCTGCTCAATGCCAACAACAGCACCTATGGGACTTACACGGCATGGTCGGACCCCCGCAGCATCGGGGGGACAATCGGCTTCAAGATGTAGAGGCCGAATGCCCGTTTGCGCAGTGCCTTTCTTGCGGCAGTGAAAACCGGTTTTTGCAGAGACTGCGGATGACAAACGGCAAGTCGACCGAAGCAGATATACCGGACATCAGCGTCAAGTTTCGGCTGGTGCGTGAGGCAGAAGGTCCTCGCGAAGGTTTGGCGCTCTGCATGCCCAATTTGCGAGGGCCAGCGGTGGTGGGGGCCTATGCCAAGGCGAAGTTGCTGCCGGGGCACGATCTGTGGGCCTGCGATGCAGATATTGCCCAGGATTCGGCGTGGGACGATCACTTCTGGCCCCGCGTTGCTCGGGTCATCGCGGTACAGATCCAACAGGGGGGCGCGCCGCGCCCCACGGTCCTGATCGGTTTCTCCGTGGGCGGCTACGTTGCCTGGCTGGTTGCCCGGATGCTGGCGACCTTGCCGGACAGGCCTCGGTCGCTCATCACGCTGGATACGTTCCCTCTTCACTATACCGCGCGGTCGCGGGTTCCGGGCCTGCTTGACCTGCTGCGCAGTCTTCCGCCGTTGCCGATGTCGATGGTCGATATACGGCGCGCCCGGCCGGTCCCGTTCGCCAACAATGTCCTGATGGCGCGTGGATGGGACGCGGCAGACGGACAGTGCTTCACCGTGCATGTGGCTACGCTCAATCACAGCGATGTTGTGCAGTACGAGGTGCTCACAAAGCTCGCCCCGTTTCTGCAAGCCTATGTCACCGACGGAACGATCCAGCTGCCCGAAGGCACGCTCGTCGATGCGCGCGAACTGGTTGGCGGCAAGGTCTGGTCGATGCTCAGCTGCGTTAGGCAGCCCGATCTTGAAGCATTGCGCGCATTGCTTGCTGATGATGTTGAAAAGCATGCATTTGAAATCATGTGTTCGCTGCTTTTTCTTGTTTTTGTCCACGGCTCCCTCGAGGAGGCAAGGCTGTTCTGCGACAGGGTTTGGGGCCGCAAGCCCACCATAGTGAACTTGCAGTATGCCCGATGCCTTCTGGAAGAGTTCGCGAAACGGAGCCCCGGCCCATCCGGGCTTGAAGCAGGCGTGTTGCCGCCCATCGTCCGCATTCCCTCACCCGAAGCCTATGAACTTGCGCTGCAATTGCGCGACAGCTCATTCAGGGTGAGCCAATCATTGCGCAAAACCTTGCGGCGCAAGGCCTTGCTGCGGGCCGTTTTCGGTGCCTTCAAGGACTACAAGGGGGCCTTGTCCAAGCTGCAATCGGTGACTCTATCGTCACTCAGGCACGCACAGGAAAAGCTCACTTCCACGGCTCGCCGCAAGTGACCTGTTCCACTTTTGCTCATGATCTTCAGGACCTGACTTGATGCCGCAAACACGCTCGATACACCCGCATCCCTGCCGCAATTTCGGTATGCGCACGATCGGTGAAATTCTGCTGCGCAATGCTAACTGGTGGCCCGAGCGAGACGCATTCGTGCTTGGCGACCAGCGCCGTACCTACCGTGACCTCTACCTGCGCGGCGCTCGGCTGGCGTCTGCCCTCGAGAAGCGCGGCGTGGTGCGGCAGGATCGCATCGGGATGGTCTCGACCAACAGCATCGAGCACTTCGAGTTCTTCGCTGCCGCGGACATCGCCGGCTTTATTGCAGTGCCCTTGAGCTTTCGCGCCGCCCCGCCGGAACTGGAATATCTGGTCGTCGATTCCGGCACGTCGATCCTCTTCTTCGAAAAGACCCTAGAGCATCTGGCGGACAGTGTTCGTCAGTCGGTAAAGACCGTGCGGCATTTCGTCTGCGTAGGCGGCGAAGCGCCGGACTGGGCGGAAGACTTCGAGACGTTCCTCGCCAGCGGAGACGAGGAGGGCCCCGTCAGCCGGTCCGAAGCGGGCGATGTGGCCTATCTCTATTACACCAGCGGCACGACCGGAAAGCCGAAGGGCGTGCCCTGGTCGCACCGCGCGATGACGATCTGCGCCTCCACATCAAGCAACCACTGGCACACCTCGATGTTGCAGATCTCACCCGCCTTCCACTCTGCGGGACGCACGCCCTCGCTCGGGTGCTACTGGCGCGGCGGCAAGACTGTCCTCAACAGTTCGTTCGATCCGACGGCCTTGCTGGATGCGGTTCAATCGGAACGGATCGTATCGATCTTTCTGGTGCCGACCATGCTGATCCAGCTGCTCGACCACCCCCGGATCGATGAGTACGACCTCTCTTCGCTGCGCATGATCATGCTCGGCGGCGCGCGCATTTCAACATCGCTGCTCAAGCGCGCCATCGCCCGGGTGGGTGAGATCTTCTATCTCGGCTACGGTTCGACAGAAGCTGGCGCGATCAGCATCCTTCCGCTCAATGAAGTCAGCCTCGACGGTGATGAAGCTGCATTGCATCGGCTGTCCTCGGTCGGTCACTTCGAGGCGGAAACCGACGGTATCATCCTCGACGAGGCGGGCAATCCCTGTGCGGTTGGCGTCGTGGGCGAGGTCTGCATCTACAATTGCTACCTGTTCGACCGCTACTGGAACAACGACATCGCGACGATCGAGGCCTTCCACGGCAATGCGTTCCGCACGGGCGATCTCGGCTACATGGACGAGCAGGGCTACATCTTCCTTGTCGACCGCAAGAAGGACATGGTGATCACTGGCGGAGAAAACGTCTATTCGCGGGAAGTGGAAGAGGCGATCGACCTTCATTCCGATGTGAGGGAATCGGCGGTGATCGGAAAACCGGACCCCTACTGGGGGGAAATCGTCCTGGCCGCTGTCGTGCGCAATCCGGGGACGAACCTGACGGAAGAGGAACTGGTCGCTTTCGTCCGTACCCGCATCGCAGCGTATAAATGCCCGCGCCAAGTCGTATTCGTGGACGAGTTGCCGCGGCAGGTTACCGGCAAGACCGACAAGCTTGCCCTCCGCTCGCTTTATGCCGGTTCCAGCGGAATGGCGGCATGAAGCTATCGCGTGGAATCGCCTTGACTCGACCCTTTCTGGTGCAATTCTCCTCCCTCGGACAACTGCAATTCGTTATACTCCTGGATATTGAAAGATTAGATTGAAAACCGCCTTACTCCATATCGGCACCATGAAGACGGGGAATACCTCCCTTCATCATGGCCTCGCCATGGCGAAGGCAAACGGGATTCTGGGCACCGTCGCCTATCCGCGATGGCGGGGGGATTTGCACCAGGCACGCCTGGCAACGCTCTACGGCTCCGAGCGCTTATGGGACAAGCTCCCTTCGCTGCGCGAGCGCTACCCCGCAGACGAGGGGCGCTTTCAGCAGATGCTGCGGGCCTATCGCAAGTTTGTGTTTGCGCAATTGCGGCGTGCAAGCGGTGCGATAATTTCTGCGGAGACCTTCGCGCACCTCTTCTCCGCCGACATGGCGCTGGCGCTGCGGCGCGACCTTGAAGGCGCCGGTTTCCGCAAGTTCAAGATCGTTCTCTACGTCCGCGATCCGGCCGACTACTACCTTTCGATCACGAACCAGAACCTGCGCATGACCACGGCGACGCCGCTCGTCGAGGATCCGGCAAGCTTCAAGTATGCTTTTCTGGAGATGGCCGACGTCTGGGAGGCGGCCTTTCCCGGTGACCTGATGGTGCGCAAGTATCCCGCAGCGTCCGGCGCCGAAGTGTTCGACGATTTCAACATGGTTCTAAAAGACACGTTCGGCATCGCGATCCCGCACATTCCGGTTCGGAAGAACCCGTCGCTGTCCACCGAAGGTATGCATATCATGCAACTCTATCGGAATGCGGTCTCGCCAGACTCAAGCCGGACCCTCACCGCCGACGCGGCGCTCCTGGCGCGGTTTCTCGTGCAATCGATCGATGCCCTGCCGCAAACAAGACCTGTTCTGAAGCGCGAGATGGCAGCCCTCATACGCGCCAGCCACGCCCGTGATGCGCACGAGTTGCACAGCCGCTACGGGGTGGATCTTGGCGTTGGCGAAGAGGCTCCGCCATGCGAGGCGCACCGAACCGATCCGTGGAGCGTGGAGGAAATCGTCACCTCGATTGATCCCGAGATCATGAGGAAGCTGACGTTCCTTGCTATGCGTGAGGGGTTTGCGCGGCCCCGGCCGAAGCGGTCGCTGCCCTATCGGACAGCGTCGATGATCTATCGCCACCTGCCGCAAGGCGCAAAATCGGGGAGGCTTCGCGACATGCTGAAGAGCGTACTTTGAGCCGATGCGAGTGCCCTCCTTCGGCGCCCATCCGGCCTGCTGCCGCGCTATCGGCCGATCTGACAAAACTGCGTGACATCAGAGATGTGCGCCATTGAGAACTACTTTTGAGGGACTGTTACAATGCGATTTGCCCTGAACCACGGTGACGTTTGCAGCGAAGAGATCGATGGTGAGGTCATCATCATCAATCTCGTCACGGGCTGCTATTACAGCTTGGGTGGCAGTGCGGCGGCGGTATGGCCGCTGATCCTTGCCGGCTACTCTGCTGCGGAGATTGCGGCGCATTTCATGCCCGTGGCCTCCGATCCAGCCAGCGTCGAGGCGCAGGTCACGGCGTTTCTCGATTATCTATGTGCTGAAGGCATTGTTCTGGTTTCTGACGACGTGGTTCGCCATGACGTCAGCGAGATTGCCGCAGCAGATGGCTTTTCGGCGCCGGTCGCGGAAAAGTTTACCGACATGCAGGAACTCTTGCTGGTCGATCCGATCCATGAGGTTGCCGAAGCTGGCTGGCCGCTTCGCGACACCCAAGGCTCATGAGCGTACGCTCTCTGTTCGACCTGTCTGACCACATCTTCGCGGCGGGCGGCGGGCAAGAGTTTCCTTCGTTGAGCATTCGCATTGCGGATCGCAAGGTCACCTTGCAGTTCGCAAATGAACGCGCAGCGCAAGTGTTCGGCGCAACGTTCCGCCACCTTGACGCCGCAGGTCCGGGAGAGCCCGATCTGCTTGTTCGCGTATGGGATCCGGCAGGATCCGGCAGGCCGGCACCGCAGCTTGCGCTGCCCGAAGGCAACACGGGCGCTGCCTTCTTCACCGGCGCGGCCAAGTGCATTGTCGATCTCGAGACGGGACGCATCGAAGCCTACGATAGCGCAAGCGGCCTTGGCCTGCTCTTTGTGCCCGATATCGACGCGCTGGACCCGGGTTACGCCGCCGCGCCGCTGCGCACCCTGCTGCACTGGTGGGCGATCGATCACGGATGGCTGCTGCTTCATGCAGGGGCCGTCGCCGATGATAACGGCGCTGCCCTGCTTGTCGGCCGCGGTGGCTCGGGCAAATCAACGACCGTCCTTGCCTGCATCGGCTCATCGCTCCAGATCGTCAGCGACGATTACTGCCTCTATCGGCCCGGTACGCCAGCGCACGTGCATAGCCTCTTCGGTAGCAACAAGATCGACGCGCGCGCCATCGCGCTCATGCCGCACCTTGCGCCAGCCTTTGCCGGTGCCCCGCTTGATCCCAAGGGCAAGGGGATCATTCAGGCGAACGAGAGGTTTGCCGGTTCGCAGCGCATGTCAGCCCCCATTCGCGCGATCATCGTGCCGCAAGTTGGCAAGGGCAGCGACTGCTCGTTCCAGCGGATCGGCGCAGGCGATGCCTTGAAAGCGCTGGCCCCGAGCACGGTTTTCCAGCTGGCAGGCGGACGCATCAACGCGCTGGCCAAGATGGCCGAGCTTGCGCGCAACGTGCCGTGCTGGAGGCTTTCGATCGGTCCAGATCCCACCGCCGCGCGCGAACCCATTCGCGAGATCATCAGTGCTTCAGCGAGAATGGCATGACGACCCAGCCCCTTGTCAGCATCATCATCCCTGCTTTGAATGCAGAACGGTTCATTGCCGAGGCGATCGAGAGCATTCTTGCACAGGGTGTAGAACCGATCGAGATCGTGGTGATCGATGACGGCTCCACCGACCGCACGGCCGCCATCGCCAATCGCTATGGATCGCCGGTGCGATGCATCTCCCAGCCCAATCGCGGCTTGCCCGGCGCGCGCAATAGCGGCCTTGCTGCAGCCAGCGGCGATCTGATCGGCTTTTGCGATGCAGACGATGTGTTCATGCCCGGTTGCCTGCAACTGCAACTGGAGAAACTCGGCGCCAATCCGGAAAAGGATATGGTCGTTGGGCGCTATGTCAACGAGACCATGGTCAGCAGCTCTGGCGATGAGATTTCGTTCACCCCGCTCGAGGTGACGGACGATTACATCATGTCGATGAGCGTCAGCCTTGTGCGCAGGCACGTGTTCGACAAGGTAGGCCGGTTCGACGAGGCGATGCGGTACTGTGACGACTGGGATTGGTTCATGCGGGCGCGTGAGGCGCAAGTGCCGATCCTGTTTCATCCCAACCAGATCATGTGGCGGCGTCTCCACGATGGCAACATGACGCGCGATCAGGAAGCGTCCCGCCGCTATACCGCCCTCATGCTCAAGCGGTCCCTCGATCGGCGGCGGCGGGGCGGTTCTGCGGCGCAATCGCTTGCCAGCCTCGCCTCGCAGGACGAGCGCAGCGGCCCGCAGGAGCCCGCGTGATGGACGGGCACGATGCGGCGCTCGTCAGTGTCATCATTCCCACCTTCAATGCCGCAAGGTACCTTGGCGAGACGCTCGATAGCGTGCTTCTTCAGGACTGGCCGGCGATCGAGATCCTGGTTTGCGATGACGGGTCATCAGACCATTCGATCAAGGTGGCTAGGAGCGCTGGCGAGCGCGTGCGAGTCGATCCGGGGGAGCATCGCGGCCTGGCCGCCACGCGCAATCGGGGTATTCGCCTGTCGCGCGGGGAGATGCTGCTCCACCTCGATGCAGATGACGTTCTCAAGCCGGGCGCAATCTCCATTCTGATGGGCTGGATGGCAGGGGGGCACGACATGGTTGTTGGCAAGTTCGCCAACTTCATCAGCCCGGATTTGCCGCCGGAAGTGGCCAGCCGCTACAGCGTACCAGCCTTGCCGCAGAGCGGGCACTTGTCAGGCACAACGCTGATCCGTCGGTCCGCGTTCCAGACGTTCGGCTTGCTCGATGAAGAAAGCGGAGTTGGCGCGGATATGGCTTGGTGCGCCAATGCCGAAAAGAACGGCGCGGATATCAAGCGCATCGACGATGTCGTGAAACGCCGCCGAATCCACGGTGGCAACATGAGCCTGGGTAACCGCGAGGAATGGGCCGCAAGTGCGCTGCGTACCGTACGTGCTGCCCTGCAGCAGCGCCGGTCCAAGGAATGAAGTCAGTCGGAGCGGCGGGTGATTTTATCCCGACGCTTGAACAGTCCTTTCATGCCAGCGATGGAAAGCGGCACGACCTTTCTGGAAAACCGGCGCAACAGACCGCGCAATCCATGCCGCGCGAGGAAAAGAGAGGCAATCAGCCTTATGCGGCCCACCGGACCACCCGCATTGCGCCGCGTACTTTCCCACAACCAGACCACACCCAAATGTTGGGCATCCACGCCCGCATGCATCACGCTTGGCTGAGATGGTCGGCGTTCAAGCTCGGCAAGAACGCGAGCGGCATTCTCGTTCCGCTCAAACTCGAGGACCTCGCGCAAGCCCAGTATCGCTGGTTCGACGAAGTCCAGCCGGTTGATCTCATCGACCAAAAGGTCCCAGTTGATGCGGCTATCCTCTCGACGCATCAAAAGCGCTGCATCAACAATCCAGCGAATTGGAGGGAGAGATGTAAGACCAATGCCATGCATCAAGGTATGCAGGAAATGGTCGGTGAAACTGAGAGTTAACCAGGGCGCTGACGGCCGACTCGTGCTGTTGCCCCCGGCCGGTTCGTCCGGTTCAATCCGGTGAAGACGGGTGAAAACCGGCCTGACATGCTCCGCCTGAAACGCCATCTGATAGGGCGAGCGATGGATATCGACTGAAAGACCGCCGGGCATGCGTAGCATGGTTGCATGGAACGAACGCGCCTCGACAATGCCGCCAGCACGCCGCATCGCCTCGACCACGTCAGACTGCATTTCAAACGGAACGAGGATATCGAAATCATCGTAGGGGCGGTGCACCGGGCGGTCGTAGACCAGGCGTCCAAGCGCTGCGCCTTTGAGAAGGACAGCCGTGGTGGTGACTTCACCGATGATCTTCAGCACCCCGTCAAGCTGGCTGTGCATCAGCTGCTCGACGTACCAGGCCCTGCGATAGAGACCCCGAACGCGTCCACTTGACGCATGATTGATCCCGAGCTCGCGCAGGCGGCTATCCAAAAACGGCATGAGCCGCTGCTCGCCAACATCGATCTCATCGAAATCGACCGTCTCGAGCCACCGCAGCGCCGCTGGACGGGCAATCGGCGCCTCTGCCAGCAGTGCTGTGAGCAGCGTGGAATGGCGTTCGAGCGGGCGGGAGAATGGGTGGAAGAGCAGGGGCAATGTCATGTCGTGAAAGGACGTACCTCGTAAAGGGATCGCCAACGGCAATGATGATCGATTGACGCCGGTGGCATTTGCCCCAAATGAATACGACATGGGCATCGGCACCATGCCAATCGCCGTGCACTCCACATTTTAGGACCATGATGGTCAGAAATCCATTAATCAATCTGGGATGAGAGCAAAAAGCTTACTTTCCGCGGTCCGATCCGCCTTTTCGCTGATCGACCGGCCCGGGCGCTTCGACATCACTTTATGCATAGTCGGCATCGCTGCGTTCGAGAGCGCCATGCTGGTCGTGCCCTGGCTATTCCTGAAGCTGCTTTTCACCTCAGGCGATGCCGTTGCGCCCCTGCAGCAGACCGGTCGTATTGCCCTTGTGCTCGGCGCCATTCTGGCGGTCCTCATCGTTCGGACGATTGCGGTGACCTCGCTATGGTTCCGGATTGGACAGCGGCTTGGGGAAGCGCAGCGCAAGCGGGCGGGAGAGCTCTTTTCCGCATACCTGCACGTGCCTTACCTTGAGTTGGTTTCAACCAGCCGATCGCAGATGCTGGAACACTTGCGGCAGGTCTCACGCGCATTCGTCCAGGAAACCGTGCTTCCTGTGCTGCTTTTCCTCAGCGAGTCTCTCGTTTCGGTATCCATCATCACTGTGATGTTGGTGATTGCGCCGGTGCCGACGATCCTGGTCTCGTTGTGGCTGATACTCGTATTCGCACTGCTGCAGAGGTACGTCACGCGGCCATCCGGTGAACTCACGGTTCGACGTTGGATGGCGTTTCGGGCCATTTCGGAACTCGACGAGTGGAGCCTGCAGCAGACCCAATCCATCCAGTTGCGGTCTGAGGAGCCGATTGTCCTCGCGCGGCATGCGGCACTCGTCGATGAAGGCGCAACCATCGCCGCGCGCTTCTCATTGATGACCATCGTGCCGCGTTATGTCGCCGAACTGTCATTGTTCTCATCCGTCGCCGTCCTGTTCGGGTGGTTCGCATGGTACAGTGATACATCCGCCAATGTACTGCGGGAGCTGGCGATGTTCATGCTGGCAGGCGTGCGGCTGCTGCCCACCGGTAATCGGACCCTCAGCATGATCGACGCCATTCAGCGAAGCACGCCGATCATGGAGGCGGTCGTCGCGAATCTGGCTTTGCATGCGACAATGCCGCGGTCGCCATCCCGTCCGATTGACGGAGTGCGGCTGTTTGAGCGCGAGATCGTTTTGCAAGACATCGCTTTTGCCTACCCGGACGGGCGGAAAGTCATTTCGTCCCGCACCACTCTAAAGTTGCAGCGGGGGGAATGGCTGCGCATCAAGGGGCCGTCAGGCGGGGGCAAGTCGACGCTGGTGGCGCTGCTGCTTGGCCTGTTGCGTCCTGACGAAGGCCATGTGTTGTTTGATGGCGAACCTGCAGATCCCGCTACGCGGCTCCGCGGTCCCAAGCTTGCATTCGTGCCGCAGGACAATCGGTTTCTGAGAGGCACCGTTGCCGAGAATATCACCTTTCCGAACCTGCCAAGCCAACTCGATCGCGAGCTTGCCCTGAGCCTGATGCGCGCGCTTGGGCTTGATTTCGAGCTGGAAACAGACCTCGGGCAGGATGGTGGGCAGCTTTCCGGCGGGCAGCGCCAGAGGCTGGCGATCGTCAAGGCCATGCTCTCGCAACCGGAACTGCTTGTGCTGGATGAGGCGACCGCCCAGCTTGATCCCAAATCGGAACTGACCGTCTTCGAGCTTATTCGCCGCCAACTGCCGGAAACCACGGTGATCATTGTCGCGCACAAGCTGGGCAGCAGGACGCACCTTGATCGGGTATGGGAGAAGCATGGCCAGACCTGGCGAGACGAGGTGTTCCCGCCACAGGGATGAATGGCGGAAGCGATGAGCTGCTGATCCAGGCGTGGCCCCCTGACAGACAGGCCATAGGCAAAGCTTATCGCCTGCGCGCAGCATATCCGATTGGGCTGCCGCCGCTGGCCGGGCTATTCCACTTCGTGCGGACCGCATGCATCGGCCGGCTGTCACCCTACCCCCCGCGACAGCCTTGCTGATTGGCCGCATCGAGCCGACCCGGCCCAGCTCTATCCCCCGATCACCAAGGGCTGCCCGGGCCGGCTCGAACCGCCGCTGCGCTTTCGGGCCGGCGTTCAGCGCACCGTATCTGCGAGCATCGCGTCGGTGCGCGGACCGGCCCAATCGTGCGAGCCGATCATGCGCCAGACTTCCTTGCCCTCTGCATCATAGAGCACGGTCGTTGGCAGAACGCCGGTGCCGAAGTGATCGCTGAGCGTGTTCTCGGGATCGAGCCATGGCGCGAGGTGTGTAAACTTGCGCTGCTTGAAGAACGCGTCGACCGCAGCGGCCTGATTCAGGTCCTGCGATACGGTCAGCACCGTCAGCTTGCCCGCCTTGGCTGCCGCAAGGGCATCGAGCGTGGGCATTTCGAGCACGCAGGGGCCGCACCACGTTGCCCACAGGTTGATGAGCAGCGGCTTTCCCTTGAGGTCGAGCGTGCGGACTTTCTTGCCCGAAGGATCGCTGAAGGTGAAATCAGGCAGGGCGGCACCGCGGTTGCTGATGTCGAGCGTGCCGTTGAACGGGCTCGACGCATCTGCCGCAGCAGCGGGTGCGGAAGCGGCGCTCTGCGGTTGCTTGTCCGCCGGGGTTTGCTTATCGCACCCGGCGAGAAGGCCCGCAGCGATGAGCGGGACCAAAAAGGCGGACGGACGCGGCAATATGAGCGGCAATTCAGGCTCCAACCAGATGTGGGGCGGGCGCTTCGCGGCGGGCCCTTCGGCCGTCATGCGCGAAATCAACGCCTCGATTCCCTTCGACAAGGCCTTGTGGCGGCAGGACATCGCCGCGTCAAAGGCCCATGTGGCCATGCTGGGCCAGCAGGGAATCGTGACGGCGGAGGACGCCGCGCTCATTTCCGGCGGACTCGATCAGGTCGCCGCGGAATACGAGGCAAACGGCGTGCCCGAGGACTGGGACCTCGAGGACATCCACATGACGACCGAAAGCCGGCTGGCCGAGTTGATCGGCCCGGCGGCAGGCCGCTTGCACACCGCGCGCAGCCGCAATGATCAGGTGGCGACCGATTTCCGCCTGTGGGTGCGCGATCAGGTCGACCAGACTGCGACCGCACTCCGGGCGCTGCAGGCCGCGCTGGTAACGCGTGCGGGCGAAAATGCGGCGAGCATCATGCCCGGCTTCACCCATCTGCAGACCGCGCAGCCGGTCACGCTCGGCCATCACCTGATGGCCTACTATGAAATGATCGATCGCGACGTCTCGCGCTTTGCCGATGCGCGCGTGCGGATGAACCGCTGCCCGCTGGGCAGTGCGGCGCTGGCGGGAACGGGCTTTCCGATCGACCGCCACGCCACGGCAGCGGCGCTGGGCTTTGATGGCCCCACCGCGAACAGCCTCGATTCGGTATCCGACCGCGATTTCGCGCTCGATTTCCTGATGGCAGCGGCGCAGTGCTCGCTGCACCTCTCGCGCCTTGCCGAAGAATTCGTGATCTGGGCGAGCCAGCCGTTCGGCTTCGTCACCCTGCCGGACAGCCTTTCCACCGGCAGTTCGATCATGCCGCAGAAGAAGAACCCCGATGCAGCCGAACTGGTGCGCGGCCATTCCGGGCGGATCGTCGGCTGCCTCACGGCGCTGATGATCACGATGAAGGGCCTGCCGCTCGCCTATTCGAAGGACATGCAGGACGACAAGCCGCCTGTGTTCGAGGCGGCTTCGCTGCTCGCGCTCTCCATTGCGGCGATGACCGGGATGGTTGCGGAAGCCGCATTCCGCACGACACGGATGCGCGGCGCGGCGGAGCTCGGCTACGCCACGGCAACCGATCTGGCCGATTGGCTGGTGAGGCAGGCCAACATTCCCTTCCGCGAGGCGCACCATATCACCGGCTCGGCTGTCAAGCTGGCGGAAAGCCGGGGTGTGGCGCTCGATCAACTGGCGCTGGCAGACCTCAAGGCGATCGATCCGCGCGTCGACGAGCGGGTGTTCGCCGCGCTTTCGGTGGAGGCCAGCGTGGCCGCGCGCGCCAGCCATGGCGGAACCGCGCCGGACGAGGTAAGGAAGCGCGTGGCCGATGCGCGTCTTGCGCTGGGTCTGGAGCCGTAATGCGCAAGGTGCTGCCTGTTCTGCTGCTGGCCCTCACGCTCGCCGGATGCGGCGCGCGGCGCGAACTCATGCCGCTGAAAGGCCATTCCTTGCCCCCGGCACCCTATGGCCGAGGGGATAAACCCGGGCCGGACGCGCTGCTGACCCCTCCCGTTCAGGCCAAACCGCAGCGCAACATCGAGCTGCGCAGCCGCTCGGAGGACCGCGAGGACGATCCCTTCGACCTCCCCCCCGAGGAATAAGCATTCTCTCCGGCCCGAAACCGGAGCCCAGTTTCAGGAATTCCCCATGGATCATTTTGAATATCGCGGCGGCGTGCTTCATGCCGAAGACGTGCCGCTGCCCCTGATTGCGGCCGAAGTCGGCACGCCGGTCTACGTCTATTCGCGCGCCACGCTGACGCGCCATGCGCGGGTCTTCCGCGATGCGCTGTCCGTGCTGCCGCGCGTGCACCTCGCCTTTGCGGTGAAGTCGAACCCCAATCTCGCGGTGCTCAAGGTGCTCGCCGCCGAAGGCTACGGTGCAGACGTCGTCTCGGCGGGCGAGATGGACCGCGCGCTGGCCGCGGGCATTCCCGCGGCAGACGTGGTGTTTTCGGGCGTCGGCAAGACGGCGGCGGAAATGCGCAGCGCGCTGGCAGCCGGATGCGGCCAGTTCAACCTCGAGAGCGAGGAAGAGGGCGAGGAGCTGGCCGAAATCGCGGCAAGCATGGGCTTCGTCGCGACCGCCACGCTGCGCATCAATCCCGATGTGGATGCCGGCACCCATGCCAAGATCTCGACCGGCAAGGCCGAGAACAAGTTCGGCGTTCCCTATGACCGCGCGGCGGGCATCTATGCGCGGCTCTCCGGCCGGCCGGGGCTGAACTTGCGCGGCCTTGCGCTCCATATCGGCAGCCAGCTGTCGAAGCTCGATCCGCTGGAAGCTGCCTTCATCAAGGCCGGTGCGCTGATGCAGGCGATCCGTGCCGAGGGCTTTGCCGTGACGCATATGGACCTCGGCGGCGGGGTCGGCGTGCCTTACAAGGCGGGCGAGGTTTTCCCGCAGCCCGCCGAATACGCCGCGATGATCGCCCGCGTGACGGATGGCTGGGATGCTACCTTGATGTTCGAACCGGGAAGGCTGATTACCGGCAACACAGGCGTGCTGCTCACCGAAGTGGTCCGCGTGAAGCAGGGCGCGCTCCATCCCTGGGTCGTCGTCGATGCGGCGATGAACGATCTGGCGCGGCCTGCCATGTACGATGCCTGGCACGATTTCAGCGCGGTAACGCCGAAGGGCGAGACGATGACCGCCAACATCGTCGGTCCGATCTGCGAATCGAGCGATACCTTCGCCATGGCCCGCGAGATCGACGTTGTTGCGCGCGGCGATCTGGCGGTGTTCCGCACCGCGGGCGCTTATGGCGCGACGATGGCGAACACCTACAACTCGCGCCCGATGGTGCCTGAGGTCATGGTCGACGGCGCGAAGTGGGCCGTCGTGGCGGACCGCATCGAGCCTTCAACCATCCTTTCCGCCGAGCGCGTACCGGAATGGCTTGAATGAGGCGGATCTCGTGCGTGGTGCTTCGACAAGCTCAGCACGAGCGGTTTTTGAGGCTTGCCCTTTGGTCCGCTCGTCCTGAGCTTGTCGAAGGGCCCGGCGCGGCATAGGCGAAACGCATGACACTCCCCAGCCTCCCGCTGTTCCACCGCCTCACCGGGCACCCGGTGGTGGTGCTGGGCCATGGCGAGGCGGCTGAGGCCAAGCGGCGGCTGGTACTGCGCGCGGGCGGCAAGGTGATCGAGGATCTTGCCGAGGGCATCGATATCGGCGCGCGTCTTGCCTTCATCGCGCACGAGGATGAAGGCGCCTGCGAGGCTGATGCGATCCGTGCGCGGGGGGCGGGGCTGCTCGTCAATGTCGTCGACAAGCCGGCGCTGTGCGATTTCACCACGCCATCGATCATCGACCGCGCTCCGGTCATCGTGGCGGTCGGTACGGGCGGAGCCTCGGCGGGCCTTGCCAAGGCGCTGCGGCTGCGGCTGGAACGGCTTTTGCCGCAAAGCCTCGGCACGCTGGCTGAGGCGCTCTACAACGCGCGCAGTGCGATGCGGGCCCGCTGGCCGACGGGACCCGAACGCAGGCGCGCGCTTGATGCGGCGCTGGAAGACGGCGGAGCGCTGGATCCCCTGCGCGAGGGCGGCAATGTCGATGCGTGGGTGGCAGGCGCGGCGGATGGCGTCTCTGGCCGGTTCGTGATCCGGCTGCGCTCGAACGATCCCGACGACCTCACTTTGCGCGAGGCGCGGCTGCTTGGGCAAGCCGATGCCGTCGTCGCTGGGCCGGATGTGCCGGCAGCCGTGCTGGCGCGGGTGCGGGCCGATGCAGCACGGGTTGCGCCGGGGACTGACGAGCCCGGCGGCGGCATCGTTGTGGTAATCGAGCGCGCCTAATCGGCGGCGATGATCTGGGCGAAAAGCTGATCCAGATGGAGCTGGATTTCCTGCACGGCGGGATTGTCCGCATGGCGCGGCAGGCTGAGCGGCAGGCTCATGCTCTGGAGCAGCGCTGAAACGTCGGGAACGCTGATGAGACCGTTCCGGCGCAGGATATTGGCAAGGCTGGCGATCCCGTTGATCGCAGAAATATCGGAGACTTCGAGCGCCGCGAACAGCTGGGGCAGGTTGAGATCCGGAAGCTCGGCCATTCAGACGGTATCAAGCGCGGCGGAAAGGCGCTCGAGCCGTGTGCGTTCGCGGCCTTCGGCCACTTCGCGGAGCTGGTCGGCCATCGCCCGCCATGCCTTTTCCGAGCGCAGCGCACGGTCGCGCACGTTGTCCAGAAGGGCGCCCGCCGCTTCCTTGGCTGCCTGCTCTGCGCGCTCGACGAGAAATTCGTAGGAAAGTGCCATCGGGTGCGACTCCGCAGGAAAAGAAGGGGGTAAAGGTGCTCCCGGCGGCCCCATCGAGGCCGCCGGGATGCGCCGCGATCAGTTCGCGCTGGCGAGATTGACCGCCGATTCCTTGCCATTGCGGCCGGTCTCGACTTCGTAGGAAACGCGCTGGTCCTTGCTCAGCGTGGCAAGGCCGGCGGCCTGCACGGCGGAGATGTGGACGAAGCTGTCCTTGCCGCCGTCATCCGGCTGGATGAAGCCATAGCCCTTGTCTTCGTTGAAGAATTTTACGGTTCCGATAGTCATGTGCGCTTCCTTTCAAGAAACGGTTGGACCGCCGGCGGATGCCGACGGGGTCGTGCGTCAGGTCGTCACTTGAAAGGAAATCGAAGGAGTCGAAGGCGCGGAAACAGCGTTCCCGTGCCTGGGAGTAAACGTCGATGCCCGTCTCACTTCAACGAGAGCAGCATTGGTAGACCGGCAAAGACCGGCAAAAAGCCATGCATCATGTGAGGGAAGAGGCGCCGGCAGCGCGGCAGCCAGATCAGTCGCAATCGACGAGAGGCAATTTTCTAATAAACGATTGTAAAAAAATTGCAAGGTCAATCGGGGGCCACTGCGGCCCAGACCCACCTCGTCAATGCGCCGGTTGTATGACGGCGGGGGCCGTCTGCCTCAGTCCTTCGGCGGGGCCAGCAGGAAGTTCATCCAGCTGCTGGCGACCAACTTGGTGCGATCGCCTTGCCATGCCTCGACCCGCACATTTGCCACACGGCGGCCAGCGCGAATGACTTCGCCGCGCGCAAAAGTGCGTTCCTGCACGCCGCCGCGCAGGTATTCGATGCTGATGTTGACCGGCTTGATGCGGGAATCGCTGCCTTGGCGCTGCAGCTCGGCACGCAGGGCGGCGTGAGCAGCCATTTCGAGCAAGCCGCCGATGGCGCCGCCGTGCAGGAAGCCGGGGCGGCCCTGCACGCGTTCGGCATAGTCCATCGCGATGACGGGCGCGCCGTCCTCCACGTGGTCGATTTCCATGCCCATCGTGCGGGCATAGGGCGGCAGGTGATACTCGCTCATGGCTTCGACCACCCTTCGCTGCTGACCAGCATGAAGATGCCGGCGGTGTGGGCGATCGGATCGGTGAGATCGCCTTCATGCGCAATGCCGCGCACGAACGCCATCGAACGGCGCACCTGATAACATTCGGCGCGCGCGATCACCGTCTTGCCCGGCGTTGCGGCGCGCACGTAGTCGATGCGCAGATCGAGCGTGACCTGCGGATTGAATGTGCCCTGCCGCGTCCAGACCGACATCGAGGTCGCGTTGTCGAGCAGGCTGATGATCGGGCCGGAAGCCAGCACGCCGGTTTCCTCGACGCCGACGAGATCCTCGCGCCAGGGCAGGGCGAGTTCGATCCAGTCCGAGCCGTGATCGTGGTATTCCATGCCGAGGAAGCCTGTGTGGCCCGCGCGCGTGAACCAGCGCGCGCCGCGTTCGGGATCGAACACGAAGCCTTCGGGCATGATGGTCTTCATGAGGCCGGCGGCCTTGTCATCCTTGCTCATGGCGGATGTCCTGCCGGTGCGGCGCCTTGCTGACAACCATCATTTGTCGGGCAAGGTCAGAACGCCGCGCCGACCATCGCGTCGATCGCGCCCTGCAGGATCAGCGCGGCAGCGTGCGAATCGATGCGTTCGGCGCGGCGGGCGCGGCTGAAATCCTGCTCGATCATCGCGCGCTCGGCGGCCTGCGTGGTCCAGCGTTCGTCCCACAGCAAGATGGGAAGGCCAAGATCGGCAAGATTGCGCGCCATCGCGCGGGCGGCCTGGCTGCGGGGGCTTTCGCTGCCATCCATGTGGAGCGGGAGGCCGATGACGAGGCCCTTCACGCTGCGCGAAGCGACCAGCGCGGCAAGTTCGGCCTTGTCCTGGCTGAACTTGCGGCGGCGGATCGTCTGCCCGGCGGTGGCAAAGCGCCAATCCCGGTCGCACAGCGCGACTCCGATGGTCTTGGTGCCAGGATCAAGCCCCATCAGCGCGCCGCCCTCGGGGAGAGCCGCGCGGAGTTCGCTGGCACTTGTCGTTATCACTTGGCGGTCTTTTGGTGCGCCAGCCACGCCGCGGAACGGCGCGCCACATCGGCGCGGACATTCGACCAGAACAGCGGCACGTCATAGACGTGGTAGTTGTTCCCCGGCAGCACATAGGGGCCGAGATCGGGCGGATCCCCGATCATCAGCAGGCCGGTCTTGGCATCGCACCGCGCGGGGATGCCGAGCTTGGTGATCTTGCCCATCGTCAGATCGACCGAGGGGACCATGGTGCCGAGGTTGGCGGTTCCGGGTGCTGCTGCCGCCGCGCCGCCGTTCAGCGGATTGGTGCAGAGCACAGGCTCGGTGCCCTTGGGCTTGCCGTCCAGCCCCGGCTCGGCGCGATAGGTGGCGAGCATCAAGGTCGCATCGGGCGGATCGGCAAAGCTCATCCAGCTCAGCGCGCAGCCTGTCTGCTCTTGTGCGGTGCAGGCCGGCAGGCCCGTCTGCGGCAGATCGTGCGCGGGGGAAACCGGCCAGCCGATCATGTAGGCAGCGACGATCCGGCTGGCGAGCGGCGTCCCTTTCACGTCGTCCTGCAGCAGGTGCATCAGATGGAGCGCGCCCTGGCTGTGGCCCGCGAGCACGATCGGCGCATCGGCAGGAACGGCGGCAACAAAGGCGCGGAAGGCCTCGCGCACATCGCCATAGGCCACCGCGCGGGCCTTCAGCGTCTCGGGCTGGTTGACGAGGAAGCTGCCGAAGGCGGCTTGCCGGTAATAGGGCACGAACACCGCCGCCTCGCCGTTGAAGGCACTCGCCATGCCGCGCACGAACAGCGAGGTGCGGTAGCGCGAATCCTTGTCGGCGATGGGGCCGTTCCAGTGGTCACGCGCGAGGTAGCTGGTCGGGTGGATGAAGAAGACCCAGGCCTTGCCCTTCGGCCCGGCAGAGGCGCCTTCGGGACGATATTGCGCGGGATCATTGGCGGTATCCGGGCGCGAGACCCACATCGCCGGATTGTCATAGGCGCCTGCGCGCATCGGCGCCTGCGCCTCGAACACCCCGCGCGGCACGAAGGCGAATCGGGTCAGCTCGGCCGACCAGATGCGCAGCGCCAGCAGCGCGGCGATCACCAGCACGATCAGAACCGCGACGAAATAGAGGAACTTGCGCGCCATGGTTATCCTGTGGCTTCGTCGCGGCGGGTGTTGTGTTCGGCCTGCCGTTCAAGCGCGATCTTGAGCATGACCACCAGCGGATCGGCGAGCGCGAGACCGAGGATGCCGAACAATACGCCGAAGATGAGCTGCGCGCCCAGTACGAGCGCGGGCGCGAGATCGGCGGTGCGCTTGGCCACCATCGGGACGATCACGTTGCCGTCGACCGTCTGCACCACGACATAGACGATGATGCAGTAGATCCCCATCGCGGTGCCGCCGGAGAAGCCGACGAGGATCATCAGGATGCCCGAAATCGGTGCGCCGATATTGGGGAGGAACACCAGCAGTCCGGTGAGTAGCCCTAGCAGCGCCGCCATCGGCACGCCGTAGACCGCGAGCGCGATCCACGTGCACACGCCTTCGATCACCATGCCCAGCATTCGCCCCGCCAGCAGCATGCGCAGTGTGCGGCCCATGCGGTGGGTGGTGCCGTGGAAGTATTCGCGGCTTTCCGCAGGCAGCATCCACGCAAGGCCGCGCTGGTACATGTCGGGCTCGAGCACGAAATAGATGCCGAGGATCACCATGATGAGCAGCGTGGTGACGCCGCCGAACAGGCCGCCCAGCGCCTGCGTGACCTGGCTCACGCCGCCGAGCAGTTCCTTGAGCAGCCCGCTGACATCGCTGCGGCCCATCGTCAGGCCATGCGCGCTGGCCCAATCGAGCGCGCGCTGGGCCTGTGCGGTGACCAGTGGCGGCATCTCGGCGGCCTGCGTCATGATCTGGCTGCCGGCGAATTCGACCACCCAGACGAGGAAGGCGACGGTCAGCAGCAGCACGACTGCAATGCGCCATGTCCGCCGGATCGGCAGCACGCGGCCCAGCAGGCGCTGGCCGCCGTCGATCAGCATGGCAAAGACGAAGCCGCCGAAGATCACCAGCAGCGGATGCGCGAGATAGACCGCCAGCGCGGCGAGGCCGGCCATGCCGATCCATACCGCCGCGCGCTTGATTTCCTGCCGGACGAGATCGTCGCGGATATCGGTGGGGCCGGCGCTGTGGGTCGGGGCAGGATTTGGCTCGTCGCTCATGGCTTTGCGGCGGTTCCTTGAGGAAGGATCATCGGCCGCAGTCTGAGCGAAGCGCGGCTTCCTCGCAAGGCGCCGTACCATGACAGGGGATTCCACGTTTCGGTGCCATTGAGCGAATAAGTGATGAATTCCGCACGGCCCCCGATATCCGCCAGTGGAACCGGCCCGCCAAGGCCCTTCTCGATGATCGGCGCGCGGCTGTCGGCGGAGTGGTCGCGGTTGTCGCCCATCAGGAAGGCGTAGCCGGCGGGCACCTTGGTTTCCGGGTAATTGTCGAGCGGCTGGTTGCGGTGGTCGATGATCCGGTATGTCGCGCCATTGGGCAGCGTCTCGCGGAAGATCGGCAGTTCGCAGACCTGCTTGCCGTCCGCAGCGCGGTATCTGAGGCCGGGGAAATCATCCGGATCGCAGGGCTGGTTGGGATCGACCGGCAATTCCAGCGGCGCTTCAGCGACTTGCGGCACGGGTTTGCCATTGAGGATGATCTGGCCGTTCACCACAGCGATGCGGTCCCCCGGCAGCGCGACGACACGCTTGATGTAGTCCTCGTCGCGGTCCGGCGGCACCACGATCACGATATCCCCGTAGGCCGGAGTCGCTGGCAGGATGCGCGTCTTCGAACGCGGCAGGAAGTGCATCGAGGCCGAGACCCACGACCAGCCATAGGGATACTTCGAAACGACAAGCTGATCGCCGACGAGCAGGTTGGGCATCATCGAGATCGAGGGGATGTAGAACGGCTTGGCCACGAAGCTGTGGAAGCCGATCACCGCCAGCAGCATGAGCAGCAGGCCGCGCATTTCGGCCAGCCAGTTGGTGCCCTCGGGCTCTGCGGCTTTCGATTCGACCGGCTCGTTCTCGGCAGCCGGCATTGTCTCGGGAACGTCGTTCAAACAGCACCTGCGGAAAGGGGGCGTGCCTCGATCACCACGAAGGCCTGCGCCCATGGGTGATCATCGGTGAGCGTCAGATGAACCACCGCCTCGTGTCCCGGCGGGGTGATCGCGGCAAGGCGCGCGGCGGCGCCGCCGGTCAGGGCTAGGGTGGGGGCGCCGGAGGGCGCGTTGACCACGCCGATGTCCTTCATGAACACGCCCGCCTTGAACCCGGTGCCGACGGCCTTGGAAAAGGCTTCCTTGGCAGCGAAGCGCTTCGCCAGCGTGCCCGCCTTGGTATAGGGCCTCCGCGCTGCCTTGGCCTGTTCCGTGGCCGTAAACACGCGCTGCACAAAGCGCTCCCCGAACCGGTCGAGCGAGGACTGGATGCGCTCGATATTGCAGAGGTCGGAGCCCATGCCGATGATCACCGGGCGGCGTCCATGAGCTCGCGCATCTTGAGCACGGCAGGCGCAAGGCCGGTAAAGATCGCCTCGCCGATCAGGTAGTGCCCGATATTGAGCTCAGCCAGCTGCGGTATCGCGGCGATGGCGCTCACATTCTCATACGTAAGCCCATGCCCCGCATGCGGCTCGATCCCGTTCTTCGCAGCAAGCGCGGCCATGTCGGCGATGCGCTTCAGTTCCACCGCGCGTGCTTCGCCTTCGGCATGGGCATATTCGCCGGTATGCAGTTCAACCACCGGCGCGCCGAGCTTGATCGCAGCTTCGATCTGGCGCGGTTCGGGCGCGATGAACAGGCTGACGCGGATGCCCGCATCGTTGAGGCGGGCGACGATCGGGGCGAGGCGGTTGTGCTGCCCGGCAGCGTCCAGCCCGCCCTCGGTGGTGCGCTCCTCGCGCCGCTCGGGCACGATGCAGGCTGCATGCGGGCGATGCCGCAGCGCGATGGCGACCATTTCCTCCGTCGCGGCCATCTCGAAGTTGAGCGGCAGGTTGGTCGCGGCCTGGATGCGGGCGATGTCCTCGTCGCGGATGTGGCGGCGGTCTTCGCGCAAATGCGCCGTGATCCCGTCGCCGCCGACTTCGGCAACGATCTCCGCCGCGCGCACCGGATCGGGATGATCGCCGCCGCGCGCGTTGCGGATCGTGGCGACGTGATCGATGTTGACGCCGAGGCGTAGGCGGTGGGCCGTGTGAAGGCTCATCAGGCGGCGCGGCTCCCGGGCTTGATCGCCTGAGTCGCGGCGAGCGCGGGCGGCAGCTCGTCCGGCGCGTAAGTCGGGAAGCTGAGGCTGACGAGCGGATAGAACGGTACGCCGAGGTCAACCGCGCCAGCAGACCGATCGACCAGCGCTGCTGCCGCTACCACGATCCCGCCTGCCGCCTCGATCGCTGCGATCGCCTCGCGGCTGGAGAGGCCTGTGGTGACGACGTCTTCGACCATCAGCACCTTTTCGCCTTCCTTCAGCGAGAAACCGCGGCGCAGTTCGAACGTGCCGGCCGGGCGTTCGACGAACATCGCCTCCACGCCCAGCGCGCGGCCCATTTCGTGGCCGATGATGACGCCGCCCATGGCGGGGGAGATCACCTTGCCGATCTGCTGGCGCAGATCGCGCGGCAGAGTCGCGGCGAGTGCCGAGGCAAGCCGGGAGGCGCGCATCGGATCCATCAGCACGCGCGCGCACTGCAGATAGTGTGCGCTGTGGCGGCCCGAGGAAAGCAGGAAGTGGCCTTCGAGCAGGGCTTCGCTGGCGCGGAATTCGGAAAGGATCTCGTCTTCGAGCATGGCTCTCTCATCATGGGCGGGCTTCCGGGCCCGCGGGCGGTATGTCAGGCGTGGGTCCATAGCGAAGGCGCGGGCACCGCGCTACGCTGGACTGAAGGGCTTCACGAGGGGCAGACTCGCCTGATTCCCCTTATTCGCATTGCGCCTTAGAGCTTTAGGGCAAACCCCATTGCCCCAAAAATATAGTCGCAGGCGCTTGAGGCTTGAGGCGAGCGCGCGTATAGGCGCCCTTGAATTAAGGGAATTGGGGTGTGGAGTGTCGGGGTAAATGCCCGGCGCAGAAGCAAAAAATCGAGAGCGGTATACCATGAGTCTATCCCATGTTGCCCGCGCCGTGACGGGCGCGTTCCGGACAATGAGCCTTGCGGCTGCGCTTGCTTTTGCGCCCCAGGCCATGGCGGCAGCCGCCGCTCCGGCTCCTGCAGCGGCCGCCGCACCGGCGCCCGAAGCGCCTGTCGCCGCCACGCCGGCGCCGGCTGGTAGCGCCGCTCCGGCTGATGCCGCAGCCGCGGCTCCGGTCGACAAGGGCTCCTACAGCCCGATGAAGCCGGTCGATGGCAAGGGTCAGCCGGTCGCCAAGGGCTGGACGTTCCAGGATCAGTATTCGCCGAACGGGCAGGAAGCCCTTCGCATGCATGATTACATCCTGATGCCGGTGATTACCGTCATCACGCTGTTCGTGCTCCTGCTGCTGCTGCTGGTTATGGTCCGCTTCCGTCGCAGTGCGAACCCGGTCGCTTCCAAGACCAGCCACAACACCACGATCGAGATCATCTGGACGGTCGTCCCGGTGCTGATCCTCGTGTTCGTCGCGGTTCCTTCGATCCGCCTGCTGGCGCACCAGTATGCTCCGGCCCCCAAGGGCGCGCTGACGGTCAAGGCGACCGGCTACCAGTGGTACTGGGGCTACACCTATCCGGATAACGGCGGCTTCGAAGTGATTTCGAACATCCTGCCGGATGCCGAAGCCATCAAGCGCGGTGAACAGCCGCAGCTCGCAGCTGACAACCGCATGGTTGTCCCCGCTGGTGAGCCGATCCGCCTGCAGACCACTGGTTCGGACGTGATCCACGCCTTCGCCGTGCCGTCGCTGTGGTTCAAGCTCGACGCCGTGCCGGGCCGCATCAACGAGAAGGTGCTCTTCATCAAGGAGCCGGGCGTTTACTACGGCCAGTGCTCCGAGCTGTGCGGCGCCCGTCACGGCTACATGCCGATCGTGGTCGAGGCTCTGCCGCGCGCCAAGTTTGAAGAGTGGGTGAAGGCCCAAGGCGGTACCGTCGGTGCTCCGGCTACTGCAACCGCCGCAGCCGCTCCCGCCAAGCCGACGCCCGCGGCGTAAAAGATTTCGAAGGACAAGGTTAGAACCATGGCCAGCATTCCAGCCCATGAAGGCTTCGATGCCCATCACGACGATGCGCACGATCACGACCACAAGCCCGCGTTTTTCCAGCGCTGGTTCATGTCGACCAACCACAAGGACATCGGTACGCTCTACCTGATCTTCGCGATCATCGCGGGCATCATCGGTGGCGGCGTTTCGGGCATCATGCGCGCTGAACTCGCGCATCCGGGTATTCAGTACCTCGGCTGGTGGACGCACTTCCTCGGCGGCAACGACCAGGACTTCAACGCGACTCTCCACCTGTGGAACGTCCTGATCACCGCCCACGGCCTGATCATGGTGTTCTTCATGGTCATGCCGGCGCTGATCGGCGGTTTCGGCAACTGGTTCGTGCCTCTCATGATCGGCGCGCCGGACATGGCCTTCCCACGCATGAACAACATCTCGTTCTGGCTGACCGTTTCGGGCTTCTGCTCGCTGATGATCTCGGCCTTCATGCCCGGTGGTACCGGCATGGGCGCTGGCACCGGCTGGACTGTTTATGCTCCGCTTTCGACTTCCGGGTCGGTCGGTCCCGCGGTCGACTTCGCGATCTTCTCGCTGCACCTTGCGGGCGCGGGTTCGATCCTCGGTGCGATCAACTTCATCACCACCATCTTCAACATGCGCGCGCCGGGCATGACCCTGCACAAGATGCCGCTGTTCGTGTGGTCGATGCTCGTCACCGCATTCCTGCTGCTGCTGTCGCTGCCGGTTCTCGCCGCTGCGATCACCATGCTGCTGACCGACCGCAACTTCGGCACGACCTTCTTCAACCCGGCCGGCGGCGGTGACCCGATTCTCTACCAGCACCTGTTCTGGTTCTTCGGTCACCCCGAAGTGTACATCATGATCCTGCCGGGCTTCGGCATCATCAGCCAGATCATCTCGACCTTCTCGAAGAAGCCGGTGTTCGGCTACCTCGGCATGGCCTACGCCATGGTCGCGATCGGTGCGGTGGGCTTCATCGTGTGGGCGCACCACATGTACACCACCGGCCTCGACGTTAACACGAAGATGTACTTCACCGCTGCCACGATGGTCATCGCGGTGCCCACCGGCATCAAGATCTTCTCGTGGATCGCGACGATGTGGGGCGGCAGCCTCGAGTTCAAGTCGCCGCTCGTCTGGGCAATTGGCTTCATCTTCCTCTTCACCGTCGGCGGCGTCACCGGCGTCGTGCTCGCCAACGGCGGCATCGACGACAACCTCCAGGACACCTACTACGTTGTGGCGCACTTCCACTACGTGCTGTCGCTGGGTGCGGTGACCTCGCTCTTCGCCGGGTTCTACTACTGGTTCCCGAAGATGAGCGGCCGCATGCACAGCGAGTTCCTCAGCCACCTGCACTTCTGGGTGTTCTTCGTCGGCGTGAACCTGATCTTCTTCCCGATGCACTTCCTCGGGGTTCAGGGCATGCCGCGCCGTTACCCTGACTATGCACCGGCGTTCGAGTTCTGGAACACGATTGCCACCAACGGCTACATGGTCATGGCGGCCTCGATGGTGATCTTCTTCGTGAACATCGCCTACTCGCTGGTCGCTGGCCCGAAGGCTGTCGGCAACTACTGGGGTGAAGGCGCGACCACGCTCGAGTGGACGCTGTCGAGCCCGCCGCCGTTCCACCAGTTCGAAACGCTCCCCGTGATCGAGGAAGCGCACGCGCACTGATCGGGCTACGGTCTGAAACACAGAGGGGCTCCGGAGCAACCCGGGGCCCTTTTGCTTTGGCGTGATGCCGCGTAGGCCCCCCAACCCCTCCCGTAAGTGGGAGGGGAGCCGGTCGGCGCTGGAAACTCCCCTCCCCGCTTGCGGGAGGGGCTGGGGGTGGGCAGCGGCCAAGCGCAACGCCCCACAAACAACACCCCACCGCATAGCCCCAAATCCCGGTGCCGTTTCGCTTTCCCTATGCGTCAAGCGCGCCTATAGGCCGCGCATCATGTCCACCGCGAACCCTCAGGCCCTGATCATGCCCGCCGATTGGCGCGATTTCTTCGCGCTGACCAAGCCGGGCGTGATGCGGCTCGTCATCTTCACCGCCGTCTGCGGCATGCTGGCGGCGCCCGGCACCATCCATCCCGTGCTCGCCTTCACCGCGATCCTGTGCATCGCGGTCGGCGCGGGCGGCGCGGCTGCGCTCAACCAGTGGTGGGAAGCCGATATCGACGCCGTGATGAAGCGCACCGCGCAGCGGCCGATCCCCGGCGGACGCATGGACCGCACGTCCGCGCGGGACTTCGGGGTCGCGCTCTCGGGCATTTCGGTGATGACGATGGGGCTGGCGATCAGCTGGCTCGCGGCAGGCATCCTCGCCTTTTCGATCTTCTATTATTCCTATCTCTACACCGTGTGGCTCAAGCCGCGCACGCCGCAGAACATCGTCATCGGCGGCGGGGCGGGGGCCTTTCCGCCGCTGATCGGCTGGATCGCGGTGACCGGCCACATAACGTGGATGCCGGTGCTCCTGTTCCTCATCATCTTCATGTGGACGCCGCCGCACTTCTGGGCACTCGCCCTGTTCGTGCAGATCGACTACTCCAAAGCGGGCATCCCGATGATGCCGGTGGTGGCGGGCGAACGCTCGACTCGGCGGCAAATTCTGGCTTACGCCGCGATCCTCCTGCCGCTTTCGATGACGCCCTGGTTCATCGGCGGCACCGGGGTTGTTTACGGCCTCTCCGCGCTCCTGCTCAGCGGGATGTTCCTGTGGCTGTCGATCAAGGTTGGTCTTCGTGAAGGGCAGCCGGGCGATGGCATGAAGCCGGAGAAGCGCCTGTTCGCCTATTCGATCTTCTACCTGTTCATCCTCTTCGCGATGCTGGTCGTCGACCGCTTCGCCACGTTCTATGGCCTGCAAGCATGACCCAGCCCTTCGATAACAGTCCGCTCACCACCGCCGAGACGGATGCGCTGCGCGCCCGCCAGCGTGAACGCAACAAGGTGATGGGGCTGATCCTTGGCTTCCTCGTCATCCTGTTCTTCGCGATTTCCATCGTGAAGATCGCCGCCAAGCCCGAGCACGCGCCCGCCGAAGGCACCGAGCGGATGGAGCACTCCTGATGGTCACTGCAACCAAGCCCTCCTCTAACCGAAACATCAGGGTCGGAATTATTGCCGCCGGTGGCGCGCTTGCCATGCTTGGCCTCGGCTATGCGTCGGTCCCGCTCTACCGCATATTCTGCCAGGCAACCGGCTTCAACGGCACGACCCAACGTTCGACTGCGGCGCAGGCCGCTGCTGTCAAAGCTACGATGCGCCCGATTACGATCCGTTTTGATGGCAACGTGGTGAATGGCATGCCGTGGCAGTTCCACCCCGAGCAGGTGACGCAGTCCGGCCTGATCGGCGAGCGCAAGATGGCGTTCTTTATCGCAAAGAACATTTCGAACCGTACGATCACTGGCCGTGCGGTCTACAATGTGACGCCCGAGCAGACCGGAGCCTATTTTCACAAGATTCAGTGCTTCTGCTTCAATGATCAGACGTTGAAGCCGGGCGAGGAAGTGCGCATGCCGGTGCTCTACTATGTCGATCCAGACATACTCACCGATCCCAATGCGAAGGACGTGTCCGAGATCACGCTCTCCTACACTTTCCTTGAAGCTGCCGACAGCACTCAGAGCACTCCCAAAAACAAGTAGGAAAGCCTCTGGACCGCACCGCGCGGCCTCGATAAAGGCGTTTGCAAACAAGCTGAATCGCGCCCCTGCGGTGCGTTTCGCCAAGTCCCAAGCTGACGGGGGTTAGAAGACGAACATGGCCGGCACCAAGAACCACGATTACCACATTCTGCCGCCTGACATCTGGCCGATCGTCGGCGCGTTTTCGGCGCTCACGATGACGAGCGGCGGCGTCTTTGCCATGCACGGCATGCCCGGCGGCAAGATCGCGCTCATGCTCGGCGTGTTCGGCGTGGCGCTCACCATGTTCTCGTGGTGGGGCAACGTGATCAAGGAAGCGCATGCGGGCGATCACACCCCGGTCGTGCAGCTTCACCAGCGCTACGGCATGATCCTGTTCATCGCTTCGGAAGTGATGTTCTTCGTCGGCTGGTTCTGGGCCTTCTTCGATTTCTCGCTGTTCCCCAACCAGTTGGTTGACGTGATCGGTGGCAAGTGGCCCCCCAAGGGCATCGAAGCGGTGATGAACCCGTTCGATCTGCCGCTGCTCAACACGCTGATCCTGCTCTGCTCGGGCACGACGCTGACATGGGCGCACCACGAACTGATCCACGGCAACCGCGAAGGCCTCAAGACCGGTCTTTGGGCGACCATCGCGCTGGGCCTGCTGTTCAGCTCGATCCAGGCCTACGAGTACATGCACGCTCCGTTCGGCTTCGGCGAGAACACCTACGGTTCGGCGTTCTACATGGCGACCGGGTTCCACGGCTTCCACGTGATCGTCGGCACCATCTTCCTCGCCGTTTGCCAGGCGCGCGCCTACAAGGGCCACTTCACCCCGCGCCAGCACTTCGGTTTCGAAGCCGCTGCGTGGTACTGGCACTTCGTCGACGTGGTGTGGCTGTTCCTCTTCGTCGCCATCTACGTGTGGGGCGGCTGGGGCGCACCGATCGAGTGATCTGGCTCGTGATCCGGTGAACGCTTCGGATGAAGCTTCGAAAGGGCAGCGCGGACTTATCCGCGCTGCCCTTTTCGGTTTGTGCCCCCGCTGCGGCGCGCGTTCATTGTGGGATGCTCCTGCGGGGTTTGCGCCGGAATGCCGGAGCTGCGGGCTCGCTTTTACCGACTACGAACCGCGCGGGCGGGGCCTCTATTTCGTGCTGCTGCCGCTGACGGCGCTGCTGATTGCCGGTGCGCTCAAGCTCGATGATGCGGTTCGTCCGCCACTCTGGCTGATGCTGGGCGTGATCGTGGTGGCGGTGCCGGGTGTGATTATGGGCGCCTTGCGGCTGGTGAAGGCGGCGCTGTTGATTGCGCGGCTGCGCGCAGCGGGAGTTTTATCGTGAAGCGTATTCCGATTGTGCCGACGCTGCTGGTGCTGGTCGCCGTCGGGGTGATGATCCGCCTCGGCTTCTGGCAGCTTGAGCGGTTGGGCGAAAAGCAGGCCATGCTGGCGCGCTATGAAGCGGCGCAAACATCGGGCGCGCAAGTCCGCTGGCCGGATAGCCCAGCGGCGGTCGAGCGCTCGCTCTACCACCGCACACAGATCGAGTGCCGCGCCGCTGCTGGCCAGACGACCCTATCCGGACGCAACGCGAAGGGCGAGGCTGGGCTTGCGCATGTGGCAACCTGCGAGGATGTCGGGGGCGGCGAGCGGCAGGTGGTGCTCGGCTGGTCGCGCGATCCTTCCGCGCCGGTCTGGACGGGCGGCGTGGTAACTGGCTGGATCGCGCCGGGGCCGCGTCTTGTCGCCGATCCGCCGCTTGCCGGCCTCGATGCCAACGCCAAACCCGATCCCAAGGACATCCCCAACAACCACCTCGCCTATGCGGTGCAGTGGTTCCTCTTCGCGGGCGTCGCGCTGGTGATCTACGCGCTGGCGCTGAGGAAGCGGATGCGCGAGCGGGGCTAGACCGTCCCGCGAACCCACCCACCTTCGTCATCCCCGCGCAGGCGGGGATCCAGGGCCATGTAGCGCTGCGTCCGCTCTGGATCCCCGCCTTCGCGGGGATGACGAGCCTTTCAGGATGAGCAGGGCGCGCAATGCCAAATCTGCATCCGCTGCGGACTTCGCCCCAAATCCTTGCGCCCCGCGCCCCCGGCGGCTAACCGGCGTGCCCATGAAGTACGTCAGCACCCGGGGCCAGGCGCCCTCGCTCGATTTCGAGGGCGTGACCCTCGCCGGCCTCGCCTCGGATGGCGGGCTCTATGTGCCCGAGCGCTGGCCGACCTTCACCAAAGCCGAAATCGCCGCGATGGCGGGCCTGCCCTATGCCGAACTGGCGGCAAAGATCATGCAGCCCTTCGTGGGCGACTGCATTGCGCCCGAACGCCTGCTCGAACTGACGCGCGAGGCCTATGGCCGCTTCTCCCACGCCGCCGTTACCCCGCTGGTGCAGCTTGATGAGCGGCAGTGGCTGCTCGAACTGTTCCACGGGCCCACGCTGGCGTTCAAGGACGTGGCGCTGCAACTGCTCGGCCTGCTGTTCGAGGAATTCCTTTCGAAGCGCGACGATCACCTGACCATCGTCGGCGCAACCTCGGGCGATACCGGTTCCGCCGCGATCGATGCCGTCGCGGGCCGCGCCAAGGTCGACATCTTCATGCTCCACCCGCATGGCCGCGTCTCCGATGTGCAGCGGCGGCAGATGACCACGGTGCTCGCGCCCAACGTCCACAACATCGCCATTGATGGCAGCTTCGATGATGCGCAGGCGATGGTGAAGCGCATGTTCAACGATGGCGCGATGACCAGCCGCTTCGGCATCGCCGCGGTCAATTCGATCAACTGGGCGCGGCTGATGGCGCAGGTGGTCTATTATTTCGCCGCCGCGCTCCAATTGGGCGCGCCCGAGCGCCGGGTGGCTTTCAGCGTGCCGACCGGCAATTTCGGCGACGTGTTCGCCGGCTATGTCGCGGCGCAGATGGGCCTCCCCATCGAGCGTCTGATCGTCGCCACCAACATCAACGACATCCTCCACCGCGCGCTTTCCACCGGCGATTACTCCGCCGGCACGGTGACGCCGACCGCGGCGCCGTCGATGGATATCCAGGTGTCCTCGAATTTCGAGCGGCTGCTCTACGACGCAGGCGGGCGCGATGGCGCGGCTATCCTTGCTCAGATGAAGCAGTTCGAGAGCGCAAAGGCGATGCAGCTCACCAATGCGCAGCGCGAGGCATCGGCGGCGCTCTTCACCAGCGCGCGTGCGGATGCGGCGGAAATGGCCAAGGCGATGCGCTGGGCTTACGAATCCTGCGCCGAAGTGCTCGATCCACACACCGCGATCGGCCTTCACGCGGCGCGCGTTGCCGAAGGCCTTGCCGCCGACGTACCGGTGGTGACGCTGGCGACAGCGCATCCCGCCAAGTTCGGGGATGCGGTGGAGCGCGCAACGGGCGTGCGCCCCGGCCTTCCTTCGCGGGTGGGCGACCTGTTCGAGCGCGAGGAGGCCTATACGCGCCTGCCGGGTGACTACGACACCATCGCTGCGTGGATTGCCGAGCGCGCGACTCCCCGAGTTCGCTAAGGTGGCGGCGCTCGATCTTCAGGCGAAGCTCATGGTCGGGCAGGGCTGGGACCAGTTCGGCCTGATCGACAGCGGCGACGGGCGCAAGCTCGAGCGCTACGGCGATTACCGCTTCATCCGACCCGAACCGCAGGCCATGTGGGCGCCGCGGCAGGCCGTGTGGGATGCGCACGGCGAATTCGTGCCGGGTTCGGACGAGGACGGCGGCGGCCGCTGGACTTATGCCAAGCCCGTCCCGCGCGAAGGCTGGCCGCTCTCGTGGCGGGGCATCGGCTTCACCGCGCAGTGCACGCCCTTCCGCCACCTCGGCTTCTTCCCGGACATGGCCCCGGTGTGGGACTGGATGGGCGAGCAGCTGGACGGCAAGCCTGACGCGTCCACGCTCAACATGTTCGGCTACACCGGCGTCGGCACCATGGCGCTCTCGCGCTTCGGGCCGGTGACCCATGTCGATGCCTCGAAGAAGGCGGTGGCGCAGGCGCGCGCCAATGCCGCAGTCGCGGGGCTGGAAGACCGCCCGGTGCGCTGGATCGTCGACGATGCGGCCAAGTTCGCCGCGCGCGAAGTGCGGCGCGGGCGGCGCTATGACGGGATCATCCTCGATCCGCCCAAGTTCGGTCGCGGGCCTGATGGCGAAGTCTGGCGGCTGGAGGAGAACCTCCCCGCGCTGATCGCTGATTGCGCGCGGCTGCTGGATGCGGACAGCCGCTTCCTGTTCCTCACCGTCTACGCCGTGCGCATGTCCTCGCTCGCCATTGGCGGGCTGCTGGCCGAGGCGCTCGCGGGCCTGCCGGGCACGGTCGAGCATGGCGATCTGGCCATCAAGGAAGACGGTGAGAGTGGCCGCTTCCTCCCTACCGCGATCTTCGCGCGCTGGTCCAATCCCGGAACATAAGCAAATCTGAAGGGGCGCCGCACTGGACACAGGCGCAGCGGGGTGCCAGAGGCCCGCCCCGTGAACGACAGCCTCATCCTAGAAGTCGCCAACGTCGAGACCGACGTCCTCACCGGGATCTATTCCGAGGAGACCGGGCGCCCGCAGCCGCTGCGCATCTCGATTTCGGCGGCGCTCAAGCCGCAGGACCGCTACACCCCCGATTGCCCGCTGACGGCGAGCAAGAACTACATGGATCTCAAGCACGCGGCGACCGAAGGCCTGCCGCAGGGCGTACATTTCCAGCTGATCGAATCGGTGGCGGACCACATCTGCGAAACGCTGTTCCTGCAGGACAAGCGGATCGAGCGCGTGACGGTGAAGATCGTCAAGCTCGCGATCAGCGAGCGCGGCGAGGAGATTGGCATGACGCTCACCCGGCATCGGCGCGATTGAGCATGGCAGCGCAGTCCGCCCGTCCGCTTGCGCTGGTTACCGGGGGATGGCGACGCATCGGCGCGGCAATCGCGCGTGCACTCGCCAATGCGGGGTATGATCTGGCGCTTCATGCGCACAGCGCGGCAACCTTCGATCACAGCTTTGCGGACGAACTGACAAGCCTCGGCGCGGCCGTCCATCCGCTGGCGGCGGATCTTTCCGATGCGGCGGCGGTGAGTCGCCTGCCCTCCGATGCCATGGCGCTGGCCGGGCGCGCGCCCAGCCTGCTCGTCAATTGTGCGGCGCTGTTTCGCGAAGATACGGCAGAAACGGTGACCGCCGCGATGCTCGATGAGCATCTGGCGGTAAACCTCACCGCACCGGTGCTGCTGACACGCGCGCTGGCCGAACTGGCAGCGGGCGAGGCGGCGGTGGTCCATATCCTCGATCAGCGCGTCATCAACCCGGTGCCGGATCAGCTGAGCTACACGCTCTCGAAACAGGCGCTTCACGCCGCCGTTCGCACCCTCGCGCGCAGCCTTGCCCCGCAGGTGCGGGTCAATGCCGTTGCGCCCGGCCTGACGCTGCCGACACCCGACTATACGGAGGAGCAGTGGCTTCGCCTGACCGCGCGGATGCCGCTCGAGCGGCTGGCAAGCCCCGGCGAGATCGCCGATGCTGTGGTGTTTCTGGCACAGGCGCGCGCCGTTACGGGCCAGACTATTTTTGTTGATGGTGGCGCGCACCTTGAATCTTTCGCTCGGGACTTCGTATACCTCGAAACATGAGCTGCACCCCGTCTCCGCTGATTGACCGCTTCGCGCGCCGCATCACCTACCTGCGGCTTTCGCTGACGGACCGCTGCGACCTGCGCTGCGCCTATTGCATGCCCGAGCGCATGACCTTCCTGCCGCGCGCCGAAGTGCTCACGCTGGAGGAACTCCACGAGGTCGCGCTCGCTTTCATCGCGCGCGGCGTGCGCAAGATTCGGCTGACGGGCGGCGAGCCGCTGGTGCGGCGCGACATGATGCAGCTGGTCCGTGCGCTGGGCCGCAAGATCGAAGACGGCAGCCTTGATGAGCTGACGCTGACCACCAACGGCACGCGCCTCGCCGAATTTGCCGATGATCTCGCCGCCGCAGGCGTGAAGCGCATCAACGTGTCGCTCGATACGATGGACCGGACGAAGTTTGCCGAGCTGACCCGGCGCGACAGCCTGCCGCAGGTGCTCGAAGGCATCGCTGCGGCCAAGGCGGCGGGGATCCGGATCAAGCTGAATGCCGTGGCGCTCAAGGGCATCAACGAGCACGAACTGCCCGATCTGATCGCCTGGGCGCACGGCGAAGGCCATTCGGTCACGCTGATCGAGGTCATGCCGCTTGGCGAAGTGGAAGGCGACCGCTTCGATCACTACCTCCCGCTCGATGCCGTTCGCCGCGATCTGGAATCGCGCTGGACGCTTACGGCGAGCGATGCGCGCACCGGCGGCCCCGCGCGCTATGTCGATATCGCCGAGACGGGTGGGCGGCTGGGCTTCATCACCCCGCTGACCGGCAACTTCTGCGAAGGCTGCAACCGCGTGCGGGTGACGGCTACCGGCCAGCTCTTCATGTGCCTCGGCGGTGAGGGCAAGGTGGACCTGCGCGCCGCACTGCGCTCCGAAAGCCCCGAAGCCGCGCTGGAAGAAGCCTTCGCCCGCGCGATGGGCGAGAAGCCGGAGAAGCACGGCTTCGTGATCGACCGGCCCGGTGCCGCGCCTGCGCTCGCCCGCCACATGTCGATGACGGGCGGCTGACGTTGTCCACATCGGGTCTCGCAAAACTGGTGTTTCTTGGACGGCTGGAAGATATCGCCGGCATGGGAGAGCTTGCGGTAACTCCGGGGCCGCTCGAACA
The DNA here is from genome assembly GCF_007991615.1 of Novosphingobium sediminis. Classification (GTDB taxonomy): domain Bacteria; phylum Pseudomonadota; class Alphaproteobacteria; order Sphingomonadales; family Sphingomonadaceae; genus Novosphingobium; species Novosphingobium sediminis. Next base: position 2,028 of record NZ_BJYR01000008.1, on the reverse strand, counting down.
TATCCTCGCCGCGCTCGATCCGGCGCTGGCGGTGGAACTCCTTGGCGAACGCGTGCGCATGGCGCTCAACGGCGCACTGCTGGGTGATAACGAAGCGGTCGTGCTGGCGGAGGGGGACGAACTCGCCTTCCTGCCGCCCGTAAGCGGGGGCTGAGATGCCAGATTCCGGGGCCGCTGTGCGCCTGCTCGGTGAGGGTTTCTCGCCTGCGGAGGAAATGGCCACCTTCACCGCCGCGCATCCCGAGGCGGGCGGAATCGTAAGCTTTCTCGGGCAGGTCCGGGCGGAGCCTGGGGCTCATGCGGTAGAGGCGCTGGAGCTCAAGCATTACGCTGCGATGACCCTCCCCGGCATGGAGGCACTGGCCGCCGCGACGCGCAAGCGCTGGGCGCTCGATGGGCTCCTCATCATCCACCGCTACGGCGTGATGCGTGCGGGCGATCCGATTGTGCTGGTCGCCGCCGCTGCGCGCCACCGCCGCGATGCTTTCGCTGCGGCCGATTTCGCGATGGATCACCTCAAGAGCCAGAGCTGGTTCTGGAAACGTGAAAAGACCGCGTCCGGCTGGCGCTGGATCGAGCCGCGGCCCGACGATCACCGCGATCGGGCGCGCTGGTAAGCCGCTAGCCGCCCAGCCGATCGCCAAGATCGGCAATGGTGCGGTCTTCCTCCGCCAACAGATCGGCGGCCGCACGGTGCGCCGGGGCAACCACCTTGAGATCGGCATCCGGTCCGATCGCGGCTGTCTCGGTCGCGGCGATCAGCAGGTGATCGAGGTCTGACAGTGCGACCAGACCCTCGCCGCGCGCGGAGGTCAGCCCGGCAAGCGCGATCGCAGCGCGGCTCCAGGCTTCCGTTCCGGGAGCTGTGCCCTTGGCAGCATTGATGAGCGTTGTGGCCGAGGCATGCTGCGCGGTGAAGCGGGCATGGGATGCCACCACCTTCTTACGCAAGGCAGCGACGCGGTCTGCCAGATCGGCAGATGCCACTTCGCTCGGCGTCGGTGCGGGCGCAGCCTGCTGGCCGGTAGTGTAGGTGCGCTCGGCCGGGCGAATCGACAGCGAGGGAAAGCGCGAGCGGTCCGCATTGCAGGCCGAAAGCGCGAGCAGAGCAGCCAGCGGCGCACCGATGCGGATGGACAGAAGAGCCATGCCCGCGCCATAGATGCTTTTGCCGGACCGGGGAAGCGGCCCATGACGAATGCAGCCGCAGCTTTTCGCCACCCTGCGGCGTTGACATGCGGCCACCGTTCGATTAACCGCGCCACTCTTTCCGGGCCTCTGCATCCCTTGCGGAGATTCGGCCATGCTGTCTGATGGTATCCGATTCGCGGGATCATCAGGCGGCCAGACACTTGAAACGGATAGCAGGAACCATGTTCGCAATCGTGCGCACGGGCGGCAAGCAGTATCGGGTTGCCGCCGGAGACAAGATCGCGGTCGAGAAGCTGGCGGGTGAAGCCGGTGACACGATCACGCTGACCGACGTCCTCCTCGCGGGGAACGAAGGCGTGCTCGCGGATGCCAAGGGCGTGACCGTTTCGGCCGAGATCATCGCGCAGGCGAAGTCCGAGAAGGTGATCGTGTTCAAGAAGCGCCGTCGGCACAACTATCGTCGCCGCAACGGCCACCGCCAGCAGATGACCCTGCTGCGCATCCTCAGCGTCGCCTGATCGCGGCTCCCAAAACCCGCGACTCAAGATTCTCGGAGTAATCTGAAATGGCACACAAGAAAGCAGGCGGCTCTTCGCGCAACGGTCGCGATTCGGCAGGCCGCCGCCTCGGCGTCAAGAAGTTCGGCGATCAGCACGTGATCGGCGGCAACATCATTATCCGCCAGCGCGGCACGAAGGTGTACCCGGGCGCCAATGTCGGCATTGGCAAGGATCACACCCTCTTCGCGCTCGCCGAAGGCAAAGTGCGTTTCCACTCGGGCAAGCTTGGTCGCAAGTACGTCTCGGTGGACATGATGGCTGAGGCCGCAGAGTAACCGGATGGTCATCACGGGCCATCCTCACGGGATGGCCCCCG
>NZ_BJYR01000007.1 GCF_007991615.1 Novosphingobium sediminis | reverse complement strand
CCCCCCCCGCCGGCTCCAACGAGCCGGCTTGACGAGGGAGAGGGGCCAGCCCGTCTCCCTTTTTTATTGTCTCCCTCACCCTTGCCACGCCTTGGCGCATTAACCGCGCAAGACCTGGCGGACCGCAATATGCCTGTCATTTCCTTTGGTTAGCAGCCGGGGCAAACGAGGGGCGGATGAGGAGACGACTGATGTTCATTCGCAGTGAAAGGCTGTTCCTGCGCCCTGCATGGCCCGAAGACTGGGCCGAACTGCACACCGCGATCGATGATGCGGCGGTGGTGCGGAACCTCGCCCGTGCGCCGTGGCCCTACCGGGCCGATGATGCGCGCTGGTTCGTCAGCCGCGAGGCCGATCCGCGCCATCCGGACTTCCTGGTGACCTTGCCCGGTGCGGAGGGCACCCGCATCATTGGCTGCGCAGGAATCGCACCCGGCGAGCAGGGCGGGGTCGAACTCGGCTACTGGATCGCGCGCGATCACTGGGGCCGCGGCTATGCCACCGAAGCCGCGCGCGCCGTGCTCTGCATCGCGCGGGCGCTGGGGCACCAGCGCATCGAAGCGAGCCATTTCCTCGACAATCCCGCCTCAGGCCGCGTGTTGCGCAAGCTGGGCTTCACGCCCACCGGCGAGCATCGCCCGCGTCGCAGCGAAGGCCGCGGTACTGTCGTAACGAGCGTGGTCTACCAGATCCACCTCGGCGAAGCGGGCAATGGCGATGGCGGCGGCGACGATCAGGAGCCGATGCGACACGCGGCCTGAAAGTCGCGTCCCTCTTGCTCCCGAGGCGCCGGAGTTCTAGGCGTGAGGGCTCCGGTGCGCGGGGGTAGGTGCGCGCCGCAAGGGGGAAATCGGCTCGCACAATGTCAGTTCGCAAGCGTCTCAGTCCTGAAGAAAGCCGTATTGCCGCCCTCGAAGCCGCGCGCGCCCTGCTGATCGAAGCCGGTCCGCAGGCGGTAACGCTCAAGGCCGTCGCGGGGCGGATCGGGCGCACCCATGCCAATTTGCTGCACCACTTCGGCTCGGCCTCTGGCCTGCAGAAGGAACTCGCGCGTCATCTGGCGGAAACGATCTGCGCGGTGATCCGCGAGGCGGTGATCGCCAGCCGTTCGGGCATCGGTTCCCCGCGCGACGTGGTGGACCTGACCTTCGATGCGTTCGACCGCGAGGGCGCCGGTGCACTCGCTTCGTGGATGCTGCTGACGGGCAACGAGGACGCGCTCGATCCGATCGTCGATGTGATCCACGATCTCGTGATCGAAGTCGGCGATTTCCATTCGGACGAGATGCGCGGGACCACGTTGACGCTGGTGCTGATGGCGCTCGGCGATGCGCAGATGGGCGGGCCGCTCAGCCAGGCGCTCGAACTGCCGCGCAACGCAGCGCGCGATTATGCGGCACGGATGCTCGATGCGGCGACCGAAGCCGCCAAGCTCATGCAGGCGGGCTGAGTTCCATCCACGCGGGCACGAGGTCGGCCGGAATATCCTCCACGCGGCGGTGATCCACGGCCAGCCGCAGCTCCGGATAGGCCGTGCGCTGGCGCGCAGCGTCCGACTTGTCCAGCGGCACCACCACCAACCGCCGGTTGACCTTCTGCCGCCAGTTCATCCGGGCAGTGTTTTCCTGACCCACATAGCAGCCCTTGGTGAAGCTCACGCCATTGAGCTCAACCGCATTGGTTTCCAGCCAGAGCGTCTGCTCGCTGCCGAGTTCGGCAAGGCCCTCGGGCACACCATGGGCCAGCCGATGTGCCAGCCATGCAGCATCGACCGCAGTATCGTCCGCGCTGACGGGCGCGATCCAGCGGTGGCCTAGCGCGGGCAGGCGCGGGTCGGTCGGTTCCCCCTCGGCCTGCCAGTAGACGCCGAGCGCCGGGTCCACGGCAATCGCGATGCGGCGGCGCAAGCGATAGAGCGAGAGGCGCTTGGCGAGCGCAGGCGCGGCGGCAGACTCGCAATCGAGCAGCAGGTCCGTTCCGTCCTGCCACACGATGAAGTCGAAAAGCGCCTTCCCCTGCGGGCTCAGCAATCCCGTCCATACTGGCAAAGGCCCCTTCACATCACTCGTGACAAGGCCCTGCAGGAAGGCCGCTACGTCCTCGCTGTCGTCGAGGGGGGAAAGCCGCACCAAAGTGCGATTGGTCAAACGGGGTGCGCTCATGCGTGACAGATAGGCATCGCGGGGCTTAAGGGGAAGGGCATGACGACCCCAGACTCGATCACGATCCGCCGCCCCGATGATTGGCACGTTCACTTGCGCGATGGCGCGCTGCTGGCGGGCGTCGCCCCGCACACCGCGCGCCAGTTCGCACGGGCGATCGTGATGCCGAATCTCTCACCGCCGATGACCGATGTGGCGGGCGTTTCGGCCTATCGCGAACGCATCATGGCGGCGCTTCCCGCAGGCACCGATTTCACCCCGCTGATGACCTTGTACCTCACCGATCATACCGATCCGGATGAGGTGGAGCGCGGCCATTCCGCCGGCGTGTTCGTCGCCGCGAAGCTCTATCCTGCGCATGCCACTACGGGCTCGGCGCACGGTGTCACCGATGTGGCCAACATCATGCCCGTCCTCGCGCGGATGGAAAAGATCGGCATGCCGCTCCTCATCCACGGCGAGGTGACCGACAACCACGTCGATATCTTCGACCGCGAGGCCGTGTTCATCGAACGCACGCTGATCCCGCTGGTCAAGGCGCTGCCGGGCCTGCGCGTGGTGTTCGAGCATGTCACCACCAGCGAGGCGGTCCAGTTCGTCGAAAGCGCGGGCGCAAACCTTGCCGCGACGATCACGCCGCAGCACCTCCATATCAACCGCAATGCCATGCTGGTCGGCGGCATCCGCCCGCATGCCTATTGCCTGCCGGTCGCCAAGCGCGAGCATCACCGGCTGGCGCTGCGCAAGGCGGCCACCTCCGGCAGCGCGCAGTTCTTCCTCGGCACCGACAGTGCGCCGCATGCCAAGCACCTCAAGGAAGCGGCCTGCGGCTGCGCGGGCATCTTCAACGCGCCTTTCGCGCTCGAAAGCTATATCCGCGTGTTCGAGGAAGAAGGCGCGCTGGACAAGTTCGAAGGCTTTGCCAGCGAACACGGCCCGCGCTTCTACCGCCTGCCGCTGAACGAAGGCACCGTGACGCTGGAGCGCGCACCCGTCACCGTGCCGGACGAGATCGATGTGGGCGAGACGATGGTCGTCCCCTTCCACGCCGGGGAAACGCTGGGCTGGCGCTTTCGCCCCTAGCTTGCGACTTTCGTGTGTGCATTCAGTCTGGACTGACGGAACATGTCCCAGCTGAACAGGGCAACCGCAGTCCAGATCAGCAGGAAGCAGACCGTCCGATCTTGATCCAGTGGCTCGCCGTAGACGAAGTGGCCGAGCAGGAAGCCGATGCTGGGCGTGATGAACTGGGCAAACCCCATCGCTGACAGCGTCAGGCGGCGCGCGGCATAGCCGAACAGCAGCAGCGGGATCGCTGTGAACAGGCCGCCGATCATCAGCAGCCCGGCCATCTGCCCGCTCGCCAGCATGCTCGATCCGCCGCCTACGCCGCTGCCGGTCCACGCATACCAGCCGACCACGGCCAGCGCGGGAAAGAGGCTCGCGCCCGTCTCGATCGTCACCGCCTCGAGCGCGCCCGCCGGCACGACCTTGCGGACGAATCCGTAGAGCGCATAGCTCACACCCAAAGCCAGCGAGACGAACAGCATGTCGAGCTCGCCGAACGCTAGGAGGGCAATGCCAATGGCGGCGATCACCACCGCGGCCCACTGCACGCGGCTCAGCTTTTCGTGCAGGAACACCGTGCCGATCAGCACGTTGATCAGCGGCATGATGTAGTAGCCGAGGCTGGTCGCCAGCACATGGCCGGTCACGACAGCGATGAAGAAGATCAGCGAATTGGTTGCCGTCAGCGCCGCGCTGGTGGCCAGCCGCAGTACCACAGTCCGGTTGCGGAGTGAGGCCAGCAGCGACGGCCCCTGCCGCTGCAGCGCGATGATCACGAGGCAGATCGGCATGCTGCACACGATCCGCCAGGCCAGCAGCTCAGGCGCGGGGACGTCGCCCAGCAGCTTGAAGTAGATCGGCATGACGCCCCAGAAGGCATAGGTCGCGATGGCGGCCATGGCACCGTTCTGGCGGGAGGTTGCAGCGGACATGGCGCGGCCCATGGCAGGATGGGCGCGCAGGACCAAGCATCAAAATGGCATGGCCCATAGTAACACTGGTGACGCGGATTTAACCATGCCGGGTGCAAAGGATACACGGATGCCCTTTGCCCGCGCCTTGCCCCTGTTCCTCCTCGCCGCGCTGGCCGCCTGTTCGGCCGACGCGCCGCGCACCCGCGGCGGCGAGGAAGGCCCAGCGCACGATCCGGTGATGCAGGCGGCCATCGAGGGCCAGCTGATGGTCGATCCCGATCTTTCGCAGGCCAACAGCCGCAATCTGGCGATTGTCCCGGCGGGCCCAGCTGACCCCTCGCTGCCGCTGCCCGATCCTAAGAGCTAGGGCGCAGCGGAATCGATGGGCCGATTTCGCCCACTTGCGGACAGTAAGAGCGAATGCGAAACAATATCGAAATGGGATCGACAGATCATTCAACGCGGCTGACATTTGCGTCAAGATTGGAGCGATCGGCGCTGCCTATAGGATTCGCTTCCGTGTCGATCTCTCTCGTATCCTCTTTTGCGCAACTGCCGCTTGGAATCCCAATGACGGTAGTAGGCCTGACTCTCTTTGGAATAGCTGTTCTGGTCAACAGCTATGCAATGCTGACAAAGGAAATGAAGTCTTCTCAAGAGCTTGGGTTCAAGCGAACGCGTGACGCATTTGTTTACGCGAGCTCCACGAGCGGTATGAACTGGCGACTCTCGGCAATGGCATTTTGTGCCTTTGCCGTCACTTTCATCAGCGGTTTTGGATTGACCGGCGAACCTAGCAGTGGTGGCGCCGTTCTATCATTCGGCGCGTTCGCATACTTAAGCTCTGTGGCTCGTCTGCAACGCAAATGGCCGGGTGATGATCAGCGGGCAGGCAATCAGTAGTTCGCGATACGTCCTCTTCCCACCCGACCCCAGCCATTCACCCCATCACCGCAAGCGCCCGTGCAGCCCGCAGCGCTCAGGTATCCCGCAGCCCCACGCCAATCGTCGCGCGCGGCTGTTCCATTTCCGCCGAAGCGACCGGATAGGCGCACGAATCGGCCATGTAGTAGCCGCCCGGGCGACTGTTGCCGGAAAGGCCGGTGCCGCCGAACGGCGCGCCGGCCGCTTCGCCGATGGTCGGGCGGTTCCAGTTGACCACCCCGGCGCGGACATTGGCCCAGAAGCGGTTGTAGTCTTGCGGCGTGCCGCCCAGCAGCGAAGCGACAAGGCCGAAGCGCGTGTTGTTGGCCTCGGCGATGGCCTCGTCGAAATCGTCGACCGCGACGACCTGCAGCAGCGGGCCGAACAGTTCGACATCGGGCCGCTCTTCGATCTTGGTCACATCGATGATCGCCGGGCTGACGAAGGGCAGGTCTTCGCGGATACGGGCCATGTGCTTGATCGCCCGGCCGCCGTTTGAAAGCAGGTAGACGAAACTTTCGGTCAGGCCATCGGCTGCGGCGTTGTCGATCACCGGGCCCATGAACGGCGTTGGCGTATCGAACGGCGCGGCGACGATGAGGCGTTCGGTAAGGCGGCGCACTTCGGTTATCAGCGCATCGTACATCGTCGATTTGATGATGAGCCGCCGCGCCGATGAGCAGCGCTGCCCGGCGCTGGTGAAAGCCGATTGCACGACGATCGTGGCGGCATCGATGATCTTGGGCGTATCCCACACCACGATCGGATTGTTGCCGCCCAGTTCCAGCGCCACGAGCTTGCCCGGATTGGAGGCGAGTTTGCGGTTGATCGAGACGCCCGCATGGGCCGATCCGGTGAACAGCACGCCGTCCACTCCGTCGTGCATGGCAAGCGTCTGGCCCTGTTCCGGCCCGCCCTGCAGCACTTGCACCACCGCCGCCGAAATGCCCGCGCGGTGGAAGCAGCGGATCAGGAGATCGCCGGTCGCGGGCGCCTTTTCAGAAGGCTTGAACACCACGACATTGCCGGCAATCAGCGCGGGGATGATCTGCGCGGAAGGCAGCAGCGCGGGCATGTTGTAAGGACTGATGACTGCCAGCACGCCGTGCGGCTTGTGGCGCACGGCGGAAGTGCCGTTGAGCGCGCTGTCGAGCTTGCGCTGCGCGGTGCGCTCGGCATAGGCGCGCACCGAAACCTCAACCTTGTCGACCACGCTATCGACTTCGCTGCGCGCTTCCCACAACGGTTTGCCGGTTTCGCGGGCGATCAGGTCCGCGAGCTTGTCCGATTCCTTGCGCACTTCATTGGCGAAACGGCGCAGGAGTTCGATGCGGGTGGAAAGCGGCTGGGCTGCCCAGAGCGGCCAGGCGCGGCGCGCGCGGGCGACCACGTCCTCGGCGTCGCCAATCCGGCCGCGCCACAGTTCCGATCCCGTTGCGGGTTCGAAAGAGACGATTTCGCCGGTGGACACGGGTGCGCGGGGCCTTCCTCTGCCTTGCCTCGATAACGGCTCGGGGCCGCTTGCGTGTGCGGCCTATGGCACGCGAGTGGTAACCAAACAAGAAACCCCGCCGCGTGAAATGCGTGGCGCTCAGGTGTGTCCGGCCGGGCGCGGAGGTGCGCCATGCGCTTCGCCCATGCGGCGCAGCGCCTCGACCTTGGCTTCCATCAGTGACCAGTCGTCGTTCTCGGCAATCTGCGCCCAGATCGCCTCTACCTCGTCGATCAGCAGCGATTGCGGTGCGGGATCGGCCCAGTACGCGTGCGTGTCTGCCACCGGTTCATGGGCCGCCAGCGCCTCGCCGAGCGCGCCGGGTGCCTTGCCCCGGCCGCCGCGGTGGCGGAAGAAGAAGGCGTCCGGCCCTTCGCCGCTGTCTGCCATCGCTGCCTCGCACAGGCCAATGAGAGCGGTGTCCGCCTCGATCCCGCGCGGCTGCACGCCCAGCCGCCAGCACCAGCGACGGGCCATCGCGGCGCGGTAGTGGTCCTCGAAGGTGTTGAGCGCGGCGATCAGCGGCGGCGCTTCCTCCAGCGTGCGCAGCGCCACGGCAAGCTGGCCGCAGTTCCAGTGGATCGCCTGCACCTGCCGGCCGAAGGCATAGAGCCCGCTGCTGTCGAAATAGGCGGCGGTGAAGGCGGGATCCCAGCGCGGCAGCCAGCGCCACGGGCCATAATCGAAGCTCTCGCCGGTCACGTTCATGTTGTCGGTGTTGAGCACGCCGTGGACGAAGCCCGCCACGATGTAGCTCGCCGCCATGTCGGCCATGCGTTCGACGACCTGATGGAGCAGCCGCGCGGCGGGGCTGGCGTCCTCAGGTCCGACTGGCCCCGGGAAATTGCCGAGGCAATAGCCGACAAGCTGCGCCATGTGGTCCGCCTCACCCAGCGTGGCGAGCCGCTGGAAGGTGCCCATGCGGATATGGCCGTGGCTCAGCCGCACCATCACCGCAGAGCGGGTGGGGGAGGGCTCGTCGCCGCGCCACAGCGCCTCGCCCGTCTCGATTACCGAGAACGTGCGGCTGGTATTGACCCCCAGCGCGCCGAGCATTTCGGTCGCCAGAATCTCGCGCATCGCGCCTTTCAGGGTGAGGCGTCCGTCGCCCTGCCGGCTCCACGGGGTCTGCCCGGAACCCTTGGTGCCAAGGTCCATCAGGCGGCCATTGCCATCAAGCATCTGCGCGTAGAGGAATCCGCGCCCGTCGCCGAGGTCCGGGTTGTACACCTGAAACTGGTGGCCATGATAGCGCAGCGCCAGCGGCTGCGGGAGATTGCCCGCCAGCGGCGTGAAGCGGCCCATGTGGCTGACCCACTCCGCATCGCTCAGCCCGGCGAGGCCCACTTCGGCAGCGGCGCGCTGGTTGCGGAAGCGCAGCTTCGTTTCGGGGAAATCGGCCGGGGAGACCGGATCGCCGATCCAGTTCGCCAGATCGAGGATACGCGGGGCGGGACGGTAGATCGCGTCTTGCGGGGCAGGCTGCATCGCGCGATAGTGGGGGCGAAGCGGGCGGCGTGCAAGCGCGCCCCTTTTGTTTATGCGCGGGGCTCGGGCGGTAAAGACGATGGCAGAGGCGCTGAAAGGCGGCGAAAAGCGCTGGGAAGACCGCAGCTGGACAAGCAGTGACGGGCTCAAGCTGCATTTCCGCGACTATCCGGCAGCGGGGGCGGGGAGCAGCGGCAAGCCGCCGGTGCTGTGCCTGCCGGGCCTCACCCGCAATGCCCGTGATTTCGAGGCGCTGGCTGAACGGCTGGCGGGCGAATGGCGCGTAATCTGCCCGGATATGCGCGGGCGCGGTGATAGCGATTATGCGCGCGATCCGATGACCTACACCCCGGCGCACTATGTCGCCGATGTCGAGGCGCTGCTGGCGGCGGAAGGCATCGATCGGTTTGTCTCGATCGGAACGTCGCTGGGCGGGCTGATGACGATGATGCTTGCCGCGGTGAATCCGGATCGCATCGCGGCGGCGGTCATCAACGACGTCGGCCCGGAAATCGAGCCTGTCGGACTGGCGCGAATTCGCGAATATGTCGGGCAGGGGCGCAGCTACGAAACCTGGGTCCATGCCGCGCGTGCGCTGCAGGAAACCAACCGCGATACCTATCCCGGCTGGGAACTGCCGGACTGGCTGCGCATGGCCAAGCGCACCATGGTGATCGGGACCGGCGGGCGCATCGTGTTCGATTATGACATGAACATTGCCGAGCCGTTCGAAGCGGAGCAGGGGCCAGCGCTCGCTCCGGCGGTGATGTGGGGGATGTATGAAGCGGTGGCGCGCCGGCCGCTGCTGCTGCTGCGCGGGGAGCATTCGGACATGCTTTCCACCGAAGTGGCAGGCCGGATGAAAATGCGCGCCGCTGGCGCAGAACTCGTCACCGTGCCCGGAGTGGGCCACGCGCCGACGCTCGACGAGGCCGAAGCTGTCGCCGCCGTGACCCGGCTGCTTGGGCGGGCGGAGTGATCGTGCCGACATGAGCAAGTCTGCGTCCGGCAAGCGGCTCCACCTGCTGCATCTTCATTCGACGTTCGATGCGGGCGGCAAGGAGCGGCGCTCCACCTCCCTCATCAATCGTTTCGGCAAGGCGGTAGACCACAGCATCGTATCCGCGCAGCCCGGTGCCCTTGGCGCACGGGCGCAGATCGATGCGGGGCTTTCGGTCCATTTCCCGTTCGGTTTCCCTTCGCTGCAAGGCCGCTTCGGGGTGCGCCGCCTGCAGACACTGGCCCGCGCGATGCAGGGCTTCGATCTCATCCTCACCTATAATTGGGGCGCGATGGATGCGGCGATGGCCCATGCGATGTTCGGCCCCACGCTCGGCCTTGCCCCGCTGATCCACCACGAGGACGGCTTCAACGCGGATGAGGCGAAGAAGCTCAAGACATCGCGCAACTGGTATCGCCGCGTGGCGCTGGCGCGGGCGAGCGCGCTGATCGTGCCTTCGCGTCAACTGGAGCGCGTCGCGCTCGATGTGTGGCATCAGCCCGCCGGGCGGGTCCACCGCATCGGCAACGGCATTCCGGTGAAGGATTACGAACCCGCCAAGGCAAAGCGCGTTCGGCCCGATGCGCTGCCCCGCGTGGTCAAGCGCCCGGGTGAGAAGTGGCTCGGCACGCTCGCCGGCCTGCGCCCGGTCAAGGCGCTGCCCCGGCTGGTGCGGGCGTTCCGCAGCCTGCCGGACGACTGGCAGCTGGTGATCGTGGGCGAAGGGCCTGAGCGCGAGGCGATCATGGCCGAGGCGATGAAGCTCGAGATCGGGCACCGGGTCCACCTCCCCGGCTTCGTTGCGAAACCGGCAGATGCCACCGCGCTGTTCGATCTCTTCGCGCTTTCCTCCGATAGCGAGCAGTTCCCGCTGTCGGTGGTCGAGGCCATGGCTTCGGGCCTTGCGGTGGCGAGCCCGGCTGTCGGCGACGTGGCGGATATCGTCGCGGCGGAGAATGCCCCGTTCATCACGCCGCCGGGCGATGAGGCGGCGCTGGGAGCAGCCCTGCTGCAACTTGCGAGCGATGAGGCCCTGCGCCGCCGCATCGGTGCGGCGAACCAGCTGCGGGCGCGTGAAGAGTTCGACGAAGCGGTCATGGTTCGCCATCATGGGGCGATTTATGCGGCAGCGCTGGGGCTCCCGTCGTTTCCATAAAGCTGCTGGACAGTTTCGCTGTGTCAAACCGGTTGAATTGGCAGGCCCCCCTGCTAAACAGCCGCATTCGTTAACCAGCGACCTGAAAGCGCAGTCTTGGCTCTCACTCCGAATAGCCCGTCCGGTACCTCCCCATCTAGCAGCAAGGATGCGGCCGCGCAGGAAACCTTCCTGCGCGAGGTGGACGATGCTCTGCGCGAGGATCAACTGCGTACCCTGCTGCGCACGCGCGGGCGGCCAGTTCTGGCGGTGGTGATCGGCGGCCTCGTCGGTCTTGCCGGCTGGCTGTGGTACAACGATCACCAAAGCAGCCTGCGCGATCAGCAGAGCGAGACTTTCGTGACCGCGCTCGATGCGCTTCAGGCAGGCCGCAACCAGACCGCGAAGGCGGGGATGGACCCGCTCGTGAAGACCGGCAACCCCGGCTACCGCGCTGCAGTGCAGATCACCGATGCCGGCATTGCCGAACAGGCGGGCAAGGCGGAAGAGGCGGCGAAGCTGTTTGCTGCGGTTTCCGCCGATGGCGCGCTGCCCGGCCCCTACCGCGATCTGGCCACCATCCGCGAGGTCGCGACCAATTTCGACAAGCTGGCGCCGCAGACCGTGATCGATCGGCTCAAGCCGCTCGCGGTGCCGGGCAAGCCCTGGTTCGGCAGCGCAGGCGAACTCGTCGCGCTCGCCTACCTCAAGCAGAACAAGACCGAAGCGGCGGGCGCATTGCTGGCCGCGATCGCCAAGGACAAGGCCGTTCCCGATACGCTGCGCCGGCGCACCCGCCAGCTTGCCGGGCAACTCGGCGTCGATGCCGTGGACAACCCGGCCGCCGCCATCAGCGGCAGCGAAGCACAGTAAAGAGATTTGCGGGATGGGATTTGAGGATATGACCGGAGCCAGATTGATCCGGCACGCTGCCGTTTCCGCCATGGTTGTTGTCGCGCTGGCGCTTGGCGGCTGCGGGATCACCAAGAGCAAGACCAAGTCGACCCCCACCGTGGGCGTGCGCATTCCGATCCTTTCGAAGATCGAATCGGGCACCAAGGTGGATGAGGGCATGTCGGTGCTCGACGTGGTGCTGCCGGTGGCAGAGGCCAATCCCGATTGGGAACAGGCAGGCGGCACGGCATCCAAGTCCTATGGCCACCTCGCGCTTGCGGAATCGCCCAAGCGGATCTGGCTCGCGCGGATCGCCGGATCGAGCCCCAAGCAGCGGCTCGCCGCCGCGCCCGTGATCGGCGGCGGCAGGCTCTACGTGATGGACACCGAAGGCATGGTCCGCGCATTCGATGCCGCGACCGGGCGCGAGGAATGGAAGGCGGCCTTCCGTCTGCCCGAGGCTACGGCATCGGTATTCGGCGGCGGCGCGGCCTTCAATGATGGCAAGGTGTTCATCACCACCGGTCTTGGCGAAGTCGCTGCGGTCGATGCGGCCAGCGGCAAGGTGCTGTGGCGCGTGAAGCCGGCAGGCCCGCTGCGCGGCAGCCCGACGATTGCGTTCGGCGGGGTCTACGTGATGACGCAGGACAACCAGATCATCGCGCTCAACGTCAGCGATGGATCACAGCTGTGGAGCGAATCCGGCTCGGTCGCGCAGACCGGCGTGTTCGGCGTGGCAGCAGCCGCCGCCGGGCAGGGCACCATCGTCGCGGGCTACAGCTCGGGCGAACTCGTCGCCTACCGCTACGAAAACGGCCGTCAGCTCTGGTCTGACGCACTGGCGCGCACCAGCATCGCGACCTCGGTTTCGACACTGACCGACATCGACGCCGACCCGATCATCGAGCGTGGCCGTGTCTATGCGCTCGGCCAGGGCGGGCGCATGGCCGCTTACGAACTCGTCACCGGCCAGCGCGTGTGGGAACTCAACCTCGCGGGCATCTCGACTCCTGCCGTCGCGGGGGACTGGATCTTCACGCTGACCGACGAGGCAAAGCTGCTCTGCATCGCCAAGGCGACCGGCAAGGTACGCTGGATCGCGCAGATGAAGCCCTACCGCAGCGTCAAGAAGAAGAAGGGCAAGATCTTCTGGACCGGCCCGGTGCTCGCGGGCGACCACCTGTGGATGGCGAACTCGGAAGGCGAACTCCTTGCCGCGACGGTGACCGACGGTGCGGTAAAGCGCCACGCGAAGCTCGGCGCTCCGGTCACGTTGGCTCCGGTCGTTGCGGGCGGGGTGATCTACGTGCTCGACGACAGCGGACACATTTCCGCGTTCAAGTAACGGTTCGGGCGGCAAGGAAGGCCGCCAGCGCGATCAGGTCGCCGGCGGTCATGTCCGCCGCTTCCTCCCTGCGCTTCTCGGGTAGGCTCGGGGCGCGCTCCAGTCTGAGCAAGGTCCACGCCTTCACCTTTTCTGCACCCTTGTGGGTTAGATCCGCAACCCATGAGTGCACCCCATTCTAGGCCTGCCAGTGATGTTTCGGCCGGAGTCGGCTTGTCCGGGCTCGTCGGCCTTGCGCTGTGGGTGATCGTCTGTCGCAACTGGGCAGGGATCGCGGATGCTTTCGCGCTGCCGGGGCCGCACGAGCCGCTGGCCGGCCCAAGCGCGGCGCTTGCGGCGATGCTGTTTTCCGGCCTGCCGATGGTTGCGTGGTCGCTCCTCGTCGACAAGGTCCACTTGCGCGCCTCGACCGGAATTGACTGGGCCAATCCGCGCCCGTTGCGCGATGTGGTCGATATTTCGATCACCAAGGTCGCCGGGCTGTGGGCGACATGGTCGCTGCTCGGCTTCGTCTATTGCCTGTGCCGCTGGTACTGGCGCGGGCAGTACCTCTTCGCGATGGACGTGATCTCGGGCCTCGCCCCGCTGCTGTTCATTGGCACGATCCCCTACGTCCTCTGGCTCGACCGCGTACTGGTCAATCCGCGCGATGCATCATGGCACTTCGGCGCGATGCTCATCGGACGCGAGGCATACGACAAGGCGGAAGTCGCGCACCATCTGCGCGCGTGGGCGGTCAAGGGCTTCTTCTGCGCCTTCATGTTCTCGATCATCCCCGGCGGCTTCGGCGGGGTAGTGCAGATGAACTACGCCGCTGTGCTGGGCGATCCGCTCGCGCTCGGCAATGCGCTGATCGAGACGATGTTCCTCGTCGATGTGCAGATCGCCATGGTCGGCTATCTCCTCACGATGAAGCCGCTTGATGCGCAGATCCGCAGCGCCAATCCCTATCTCGGCGGCTGGGTGGCGGCGCTGATCTGCTATCCGCCGTTCATCCTGATGGGCAGCGGCGGCGTGCTCGATTACCGCACCAACGGCGCGGAGTGGACGTTCTGGCTGCAAGGCATGCCGGTGCTCGAATGGATCTGGGTGGTGGCGATGGTGGTGCTGACAGGCATCTACGCCTGGGCCACGGTCGCCTTCGGCTTGCGCTTTTCGAACCTCACCTATCGCGGCGTGCTGACGAACGGCCCCTATGCCTTCACCCGGCACCCGGCCTATCTTTCCAAGAACGCCTTCTGGTGGATTTCGACGCTGCCCTGGCTGACCACCACGCATTCGATGGTCGATGCGATCCGCAACACCGTGATCCTCGGCCTCGTCAGTGCGGTCTACTTCTGGCGCGCGAAGACTGAGGAAGCGCACCTCCTCGCCGAGGACGCGAAGTACCGCGAATACCACGCCTGGATGGCCGAGCACGGCCTCGTCACGGGAACGCTGACGAAAATCGGCCGCATGCTGACGCGCGGTCGCCCCCGGACCGAACCGCCCGCAATCGGCGCGGTACATCCGGCGGAGTAAGCACTCCCTCCTTCGTCATTGCGAGGAGCGCAGCGACGAAGCAATCCAGAGCGGCAGTGCATGACGCTCTGGATTGCTTCGCTACACTCGCAATGACGAAAGTGTGGCAGGCGCCCTAAATCGCCACGCCTTCGTCCGTCTCATAGAGCCGGATCATGCGGTCATGAAAGCCGAGCCCTGAGCGCGCCGCCACCCATTCGGCCATATGCGCGGACTTTGCATGCGACATCAACGCGGCACGGTCGGTCCAGCGTTCGGCAACGTGGAACAGCGCCGGATCATCGATGTCCTGCGCATAGCCGTACTGGATGCAGCCCTCTTCCGCGCGCGTCGCTTCGGCCACCTTGCGCGCAAGGGGAAGCAGCGTGTCGATATGCTCCGGCGCAACCCGGAACGTCCCCATCACCACGATCATCGCCCTATAGGTCCTCGCCTTCGTCGGTGTCGTAGAGCTTGATGTGGCGTTCCTTCATCGTCAGCGTCTGGAGCACGCCGATCCATTCCGCCACATGCGGCGTCTTGAGGTGCGCGCCCAGCGCCTCGCGGCTCGTCCAGCGCTCGGTGATGTGGAACACCTCCGGATCGCTGATATCGCGCGAATAATCGTACTGGATGCAGCCGTCTTCCTGCTGCGTCGCCTCGACGACCTTGCGCGCTGCCGGCAGGGCAGCCTCGATGGCTGCAGCGTCAATGCGCAGCTTGCCCATCACGATGATCATTGTCGTTCCCCTCTCCCTCAGTCCGTCAGAAGCTTTTTGCCTCGTAGATCGGATCGACCTTGCCGCCCCATGGGCCGTGATAAAGCTCCAGCAACCGCTCGGCCGGGGTTTTCCCGGTGCTGACGATCTCGTCGAGCGGATGCAGGTATCCGGTCTCGTTGTCGCCCGCCTCGTTGAGCTTGCCGCGCGCCGCCAAGCCGCCGCGCGCGATGGCGAGAACCTCAGCCGCAATATCGCGCAGCTTGCCGCCACCCGGAAGCGGCGCATCTAGCCCCAGCTTGGGAACGCTGGCGCGCAGCTTTTCGCGCCCGTCCATGTCCCAGCCCTTCACGAGATCCCACGCTGCATCGAGCGCGGTCTGGTCATAGAGCAGACCCACCCACAGCGCCGGCAGCGCGCAAATACGGCTCCACGGCCCGCCATCGGCCCCGCGCATTTCGAGGAAGCTCTTGAGGCGCACTTCGGGGAAGGCGGTCGAAAGGTGGTCGATCCAGTCCGAACGCGTCGGCTTCTCACCCGGCAGCGCGGGCAGCTTGCCTTCGAGGAAATCGCGGAACGACTGGCCCGCCGCGTCGATATAACGCCCATCGCGGAACACGAAGTACATCGGCACGTCGAGCATGTAGTCGACATAGCGCTCGTAGCCGAAGCCCTCGTCGAACACGAACGAGAGCATGCCGGTGCGCGCCGGATCGGTATCGGTCCAGATGTGGCTGCGATAGGAAAGGTAGCCGTTGGGCTTGCCTTCAAGGAACGGCGAATTGGCGAACAGCGCGGTGGCGAGCGGCTGGAGCGCCAGCGAAACGCGGAACTTCTGCACCATGTCCGCCTCGCTCGAATAATCGAGGTTGGTCTGGATGGTGCAGGTGCGCAGCATCATGTCGAGGCCCATCGTGCCCACGCGCGGCATGTGGCGCAGCATGATGTCATACCGGCCCTTGGGCATGATCGGCAGCTCTTCGCGCGTCTTGTCCGGCCAGAGGCCCATGCCGAGGTAGGCCAGACCGAGCTTGTCGCCGATCGTCTTGACCTGCGCGAGGTGGCGGCCGGTTTCGGCGCAGGTCTGGTGCAGGTTTTCGAGCGGCGCGCCCGAAAGCTCCAGCTGCCCCGCCGGCTCGAGGCTCACCGCGCCGTCGGTGCCGCTCATCGCGATCACGTTGGGGCCGGTGTCGCTGTCCTCCTCGATCGTTTCCCAGCCATAGTCGCGCAGCGCCAGCAGCAGATCGCGAATCCCGCCCGGCTCGCTGTAGGATGGCGCGGCGCGGTCCTTGGTGCGGTAGACGAACTTCTCGTGTTCGGTGCCAATCCGCCAGGCTTCACGCGGCTTTTCGCCCTTGGCCATCGGCTCGATGAGCTGGTCGCGGCTCTCGATGACGGGATCGTTGCGATTCGAAACTTGTCTCGTGCTCATGGCGCATGCGTTAGTGCGCCGCGCGCCTACGCGCCAGCCGAAATCAATCCGGATGCAGCGGCTTCCCAGTCCCCGCGCGTCCCCATCCACAGTGCCGTTCCCGCAATCGCGGCGGTTTCGGCGCGCAGGATGCGCGGCCCGAGCGTAATCGCCTGTGCGGCAGGATGAGCGCGGATCGCCGCGCGTTCGGCGTCATCGAAGCCGCCTTCCGGCCCGACCAGCAATGCGGCAGGCCCCTCATGCGCAGCAAAGGCTTCGGCAGCAGGCGCGCCGCCTTCCTCGTCCGCAAAGTAGAGCCGCCGCCCCGCCGGCCAATCCCGCAACAGCGCATCCAGCTTCACCGGTTCCGCCAGCGCGGGCAGCGCGGTGCGCGCGCATTGCTCCGCCGCCTCGGTGACGATGGTGCGCGCCCGCTCCGGGTTGAGCTTGTCCGCCACGCAGCGCCGCGTCACCACCGGGCGGACCGCCGCGACGCCAAGCTCGGTGGCCTTCTCCAGTACGAGATCGAACCGATCCTTCTTGATGAGCGCGGCGCAGAGCCAGAAATCGGGCACGGCTTCCCGCTCGCGCAGCCGCCGCACCACCGCCAGCGTCACGTCGCGCTTGCCCACGCCGCTCACTTCGGCGAGCCACTCGCCGGTGAGGTCATCGCACAGCACCACCGCATCGCCCGGTGCGCTGCGCATCACTTTGCCAAGGTAATGCGCCTGCCCGCCCTCGAGCGGCACATGCGCCCCTTCCTCGAGCGGACCGGGGACAAACAGGCGGGGCGCAGACTTGGGCGGCCAGGCGGGGGTTGCGGGCATATCTCGGGCTCTAGCCGATTGCGGGCGCCGGGGCTATGCAGCGGACATGACCGCCGCACCGGAAATCGTACCCGACACCCAGTATCGCGGCGTGCTCACCGTGCTCCCGCCAACATTGCGCGATCTTGCGCTGATCGCGCGGTTCGATCGGCCGATCGGCTGGTGGCTGCTGTTCTGGCCCTGTGCGTGGGGACTGTTCCTCGCGGGCGGGACAAGTCGCTGGGGCATGATCCTGTGGCTGCTGCTCGGCTCCATCGCGATGCGCGGGGCAGGCTGCGTCTACAACGATATCGTCGATGCCGATCTCGATGCACGCGTTGCGCGGACGGCGGCGCGGCCTGTCGCCAGTGGCGCGATCTCCAAGAAGGTGGCGTGGATCTGGCTCTTTGCGCTGTGCGGCGTGGGGCTGATCGTGCTCCTGCAACTGCGCTGGGAAGCGCAAGTCGTGGCGCTCGGCAGCCTCGGGCTTGTCGCTGCCTACCCCTTCATGAAGCGCATCACCGGCTGGCCGCAGGCTTGGCTCGGCCTCGTCTTTACCTGGGGCGCGCCGGTGGGTTGGATCGAAGTGCACGGGTTTGACCGGCTCGCGCCGCTCGGCCTGCTCTACGCCGGGTGCTGGGCCTGGTGCATGGCCTATGACACGATCTACGCGCTGCAGGACCGCGAGGACGACGCGATGGTCGGCATCGGCTCCTCCGCGCTTTCGTTCGGGCAACATGTTCGCGCCGGGGTGACTGCGCTCTACGCCATGGCCATCGCCTGCTGGGCGGCTGCAGTCTGGCTGGTGCGGCCCGATCCGGTGGCGCTTCTCGCGCTGCTGCCGGTGGCGCTGCACTTCGCTTGGCAGGCGATCACGCTCGATACGGCGGACGGCCTCAGTGCGCTCGCGCGGTTCCGTTCAAACCGATTCGCGGGCGGGCTGATGGCCGCCGCCTGTTTCGTCGTGGGGGCGGCCGGTCAGCTGTAACTGACCAGTTCCCACTCGATACCGTCCCAATCGAAGACGTAGAACCGGCGCCCCGGTTCATAGTCCGCGTGGTTGAACGGCACCAGCCCAGCCTCGATCGCCACGCGTTCGGCGGCATCGAGATCGTCCACAAGCAGGCCGATATGCTGCAGCGGCTGGCCCTTGGAAAATGGACCAGAAAGCGGCTCATCCCCCTGATAAAGCGCGATATAATCGGTCTCCGCGCCGAGGTGGATGGTCCACCCGCCCAGCGCCGAAGGCCCCCGCCAACGCTCGTGCCAGCCGCACAGGCGGGCAAGGAAGGCGGCGGTCCGGTCGGGATCGCTGACGCGGATGTTGACGTGTTCGAGACGCGCAGTGGGCTTGGTCATTCTGGATGACTCCGTTCTGGAATGTTGACGCGCTATGCCTTATGCAACCTCAAGCTGACTTGAGGTCAAGGGATTCTTTCAAGGATTCGCGATGCTTGCCAAACCGGCCAAGGGCCGCAACGATCTGGTGCCTATCGGGGTGCTCGCGCAGCGCACCGGGCTCGCCGTCTCCGCCATCCGCTACTACGAGGAGCGCGGCCTGATTGCCTCGATCCGCACCGGCGGCAACCAGCGCCGCTTCCTGCGCTCTGACATCCGCCGCCTCAGCTTCATCCTGATTGCGCAGCGGCTTGGCCTCGGGCTCACCGAGATCGAGCGCGAGATGGCTTCGCTGCCACACGGCCGCACGCCGACAGTGCTGGATTGGCAGCGCATCAGCCGGTCGCTGCGCAGCGAGATCGATAGCCGCATCCAGCTCCTCACCCGCACGCGCAACAAGCTCGACGAATGCATCGGCTGCGGCTGCCTCAGCCTTGATCGCTGCCAGCTCTACAACAAGGAAGACCGCGCCAGCGCGGCAGGGCCGGGACCGCGCTTCGTGCTGGATTAAGTCCCGGCACTCGCCAGCAGGCTTTCCGCTCCGCCAAGATCGACGCTGACGAGGCGCGAGATGCCGCGCTCCACCATCGTCACACCGAACAGGCGGTGCATCCGGCTCATCGTCACGGCGTTGTGGGTCACGATCAGGTAGCGCGTGGTGGTTTCTGCGGCCATGGCATCGAGCAGGTCGCAGAAGCGTTCGATATTCGCGTCATCCAGCGGCGCGTCGACTTCGTCGAGCACGCAGATCGGCGCGGGGTTGGTGAGGAACAGCGCGAAGATCAGCGCGACGGCGGTCAGCGCCTGCTCGCCGCCGGATAGCAGCGTGAGCGACTGCAGTCGCTTGCCCGGCGGCTGGGCAAAGATTTCAAGGCCTGCCTCCAGCGGATCGTCGCTGTCGACCAGCGCCAGATGCGCCTCGCCGCCGCCGAACAGCCGCGCGAACAGGCGGCGGAAGTGCGCATCGACTGCCTCGAAGGCCGCGCGCAGGCGTTCGCGCCCTTCGCGGTTGAGCGCACCGATCGAGCCGCGCAGGCGGTTGACCGCTTCGGTCAGTTCAGCCTGCTCGGTGACGACGGCGGTGTGCTGGGCTTCGGCTTCCGTCAGTTCGGTCGCGGCAACGAGGTTCACCGGGCCAAGGCGCTCGCGCTCGGCGATCAGGCGGTCATGTGCCGCGGATTCCTCGGGCGCGGCGGAAACGTCGCTGCCGGGAAAGCCGATCCGCTCGGGCAGCAGCGGCGGCGGGCACTGGAAGCGCTCGCCCGCAATCCCGGCCATTTCCTGACGGCGCTGGTCTTCGTTCTCCGCTTTGGCGCCCAGAGCGGCGCGGGCCTCGCGGGCGCTGGCGAGCGCTTCGTTGGCCGCCGCAAGCGCGGTTTCGGCGCTGCGCGCCTCGCTTTCGGTGCGGGCCAGCGTCGCCTCGGCCTCCGCCAGCGCGGCGGCATAGCGCGTGCGCAGGGCCTCGGCCTCTTCGAGATCGCGGGCGAGGGCAGGGGGCTTGGCGGCGACCACATTGCGCTCTTCAGCAAGGTCTTCGGCCTGCCCGGCCATGGCGGCAAGCCGGCGGGCAGCATCCCCGGCGCGGGCCTGCCAGCCGCGAATATCGCCGCGCAGGGCCACGAGCCGCTCCTTGCCCACCGCAAGCGCCTGCCCGTGCGAGGCGACGGCAGCCATCGCGGATTGGTAGGCGGAACGGGCGCGGTCGTTCTTCTGGCGCTCAGCCTCGACCGCGGTGCGTCCGGCAGCGGGATCGGGCAGCGCGGCGCGGCGGGTCTCGGCCTCGGCAAGATCGGCTTCGGCAGACTGGCGCTGGCTTGCCAGATCCGCAGCCGTGCGGTCGATCTCGGCGCGGCGTGCGGCGATCCGGGCGCGCGCCGCTTCGGCCTGATCGAGCGCGCGGAGCGCACTGCGTTCCGCATCAGCAGCAGCGGCAAGAGCGCGCTCGCTGGCGGCAAGCTCGCCCTGAACCCGCGCGATTCCGGCCTGAGCCTGCGCCAGTTCGGCTTGTGCGGCGCTGCTCGCGGCCTCGGCGGCTTCGGCAGCCTTGCGGCGTTCGGGCAGCGCGGCTTCCAGTTCGGACAGGCGGTTCTCGGCGGCGAGGATGGCTGCCTCTGCGCCGCCCTCGCCGCGCGCGATGAAGCCGTCCCAGCGGCGGAGGTGCCCTTCTCGGGTGACCAGCCACTCGCCCGGAGCCAGCGCTTCGCCCCGGTCTTCATCCGCAACGCGCACGAGTGCGAGGCGGGCGGCGAGCTCCGGCGGGCAGCGGGTTACATGGTGGAGCAGCGCGTCCGCACGGGCGGCAGGCGCTTCGGCGCCGGTCCAGAAGCGGCCGTCTCCGGCAGGCGCTGCGCCCAGCGGGGCTGCGGCATCGCGGCCGAGTACGGCGGCCAGCGCGCGCTCATAACCCGGTGCGGCACGGGCGGCGCCCAGCGCGCTGGGGCCCTTGCCGGTGCGCGCCGCAGCCGCTTCGCGCGCGGCCTTGTCGCGGGCAAGCGCCGAACATTCGCGTTCAATCCCGACGAGATCGGCGCGTGCTGCGGCAAGTTCGGAGGATGCGGCTTCGCGCGCGTCGGCAAGGCTTTCGCGCGCCGCAGTCAGGCGCTCGCGCTCGGCAGTCAGGCGTTCGCGCGCCGCGCCCACTTCGGCGAGTGTTGCAGCGGCTTCGGCGC
Organism: Novosphingobium sediminis; assembly: GCF_007991615.1. Lineage (GTDB taxonomy): Bacteria > Pseudomonadota > Alphaproteobacteria > Sphingomonadales > Sphingomonadaceae > Novosphingobium > Novosphingobium sediminis. The sequence goes on along the minus strand of NZ_BJYR01000007.1, from coordinate 247,007 downwards.
GGCGCGCCTCGGCAGCGGCCATGGCGAGCGCCGGGTCAGGTTCGGCCTCCAGCGCACGCCGGGTGGCCGTCAGCCGCGCATCCTCGCCATCAAGCCGCGACAGCCGCTGGCGGGCAGCGGTCAATGCCGCCTCCGCGACGCGCCATTCCGCCTCGATCCCGGCCTGTTCGGCCACCATCGCGGCGAGCGCCAGTTCGGCGGCGCGCGCAGCCTGCTCTGCGGCAGCTTCGGCGGACTTGAGCGCGGGCCCCTCCGCCGTCTGCGCGGCAAGTGCAGCTTCGGCAGTGGCCAGATCAGCCTCAAGCCGGGTCAGCGCGGTCGCGGCGTCCGTGGTCAGCCGGTCGGCCTCGCGGCGCTCGTCCTCGATCCGGCGGATCTGGCGATCGATATCTGCAAGGCGCTGGGCTGCCGCCTCAGCCTGCGCGGTGAGCGCGGCGATGCGCTGGCCCTGCGCGGCGGCGTCCTGCCGGCGATCAAACAGCGCATCGCGCGCGGCGCTTTGCGCGGCGGCGGCGGAGTGCTGCGTTTCCTGCGCGGTGCGGGCAGAGCCTTGTGCGGCGGCAACGGCTTCTTCGGCGCGAGCTGCCGCGGCGCGGGCGGCTTCGGCGGCGGCGGCGGCATCGCGCCAGCGCGCGAAGATCAGCCGTGCCTCGGCCACGCGAATGCGCTCGCTCAGCTGCTTGTAGCGTTCCGCCGCACGGGCCTGCCGCCGCAAGGTGCCGACTTGCGCTTCAAGCGTGACGATGAGGTCGTCGAGCCGGGAAAGGTTGGTCTCGGTCGCGCGCAGCTTGGTCTCGGCGTCCTTGCGGCGCACGTGGAGCCCGGCGATCCCGGCCGCTTCCTCCAGCATCGCGCGGCGCTCCGCCGGGCGGGCAGCGATCACTGCGGCAATGCGCCCCTGGCTGACCAGCGCGGGGCTGTGGGCGCCGGTGGCGGCATCGGCGAAGACCAGCGCGACGTCCTTCGCGCGCACGTCACGCCCGTTGACGCGGTAGGCGCTGCCCGCGCCGCGCTCGATCCGGCGGACAACTTCGAGCTCGCCTCCGAACGGGCCGCTCGGGTCCGTCTCGGCGGAGAGCATCACTTCGGCAAAGTCGCGCGCGGGGCGGCTTGCGGTGCCGGCGAAGATCACGTCTTCCATGCCGCCGCCGCGCATGCTTCGGGCCGAGCCTTCGCCCATGACCCAGCGGATGGCTTCAAGCAGGTTGGACTTGCCGCAACCGTTGGGGCCGACCACGCCGGTCAGTCCCGGCTCGATGCGCAATTCGGCGGGTTCGACGAAGCTCTTGAATCCGGAGAGCTTCAGCCGCGTGAACTGCATCGGCACCCGTTCGGCCATGCTATCCGCCCCCGCGTCGCATGGCTCTGGTCAGCGTGCCCCGATCAACGCGCGCCGGCCTGCTTCAGGATCGGTTCGAGCGCGTCCCACGTGGCAACCTCGACATTCTTGCCGTTGATGATGAAGGTCGGCGTGCCGGTCACGTTGTAGGTGTCGGTGGCCTTCTGCGTATCGTTGGCCAGCTTGGTCGCGGTTTCGGACTTGGCGAGGCACTGTGCCGCCTGATCCTTGGCAATGCCGCGCGCGGCGAAGAAATCGATCAGCCCGCCGCGCTCGCCGATGGCCTTGAAAATCTGGTCCGGCGGCAGGTTCGCGGCCTGCAGTTGTGCACCGATCGGCTGGAGCTGGTCGAAGATCGCCTTCTGGTTCGAGTAGACCTGCTCGGTCAGCGCGAAGAAGCTGTCCGGCGTACCGCACCGGGTCAGCATCGCCATGGTGGTGTCATAGGGATCGCGCACGAAGTTGCGGAATTCGAGGCTGACCGTGCCCTTGGCGACATAATCGTCGCGCAGGTGCGGGAATCCCTTTTCCTCGAACTCTGCGCAGTGCGGGCAGGTGAGCGAGGCAAACTCGATCACCTTGATCGGCGCATTGGGGTTGCCCATCACGAAGCCGCCCTCGGGCGTAACCGATACGACATCGCTCCACGCCTTGCCCGCTGGCGGCGGCACGGCATTGAGCGGCGCGCCCGCTACGGCGGCAGCGCCGGCACCGGCATCGTCCTTCTTGCCGCAGGCGGCGAGGCCGAGGGCCATCGGCAGCGCGATCAGCGCGAGGAGAAGGCGGCCGGGCGTGAAAAGCTTGGTCTGCATGGGATCTGGATTCGCTTCGCTCATGAAAGACAAAAGGCAGGCAAGTGCTAGCCGATTGGCTGGCGGGAATGAAGGGCCGCGATCAAGCGGCCCGGGGATTATTGGCCGGTTTATCGGGGCCTCAGCGCAGCCGCGCCTCGATCTGCGGCTTGAGCGCGGCCCACGAATAGGTTCCGCTCAGCGGAACGCCATTGAGCAGGAAGCTCGGCGTGCCGTTCACGAAGTCCTTCTCGGTCGCGTCCTTGGTGTGCTGGGCGAGGCGTTCGGCCAGGGGCTTGTCCGCAAGGCAGCGATCAACCTGCGGCCGATCATAGCCGCGCGCTTCCATCAGCGAATAGAGCCCGAGGTCAGCGGCGATTGCGCGGGTGCGTGAGGCAAAATCGGGGTTCGACCAGCGCGCCTTCTGGCCGTCGGTCAGGCTGGCAAGCGGGGCCATCCACGTCGTCTGGTGGCGCAGGAAGGTGCTGTGGTTGGCAAAGAACTTGGACGGCGGGCCGCAGTGGGTGAGCAGCGCCACGGTCAGGTCGATCCCGTCGCGCACATAGCTGCGTACTTCGATCGAGCCCTTGCCCGAGGAGATGAAGCCGACGCGCAACTGAACATCGGATTCCTGCTCGAAATGCGCGCAATGCGGGCAGGTGTAGCTGATGTATTCGACCAGCTTCACCGGCGCATCGGGATTGCCGAGCAGGTGACTGTCGAGCGGGGTGCGCGAAACGACATTGTTCCAGTTGACCTTGGCCGCAGGCGGCAGCGCAGGCTTCGGAGCGGGCTTGCTGGCCGCGGTCAGCAGCGCCGCGCCGCAGAAGGCCGCGAGAAACAGGCCCACAATCTTCATCATCTTGCGCATCGTCAGTCTTGCTTCCTGTTCACTTCGCCCCATTCGCATCACCAAGGCTGCGCGCCAGCGATTCCAGCACCGTGCGCAGCTCCGGATCGCCGATATCGCGCAGGCTTTCGCCAAGTTCCATCGGAATCGGCTTGAGCGAGGGCGGTGCCGTGCGGAGCGGACGCTGCGTATCACTGGAGGCGGGCGGCTGAACGGCGCCTTGCCGCAGCTTCACCCGCGCGACGGCGCGGTAGCCGAAGAACTGGTTCACCCGGTCGATGATTTCCGGGATCACATGCTGGATCAGCGGGGCGTGGGCCGGGGTGACGACCAACTGGAGAATGCCCTCCGATTTCTCACCGGGAGCAAACCGGATCGATTCGGGCGCGCAGTGGCGGGCATGGGCAGCGCCAACGATCTCGCCCCAGCGGGAGACGACCGAGCTCTGCACAAAGCCGAAACGGCGAAACGCGGTGCGCCCGATGGCGGGCATCAGATCGGCGATCGCGCGCGCCTCACCGCCGCGCGGGCGCTCGTACGTGCGCGCTCCGGCTGCCGGCTTGGTGCTTTTGGGAGGGGCGGGTGGTTCACGTTCCATTGTCTGCGCCGCCATGCCATAGCCGCGCCATGCAAGCCAGTGGCGAGAAGGTTCAGATCGGGGATGGCGGCGGCGTCGCAGCCGCTTTGCCAGAAGCGCTTTTGGCCTGGTACGATGTCAATGCACGGCGCCTGCCGTGGCGCGCCTTGCCGGGTGAGCCTGCGCCCGATCCTTACCGCGTGTGGCTCTCGGAAGTCATGCTCCAGCAGACCACCGTTGCAGCGGTGCGCGCCTACTACGCCAAGTTTCTCGAGCTTTGGCCGACGGTGGATGCGCTGGCCGCCGCGGCAGACGCCGATGTCATGGCGGCGTGGGCCGGGCTCGGCTACTATGCCCGCGCGCGAAACCTCCTTGCCTGCGCCCGCGAAGTGGCGCGGCGGGGCGGTTTTCCGCAGACCGAAGCGGCTCTGCGCGAACTGCCGGGGCTGGGCGCCTACACCGCTGCCGCCGTCGCCGCGATCGCCTTCGGGCAGCGCGCCGTCGTCGTCGATGCCAATGTCGAGCGCGTGGTATCCCGCCTCTTCGCCATCGGCGAACCGCTGCCGGGCGGACGCACCGCCATCCGCGCGGAGACGGACACCATCACCCCGGATGCCCGCGCCGGTGATTTCGCACAGGCGATGATGGACCTCGGTTCGTCGATCTGCACGGTGAAGTCCCCGCGCTGCCTGCTCTGCCCGCTCGCCGATGCTTGCGCTGCCCGCGTGGCGGGCACGGCAGAGGCCTATCCGGTCAAGGCCGCGAAAAAGGCCAAGCCGACCCGCTCCGGCACTGCCTTCTGGATCGAGCAGGACGGCGCGGTGCTCCTCGTCCAGCGTGAGGGCAAGGGCATGCTCGGCGGGATGCGGGCGCTGCCGGATGATGGCTGGTCGGCGCGTGCAGACGGCCACCGCACTCCCCCCGTCACGGGTGAATGGCGCAGCGCCGGGGTTGTCCGGCATGGTTTCACGCATTTCGATCTCGAATTGCAATTGATGCTTTGCCCCGGCGCCGATTGCGCTACTCTGCCTGTGGGAGAGTTCTGGCCGGTCGACGCAATCGAGGCGGCGGGGCTGCCCACTGTTTTTGCCAAGGCCGCGCGCCTGGCGCTTGCTCACAGGTAGATCATGCAAGATCAGACACTTCTGCTTTCCCGGCGCTCCTTGCTGCGGTCTGCGGGCTGGCTCGGTGCGAGCCTCGCCGGATCGTCGCTCCTGCCGGGGCGGCTGCTGGCCCAACCTGCCGCCGAGCAGATCTACCCCACCGTCACCAACCTCGTTTACGAATACGTCGCGTCCGGCAAACTCGCCGGAGCTGTCGCCGCGCTCGGCTGGGGCAGCGAAGCCCCGGCCCAGATCGCGCGCGGCACGCTGGCGTTCGATTCCGATGTGCCGGTCGATCTCGATAGCCTCTACCGCATCTATTCGATGACCAAGCCCGTGACCGGCATGGCGGCGATGATCCTGGTGGACGAAGGCAAGATCGGGCTCGATCAGCCGATCAGCGATTTCCTGCCCAAGTTTGCGCAGATGCAGGTGCAGGTGACGCCGGATGGCTCGATCAGCGAACTGAAGCCGGCGCAAACCGCGATCACGCTGCGCCATCTCCTCACCCACACCGCAGGGCTTGGCTACACGATCATCCAGAAGGGCCCGATCAAGGATGCCTACGAGGCGGCAGGCCTCGTCCCCGCGCGCGTCAGCCGCCTGCCGATCCCGGTGCTGGGCAAGGTCAACACCGTGCCCACTCTCGCCGAATTTGCCGACAAGCTCGCCGAAATGCCGCTGGTCTACGAACCGGGCACGAAGTTCAGCTATTCGGTCAGCCTCGATCTCGTCGGCCGGCTGATCGAGGTTATCTCGGGCAAGAGCTTCGACGCCTTCCTTGCCGAGCGCATTTTCGGCCCCAGCGGCATGGCGAGCACCGGCTGGCAGGTCAGCCCCGCGCAAGTGTCGCGCCTCACCACCAACTACTACCTCCACGATGGCAAGGCCGATCCGCTCGATCCCGCTGCCACCTCGGCCTATCTCGATCCGCCGGCATTTCCCTTCGGCGGCGCTGGCCTTGTCAGCAGCCCGCGCGATTACGACCGCTTCCTGATGATGCTCGCGGGCGGCGGCATGATCGGCGGCACCCGCGTGATGAGCGAAGCCGCGGTCCGCCTCGGCACCAGCAATCTCCTCCCCGCGACCGTTGACCGCACCGGCACGTGGATCGCGGATTCCGGCTTCGGCGCGGGCGGGCGCGTCGGGCTTGGCGCTGATGCAGGCACTTACGGCTGGTCGGGCGCGGCGGGCACGGTCGGCTTCGTCAACACGCGGATCGGCCTGCGTGCGGGCCTCTTCGTGCAATACATGCCCTCGTATGGCCTGCCCCTCGGCGAAGAATTCCCCAAGTCGGTGCTCACCGATATTTCGGCCATGAAGAAAGCAGCCTGACCCTCATGCTCTATCGTCCCAATCCTCCGATCTCCTTCACCGGCGCCGTGCTCGACCGCGCCGATCATATCCGCGCCGATGCCGACAAGCTGGCCGAACTGATGAACTGGCGCGCGCGCCTGCTGCGGCTCGATGGGCTCGATCCGGTGATCGGCGATGATGGCGCGCTCGTCTGGGGCACGCTGGCCGACGCCGGAGAGCACGACGAACTGGTCTTCCTCGGTCTCGACGAGAGCGGCCGCGCCTGCTTCGCCCCCGTCTCACCCGCCAACAAGGGCAATCCCGGCCCCGCCAACCCGCGCCTCTGGGGCGCCATGGCCTCGCTCCCGGCAGGCGATCTCGCAACTTATGGCGGCGCCCGCGCGCTCGTCGATTGGCACGCCCGCCACCGCTTCTGCGCGCGCTGCGGCTATACCACCAAGCTCGGCAAGGGCGGCTGGCAGCGCAAGTGCGTCAACATGGACTGCAAGGCAGAGCACTTCCCGCGCGTCGATCCGGTCACGATCATGTCGGTCGAATGGGAAGGCAACCTGCTACTGGGCCGCCAGCCGCGCTTTCCGGCCAAGCGCTACTCCGCGCTCGCAGGCTTCGTCGAACCGGGCGAATCGATCGAGGAAGCCGTCGCCCGCGAAGTCCACGAGGAAGCCGGCGTGCGCGTGCGCGATGTGCGCTATGTCGCCTGCCAGCCCTGGCCGTTCCCGTCCTCGCTGATGATCGGCTGCCACGCCTATGCCGATGATCCCGCGATCACCATCGACAAGACCGAACTCGAAGACGCGCGCTGGTTCACGCGCGATGAAGTGGTCTACGCGATGGAAGCCCTGAAGACTGGCGCCGAGGATGGCGCCTTCATCGCCCCGCCGCCTTTCGCGGTGGCCCATCACCTCCTCAAATGGTGGATCGAGCAATGAGCGAAGCAGCTTCCCGGCCAGTTCCCGTCACCGTCGATATCTGGTCCGATGTCATGTGCCCATGGTGCGTCATCGGCCACAACCAGCTCGAAACCGCGCTGAAGGGCATGGAAGGCGAAGTCTCCGCCACCATCCGCTTCCACCCCTTCGAGCTCAATCCTGACATGCCCGAACAGGGCGAGGAAAGCGCCGCGCACATCCAGCGCAAATATGGCCGCACCCCCGATCAGGCCGCCGATGCACGCGGCCACATGGCGCAGGCCGCCGAAGCCGCAGGCTATTCCTTCCGCTACACCGGAGAAGGCGATCCGCCCCCGGCGATGATGTGGAACACCCGCCTCGCGCACCGTCTCCTCGTCCACACCCTGCGCGAACACGGCGCAGAACTTCAGGTCAAACTCAAGCGCGCCCTGTTCGACGCCCACTTCCAGCAGCGCCGCCGCATGAACGACCCCGCCGTCCTCACCGACATCGCCGCCTCCGTCGGCATCGACCGCACCCAAGCCGCCGCCGCACTCAACGATCCCGAAATCGACGCCATCGTCGAAGCCGGCGAACAGCAGGCATGGGACTGGAACATCAGCGGAGTCCCCGCGATGATCGTCAACGGCAAATACATGATCCCCGGCGCGCAGGACCCGGCAACTTACGCCAACATGCTGCGACGGGTGGTGGCGAAGGAAGCGGCGCTGGCGGCGGGTTAACCGGCACATATCGGCCGGTTCATTGGTTCCAAAGCTCTCGTCAGCCCGTGCTTGACACGGGCCTCGGCTCTTCTTGGCGGCAAAGGAGAGCCAAGCCCCGTGTCAAGCACGGGGCGACGAGGGTAGCGAGCTTCTGTCCCGCGTTACCGCGAAGACATCCCAACTAAGCAGTCGCCGCCCGGTCCCAAATCATTTCCCCCCGCCCCGAAAGCACCGTCTCGGTCGGCCCGAACAAGTCCAGCACCACCACCTCGTTCGCGCCCACCTTCAGCCACGGCGCGGGCACAAACACCCCCCGCTGCGGTCCCGCGCTCCAATAGCGCCCCAGATTGCGCCCGTTCACCCAGACATAGCCTTTGCCCCAGCCGCGCAGGTCGAGGAAGGTGAAGCCCGCTTCCGCCATGGTGAAGGAGCCGCGATAGAACGCCGGTCCCGTTTCCCCGCCGCGTCGCGCCGCAAACCGCAGCTTTGCCACGTCCTCCAGCAGCACCGGGCGGTGTTCCCACCCCTTCAGCGGCGCTCCGTTCACGGCGACCGGGCCGATCAGCCCCTTCTGATCCTTGCCGAGGCCCTTGCCATAGTTGGAATGGCCCATCGCATCGACCAGCACTTCGATCGTCGCCCCTGCCGGCGCGTCGATCATGAAGCCCTTGTCGCCTCGGCGGCGGTCGAGGGTCGCGGCGGGCTTGCCGTCGATGCTCACCAGCGCCAGATCCCGCACTTCGGTCAGGCTGAGCTGCCCCGCTGTCGCTTTGCGCAGACGATGCCGATAGAGCATCATCCCCGCCATGCGTCCGCAGCCTTCCAGCGTCAGCGGGTCATCAGCCAGCCGCGCCTCGCCCAGCAGTTGCGAAACCGGTGCCACCTCGCCAAGCGCAAAGGGGGCGACCGTCAGCGCTTTTTCGGGGGCGGGCAATTCGCCGAAGCGGTCTGCCGGAAGATAGTCCGCCAGCAGCTTGCGCACCGCCGCATACTTGGCGGTCGGCCGCCCAGCCTCATCGAGCAGCGCATCGTAATCGTAGCTTGAGATATCGGGCTCGTAGACGTTCTTCTCAACGTCGAGGTTGGCGCCCGCCCAGGTCCCGAACGAGGTGCCGCCGTGAAACATGTAGAAGCTCACCGACATCTTGCGGTCGAGCATCCACTTGAGGTTGGCGATGAGATTTTCGGTCGTCGTTGCGGCCTGTGTCTCGTGCCAGTGATTGAACCAGCCCGCCCAGAATTCGGAGCAGAAATCGGGGCCGGTAAAGCCCTTGTCGGCGCGCTCCTTGAACGCGCGTTCGGCCTCATTGGCGGTAAACGTGCCGAAGTTGATGCCCGAAGGAATGCCCGGTATCACGCTCTTCTCAAGCACCGATGCGCCGTCGACCGTGTAGAGCTGGCCCGTAAAACCGGCGGCGCGGGTCGCATCGCGCAGCGCGGCGAGATACTTCTGATCGCTGCCAAAAGCCCCGTATTCGTTTTCGATCTGCGTCATGATGATCGGCCCACCGCGGTCGATCTCGAGCGCCGCCAGTTCCGCGCCAAGCCGTTTCAGCCAGCGGGCCGATGGCTTCATGAACCGGGGATCGAAGCTGCGCACCGGCGCAGTGCTGTCAGCAAGCAGCCACGCCGGCAGGCCGCCGCCATCCCATTCCGCGCAGACATAGGGGCCCGGGCGCAGCAGCACGAACAGCCCTTCCTCCTGCGCCATGCGCACCCACGCGGCGACATCGAGGTTATCGCTGAAATCAAAAGTGCCGGGCGCCTGCTCGTGGATGTTCCAGAACACATAGGCGCTCAGCGTGTTGAACCCGAGCGCGCGCATCTTGCGCAGCCGGTCGCGCCACAGCGCGCGCGGAATGCGCGGGTAGTGCATCTCGCCGGCAAGGATCTGGAACGGCTTGCCATCCAGCAGGAAGTCATTCCCCTTCACCTGAAACCGCGAACCCGCAGGCGCTGCAAGGCCGGGCACGGCCAGCGCGGCAAGGCTTGCAGCCCCGATCCCCATTGCGGTGCGGCGGTCGAAGGTCATCGGGCAGGTCCTTTGTCGATTGCGCGCGAGCGCGGGCCAGAGTTCGAAACCTGATTTATCAGACTTATTATCGATAACCAAATGGAGAGGTCCGGGCTTTGGGCTTTTCAGCCCCGGACATTTTCGTCATCCCCGCGAAGGCGGAGATCAAGCGCGTCCGTTGCTCTGCAATAAATAACAGACGCGTCTGTTATTTATTAAGCGCTGTCCTACAGCCGCTCCGTTTCGGCATAAGCTGGGGATGGCATTCCGAATCCCCACAAATGCGCCGCTTCGGGCCCTTGCCGGGTGTCCCAACCGGGCGCGCCCGGGCCTTGGAGTTTTCGCTCAGGACCGTGTCAACCGTGTCAACTTGCAGCCTCTTGAGGCCTGCGCCACCAGATCGTCAGGCCAGCCCCAGCTTCGCCAGTTCGCCCGCAAGGCTCGGCGGCAGCACCTCGGCGCTCTCGCCATCCGCCAGATCGGCGGGGGCATCATCGGCCTCCAGATACCGCCAGCCCTGATGCGCGCGCTTGGGCTTGGGGTGGACGTCGATCAGCTTGGTCGAGATCACGATATGGGTCCGCCCGCCTTCAGCTTCCTCGAAGCCGAGGATCTCGCTGCGCGCCACCAACTGGTGCTTGAAGATCCAGTAGAGCGAGCCGCCGATCATCTCTTCATGGCGTTTGGGCAGATACCGCGTCGTCAGCCGCGCCTTGTCGCCGCGCGTCTTGAACCAGCTGTGGAGGTCTTCGAACGATGTCGCCCCGTAGGCGACCTTGGTCATGTGGAGAGGCATAGGGGTCTGTCAGGCCAGCCCGCTGAGCACGGCGAGGCCGAGGAAGGAGAAGAAGCCCATCACGTCGGTCGCCATGGTCACGAAGACGGCGGAGGATACCGCCGGATCGACTTTCAGCCGGTCGAGCGTGACGGGAACCATGATCCCGGCCAGCCCCGCCACGAGGTTGTTGATCACCATCGCCGCGCCGATCACGCCGCCCAGCAGCGGGTTCTGGAACAGCAGCGCAGTGCCGGTGCCGATCAGCACGCCGAGCGAGAGCCCATTGGCGAGCGCGATGCGAAACTCGCGCAGGATCATGCGGATGGTATTGGAACTGGTCAGCTGGTTGGTCGCGATGGCGCGCACAACCACTGCCAGCGTCTGCGTCCCCGCATTGCCGCCCATGCCCGAAACGATCGGCATCAGCACCGCGAGCAGCGCCAGCCTGGCAATCGCGCCTTGGAACATGCCGACCACCGAGGAGGCGATGATCGCGGTGCCAAGGTTCACCACCAGCCACGAAAGCCGCGTGCGCACGGTCAGGTGGATCGGCTCGTTGATGTCGCCGTCGCCCGCACCGGACAGGCGCAGGATGTCCTCGCTCGCCTCTTCCTGAATGATGTGGACCACGTCGTCGACGGTGATCTGGCCAACGAGCCGGCCGCTTTCGTCGACCACGGCGGCGGAAATCAGCGCGTACTTCTGGAAGCGCAGCGCGACTTCTTCCTGATCCATCGTCACCGGGATCAGCGTCTGGTCCCGCTTCATCACATCGGTCAGCGCGATGGAACGCGGGGTCCGCAGGATCCACGAGAGCGCGCAGGTGCCGATCGGCCGATGCTTGGGATCGACGATGAACACTTCCCAGAACTCGGTCGCGAGGTCCTGCTCCTCGCGCATGTAGTCGATGAGATCGCCGACCGTCATGTGTTCCGGCACCGCGATCACGTCGCGGCTCATGATGCGGCCGGCGGAGTCCTCCGGATAGGCCAGCGCGCTTTCGATGGCGGCGCGGTCTTCCGGCTCCATCTCGGCGAGGACGGCCTGCTGGTCCTCCTCGTCGAGGTCCTGGATCAGCGCGACGGCGTCGTCGGTTTCCATGTCGCCGGCGAGTTCGGCGACTTCATCGGGATCGAGCTCCTCGACGAGATCGTCGCGGACATAGTCGTTGAGCTCGGCAATGACTTCGGAGCCGAGCAGGTCGTTGATCGCGCGGGCAAGATCGACGCGGTAGTCCGGTCCGATCAGCTCGAACAAGTCGGCCACGTCGGCCGGGTGGAGCGGTTCGACGAGGTTGTAGACGGTCTCCTGATCGTCCGCGTCGAGCGCTTCGGTCACGCGGCGGATGAACGAGGGGCGCAGCGTGTTGTCCTCGTCGTCGAGGCTCTCGGCGTTGCGCGCCAATTCAACGTGCGGGGGCTCGGGCTGCTCGTGCACGCTCGCCGTCTCCGTCATCACGGAGCCGCCATCCGACAGGGCGGAGTCGTGCAGGTCTTCATCGCGCGCCATGGCGTGAGGCGATACGCAAGGGGCGCGCAAAAGCAACCTCTAGAGGTATACATTAGCGGGCAAGAGATTATAGGCTGGCGCCACACAGAAGGGATTTGATGACCATGGCGAACGAAAAACTGGTTCTCACGCTCGATGGCGGTGATGTTGTGATCAACCTGCGGCCCGACCTCGCGCCGGGCCATGTGGAACGCATCAAGGAACTGGTCGGCGAAGGTTTCTACGACGGCGTGAAGTTCCACCGCGTGATCCCGGGCTTCATGGCTCAGGGTGGCTGTCCGCAGGGCACCGGCATGGGCGGCTCCTCGAAGCCCGACCTCAAGGCCGAATTCAACGATGCCCCCCACGTGCGCGGCGTCTGCTCGATGGCCCGCACCAGCTATCCGCACTCGGCCAACAGCCAGTTCTTCATCTGCTTCGACGATGCGCGCTTCCTCGACAAGCAGTACACCGTGTGGGGCGAAGTCGAGAGCGGCATGGAACACGTCGACGCGCTGCCCAAGGGCGAGCCGCCGGCAAAGCCGGGTGTGATCCACAAGGCTGCGATCGTCGCGGGCTGACGGCATGGCGCTGGAACTCAGGGTCCCCGGCGCGGCTGATCGCGCCGCTTGGGAGCACCTCTGGCAAGGCTACCAGCGCTTCTACAAAGCGGAGATTCCCGCCCGGGTGACAGATATCACCTGGGCGCGGCTCCACGACCCCGCCGAGCCGATGCACGCGATGCTGGCCTGGCAGGGCGACCGCGCCGTCGGGCTGGTCCATTGGATCTTCCACCGCTCGACCTGGACCGATGGCCCGTACTGCTACCTGCAGGATCTTTTCGCCGAACCTGACGTGCGCGGCGTCGGCGTTGGCCGGGCCCTTATTGCCCACGTCCGTAGCGAGGCCGAAGCGGCGGGCGCCTCACGGCTCTATTGGCTGACACACGAAACCAACACCGACGCGATGAAGCTCTACGACAAGGTCGCCGAGCGCTCGGGCTTCGTGCAGTACCGCGTCGTGCTTTGACGGGCGCTACAGCCCTGCCTTGATCATCCAGTCGTGGAACAGCCGCACCGGGCGCGATTGCAGCGCGCGGGGGCGGCATACGAACCAGTAGGAATAGGGGCTGTCGACTTCGATGTCGTAGAGCCGGGCCACGCGCGGATCGTGGCTGCGCTTGTAGTGGTCATCGTGCATGATCGCGATGCCAAGGCCCTGCGCGGCGGCCTCGAGAATCAGCTGGCCGGAATCGAAATGGTCGATGGCGGCGGGCTGGAGCGCTTCCAGATGGAGCGTGCGCTTCCACGCCTCGAAGCTCATCGGCAGGTCGTTGTGAACGAGGAAGGTCTGCTTGTTGAGCTTCGCAAGGTCCGGCCGTGGGCCGACTTCCGCCACAATTTCGGGCGTGGCGATGGCATAGACGCGGTTGTGATCCAGCCGCACCGAATGGAGCGTGCCGTCCGGGCCTTCAGACAGGATGATTGCCGCGTCGATCGTGTCGCCCAGCTTGGTCTCGGCGGCAGTCGAGCTGTCGATGTCGATGTGCAGCTGCGGGTGCAGCTTCCTCAGTTCGCCAAGGCGCGGGAACAGGCGCTGGCTGCCGAACAAGGGCAGCACCCCGAGCCGCAGGCGCAGGACCTGACCGGTATCGATAAGGCGGTCGATGCGGTCGGCCATCTCGTCGATCAAGGGCGCGACGGCATCGTAGAGTTGCTGGCCTTCCTCGGTCAGCTTGAGCAACTGGTGCTTGCGCTCGAACACCGGCTTGCCGATGAATTCCTCCAGCGCGCCCAATCGGCGCGAGAGGGCGGACGGGCTCAGCGCCAGTTCCGCCGCCGCCGTCTTGGCCGAGCCTGTCCGCACGACGCGGATGAACGCTTCGAGCGAGCGCAGCGGGGGCAGGCGGCGAATCATTGAAACTCAGTCTTCCTCGGCACTCTCGGGCACGGGTGCGTGGAGCCGCAGCCGGGTGAGCCTGCGCTCATCCCCTGCCGTCACCTCGATCCGCCACCCGCTGTCATGTTCCAGCACGCGGCCTACTGGCGGGACTTCCCCCGCCAGCACGACCGCGAGCCCGCCCAGAGTATCCACGTCCTCGTCCACCAGCGCAAGCCGGGGATCGATGCGTTCACCCACATCGTCAAGCTCGACGCGGGCGTCCGCTTCCCAGGTCAGTTCGTCGATCTGGCGCATCAGGTCCTGCGGCGCGTCGTCGTGCTCGTCCTCGATCTCGCCGACGATCTCCTCGACGAGGTCCTCGATGGTGATGATGCCGTCGGTGCCCGAATATTCATCGATCACGATAGCCAGATGCGTACGGCTGGAGCGCATGTCGACCAGCACATCCAATGCGCCGCGCGCCTGCGGCACGAACAGCGGCTGGCGCATCAGGCCGGTCCAGTCCTTCGGCGGCCCCTTGCCGGACAGCGCCATGCCCGCGACGATCGGAAACAGGTCCTTCACGTGAAGCATGCCGACGACTTCATCGAGCGAGTCGCCATAGACCGGCAGGCGGCTGTGGCCATGCTCGGCAAAGGCGCTCACCACTTCCTCGAAGGTCGCGGCAGCCGGGATCGCCACAATCTCGCCGCGCGGAATGGCCACGTCGTCAGCGTCGTTCTCGCTGAAATGGAGCAGGTTCTTGAGCATCTGGCGCTCAAGCGGCAGGAGATCGCCGTCTGCGCCGTTGCTGCCGCCTGCGTCGCCTTCGTGCTCTTCGATCGCTTCCTCGATCTGCGCACGCAGCGACTGGTCGTTATCCGGCCCCCGAAAGAACCCCTTGAGCGCGCGCCACAGCGCGCCGCTACTGTCCCCGTCGCCCGATCGGCTCTCGCCGCCAGACCCGCCCACTTCAGGCACTTGTCCCAACTCCTGCGCTGCTAATGCGCCGCATATGGGTCTGCGAGGCCTATCAGCGCAAGCGCCTTTGTCTCCAGAGCCTCCATTTCCGCAGCGTCATCCTCGCCGGTCTCGTGATCGTAGCCGGCGAGATGGAGCAGTCCATGGACGATGAGATGGGAAGCATGGGCCTCTACCGCGATGCCCTTTTCCGCCGCCTCGCGCGTGCAGACACCGTGAGCGAGGATCAGATCGCCCAGCATACCCGGCGCATCAGGCGCGGCGGCGGCGGCCAGCACTTCCTCGCGGGACAGCATCGGGAAGGACAGCACATTGGTCGGCTTGTCCTTGGCGCGCCACTGCTTGTTGAGCGCGTGGACTTCCTCGTCATCGGCCATGACAAGGCTGACGAGCAGGTGTTCGTGCGCGAGTTCGGGCGCAACGGCACCGGCTGCCTCCGCCGCGCGCGCGGCGAGATCTTCCCAGTCTGTGGAGGAAGGCCAGACAGGATCGATATCGAGCTCGAGGGTGGGCGCGCTCATCGTGGCGGGCACTGCGTGAGGTGCTTCGACAAGCTCAGCACGAGCGGTTCTTTTTGCAATTTGTACAAACTAGACTCCGCTCATCCTGAGCTTGTCGAAGGATATTGGCGCGTGGGCAGGCTTTGTGCTCACCCGTCCTTGCCCTCGTAAGCCTCGACGATCCGGCCGACGATCGGGTGGCGCACCACGTCTGCCACGCCAAACTTCACCATGCCGATGCCCTCGACACCCGAGAGCCGGTTTACCGCGTCGTTCAGTCCGCTCGCAGCCGTTCCGCCGGGCAGGTCGGTCTGCTTGGGATCGCCGCAGATCACCATGCGGCTGTTCTGGCCGAAACGGGTGAGGAACATCTTCATCTGCATCGGCGTGGTGTTCTGCGCCTCGTCGAGGATGACGAACGCATCCGCCAGCGTGCGCCCGCGCATGAAGGCAATCGGGGCGATCTCGATCTCGCCCGAGGCCAGCCTCCGTTCGACCTGCTCGGGCGGCATGCAATCATACAGCGCATCGTAGAGCGGGCGGAGATAGGGATCGACCTTCTCCTTCATGTCGCCGGGAAGGAAGCCGAGCCGCTCGCCCGCTTCCACTGCCGGGCGCGAGAGGATCAGACGCTGTACGCTGCCGCTGATGAGCTGCGCGACGGCTTGCGCCACGGCGAGGTAGGTTTTGCCCGTGCCGGCCGGGCCGAGCGCGAAGATCACGTCATCACGCACCAATGCCCGCATGTATTCGATCTGCTTGGCCGAGCGCGGGACAATGGTTTTCTTGCGCGTGCGGATCATGATCGGCGGCGCGCCGTCCGGAGCGCCGGAGAGGATGCCCTCCAGCGTCGGCTCGTTCGACATCATGATGAGCGATTCGACCGCGCCGGCATCGACTTCGTGCCCGGCCAGCAGGCGCTGGTGCATGCCTTTCAGCACATCGCGCGCGCGGGCCACTGCATCGTCCGGTCCCTCGATCACCGCCTTGTTGCCGCGCGCCGAAATATACACGCCCATGCGGTTTTCGATCTGCACCAGATTCTGGTCGAACTGGCCAAACAGTGCGCCGAGCACGGTCTGCTCTTCGAAGGCGATCTCTATCCGGGCGCGTCGCCGCTGGTCGCTGCGGGCGGCATCGCCTTTATGCGGATCGTTGCGGAAGGTGCCCTGCCATTCGCTGCGGGGACCTTCTTCATGCGAGCGGGAAAACTTGCGGGCCATGCGCTCCTTTCAGGATAGCTGCCCCCAGATTAGGCACCCATGCGACAGGCGCAAGACAGGCGGGGTGGAAATTGCATGATTTGCACCGCCTTGTGGCGGTCGGGGCGATCCTTGCGACAAATTGCGACCAAGATAACACCTGCCTTACGGCGCTGTTCTCTGCCGGTTCAGGCTGCACAAGGCATTGTTTACCCGTGGTCGCAGGCAAGCGATCCCGTTTGAAGGAGAATCCCATGCGCAAGTTCCTGCTCGCTGCCGCGTTCCTCGCGCTGACTCCGGCTCTGGCTCAGGCGCAGATCGGCCCAGCTGTCGGCCACGCCGGGCCCCATGCCATTCACCGCGAAGTGGTGCGTGAGCGCCATGAAGTGCGCGAAGACCGCCGCGAGCTTCGCCATGACCGCCGCGAACTGCACCGCGATCAGCGCCAGCTCCACCGTGCCCGCGTCGCACGCGCCCGGGCTTGGCATCGCCACCACCACGGTTGATCTGTGAGGCCGCGCCGCTGCTCAGGCGGCGGCGCGCGCCACCAACTGGCCGCCGAGAGAGTTGGGGCCGGCCTCGACAAGGTCCACCTCGACGAGATCACCCATCGCCACGTCTCCGGTGAAGTGCACCGATTGCAGCCAGGGCGATTTGCCGAGCCACTGCCCGGCATGGCGGCCCTTGCGCTCGACCAGCACTTCGCAGCGCTTGCCGACGCTGGCCTTGTTGAACGCAAGGCTATCACGCTGGAGCGCCGCAATCAGGCGCTGCAGGCGTTCGTCCATGACCTCCGGCGCGATCTGGCCGTCCATCGTGGCGGCCGGCGTGCCGGGGCGGGGCGAATACTTGAAGCTGAAGGCCTGCGCATAGCGGGCTTCGGCGATGATCTGCAGCGTTTCCTCGAACTCGGCCTCGGTCTCGCCCGGAAAGCCGACGATGAAATCGCCCGAGAGCGCGATGTCCGGCCGCGCGGCGCGCACGCGTTCCAGAATGCGCAGATAGCTCGCGGCGGTGTGGCTGCGGTTCATGGCTTTCAGCACACGGTCGCTGCCCGATTGCACCGGCAGGTGGAGGAACGGCATGAGTTTGGCATTGCTGCCATGCGCTTCGATCAGCGCATCGTCCATGTCGGTGGGGTGGCTGGTCGTGTAGCGGATGCGCGCCAGTTCCTCGATCTTCGCGAGTTCCTCGGCGAGCCCCGCCAAGCCGACGCGGCGACCGCGTTCGTCCTCGCCCGCCCACGCATTCACGTTCTGCCCCAGCAGCGTGATCTCGCGCGCGCCGCCTTCAACCAGAGCGCGGGCCTCGCTTACGAGATCGGCATAAGGGCGCGAAAGCTCCGCTCCGCGTGTGTAGGGCACCACGCAATAGGTGCAGAACTTGTCGCAACCTTCCTGCACGGTGAGGAAGGCGGATGCCCCCACCTTGCGGCGTTTGGGGAGCGCGGCGAATTTGGCTTCCGCCGGCATGTCGGTTTCTGTCGCGCGTCCACCGGCAGCGGCTTCGGCGACCATCGCGGGCAGGCGGTGATAGGCCTGCGGGCCGACGACGACGCGCACCGAAGGGGCCCGCGCCATGATTTCCTCGCCCTCCGCCTGCGCCACGCAGCCGGCGACCGCGATCAACGGCACCGTCCCTTGCGCGCGCCCGTCCTTCACGATGCGGCCGATGTCCGAGTAGACCTTCTCGGTCGCCTTCTCGCGGATGTGGCAGGTGTTGAGCACGACGAGATCGGCCGCAGCGCCTTCGTCTGCCGCGCGCATGCCTTCGGCGGCGAGCAGCTCGGCCATGCGCTCGCCGTCATAGACGTTCATCTGGCAGCCGAAGCTCTTGACTTGGAAAGTGCGGGGCGGGGTCGCGGTCATCGCGGGCGCTTACGCCAAATCGCGGCGGGATAGAAGGGGGCTAGGTGGCCACGACCGCGTGCACCAGCCGCTCGATCCGTGCGGCGAGCACATCGGCATCGGCGGCGCGATTGGCGATGCCGTTTGCGGCGCAGAACAACAGCTGCGCGGATTCCTCCGCGTCGGCGTGGGGCGTCCCCTCGCGTACCAAGGCCTGTGCCAGCCCGCGCAGGATGGCCTCATCAAGAGCCTTGAAGCGGCGCGTGACATGCGCCGCCTTAGCTTCGAACAGTTCACTGGCGAAGGCGGAGCGCTGCACGCGGTCCAGCACGATGCGGTGCTTGGCAATCAGCGCGGCGGCCAATGGTGCGGGGAAGGGGGTTTCGCCCTCCAGCGCGGCCTCGACCGCGCTTGCCATTGTGTCCGCGATCCGTTCTGCCACCGCGATGAACACCGCCTCCTTGTCGCGGAAATAGCCGTAGAGCGTCACTTTCGACATGCCTGCCGCTTCGGCGATGCCCTCGATGGAGGTGGCGCGGAAGCCTTGCCAGACAAACAGTGTTTCTGCGGCATCAAGCAACCGCTCGCGGCGCGCCGCGCGGACCGGGCTGAGCGCTCCTTGCATAACTGAACGAATAAGCATAACAACGTTCATATCGTAAGAATCGTTCTCCTGCAAACCGGATGACCGCCCGATGGTTCGAAACCTCCTTCGCATCGCTGTCGTGGTCGGCGTTCTGCTCGCCGCATTCGTCGCTTGGTTCTTTGCGAATTATGGCGGCACCGGTCAGCCGTTCCCGCGCATCGGCGATCCCAAGCCGCGCCTGAAGGCTGAACTTATCGCAACCCTGCCCGAACCGCCCGGCAACATCGCCGTCTCGGCCACGGGCCGCGTGTTCTTCACCTACCACGCCGAGGGGCACCCCGCGATCAAAGTGCTCGAACTGGTGAACGGCAGGCCCGTTCCTTATCCGAACCTGGAGATGCAACGCGGAGACCGCAGCAAGCCTTCCTACGGTGCGGTGTTCAACATTCGCATCGACAGCCGGAACCGTCTCTGGAGCATCGACCACGGCGAACATGGCCTGTTCGGCGCGCGGTTGGTGGCGGTCGATCTGGGCACCAACAAGCCGATCAAGCAGATCTGGCTCCCGCGCTCGGTCGCCGGCATTGGCTCCTATGTACAGGACATGCAGATCGATGCGGCGGGGCGGATGATCTATATTGCCGATATCGGCGTGTTCAGCGGGCATCCGGGCCTGATCGTGCTGGATAGCGAGACGGGCAAGGCGCGCCGCGTGCTCGATCGCCACCCCGCGATCATGCCCGGACCTTATGCCGTGCGGGCGCAGGGGCGGTTGATGCAGCCACTCGGCAGCAGCCTGTTCTGGTTCCACCCGGGCTTCGATCCCATCGCGGTCGATCGGCAGGGGACTTGGCTCTATATCGGGCCGATGTCCGGCAGGATGCTTTCGCGCGTGCGGGTGGCGGACCTCAATAACGAGAGCCTCTCGCCGTCAGAACTCGCCGCCCGTGTCGAGCCTTATGCCGAGCGCCCGCAGGCCGATGGCCTCACCATCGATAACGAAGGCAGCATCTACCTTACGGGCATCGAGGATGGGATCGTGTGGAAGCTCGGGCCGGACCGGAAGCTCACTGCACTCGCCGGCCATCCGAGGATGCGCTGGCCCGATGGACTGAGCTTCGGCCCGAACAACATGATCTACGTGGCTGACAGCGACATCCCCGACGTGATGATGCAATCGAAGGCGCACATGCGCGAAAAGGCGCCGTACTACCTGTTCCGCTTCCCCGCTGATGGGACCGCACCGGCGGGGCAGTAGGCATTGCAAGGCATAGAGATGAAAGTACTTTTCGGGTCATGTGAGCTGCTGCAGCAACCGCTTCGGACGTGATGGTCGGCGGCGCGTGCAAAATCCGCCTTGCAATCCAAAGTAAATAAGTAGAGATTTAACGGACCCCATAGGGAGGTCTGCCCATGCGTCGTCGTGTCGTTGCTCGCAGCGTTTCCACGTTCATCCTGGGGGGCAGCTTGCTGGCGCTTGCCGCTTGCAGCGAGAAGGCGCCGGAAGCGTCCGGTGCTTCGCATTCGGTTCCCTTGCCAGATATCGCCGCGGAAGATGCGCCGTCTCCTGCGGCAGTCCGCGCGGTCACTAAGAAATCGGAATGGAATGTCGCCGGAGTCGTCAGCGGCAAGACCGAGACGACGTTGACCGAACCGGTCGCCCCGCCGCCAGTGGTGACCGAGCCGCCTGCCATGCCGCGCAGTTCCGTCCAGCCGCAATCGGGCCTGCTCACTGCCGGTGACGTGGATGATTTGCTCAACCCTGTGCAGTATGCCGCCTATGCCGGACGCTTCCTGCAAGCGAGCGGTCAGTCGCTGCCATTCTACGATACGCGCAGCCGGGTCGTGATCCGCGTGGTCGATGCGCGGGGACGGCCAGTGCCGTTTGCAACAACCGAGGTCGGCCGCCCCGGCGCGCCGCTCCGCCTTGTCACGGCAGCGGACGGGACGGCCTCGTTCTATCCGCGCGCGGACCGCATCCCGCAGCAGACCACGGTAAGCGTCAACGGCAGCGCCGGCTTTGCGCGCAAGCCCTTCGCGCTGTCCGCCGGCCGGCTGGTCAACGTCACGCTACCTGGCCTTGCCGCTGCGCCGCGCGCGATGGATCTGGCCTTGGTGATCGACACCACCGGCAGCATGGGCGACGAGATGGAGTATATCCAGGCCGAGCTCGACACGATTGTCGCGCGGCTCAAGCGCAATGCTGGCCAGCTCGATCTGCGCATCGGCGTGGTGCTCTACCGCGATCAGGGCGATGACTATGTGGTCCAGTCCACACCGCTGACCGAAAACATCGGATCGATCCGCACGCTGCTTGCGCGGCAGGATGCCAATGGCGGCGGCGATGCGCCCGAGGCGATGGACCGCGCTGTGGCAGAAGCAGGCCGCCTGCAGTGGCGCCCGGACGCAGCAAAGGCCGTGCTGCTCGTGACCGATGCCCCGCCGCACGAGGATGCGATCGGCGCCACGCTGGATGCGACGCAGGTGCTGCGCAGCCGAGGCGTCCAGATCGTGCCTGTCGCTGCGAGCGGGGTGGAAGACAGCGCGCAATATGTCATGCGTTCGATGGCCGCGCTGACGCAGGGGCGCTATATTTTCCTCACCGACGATAGCGGCGTCGGCAACAGCCATGCCGAACCCGATGTGGCCTGCTATCTGGTTACGCAGCTCGATACGCTGGTCGCGCGCGTACTCTCCGGCATTGCCACAGGGCGGCGAGTCGAACCGCAGGGGGCGGATGTGATCCGCACGGTTGGCGAATACGATCGCGGCCGCTGCCATATCGCGCAGCAAGGCGAACAGGGCCGGCGGCGGCAGCAGGGCTGACCCGCCGCGCGCGGGTGCCGTCAGTTACGGATGATGCGGTACACCGAAGCTGGCGGCACGTTGCGCCAGATGCGCGTGGTGCGCTGGGCGGTCAGACCGAGCCGCGCCCTGATATCCTTGTTGACCGGGCACTTGGGGCCGTAGGTGAACTGGTAAAGCGCCGTATCCGACGTGCAGACCGCAAAGGTGGCCGTGATGATGCGCTCCACCTCCTCATCCGGGAAGTTGAGCAGCGGCAATCCGCTGACCACGGCGGCCGGACGGCGGCCTTCGAGCATTTCTGCCGTGACGCTTCCGGCCTTGCAGCACAGGACAAGGGCTTGAGGGAAAGCGATGCGCAGCCGCGCGGCCAGCTTCTGATCGAGTTCCACCAGCACCAGATCGCGCTCCGCCACGCCGCGCGCAAGCAGAGCGCGGGTGAATACGCCTGTGCCGGGGCCAAGTTCGAGCACGGGGCCGGCGGCAGGATCGATCTCTGCCGTGATCGCGGCGGCGAGCGCCGGGCCACTGACGAAGCCGCCAAACCGCCGCGGATTGGCCACGAACCGGCCAAAGCCGAGCAAGGCTTCAGGCGGGCCCTTGCGCAGCGGGACCGGTTTGCCGCGAAGATGAAATTTCCCGAGATTGATCTTGCGGCGCACGGCGTTCGCCAGCTTGTCGACCACCTGGCGCGGGCGTTGTGCCATGCCCGGTTTCAGGTTCAGCTTCACGCCGCGTTCTTCGATGCTTCGTAGCGCACGGGAGCGACATCGAAGGCGAAGGGCCGCAGCGGCTCACCCAGCGCGGCTTCGAGCGCGGGCTCGATCCGGCGGCGTGCCTCGGCGGCAATCGCCTTGCGCCCAGCAAGACCCTGCGGGTCGAACGGTTCGAGGAAATGCACCTCAAGCCGGAACGAACCCCGGCGCGAGAGGATGCGCTTGCCGTTGGAAACGCCGTCTTCGGTGCCGATCCAGCCGATCCATTCGGCTACGCGGCCGTAATCGAGCACGACCGGCTGCACCATCACGCCCGGCGGCGGCGGCTCAAGCACGCGCAGCATCGAGGTCTTGAACGGCAGCAGCGAGCGGCCGTCGGTGCAGGTGCCTTCGGGGAACACGGTGATCGACCAATTGTCGGCCAGCGCTTCCTTGAGGCGGTTGATCTGATCGGCCACGCCCATGCGGTCTTCGCGGCTGACGAACACGGTGCGGTTGATCCGCGCCAGCCAGCCAACGATCGGGGCCTGCGAAAGTTCGGCCTTGGCGACGAAGGCCGTGCCGCTTGCACCGCCAAGCGCAAGAATATCAACCCACGAAAGGTGGTTCGAGATGTAGAACACGTCGCGCTTCAGCGGCACGCCGTGGACCCGCACGCGAGCGCCGATGATGCGCGCGGCGCCAAACAGGAACAGCTTGGGGAAGGGTGAGCCATAGTGCACGATGCGGTAGAGGTAGTGCAGCGGCACGCAGATCAGCATCAACAGCACCAATGCCACGCCGCGCAGGCAAATGCGCATCCAGCCCATCCATGTGATGGGGGCGCCGCGTTCCGGCCCTACCATGCGGCGGGCCCTACGCCTCGCGATCAGACTTGACACCATAGAGCTCCATGCGGTGGTCGACGAGGCGGTAGCCGAGACGTTCGGCGATCTGGCGCTGCAACGCCTCGAGTTCAGGATCGACGAACTCAATGACCTTGCCGGTCTCGACGTCGATGAGGTGGTCGTGGTGAGCTTCGGGCGTCGCCTCGTAGCGGGCGCGGCCATCGCCGAAATCGTGGCGGTCGAGGATGCCGGCTTCTTCGAACAGGCGGACCGTGCGGTAGACCGTAGCGATGGAAATGCGCGGATCACGGGCCGAGGCGCGTTCGTGCAGCTTCTCGACATCCGGGTGGTCAGTGCTTTCCGAGAGCACTTGCGCGATGACGCGTCGCTGCTCGGTGATCCTCAGACCCCGCTCTGCGCAAAGCGCCTCAATGTCGATTGCCTGATGCAAGAGTGCGCCCATCCCGGTTAGGTTGCGCGCAGCATAGTTTGCTGCGCCAATTCTTCAACCGGTGCGCTGTCGATTTGCGGGCGGGATCAAGCCCGGATCGGGGAAAACATGAACTCAGCGAGGCCCTGTGCAGGCGCCTCGCTGGTTCAAGTCCATTTGCAAGCGGTTCAGCCGGCGGCCTTGGCGCTGCGACCGCGCTTGGGCGCAGGCTTGCGGCCGAGTCCGATCTTCTTCGCCAG
The DNA here is from genome assembly GCF_007991615.1 of Novosphingobium sediminis. Lineage (GTDB taxonomy): Bacteria > Pseudomonadota > Alphaproteobacteria > Sphingomonadales > Sphingomonadaceae > Novosphingobium > Novosphingobium sediminis. The sequence continues at coordinate 223,100 of NZ_BJYR01000007.1, read as the reverse complement.
CTCGCGGCGCTTCTCCGCGTAGGCCGGTGCGACCATCGGATAATCGGCCGGCAGGTTCCAGCGGGTGCGATACTGATCCGGAGTCATGTTGTAGCGCGTCATAAGATGACGCTTGAGCATCTTGAGCTTCTTGCCGTCTTCCAGACAAACGATATGGTCGTTCTTGACCGAAGCGCGGATAGATACCGCAGGTTCAGGGGCCGGTTCTGCAGCCGGTTGCGCGGGATTGAGGCCAGCAAGCGCGCTGTAGACATTGCTGATCAGGACCGGCAGGTCATTGACCGCAACGCTGTTGTTGCTCACGTGGGCTGCGACGATGTCCGATGTCAACGTGATCAACGTTTCCCGCATATCGTTTTCGATTTCACTCATTGTACCCATACCTTTTACGGTTGTTATCTTGTTTTTTGCCCAGTCAAGGCTCAGTGAGTCCAGAGTAGACTGGTCCGCATATACGCTTGCGCAACACAGATACAACCGTTCCGGAGCATAGCGGTCCTTTTTCTGAACGAAACTTCACAATCGGGACCTGTTGCAGGTAAATATGCTTAGTTATCCGTAATGTGCAGTTCCTGGCTGAGCGCATCGAGGCGCTCACCGCTCGCGGTCCGGTAGTAGCCGGGCCGTATACCGACAGTCCGGAACCCAAATCCGGTGTACAACTTGCCGGCTGGATTGTTGCGGCGCATCTCCAGAAAAAGACGCCGGATGCCGCGCTGGCGCGCGCGCGCGATCACTTCGGTCAGCAGCGCGGCGCCGAGGCCCTTGCCGCGGTACTGGGGCAGAACTGCGAAGAGCAGCAGTTCTTCCTCGTCGAATACTGATCGGGTCAGGGCGAAACCGGCGGTCGGTTCTTCGCTGGTGGAACCAACCGTTCCATCGGCGCCGATCAGGCAATAGCCGGTTCCGGTGAGCAACAATGAATCAGAGACCTGCCTGCGGTTCCATGCCTCACCGTACTCGGGCGCAAAGGCGCCGGTCATGACATCCATGATCCGGTCGATATCGTCGCCGCAGTCTGAAGGGCCGAAGCTCATGGTGGCGGGCTTCAGGCAGGTGCCGTCATGCCGCCGGAAGCCGTGCATCGGGCGCACGGCCATAGCGGGGAACGGGATCGGGGCGCAGGGCATCGCGGCCGAGGAGGGCAAAGGCGCGTGCATCGGGCCAAAGCGGCTGAGCCACCGGTTGACCACCGCGCCGCGCCGCGAGCGCTTCGGCCTGGCTGCCGACGATGATGGAGGCCTGCGAGCGCGCCGCGACGGCATCGGGTAGCAGGGATGCGGATTCCGAGAGTGGCGCGCCGTCCGCCGCGAAAGGTTGGAAGAACCACTCGCCGTGCCCGCCGCTCATCACTACGTCGATGGCCAAACCCGGATGTTCTCTGCGGGCCATCGCGCCGACTAGGGCGAGGCAGGCATAGCCTTCGAGCGGCACGCTCCACGCCAGCGCCAGCGCACGCGCCGCGGCGAGGCCTACGCGAATGCCGGTGAAGCTGCCGGGCCCGGAGTTGACCGCAATGCTTTCGGCGCGGCCCTTGCCGGGTAGCGCGGCGATCATGGGCACGAGTTGTTCGGCATGCCCGCGCCCCAACATGGCGTGGGTGCCGGCAACCATTTCCTCATCATCAAACAGCGCAACCGAACAGGCCTCGGTGGCGCTGTCGATTACCAGCCTCCGCAAGCGCTTACCGCCTCAGGCCAGGGTGTTGAAGGTGGCGAAATCGGGGCGGGGGCTGCGCGCGAAGATCGTCGCCGGATCGCCATAGCCGAGCGTCGAGATGAAGTTGGACTTGATCCGCGTACCCGCGAAGAAGGCCTCGTCGACCGCGTCATTGTTGAAGCCCGACATCGGCCCGGTGTCGAGCCCGAGCATCCGCGCAGCGACGATGAAGTAGGCGCCCTGCAGTGTGGAATTGCGCATCGCCGAAGCTTCGCGCAGCGCGTCGTTGCCGGCGAACCAGCTCTTTGCATCGGCGTGAGGGAACAGCCACGGCAGCTGTTCGTGGAAATCGAGGTCCATGCCGATGATCACGCTGACCGGCGCTGCAAGGATCTTCGGCCCATTTGTGCCGCTGGCGCAGGCGGCGAGCTTTGCCTTGGCTTCGTCGCTGGTGCACCAGACAAGCCGCGCGGGCATCTGGTTGGCCGAAGTCGGCCCCATCTTCATCAGCTCCCAGATCGAGTGGAGCTGCGCTTCGCTCACCGGCTTGTCGAGAAAGCCGTTGTAGGAGCGGGCGGTGCGGAACACCTGATCGAGCGCGGCATCGTCAAGCGGCTGGGACATGCAGAAGGACTTTCAGGACAAGCGGATCAGGCGGCGCGGACTTCGCTGACCTCTGGCACGTAGTGCTTGAGCAGCTGTTCGATGCCGTTCTTGAGCGTTGCGGTGGAAGAAGGGCAGCCCGAGCAGGCGCCCTGCATCTTGAGATAGACCACGCCCTCGCGGAAGCCGCGGTAGGTGATATCGCCGCCATCGTTCGCCACGGCAGGCCGCACGCGCGTTTCGATAAGGTCCTTGATCTGGTCGACGATGTCCGCGTCGGCGGGATCATCGCCGTAGTCCACGTCGTCGTCCGCTTCACCGGGAACCACGAAATCTGCACCGGCTGCGGTGAAGAGCGGCGCCTGCGCCACGAAATGATCGAGCAGAAGTGCCAGAACCTGCGGCTTGAGCGGTGCCCATTCTGAGCCGGGTGCGATCGTCACCGCGATAAAGTCACGGCCGTAGAGCACGCCCGTCACGTCACCCAGCGCGAACAGCGCTTCGGCCAGCGGCGATGCGGCAGCGGCTTCGGGCGAGGTGAACTCGCGCGTGCCGGAGGCCATGACGATCTCGCCCGGAAGAAACTTCAGCGTGGCGGGGTTCGGGGTGGTTTCGGTCTCGATGAACATGCCCAAGCATGTAGGCCGCACTTGCGAGGGGTCAAGGGTTCAATGAGCAGCAGTTTCACGCGCTGCGGGAAACAAGCGACCCTCCTGGCGCAGGTGGTGCGCCGGCATAGGCGGCGGCGATGGGCGAGACGGGGGCAGCGCGCCGATCACGGTACAGCGCTTCGAGGCGATCGACATTGCGGGCCTCGGCGGAAAAATGGTTCTTGGGCTGGGCTGCCTTGCCCGGCTTGTGGCTGCCATTGACGCCGAAGGGGCCCGCTGCGGGATCGGCGGGATCGATATGGCGCTTGGCGCGGTCCACGTCGCTGCAATTGCGGCAGACGTAGCCGTTGACCGTGACCGGGGAGGGGTAATCGCCACTAATCGCCATGGCAGATCGGATAGCCTGTCCGCCATCCACAGTCCGTTCGCAGTCCTTAGAGGGAAATGCGTAGGGTGGCCTGGGTGCCATACGTTCAGCGCTGGCAGGTGCAACGACGGTGCTTTATGGGGCGCGGCATGAACAACACGCACTGCGGCCTCAGCCGAATCGCCCTCTCCCTGTCCATCGCCGCACTGGTCGCTGCACCCGCTGTTGCCGCGCCCGCCGCCAAGCGGGTACCCGCTTCGGCTGCAACGGTGGCAGCTGCGCCGGCCCCTGCGGCAGAAATCCTGCCTGTGCCGCTGAACCCGGTAGTCCCGGCTGCTCTGCGCGTGTGCACCGCGAAGACCGCCTCCGGCCTCGGAACCCGCGTGCTCAAGGCAGCCGAGGGCGCCAAGCCCGGTGCGTCGGACTATGTGCTTGTCAACTACATCGGCTACCTTGCCGCCAATGGCACCGTGTTCGATCAGAACACCTCGCAGGCGTTTCCGGCCGGCGGCGTCATCAAGGGCTTTTCCGAAGGCCTGCAACTGATGAGCAAGGGCAGCGTGTGGCGCTTCTGCATTCCTGCGGCCATCGGCTATGGCGAGAAGGGTGCAGGGCCGATCCCGGCGAATGCGGATCTCGTTTTCCAGGTCGAACTGGTCGACTTCAAGACCGAAGCCGAAATCTCGGCGATGCGCGCCGAAGTGCAGAAGCAGCAGGCGGGTGCTGATGCCCCGGCTCAGGCAGCTCCGGCGGCTCCGGCAGCGGACAAGCCGAAGAACTGATCGGCGCTGCGGCAGGAGGTGAGGGACCAATTCACTGGTCCTTCATTTCTTGCCGCCCTATACAGGGCGCATGGCTTTTCTGTCCCGGTTCGCCCCGCGTACGCCCCGTGCTCTCGCTCCCGTTGTTTCCGCCGTCCTGATCGGTCTGCTCGGGCTTTCCTCGCCAGTCCTTGCGAAAGCACCTGCCAAGCCTGCAGCGGCCCCGAAGGCGGCAATCGGGTCCGGGCCGTGGCTCTATCGCGGCAGCGACGTGCCGCAGGACAAGGCGTGGATATTCGGCGTTCTGCCCAACGGCTTGCGCTATGCTGTGCGCCACAACGGGGTGCCGCCGGGCCAGATTTCGGTGCGCATGCTGATCGATGCGGGCTCGCTCTACGAGACCGATCCTCAGCGCGGTTATGCGCACCTCATCGAGCATCTCACCTTCCGCGATTCGAAATACCTCAAGGCGGGTGAGGCGATCCCGGCGTGGCAGCGCCTCGGCGCGACGTTCGGCAGCGATACCAATGCCGAGACGAGCCCGACGCAGACCGTCTACAAGCTCGACATTCCCGACGTTTCGTCCGCCAAGCTCGACGAGACGTTCCGCCTGCTTTCCGGCATGATTACCGCGCCCATTTTCACCGATGTAGGCGTGAAGACCGAAGTGCCGATCGTGCTCGCGGAAATGCGCGAGCGTTCAGGTCCGCAGACGCGCATTCTCGATGGCACGCGCGGTGTGTTCTTCGCCGGACAGCCGCTGGGCAGCCGTTCGCCGATCGGCACCGAGGAAACGCTGAACGGCGCGACTCCGGCAAAGGTCAAGGCCTTCCATGATGCGTGGTACCGGCCCGACAATGCCGTCATCGTGGTCGCGGGCGATGCCGATCCGCAGGCGCTGATTACGCGGATCAAGCAGTGGTTCGGGACGTGGAAGGGCACCGGAAAGCGCCCGCCGCTGCCGGATTTCGGCGCCCCGAAGGCGCCGGTCGGCGGTGATCCGGCCAACCCGGTTGGCGATGCCAAGGTTCTTGTCGAACCCGACCTGCCGCGCGTGTTCAACTATGCCGTGCTGCGCCCCTGGCACAAGGTCAACGATACGATCGTCTACAACCAGGGCCTGATGATCGACCGCCTCGGCATTGCGATCATCAACCGGCGGCTGGAAGGCCGCGCCCGCGCCGGCGGAAGCTATCTCGCCGCCTCGGTCGAGCAGCAGCGCATCAGCCGCTCCGCCGATGCGACACTGGTGACGGTGACGCCGCTCACCGACGACTGGAAAGCTGCGGTCAAGGACGTCCGCGCCGTTATCGCCGATGCGCTCGCAACGCCGCCGACCGAAGAGGAAATCGCCCGCGAAGTGGCCGAGTTCGACGTAGCCTTCAAGGTGCCGGTCGAAACGCAGGAGACCCTCGCCGGATCGAAACTCGCCGATGACATCACCGACGCGGTCGACATCCGCGAGACGGTCGCCAACCCCGACACGGTCTACAGCATCTTCCGCTCGTCGATCCCGCTGTTCACGCCGGCTGCGGTGCTGGATCACACGCGGGCGCTGTTCAAGGGCACCGTGGTCCGCTCGGTCATGATCACGCCCAAGGCTTCCGATGGGACCGAGGCAGACTTGCGCACCGCGCTGCTGGCACCCGTCGCGCCGTCTTCGGGTAGCCGCCTTGCGGCAAGTTCGCTGAGCTTCAAGGACCTGCCCCCGATCGGCACGCCCGGCAAGCTCACCAATGCCGAGACGACCAGCCTCCTTGGCATCGAGCGGATCGAGCTTTCCAACGGCGTCAAGGCGCTGCTCTGGTCAAACGAAGCGGAGCCGGGCCGCGTGATCGTGCGCATCCACTTCGGCGGCGGCTATGCCGTGATCGATCCCAAGGACGCGGTCTATGCCTCGCTGGGCCAGACGGCGCTGATGGACACGGGCTTCGGTAACGTGGGGCGCGAAGATCTTGACCGGCTGGCGACAGGCCGCAAGCTGAGCCTGGATTTCGATATCGACGATACGACGTTCAAGTTCAGCGCCGATACGCGCCCGGCGGATCTCGCCGATCAACTCTATCTCTTCGCCGCCAAGCTCGCGATGCCGCGCTGGGATCCCAACCCGGTCGTGCGTGCGCAGGCTGCGGCGCGGCTGGCTTATGAATCGACCAATGCCTCGGCGGCTTCGGTGCTAGGGCGCGATGTGGGCTGGCTGCTGAAGGACGGCGATCCGCGCTACGCCGTGCCCAATCCGGCCGAACTTGCGAAGGCGAACCCCGAAGGCTTCCGCCGCGTGTGGTCTGCGCTGCTCAGGCAGGGGCCGATCGAGGTCGATATCTTCGGCGATTTCAACCGCGACGAAACGGTCGCCGCGCTTGAGCGGACATTCGGCGCACTCCCGCCGCGCGATCCGCTTCCGGCCACCGGTTTTGCGCCCAAGGTTCCCGAACCGGTGGGCGATCCGCTGACTCTGAACCATCACGGTGACGCCAATACGGCCGCTGCGCTGGTGGCATGGCCTACCGGTGGCGGCAGCACGGGCTTCCATGAAGCGCGTCAGCTCGAGCTGCTCTCGCAGGTGTTCAACAATCGCCTGTTCGACGCCATGCGCGAGAAGATTGGCGCGAGTTACGCGCCGCAGGTCTCGTCGAACTGGCCGCTCGATCTGCCTTCGGGCGGCTATCTCGCAGCCACCAGCCAGCTGCGTCCGGGCGATCTGACGGCGTTCTTCGCCGCGACCGACAAGATCGCCGCCGATCTTGCCGCCTCGCCCGCCACGCCCGATGAAATCGCGCGCGTGACCGAGCCGATGAAGCAGCTGATTACCCGCGCCAGCACCGGCAACGGCTTCTACATGTACCAGCTTGAAGGCGGCGCGCTCGAACCGGAGAAGTTCACCCAGATCCGCTCGATCCTCTCGGACTACAGCGCGATCACGCCCGAGCGGCTGCAACTGCTGGCCAAGCGCTATCTGGTGCCTGGCAAGGCATGGCGGCTCAAGGTCGTGCCGGGGAAGTGACGGAACGCACCGCTACCTGCCGCTGCGGCCAGCTGACCGCGGCTTGCACGGGCGAGCCGGTGCGGGTTTCGGTGTGCCACTGTCTCGAATGCCAGAAGCGCAGCGGCAGTGCGTTTGCGGTGCAGGCGCGCTGGCCGCACGAGCAGGTAAGCCTCGTCGGCACCTTCCACGAGTGGACCCGCGTGGGCGAGAGCGGCAAGCCCGCGACCTTCCGCTTCTGCCCGACTTGCGGCGCGACGCTGACTTTCGCCTCCGCCAGCATGCCGGATTTGACCGCCGTGCCGGTGGGCGCCTTTGCCGATCCCGCGTTCCCCCCGCCGCGCTTCTCGGTCTACGAAACGCGAATGCATCCATGGACTTGCGTATCGGGCGACGAGATCGAGCACTGGGATTAGCACGTGCTGGCAACGGGGCTGCTTGACCTCGGGAAGGCTGCCGGTAGGGTCGCCGCAATGGTCTTCAGGGAGTGCTTTCATGCAGCGTTTCGTCCTCTTCGCGGCGACGGCCTTGGCCGTCACAGCCAGTCCTGTACTGGCGCAAGCCGTGGCTGAGGCGCCTGATCCCTATATCTGGCTGGAAGAGGTCAACTCGCCTCGCGCGATGGCGTGGGTGGAGGCGGAGAACGCCCGCTCGCTGGGCGTGCTGGAGCGGGACCCGCGCTATGCCGGGTTCGAGGCTGATGCGCTGAAGATCGCCGAAGCGACCGACCGCATCGCGATGCCGCGCCAGATCGGCGGGAAGGTTGCCAACCTCTGGCAGGATGGCGCCCACGTCCACGGCCTGTGGCGCATGACCACGCCGGCCGATTACGAGAAGGCAGAGCCGGCCTGGCAGACGCTGCTCGATCTCGACGCACTCTCTGCCGCTGAGAAGGCCAACTGGGTTTGGGGCGGTGCCAACTGCGAGCCGCTCGCCGAGAAGCGCTGCCTTATTGCCCTGTCTGACGGCGGCGAGGACGCCAATACGCAGCGCGAGTTCGATATGGCGACCCGCAGCTTCGTCGATGGCGGCTTCGCGCTGCCCAAATCGAAGCAGTGGGTGAGTTGGGAGACGCCTGACAGCCTGATCGCCGCGCGCGATTGGGGGGCAGGCACCATGACCGCAAGCGGCTATCCGTTCGTGGTCAAGCGGGTGCGGCGCGGGCAGCCGCTGGACGCTGCCCCCGAAGTGTTTCGCGGCAAGCCCGACGATGTTTTTGTCATTCCGCGCACCTTCACCGATGGCGCAGGCCATAGCGAAGTCGTCATCATGCGCGGGGTCACCTTCTTCGAGGCCGAATTTGTCCGCGTCACGGCGCAGGGCACCACGCCCATCGCGGTGCCGCGCAAGAGCACGGTGACAGGCCTCACGCAGGGCCGCCTGATCTTTCAGGTCAACGAGGACTGGAACCCGAGCGGAGGCCCAGCCATTTCCGCCGGCTCGCTGGTCGCGGTTGATCCCGCAGGCAAGGCCGCGCCCGAGTTGATCTTCGCGCCGGGCCCGCGCCAGTCTGCCGATGCTGACGAGGTTGCGGTGACGCGCGATCACGTGCTGGCCGCCGTCTACGACAACGTGCGCGGACGGGCGATGCGCTTCACCCGCACCCCCAGCGGCTGGCAGCAAAGCGTGCTCCCCTTGCCCGACAACGCGGCGGTCAGCATGGTCTCCAGCGACACCACCTCCAATACCGCCTATGTTTCGGTGCAGAGCTATCTGCTGCCCACAGCCTTGTGGAAGGTTGATGCCGCCGCCGGCACTGCGGCCCAGATCAAGGAAACCCCGGCCCGGTTCGCGGCAGACGGGCTGGTAACCGAACAGTTCGAGGCGACCTCGAAGGACGGCACCAAGGTGCCCTACTTCATCACCCACCGCGCAGGCATGAAGCTTACCGGCGCGACGCCGACGCTGATGACCGCTTACGGCGGGTTTCAGGTCTCCTACACGCCGCATTACAGCGGGGTCACCGGCAAGCTCTGGCTCGAGAAGGGCGGCGCGTTCGTCGTCGCCAATATTCGCGGCGGCGGTGAATTTGGCCCGGCGTGGCACGAGGCGGGGCTCAAGACAAAGCGGCAGGTGATCTACGACGATTTCGCCGCCGTCGCCGAAGACCTCGTGGCGCGCAAGATCACCAGCGCGCAGAAGCTCGGCATCTATGGCGGATCGAACGGCGGGCTGCTGATGGGCGTGGAACTGATCCAGCGTCCTGATCTGTTCGGTGCAGTCAGCATCCAGATCCCGCTGCTCGACATGCTGCGCTATGAAAAGCTTTCTGCAGGCGCCTCATGGGTGGGCGAATATGGCACCATGGCCAATCCGGACGAGAAGGCCTTCTGGCTCAAGACCTCGCCCTATTCCAACCTCAAGCGCGGCGCGGCCTATCCCGAAACCCTGATCTGGACGACGACCAAGGATGACCGAGTTGGCCCGGTGCAGGCGCGCAAGTTCGCCGCGCGGATGAAGGAGTATGGTCTGCCCTACCTCTACTTCGAGAACACCGCAGGCGGCCACGGCGCCGGAGCGAACCTGAAGGAAACGGCCAAGACCAGCGCGCTCGAAATGGTCTACTTCCACCGCCGCCTGATGGACCGCTGAAAGGCCGCCGCCGCCAAACCTTTGCATTTGTGTCCCGGTACCGCTAAACGCGCGCGTCCTTAGGAAAGCGAGTACCGTGGCAACGAACTGGAATGCGAACAGCTGGCGCGCGGCAGAAGCCAAGCACCTGCCCACTTATCCCGATGCGGCGAAGCTCGCCCACGTCGAGGAAACGCTGACCCGGTTTCCCCCGCTGGTGTTTGCCGGCGAAGCGCGCGCGCTGAAGGCCGATCTCGCCGAAGTCTCGGCCGGCAAGAGTTTCCTGCTACAGGGCGGGGACTGCGCCGAAAGCTTCGCCGAGTTCCATCCGAACAACATCCGCGACACGTTCCGCGTGCTGCTGCAGATGGCGGTCGTCCTCACGTTCGCCAGCAAGCAGCCGGTCGTGAAGGTGGGCCGCATGGCCGGCCAGTTCGCCAAGCCGCGCTCCTCGCCGGTCGAGAAGATCGGCGATGTCGAACTGCCGAGCTACCTCGGCGACAACATCAACGGCATCGAGTTCACGCCCGAGAGCCGCATTCCGGACCCCGAGCGCATGTTGCGCGCCTATTCGCAGGCCGCCGCCACGCTCAACCTGCTTCGCGCGTTCTCGACCGGGGGCTATGCCAACTTGCGCCAGGTCCACCAGTGGACGCTCGACCATATCGGCAAGAGCCCGTGGGCGGCCAAGTTCAGCGAAATGGCCGACAAGATCGGCGAATCGCTCGACTTCATGGAGGCCTGCGGCGTCAATCCCGCCACGGTCCCGCAGCTGCAGGGCACCAAGTTCTACACCAGCCACGAAGCGCTGCTGCTGCAGTACGAACAGGCGATGACGCGGCAGGATTCGCTCACCGGCCAGTGGTATGACACCAGCGCGCACATGCTGTGGATCGGCGACCGCACCCGCTTCGAAGGCTCGGCACATGTCGAGTTCCTGCGCGGCGTGGGCAATCCCATCGGCATGAAGTGCGGGCCGAGCCTCGCGCCCGATGCGCTGCTGCGCATGCTCGATACGCTGAATCCGGGCCGCGAGCCCGGCCGCATGACCCTCATCAGCCGCTTCGGGCACGATAAGGTCGAGGCCGGCCTGCCGCCGCTCGTCCGCGCCGTCTCGCGCGAAGGGCATCCGGTGGTGTGGTCGTGCGATCCGATGCACGGCAACGTGATCAAGGCCGACAACGGCTACAAGACGCGTCCGTTCGACCGCATCCTGAGCGAAGTGAAGGGCTTCTTCGCCGTCCACCGCGCGGAAGGCACCCATGCCGGCGGCATCCACATCGAGATGACCGGGCAGGACGTGACCGAATGCACCGGCGGTGCGGTGGGCCTCACGCAAGACAGCCTTGCGGACCGCTACCACACGCATTGCGACCCGCGCCTCAACGCCGCGCAGTCGATCGAGCTTGCCTTCCTGTTGGCCGAGGCGATCAACCTCGAACGCGCCGAACGCAAGGCCGAAGCCGCCTGAGCTCCTAAACCGGCGGCAGCGGGGGCCTGAAATCCTGCTGCCGCCAGGGCGCTTGCGGCATTTCTTCCGGATCGAGCGCGGCAAAGCGTACGTAGCCGAAGAACGTTGCGATGGTGCGCTCGGCCGCATCCATGATCGCGCGCCGCCCATGCAGGAAGCGGGTGTTGTCGAGCACCAGCACGTCGCCCTGCTGCCAGCGCACTTCGGCGGTGAGCGACTCGCCTGTGGCATGAATGGCCTGCAGCCACTCCTCGGGCACCGGCTTCAGATCATCGAGCAGCGGAAAGTTGCCTCGCCCGTTGTTGAAGCGGGCAAAGAGCAGGAAATTGCCGAACGCGGGGCCAGCGGCGAACATCGGGGTGTGCAGCGCGGGGCGTGAGAACTCTCGCGCGATGCGGCCGTCGGGCATGCGGAAGAAGCGGTAGGGCACAGGACGCGGCGGGTTTGCCAGCGTGAGGTCATCCGGCGTCTCCGTGCCCAGCCAGAAGCGCAGCAATTCCGGCCAGACACCCATCACATGCACTAGCCGGCGGCCTTCCAGCCCCTTGCGGACATGCAGTGGCAGTGCGGCAGCCAGCGCGATCCCGTCGCACAGCGTGGTTTCGCCGCCCGTGCCCGGAGGGCTCAGGCAGCCAAACAGTGCGGCATCGGGCTTCCACGGCTCGCGCGCCAATTCGGGGTGCAGCGCGAACGCATTGGTCCCGCCGTCCACACCCTGGATCGCCTGACCGGCATCCAGCACCGCGCGGCCCGGCGTCTCGTTGATCACCGCAGTGGCGCAGAGGCTGCGGGTGAAGCGGCGGAAGGCATCGAGGTCGGCTCCGAATCCGCGGAACAGCAGCGCGCCGTGGGTCTTGTAGGCAGCCTCGATCAGCGCTGGATCGATCACGCCGAGCGGCTCGGCGCCGGTCGGCGTGAGCACCGCGTAGGGGCGTCCGGGCGCGGGGGGGGCGATCTGCGGCATCGTCCCTGCCGCCTAACCCACCCCAGCCCCCTCCCGCAAGCGGAGGGGAGTGCGGCATGGGCGAAACCGGGCTATGACATCGTCATGCAGCTTACCCCAGCAGCCATCGCGGCCTCGCCCGATCACTATCTTCACTCGTTCGAAGGCGCGGATGCGGTGATCGTCCCGATGGACCGCGCAGCCTATGCTCGCTCGATCTTTCTCGATGCGCGGATTTCCCCGGCGCGCGATGGTGCCGTGCTGGTGCCCGTAGCTGCGCTGGCCGAAGCCGCGCCGCCGCCGCAGACAACCGCGTGGATCTTCCATGTCGCTCACTGCGGCTCCACGCTGCTGGCCCGCGCGCTGGAGGCCCTGTCGCGCGGCCTCGTCCTGCGCGAACCGATGGCGCTGCGGCAGCTGGCTTTTGCGCCTGTTCCGGCGCGGCTGCAACTCGTGCTCGCCATGCTTTCGCGCCGCTATGACGGGGAGGAGCCGACCCTGATCAAAGCCAACGTGCCGGTCAACGCGCTGCTCCCGCAGATCGTTGCGGCCGATCCGGCGGCGCCGGCGGTCTTTCTCCATCTCGGCCTTGAAGACTACGCGCTGGCGGTCCTGCGCAGCCCGCAGCATCGCGGCTGGGTGCGCGATATCGCGGCCCGGTTTGCCGGTGCTGCTCCCGCTGCAAGCGATGCCGAGAGCCTCACTGCGCTGTGGCTCTGGCAGATGCGGGCCTTCTGCGCCGCGCTGGAAGCCATGCCGCAGGCGGTAACGCTCGATGCCGAACGGTTCTACGCCGATCCCGCCGCGACGCTCGCTGCGCTGGCGCCCCGGCTCGGCCGACCGGCAGACCCCGCGCGAATTGCCGAGGTGGTGGGCGGGCCGCTGTTTACAACCTATTCCAAGCGCCCCGGTGTGGCGTTCGACAATGCGGCGCGGCTGCAACGCCGTACTGCGCTGCTGCGCGAGCTTGCCAGCGAACTTACAGACGTGCGCGCCGCTGCGATGCACGCTGCGCCCGATCTGGCCACGCTCGAAACGCGCATCGCTGCCGCTGCTGTCTGATGTGCTGCGATCCCGCCAGTATGGCGAAAGTCCGGGCTTGAGCGCCGTAGGAAGTCCGCATAGCCTGTTGATTGTAAACAGGAACGCGGGGGCGTGGTGGCAGTGGGTTTTCGGAAGCGGTGTGCAGGTGCGGCGGTGTTGATGGCCGCTATTGCAGCGCTGGCCCCGGCTGGCGCATGGGCGGCTGATCCGCCCGCAGCGGCTCACGCGCCGGTTCCGGCCCCAGTTTCGGCCCCAGTATCGGCCAGCGCACCGGCTGGGCCTGCAGAGAAGGTCTCGACCGAGATTTTTTCCCAGCTGCCGTTCATTTCCGATCCCAAGCTTTCGCCCGACGGGAAGCTGATCGCCGCGCAAGTCACGCTCGGGGGCAAGACGCTGATCGGGATTTTCGATCCCTCGACCGGCAAGAACAAGATGCTCAATCCCGGCAAGTCGTTGGAGCTCAACTGGATTCGCTGGGCGGGCAACGACCGCGTGCTGATCAGCCTTGGCCAGACCGTCCCGATCTATGGCGAGGACTTCTGGTCGACCCGCCTGCTCGCCTACGACGTTTCGACGCAGGAACAGCGCTACATCGCCACGAGGCGGGAGGGGTTGATCGGGGATGACGTGCTGTGGGTCGATCCTGAAGGGAAGACCGCGCTGATCTCCGTCGGGAGAACCATCTTCGATTATCCCAGTGTGTGGCAGGTCGATCTGGCGACCAGCACGTTCAAGCAAACCATCAGCCAGCGCGACGGTGTGCTCAAGTGGATTGCCGACAATGCCGGTGTGGTGCGCGCCGGGCTGCAGTTTGGCGGGCAATCGTGGAAACTGCTGTACCGCGCCAAGGATGGCGACGATTTCCGCACCGTCGTGAAGGCGGACTATGACGATGACGATGCGTTCTACGATGTCGCGCGCATCTTTCAGGGCAGCGATGAAGGCTATCAGAAGCTGCTCAACGAAAAGACCGGGCGCTATGCGTTGTGGCGGTTCAATTTCGCGACACGCAAGCCGGGCGAGATCGTCTTCGAGGCGCCGGGGGTCGACGTCGACGATTTCGATACCAAGCCGGACAGCCCGGACCTCTGGGCGGCCTACTACACGACCGACCGTTCGCGCGCGCACTGGTTCGATCCCGAGCTTGCCAAGGTGCAGGACGCGATCGACAAGGCCGTGGCCGGAGCGGTGGGGGATCGTGCCGCGACGATCGTGAGCTACTCGCGCGACCGGCTCAGGATGCTGGTGCACCTTGGCGGTTCGAACGATCCGGGCCGCTATTACCTGTTCGATCAGCGCGACGGGGTGATGCAGCTTTTTGCGCAGTCCAACGAGCAGCTGAAGCCGCGGATGCTCGCGGCAACGCGTTACACATCTTACAAGACGCGCGACGGGCTCGATGTGCCGGCCTATCTCACGCTGCCGCCGGGCCGTACGGCCAAGGGATTGTCGCTGATCATCATGCCGCACGGCGGGCCCTATGGCATCCGCGACAATGGTTCCTACGATGTCGAAGTGCAGTTCCTGGCGAACCGCGGCTACGCCGTGCTCCAGCCCGAGTATCGGGGCTCGGGCGGCTACGGCAAGGCCTTCAGCGAAAAGGGCGAAGGCCAGTGGGGGCGCGCCATGCAGGACGATCTCGATGACGGGATGGACTGGCTGGCCGGGCAGGGCACGATCGATCCCAAGCGCGTCTGTATCGTCGGCAGTTCCTATGGCGGCTATGCGGCGTTGTGGGGCGCGGTGCGCAATCCGGAACGCTATCGCTGTGCGGCCAGCTTTGCCGGGGTTTCCGACCTCAAGCGGCAGATGCAGTTCTGGGATAGCATGGCCAGCTCGGGCAAGTCCCGCACCGAATGGCGCAAGACGATCAAGGGCGACAATGCCAAGTTCGACCTGACTTCGGTTTCGCCGCTCTATGCGATCGACAAGCTGAAAGTGCCGGTGCTGCTGGTGCATGGCGATGACGACCAGCGCGTGCCCTACAAGCAATCGAAGCTCTACGCCGATGCGCTGGCCAAGGCGGGCAAGGAATATGAGTTCGTGACGCTGAAGGGTGAGGGGCACGGCTTTTCGAGCAATGCCAATCTCAAGCTGTGGCTCGACAAGCTGGACGCATTCCTCGCGAAGAACAATCCGGCGTCCTGATCCGGTAGCTTGCTCTCGCCAATCCAGTCGGGATCGGGCAGGTTGAGGGCCATGATCCGCACTCTGCTCGCGACTGCCGCGCTCGCCCCCGCAATACTCGCTCTCGTGGCCGTCCCAACTGCCCACGCCGAAACGCTCTATGTCCGCGCCGGGCATCTCGTCGATCCCGAAGCGGGGGCGGTGCTGGGCGCGCGGTTGCTGCGGGTGGAGGATGGCCGGGTTGCCGCTGTCCTGCCCGATGGCGCGGTGCCTGATGGCGCGAAGCTGGTTGATTGGTCGGCGTTCACCGTGCTGCCCGGGCTGATCGATTGCCATGTGCATCTGGCCGATACCGAACAGAGCAACAATGTCGCCGAACCGCTGCTCCATTCGCCTATGGAGATTGCCTATATCGGCGCGCGCCATGCGCGGCAGACGCTGATGGCTGGCTTTACGACGGTGCATGATGTCGGCAGCTTTCGCGCCTTCGCCGATGTCGAGCTGCGCGATGCGATCAACCGGGGCGACGTGATCGGACCGCGCATGCAGGCGGTCGGCGCCTATGTCACGGTGCCGGGCGGCGGTGGCGAAGTCACCGGGTTCTCGCCCGACGTGAAGGTGCCGGAGGATATGCGCGCCGGTGTCGTGACCGATGCGGCGGACACCACGCGGCGGGTCAACTACCTGTTCCAGCACGGTGCGGATTCGATCAAGCTGATCGCCACCGGCGCGGTGCTGGCGAGCGGGACCGAGGCCGGGCAGCAGGAACTGACCGAGGATGAAATGCGCGCCGCAGTCGAAGTCGCGGCAGCGCGGAAATCCTGGGTTACGGCGCATGCGCATGGCGCGGCGGGGATCAAGTCCGCCATCCGCGCCGGCGTGCGGGCGATCGAGCACGCCAGCCTGATCGACGATGAAGGCATCGCTCTCGCCAAGGCCAAGGGCGTGTGGCTCGACATGGATATCTACAACGGTGACTACATTGCGGATGTCGGCCGGCGCGAGAAGTGGCCGGAGAACTACCTGCGCAAGAACGACGAGACGACGGAGGCGCAGCGGCTGGGCTTTCGCAAGGCGGTGAAGGCTGGCGTGAAGCTTTCGTTCGGCACGGACGCCGGGGTCTACCCGCATGGCGAGAACGCGCGGCAGTTTGCCTACATGGTGCGCTACGGGATGACGCCGATGCAGGCGATCCAGGCGGCCACCACCAGCGCGGCCGAACTGATGGGCTGGAGCAATGATGTTGGCGCGCTCTCACCGGGTCACTTTGCCGACATGATCGCGGTTCCGGGCGATCCCACGGCAGACATCACCGTGCTGCAAAAGGTGGCGCATGTGATGAAGGGCGGCGAAGTGGTGCGCTGAGCATTTTTGTGGGGGGCGCCGCGCGCCGCCATGCCGTAGCTTCCGCACAAACAACGCTCGAGGGAGAGCCAGATGCAGGACGTGATCATCCGTGGCGGCAAGATCGTCGACGGTTCGGGCGGTGCGCCGTTCATCGGTGACATCGCCTTCAAGGACGGGGTGATTACCGAGATCGGCGCGAAGATTTCCGGCACTGGCAAGCGCGAGATCGCAGCGGAAGGGCACATCGTCACGCCGGGCTGGATCGACATTCATACGCACTATGACGGGCAGGTCAGTTGGGACGACGAGCTTGCGCCTTCCTCGCACAACGGCGTGACGACCGTAGTGATGGGCAACTGCGGCGTGGGCTTCGCGCCGGTGAAGCCGGGGCAGGAGAAGGAGCTCATCGAGCTGATGGAAGGGGTGGAGGACATCCCCGGCACCGCGCTCTACGAAGGGATCGAGTGGGGCCGCTGGGAGAGCTTCCCCGAATACATGGACTACATCGCCTCCCGCAAATACGCGATCGATGTTGGCGCGCAGATAGCCCACGGCGCGGTGCGTTATTATGCAATGGGCGAGCGCGGGCGTACCAACGAGGACGCGACGCCGGAGGAAATCGAGCGTATCGCTGACCTTGTCGAGGAAGCCGTTGCGGCGGGCGCGGTGGGCTTTTCCACCTCGCGCACCATCGGCCACCGCGCGCTGTGGGGTGAGCCGGTGCCGGGCACCTTCGCGCCGGAAGAGGAACTGCTGGCCATCGCCCGCCGGTTCAAAAAGCTCGGCAAAGGGGTGATCGAGGCGATCCCGGCGGGCACCGTCGGCAAGCTGGAAGCGCTTGGCGGCGAACGCAGCGAGCCGCTGGCGGAGCTGGAGCTCTTCCGCAAGATTTCCGAGGAAAGCGGCCGTCCGCTGACGTTCACGTTGGTCGAAATCCGCGAATATGCGCCGGACCTGTGGCGGCAGATGCTGGACCGTTGCCGCGAGGCCAATGAAGGCGGCGCGCACCTGTTTCCGCAGGTGCCCTCACGCATCATCGGGTTCATCCACGGCCTCAGCAGCTATCACGCCTTCATGCGCCGCCCGACCTACCTCGAGAAGCTGGCGCACCTGCCGCTGGCCGAGCGGGTCAAGGCGATGCGCGATCCCGAGGTGAAGCGGCAGATCCTGTCTGAACGCGATGTGCCGCATGAAGCGCCGGGTTCGATGCAGAACGTCTACGGCCTGTTCCGGCGCGGGGCGGCGAGCCTCTATCCGCTGACCGAGCCGATCAATCTGGAGGCCGAAAAGACCGCCTCGATCGGCGCGAAGGCCAAGGCGGAAGGGCGCGACGCGCTGGAGTACCTCTACGATGCGATGCTGGAGGACGAGGGCCGCAGCTTCCAGGCGCTGACGCGGGACAATCAGCCCAAGAGCCTTGGCGTTCTGGAGGAAATGCTGCGTCATCCGGACACCGTTACCGGCCTCAGCGATGCGGGGGCGCACGTGACGCTGATCTGCGATGCGACGATGCCGACGACGCAGCTGAGCTACTGGACCCGCGACCGCAAGAGCGGGCCGACGCTGCCGCTGGAGTTCCTTGTCCACAAGCAGACCGCGCACAATGCCGCGCTCTATGGCTTCAAGGATCGCGGGCTGCTGCAAGTGGGCAAGCGCGCGGATATCAATGTGATCGACTATGATGGGCTGACGGTTTCGCCCCACGTGGCGCACCACGATCTGCCGGCGGGCGGCACGCGGCTGATGCAACCGGTGAAGGGCTATGCCGCGACGTTCTGCAACGGGGTGATGATCCGCGAAAACGACGCCGACACCGGCGCGCGGCCGGGGACGCTGGTGCGGAGCTGAGCGGCTCCGGGGCCTGTGCCTTTGGGAGGCAAGTTGACACGGTTGACACAGTCCTGAGCGGAAACTCGAGCGTCCCGCGCGTCCTGTTTCGGCACCCTTCAGGGCGGCTGAAACTGGCGGAATTGCGTTGGATTCGGGGTGCATGACGGGGACCATGCCTGACCGCTGCGCTTGTAGGACAGCGGTTTATAAATAACAGACGCGTCTGTTATTTATTCGGGTGCGCCGTGGGCTGTGGATGGGGGTGCTTTGGGCCGCTTGCCCACCCCAACCCCTCCCCCCTTCGACAAGCTCAGGATGAGCGGGAGGGGCTTTAGCGACTTGCTTTGCGGCGGCGTGAGGGCTTGAATGAGGGGATGGTGAAGACCCCGCGCCTGACACGGCGATCCGCTTTGGCGCTTGGCGCTGCTTCCGCTGCAATTCTGGCGGAGGCGCAGGTTGGGGCTGCGGTGCCTTCCGGGGCGATCACCGCGATGCCGGGGCATCGGCTTGCCGCAATGATCGCGGCGCGGCAGATTTCGGCGGCTGAGGTGATGGCGGCTTATCTCGACCGGATCGAGCGATTGAACCCCAAGGTCAATGCGGTGATCGCCCTGCGGGACCGGGCAGGGCTGCTCAAGCAGGCAGACGCGGCAGACGCGGCGGTGAAATCTGGCGCGGCGCTGGGGCCGCTGCACGGGCTGCCGCATGCGGTGAAGGAGCTTTCGCCCGTGGCGGGGCTGCCCTTCACGATGGGTTCGCCGATCTTCCGCGGTCAGGTGGCCAAGGCGGACGGGCTGATGGTGGAGCGGCTGAGGAAGGCCGGGGTGGTCTTCATCGGCAAGACCAATTCGCCCGAGTTCGGCCTTGGCAGCCATACCTTCAATCCGGTGTGGGGGACGACGCGCAATCCGTGGGACGTGACGCGTTCGGCGGGCGGAAGCACCGGCGGCGGGGCAGTGGCGCTGGCGCTCGATCTGGTGCCGTTGGCGGATGGCAGCGACTATGGCGGATCGCTGCGCAACCCGGCGGGCTGGAACAGCGTGTTCGGCCTGCGGCCAAGTCTGGGCCGGGTGCCGAACGATTCCCCGGATGATTGGCTGACCTCGATGGGCGTGGCCGGGCCGATGGCGCGAAGTGCTGCGGATCTGGCGCTGCTGTTTTCGGTGCAGGCGGGCTTTGATGCGCGCAAACCGATGATGCTGGAGGGGGGCGGAGAGGCGTTCCGCGCCATCCGGCCGGAAGCGATGAAGGGCAAGCGGATCGGCTGGGCAGGCGATCTGGGCGGCGCGGTGCCATATGAACCGGGCGTGCTGGAGACCTGCCGCAAGGCGCTGACGCGCTTCGAGGACATGGGCGCGGTGGTGGAAGATGCCGTGCCCGATTTCCCGGTGGAGCAGGCGTGGCAGGCCTTCGTGAAGCTGCGCCACTGGCAACAGGGCGGCAATCTGCTGGCGCTCTATAACGATCCGGCCAAGCGTGCGCTGCTGAAGGAGGCGGCGATCTGGGAAGTGGAAGGGGGCCTTGCGCTCTCTGCTTTCGATGTGAACGCATGGAGCACGGTGCGCAGCGGGTGGAGCCGGGCGGTGGCCAAGCTGTTTCAGCGCTATGACTACTGGATCATGCCAACCTCGCAGCTGTTCCCGTTTCCGGCGGAGTGGACCTATCCCAAGGAAATCGCGGGCCGCACGATGCGCACATATCACGAGTGGATGATGGCCACCTGCCTCGTCACGCTTTCAGGCTCACCGACCGTGGCGGTGCCGGCGGGGTTTGGTCCCACTGGGCTTCCGATTGGTTTGCAGATCGCGGCGCCCGTCCATGCCGATGCGGAATGCCTCGCCGTGGCGGCGGCGTGGGGAGCGGCGAACGGCGAGTTGCTGAAGCGCAGGCCGGTGCTGGCTTAGTGCCCGCCACCACCCCCAACCCCCTCCTCTGAAGAGGAGGGGGCTTTCACTACATGGACGACGCCTGCGATCACGCTGCCTAGCACCAAGCCGATCGTGCCGCTGATCGCGACATCGGCCAGCCATGCGGTGAAGCCTTCATCGAGGTCCAGCCATTCGGCGGGATGCAGGCCCGCGCCGTGGACGATGATTTGCCCGCCGACCCATAGCATTGCGGCGGTGCCGATGGTCGCCAGCGCGGTTAGGACATGCGGCATGGCTTGAACGAGGCCGCGTCCGAACGCGCGGGTGGCGGCGCCTTCGCGCTTGGCGAGATGGAGGCCGATATCGTCCATCTTCACGATCAGGCCAACGGCGCCGTAGACCAGCGCGGTGATTGCGATGGCGACGATGACAAGCGCGGAGGCGCGCAAGGCAAGGCCATCGGCGGCGACTTCATTGAGCGCGATCACCATGATTTCGCCCGAGAGGATGAAATCGGTGCGGATCGCGCCCTTGACCATGGTTTCCTCGTGCCCGGGCGCAGCCATTTCCTGCGCCTCGGCGGCAAGGTCTTCCTTGTGGGTGAGCGCGTGGATGACCTTTTCGGCGCCCTCGAAGCAGAGGAATGCGCCGCCCGCCATCAGGACCGGGGTGATGACCCAAGGCAGGAGGACGGAGAGAAGGAGGATGACCGGGGTGATCACCACCAGCTTGTTGAACAGCGATCCGCGCGCGATGCGCCAGATGATCGGCAGTTCGCGGTCTGCGGTGAAGCCGGTGACGTAGCGCGGCGTGACGGCGGTATCATCGACCACCACGCCGGCGGACTTGGCCGCAGCCTTGCCCGCAGCGCCGCCGACATCCTCGAGGCTGGCGGCGGCTACTTTGGCAATGGTGGCAATATCGTCGAGAAGGGCTGCTAATCCGCCGGGCATGATTGGTCCTGTTCGTGTGCAGGCCGGACGGTAGCGGGGGGGCGGGGGCTAGGGCAAGGGTTTCACCGCCTGCGGCCCCCTCCTCCGTTTGCAGGCAAGCGGAGGAGGGGGCCTGCGGGCGATCAGATCCTGACCTGGCTGCCGAGTTCGATCACGCGGTTGGTGGGGAGCTTGAAGAAGTCCATCGCGCTTTCGGAGACCTTGAGCATCCACGCGAAGAGCTGTTCGCGCCACAGCGCCATGCCGGGGATGGCGCAGGAGGCGATGAGCTTTTGCCGGCTGAGGAAGTAGCTGGTGTGCAGCGGTTCGAACGTGAGGTCGGTGCCGGTGCAGGCGGCAGCGAGTTCACGCGGGATGTCGATATCTTCCATGAAGCCGTAGTGCAGCACCATGCGGTAGAAGCCGTGCCCTTCGGCGGCGAGTTCGGCGCGGCGGGCCGGGTTTACCTGCGGCACATCCTCTACCTGCACGGTCAGCAGCACGATCTTTTCGTGCAGGACCTGGTTGTGCTTCAGGTTGTGGAGCAGCGCTGCGGGGAGCGCTTGCGGCGATGCCGAAAGGAACACGGCGGTGCCCTGCACGCGCTGGACCGTGGTGGCGACCGACTTGATGAAGACCGCGAGCGGGAGGCTGTCCTCCAGCATGCTGGCGCGCATCAGGCGGCGGCCGGTCGACCATGTGGTGAGCACGGTGAAGATGATGAGGCCGACAAAGATCGGGAACCACGCGCCTTCCAGCAGCTTGGCAAGGCCCGAGGCGAGCAGCACTGCATCGACCGCGATGAAGGTGATGAAGCCGGGAATGCTCTGCCAGCGGGGGGCGCGCCAGATGCGGAAGACGACGACGTATTGCATCAGCGTGGTGATGAGCATGGTGCCGACGACGGCGAGGCCATAGGCGGGCAGCATGGCGGCGGACGCCTGGAAGCCGATCACCAGCACGGCAACCATGAACGCCAGCGTCCAGTTGATCGCGGGCACATAGATCTGCCCCTGCGCGTGGCTGGAGGTGTGGAGGATGCGCAGGCGGGGCAGGAATCCGAGCTGGATGGCCTGCTGCGTCACCGAGAACGCGCCCGAGATTACGGCCTGGCTGGCGATGATCGTGGCGAGCGTCGCAATTACGAGCAGGGGGATGGTGAGATTGCTCGGCACCATGTGGAAGAAGGGATTGTCGGCAAATTCGGGGTGCTGGAGCAGCATCGCGGCCTGACCCATGTAGTTGGTCATCAGCGCGGGTACGCAGATCGCAAGCCACGCGGTGGTGATGGGCACGCGCCCGAAGTGGCCCATATCGGCATACAGCGCCTCGGTGCCGGTGATCGCGTAGACGATCGCGCCGAGCGAGAGGAACGAGAACAGCGGGTGGGCCTGGAAGTAGCTCACCATGTAGAGCGGATTGAGCGCGGCGAGCACGGCAGGGTACTGGATGATGTGGTGGAGACCCATCGCCGCGATGGTCGAGAAATAGATCAGCATCACCGGGCCGAACAGGCGGCCGACCTTGTCGGTGCCCCGGCTCTGGATGGCGAACAGGCCGATGAGGATGGCGAGCGCGATCCACACGATCCATGGCTTGAACGCGCTGCTGACGACGCCAAGGCCTTCGACCGCCGAGATCACCGAGATCGCCGGGGTCAGCATGGCATCGGCAAAGAACAAGGCGGTGGCAAACAGCGCGGCCGGCAGGAGCCAGCGCTTGGGGGCGTTTTCGCCGAGCTGGCGATGGATCAACGCATAGAGCGCGAGGCTGCCGCCTTCGCCCTTGTTGTCGCAGCGCATGACGATGAAGACGTACTTCACCGTCACCACGAACACGAAGAGCCAGAAGATCAGGCTGACCACGCCATAAAGGTCGGTGACCGAAGTGGTGAGGCGGTAGCGCGGATCGAGCGTTGCCTGCAGCGCATAGAGCGGGCTGGTGCCGATATCGCCAAACACCACGCCGAGCGCGCCGAGGGTCAGTGCGGCACGGTTGGAGGAGTGCCCAGAGTGTTCTGGATCGGGTGATGCCGCAGAGGCGGCGGAGTCCGGGTCTGTCATGCCGCGCCACGTGCGCCTGAAGGGCATTAAGTTTCCATGTGGAGTGCAGCAGACGGCATCAAGCAGGGGCGCGACTTTGCCGGCCACGGGCGGTATGGAGTGCAGGATGTCCCCGCCG
Organism: Novosphingobium sediminis; assembly: GCF_007991615.1. Classification (GTDB taxonomy): domain Bacteria; phylum Pseudomonadota; class Alphaproteobacteria; order Sphingomonadales; family Sphingomonadaceae; genus Novosphingobium; species Novosphingobium sediminis. The sequence continues at coordinate 199,802 of NZ_BJYR01000007.1, read as the reverse complement.
GTGCCTCCCTTCATTCCCGCGCCGCCGCGCCGTGCGTGGCAGGGTTCCGGGATCGTGCTGGCGATGTTCGCGCTGGCCACGGCGATCGGGCTGATCGCCGAATCGCGCTGGGGCAGCTTCCCGGTGGTGCTGCTCTATCTGCCGCCGGTGTTGGCCGCGGCGACTTTTGCCGGGCGCTGGCAGGCGTTGCTGGCCGCAGTGGCGGCAACGCTGGCCTACAATTTCTTTTTCACCGAGCCGACCTACACGCTGCTGGTCCGCGATCCGGGCGATCTCCTCACGGTGGCGATGCTGCTGACCGTGGGGCTGGTGACGAGCCATCTCGTCACCTCGCTGCGGGTGCAGGGCGAACTGGCGGCTTTTCACGCCAGCCGCAATGCGACGATCGCAGGCTTTGCGCGGCGGCTGCTTTCCTGCGCGGACGACAAGGCGATCGCAGCGGTGGCGGCCGGCGAACTGGCGCGGATCTTCGATTGCCATGCCTGCGTGGTGGCGGGCAGGCCGGAGGTGCGATTGCTGGGCGGGGTTGACCGGCTGAGCGAGGCCGATCTTGCGGTGGCGGCGCAGGCGCTGGAAAACGGCGTTCCGGCCGGGCGGCACATTTCGGGCGGCAGCCTGACCGACTGGCAATTCCATCCGGTGCGGGCCGCAGCGGGCACGCTGGCGGTGATCGGCCTTGCGCGCAGCGACGGGATGCCGCCGGTGGAGGCGGAGGGGCTTTCGCTGCTCGAAAACCTGTTCGATCAGGCGGCGCTGGCGCTGGAGCGCGCGCGGCTGGAAAGCGTTGGCCGCGAAAACGTGGTGCTGCGCGAGCGGGATGATCTGCGCTCGGCCCTGCTGGGATCGATCGGCAACGACATCCGCCCGCGCCTGCACGGCATCGCGGCGGGCTTGCGCAAGCTGCAGCGCGCGGGGCAGGCTGACGGCGAGGTGCTGCACGAAGTGGCGGGCGAGACGGCGAGGCTGACCGGGTTCATCGACAATCTTGCCGATCTCGATCTGGCGCAGAATCAGGATCCCATCCTCGTCGGCGCGGTGGCGATCGATCTCTACCGGCGCACGGTGACCCGCGGCGGAGAGCCAGTTCACCTGACGCCGAAGGAGTTTGCCGTGATCGCTGAACTGGCGCGCAATGCGGGGCGCGTGCTGACGCACCGCTATATGCTGCGCGCGGTGTGGGGGCCGGCGCATGAGGACCATGTCGACTACTTGCGCGTCGCGGTGAGCGCGCTGCGCAAGAAGCTGGGGGACGAGGTGATCGTGAATGAACCGGCGGTGGGCTACCGCCTCGCGGTTCAGTCCGCCCAGTAGAGCCGCATCGGGTTATCGACGAGGAGTTTGCGCTGCAGTTCCTCGGTCGGCGCGATGCGGGGGATCATGTCGACGAGGTGGCCGTCGTCGGGGATCTCGGTTTCCATGTTGGGGTGCGGCCAATCAGTGCCCCAGAGGCAGCGGTCCGGATAATCAGCGACGAGCGGCGCGACGGCAGCGGCGAAGGCGTCCCACGGATCGCCCGCTCCGCCTTCCTTGATGGCGTCGAGCCGGTCGGGGCAGGTGGCCTTGAACCAGATATCCTCGCGCGCATCGAGGAGAGCGCGGAAGGCGCGCATGTCCGGCCCATCGGGGCCCTGGCGGACGTCCGGGCGGCCCATGTGATCGATGACGAGGGGGACAGGGATCGCGTCCATGAACGGGCGCAGTTCCTCGAGGATATCGGCCTCGAAATAGATCACGACGTGCCAGCCTGCGGGGAGGCGCTGGGCGACTTCGAGGAACTTGTCCTTGGGCGCATCATCGACGAGGCGCTTGAGGAAATTGAAGCGGATGCCGCGGATGCCGCCTGCGTGGAGGGCATGGAGATCGGCGTCGGAAATGGCGGGATCGACGACGGCAACACCGCGCGCGAGGCCATTGGACTTGGCGATGGCATCGAGCGTGGCGGCGTTATCGGTGCCGTGGCAGCTGGCCTGCACGATCACATTGCGGGCGAAGCCGAGGTGATCGCGCAGGGCGAAAAGCTTATCTGGGCCAGCGTCTTCGGGGAGATACTTGGCCTTGGGGCTGAAGGGGAACTGGGCCATCGGACCGAACACGTGGCAATGCGCATCGACCGCGCCGGGGGGCGGGGTGTAGTGCGGCTTGCTGGGGGCGGCGTGCCAGCTGGTGATGCGGTTGGTCATGTTCGGGAACTCACTGTTGAGAGGCTGGCGTTGGGACGGCCCACCCCGCTGCGACTAGGCTCACTGCGTTCGCCAAGTCTCGCTCCCCTCCCGCATGCGGGAAGGGTTGGGGGTGGGTTTGCGCGGCGTCAGCCAAAGACCACTCCGTCCATCAGCTTGCGCGCGGTGCGTAGCAAGGCAGCAGTGCGGACTGCGCCGGTTTCGTCGGTTTCGAGGACACAGCTCATTTCGCCGGTGGGGTGCTCGACCGAGAGCAGCTTGCGCGCGCCATCGGGGATTTGGGCGACCTCTGCGGCGGGGGAGCCGGGGATCAGGCACGCAGTCGCGACGCTGACCGCGCCGAGGACGCCGATGGTGGCGTGCGCGCGGTGCGGGATGAAGCTGCGCACGGTGACCGCGCCGCCGTGCTTGGGCGGGGCGACGAGCATCATCTTGGGGACGGATTTTGATGTCACGTCGCCGAGGTTCATCATGGGGCCGACGATGAGGCGGATGGCTTCGATTTTCGCCTTAAGCTCGGCGGCGTTGTCGAGCCAGTCACGGTCCTCGTAGCCGGTGATTCCGACATCCTCGGCCTTCATCACGACGCAGGGCATGCCGTTGTCGATGAGCGTGACGGGCACGCCGTTGACGACATCGACCGCGTTGCCGGTAGGCAGGAGCGCGCCGCAGGAGGAACCGGCGGTATCGCGGAATTCGAGCGGGACAGGGGCGTGGGTGCCGGGGACGCCGTCGATCTGGGCGTCGCCCTTGTAGGTGACGGTTCCGCCGGGGGTCTGGACGGTGGCGACGGCGACCTGCCCGGTGTTTTCCATGTAAATCGACACGCGGGTTTCATCGCCGGTGGGGGCAACGAGGCCGCGCTCGATGGCAAAGGGGCCGATCCCGGCGAGGATGTTGCCGCAGTTCTGCGCATCGGTGACGATGGCCTGATCGACGAAGACCTGCAGGAACAGGTAATCGACGTCGATCCCTTCGCGGGTGGATTTGCTGACCACCGCGACCTTGCTGGTGAGGGGATCGGCGCCGCCCATGCCGTCGATCTGGACGGGATCGGGGCTGCCCATCATGGCGAGGAGGAAGGCATCGCGGGCGGCGGTGTCTTGCGGCAGATCATCCTTGAGGAAGTAGCCGCCCTTGGATGTGCCGCCGCGCATCCACATGCATTTCACGGCGGTCATTGGCTCCCCTCCCGCTTGCGGGATGGGTTGGGGGTGGGTTGGCGGCAGGCGCGGCGCTTGGAATGCCCACCCCTGGCCCCTCCCGCAAGCGGGAGGAGAATGAAAGGTTCAGACATACTTGAGGCCTTCCTTTTCGAGGCGTTCGCGCATCTTGTACATGTCGAGGCCGAGGATGCCTGCAGCGAGTTTTTCGCGCTTTTCGCCTTCGTTGGCTTCGCGGGCCTGCGCGGCCTTGAGGACGGCTTCGGCGTTGGCGCGGGGGACGACGCAGACGCCGTCGTCATCCGCGACGATGACATCGCCGGGGTTCACGAACTGGTTGGCGCAGACGACGGGGACGTTGACGCTGCCGAGCGTGTTCTTGACGGTGCCCTGCGCGTAGATCGCCTTGGACCAGACGGGGAAGTTCATTTCCGTGAGATCGCGAACATCGCGGACGCCTGCATCGATGACGAGGCCGCGGCAACCGCGTGCGATGGCGGAGGTGGCGAGGAGATCGCCGAAATAGCCATCCTCGCACGGGCTGGTGGGGGCGAGGAGGAGGATGTCGCCCGCCTTCAGTTGCTCGATGGCGACGTGAACCATCCAGTTGTCACCCGGAGGGGCGCTGATGGTGAGCGCGCTGCCCGCGATCCGCGCGCCGCGATAGATCGGGCGCATGTAGGAGGCGAGGAGGCCGGTGCGGCCTTGCGCTTCGTGGACGGTGGCGACGCCGCAGGCGGCGAGGCCGTCGATGACCGCCGGATCGGCGCGCTCGATGTTCTGGACGACGATACCGGACATGGGCTTCTCCCGAATTGCGTGGTTGGCGCTTCCTTCGGCTTCGCGCGTGAGCGGGGCCAATGCAATGTTTGGCGCGGGGCATAAGGAAATGCTAAGTAAGCGGGGATGAGCGAGCCTGCCTACAATATCCGGCACTATGCCGCCTTTGCCGCGACGGTGCGGCATGGGAGTGTGACGCGAGCGGCGCGGGCGGTGAACCTGACGCAGCCTGCGCTGACGCAGGCGATCGCGCGGCTGGAGGCGGAGCTGGGGTGCGCTTTGTTTGAACGCGGGTCTGGCGGGATGGCGCCGACGGAGCCTGCGCGGCTGCTGGCGCCGCGGGCGGAAGCGGCGATTGCGCAGATTGGTTCACCGCGCGTGACGGGGACGCAGGTGCGCGCGTTTCTGGCTTTGGCGCGGCAGGGGTCCTATGCCGGGGCGGCGGAGGCGACGGGGCTTTCGGCGGCTTCGCTCCACCGTGCGGTGGCGGATTTGGCGGTGGCGCTGGGGACGCGGCTGGTGGACCGGCGCGGGCGGCGGGTGCTGCTCACGCCGCAGGGCGAGCGGCGCGCGCGCGGGTTTGGCTTGGCGATGGCGGAACTGCGCAGCGGGCTGGCAGAAGTCGCGGCGTGGCAGGGCAAGGCGGCAGGGCGGATCGTGGTGGGGGCGATGCCGCTCAGCCGCGCGCGGTGGTTGCCGGAGACGATCCTGCGCTTTCATTCGGCGCATCCGGGGGTGGGCATTGTGGTGGTCGAAGGGAGCCATGCGGAGCTGGCGGGGCCGCTGCGCGATGGCGAGATTGACCTGATGCTGGGGGCACTGCGTGAAGGTGCGGTGCTGGAGGACTTGCGGCAGGAGCCGGTGTTCGAGGATAGTCCGCAACTTGTGATGCGCGCGGGGCATCCGTTGCTGGCGGAGGCTGATCCGGTGGGCGCGCGGCTGGCGGATTATCCGTGGGTGCTGCCGGCGCGGGGCACGCCGCTGCGGCAATATTGGGAGCGGATGATGCGCGAGGGCGGTGCGGAGCCGCCGGAAGTGGGGATCGAGTGCGGTTCGGTGCTGACGGTGCGGCAATTGCTGCTGGGTTCGGATGCGCTGACCTTGCTGAGCCCGGCGCAGCTGGCGGTGGAATTGCAGGCGGGTGTGCTCGCCAGCCTGCCGACACCCGCGCCGGTGCGGCGGCGGATCGGGATCACCACGCGCGAGGGGTGGCAGCCGACGGGGCCGCAGGCGGCGTTTCTGGAGTTGCTGCGCGAAGTGGCGGCAGAGGAATTCGCATAATCTTATAGGGCGGGCGCGAATTGCATTTGTTTGCCCCTCGTGCGCGACGCAGGAGGGCGGCATGGAAAGCAACATCGCCCTGATCGGCTTCGGTGAGGCCGGGTCTACCTTTGCGGATGCGGCTGGCTGGGAAGCTGGCGCGGCGGCCTATGACATATTGCCCGCGCGGCGCGCTGCGATGGAAGCGGCCGGTGTGCTGGTTTGCGCGAGCGCGCAGGATGCGTTGGCCGATGCGGACATGGTGCTGTCGCTGGTGACGGCGGATGCGGCGCTGGCGGCGGCGCAGGATTATGCGGCGCTGCTGAAGCCTGGTGCGCTGTGGTGCGACATGAATTCGGTGGCGCCCGATACGAAGCGCGCGGCGGCGGTTGCCATCGAGGCGGCGGGCGGGCGCTATCTGGATGTGGCGGTGCTTGCTCCGGTGAACCCCGCGCGGATGAATGTGCCGCTGCTGGTTTCGGGCGCGGCAGCGGATGAGGCGGCTGAGGCGCTGCGCGGTGCGGGCTTTGCCAATGTGCGCGTGGTGGGGGCCGAGGTTGGCCGGGCTTCTGCGATCAAGATGATCCGTTCGGTGATGGTCAAGGGCATAGAGGCGCTGACGGCGGAGATGATGCTGGCAGCCGACGCTGCGGGCGTGACCGACGAAGTGCTTTCTTCGCTCGATGCGAGCGAGAAGTCGCAAGGCTGGGCGGCGCGGGCGGCCTACAATCTGGAGCGCATGACGACGCACGGGGCACGCCGCGCGGCCGAGATGGAGGAGAGCGCCAAGACGCTCATTTCGCTCGGCATCGAGCCGGTGATGACCATCGGCACTGTCAAGCGCCAGCGCGATATGGCCGGGAAGGCCGCACTATTTTCCGCAGAAAAGGTAGCTGCAGAATGACGATGATCATCGACTGCCATGGCCATTACACCGTGCTGCCTAAGGCGCACGACGAGTGGCGCGAGGCGCAGAAGGCCGCGTTCAAGGCTGGCCAGCCCGCGCCGCCCTATCCCGACATTTCCGACGACGAGATCCGCGCGACGATCGACGCGAACCAGCTGCGCCTGATCAAGGAACGCGGGGCGGACATGACGATCTTCTCCCCCCGCGCGAGTGCGATGGCGCCGCATGTGGGGGATCAGTCGGTCGCGGTGCCGTGGGCGCAGGCGTGCAACAACCTGATCGCGCGGGTGGTGGGGCTTTATCCTGAGACGTTCGCGGGCGTTTGCATGTTGCCGCAATCGCCCGAAGCGGACCTGACGAGCTCGATCGCGGAGCTGGAACGCTGCGTGACGGAGCTGGGCTTCATCGGCTGCAACCTCAATCCCGATCCGGGCGGCGGGCACTTCAAGCATCCGCCGCTGACCGATCCGTACTGGTTCCCGCTCTACGAGAAGATGGTGGAACTGGATGTTCCGGCGATGATCCACGTTTCGGGATCGTGCAATCCGGCGCAGCACGCGACGGGGGCGTACTATATCGCGGCGGATACCATCGCGTTCATGCAGCTGCTGGAAGGTGATCTGTTTGCGAAGTTCCCGACGCTGCGCTTCATCATCCCGCATGGCGGCGGCGCGGTGCCTTATCACTGGGGGCGCTATCGCGGGCTCGCCGACATGCTCAAGAAGCCGGACCTCCAGAGCCACCTGATGAACAACGTGTTCTTCGATACCTGCGTCTATCATCAGCCGGGGATCAACCTGCTGGCCGATGTGATCGAGACCAAGAACATCCTGTTCGGCAGCGAGATGGTTGGCGCGGTGCGCGGGATCGATCCTACTACAGGGCACTATTTCGACGACACCAAGCGCTATGTCGATGCGCTCGATATTACCGACGAGGCGCGCCACGCGATCTTCGAGGGCAATGCCCGCCGCGTCTACCCGCGTCTCGACGCCAAGCTCAAGGAGATGGGCAAGTGAGCAGCGAAAAGCCCAGCACGGACATTCATGCCTATCTGGCCGAGCTCGAGGATATTCCGGGTACGCGCGTCTATACCGCCGCGCGGGCGCGCAAGGGGTATCATATCAACCAGTTCGCGATGAGCCTGATGAAGGGCGACAACCGTGAGCGCTTCAAGGCGGACGAGCGGGCCTATCTCGATGAGTGGCCGATCTCCGAGGAGGCCAAGCAGGCTCTTCTGAAGCGCGATTACAACACGCTGCTCGACCTTGGGGGGAACGTCTACTTCCTCTCGAAGCTGTTCTCGACCGATGGCCTCAGCTTTGCCGAGGCGGTGAGCACGATGACCGACATGACGTTCCCGGAATATCGGGACATGATGCTGAAGGGCGGGCGTTCTCCCATCGGCAATCGCTCGATCAAGGGGGGCTATTGATATGGCGCGTTTGACTGCCGGTGTCGGCTCCAGCCATGTGCCCTTGCTGGGCGTGGCTGTCGATCAGGGCAAGACCGGGGACGACTATTTCGGGCCGATCTTCGCCGGGTACGAATGGACCCGTGAATGGGAAAAGGCCGAGAAGCCGGACGTGATCGTGCTTGTCTACAACGACCACGCGAGCGCGTTCGACATGAAGATCGTACCGACCTTCGCGATCGGCTGCGGCGAGCGTTACAAGCCGGCAGACGAGGGCTGGGGCCCGCGCAAGGTGCCCGATGTGGAAGGCCATGCCGACCTTGCCTGGCACATCGCGCAGAGCCTGATCCTCGACGATTTCGACATGACGATCATCAACGAGATGGACGTCGACCACGGCCTCACCGTGCCGCTCTCGATGATGTTCGGCTCGCCCGACAAGTGGCCGGTGAAGGTCGTGCCGCTGGCGGTGAACGTCGTTACCTACCCGGTGCCCTCGGGCAATCGCTGCTGGGCGCTGGGTGAGGCGATTGCCCGCGCGGTGGCGAGCTTCCCCGAGGATCTCAATGTGCAAATCTGGGGCACCGGCGGGATGAGCCATCAGTTGCAAGGTCCGCGCGCGGGGCTGCTCAACCGCGAGTGGGACAACAAGTTCCTCGACATGCTGGAAAGCGATGACGACGCGGCGCGGTGGATTCCGCATATCGAATACCTGCGCGAGACCGGCAGCGAGGGCATCGAGATGGTGATGTGGCTCATCATGCGCGGGGCGCTGGGCAAGAAGGTGAAGACGTTGCACCGGCATTACCATATCCCGTGCAGCAACACGGCCATCGGGCACATCGTGCTGGAGCCGGCGGACTGATTTTCTCCCCTCCCGTGTGCGGGAGGGGCTGGGGGTGGGCCTTTCGGGCTTTCCTCCGGGATTTGGATAGAAACCCGCTTTCGCGGGTGCCCACCCCCGACCCCTCCCGCAAGCGGGAGGGGGGAAGAGATGAAGGCCCCTCCTGCAAGCGGGAGGGGAGTTAGTTGGAGGATTTCATGCGTATTGCACTCGCCGGTGCCGGTGCTTTTGGTGAGAAGCACCTTGATGGCCTGAAGAAGATCGAGGGTGTCGAGATCGTCTCGATCATCTCGCGCACCGCCGAACAGGCGGCGGCGGTGGCTGCAAAGTATGGCGCGAAGCATAGCTCAACCGAACTTGAGGATGCTCTGGCGCGCGACGATGTCGAAGCGGTTATCCTTTGCACGCCGACACAGATGCATGCCGCCCAGGCGATTGCCTGCATGGACGCGGGCAAGCACGTGCAGGTGGAAATCCCGCTGGCGGATAGCTGGGCGGACAGCGAGGCGGTGGTCGCCAAGCAGAAGGAGACCGGGCTGACCTGCATGGTCGGGCACACCCGGCGCTTCAATCCGAGCCACCAGTACGTGCACAACAAGATCACGGCGGGTGAGTTCAACGTCCAGCAGATGGACGTGCAGACCTACTTCTTCCGCCGCCGCAATATCAATGCGAAGGGCGAGCCGCGTTCGTGGACCGACCACCTGCTGTGGCACCACGCGGCGCATACGGTGGACCTGTTTGCCTATCAGGCGGGCAAGATCGTCAAGGCCAATGCGCTGCAGGGGCCGATGCATCCCGAGCTTGGCATCGCGATGGACATGTCGATCCAGCTGCTGAGCGAAACGGGCGCGATCTGCACGCTTTCGCTTTCGTTCAACAATGACGGGCCGCTGGGCACGTTCTTCCGCTACATCGGCGATACCGGCACGTATATCGCGCGGTACGACGATCTGGTGAATGGCAAGGAAGAGCCGATCGACGTTTCCAAGGTCGACGTTTCGATGAACGGGATCGAGCTGCAGGACCGCGAATTCATTGCGGCGATCCGCGAAGGGCGCGAGCCCAATTCGTCGGTGGGCAAGGTGCTCGATTGCTACCGCGTGCTGGGTGAGCTGGAGACGCAGTTGGCGGGGTGATGTGCATCCCCTGCTTCGTCATTGCGAGCGAAGCGAAGCAATCCAGAGCGGTTGTGCTCTGACGCTCTGGATTGCTTCGCTTCGCTCGCAATGACGAGGGGGTGCTGTAATGGGCGGTGGGGGAGGCCGAAGCGATGGAAGCGCTGATTGCCTATTCGGGGCGCAAGTTTGCCCGCCCGCGCTATTACGCCAATGCCCATGAGCGCGACGAGGTTGATATTGCGCCGGTGCTGATGCCGGTGCTGGATGCGCGCGCCGCCGCTACGACCGTTGATCGCGAGGGGTTCGCGCTCGTTTCCCACCGGAGCGCTGTGCGTGATTTCCGCGACCGCGAGGAAGTGGCGCGCGTCCATCGGCGCGAGATCGAGGAACTGGTGCAGGCCGAAACGGGGGCGGATTTCGTCCATGTCGGCGCGCCGGGGTTGCTGCGGTTTTCGGAAAGGTCCGGGCTGGCGGGAAGCCTCAACAATTCGATGCCGGCGCGGTTTGCGCATATCGACATTTCGGATGCGACGGCGGCGCAGTTTGGGCAAGCCGGCGCAAATGGGCGCGCGTTCAGACGCTGCGCGCATTACAATGTGTGGCGCGCGCTTTCGCCGGCGCCGCAGGATGTGCCGCTGGCGCTGTGCGATGCGCGGACGCTGGCGGCTGGGGATCTGATCGCGGCGGATGCGGTGTTCGACGAGCCCGGCAAGCCCGAGTGGTCGTTCGAAGGCTTGGTGGTGGCCCACAATCCGGCGCACCGCTGGTATGCGTTCCTCGATCTGGGGCAGGACGAGGCGATCCTGTTCAAGACGCATGACAGCGATTCCGGGTTGGCGCATCACGTGCCGCATGTTGCGTTCGACCTGCCCGGATGCCCCGCCGATGCCCCGCCTAGAGTGAGTATCGAGATGCGCGCGACTGCGTGGTGGTGGCGCTAATGCAACAGTTTGTGTTGCATACTATTGTGCATGAACATGGCTGTTGCGTCTGATGGCATAATTGTTATGACTCATACCTGATCGAACGAGTACATCGTCGACAAAAAAGGGAGGGTGACCATGGCCAGATTGACGGCCGCGCGGCGCGTAGCGCGCTTGCTCGGTATGACCGCAGCTATCGTTTCCGTGCCTGCCTTCGCGCAGGAAGCTGCTCCGCAGGCGGCAGGTGATGCTGCTGCCGCGCCGACAACGCAGGAAATCGTCGTTACCGCGCAGTTCCGCGCGCAGAAGCTGCAGGATACGCCGCTGGCGATCACCGCGGTCAATGCCGCCGTGCTTGAAGCGCGTGGGCAGACCGACATCTCGCAGATCGCGGCGCAGTCCCCGAACGTCACCCTGCGCGCACAGCCGCAGAGCGGCGGTATCGGCCTCATCGCGTTCATCCGCGGCATCGGCCAGACCGACTTCAACTACGCGCTCGAGCCGGGCGTGGGCATCTATGTCGACGACGTCTACATCCCGACGCTGTCGAGCTCGCTGCTCGACCTGATGGATCTGGAACGAGTCGAAGTGCTGCGCGGTCCGCAGGGCACGCTGGCGGGCCGCAACTCGATCGGCGGCGCGATCAAGCTGTTCTCCAAGAAGCCGACCGGCGAAGGCGGCGGCTATCTGCAGGCGACTTATGGTGCGTACAACCGCATCGACGTGCGCGGCGTGGCGGATTTCAAGATCACCGACCACCTGTTCGCGCGTGTTTCGGGCGCGACCAAGAACTCCGACGGCTATGTGAAGCTGCTCGATTACGGTCTGTCGCATCCCAATTCGAACGTGCCGGCCAACACCAATGCCGGCAATGGCATCGAGCGCGGCACGCTGGGTGGCCGTTCGTTCTCCGCCGGGCGCCTCGCGCTGCGCTGGGAAGCGACGCCCGACATCGAAGTGAACGTGGCGGCGGACTACACGCGTGAGCGCAATGATGCCGGCGCGCAGGTGCTGCTCTACGGCAACGCCCCCGCGACGACGCCCGAGGGCCTGCCGTGGCTGAAGGGCAAGGATGGCAACCCGGTTCCGCTGAGCAACGAGTTCGTGCCCTATAGCACGCGCTTCCAGCAGAGCGGCTCGACCACTCCGGCCGGCTATGATCCGCGCTTCATCAACTACGCCAACTTCCTTGATGCGCGCACGCCGACGAGCCAGGCGCCGTTCAAGCCTTATGCCGCCAACAACCAGCAGAACTACGACGGCTGGGGCATCACCGGCAACGTGACGGCGAAGCTGGCCGACAACATGAGCCTGACGTGGATCTCCTCGTTCCGCCGCTACAAGATGAGCTTCGGCTTCGATCAGGACGGCTCGCCCGTGCCGGTCGCGCAGCTCGACAACATCCTGCGCCACCGCGCATGGAGCCAGGAAGTGCGCCTCAACGGCAGCTTCATGGACAAGCGCATCGAGTACACGCTGGGCGGGTTCTACTTCGACCAGAACGGCACCTACAACGCGCGTGTCGACTTGAACTATGCCGGCATCGACTTCATCCACGGTCCGGACAGCACGCCTTCGACCTCTAAGGCACTGTTCTTCAACGGCACCTTCCACATCACCGATGCGTGGGGGATTACCGGCGGCATCCGCCATACGTGGGACAAAAAGGACTACACCTACTTCCGCTCCAACCCGGACGGAACGGTGCCCGGTCCGCTGCCGTGCGAGTTCTTCCTCGGCGCGCCGACCGCTGGTCCGACCGGCATCGGCAACTCGCCGAACTGCCTGCTGATCGGCCTTTACAACGTGACCGGCCAGTTCAAGGGCCAGCGCACTGACTGGCGCGTGGAAACCGACTACCGGTTCAGCCCGGAAGTCTTCGCCTATGCCTCGGTGGCGACGGGCTACAAGGGCGGCGGCGTGAACCCGCGTCCGTTCTTCGGTCCTTCGGCGGGTGACTGCAACGTGCTGCCGTTCGGCGCTCCTTGCAACCAGATCACCTCATTCCAGCCGGAAACGCTGCGCACGTATGAAGCGGGCATAAAGACCGACCTGTTCGATCGCAGGCTGCGCTTCAACGCATCGGCGTTCTTCAACAAGTACGACAACATCATCCTGACGCTGACGCGCTGCCACGGCTTCTCGCCGTGTCTGATGCCGGCCAACGTCGGCAAGGCTGAAGTCTGGGGTCTTGAAGGCGAAACGACGATCCGCCCGGTCGAAGGCCTCACGCTGGATGGTTCGATCAGCTACCTGCACTTCAAGTACAAGGACACCGGCACGACAAACGTTCCGCTGACCAACGTGACGCCCTACACGCCGAAGTGGAATTGGAGCTTTGGCGCGCAGTACGACTACGCGATGAAGATCGGCACGATCAGCGCGCGCTTTGACGGCACGTACCAGTCGTCGATCTTCACCGAGGCGTTCAACGGTCCGGACAACCTTGTCGACGGCCGCTTCCTCGGCAATGCGAAGCTGACCTACACCAGCCAGGACAAGGACTGGCAGCTTTCGTTCGAAGTGCAGAACGTGTTCAACAAGTACTATTACAACACCATCGAAGACGTGAAGAGCTCGCTTGGCGCGATCACGGCCAACCCCGGCCTGCCGCGCACCTGGGCGGTTTCGATCAAGCGCACGTTCTGATCGCAGCGTTCGCGTGAAACAGGAGGGCCGCTTCACCTTGGTGGAGCGGCCCTTTTGCTGCGCGCAAATACGGTTGAAATCGGCCCCGCGCGTGTTAGACCTATTCTAACAAATGATAGAATGGGATTGGGCTGATGGGTGCGTTTCCGCAGACAATGTATTTCACTGGGCTCAACGCGCCGGTGGGCGAAGAAGTGAGCCTGACCGGGCTGGCGGTGGAAGGCACGCTGCCCGCCGAAGTGCGTGGCAGCTTCTACCGCGCGGTGCCGGACCCGGCCTTTCCGCCCAAGTTCGAGAATGACCACACGCTTTCGGGTGACGGCATGGTCAGCCGGCTTTCGTTCAATGCGGACGGGACGGCGGACTTCGCGATCCGCTTCGTGGAGACGGCGCGCTTTCTGGCGGAGAAGGCGGCGGGGCACGCGAAGTTTGGCAAGTACCGCAATCCGTTTACCGACGATGCCGACGTGCAGGGGGTGGACCGCACGGTGGCGAACACCACGCCGGTGTGGCACGCGGGGCGGATGCTGATGGCGAAGGAGGACGGGCGGCCCTATCGCATCGATCCCAAGACGCTGGAGACGCTGGGTTCATACGACTTCGGCGGCGTGCTGAAATCGGAAACGATGACCGCGCATGTGCGGATCGATCCCGCCACGAAGGAGCTGTTCTTCTATGGCTACGAGGCGGATGGGCTGGCTTCGGCCAAGGTGGCCTACTGCGTGGTCGGTGCGGACGGGGTGCTTAAATCGGAGCAGTGGTTCGATGCGCCCTACTGCGCGATGATGCACGATTTCACCATCAGCGAAAACTATGCGCTGTTTCCGATCTATCCGACGACGGCGGATCTTGAGCGGCTGAAGGCGGGCGGCGAGCACTGGCATCACGAGCAGGAGACGGATTCGTGGCTCGGCGTGATGCCGCGCTATGGCGATGTTTCCGAAATCCGCTGGTTCAAGGGGCCCAAGGGCGTCCATTCCTACCACATGATGAACGCGTGGGAGGATGAAGGCGGCCTGCTGCACTTCGATGCCTGCCTCAATTCGACCAATGCCTTCGCCTTCATCCGCGAGCCTTCGGGCATCCATCTGCAGCCGTGGGAAGTGCAGGGCGCGCTGACGCGGTGGACGGTTGATCCCAAGGCTGACGGCGGAGAGGTTAAGGAGACGGTGATCGGGCCTCCGGGCGATTTCCCGGTGATCCCGGCAGCGAAGCAGGGCAGGCCTTATGACCATGGCTGGATGCTGACGATGAACCCCGAGCTTCAGGGTCCGCCGCTGCTGGGCGGGCCGGTCGGCGCAATGTTCAATCTGCTGCTGCGGCTGGATATGCGGGCCAGCTCGCCGCACGCGCAAAAACGCCCGCCGCAGGCCTTGGCGCTGCCGCCGATGGCCGGGTTCAACGAGCCGGTGCATGTGCCCGCCAGCGATCCGGCGCATGAGGGCTGGCTGGTGACGATCGTCGACCAGCAGATCGGCGAGGACCAGTTCCTCCATCAGGCGTGGGTGATCGATGCGGGCAACGTGGGGGCAGGGCCGGTGGCCAAGGTGACGATCCCGCACCGGCTGCGCCCGCAGGTGCATGGCTGGTGGGTGCCGCAAGCGGAGCTGGACGCGGCATGAGCAAACTCGTCATCACCGGCGCCTCAGGCAACTATGGCCGGGGGCTGACGGACCGGCTGATCGCGGCGGGGCGGGCGGCGGACCTGATCCTCATCTCGCGATCACCGGACAAGCTGGCTGACCGCACAGCGCAGGGCTGCGCCGTGCGCTACGGCGATTTCGACAAGCCCGAGACGCTGGGCGAGGCGGTGCAGGGCGGGGAGCGGATGCTGCTCATTTCCGGCACGCGGGTCGGCGCGCGGGTGGTGCAGCACAAGGCGGCGATCGATGCGGCAGCGGCGGCGGGTGTGCGCCACATCGCCTATACCAGCTTCATCGGCATCGACGATCCGGCAAACCCGGCTGAAGTGCGCCACGATCACATCGAAACCGAGCGCCTGATCCGCGCTTCGGGCATGGCGTGGACGATGCTGCGCGATGCGCACTATGCCGATGCGATGATCCTGATGGCGGGCCCGGGCGTGATCCAGAGCGGCCAGTGGGTGAGCAACGCGGGTGATGGGCTGGAGGCGATGGTGTGGCGCGACGACTGCGTGGCCTGTGCCGCTGCCGTGCTGCTCGGTGAGGGACACGAGGGGCAGGTCTACAACGTGACCGGGCCGGAATTGCAGACGTTCGGCGAAGTGGCGGCGATCATGGCCGAGGTGACGGGGCGTCCGGTCGCCTATGTTTCGACCACCGATGACGAGCAGTACGCGATGTTCGATGCGATGGGCATTCCGCGCCGTCCGGTGGACGATCAGAGCGTGGCGGGCATCCCGTGGAACAGCGACGACATGGTGAGTTTCGGCCGCGCGATCCGCGAAGGGTTCCTTAAGGTCTGCACCGATGATGTGGAACGGCTGACAGGGCGCAAGGCGCGCTCGGTGCGGGCGATGATCGAAGCGAACGCGGAGATGCTGCGCGGGGCGTGACGACGTGGTAGGTTCGGCGCGCTCTGGCAGGGAGTGCGCTTCTTGAAGCTTTCGACGCGGTTCGGCCTGGTGGGCCTTGGCGGGCTGGCGCTGCTTTCAGCGTTGCAATGGGCGCGGCAGCACCACCTGCAACAGGGTGAGGTATCGACCTATCTGATCGGCGTGGGGCCCAATTTTGCGGCGGCCATCGCGATCACCTTCGTGGCGCTGGCGGCGTGGCTCGACATGAAGCCGTTGGCTGATCCTGCGGCAGTGGGGCGGCGCTTCCGCGCAAGTGCTGCGGTGAGCGCGCTGGGCCTGATCGGCTGGGAATGCGTGCAGATGACCAGCCACGCGCTTGTGTTTGATTGGCAGGACATGCTGGCGACCCTCGCGGGGATCGCGGTCTCTTTCGCGCTGTTCGGGGCGATGCGCCGCCCGGCCTAGTGCCAGGTTGACTTCATCGCGCGGACGACGTCTGCCGTTTGCTGGAGGATGTCGTCGATCTGGTCGGCGATGAAGGCCTTGGGATCGCGGTAGGCCATGGCGAGGCCTTCGTAGCGACGCGCGACGAGGGGGCCATCGGACAGGACATTGAGGCTGTGGTGGCGCGGATCGCCCATGATCCGGCGCAGCACCGTGCGCACCGCTTCCTCAGGGCCTTCAAGCACTTGCGCAAAGCGGCCCTTGTGCAGGGTCAGCACACTGGAGATGCCGACCCGCGCGTTGCGATCGCCCGAAAGCTCGCAGATTTCCCGTGCCTGCTGCATCGCCACCTCGTGCCTGGCAACGGCGATGCTGGTGTAGGACAACTTCCACAGGCGCATGGCGGATAGGTCCTTTCCGGATGAACCGCGCCCCTATGCTCCTGCCCTCGTTCATTGCACGATGAATAGTGAAGCCTGCCGACGGAATGTGTCCGAACTGTTGCCAATGCGCCGCAATCGGCGGAATCAGAGGCTTGCGGCGTAGAGCGCGAGCATGCGGCTCCATGCTTTTTCGGCCTGCACCTTGTCGTAGATCGGGGCGTCGATCGTGCACCAGCCGTGCTGGGCGGGATAGACTTCGATCTCGGCGGGGCGGCCCGCGGCATTTGCGGCGTCGGCGAGGGCGGATTTGTCGCCCGGGGCGCTGGCGTCGTCGTTCTGGGCAATCGCGATGAGGAAGCTGGCGTTTGTCTTTGCGAGGAGATTGACCGGGCTGTCAGGCCCTTCGCCGACAAGGCCCGCGCCGTGGAACGAGGCGGCGGCGCCGATGCGATCAGGCACCGCAGCGGCGGTGCGCACGGTGTAGGGCCCGCCCATGCAATAGCCGCAGGTGCCGATGCGCCTCGCGGTATCGACTTCGGCCTGCGCATCGAGCCAGGCGACGAAGGCCTTGGCATCGCTCATCGTGCCGGCGGGGGTGATACCGGCGATCAGCGGCTTCAGCTTGGCCTGACCTTCGGGCGTGCGCCATGCGACGAGCGAATCGAGCACCGGGGCGACTGCGCCGCGGTAGTAGTGGTTGACGACGAGCACGGCATACCCGGCGGAGGCGAGGCGCGAGGCCATGGTCTTGTAGGCTTCGCGCAGGCCGGCGATATCGGGCCACATGATGACGGCGGGATGCTTGCCGGTTTCGGGGGTGTAGAACCACGCATCGACCTTGCCATCGGGTGTGGTGACAGTGACGGCGCGGCCCTTGACCGGGAGATCGCCGGGGGCGGACTGTGCCGCGCTGCAACCGGGGATCGTGGCCATGATCACCATCCCGGCGCCGGCGGCGCTGAACTGGCGGCGGCTGAGCCATGCGGCGTTCTGGGCTTCGGTCTGTTCGTCACACATGGGTCTGGGTCTTTCGCTGGGAGCTACGCGCGCGGGGGCAGACTACCGCCGCGAGCGGGGCTTGCAAGCGCCTCTCAGGTCAGGTCGCCGAGGCCTATGACCGTTCCGGCCTCTGCCGCCGCCATCGCCGCGCGGCGCAGGCGTTCGATTTCGAGGCGGGCGGGCGGGGCTTCCTCATCCGGCAGGGCGGCGAGGCTCTTTTCGTAGATCTCGCGGAAGTCGTCAGCGAATTCGGGGTGGGTGAGGATGAGGCCGTCGCCGCGCTCCATCCCCGCGAGGATCTTGGTGCCGACTTCGTAGGGATCCATGCCGGCCTCGAAGGCGCTGCCGAACTGTTCGAGTTCGCTGCGGTCGGCAGGGGCGAAGCCGCTGCCCGCAAATTCCGCGGGGCGCTTGAGGGCGGAATCCCACGCGTTGGTGCGGGTCAGCGCGGGGCAGCACAGCGAGCAGCCGATGCCGTGGGGCGCGAGATTGTAGCGCAGCGATTCGGTGAGGCCGCGCACGGCGAACTTGCTGGCGGTGTAGATCCCCGCCTGCGGACCGGGGAGGAACGCGGCCATGCTGGCGACGTTGACGACATGGCGGCGGCCGGTGGCGGCTTTCAGCTTGGGCAGGAAGCTGACGAGGCCATTGACCACGCCGCCGAAGTTGACGCCCATGATCCAGTCGTAATCGTCGTAGCTTGCTTCGTCGGTGGGGCCGAACACGCTGACGCCGGCATTGTTCACGAGGACATGGACGGCGCCGAAATGCGCCTCCACTTGCGCTGCGGCGTTGGCGAAGGCGGCGCGGTCGGTCACGTCGAGCTTCACGAACAGCGGTGCTTCGCGGCCTTTCTGCGCAAACCATGCGGCGGTCTGGGCGCGGTGATCTTCGTTGCGGTAACTCACCGCGAGGCGCAGGCCCGCATCGCTGAAGGCTTGGGCAATGCCGAGGCCGATGCCGGTGACGCCGCCGGTGATGAACGCGACTTGTCCGGCGAAGCTCATGCACTTGCCCCATCGGAGAGTCGCTTGCCCGCCGTTTCGGGCAGGCCGAAGGTGGCGATCACCGCGGCAAAGGCGACCATGATGAAGGGATACCAGAAGCCCGCCATGACGCTGCCGGTTGTCGCCACGATGGCCTGCACGATGAAGGGCATGAAGCCGGCGAAGATGCCGACACCGAAGTTGTAGCTGGTGGCGAGCGAGGAATAGCGGGTGCGGGCAGGGAATTGCTCGCACAGCCACGCGCCCAGCGGGCCGTAGGTGATGATGCCGGGAAGCCCGAGCACGACCATCGCGATGACGATGACGAGCAGGTTGCCGGCGGGTGGGGTGACCGGCTTGCTGCTGTAGCCCGCCGCGGCGAGCGCTGCGTCGAGGCTTTCCATCGCCGCAGGCTTGCCGCCGATGGTGACGGCGGGGGCCGAACCGGCGGGGGCATCAAGCTTGGTATAGGGCACGCCGGCGCGGGTCAGCGTATCGAGCACCTTGCCGCAGGCGCTGGTCTGCCCGTGCTGCGCAAAGGGATTGAACGTGCAATCGGCGCCGGAGACGACAACCGGATGTTCGCGCGCAGCCTGCGCCAGCGCCGGATTGGCGCGCTCGCCAAGGATGTGGAAGCCGGGGAACAGGACGATGAGGAACAGGAGGTAGCCCCCCATGACCACCGGCTTGCGCCCGACGAAATCGGACAGCCAGCCAGCGAGGACATTGCCGAATGCCATCACCCCCAGCACTCCGATCAGCAGTGTGCGCGTCAGCACCGGGTCCATATGGACCGAGACCTGCATGAAATTGAGCAGCTGGATCATGCCGACATAGCCGCAGATCGATTGCCCCACCGCGCCGCCGAACGTGACGGCGAGAAGGCGGCGCAGCTGTTTTGGCGTGGCGTAGGCTTCGCGCAGCGGCCTGCGGGCGAGTTCGCCGGCTTTCTGCATGGCGGCGAAGACCGGGCTTTCGGAGAGCTTGAGGCGCATCCAGATCGACACGGCAAGAAGGACGAGGCTGGAGATGAAGGGCAGGCGCCAGCCCCAGGCCAGCCACGCTTCCTCACCCACAAGGGTTTCGGTGCCGAGCACGACGAGGAGGCTGAGCGAGAAGCCCGCCGAGGCGCCGATCTGGATCCAGCCGGTGTAGAACCCGCGCTTCTTCACCGGCGCGTGTTCGGCCACATAGATCACCGCGCCGCCATATTCGCCGCCGACCGCAAGGCCCTGCAACGCGCGCAGCAGCACGAGGAGGATCGGTGCGGCGATGCCCCACTGCGAATAAGTGCCAAGCAGACCGATTGCGGTGGTGGCCAGGCCCATCAGGGTGATCGTGACGAGGAACGTGACCTTGCGGCCAAAGCGGTCTCCGAACGTGCCGAAGATCGCGGCGCCGAAGGGTCTTGCCGCAAAGCCTACGCCGAAGGTGGCTAGCGCAAGGAGGAAGCCCGCGGCGGGGCTGGAGCCGGGGAAGAACAGCTTGCCGAACAGCGGTGCGAGCGTGCCGTAGATGTAGAAATCATACCACTCGAACGCCGTGCCCGCTGCCGAAGCCGCGATGACAGTGCGGATTTCGGAGGCACTTGGCTCCCCTTTCGAATCCATTCTTCTCTCCCCTTTCGCGCAGCATGGCGCGGCGCGAGGCGATTGCCAATCGTTTCGAGATTAGTTAGCCTCACTTACAAATTTCCGGAGAACCGGAGTGGATGGGAGCTAGGTAAATGTCTGATCTGGAAGCGCGACTTGCCGCCCTTGAAAACCGCGTCAGCGAGTTGGAGGACCTCAACGCGATCCGCCGCCTGCAGTGGGCCTATGGCTATTACATCGACTATAACCGGCCCGAGGAAGTGGCCGGGCTGTTTGCCGAAGACGGGGCGGTGGTGTTCCTTTCGGGCGAATACCGCGGCCATGCCGGGATCATGCGGCTCTACGGCACATGGTTCCAGAACCTGTTCACCAAGGGCCAGCGCGGGCCGATCCGAGGCCTGCTGCTCGACCATTTCCAGCTGCAGGATGTAATCACCATCGCGCCCGACCGGCAGACCGCCAAGGCCCGCTTCCGCGGCATCCTTGCGGGCGGCTGGCACGACGAGGTGGTGGGCGACAAGCCCGAGCACATGCCGCAGCAATTCTGGGAATCGGGCATCTACGAGAACGACTACGTGCGCGAGAACGGCGTGTGGAAGATCAAGCGGCTCGATTACCTGATGCAGTGGCAGGGCGATTACGAGACCGGCTGGGCGCATACCGTCTCGCACCTGCAGCCAGCGGTGGTGTGCTATCCCGAGAACCCGCTGGGGCCGGACGTGATCCTGCCCGGCGACAACTACCGCCCGACCTGGCCGCACCGGCAGGAAGTGCCGATGAGCTTTGCCCATCCGGTGCTGGCGGAAGCGTTCCGGGTGGAGGCGTTCACGGGGCTTATGGAGCAGTAGGTTTCAGCCGGAGCGCTGAGCGTTTGCGGCAAGAAGCGAAGCCCCGTGTCAAGCACGGGGCGACGGTGGTATGCGAGGGCTGACCTAGCCCCCCGTCATCCGCGCCAGAATTGCCTGCGCCGCTGCGTGGAACACCGCGCGTTCCTTGGGGGTGAAGTCTGCAAACAGGTGGCCGCCGATCTTCGCCATCGCGGGGATGGTCTGGCGGAACAGGTCCATGCCCGCCGCGGTCAGGCGCACCGGCTTGCGGCGGCGGTTATTGGCATCGGGGGCCTGTTCGACGAGGCCGCGTTCGCTGAGCGCGGCGATCGCGCGGCTGACGTTCATCGGCGGCAGGCCCATGATGTCGGACAGTTCGTGCCCGGCGAGTTCGCCTTCACCGCCAAGCGCGAGGATGATCTTCAGGTCATTCTGGCTGAGGGCCATCGGCTCGGCCACGCCTTCGCGCATCGGGCGCGCGATGAACGTGCCGAGCTTGAGCAGATCGACGAGCAGTGCGGCATCCTCGCCGAGATCGAGTTCGGGGCGGGTGGACTGGATAGTGGCCATGGCGCGCTTATCGCGGTGCCGGAGGCCGAGGGCAAGAGGGGCTTGCCAAGGATAAATTAGTATGCCTTACTAACAAACGGTACAGTCGAAGGGTACCGGGCCTCGGAGAAGGCCATGCAAGGAGAGGGGATCACCCATGGCGAAGACATCCACGCAATCGTTGCGTCTTTTTTCCGCCGGCAGTGCGTTGGCACTCGCGCTCGGGATGGCGGTTCCGGCCATCGCGCAGCAGGCACCGCAGGCGCAGCCGCAGGACAGCGCGCAGGCGGCTGACGATACCGGCGGTATCAAGGAAATCGTCGTGACGGCGCAGTTCCGCTCGCAGAAGTTGCAGGATACGCCGCTTTCGATCACCGCGATCGATGCGAACCTGCTGGCCTCGCGCAACCAGACCGACCTTTCGCAGATCGCCGCGCAGGCGCCCAACGTGGTGCTCAATGCGCAGGGCGGTGCCTATGGTTCCTCGCTCGGCGCCTCGATCCGCGGCATCGGCCAGTTCGACTTCAACCCCGCCTATGAACCGGGCGTGGGCATGTACATCGACGATGTCTACTACGCGACGCTGACCGGCGGCATCTTCGATCTGCTCGATCTTGACCGCGTGGAAGTGCTGCGCGGGCCGCAGGGCACGCTGACGGGCCGCAACTCGATCGGCGGCGCGATCAAGCTGTTTTCCAAGAAGCCGACCGATGAAAACTCGGGCACGGTGGAAGCGGTTTACGGCAGCCGCCAGCGCGTCGATCTGCGCGGCAGCGCCAATTTCAAGCTGGCCGAGGGGCTCTATGGCCGCGTTTCGGGCGTCTACAAGCGGCAGAACGGTTATGTCGATCAACTCGATTACGGCTGCGTCTATCCGAACAACCCGCAGGGCATCGGTGCGCGGCCGAGCAGCGGGCAGGGCTGCCTGATCGACAAGCTGGGCGAGCGCAACTACGCGGGCGTGCGCGCTTCGCTGCGCTACAACCCGAACGACGCCATCGATTACATCGTGGCGGGTGACTATACCTACGAAGACCGCACCAACGCCGCCGAGGTCGTGACTTCGGTGAACCCGGCGCGGGTGAGCAGCACCTACCTGTGCGGCCGTTTCTGCACGTTCGCCAACTTCTACGCGCAGGGCAACACGCCGCCGCCGGGGCTTTCGATCCCCGGGCCGTGGGGCCAGGTGAAGGACGGGTACTACATGCCCAACCGCGTGAAGTTCACCGGCTGGGGCGTTTCGGGCAACGGCACGTTCAAGCTGGGTGACAACTTCAACATCCAGTCGATCACCGCCTACCGCGAATACCGCCAGAAGTGGGGCACCGACGACGACTTCACGCCGGACCTCAACGTGGTCGGCCAGGGTTACAACGACCTCAAGTTCTGGTTCTTCAGCCAGGAACTGCGCTTCAACGGCAAGATCGGCGACAAGATCGATTTCACCCTCGGCGGGTTCTATTCCGACCAGCGTTCGACCTACTTCACCCGGCAGGACATCCGCTACATCGCGCCGGGCCTGAACTTCCAGTTCACCGGCAACGATCCGGTGAATGCCGACAGCAAGGCGGTGTTCGGCACGGTGATCGCGCGGCCGGTGGACGGGCTGACGCTGACGGGCGGCCTGCGTTATACCAAGGAGCACAAGGACTATACCTTCGTGCGCCTCAACTATGACGGCTCGGTCTCGTACTTCCTTGGCGCGCTCAATGGCGTGAAGGCGGTCTATGACGGCAGCAAGGTCGATTGGCGCATTTCGGCGGACTATCGCTTCAGCCCGCAGATCCTGGCCTATGTGACCGTGGGCACCGGCTTCAAGGGCGGCGGCGTGACGGCGCGTCCGTTCGACGCTCCGCAGGCCTTGAACGGCAGCTTCGGCCCGGAAACGGTGACCGCCTATGAAGTGGGCCTCAAGACCGACCTGTTCGACCGCCGCCTGCGCGTGAACATCTCGGGCTTCTACAACGATTACAAGGATGTGCAGCTGCCTCTGATCAGCTGCGCCTCGCTGGGATCGAACGCGCCCTGCGGTGCACGCCAGAACGCGGGTGACGGCAAGATCAAGGGCGTGGAGCTTGAGGTTCAGGCCAATCCGATCGACGGCCTCGCGTTCGATGGTTCGGTCAGCTACCTCGACGGCGAATGGTCGCGCATCGATCCGCGGGTGGGCAATGCCGTGCTGCTGAGCGATCCCATCGCCACGCCGAAGTGGAAGTGGGCGTTCGGCGTGCAATACCGCGCCGAGCTGGGTTCGGCAGGTTCGATCACGCCGCGCTTCGACATGAGCTACTTCGGCCGCAACAACAATGGCCGCATCGCGGGCGGTGCGCCGATCGACTATGCGGCGGCCTATACGCTGGCCAATGCTCGCCTGACGTGGCGCAACAAGGGCGAAGATCTCTCGGTCTCGTTCGAAGTGCAGAACTTGTTCGACAAGTACTACAACCCCTACCGCTTTGCCGCGGTGCAGGCGTTCACCGGCACGATCTACAGCCAGGTGGGCCGTCCGCGCGAATGGGCGCTCACGGTGCAGAAGAAGTTCTGACTTTCAGCGCTTCCACGATTCTTGGGTCTGGTTCATGAGGGAGGAAGGGGTGGCCTATATGGGCCACCCCTTCTTGCATGTTGGCCTTGCTTCAATCGTAACAAATGGTAGGTTTAATCGTGAAGGCGCCGGATCGTGCGCTGCAGGGAGAGAGTACCATGCTGCCAGCCGGCGTTTCCATCGCGCATCCCGAGAAGCTGTTCATCGGCGGGGCATGGGTGCCGGCGCAGAGCGGGCGGCTGATCGAGCTGATCTCGCCCGATACCGAACAGGTGGTGGCGCTTGTCGCCGAGGCGGACGCAGCCGACATGGATGCGGCGGTGGCGGCGGCGCGCCATGCGTTCGATCACGGACCCTGGCCGAGCATGGCGCCGGCGGAGCGCATCGCTGCGTTTCGGCGGATGGTGGGGCATCTGCGCGCGCGGGTGGATGAACTGGCGCGGTGCTGGACGGCGCAGATGGGGGGCCTCGCCAGCTTTGCCGGGCCGATGCATGCCGGTTCGGTCGCGGTGCTCGAAGGGCTGGCCGCGATGGCCGAGGGCTTTGCGTTTGTCGAGCAGCGGCCGAGCATGGGCGCGGCGGCGGGGTTCGTCGCCTATGAGCCGGTGGGCGTGGTGGCGGCGATTGCGCCGTGGAACGGGCCGTTCGGGATCATGGCGAACAAGGTGGCCTATGCGCTGCTGGCGGGTTGCCCGGTGATCATGAAGCCTTCGCCCGAAACGCCGCTGGAGGCCTATATCATTGCCGAGGCGGCGGAGGCGGCAGGGCTGCCTGCGGGGGTGGTGGGCCTCGTGACGGGGCACCGCGAGGCGAGCGATCACCTTGTGTGCAATCCGGGCGTGGACAAGGTGAGCTTTACCGGATCGACCGTGGCGGGGCAGCGGATCGCGTCCGTCTGCGGGGAGCGGATCGCGCGCTGCACGTTGGAGCTGGGCGGCAAGTCTGCCGCATTGGTGCGCGATGATTTCCCTATCGAGATCGCCGCGAAGATGCTGGCTGGCACGATCACGATGATGAGCGGGCAGGTCTGCGCGATGCTGAGCCGGGTGATCGTGCCGCGCGCGCGGCATGATGAATTGGCCGAGGCGATTGCGGGAGAGATGCGGCAGGTGGTGATCGGGCATTCCGATGATCCGCGCACGCAATTGGGGCCGCTGGCGATGAAGCGGCAGCGGGACCGGGTGGAGATGTATATCGCCGAGGGGCGCAAGGTGGCGGACCTCGTCTGCGGCGGCGGGCGGCCGGCGCATCTGAACCGGGGTTATTTCATCGAGCCGACGCTGTTTGCCAATGTGCCGAATGACAGCCGCATCGCGCAGGAGGAGATCTTCGGGCCTGTCCTCAGCCTGATCCCGGCGGAGGACGAGGAGGACATGATCCGCATCGCCAATGATTCGCGCTTCGGCCTCAATGGCTCGGTGCTGACGCACGATGTGGATGCGGCGTATCGGATCGGGCGGCGGGTGCGAACGGGCGGGTTCGGGCAGAATGGCCTGCGGATGGATTTCGGGCTGCCTTATGGCGGGTTCAAGCAATCCGGCATCGGGCGAGAGGGTGGGCGCGAGGGGTTCATGGCCTATCTGGAGGTGAAGACCTTGCTGCTGGATGGGGTGCCGAGCGCGCTTTGATAGAACACCGTACAAGAACCTCTCCGTCGCCCCGTGCTTGACACGGGGCTTGGCTGTTCTTCTGGCGCGGCGCCAAACAAGAAAAGCCAAGGCCCGTGTCAAGCACGGGCCGACGAAAGCTGGTTTTGGCTAGCCCAGTTCGATGCAGCCGCCGTCTACGTAGAGATCGACGCCGTTGATGAAGCTGGCTTCCTTGCTGGCGAGGAAGAGGACGGCGCGGGCGACTTCTTCGGCTTCGCCCATGCGGCCCATGGGGACGACTCCGCCGAGCATGGCGCGGGTGGCGGCGATTTCCGTCTCGCTGGCGCCGCGCTTGAAGATTTCGGTCTCGGTCGGGCCGGGGCTGACCATGTTGACGCGGATCTGGCGGGGGAGGAGTTCCTTGCCGACGGTGCGGGCCATGGCGCGCAAGCCCGCCTTGGCCGAGGCATAAGCCACGTTGCCGGCAAGCGCGAGTTCGCTGCCGATCGAGCCGGTGATGACGATGGAACCGCCATCGCGCAGCAGCGGCAGCGCGTTCTGGATCGCGAAGAAAGCGCCGCGCAGGTTTACGTTGTGGATGCCGTCCCAGAACTCTTCGGTCACGTGCGGCATGGCGGCGAACCCGCCGACGCCGGCGTTGACGAAGAGGACGTCGATCCCGCCGAGGGTGTGTTCGATTTCAGTGAGCGCGGCCTTGGTCTGCTCGACATCGCCCATATCGCTGGCGATGCCGAGCGCGCCGAGTTCCTCGGCAGCGAGGGCAAGGGTTTCGCGGTTGCGGCCGGTGATCGCGAGCTTGGCGCCTTCGGCCGCGAACATGCGGGCGGCGGCGAGGCCGATGCCGGCATTGCCGCCGAGGATAACGACGCATTTGTCCTGGAAACGCATGGGGACCTCAGAACATCGTGTTGGTGTTGGCGGCGGTTTCGGGGACCGGGCTGATAACGTCCCAGTGCTCCATGACCTTGCAGCCTTTCACGCGGAAGATGTCCACCACCGCAAAGCCGCGCTGCTCGGCAGGCGTGCCGCTTTCCTGCCAGCCGTGGCTATGCGCGGCGACGAGGTTGCCGTCGGCGATGATGCGGTGGATCTGCGTGCGCTGGCCGGGATTGTCCTCGACGAATTTGGTGAGGAACTGGATCGCGGCTTCGCGGCCGGTCTGGGCATAGGGATTGTGCTGGATGTAGCCGGGATCGACCCACTTCTCGAACGAGGAACGCACCTTCTTCTCGATGTAGAATTCGTGGAGGAACTGGGTGACGACCTGCTTCGGCGTGAGCTTGCAGGTTTCTGCATGTGCTGCCGGGGCGGCGATGAGGGCGAGTGCGATGAGGGCTCGGCGCATCGGGTTTCCTCTCTCAGAACATCGAGTTGGGATTGACGGGATTGGCGGGCACGTCCTGCAGCACATCCCAGTGTTCGACGATCATGCCATGTTCGCAGCGAAAGATATCCACCACCGCGAGGCCGGGATCGCCGGGCCATCGCTCGACATGGGTATGGACGATGACATGGTCCCCATCGGCAAAGCTGCGGTGGATGGTCTGCTTCGCATCGGGGGATTCGACTTTCACGTGATCGAGAAAGGCTTTCAGCGCATCCCTGCCGGGCGGGGCGAGCATCGAGTGCTGAATGTAGCCGGGCGCAATGTAGCGATCGACCGCGGTGCTATCCATCGCGATGAGGACTTTGTGGTACATCTCGATCACGAGGTCGTGGTTGGCCTGTTCGGCGGCTGTCCGCGCCATCGACTCTCTCCCCTTTTATTCTAACATTTGATACGGTATGCCGGAAATCGAAGGGCGGTAAAGCCCTCATGGGAGAGATTATGGACCGCGCTGGTCTTTACGCCGCACTCGATCAATTCCTCGCCGCGCTGAATGCGGGCGACCACACCCGGCTGATCTGGGCTGCGGGCGCACATCACAGCGAAAACAACGTGATGCTGGAGATCGGCGACGGGGTTTGGGGCACGATCCAGCGGCTGGGGGACTATCAGCTGCGCTTTGCCGATGTGCGGACCGGGCAGGTCGGCTACTTCGGCACGGTGATCGAGGCGATCGAGGAATCCGCGTTCACGCTGCGGCTGAAGATCGACGACGACGGCGCGATTGCCGAATGCGAGATGCTGATCGTGCGGCAATCGGATAGCGGCATCAAGTTCGAGAACTGCCGCTATTGGGATAAGCCGATCCTGCACCGCGAAGTGGTGGCACCCGTGCCGCGCGCGGAGATGATCGCGCTGTCGAATGGTTATTTCGATACGCTGCAGCGGAATGACGGGACGATCCACACGAAGTTCCATCCTGATTGCAACCGCGTGGAAAACGGCGTGCAGACGACGCGCAATCCCGAGTTTGCCAAGATCGTGCCGGTTTCGGCGCTGGGCTGCGAGGAGCAGTTCCGCATGGGCAACTACCGCTATGACGATGACTTGCGCGCGCGGCGGTTTCCGCTGGTGGACGAGGAGCGGGGGCTGGTGCTGGCCTTCGGCTTCATCGATCATTCGGGGCGGATCGATGAGTACCAGCTGACTGATGGGCGCACGGTGAAGAGCCCGGTGCGGCGGCCGCACAGCTTCTACATTTCGGAGCTGTTCAAGATCGACTACGGGATGATCGAGCAGATCGAGGCGAACTTCATTACGGTGCCCTATCGGATGTCGAGCCCGTGGGATTCGCTGTGATGCGGGCGTGGGTGGAGAGGTTTGCGCGAGCATCCTTCGACAAGCTCAGGATGAGCGGGGTTGGGGGTAGGCCTCGGTTCGGCGCAGGTGTTGTGCGGGCATGCTTCGCCCTTCGACAAACTCAGGATGCGCTCAGCATGAGCGGGGTTGGGGGTGGGATCAGGTTTGGTGTTCAGCGGGTCTCCCAAGCCCCGCTCACCCTGAGCTTGTCGAAGGGTGCTGTCGCAGCGCTTGCGGCACTGGCGCTCGGCGCGGCGCCGCCGATGGTCGGCGCGGGTTCTGAGTGGACCAGCCCGGGCGGGGATGCGGGCAAGACGCATCATTCGGCGCTGACGGGGATCAACGCGAAGAACGTCGTCGCGCTGGGGCTGGCGTGGCAGGCGGAACTTGGCACTGCGCGGGGTATGGAAGCGACGCCGGTGATGGTCGGCGGGGTGCTCTATACCTCGGGCGTGGCGGGCCGCGCTTATGCGTTTGATGCGGCGACGGGCAAGCAGCTCTGGGCGTTCGAGCCGGATGTGGACATGCAGCTTAACCGGACGGCGTGCTGCGACATGGTCAACCGCGGGGTCGCGGTGGCGCGGGGCAAGGTCTATGTCGCGACGCTCGATGGCTGGCTCTATGCGCTGGATGCGAAGACCGGCGCAGTGGTCTGGAAGAGCGATTTCATCGAGGACCGCAAGAAGGGCGACAATTCGACCGGCGCGCCGGAGATCGCGGGCGACGTCGTCGTTATCGGCATGGGCGGCGCGGAATACGATGTGCGCGGCTATGTCACGGCGCTCGATCTGGAGACCGGCAAGCTGCGCTGGCGCTGGCACGTGGTGCCGAAGGATCCGGCGCTCGGGCCGCAGGAACGTCCGGAGTTGGAAGCAGCACTGAAGACCTGGGACCCGAAGAGTCGCTGGGATATCGGCGGCGGCGGGGCGCCGTGGGATGCGATCGTGTTTGATCCGGAGACCGGATACCTGCTCGTCGGCACCGGCAATGGCGGGCCTTATGCGACATCAAAGCGCAGTCCGGCGGGTGGGGATAATCTGTACCTTGGCAGCCTTGTGGCGCTTGATCCCAGGACGGGCCGCATGGTGTGGCACTATCAGGAGACGCCGGGGGACAACTGGGATTTCACCTCGACCCAGCCGCTGATCCTGACGCATCTGAAGGTGGATGGCGCAGATCGTTCGGTGATCCTCCATGCGCCCAAGAACGGCTTTCTCTATGTGATCGACCGGGGAACCGGGAAGCTGCTCAAGGCCAATCCGCTGGTGCGGATGAACTGGGCCAAGGGGATCGATCCCGCGACCGGGCGGCCGATCCTGACGCCCGAGGAGAGCGACTATACGGCAGGGCCGAAGATCGTGTTTCCGGCAACGCCGGGGGCGCGCAACTGGCATCCGGCTTCGTTCGATCCGGCGACGGGGCTCTATTATGCGGCGGTGCTCGATCTGGGGAACCTGATCTTCATGACGCCGGGGCAGAAGCCGCTGAAGGCGCGGGGGCTGAACAACGATGCGGCGCTGATCTTCACGACCGATGTGAAGGATGCGCTGGGCGCACTGCCGCCGCCGATGGCGGATGCGGTGCGTGCGCTGCCCGCCTATGCCGAGGCGCTGCGCGATCCGGGCAAGGCGCAGATCCGCGCGATCGAGCCGCTGACGGGCAAGACCGTGTGGGCGGCGGATACGGCGGGCTGGCAGGACCGCGCGGGCGTGCTGACGACGGCTTCGGGCTTGCTGATCCATGGCGACGTGGGCGGGCGGCTTTATGTGCGCGATGCGAAGACCGGCGCGGTGCTCAAGCGGATCGAGACGGGGACGCCGATCATGGCGGCGCCGATGACGTATCGGGTGAACGGGGTGCAGTATGTCGCGGTCATGGCCGGGTGGGGCGGGGGCGGGTTCCCGTTCGTGCCGCGCTATTCGGCGGCGTATGACCGGGGCAATCTCAATCGGCTGCTGGTGTTCAGGCTGGGCGGGGGCAAAGTGAAGCAGCCGCCGCTGCTGCCGCCGCTGGAAGTGGCGCCCGAGCCGCCCGCGCAGGCAGCCGGCGTGACGGCGGAGACGATTGCGCGGGGGCAGGGGCTGTTCTTCGGCAATTGCGCGATCTGCCATGCCAACCGGCACCGTTCGATCACGCCGGACCTTCGGCGGATGCAGCCGGGCACGCATGAGATGTTCAAGCAGATCGTGCTGGAAGGGGCGCTGGCGCCGGGCGGGATGCCGCGCTGGGATGATGTGCTTCTCCCCGGGGATGCGGATGCGATCCATGCCTATCTGATCGACCAGCAGGTCAAGACACGGGCGGATGAATTGGCGAAGCAGAAGGCGGGCAAGCCGTTGGATGGGCCGAGCCTGACGATCTTGAGCAATTATTGATGGGGGCTGTCCCCATACTTGAACCCGACTAACCCCGCTCATGCTGAGCTTGTCGAAGCATCAAACGCGGCGGTCGCGCCAGCACCCCCTTCGGCTGGCTGCTTGCAGCAGCCGCTCAGGACATGCTTCGACAAGCTCAGAGTGAGCGGGGTGGGGGATTGGGTTGGGAAAACTGGAGGCTGACATGGACTTTTCGACGCTCGACAATCCGCGGCTGGAGTTCGCGTTTGCCTGCACGCTGCGGTTCACGCGGGTGCAGATGGTGCCGGATGTGCCTTCGGGCGGGATGCGCAGCGCGGTTTATGTCGATGATGGCGAGTTCGAGGGGCCGCGGCTCAAAGGCAAAGCGGTGCCCAATTCAGGCGGGGACTATGCCTTCTTCCGGCCCGACGACACTGCCGTTTTCGACGCGCGCTACATGCTCGAGGTCGACGACGGCACGCTGATCTACATGCAGAACAAGGGGTTCCTCTGGGGGCGCGAGCCGGGGACGATGGACCGGTTGCGGCAGTGGGCCTTTGCCGGCGGCGCGCCGGTGCCGCACGCCGAATACTACCTGCGCGCGCAGCCGACGTTCGAGACGAGCAAGGGCCCGCACGACTGGCTGACGCGGCACGTGTTCATCGGCGTTGGCGAGCGGCGGCCCGATGGCAACCACGTGCGGTATTACGCGCTCACTTGACGGGCGGGAGCATTCGCGGCAGAACACTAACAATTGGTAGAATATAAGATCGGGAGAATTTGCCGGTGAAGCTGCACCTGCCGCCGCGCGTCAGCCCCAAGGCGTTCAATGCCATGCTCACGGCCTCTGCCGGGGTGGTGGGCAAGGACTGGGTCATGGCAAGCGATGCCGACCGCGATGCCTATTCCGATGTCTATGCGCCGGGTTCTGCCGAGGAATGGCCGGCGAGCGCCGCGATTGCGCCTGCCAGCGTGGAGGAAGTGCGCGCGATCGTGCGGCTGGCGAACGAGCACAAGACGCCGCTTTGGCCCGTCGCGCGGGGCAAGAACTTGGGATACGGGACGGCGGCACCGCGCCTTGCAGGCTCGATCGTGCTCGACCTCGGGCGGATGAACAAGATCCTCGAGCTCGATGCCAAGCTTGCCTACTGCGTGGTCGAGCCGGGGGTGGGCTTCTTCGATCTTTATGAGGCGGTGCAGCGCGAGAAGCTGCCGCTGTGGCTTTCGGTGCCCGGCAATGCCTGGGGCTCGGTGCTGGGCAATGCGCTGGAACACGGCATCGGCTATACGCCCTATGGCCTCCACGCGCGCAACTTGTGCGGGATCGAGGCGGTGCTGCCGGACGGCGATCTGGTGCGCACCGGCATGGGTGCGATGGCGGGCAACCCTTCGTGGCACCTGTTCCCGATGAGCTATGGCCCGACGTTCGACCTCGCGTTCTCGCAGTCCAACCTTGGCGTGGTAACCAAGGCGGGGCTGTGGATGCAGCCCGCGCCGGAAAGCTCGCTCGAACTGGTGTGGGATATTCCGCAGGCCGAAGATATCGGCTGGGTGATCGATACGATCGCGCCGCTCAAGATTTCCGGCCTGATCGACCAGAACGTGTTCATCCCGAGCTGGCTCGGCAAGATGGTGCTGAAAGGCCAGCGCAAGGATTTCTGGGACAAGCCTGGCGCGATCCCCGAATGGCGGGTGCAGGAACTGCTGAAGGAGCACAAGCTGGGCTACTGGCAGGTCGCGCTGCGGCTCTATGGCGAGGAAAGCGTGGTCAAGGCCAAGGCCGAGATCGTGAAGGCGGCGATGAAGCGCAACCTGCCCGCCGAGCCTGCTGAGCATTGGTGGCATCCGGGCGATTATATCCACGGTGTCGAGATCACGATGGGCATTCCCTCCGCCGTGCCACTGCAGATGAGCGACTGGATCGGCGGGCGCGGCGCGCACATGGGCTTTTCGCCGGTGGTCCCCGCGACGGGCAAGCACGTGCTCGATCAGATGGCGCGCGGGCGCAAGATCATCGCGGACTTCGACGTGGACTTCTACGCGAGCTTCACCATCGGCGGGCGCTTTGCCAACAACGTCAACATGCTGATGTACGACCGCGACAACGCCGAGGAAGTGGCGAAGATGCGCAAGCTGTTCGATGCGCTCATCAAGGAGACCGCGAAGGCGGGCTATGCCGAATACCGCACCCACCTTGGCTGGATGGACCCGGTGATGGATACCTTCGATTTCAACGATCATGCGCTGCGCCGGTTTGGTGAGAAGGTGAAGAACGCGCTCGATCCCAATGGCGTGATCGCGCCCGGCAAGCAGGGGATCTGGCCAGCGGCTTATGCCAATGCGCGTGGAGGGCAGGCCTGATGCGCGCTCTGCTGCTTGGTGCCGCTGCGCTGGTTGCCGCTACTGCCGCTGCTGCGCTCCCGCCGGGACCGCCGCCGGGGCCGCCGCCGCCGTATCAGATGCGGCCTGTGGCGCCTGGCGGTGACCGACTCTCGCCGACCACGGACGGCAAGACGGTGTTCGAGGTCCACTGCGGCTATTGCCATCTGCTCGGCGGGATGGGCTCCAATCTCCTCACCAAGCAGCGCATGATGATGGGCGAGACGCCGGACAAGGGCCTGCTGGCGAACCGCACCGACCTGACCGCCGATTACGTGAAGAGCGTAGTGCGCATGGGCAAGCAGGCGATGCCGGCGCAGACCAAGGTCGACATTACCGACGCCGAGCTTGAGGCGGTTGCCAAATATCTCGGGAAGGCCGGCTGATGCGGACGGATCGGCGCGGGGTGCTGAAAGGCGGGGCGCTGGCGGGTGTCGCGGCGGCGGTGCCCGTGGCCGCGCGGGCGGCGGAGGCTGCGGCGCTGGTCGTCCATGATAGCCGGC
Source organism: Novosphingobium sediminis (assembly GCF_007991615.1). Lineage (GTDB taxonomy): Bacteria > Pseudomonadota > Alphaproteobacteria > Sphingomonadales > Sphingomonadaceae > Novosphingobium > Novosphingobium sediminis. The sequence continues at coordinate 166,225 of NZ_BJYR01000007.1, read as the reverse complement.
TTGCCGAATCCGCAAGCTTTGCAGGCGGCAAGGGCATCGACCTTGCGCGCGTTTCGCTGCGTGAAGCCCTTGCCTTGCTGGCGGGTGCGGAACGGATCGAGGGGCTGACGCGGTGGAGCGACTGGACCGTGCTGCGCGCCCTGCTTGAGGAACACGGGTTGCGGCGCACGGCCGAGACGCGCGTGGGTGCGCCGCTTTCGGGGCATGACGGACTGATGCGCTGGAGCATGGCGCTGCGCTGAGCGGCATTTTGCCCCTCAATACCATTTCTCCAAGTGAAACTTGAGTGCTCCGGAGCGTTTCGCGCCGCGCGTGGTCCGCGCTTAAACGGAAGGCGTTGCCTCTGCCTCTGCGGGCAGGGCTGCTTGCACCGCTGGACAAGCTGATTTAGTATGCAACACTAACAATCGGCGCTGGATCGACAGAGTCGGGAGAGAGCTTGCTGCCATGGCAACTTGCAGGATGACAGACTCCGCATGACCGGCACACTCGTGGCGGCTCGGCCCAGTTTTCTGGCAGTCCGAGCCATGGCCAAGACATCCATACCGCTTATGACTCGGGCACCCGGCCCGGACACCAACCGTTGGGGATAACAGCACAATGCGTGCCATCGACTATTTCGACCGAGGCCATGACCGCGATCCTTCGCGCCTTGCAATCATCGATACCGAAAGCGGCCTGAAGCTGACGTTTGCCGAGACCAAGGGGCTCTCCGAACGCATCGCCGCAGCGCTGCAGAAGGGCGGTTTCGAGAATCAGGACCTGCTCGGCCTTTATGGCCCAAACGACGGCATGCTGCTGGTGGTGGTGCTGGCGATGTGGCGCGCCAATGGCAAGTGGATCCCGGTCAACACCCGCAACGCGATCGAGGCCAATGCGGCCTACATCAATTACGTGCGGCTGAAGTGGATGGTCTATCACTCGTCTAAGGCGGACGAAGTGGAGCGGCTGAAGGAACTGTGCCCGACGCTCCAGCACTTCGTGTGCCTCGACAAGCGGATGGGCGATGATCCGAGCCTCGAGGAATTCATGGCGGGCGTCAGCGAGGCCGATTTCGTCGAGCCGGAGACCGACGCCTTCGGCAACCTGATGGACATGGTCGGCATCTTCCCGACCGGTGGCACGACCGGCCCTTCGAAGGGCGCTAACGTGACCAACCTTGGCTGGGGCACGATGATCGAGACCGCGGCGGACGGCATGGGCGGGCGGACGGACAATCCCGTCGCGCTGGTGTCCGCGCCGATCACGCACGCGGCGGGGCCGATTGCGCTTTCGACGCTGAGCCTTGGCGCGACGCAGGTGATCCTGCCGGGCTTTGACGCCGAGGACGTGCTGCGCACGATCGAGGAGTACAAGGTCACGCACATGTACCTGCCGCCGACGGCGATGTACCAGTGCCTCGCGAGCCCCAATATCGGCAAGCACGATTACTCCAGCCTCAAGATCTTCATCCTCGTCGGATCGCCGTGCAGCCCCGAAAAGCTGCGGCAGGCGGTGGAGATCTTCGGACCCGCCATGTGCCAGGCCTATGGGCAGGTGGAATGCCCGATGATCGTGGCGTGGTTCCCGCCCGAGGACGTGGCGCGCTTTGCCTATGAGGCGCCCGAAAAGCTGGCGGCCTGCGGCAAGCCGACGCGCTCGATCAAGGTCGCGCTGATGGACGATGACGGCAATCACGTGCCGCTGGGCGAGGCGGGCGAGATCTGCGTGCGCGGCGCGCTGGTGACGCATTCGTACTTCGAGAAGCCCGAAGAAACCGCCGAAATCCGCAAGTTCGGCTGGCACCACACCGGTGACGTCGGCAAGTTCGACAAGGACGGCTATCTTTATATCGTCGACCGCAAGAAGGACATGGTCGTCTCGGGCGGGTTCAACGTGTTCACCGCCGAAGTCGAGGCTGCCGTCACGGAGCTGGCGGCAGTGCGCGAGGCCTGCGTGTTCGGCATCCCGCACGAGAAGTGGGGCGAGCAGGTGCACGCCGTTGTCGTGGCAGATGGCATCACCGAGGCCGAGATCATTGCCTATACCAAGGAACGGCTCGGCGGGGTGAAGGCGCCCAAATCGGTGGAGTTCATCGACGCCATCCCACGCACCGCCGCAGGGAAGATGGACAAGAAGGAACTCCGCAAAAAGTACTGGGGCGATGCGCAGCGTATGGTGAATTGATCGCGGCTGGTTTAAGCATTCGATTAAGAGGAACCTGGGGTAGCCCGGGCACACAGGAGAGGCACGGAAGTATGCGCGTTTCGTTCGTTCGTAAGCTGGCCATGGCATCGGTTTTCGCGCTTGGCGTGGGGGCCGTGGCTGAGTCTGGCGCGATGGCCGGTGTGACCGAGGCGATGCTGCGCAATGTGCCGGCGGGCGAATGGCTGAGCTATGGCCGTGATTATGCCGAGCAACGCTATTCGCCGCTCACGCAGATCAACGAATACAACGTCGATCAGCTGGGCCTCGCCTGGTATTCCGACCTCGATACCGCGCGCGGGCAGGAAGCGACGCCGCTGGTGCACGACGGCGTGCTCTACGTTTCGACCGCGTGGTCGATGGTCAAGGCCTACGACGCCAAGACCGGCAAGCCGCTGTGGGCCTACGATCCCAAGGTGCCGCGCGAGACGCTGGTGCGCACCTGCTGCGATGCGGTAAACCGCGGCGTCGCGCTCTATGGCGACAAGGTGTTCGTGGCGGCGCTCGACGGGCGCCTCATCGCGCTCGACCAGAAGACGGGGAGCGTCATCTGGTCGAAGGTGACGGTGCCGGACCAGACCAACTACACCATCACCGGCGCGCCGCGCATCGTGAAGGGCCGCGTGCTGATCGGCGCGGCGGGTTCGGAATACAAGGCGCGCGGGTATATCGCCGCCTATGATCCGGAGAACGGCAAGGAAGTTTGGCGCTTCAACACGGTGCCGGGCAACCCCGCCAAGGGCTTTGGCGTGGAAGGCCTCAACAAGGCGGCGCATGAAGCCGCGGCCAAGACCTGGGGCAACAAGTGGTGGACCCTTGGCGGCGGCGGCACCGTGTGGGATTCGATCACATACGATCCGGAAACCAACCTCGTGCTGTTCGGCACCGGCAATGCAGAGCCTTGGAACCCTGCGGCGAACGGGCGTGAGGGCGACAGCCTCTACACCTCCTCGATCGTGGCGGTGAATGCCGATACCGGCCAGTATGCCTGGCACTTCCAGGAGACGCCGGAGGACCGCTGGGACTTTGACTCCGACCAGCAGATCACCATCGCTGATGTGAACATCAACGGCGAAAAGCGCCATGTGGCGATGCATGCGCCGAAGAACGGGCACGTCTATGTGCTCGATGTGAAGACCGGCAGGTTCCTTTCGGCGACGCCGTGGGTGCCGGTGAACTGGACGACGGGCATCGATCCCGAAACGGGCCGGCCGACGATCAATCCCGACGCCAAGTACGAAAAGACCGGCAAGCCCTTCATCAGCGCGCCGGGCGCGGTGGGCGCGCATAGCTGGCAGCCGCAGAGCTATAGCCCCAAGACCGGCTACCTCTATATCCCGACCAACGTGGCCGCGTTCCCCTATGCCGCTGCGGCGGGCTGGAAGCCGACCGACATCGGGTTCCAGACGGGTACGGACGGCGCGAAGGTCGCCATGCCCGCCGATCTCAAGATCCAGGCGCAGTTCAAGGCCGGGACCACCGGTCAGCTCGTGGCGTGGGACGTGGCCAACAAGAAGGCCGCGTGGACGGTTGATTATACCGGCCCGTCGAACGGCGGCGTGCTCTCGACCGCGGGCAACCTTGTGTTCCAGGGCACCGCTTCGGGCGACTTCAATGCCTATACCGCCAACAAGGGCGAAAAGCTGTGGTCGTTCCCGGCGCAGACCGGGATCATCGCCGCGCCGATGACGTATGCGGTGGACGGCGAGCAGTATGTCGCGATCATGGTCGGCTGGGGCGGCGTGTGGGATATCGCCACCGGCGTGCTGGCCAACAAGGCCGGTACGACCCGCAACATCAGCCGCCTGCTGGTGTTCAAGCTCGGCGCCAAGGGCCAGCTGCCTGCGCCGCCGCCGATGAACGAGATGGTGCTCGATCCGCCGGCGTTCACCGGAACAATGGCGCAAGTGACCAAGGGCGCTTCGCTCTATGGCCGCTATTGCTCGGTCTGCCACGGTGACGCGGCGGTTTCGGGCGGGCTGAACCCGGACCTGCGCCATTCGGGCGTGATCGGTTCGGCCGAAGCGCTGAAGGCGATCGTGCTGGGCGGCCAGCTCCATGAACTGGGCATGGTGTCGTTCAAGTCGGCGCTGAAGGCCCCTGATGCGGAAGCGATCCGCATGTACCTGATCAAGCGTGCCAACGAGGACAAGGCGCTGGCCTCGCGCTGATAAACTGCTATACGTTAGAACAATACTAGAGGACGGAGAGACTCATGAGCAAACTCTACCCCAATCTGATCGACGGCGAACTGGTGACCACGGCGACGTCGCTCGACGTGGTGAACCCGGCGAACGAGCAGGTGATCGGCCAGGTGCCGGCATGCGGCGCAGCCGAGCTTGACCGCGCCGTGGCGGCTGCCCGCCGCGCCTTCAAGACCTGGTCCAAGACCCCGGTCGATGATCGCCGCGCCGTGATCCAGAAGATGGCCGCCGCGATCGACGCCAACTTCGACGAGCTGTTCCGCCTCCTCACCGCCGAACAGGGCAAGCCGCACCAGCAGGCCCAGTTTGAAATCGGCGGCTGCTCGGCGATGATGAACGCGCAGTCGACCCTGACGCTCGAAGAGACGATCAACGAGGACAGCGATACCCGCCTAAGCCGCACGCGCCGCGTGCCGGTCGGTGTTGTCGGCGGCATCGTGCCGTGGAACTTCCCGCTGCTCATGGCGGTGCAGAAGATCGCCCCGGCGATCCTTTCGGGCTGCACCATCGTGCTCAAGCCCTCGCCGTTCACCCCGCTGACCACGCTGCGCTTTGGCGAGCTGATCAAGGACATCGTGCCGGCCGGCGTCGTCAACATCATCTCGGGCGAAGATGCCCTCGGCCCGATGATCACCGCGCACCCGGACATCGACAAGATCACCTTCACCGGCTCGACCGCGACCGGCAAGAAGATCATGGAAGGCGCCTCGAAGGACCTCAAGCGCATCACGCTCGAACTCGGCGGCAACGACGCCTCGATCGTGCTGCCCGATGCCGACGTGCAGAAGGTTGCCGAGCAGCTGTTCTGGTCGAGCTTCACCAACGCAGGCCAGATCTGCGTGGCGGCCAAGCGCATCTACATCCACGAGGACATCTACGACGAGCTGAGCGCGGCGATTGCCGAATACGCGAAGAACGTGAAGGTGGGTGACGGTTCGGAGCAGGGCACCGGTGTGGGCCCGATCCAGAACAAGAAGCAGTTCGACCGCGTGTGCGAACTGATCAAGGACGCCAAGGACAACGGCTACAAGTTCCTTGTCGGCGGCGATGTCGATCCTTCGGGCTCGGGCTACTACGTGCCGATCACCATCCTCGACAACCCGCCGGAAGATGCCCGCATCGTGGCGGAAGAGCAGTTCGGCCCGGTGATGCCGCTGATGAAGTTCTCGAGCGACGATGAAGTGATCGCGCGCGCGAACAACTCGGATTACGGCCTCGCCGGCGCAGTGTGGACCAAGGACACCGAGCGCGGCGTGAAGATCGCCGAGCAGCTCGAGACGGGTACGGTGTGGATCAACGAGTTCCTCCACCTCTCGCCCTTCGCGCCCTTCGGCGGCCACAAGCAGTCTGGCTTCGGCGCCGAATACGGCATCGAAGGCCTGAAGGAGTTCACCTACAGTCAGGTGATCACCGTCAAGAAGGACGCGCTCGTTTGAGCCATGTTTGAGTGACGTTGCGGCCCCGCCGACCCGGCGGTCGGCGGGGCCGTTTGTTTTAAGGACTACCCCGATGCCCATCGACATTGCGAAGATCAAAGCCATCGACGTGCATGTGCATGCCGAGGTTTCGTGCCACGATCCGGAAGATCCGGTGATGGGCAAGTTCTTCGATGCGGCGTCGGCCTATTTCAAGGCCCCGCGCGAACGGCCCAAGATGCCCGAGATCGTCGAGATCTACCGCGAGCAGCAGATCGCCTTCTGCATGTTCACCGTCGATGCCGAATGCGGCATGGGCGCCAAGCGGGTGTCGAACTATGAAGTCGCCGAGATGGCGCTCAAGAACGATGACATCTGTATCGCGTTTGCCTCGATCGATCCGCACAAGGGGAAGATGGGCGCGCGTGAGGCGCGCGATCTGATCGAGAACTATGGGGTCAAGGGCTTCAAGTTCCACGGTATTGCGCAGGATTGCCATCCAGCGGATCGCGTTGCCTATCCGATCTATGAAGTGATCGCGGAATACGGCCTGCCTGCCATTTTCCACACCGGCCATTCGGGCATGGGCACCGGCATGCGCGGCGGCGGCGGCATGCGGCTGAAGTATGGCCAGCCGATGCTGATCGACGATGTCGCGGTCGATTTCCCCGACATGAAGATCATTCTGGCCCACCCCTCGTGGCCGTGGGTGGACGAGAGCCTTTCGATGGCGCTGCACAAGGACAACGTGTTCATCGACCTTTCGGGCTGGAGCCCGAAGTACTTCGCGCCGCAGATCATCCAGTATGCCAACACGCAGCTGAAGAAGAAGATGCTGTTCGGCAGCGATTTTCCGCTGATCCACCCGCAGAAATGGATCGATGCCGCGCTCAAGGTTGGCTTCCGCGAAGACGTGCTGCCGGGGATCATGAAGGACAACGCGCTCACCGTTCTCGGCCTCGGCTGAGCGCGGACGATGGCCGATCCCGCCGATATTCGCGGCTGGCAACGGCTGGCGGGTGACGTGACCACCTCGGGGCGGATCGAGGAGGGCGATGTGGCCCGCCTTGCTGCGCTGGGGGTGAAGCAGGTCGTCAACCTCGCGCTCGACAGCCATCCCGATGCGCTGGCCGACGAGGGCGCGAAGCTGGCGGCGGCGGGGATCGGCTACACCCATATACCGGTGCCGTTCGATGCGCCGGACGAAGGGCACTTTGCAGCTTTCCGGGCTGCGCTGGGTGAAGCGGCGCGGCCGGTCCATGTCCATTGCATCATGAACTGGCGCGTTTCGGCGTTCTTCTATCGGCTTAACCGGGATGTGCTTGGGATGCCCGAAGAAGACGCCCGCGCGCTGATGGTGCAGCAATGGGAGCCTGACCGCAGCGACAAGCCGGAATGCGCGGTTTGGGCCGAGTTTATCGCGCCGAGGGCGGACTGATGGACTTTGCCGGACAGCATGTGGTGATTACCGGCGCTTCGACCGGGATCGGCGAGGCCACGGCAAGGCGCGTTGTGCGCGGCGGAGCGCGGGTGACGCTGATTGCGCGGCGCGGTGAACTGCTGGCGGACTTGTGTGCCGAACTGGGTGCTGGCGCTGGCTGGGCGGCAGCGGATGTTGGCCAGCAGGACCAGTTGATCGCGGCGCTCGATAGTGCAGTCGCGCAGCATGGGCCGATCGATGCGCTGTTCCTCAACGCGGGAACGGGCGGGACGTTTGCGCCGCTGGAGGCCTATTCGGACGAGAATTTCGCTTCGCTCATGGCGGTCAACATGCAGGCGCCGTTCTGGGCGGTGCGCCATGTGCTGCCGGCGATGAAGGCGCGCGGGCATGGGGCTATCCTGATTACCGGCAGCCTTGCTTCCGAACGGGGCATGGCGATGAACGTGGGCTATGTGATGAGCAAGCACGCGGTGCTCGGCCTTGCCCGCGCGGCGGCGCTGGAAGGGGCGGCGCATGGCGTGCGTGTCAATTGCCTCGTGCCCGGTTTCATCGCGACGCCGCTGCTCGAAGGCGTGCCGCCCGAACAGCTGACTTCGCTTGCCGCCAACGTGCCGCAGGGGCGGCTGGGCACATCCGAGGACGTGGCTGAAGTCGCGGCCTTCCTTCTTTCGCGGGCCGCCGCGCATGTCACCGGCCAGAGCTGGGCGGTGGACGGCGGCGTGCTGGGCACTCTGGCCATCAGGTAAGCCTATGACACTCAAGTATTATCATGCCGAACCGCTGGCGAACTCGCTCAAGTCCATGGCTCCGCTCAGGGAGAAGGGGCTGGCGTACGAGAGCGTCTATGTCGACCTCCACAAGTTCGAGCAGCACCAGCCGTGGTTCACCGCGATCAATCCGGAGGGGCAGGTGCCGGTGCTGGATCACGATGGCACGATCATCACGCACACCACGGTGATCAACGAGTATCTGGAAGACGTGTTTCCCGATGCGCAGCCCGCCGATGGCCCGCTGCGGCCGCGTGATCCGGCGGGGGCGGCGCGGATGCGCTATTGGAACAAGTTCGTCGACGAGCAGGTGATGAACTTCGTTTCGATGCACGGCTGGCACCGGATGGTCGGCGTGATTGCGCGGAATATCGAGAGCGGGGAGTTCGAGAAGTTGCTCGAGAATATCCCGCTGCCCGATCAGCGCAAGAAGTGGGCGACGGCGCGTTCGGGCTTTTCGGAGGCCGATCTTGCGCACGCGACGAGCAAGATCGAGTACGCGGTGGACAAGGTGGAGCGGCAACTGGCGGAAACGCCGTGGCTGGCGGGCGAGGCCTATACGCTGGCGGACATCAATTTCTATTCGCATTGCGGGATGATGGTGGAGCGGATGTTCCCTGAGATGGAGATTGCGAAGCGCGCGCCGCGCCTTGTCGATTGGCGCGAGCGGGTGACGGCGCGGCCGGGTATGGCGGCAGCGCTGAAGAGCGAGGACCGCACGGCGCCGGGCCTGCGCACCTGGTCGGGGCATGTGCGCTGATGGCCGGGTTCGTTCTGATCCATGGGTCTTGGCACGGCGGCTGGTGTTTCGATCCGGTTGCAGCATTGCTGCGCGCGCGGGGGCATACGGTTGTCACGCCGACACTGCCCGGCATGGGCGGCAGCGCCGAGGAACTGGCGGCGGTGACGCTGGGCGAGTGGGGCGAATTTGCTGCGCAGCATTGCCGCGATCTGAAGGCTGAGCTGGGCGGCGCGCCGGTCGTACTCGGCGGGCACTCGCGCGGCGGGCTGGTGGTCAGCACGGCGGCGGAGCGTGATCCGGCGGCCATGGATGCGCTTGTCTATATCTGCGCGATGATGCTTCCTTCGGGTGTCTCTCGAGCAGAGTTCAAGACGCTGGAAGAGCCCAATCCCGATTTCGACGCGATCATCAGCAAGGTGCATGATGGCGCGGCGACGGTCGTCGATCCGGCGCGGGCGCGGCCTGTCTTTGCGCAGCTTTCGCCGCCGGAACTGGTGGCGGGCGTGCTGCCGCGTCTGGTGGCGGAGCCGCATGGGCCGCGGTCTGAGCCGCTGCAATTGACGGCGGAGCGGTGGGGTTCGCGCCCTCGGACCTACGTGGAATGCACCGCGGACCGCACGATCCCGATTGCCAGCCAGCGCCGGATGCAGGCGATGAGCCCCGGCGCGCGGGTGGTGACGCTGGATGCCGATCACAGCCCCTATCTCTCGCGCCCGGTGGAATTGGCCGATGCGCTGGAGGGGGCAATTCCGGCCTGATGGAGACTCTGATGGGGGTTGGGAAATGCGCGAAGTGAGGCTGAGCCCGCAGGGCGATTTCGATAACGCGGCGCGGGAGTACGTGCACATCACCGCGCATCCGCTGACCGCCGCGATGGGGGCGGAGATCACTGGCGTGCGGCTTGGGCATGACCTTTCGGCAGAGGCCTTCGATGAAATCCGCGACGCGCTGTGGCGGCACAAGATGGTGTTCCTGCGCGATCAGCACCTTACCCATTCCGAGCACGAGGCGTTCAGCGCGCGGTTCGGGCCGTTCGCGGTCGATGCCTACACGCAAGGGGTGGAGGGGCACCGCAATGTCCACCCGCTGATCAAGGAAGCGGACACGAAGACCAAGGCGCTGTTCGGCAGTGGCTGGCACACGGATTCGCCGTTTCTCGATGAGCCGCCATCGGTGACGATCCTGCGCGCGGTGCAGGTGCCGCCCTACGGCGGGGATACGACCTGGGCCGATACGCAACTGGCATGGCGGATGCTGAGCCCCGCGATGCAGGCGATGCTGCGGCCGCTCAAGGTGCATATGTCGGCCGAGGCGAACGTGGCGACGCAGGAGCGGATCAGCGGCAAGCCGATGGCTTTTGCGAACGACGACCGGCGCACTTCGGCGCTGCAGGGCAATTTCCACCCGCTGGTGCGCACGCATCCCTTCACCGGACTGCCCTCGCTCTATGTGGACGAAGTCTATGCCGTGGGGATCGAGGGGATGACCGAGGCGGAGAGCCGCCCGATCCTCGACCTGCTGACGCGCCATATCACGCAGGCCGGATTTACCTGCCGCCTGCGCTGGGAGCCCGGCATGATCGCGATGTGGGACAACCGCGCCGCGCTGCATCTGGCGCCGAATGATTACGACGGGTTCCGGCGGGAGATGTACCGCACGACAATGGCGGGGGAGCGGCCGGAGTAGTTCTTCCAGCGGGGGCCCGCTGTTTGTTCAAGCGCCAGGTTTGCCCCAAGAAGCCTAACCCCGGATCAAGTCCGGGGTGACGAAGTGTGGTGGGGCGTGCTGGCCTCAATCCCCGAAGAAATTGAGTTCCAGCAGGACGTTGTTGGGATCGCTTACGAAAATCTGCCTGAGTCCGATGGAGGCCACGGTGTTGAGCTGGAAGGCGGTACCGAGCGATTCCACGCGGGTCATCAGTTCTTCGTAGCCCGAGCAGTTGAGCGCCACGTGGTGCACTGCGCCGGTCAGGGCGCCGGGTTCGACGTGGCGGTCGAAGGCGCGGGGGCAGTCTACCGAGTTGATGTGGATGATGGCCTTGCCGCCGGCGTCGTACATCCACTGCGCGGTTTGGGGTGTCAGCGGTGGCGGGGCGTTGCGGCGTTCGAGGTTCAGCAGCGCCTTGTAGAACTCGGCGGTTTCATCGAGCTTGTCGGTGATCACGTTGACGTGATCGAGCCAGTTGACCTGCATGGTTCGTTCTCCCGTGAACTGCTGGCGGCAGCATCACACGCCGCCGCCAGCCGTGCAATCAGCTGCGGAACACGACCGTCTTGGTGCCATTCAGCAGCGCGCGGTCCTCAAGATGCAGGCGCACCGCCTCGGCCAGCACGCGGCGTTCCACATCGCGGCCCTTGCGGACGAGGTCCTCGGGGGTGTCGGCGTGGGTGACGGTGGTGACGTCCTGGTGAATGATCGGGCCTTCATCGAGGTCGGTCGTGACGTAGTGGCCAGTCGCGCCGATCATCTTCACGCCGCGCGCGTGGGCCTGGTGATAGGGCTTGGCGCCCTTGAAGCTCGGCAGGAACGAGTGATGGATGTTGATGCAGCGGCCGTTGAGGAACGAGGCCATGTCGTCCGAGAGGATCTGCATGTAGCGGGCGAGGACGACGAGTTCGGCGCCCGTTTCGTTCACGATCGCCTTTACCTGCGCTTCCTGCTGCGGCTTGGTGTCCTTGGTGATCGGCAGGTGGTGATAGGGGACATCGCCCAGCAGGGTGATGTTGAGCGCTTCCTTGGGATGGTTGCCGATGATCGCGACGATCTCCATCGGCAATTCGCCGATGCGGGTGCGGTAGAGCAGATCGCCGAGGCAGTGGTCGAACTTGCTGACCATGAGCACGGTGCGGCGCTTCTTCGAGCTATCGCGCATGTTCCATTCCATGCCGAACTGCTCGGCCACCGGCGCGAAGGCGCTGCGCAGCGTAGTCTCGTCACCCGAACCCGGATCGAGCACGACGCGCATGAAGAACTGGCCGCTCTCGGTATCGTCGAACTGCTGCGCCTCGAGGATATTGGCGCCGGCCTCATAGAGGTTGCCGGTCACCCGGGCGACGATTCCGGGCTTGTCCTCGCACGAAAGCGTCAGGATCACAGGTGCAGTCATTCAAATCTCTCCCGTCCATCTAGGGGCAGCGCGCCCCCATAGGCTGCGCCGCCGTTCACCGCCAGCCATGCGTGTACCCCGCATGAGGCCTGCACAATTTGGCATTGCGAATCTGCTTCGATATTGTATGTGTTGCATACAAATTTCAACCAGCCATTTGCAATCGGGAGAGACAGCGTGGCAGCGAACCTCGAAGAGGTCCTTCAGGGCCAGTCCAACATCGTTGAAATGCTGCGCAATTCGCAGCTGGGTGCCTATGTCTACCCGGTGGTGGCGCCGGAGTTTTCCAACTGGCGCAGCGAGCAGTGGGCCTGGCAGCACTCTGCGGTGCTGTTCGACCAGTCGCACCACATGGTGAACCTCTACATTCGCGGCAAGGATGCGGCGAAGCTGCTTTCGGACACGATGATCAACAGCTCGAAGGGCTGGGCGGTCAACAAGGCCAAGCAGTACGTGCCGACGACGCCCTATGGCCACGTGATCGGCGATGGCATCATCTTCTGGGAAGAAGAGGAAAGCTTCACCTACGTCGGCCGCGCGCCAGCTTCGAACTGGCTGCGCTATCACGGCGCGACGGGCGGCTACGATGTCGAGATCGAGCTCGACGACCGTTCGCCGATGCGCCCGATGGGCAAGCCCGTGACGCGCAAGGAATGGCGCTTCCAGATCCAGGGTCCGCAGGCGTGGAACGTGATCGAGAAGCTGCACGGCGGGCCGCTGGAGCAGCTCAAGTTCTTCAACATGAGCACGATGAACATTGCCGGCAAGACCGTGCGCACGCTGCGCCACGGCATGTCTGGCGCGCCGGGCCTTGAAATCTGGGGTCCTTACGCCGAGCAGGAAGAAATCCGCGCCGCCATTCTGGAAGCGGGCAAGGAATTCGGCCTGATCGCTTGCGGCAGCCGCGCCTATCCTTCGAACACGCTGGAATCGGGCTGGATTCCCTCGCCGCTGCCCGCGATCTACACCGGCGAGAAGCTCAAGGGTTTCCGCGAGTGGCTGGGCGCCGACAGCTATGAGGCGACCGGTTCGATCGGCGGATCGTTCGTGGGTGAAAGCATCGAGGACTACTACCTCAACCCGTGGGAACTGGGTTACGGCCCGTTCGTGAAGTTCGACCACGACTTCCATGGCCGCGAGGCGCTGGAGAAGCTGGACCCCGCCGCGCAGCGCAAGAAGGTGACGCTGGCGTGGAACCCCGAAGACATGGCGAAGATCACCGCTTCGCTGTTCAACCCGGATGGCGAGCAGTACAAGTTCTTCGATGTGCCGCTGGCGAACTACGCCTCCTCCAACTACGACCGCGTGGTCGATGCGGGCGGCAAGACGGTCGGCGTTTCGATGTTCACCGGCTATTCGTACAACGAGAAGCAGGCGCTGTCGCTCGCCACGGTCGATCCGGAAATCCCGGTCGGCACCGAAGTGCGCGTGGTGTGGGGCGAACCCGATGGCGGCACGCGCAAGACCACGGTCGAGCCGCACAAGCAGATCGAAGTGCGCGCGATTGTCTCGTCGGTGCCGTACAGCCGCGTGGCGCGCGAGAACTACGCTGAAGGCTGGCGTACCGGGCGCTGATTTAGCGATACCAGTGTCAATCTCCCCTCCCCGGTGGGGAGGGGTTGGGGAGGGGGTACGGCGTTTCGGAAAAGCGCCGCGCACCCCCACCCAGCCTCCCCCGACCGGGGGAGGGGCACGTTGCTTTTTGTGGGGAGCCTTGCTTGTGGCCGCAGCCCTGATTCATCCCAACTGGGACAAGCCGCCGCTCGGGATCACCGACGGTTTCAGCCTTGAAATGACCGCTAAGGACGAGGCCTCGCTGCGCGAGGCCGCGCCGCTGATCCCGGTCGATACGCCGGTTGCAGTCACCTTCCTGCCGGGCGAGGATGTCGCCGCGCGGGTCAAGGCGACGGTTGCGGTGCGCGAGCTTGGCTTCGAGCCGATGCCGCACTTTTCGGCGCGGCGGATTACCTCTGAGGATGACTTCGAGGGTTATCTCAAGGCGGTGGTGGAGCAGGCGGGGGTGCAGCGCGCCTTCATCGTGGCGGGTGATCCGCCCGAGCCGGTGGGGCCCTATTTCGATACGTCGGCGCTGATCGCGACGGGCGCGTTCGAGCGCAGCGGAATCAAGGCCATCGGCATCGGCGGGCATCCGGAAGGCCACCCCAACATGACCGAGCAGCAATGCTGGGACGTGCTGGTGAAGAAGGTAACGGAAATCGAGGCGCGGGGCATGGCGCCGCTGATCGTCACGCAGTTCGGGTTCGATCCGGACGCGTTCCTTGCGTGGCTGCTCAAGCTGCGCGCGCTGGGGATCGATGCGCCGGTGCGGATCGGCGTGCCGGGTCCGGCGGGGATCAAGCGGCTGCTGGCGTTTGCAGCGCGTTGCGGCGTTGGCGCTTCCACGTCAGTGCTGCGCAAGTACGGGATTTCGGTGACGAACCTCCTCGGCAGCGCCGGGCCGGACAAGCTTGTCGATGCCTTCGCCAAGGGTCTGGGGCCGCAGCATGGCCGGGTGCGGCTGCACTTCTATCCCTTCGGCGGCATGGTGAAGACGCTGGAGTGGATCCAGGCCTACAACGCGAAGCACGGGATTTCGGCATGACCGACTATGTGCTTGTCCACGGCGCGTGGGGCGGCAGTTTCGGCTATGACCGGGTGGCGGGCAAACTGCGCGCTGCCGGGCACCGCGTGGTGCTTGCGCAGCTAACGGGGCTCGGCACGCGCAAGGGCGAGTTCCATCCGGGGATCACGCTGACGACGCATATCGATGATGTGTGCAACCAGATCGCTTCGGCCAAAAGTGCTTCTGGAGGCTTCGACAAGTTCGTGCTGGTCGGCCATTCCTATGGCGGGATGATCGTGACCGGCGTGGCGACGCGGCTGGGCTCGCGCATCACTGCGCTGGTCTACATCGATGCATTCCTGCCGCAGGACGGCCAATCGCTGTGGGATTTGACCGGCGACTTCGAGCACAACCACTACATTGGCAGCCAGAAGTTCACTCCCGCTGCGGTCGCGCCGCTGCCGGGGCTGGAATCGCCGGTGCTTTCGCCGCATCCGCTGCTGACCTTGCTCGAAGCGGTGAAGTTCACTGGCGAGGAAGCCAAGGTGGGGCGGCGCGTCTACGTGTTTGCGAATGCGTGGGAGCCGACCCCATTCCGCAAGTTCGTGAAGCGCGTGACGACCGAGCCGGGCTGGGAATACCATGAGGCCAAGGCGAGCCACAACGTGATGGGCGATCAGCCCGAGCAGACGCTGGCGATCCTGCTGGGCTGCGCCTGAGTTTCCTTTGATCCTACACAATCCCGCGCACCCTGAGCCTGTCGAAGGGTGCTGGCGCGACCGCCACGCATGATGCTTCGACAAGCTCAGCATGAGCGGGGATGGTGGATGGGGCGAAGGTTTTTAGATTGGGGCTGGTACCAGCCTCAGAACTTCGCCTCGCGTGACTTCCGCCTCGCTTCGGCAAAGGCATCGCGGCGGAATTTCTCGAAGGCGACGCGCTGGTCGTGGCCCGGGTCTTTCGGGTAGTCCTGATACTCTGCGATGATCTCGTCGAAGATCTCGCGCATTTCTTCCTTGTGGTCCGGGTGGCTGAAGATGTGGAGGCGGTTCGCCTTCATCGCCTCGATCACGCGGGTGCCGATCACATCTGGCTCCATGCCGAATTCGTGGATGCCCGCGAGGCGCTCGACGGCTTCCGAATTGACCGGCTTCATCGCGCCCTTGAGTTCATCCGGGCGGATATCGTCGCTGGCGTAGATGTAGCTTTTGACGAGGCCCGGGCAGAGCACCGAGACGCCGATTTCATACTGCAGCAGCGAGTAGTGCAGCGATTCCGAAAGGCCGCGCACGGCGAACTTGGTGGTGTTGTAGATGCCGGGGCTGCCCGCCGCGAGGAACGCGGCCATCGAGGCGGTGTTGACGACATGGCCGCCCTTCTGCTGGCCCGCCTTCACGCGCGAGACCATGCGGGGGACGAAGGTCATCACGCCGTTGATCACGCCGTGCAGGTTTACGCCGAGCAGCCAGTCCCAGTCGTCGTAGGAGCTTTCCTCGATCGGCTGGAACAGGTTCACGCCGGCGTTGTTGCAGAGGATTGAGACGGGGCCGAACGCGGCTTCCACTTCGTCAGCCGCAGCCTTGAAGGCGTCGCGGCTGGAAACGTCGAGCTGGACACCCATGACCTCGCGGTTGTCGAGGCTGGCGAGGGCCTTGTCGATGGAATCCTGCCGGATATCGGCGATGGCGACCTTGCAGCCTTCGTTGAGCAGCTGCCGGACGAGCCCGATGCCTACGCCATTGGCGCCGCCGGTGACGAAGGCAGTGCGGCCTGCGAAGTCTTTCATGTGTGCTCCCCTCCCGTTTGCGGGAGGGGCCGGGGGTGGGCCTCTCCCTTCAGATGTTGGCGGGTGGGTCGGCCCACCCCTGACCCCTCCCGCAGGCGGGAGGGGGACTGTGTCGCTTCAGGCTCTGCGCGTTGCCTTCAGCGCGTCCTGCCGGGCGATCTCTTCGGTGATCGCGGGGTTGCGGAACAGCATCGCGAAGGTCTGCTTGTAATCGGGGTTTTCGGGGAGGTGGGTCTGCACCGCCGCCGAGGTCGCCTCGCCGCGTTCGCGCACTCCATCGAGGAATTCGCTGTGGGTGAGGATGTAGAGCTCGTCGTTCAGGATGCCCTGGAGCACGCGCTCACCCACTTCTTCCTTGGTCTGGTAGAGGTGCATGAAGTTGCCGCCCGAGGCGCGGCGCTTGTCGGCTTCGGCATAACCGGTTTCGGCGAGGTCTGCGGGGCGGGTCTTGCCGGCTTCGGCGATGTTCGATTGCACCGCGCCCGGGCAGAATGCCGAGCAGATCACGCCGCGCGCTTCGAGTTCGGGGCGCATGCATTCCATCATCGAGGTGACGGCGGCCTTGCCGCACGAATAGATCGTGGTGCCGCCGACGGGGACCAGCGCCGACATCGAGGCGGTGTTGACGATATGGCCGCCTTCACCATGCGCGAGGATGCGCGGCAGCACGGTGACGATGCCGTTGATCGTGCCGCCGACGTTGACCCCCATCACCCAGTCCCAATCGGCGAAAGTCGCGAGTTCGGTGGGGCCGACGACGGCGACGCCGGCGTTGTTGCAGAGGATGTGGAGCTTGCCGAAGCGGGCTTCGGCAGCGTCTGCAGCGGCGGCGAAGGCGGCGCGGTCGGTCACGTCGAGCTTGAGGGGGAGGACCCGGTCCCCGCCCGCAAGCTCTGCCTCGGCGGCGGCGAGGTGGTCATCGCGAATATCGGCGATCACTACGTTCATCCCTGCGCCAAGCAGGGCCTTGGCGATGCCGAGGCCGATGCCGCTCGCGCCGCCGGTGATGAAGGCTGTCTTGCCGGGGAGGTTCTGCATGATCGCTCTCCATGGGGCGGTGGAGCCTTTTGCGATTCCACCATTTGTTAGATTGCCTTTTCTATTCACCACGCCGAGATTGTATGCAAGACTAACAATTGTTCGTGGGTGGAAAAGGCTGCGCGGGTTTGAACGCAGCGGCCTGCGGGTGAGAGGAGAGACGATGGCGGGTCCCACGATCATGGCGGCACCGGTTGGTGCGGCCGAGCGCGAATGGCCCTCGGCAGGCGCGGCCTATTGGGCGCTGTTCGTGATCGTGCTGGCGACGTTCCTGACCTTCTTCGATGCGGTGACGTTCGGGATGCTGGCCGAGCGCATCAAGCATGATTTCGGCCTTACCGATTCGCAGCTGGGCTTCCTTGCGGGGCCGGCGAGCATCGTGTGCTATCTGTTCGTTGGCATTCCGTTGGCGCGGCTGGCTGATATCTATCCGCGCAAATATGTGCTGGGTGGCGGGGCGGCGGTGGTCGGGCTGATCATCTCTCTGGGCGGCCTTGCGCAGACCTTCACGCAGTTTATCGGCAGCCGGGTGTTCCTTGCGGCAGGCGGCTCTGCCCATGCGCCTTCGTCCTACTCGCTGCTGGCCGATGCGTTCCCGCCAAAGAAGCTGACGCGTGCCTTCGCGCTGCTGCAGTTCGGCTTTATCGGCGGGACGACGCTGGGACCGCTGATCGGCGGCGCGCTGGTGGTGATGAGCGCGAGTTGGGCACCGACGACCTTCGGACCGCTGACGATTCTCGGCTGGCAGTGGATCCTGATCGTGATGGGGCTGCCGGGCCTGCTCGTCGGGCTGCTGTTCCTGACGGTGCAGGAACCGGCGCGGCTGGCCCCGGCAGCGGACGCGCCGCATGTGCCGACGGATGCGGGCTTCATGCGCCGGGTGCTGACTTTCATGGGCCTTGATGCGCTGCGAGCGATCAATGCCAAGCCGCGCGTCTACTATCCGCTGTTCGCCGCGCTGGCGCTGAGCGCGGTGGAGACGTTCGGGCTGCAGTTCTGGCGCGTGCCGTTCATGGTGCGCACCTTTGGATGGGATGAGCGGCAGATCGGCGCGGCGCTGAGCGTGACCGTGCTGGCGGGTTCGCTTTCAGGGCTGCTGCTGGGCAGCGTCCTCGTCGAATGGCTGGCCAAGCGGCACAAGGATGCCAACGTGCGGGCCGCCGCGATCTGCTTCAGCGGGACGACAATATGCTCGATCACCGCGATCCTGATGCCCACGGCCTGGGGTTCGCTCATCCTGTTCGGCTTTTCCGGCATGTTTGGTCTGGCGGGCGCGGTGCCGCAGAACGCTGCGATCCAGCGCGTGGCGCCCAACGACATGCGGGGGCAGGTGACCGCGTTCTACCTGTTCATGTTCACTTTTTTCGGCGCGATGGGCAGCTGGGTGGTGGGGCAGGTGCAGGACAGGATCATCGGCGATCCGCACCAGATCTGGAAGGCACTGTTGATCACCGCGAGCGTGCTGCTGCCGCTCGCTACCTTCCTGATGATCCGCGCGATCCGGCCCTACCGCGAGGAAGTGGAGCGGCTGGAGGCGGAGGGACTTTGAACAAACCGCGTTGACACCGGCGCCGTCCATGATGATTGTTAGGTATACGAACTATTTGGGAGAGTCCGATGTCCGAAGACCGTATCGCCGCGCTGGAAGGCAAGCTGGCCGAACTGGAGCGCCGCCTGACGGTGCGCGAGGACGAGCTTGATATTCGCAAGCTGCAGCACCTCTACGGCTACCTGATCGACAAGTGCCTCTATCTGGAGACGGCGGACCTCTTCACCGACGATGGCGAAGTGCGCTTCTTCGGCGGCATCTGGAAGGGCAAGGAAGGGGTCAAGCGGCTCTATTGCGAGCGGTTCCAGAAGCGCTTCACCTATGGCAACAACGGGCCGATCGACGGCTTCCTGCTCGATCACCCGCAGCTGCAGGACATCATCCATGTGCAGCCGGACGGCGTGACGGCGCTCGCCCGTGCGCGTTCGATGATGCAGGCGGGGCGGCACAAGGACTACGAAGGCGATGCCCCGCATCTGAAGGCGCGCCAGTGGTGGGAAGGCGGCATTTACGAGAACACCTACAAGAAGGTGGATGGGGTGTGGCGCATCCACATCCTCAACTACATGCCGCAGTGGCACGCCGATTTCGAGCACGGCTGGGCCAACACGCCGCACGAATATGTGCCGTTCCCCAAGGTGACTTATCCCACCGATCCCACCGGGCCGGACGCGCTGATCGAGGGCCACTGGCTCTGGCCGACGCACAAGCTGGTGCCCTTCCACATGCCGCATCCGGTGACGGGCGAGGAAATCGTGGCGCAGCGCTGGCAGGGTGATATCGACCGGGAAAAGGCGCGGGGCTGAGGTCGAGGCTGAACAAGCCCACCCCCAACCCCTCCCGCAGGCGGGAGGGGGGAAAGAGTCTGGAGACTGGTACGTGACTTCCTATCCTTCGCTTCACATGATCATCGCTGGGGAACGCGTCTTCGACGGTGGGCGGCGCACGCATGCGGTGGTCAATCCCGCGACGGGCGAGACTATTGGTGAGTTGCCGCTGGCCGAACCCGCCGATCTCGACCGCGCGCTTGAGGCGGCGCAGCGGGGCTTTCGGTTGTGGCGCAAGTCCACTCCGCAGCAGCGTGCGGCGGTGCTCAATGGCGCGGCGCGGCTTTTGCTTGAGCGGCAGGAGGATCTCGCGCGGATCGCCACGCTGGAGCAGGGCAAGCCGCTGGCGGAGGCCCGCATCGAAGTGTTGATGAACGTGGGGCTGTTCCAGTTCTACGCGGGTGAGGTGTTTCGTCTCTATGGCCGTGCGTTGGTGCGGCCGGAGGGCCTGCGCTCGACCGTGACGCATGAGCCGGTGGGACCGGTGGCGGCGTTTGCGCCGTGGAACTTCCCGCTCGGCAATCCGGGGCGCAAGCTGGGTGCGCCGATCGCGGCGGGCTGTTCGGTAATCCTGAAGGCGGCGGAGGAGACCCCGGCTTCGGCGTTGGGGGTGCTGCAGTGCCTGCTTGATGCGGGTCTGCCGCCGGAAGTGGCGCAGGCGGTGTTCGGCGTGCCGGATGAAGTGAGCCGGCACTTGCTGGGCTCTCCCATCATCCGCAAGCTGAGCTTCACCGGATCGACCGTGGTTGGCAAGCATCTGGCGAAGCTTGCCGCCGAGGACATGAAGCGCACGACGATGGAACTGGGCGGGCATGGCCCGGTGCTGGTGTTCGGCGATGCCGACATGGACCGCGTGCTCGATACCGTCGTTACGCAGAAGTATCGCAATGCCGGGCAGGTCTGCGTCAGCCCCACGCGCTTCATCGTCGAGGAAAACGTCTACGACCGGTTCCGCAATGCTTTTGCCGAGCGTGCCAAGGTAATCACCGTGGGCAATGGTCTCGACGAGGCCACCCGCATGGGCCCGATGGCCAACCCGCGCCGGCCCGAGGCGATGGACCGCCTGATCGGGGATGCCGTCTCGCGCGGCGCGCGGCTCCATACGGGCGGCGAGCGGCCAAAAGGCACCGGGATTGGCAATGCCGGGTTCTTCTATGCGCCTTCGGTGCTGTCCGACATTCCGCTGGATGCCGCGATCATGAACGAGGAGCCGTTCGGCCCCGTCGCGTTGATCAACGCCTATTCGGGCGAGGAAGCGATGATCGCCGAGGCGAACCGCCTGCCCTATGGCCTTGCCGCCTTTGCCTGGACGCAGGACGGCAAGCGCCAGCAGCGCCTCGCCCGCGAGATCGAGGCCGGGATGCTCGGCATCAACACCAACATGATCGCGGGCGCGGATTCGCCGTTCGGCGGGGTGCGCTGGTCTGGTCACGGGGCCGAGGACGGGCCGGAAGGCGTGCTGGCGTGCATGGTGACCAAGGCGGTCCACGAGGGATAGGGTTGGGTTTGGTGCTTCGACAAGCTCAGCACGAGCGGTTTTCTTTTGGTTCAAACAGCCACGCCCGCTCATGCTGAGCTTGTCGAAGCATAACGCGCAACGAACGCGGAAGAGGATGACATGACCGAACTCAAGACCGGCGGCGCGCAGGGGTACTTGCGCATTGCCACCGAAGAAGCCTTCGCCGTGCAGGAGCAGATCGACGTGTTCCTGCGGATGATCCGCGATGGGCAGGCGGACAAGGGCATGGTCTCGCTGTGGGGCTTCTATGCGCAGAGCCCTTCGGAACGCGCGATGCAGATCATGGAGCGGCTGCTCGATCTGGGGGAGCGGCGGATAGCCGACATGGATGCGACCGGCATCGACAAGGCGATCCTCGCGCTGACCTCACCGGGCGTGCAGCCGATGCTCGATGTGGACGAGGCCAAGGGAATCGCCGCGCGGGCCAACGACCGGCTGGCCGAGGCCTGCGCGAAGTATCCGGACCGCTTTATCGGGCTGGGCACCGTCGCGCCGCAGGATCCCGAATGGTCGGCGGCGGAAATCCGACGTGGGGCCAGCGAGCTGGGCTTCAAGGGTATCCAGATCAACAGCCATACGCAGGGCGAGTATCTCGACGATCCGAAGTTCGATCCGATCTTCCGCGCGCTGTGCGATGTGGGCCAGCCGCTCTACATTCATCCGGCGACGCCGCCAGACAGCATGATTGGGCCGATGCTGGAGAGCGGGCTAGACGGGGCGATCTTCGGCTTCGGCGTCGAGACGGGAATGCACCTCCTGCGTCTCATCACCATCGGCATCTTCGACAAGTACCCGGACCTGCAGATCATGGTCGGCCATATGGGCGAGGCGCTGCCCTACTGGCTCTACCGGCTGGATTACATGCACCAGGCGGGAGTGCGCTCGCAGCGGTACGAGCGGATGAAGCCGCTAAAGAAGTCCATCGCGGAATACATGCGCAGCAATGTGCTGATTACCAATTCGGGCATGGCGTGGGAGCCTGCGATCAAGTTCTGCCAGGAGGTGGTGGGTGAGGACCGCGTGCTTTACGCGATGGACTATCCCTACCAGTATGTGGCGGATGAAGTGCGCGCGATGGATGCGATGGACATGAGCCCGGAAACGAAGAAGAAGTTCTTCCAGACCAACGCCGAGCGCTGGTTCAAGCTGTGAGCGAGGCCGGCACGCCCAGCCTTCCCACTGTTGTTGCCAAGGGCGGGCGTTATGCGCTCGTACTGCTGGCGCTGACGCAGGCGATGAGCCTGCTCGACCGGCAGATCCTCGCCATCCTTGCGCCGGCGATCAAGAAAGACCTCGGCGTCGGCGATGCCGAGATGGGGCTGCTTTACGGCACCGTTTTCGCGCTGTTCTATGCGCTGTTCTCGCTGCCGGTGGGGCGGCTTTCGGATGGCTGGGTGCGCACGAAGCTGCTCGCGATCAGCCTGCTGTTCTGGTCTGCCGCGACGGGGCTGGCAGGGCTGACCACCAGCTTTGCGATGCTCGCGCTGTCGCGGCTCGGCGTCGGGATCGGCGAGGCGGCGACGTCTCCGGCTGGCACTTCGCTGCTCTATGATTACTGGCCGCGGCAGCAGCGCGGGTTCGTGATGGCGGTGATGGCCTCTGCCATTGCGCTGGGGCTGGGCGGTTCGCTGATCCTCGGCGGGCTGGCGGCGCAGTGGTGGGATGTGGCGCATCCCGGTGCCTCGCTCAGGGGTTGGCAGTTCGCTTTCCTTGTCGCGGCGGCGCCCGGCTTCGTGCTGGCGGCGTTCTTGTGGGGCCTGCGCGAGCCGGAGCGCGGTGTGATGGACGGCATCGCCACCCCGCCCGATCCCCGGCCCTTCGCCGCCAGTTTCGAGATGCTGGGCGCGGTGATGCCGGGCTTCCATCTGGCCGTGATGCGCGCCCGCAAGGCGAGTGCGGCGATGATCGCGCGCAATTTCGTGGCTATCGGGGTGATTGCGGCGCTGATGGTAGCGCTGACGGTCGCCAGCACCGCGATTGCGCCGCGCCCGCCGTTGGTGTTCGGCAGTGTGGCGATCAATCCCCACGCGTTGCAATGGGGTGTGATCGGGCTGGGCCTCATCGTCATCGTCAATCTGGTGCAGAGCGTCAGCCTCTCCGATCCGCAGGCGAGCCGGGTGCTGCGCGGCTCGCCCACCGCGATCATGTGCATGGCGGTCGGCACGCTGCAATCAGTCATCAACTACGGCATGATGGCCTTCAACCCGACATTCCTGATCCGTACCTACCACCTCTCGCTGGGCGAGACGGCGCTGAAGTTCGGCTTTCTTTCTGCGGGCATGGGCATTGTCGGGCCGCTCTTGTGGGGGCCGCTCTCGGACTGGTTGCAGAAGCGCTATCCCGGATCTGGCCGCGCGGGGGTGGCAGCGTTTGCGATGGCCGCATCGCCGCTGATGTCGCTGTGGGTCTATACCGCGCCCGACGCGGAGACGTTCTTCTGGCGCTTCCTGCCCTACAGCTTCATCCTCACCGGCTGGATGCCGCCGCTCTATGCAATCATGTACGAGCAGGTGCTGCCCCGGATGCGCGGGCTGACCTCGAGCCTCTACCTGCTGGTTATGACGATCCTCGGTCTCGGCATCGGGCCCTATGTGGTCGGGCTGCTCTCCGATGCGACGGGCAATCTGCGGCTGGCGATGCTGAGCATCCAGTGCGCTGCCGTGCCGATCGCGGTGCTGATGCTGCTGATCGCGCGCCGGGCCGAGCGCGACGAGCAGGGGCTGCTGGCGCGGGCGGCGGGTTAGCTACCGCCCTTTCTTCGCGATGCTCGCGTTGAAATCAGGGTCCTTGTTCGCCACCCAATCGACGAACTTGCGGATCGTTGGGTTTGCCAGCAGCTGACTGGCGTCCATCCCGGCGCGCTGCAGCTCCGAGTTCGTGAAGTTCGCGATCAGGGTGTTCTGACAGATCGGGTGCATCGGCACCGTCTCGCGTCCGCCGCGGCTCTTGGGCACGGGGTGGTGCCACACCAAGGTTTCGCCGCAGGGGCGGCCGCAGAGCCAGCAGGGGACCGGGGGCGGGGCCGCCGAAGCCTCGTCCTCATCGTCGTCGCGCCAACCGCCTTTGTTGTGTTTGCGGGCCATGCGTGTGCCTTTGGTTCAGCGGCAGGATTGCGCCGGGGCGGTCCTAGCCCGGTTCGGCCTCAGCGGCCAGCCGTTCCAGCCAGGCCCGCGCCTGCTTGGGTTCGCCCACCGCTTGCGCGCGAACGGGGCCGCGCGCCGCGAGAAACTGTTCATGGAGAGCGAAGGGCTCGTCGATCATCAGCTGCTCACGCAGTTCCGCGATGGTTTCAGCAAGGTCGGTCAGTTCGGCGACGGCCTTGGCGGCGCGGGCACGGTCGTGGCGGTCCTGACGGTGATCGAACAGGCCCCAATTGCCCGCGGCGGTTTCCTTCAATGCCGCAATCAGCGCCTCGCGGTAGTCCGCTTCCAGCCCCTCGCGGCGGCGGTCGAGGCGTTCGAGACGGTCGGCACGGGCCATTGCATCATTCCTTCACAGCACACGCCAAACCCAAAGCTTGATACCGAGAGGATAGCGCGCGCCAGAGCAGATGAAAATGGAGCGATTCATCCAGTCATACGGGCCATCGGGCGCGATGAATTCGGGTACGGTGCGGAAATAGTAGGCGGCGGGGTCCACCTCTTCGCCGGCTGCGAGCCGCGCCATGACTTCGGGCGGGCCGTGGCGCAGGCCCTTGTTGCGGATCTGGATCACCACGCCGTCATCGGTTTCGAGCGCGTAGATCGCATCGGCAACAGTCACGCCATCGGGGCGGGTGAGTTGCCAATCGGCCGCATTGCCGATCAGCTTGCCCTTGATGCGCGGGCCTTCGACGCGGCCGCCGCCAAGGATGGGGATGATCCGCCGGGTGCCGTCGTAAGTCGTGCCGATGGCGACCGGCGGTTTGAGATCGCCGGTCGCTTCGTAGACGAATTCGAGGCCGGGTTTGATCACTTCGGCGTCGGCGTGTGGGCGATGGCGTGGAAGTAGCTCAGCACTTCCGGGGTCAGCCATTCGGGTTCGACCGGCGGGTTGTAGCTGAGCTTGACGATCACGGTGCGCGTGCTGGGATGGACATAGATGAATTGCCCCGCAAGGCCGACTGCGCTGAACGCGCCGGGTTCCTTGTCGACCTGCCAGGTCTGGTAGCCGTAGCCCTCGAACTCGGTCTTGCGGCCGGGCACCGGGGTGAAGGGGATCATCGTGGTCATCTGCTTGACCCAGCCGGCAGGGACAACCTGCTTGCCGTTTGCCATTCCGCCATCGAGCATCAACTGGCCGAGCCGCGCGAAATCGCGCAGCACCGCGTTGTAGCCCATGCCATTGAGCGCACGGCCCACGCCCGGCGGGCCATCGGCCATCCAGAACGCATCGGTTTCAGCGCCGAGCGGGCCCCAGAGGTGGCTGGCGGTGTAGGTCTCCAGCTTCTCGCCCGTCGCGCGCTCCAGAATCCAGCCGAGCACGGCGGTATCGAGCGTGGCGTAGTTGAACGTGCTGCCGGGCACGGTCTTCTTGCCGATGGTCACGGCAGGATCGGCAAAGCGCATCTTGTTGCGCACGATCGCGTTCATGTGGATCGTGGCGGCGAGGCTGGGATGCTCGCCGAAATCGTAGCGTTCCTCGTAATCGACGCCCGAGCGCATCTGGAGGATCTGGCGTATCGTGGCATCGCCGTAGCCGCCTGCCTTGAGTTCGGGGACGTAATCGCCCGCCTTGTCGTCCAGCGAGCGGATCTTGTGCTCATCAAGCGCGATGCCGACGAGCAGCGCGGTGATCGTCTTGGCCATCGAGAACGAGATGAAGTGCGTGGCGGCGCCCGACTTGTTGCGATAGTCCTCGAAGACGACCTTGCCGTCCTTCATCACCAGAAGCGCGTTGGTGAAGGTGCGGTCCGCCCAGCCATCATAGCCCATCGCCATGCTGCCCGTGCTGTGCGCTGGCATGGCAAGCGGCGCGCCATTGGCCAGCGGCCAAACCGGGCCGGAACGCGGCACCGCGCGGCTTTCGAACACCTTGTCGGTATCGCGGAAGGTGAAGCTGTTGACCGCCGGGTTCAGCCACTGCTCGCGCATCGAGATGACGGCGGCGGAGGGGCCGGCAGGCGCTGCGCTCTGGGCCGAGGCGGCGATGGGGGCCAAGGCAACGCCTGCAGCCAGAACGGCCTGCCAGAAGCGAACGGACATCTTATTTTTCCTCTCCGGTTATTGTTATATCCAATAGCAATAACCGGAGACTTGGAAAAGCCCTTTCAGGCGGCCAACCCGATTTCGGCCGCATTGGCCCAGTTGCCGTGGAGGCCGAAGCGCAGGCGGATTGGGATCTGCACGGTGGCGATGGGGCCTTTCGCCACTTGGAGCGCATCGAAGATGAGGAGGTCGCTGCGGTGTTCCTCCAGCCGGTTGCAGACTTGCAGGATCCAGCCGTCTCCTTCGGGCGCGCTCTTGCTGCGGGGGACGAAGCAGGGTTCCTGCAGGGACGAGACGGGGCCGCACCACCAGTGCTGTTCTGCGCCGGTTTCGAGGTCCTTGTGGAACAGGCAGTTCATGATGAGCCCGCCCGCGCTGCCGCCCTTGAGCTCGACCGGGCGGCGCACATCCATTTCGAGGAACCAGCCGTGGCGGGTTTTCTGTCCGGTGAAGCGATCATCGATGCGGGGAAATTCGCCCATCGCATCCGAAAGCTTGATGATCTCGGCGAAGTCCTCGCCATTGCTGGCCATGTCGACCACCCAGTCAGTGGGGTAGCTCATCGCTTCCATCCCGTTGAACGGCGCGCCGTGAACGTCAGGGAAGAACGGGAACATGTTGTTCTTCGCTTCGCAGGTGACGAAGTGGACTTTCGTGCCTTCCTGCCATGCGTTGAGCACGTGGCTGGCGAAGCAGTTGTCGCGCTTGAACCAGCGGATGTCGGCATCCGTCACCCCATCGCGGCGGGGGATGATCCCGAGGTAGACCGGCATCGTGGTATCGAAGCCGAAGTGGGGAAGGCCTTGCTCCAGCCGTTTCCAGCTGCCGATCGAGGGGACGATATGGAGCACGAGATAGTCCTCAGTGATCCCGAAATCGTGCATCATGCAGTAGTAAGGAACCTTGAACCACACCTCGCGGACGAGCTCGCCCTCGGGGCTGACTTCCATGTAGGTCACGTCGTCGGTGCACAGGCCGCTGGCGGCATAACCGATGGCGACCATGTTGCCGCTCTTCGGATCGACCTTGGGGTGGGCGGTGAAGGTCTGGCCGGTCATCTTGCCGCCGAACTTTTCGTAGCCATGGGTTTCCATGCTGGCCGGGTCCATCACGAGGCCGGGGCTGTCTTCCTTCAAGGCCCAAAGCTTGCCGCCGAAAACGAAGGCGTTGGTGTTGGCGGTGCCGCGGATTTCGCCTTTCACCGCCTCGTCGTCGGTCAGCGGATTGCGGTAGGCGCCGAACAGAGCCTTGCCAGCGGCGTTTTCCAGCTTCCACTTGTCGGTCTTCGCCCAGCGCTGGCAGAAATCGACCTGGCCATCGTGGATGTGGAAGCGGGTGATCATGCCATCGCCGTTGAAGGCGATATCGTCCCCCAGACGCGGAGGAAATTGCGGGTCGGGCTGGACGCGGAAGAACGCGCCGTTTAGCTCTTTGGGGATCGTGCCTTCGTGCACGAGGTCGGCAATATCCGCCTCGATCCGCGAAGGGGTGTTGAACCCGGTGAAGCTTGGGCTTGAGGGGAATTGGGCCATCTGGAGTCCTCTCTTCGCGCGTTTTCGCTTGGGTTATGATTGTAAGTGTTGCTAACGAATAGGCAAGGCGCAACTAGTGCCACGATTGAGGATGCGGCATTGATCAAGGACAAGTTTGCCGACGCTGTGACAGCACCGCCTCCACCGGAAGGCGATGCCGATATCGGCGCGATCAAGGACATTCTGGGTTTCCACATCCGCCTCGCGCACGGCGCCTGCCTCAGGCACTTCACCGAGACGTTCACTGATCTCGATCTGACGCAGAAGCAGGTCTCGGTGCTGTGGCTGGTCGACGATCATCCGGGTATCGCGCAGACGGACCTCGCGCAGCGCCTGCGCATGGACCGCGCGACGACGATGGCGATCATCAACCGCTTGCAGGCCAAGCATTTCCTGCGCCGCGACCGTTCGGAAAAGGACGGCCGCAAGCAAGCGCTGCATCTGGAAGAGCCGGGCAAGGCCATGCTGGCGCGCGCCAAGGCAGCCATTGGCGAGCATGAGGCCTGGGTGAAGAGCCGCTTCAGCGACAAGGAAGTGCGCCAGCTGATCGAACTGCTTTCGCGAATTCATGAATAGAAACGACCAGCATACACCCGTCATCCCGGACTTGATCCGGGGTTTGGCTGTTGGCGGCTGGCGCGGTGCTTGCGGCAAGAAGCCTAACCCCGGATCAAGTCCGGGGTGACGAAGAGAAGAGAAAAAGGGGCGGCCTCGTCCCACTGGGAGAATGACTGCCATGACCAATGATCCGCGCGAGATCATTCGCCAGACGACGATGAGCGCGGCGCAGTGGATTGCCGTCGTGCTGATGATCGCCTTGAACGCGCTCGACGGGTTCGACGTGCTTTCGAGCGCGTTTGCGGCACCGGGGATCGCCAAGGAATGGGGCATCGCGCGCGACGCGCTGGGCGTGGTGTTGGCGATGGAACTCGTCGGCATGGGGGTCGGCTCGATCCTGCTCGGCGGCGCGGCTGACCGGTTTGGCCGCCGCCCGACGATGCTTGGCTGCCTTGCCGTGATGGCGAGCGGCATGGCGCTCGCGACGACCGCACAGAACCCGCAGATGCTGGGGCTGTGGCGCTTTATCACCGGGCTTGGCATCGGCGGCATGCTGGCTGCCATCAATGCCGTCACGGCGGAGCTTTCCAGCGCCAAGGGCCGCAGCCTTGCGATGTCGCTGATGGTGATCGGCTATCCCTTGGGCGCGACCATCGGCGGGACGATTGCCGCGATGCTGCTCAAGAGCGGCGACTGGCGCGTGGTGTTCGAGTTCGGCGCGATCGCGACGGTGGTGTTCATTCCGCTGATCTGGTTCTTCGTGCCCGAAACCCCGGCCTATTTGCTGGCGCGGCGGCCCGCAGGCGCGCTGGAGCGGATCAATGCTTCGATGGCCAAGCTGCGTCTGCCCGGCATCACTGTGATGCCGCCGGTGGACGAGCGCAAGGGCGGGGCAAGCCTGCTTGATATCCTCAAGCCCGGCCTCATCGGCACGACGATGATCCTCACCGTGGGCTATTCGCTCCACGCGATCACCTTCTACTACATCCTCAAATGGTCGCCCAAGATCGTGGCAGACTTCGGATTTGCCGCACCGCAGGCCGCGAGCGTGCTGGTCTGGGCGAACATCGGCGGGGCAACCGGCGGTGGGCTGTTCGGCTTCCTGATGCACCGTTTCGGTATCAAGTGGCCCACTATCGCGATGCTGCTGCTGGGCGCTGCGGCAGTGGTCGTGTTCGGGCTGGGCGGCAGCGATACGACGCTGGTTGGCTGGCGCTTTGCCGTGTTCTGCACCGGCTTTGCCACCAATGCGGCGATCGTGGGCTTCTACAGCGCGTTCGCTCACGGCTTCCCGGCGCATGTGCGCGCCACCGGCACCGGCTTTGCCATCGGGGCGGGGCGCATCGGCGCGGCGGGATCGCCGATCCTCGCGGGCACGCTGTTCACCGCGGGCGGCCTCAGCCTGTTCACCGTTTCGGCGATCATGGCATGCGGTTCGGTCATGGCCGCAGCGCTTATGCTCATGCTTGCTCTTAGAGAGGCTGATTGAGCCCGAACCTGATTGAACCAAGCCGCCGCTTTGCCTATCGGCAGGGCAGACATTTTCCCCGGGGGAGGATTACCCATGAAGACCCGCGCCGCCGTTGCGTTTGAAGCCAAGAAGCCGCTCGAAATCGTCGAGCTCGATCTGGAAGGCCCCAAGGCGGGCGAAGTGCTGGTCGAGATCATGGCGACCGGCATCTGCCACACCGATGCCTACACGCTCGACGGGTTCGACAGCGAAGGCATCTTCCCCTCGGTGCTCGGTCATGAAGGCGCGGGCATTGTGCGCGAAGTGGGCGCGGGCGTGACCTCGGTGAAGCCCGGCGATCACGTGATCCCGCTCTACACGCCGGAATGCCGCCAGTGCAAAAGCTGCCTCTCGGGCAAGACCAACCTGTGCACCGCGATCCGCGCCACGCAGGGCAAGGGCCTGATGCCGGACGGCACTTCGCGGTTCAGCTACAAGGGCCAGACCGTGTTCCACTACATGGGCTGCTCCACCTTCTCGAACTTCACCGTCCTGCCGGAAATCGCGCTCGCCAAGATCCGCGAAGACGCGCCGTTCCAGTCCTCGTGCTACATCGGCTGCGGCGTGACGACCGGCGTCGGCGCGGTCATCAACACCGCCAAGGTGCAGGTGGGTGACAACGTCGTGATCTTCGGTCTCGGCGGCATCGGCCTCAACGTGATCCAGGGCGCGCGACTTGCCGGCGCCAACAAGATCATCGGCGTCGACATCAACCCCGACCGCGAGGAATGGGGCCGCAAGTTCGGCATGACCGACTTCCTCAATTCCAAGGGCATGAGCCGTGAGGACGTGGTCGCGATGATCGTCGCGATGACCGACGGCGGCGCGGACTACACCTTCGACGCGACCGGCAACACCGAAGTGATGCGCACCGCGCTCGAAGCCTGCCACCGCGGCTGGGGCACTTCGATCATCATCGGCGTGGCCGAAGCGGGCAAGGAAATCAGCACGCGTCCGTTCCAGCTCGTCACGGGCCGCAACTGGCGCGGCACAGCGTTCGGCGGGGCCAAGGGCCGCACCGACGTGCCGAAGATCGTCGATATGTACATGCAGGGCAAGATCGAGATCGATCCGATGATCACCCACGTCATGGGCCTCGAGGAGATCAACACTGCGTTCGACCTGATGCATGCGGGCAAGTCGATCCGCTCGGTCGTCGTGTTCTAAGGAGAGGCGAACTGATGTTTACCCATACCGTTCTCGGCACCAACGATGTCGAAAAGTCGCGCGCGTTCTACACTGCGGTGATGGGCGCGCTCGGCCATCAGGCCGTGCCGCTGCCGAACGGGACGTTGTTCCCCTCGGCCGCTGGGGCGCTGATGATCCGCACGCCCCTTAACGGGGAAGCGCACACCTGGTCGAACGGCTTCACGCAGGGCTTCTCCGCGAAGACCTTTGCCGAGGTCGATGCGTTCCACGCAGCGGGCCTTGCCAATGGCGGGACTTGCGAAGGTGCTCCCGGCGTGCGCGAGAACGCGCCCGGCAAGCAGTACGGCGCCTATCTGCGCGATACGGACGGCAACAAGATCTGCGCCTTCGCGCCGAACCCGAACGCCTGATCTTTTGACATGACCTTGAGCCCCCGTCGCCTCTGGCGGCGGGGGTTTCTCATGCGTGCCGTTCACGCAAGGCGCAGCAGCATTGCTCCGCAGGCGATGATGACCGCGGCGGCAATGCGGGCCGGGCCGACGCGTTCGCGCAGCACCAGCGCCGAAATCGCGGTGGCAAACAGGATCGAGGTCTCGCGCAGCGCGGCGACCATCGCGATGGGGGCCATCGTCATTGCCCAGAGCGCGATGGTGTAGGACACGATCGTGCCCAGCCCGCCGAACAGGCCGATGGGCCAGTTCTTGCGCACGTAGCCAAAAGCCGCGGGGCCGCGCGCGCGGAACGTCCAGACGATCATGGCGAGGCCGGTGAGCAGCGAGAGCCACAGCGTATAGGCCGCAGGCGTGCCCGAGGCGCGCGCGCCGGTGCCATCGATCAGGGTGTAGGCGGCGATGATCGAGGCATTGGTCAGCGCGGCGGCAAGGCCTGCTGGCTTCAGTGAACCCCGCGCGCCCGCCGCCATCGCGAGGATGCCGAGGCAGATCGTCCCCACGCCTACCCACGCAAGCACGGGGACCGCCTCACCCAGCCAGAAATGGCTGACCAGCGCCACCGCCAGCGGGGCACAGCCGCGCATCAGCGGATAGGCGAGGCTCATGTCGATCGTGCGGTAGACCCGCACCAGCAGGCCGAGATAGCCAACCTGCAGCAGCGCCGAGACGGCGAGATAGGGCCAGCTTGCCCGCGCAGGCACTGGCAGGAACGGCAGCGCGACCAGCGCAATCAGCGCCGCCCCGCCCATCACCAGCGTCGTCGAGAGCAGCGTATCGCCGCTCCCCTTGAGGAACGCGTTCCAGCTCGCGTGCAGCGAAGCCGCGAACAGGATCAGCGCGAAGACTGGCCAGTCTATCATGCGTGGTGGCCCGGCGCGGGGCCGCTCACATTGCCGAGATGCCGCCGTCCAGCTTGAGCTCTGCGCCCGTCATGAAGCGGCTCTCGTCGCTGGCGAGATAGAGCACGCCATTCGCGATGTCGTTCGGTTCGCCGACCCGGCCCAGCGGGATCTGGCGAGCGAGCTTGCCCATCACCACTTCCTTGGTGAGGTTAGCATTGGCGCTGATGCCATCGAGGATCGGGGTGTCGACGAAGGTCGGGTGGACCGAATTGCAGCGGATGTCCCACCCGCGCTTGGCGCAGTAGAGCGCGACCGATTTGGTCAGCATCCACACCGTCGCCTTGCTGGCGTTGTAGCCGGGCATCGTGTCGGACGCGATCAGGCCGGCGATCGAGCTGATGTTGATGATCGAGCCGGGCTGGTTGTCCTTCAGCAGCGGCAGCGCCTTCTGGCAGCCGAGGAATACCGAATCGACGTTGATCGCAAAGCCGCGGTGCCAGTCTTCCAGCGTGCAGGTCTCGATATTGCCGCGCACGCCGACACCGGCGTTGTTCACGAGGACGGACAGGCCGCCGAGCTTCTCCGCTGCCATGGCGATGGCCGCATCCCAGTCGTCCGCGCTGGTCACGTCGTGGCGCATGGCGAATGCGGTGCCTGCGCCTAGTTCGGCGTTGATCGCCTCGGCCTGCGCGGCGGCGCCTTCGCCGTTGATGTCGGTGAGCAGCACCTTGGCGCCCTCACGCGCCAGCAGCGCTGCATGCGCCGCGCCAAGGCCCTGTGCCGCGCCGGTAACCAGTGCCAGCTTGCCTGCAACTCTGCCCATTATGCCCCAATCCTCTCGTTTATTCTTTGAACCAGAGCGGGCTTAGCAGCATGAGCATCCGCACGTCGATGGCATAACCGGCGGCGCGCTTCGCTTCGAGAAACTGCGGCAGTTCTGCGCGCGGCACGTGAAGCACGGTGATCCCTTCGCCTTCGACGCCGCCGCCCGGACCGACCCGCTCAAGATCGTAGGCGCGAAACAGCGTGAAGGCTTCGGTGACCATGCCGGGGCTGGAGTAGTACTCGCCGAGGTTTTCCATCCGGCCCGCATGGTAGCCAGTTTCTTCCTCGAGCTCGCGGATGGCGGCCGTCGCGGCTTCCTCGCCTTCGCCGCCTGCGTCATCTCCGATCAGGCCTGCGGGCAGTTCGACGCACGGCCTGCCGAGCGGGACGCGAAACTGTTCTACCAGCACGACCTCGTCCTCGGGCGTGATCGCAAGGATCACCGCCGCCTTGATGCCCCGCGCACGGCTCACATACTCCCAGCGTCCGCGCGTTTTCGCGGTGATGAAGCGGCCCTGCCAGCGGATCTCTTCGGGTTGGTCACGGAACTCGTCTTCAAGGCTCATACTTCGATCACCCGGTCTGGCAGTTCGTTTTCATCATCGTCGGCGCGCGGCAGGTGCTCGGCCAGCACCGTGCCGACCTTGCCGATGGCCGCAACCATGCCTTCGCCGACATGCCCGGCGCGGATGGGGCCGAGCAGGGCATGCATGGCATCGCCCCAGACTTCGGGCGCGACTTTGCTGGCAATCGCCTCGTCCGCGATGATTTCCGCGCGGTGCTCGGCGAGCGAGAGGTAGATCAGGATGCCGGTGCGCCCGGTGGTCCGCCCCTCAGCGCCGATGCGGAAGCAGGTGAGCGCGCGGGCGTGAACGCGGGCGGCCTTGATCGGCGCGGGGGTGAGCGCGAGGCGCAAGGGGCGCCACGCCATGATCAGCAGCATGCCGAGGAACTTGAGCGCCGCGACAGTCAACGCGATGCCGAACACTTGCCGCGGCGTCCATTCATGCGCCCAGAGCCCGAGCACGCGCTCGATCAGGCCAAGGTAGAAGTTCGGCGCGAGTTCGAGCGCGGCGAGGGCGAGGAGGGCGATGGAGATGCTCCACGCCAGCGCGACATCGCGGTAGGCGTCCGACTGCGGGGTGACGATCGTGACGATCTCCCCCGCGCTGCGGGCTTCGGCAGCCGACACCGCCTCGGCGATTTGTTTGCGGTCCTGCTCCGTCAGCATGTTACCAGCTCCCCGAAGAACCGCCGCCGCCGAAGCTGCCGCCGCCGCCCGAAAAGCCGCCGCCGCCGCCCCAATCGGAGCCACCGCCACTTCCCCAGTCCGACCCGCCGCTGCTCCAGCCACCGGAGGGGAAGATCATCACACCGGGCGAACCATAGCGCCGCCCGCCGCCCCGCATCGCGCGGATGAAGGGGAGGACGAAGAACAGGAAGAAGATGATGAGGAACACGATCGTGCCGAAATCGAACCGCGGCTCCTTGGCCTTGCGCTGCGTCCGCTCGGCATTGGCCGCGACCTTGCGCGCCTCGTCCTCGGGCAGTTGCAGCTGCGCAATCAGCTGGTCGGTGGCTGCCATGATGCCGCCGGGATAGTCGTTTGCCTTGAAGCGGGGGACGACTTCGCGCTGGATAATCACGCTTGTCAGCGCATCGGTCAGGATGCCTTCGAGGCCGTAGCCGACTTCGATCCGCACCTTGTGTTCATTCGGCGCGACGATCAGCAGCACGCCGTCGTTGCGCTGCTTGTCGCCGATCCCCCAAGCGCGCCCGAGCCGGTAGCCGTAGTCCTCGATCTCGTAGCCTTCGAGGTTGGGGATCGTGGCGATCACGAACTGCCGCTGGGACTGCGTTTCCAGCCCCGCCAGCTTGGCATCGAGCGCGGCGATCTGATCAGGCTGCAGCAGGTGCGCTTCATCGACCACGCGCCCGGTAAGCTTGGGGAAAGTCTGCGCAGACGCTGGCCCCGTGAGGAAGGCCAGCGCCGCGATCAGAAGCAGGACAAGGCGTTTCATGGCCGGGGGCTCCTCGCCCCGAGGCTCAGTTCGTCGCCGCCTTGCTCGCGGGCGTCCCGGCGTTGTCGTTCGCCGCCGGAGCCGCAGCCGGTGCCGCCGGGCCGTCAAAGCTCACCGCAGGCGCCGTATCTGCGCCGGGGGTGGTCGCCTGGAAGGGCACCATCGGCTTGGCGCCATAGACGACCTTGGCGGCGATGATCGCGGGGAAGGTGCGGATCGTGGTGTTATAGGCCTGCACCGCCTCGTTGTAATCACGCCGGGCCACCGCGATGCGGTTCTCTGTTCCTTCAAGCTGGCTCTGCAGCGCGAGGAAGTTCGCGTTCGACTTGAGGTCCGGATAGGCCTCGACTGAGGCGAGCAGGCGGCCGAGGCCCTGCGAGAGTTGGCCCTGCGCGGCCTGATACTGCGCGATCTTGTCGGGATCGGTCACATCAGCGGCACTGATCTGCACCGAAGTGGCCTTGGCGCGGGCTTCGGTCACCTTGGTCAGGGTGTCCTGCTCCTGCTTGGCATAACCCTTTACCGTAGCGACGAGATTCGGGATCAGGTCCGCACGGCGCTGATACTGGTTCTGCACGTCGGCCCACTTGGCCTTGGCGGCTTCCTCGGCAGTCGGGATCGCATTGACCCCGCAGCCGGCAAGGCCAGCGGCGGCCAGGGCGACGAAAGCGAAACGGGAAAAGCGGGCAAGCAGCGAAGCGGCCATCGAAGTGAGTTCCCTATGGATCCCCGCCACGCAGGCAGCGGGATGGATCGCCGACAGATGTAGCGCCTCGGCATGACCGTTCAAGTGCTGCACCGGATCGGAGCATCGGACCACTTGTTACAAAGGTTTGCGAGTGGCACGAAGCGACTGGGTGAATATGCCTAACGGGAGAATAAATCATGGGCATGATGGGAGAATTCAGGGACTTCGTCGCGCGCGGCAACGTGCTCGATCTGGCGGTCGGTGTGATCATCGGCGCGGCTTTCGGCAAGATCGTCACCTCGTTGACCGAAGACATGATCATGCCAGTGATCGGCGTGGTGACCGGCGGGGTGAACTTCACCAACAAGTTCGTGGTGCTGGGCGCTGTGCCCGATACCTACACCGGCTCGCTGACCGACTATGCCGCGCTGAAGGCCGCGGGCGTGCCGATGCTGGGCTACGGTGCTTTCGTCACCGCGATCATCAGCTTCCTGCTCATGGCTTTCGTGATCTTCCAGATCGTGCGCGCGGCCAACAACATGATGCCCGCGAAGCCTGAGGCTCCGGCGGCGCCCGCTGGCCCGAGCGAGGTCGATCTCCTCACCGAAATCCGCGATGCGCTGAAGAAGGGCTGAGATCTGAAAGGGAAGGGGGATGCCCCTTCCCTTTCCGCCGCTGCGCTCCTATATCGGCCCTGCCGGTTTCGATCGGCTATGACGATAAAGTGTACCGTATAATAGGCGCAGCGGACCCGGGGGCGGTACCCGGCGGCTCCACCATCACCACCGGCTGCAACAGGCCGGGCTCTGTTGTCGCAGAGGTGTTGATGGGGCCGAACTAGGATCGACGTGTGTTGAAAAGCGGTGTTTTCGTCCGGGCTGAGTAACCCGTTAAAGGCTCAAAACCCACAAGTGCCAACGACAACGAAGCACTCGCTCTCGCGGCGTAATCTGACGGCTTAACGGCCTGATCTTACAAAGCTAAAGCGCGGTTGAACCCACCGGGCAACAGAAGGGAATTCAGCGGCTCGGGGAGGGCCGGGCAACAGAACCTCCCCACCCTTCATTCATCAGCGCTGGGATTGCCCACCCCTTGGCCCCTCCTGTATGCGGAAGGGGAGCAGGTTGGCGTCTCCTGAAAGCCCAAGTATGCCCTCCCGCTTGCGGGAGGGCCGCGAGACTTGGTGAACGCAGTGAACCTAGTCGCAGCGGGGTGGGCCGCTCAACCCTCGACCTCAACCGTCGCCGCCTTGGCCTCCCGCTCGTACTTCATCGCGTCCATGATCTTGGCGCCTGCCATGAACACCGCGACGCAGCTGGCAAGGAACAGCAGCTTGCCGCCGACGCCCGGATATTGCGAAAGGTAGATGTGTCCACGCTCTGCCGAACCCAAGGCGAGGGCGTAGATGATGGCGCTGGCCTCGAACCGGTTCTTGATGATGAACAGGCGGCTGATCTTGCGCAGCAGGGAAGGCTTTTTCTGCATCACGGGACTTCCTCCGCAACCTTCGTGCCAGATCAGCAATCGCACGGGCTACGCCCATGACATAGCCTGTGCCTTGTAAAGCACGGCGACATGCCATGGTAAAGCACGGCTTAACCCGTCTGCGGCAATGCGTGCCGTTTCAGGCCAGTTCGGAAAGTCCCAGCGCTTCGAGCAGCGCCGCGCGCGCTGCAATCACGCTGGAAGCAAGCGAGTCGCTGCCGAGATCAACAGGATCGATCTGTTCCGGCCAGGCCTTGGCAATCAGCTTTTCCAGAATGTCCGCGCGCGCCTCGGTCAGGAGGAAGCGCGGATCGACGGTGACAGGATCGGCGACAACGCGCAGGCGCAGGCAGGCGGGGCCGCCGCCGTTGGCCATCGACTGGCGCACGTCGACCGGGAGAACGCGGCGGATCGGGCCGTTCGAGGCGAGCATCGTGTCGAGCCACGCGCGCACCCGTGGGTGTTCCCACGCTTCGAGCGGGATGACGAGGCCCATCTCGCCCGAAGGAAGCGTGAGCAACTGCGCGTTGAAGAGGTAACTGGCGATGGCGTCAGCGAGGCTGACTGCACTGGTGGGAACGACCACGATCTCCGCTTCGGGCAGGCGCTGCCGGATCGCGGCGTAGGTGCCTTCGGGATCGGCAAAGGCCTCTTCGTGGGTGAACAGCACGCGCTCGTTGGCGACCGCGACGACGTCGTTGTGGAAGGCGCCCGCAGCGATGGCTTCGCCCGACTGTTCGACGAAAAGGCAGCGCGCCGGATCGAGCCCGTGGAGGCGGGCAACGGCGCGGCTCGCCTGTTCGTGCTGACGGGCGGGGAAGGCGCCGCCGGGCTTGCCATAGACGAAGATTTCGATGCCGGGTGCGGCGTGGCTCGTGCCCATGCGCATGTGGTTCGCCGCGCCTTCATCGCCAAAGCAGGCGGGTACGGCATCGTGGACCGCGAAATGCGCGGGATCGGCAAAGGCCACGCGCAGCTGGCGCACGGTGTCGGGCCATTCCTGCGAGCGGTGCGGCATGGTGACGAGGTTTGCCGCCGTCAGATGGCAGCGCCCATCGGCAGTGTCCGGGGCAGGGGAAACGGTGGCAGCGTTGGCCGTCCACATCGAACTGGCCGACCATGCCGCCGCGCGCAGGCGGCGTTCGGTTTCATCCGCAGGTTCGCCAAGACCCAGCGCGGCGATGAAGCCGTGGTTGGGGCGCGGCAGCGGGCAAAGCAGGCCCTGCGTGAGGCCGAGGCCAAGGTTGTGGCGCATCTTGCCCAAGCCCTGCAGTGCAGCGGCGCGGGGATAGGAGACGTTGCCGCCATGCTTGGCCGAAGCGAGGTTGCCGAGGCTGAGGCCGGCGTAGTTGTGGCTGGGTCCGACGATGCCGTCGAAGTTGATCTCGACCAGATTGCTCATTTGTTCGTCCTTCAGCGCGCCACATGCCAGACGGTATCGCCCGGGCCGACGCCAAGCGCCTGTGCGGCGTCCGGATCGAGCGCGATGCCGTCTCCATCGGCCATGATCCGCGCAAAGCAGCAGCGGAAATCGGCAAGACGGCCGGTGGCGACGAGGGCGCGGGCTGCGGTTTCGTCGGGCGCGCGCACTTCCGTTACCGGCACCGCCTTGGCCGAGGCGATCGAGTGCACCTTGTCGGTGCGCGCGGTCATTGTCGGGCCGCCGTCGAAGATGTCGAAATAGCCTTCGGAGGCGAAGCCCTCGGTTTCCAGCATGCGCATCGCGGCGCGGCCGCTGGGGTGCGGCAGGCCGATGGCGGAGCGCGCGGTTTCCGGCAGCATGGCAATGTAGACCGGATGCTTGGGCATCAGGTCAGCGATGAACTGGTTGCCGTTGATTGCGTTGAAATAATCGGCTTCCTGGAAGTTCATGCCGAAGAAGCGGCCGGCAACCCCGTCCCAGAAGGGCGAGCCGCCGCGCTCGTCGATCACGCCGCGCAGTTCGGCCAGGATGCGGTCGGCGAAGCGCTTGCGGTGCATCGCGATGAACAGGTAGCGGCTGCGCGCCAGCAGCATGCCGAGCCCGCCCGCGCGTTCGCCGGGGTGGAGGAACAAGCCGCCGACTTCGCTCGAACCTTCAAGGTCCGTCACCAGGTTGAGCATCTCGGCGCGGAAGGTGCGGCCCAGTTCCTTGGAATGCTGGGTCAGCGTGGCCATGCGGTAGGAATAGAACGGCCAAGTCTGCCCGACGCGGGTGAAGATCTGGCAGGTGCCGCGCACTTCGCGCGTGGCCATGTCCTCGAGAATAAGGACGAAGAGTTCATCGCGCCCGGTTTCCCGGGTGCCTTCGGGATCACCCTCTTCGGTGTTGGCGAAAGCGGCAGCGGCGCGCTCCAGCTTCGCGGTCAGCGCGCGGCGATCGGGCGGGAGGTTGGTGAAGCCGCCGCCGGTCAGCTTGGCCATCTCGTACAGATGCTCGAGATCCGCGGCGCGGGCCGCGCGGATGACATGGGTCACGGTTGTTATTCCCCTCCGGAGAGCCGGTGCAGCACGAGCGCCGACAGCGCGGCCCGCTCGGCCAGCGATGGCACGATCATGTATTCTTGCGGCGAGTGGATCGCCCCCCCGCGAACGCCCATCGTATCGACGACAGGCACGCCGAGCGCGGCGATGTTGTTGCCATCACAGACCCCGCCCGAGTTCTGCCAACGGATCGACTGCCCGAGCGCGGCACCGCACTTGCGGACGAGTTCGAACAGCGTTTCGGCCTCGGGCGTGAGCGGCTTGGGCGGGCGGCTGATCCCGCCGTGGAGATGGATGCTGACTTCGTGCGCCAGTTCCACCTCGCGCAGCAGAGGTCCGATGGCGGCGGCGAAGCGCGTGGCATCCTCTTCGCCGCGCGGGCGGATATTGAAGCGCAGGACCGCGTGATCGGGCACGACATTATTGGCCGAGCCGCCGTCGATGCGGGCGGGATTGATGGCGAGGCCATCGCCCGAGAGCGCCTTGAGGCCGAGCGCCAGATCGGCGGCGGCGACCACGGCGTTGCGGCCATCCTGCGGATTGCGTCCGGCATGGGCAGAGCGGCCCGTGACGATGGCGCTATAATTGCCGCTGCCGCCGCGTGCGCCGGCCAGCGTGCCATCGGGGAGGGCGGAGGGTTCGTAGGTCAGCGCAGCTGCCTTGGCGCGCGCGAGTTCGGCGATGAGGGGAGCGGAAGCGAGGCTGCCGGTCTCTTCGTCCGAATTGATGAGCACGTCATAGCCGACATAGGGCGAGACGAGGCTGGCTGCTTCAAAGGCCTTGAGCGCGGCGAGGATCACCGCGATGCCGCCCTTCATGTCGGCCGTGCCCGGTCCGCCAAGCGTTTCATCGTCAAGCCAGGTCAGCGTCTGGAACGGGTGGTCCGCCGGGTAGACGGTGTCCATGTGGCCGGTGAGCAGATAGCGGCGCGGTGCATGGGGACGGACGCTGAGTACCAAGTGCGCGCCGTGCTCGATCTGGACGGCGCGGCCATCGGCGGCGATGGCTTCGACAGGAGCCGCGGGAACAAGGCGAACCTCGCCCGGCAGCTCAGCAAACGCATCGGCCAGCAGCGCGGCTTGGCTGGCGAGACCGGGGATGTTGCGGGTGCCGGTGTTGATGGCGCACCACTGCTCCACATTCGCGAGCATCTGAGCAGCATCAATCCCCTCGACGAGGGCGGCCTCGGTGGCGGCAAGTGTTCCCATGTGCCCCCGCTCTAGCCTGCCCGTGCGCCGGGGTGAACCCCTAGCGGTGGAGGATTGTTTCATCTGCAACCGGAGCGCTTCCCGGAACGCTTCGTCATTCCCGCGAAGGCGGGAATCCAGGGCCAGATACGCTGTGTTTGCCGCTCTGGATTCCCGCCTGCGCGGGAATGACGAGGGGTGTGATAGGCGCTTGTCAGGGCAGGCGTTTGGGGTGACAATTCTTCCCCATGGTCCCGATCAATCTGCGCAGGCCCTTGCTTGGTCTGCTGTGCGTCCTTGGCATCACCACATCCTCGCTGCAGGCGGGGCTGCCCGATTTTCCGGCGGCGACGCACCCGGTGGCTGGGGATGAATGGCGCTTTGTCGGTGGGGATGAGGCGGGGACGTGGTTCTCTGCGCTCGCCGACATCAATGACACCAACGCAGGCCAGCTTGGATTTGCCTGGGCCTATGACATGGGCACCGAGCGCGGGCAGGAAGCGACGCCGCTGGTGATTGATGGGGTGATGTATACCTCCGGCGTGTGGGGCATCGTCTATGCGCTGAACGCCGCGACGGGCGAGGTGCTGTGGACATTCCATCCCGGCATCGATCCGGCCTCCGCACGCAATGCCTGCTGCGATACGGTCAATCGCGGGGTGGCGGTGCGCGATGGGGTGGTGTTCGTCGCCAGCGAGGACGGGCGGCTCCACGCGCTCGATGCCAAGACCGGCGCGGAAAAGTGGACGGCGGACACGATCATCGGCCGGGGCAAGAGCAGCTATACCTACGCCTCGACCGGGGCGGTGCTGCTGACCGGCGATTCCGTAGTGATCGGCAATTCGGGCGCGGACCTCGGCGATGGTTCGACGCGCGGCTATATCTCGGCGTGGGACATCAGGACCGGCGCATTCAAGTGGCGCTTCTTCACGGTGCCGCCTGCGCCGGGCCAGCCGTTCGAGCATCCCGAACTCGAGATGGCGGCGAAATCGTGGGCACCGGATCACGATGGCCGCTATCAGAACGGCGGCACCGTGTGGGACGGGCTTTCCTATGATGCCGAGACCGACCAGATCGTGTTCGGCACCGCCAATGCCTCACCCTATTCGCGGGTGAAGAGCGCGGCGGAGCGGCATGACGACCTGTTCAACGCCTCGATCGTCGCGGTGAACGCGAAGTCGGGGCGGATGAACTGGTATTATCAGGAAACGCCCGGCGATGCCTGGGACTATGACGCGGTGCAGAAGTTCGTCTTCGCAAATCTGCCGGTCGGCGGCAGCGAGACGCGCCGGGTGGTGATGCAGGCCTCGAAGAACGGATTCTTCTATACGCTGGACCTCAAGACCGGGAAGCTGCTGGCCGCCGATCCGTTTGCCTATGTGAACTGGGCCAAGGGCGTGGACCTTGCCACCGGACGCCCGCAGTTTACCGAGGTTTCGGATTATTCGGCCAAGCCCAAGAACGTCTACCCTTCATGGGCCGGGGCGCACACGTGGAACCCGATGTCGTTCAGCCCGAAGACCGGGCTCGTCTATATCCCGACGGTCGATCAGCCCAATGTCATGGTCAATCTGGCCGCGAACAAGGGCAAGCTCGAGCATCTCGAAGGCTTCTTCAATGCCAACGGGATCATCCCTGACGACACGTATGATGAGGCGACGCTGAGCCGCCTGTTCGGACCGCTGCCGACCAAGGCCGAGCTGCAGAAGGAGCGCGGCAAGACCTCGCTGGTGCGCGAAGTGCTCAAGGCTTGGGATCCCGTGGCCAAGAAGGTGGTGTGGGAACAGGTCACCTCCGACCGCAATCGCGGCTATGACGGGGGCGTGCTTTCCACGGCAGGCAATATCGTGGTGCAGGGGCGCGGGGACGGCACCTTGCGCGTCTACAATGCCACGACGGGGGCGCAACTCGCCTCGATTCAGACCGGATCGCATATCATGGCCGCGCCGATGACCTATCGGATCGGCGGGGTGCAATATATCGCGGTGCAGGTCGGTTATGGCGGGGTGGGGATCAGCTATCCGATCACCCCGGCAGACATTGCCTACAAGAACCGCAATACCAACCGCATTCTGGTGTTCAAGCTGGGCGGCGGGCCGGTGCCGCAGCCGGAGTTGCGGCCTGATCCGTTCACTTATCCCGCGCCGCCGCCGCTGCGGGCGACAGCGGCGAAGATCGCGCATGGCGAGGCGAAGTTCACCGAGTTCTGTTCGCGCTGCCACATGTTCGGCCCCGGCATCACACCGGACCTTTCGAGGCTCCCGCGCGAGATCCACGGGATGTTCAACGATATCGTGCTGGGCGGCGCGCTGGCGGGCAATGGCATGGCGCCGCTGGGCGACATGGTGAGCAAGTATGACGTGGAAGCGATCCACGCCTACCTGATCGATACGCAGCGCAAGGGGTATGAGGCGCAGCGGGGGAAGAAGCCTACTTCGTAAGCGCCCGGGCGATTTCGACAAACTCCGCCACGCTGAGCGTTTCGGCGCGGCGCTGGGGGTCTATGCCAAGTGCTTCGAGGGCATCGAGCGCTCCGGGAAGGCCCTTGAGCGATTGGCGCAGCATCTTGCGGCGCTGACCGAACGCGGCTTCGGTGACGCGTTCGAGCATCCGTGCCGAGACGCCTTCGGGCATCGCAGCAGGCTCGACATGGATGATCGCCGACATCACCTTGGGCGGCGGCGTGAACGCGCTGCGGTGGACGCGCATCGCGATACGGGCATTGCTGCGCCACTGGG
Organism: Novosphingobium sediminis; assembly: GCF_007991615.1. GTDB lineage: Bacteria > Pseudomonadota > Alphaproteobacteria > Sphingomonadales > Sphingomonadaceae > Novosphingobium > Novosphingobium sediminis. Next base: position 122,448 of record NZ_BJYR01000007.1, on the reverse strand, counting down.
CGAGGACGGCGAGGCGGCCATAGGCATCGCTGCCGGGGGCGGCGATGATGCGTTCGGCCACTTCCTGCTGGAACATCAGCGTGAGGCTGCGCCACTGCGGCGGCCAGTCCTGCCCGGAAAGCCAGCCGGTGAAGAGCGCGGTGCCGACGTTGTAGGGCAAGTTGGCGACGACGTGCCACGGCGCATCGAACAGTTCGGCGGGGGCGATCTTCATCGCGTCGCCTTCGATCACTTTGAGCTGGCCGGGGAAAGCCTCGGCAAGTTCGGCAAGCGCGGGCAGGCAGCGGCGGTCCATTTCGATGGCCGTCACGTTCGCGCCGCGGCGCAGGAGCGCGCGGGTCAGGCCGCCCGGGCCGGGGCCGACTTCGAGAACGTTTGCGCCCTTGAGATCGCCGGGAACGGCGGCGATGCGGGAAAGGAGTTGTTCGTCGAAGAGGAAGTTCTGGCCGAGCGCCTTGGTGGCGATGAGGCCATGACGCTGGACGACATCGCGCAAGGGAGGAAGGTCAGGAAGGCTGCTCATGCGGCGTTGGCGGCTCTGCGCGCGGCGCATTCGCCGGCCATGCGGATCGCGGCGATCGTGGCGCCGGGGCGGGCGACATTCTGGCCGGCAATGCCGAAAGCGGTGCCGTGATCGGGCGAAGTGCGGATGATCGGAAGGCCTAGCGTGAGGTTCACGCCTTCGTCGAAATCGAGCACCTTGATCGGGATGAGCGCCTGATCGTGGTACATGCAGATCGCGGCGTCATAGGTGGCGCGGGCTTCGGCATGGAACATGGTGTCGGCCGGAAGCGGCCCGCGCGCGTCGATCCCGGCGGCCTGCAGTGCGGCGATGGCGGGGACGATCACGTCGCGGTCTTCGGTGCCCATGCGGCCGTCTTCCCCGGCGTGGGGATTGAGCGCGGCGACGGCGAGGCGGGGCGTGGCAACGCCGAAATCGCGGGTGAGTGCGGCGGCGGCGATGGCCGATCGGCTGCGGATCAGTTCGGCGGTGAGCAATCCGGGCACGGCATGGAGCGCAACGTGGACGGTAATCGGCACCACGCGCAAGTGCGGCCCGGCGAGCATCATCACGGCGTTTTCGGGGGTTATCCCGCAGGCTTCGGCCACGAACTCGGTCTGGCCCGGTTGGTTGAAGCCGATGCGGGCAAGGCGGCTCTTGGCGATGGGGCCGGTGACGAGCGCGCTGGCCGCCCCCTGCTTGACGAGGCTGGTGGCGACTTCGAGCGCGCGGAGGGCGAGGGCTGCCCCCGCATCGTCGGGGCTGCCAGGCGTGTAGGGCGCGGCGCCAACATCGAGGACGGGAAGCGCATGAGGGAAGACGGCGGCAGCCTCATCCGGCGCGGCAATGGCGACGACCGGGATCGAGAGGCCGCGCGACTGGGCGGCCGCTGCGATCAGATCGCGGTTGCCCACGGCAAAGAACGGCGGAAGCGCCTCGGCATCGCTGAGCGCCCAAGCGGCAGCGATGAGTTCCGGGCCTACGCCGGCTGGATCGCCAAGGCTGATCGCGAGAGGAGGGGCATTCATCTGGCGGTACTAGCAGAGTGACGGGGGGAGGGTGAGGAGTTTGTGACCAGATCAATCCCCTCGTCATTGCGAGCGTAGCGAAGCAATCCAGAGCGCCTTGCGTGACGCTCTGGATTGCTTCGCTACGCTCGCAATGACGAAGAGTAAGGGCCTCAGTTGTATTCGATCACTGCGTCGCGGCGAAGGTCGCGCAAGTAGGTTTGCGCGCGCTTGTTGACGCGTTCGTCTTCCATCTGCGACTGGATGGCATCGAAGCTGGGGCCGCTTTCAACCTTGGGATCATCGCGGCCGCAGAGCATGAGCACGCGAACACCGTCTTCGATCGAGCCGAAGGGCGGCGTGGTTTCACCAACCGAAAGCTTGAGGATCGTGTCCTGCAGCGCTGTAGGCAGATCGCGCACGCGGATCTGATCGTTGGCGACGACAGTTGCGCCGAGCGCCACAGCAGCAGTATCGGCAGCGCCGCAGCCCTTGATATCCTTGACGACCTTGGCGAATTCCGAGGCCTTGCCGGCAGCGTCCTTTTCGGCGGTGCCCTTGGGGAACGCGATCGAGATCTGCTTGAGGCTGAGGATCGCATCGCGCGGATCGGCGGTGAGGACCTGACGCTTGTCGATCAGATAGAGCAGCGAATAGCCGCCCGCGAGTTCGATCGGGCCGACAAGCTGGCCGGGCGCCATCTGCGCAGCGGGCGTGGCGAGTTCAGGCGGCAACTGGGCGAGCCGGATCCAGCCAAGATCGCCGCCGACCGAGGCGCTCGACGACTGCGAATACTGGCGGGCATAGGCGACGAAGCTGCCGCCGCCCTTCAGCTGTTCAAGGATCTTCTGCGCGTTGGCCAGAACCTGCGGCTTGGTTTCCTGCGTGGCGGAGAGGTAGATTTCGCCGATGCGGTATTCCTCGGTGCCCTTGGCTGCGCTCATGCGCGCCATGACTTCGCGGACTTCGCCATCGGAAATGTTGATGAACGGCTGGACGTTGCGGCGGAGCAGGCGCTGCCATGCCAGTTCGCCCTTGATCTGGCGCTTGAGCGAGCCCGAGGACGAGCCGATCGAAGTGAGGTACTTTTCGAGCGCGGCGGGGTTCTGGCCGAAGTTCTGCTGTGCGACGCGGTTGAAGGTCTGGGTGACTTCCTCCTCGTCGACATCGGAGTTGGCGGCCTTGGCTTCCTGTATCTGCAGCGTCTCGTCGATCAGGTTGCGCAGGACCTGGAGGCGCAGGCGGTCCATTTCCTCGGGCGCGACCTTGCCGCCGTTGGCGCTGACAATGAGCGCGAGGCGCTGATCGACATCGGTGCCGGTGATGATTTCCCCGTTCACGATCGCGGTGGCGCGGCGGACGTGGGGATCGGCCTTGCCGAAGATGGTGGGGTTGGCGGGCAGATTGAGCGCGCCGCCGGCCAAGCCGTCTTCAGGTGCCGGATCGGGCAAGGTCTGCGCACTGGCAAGCGGGGCGATGGGGGCGATTGCAACGGCAAGGGCACCGAGAGCGAGCGCGGCGCGCGCCGAAACTGAGAGCAAGCGAAACCCGGTCTTCATGGCAGTACGATAATCCTGTCTATCAACTCCGCCCGGCGCATTCGCCGTGCGGCCCCCCCAGGCGGTCCATTTGCCGCCCCTCACTCGCATGGTTCGGCTGAACCTGAGGTGAGTGACGCGGCGATAGACCGATTGCAACGTTGTGGGAAGCAAAACGGAAGGAAAAGTAGGGGGAGCCATGGCTCATTTGCCCCCCATTTCCTAGTTGTTTCCGCGGCGGAGGTAATCCAGCGTTGCTCCGCTCCGGATCACTGACTGCGCGGGAATAGCGAAGGGATACGAGCGGATCGCGGGGCTCAACGCACGCCGAGGCCCTTGAACGCGATGTTGAACTGGATCGTGCTGCCGCGCGTCGCGTCGCCGTTGGTGATGTAGTCACGCCGCCAGGTCAGCGCGAGATCGAGGCAATCGTCGGCATAGGCGAAGCCGAGGCGGTGGCGCAGCATCTGGAAGCCGTCCTTGGTCTTGGTCGGATCATCCACGCGGTTGGTGAGGTTGGCAACCGCCGAGCCGAACACCGACCAGCGCCGCGCGAAGGCAACGCGAGCAGAAAAGCGGACCTCCTCGCGGTCGCGCAGATCCTCGAAGGTGGCGGGAATATCGCGGTTGAGGCGGAGGTAGCCGACTTCGGCATATGTGCGGTGATTGCCGATCGTCGCGTCAAATTCGTTGCGGCGAAGCTTCAGGTTGTCCTTGTCGAGCCGGAAGCGGTGGGTGAACTGGACGATGTCGCGGAACCGGAGGTCGGTGCGGCCGACGATATCCGAGGCGCGCGAGGAAAGGCCGGTGCCATCAGGCAGCAGGGTCTTCTGCGTGGACAGGCGGTAGCTCTGGCCCACGGTGGTGGAAACGCGCCAACCGGGCCGGGTGAACTGCCAGTCTGCGCCATAGGTTACGCGAACGCCGTCCTCGATGCGGTCGTAGCCGGGAAAGCGATTGAGCGAGAAGAGGTTGGAATCCTCAAGCTCGACCGAGCGCGAATCCTCGTTGAGAATGGCGAGATTGCGGATATGCGGGATGGCCACGAGCTGGACCCGCGGGGTGAACACCTGCGTGCCGCCGAAGGCCGAACCGATCAGCGGCCACTTGATATCGACCGCTGCGGTGGCGATGCCGCGGCCCTGCCAGCCAGGCACACCGCGGTAGAGCGCATTGGTGGTGAGCTCGTTCTGGCTGGAATGATAGACATCGCCGCGCGCAAGGGCGGTGAAGGTGATTTCCTGCCCCCAGCCGGTCAGCGTGCGCAGATCCCACTGGGCCTTGGCGAAGGCACGCTGGGTATCCTGCCCGCCCGTGCGGGTGAGGGCGAGGCTGTTGAGCTGGAGTTCAAGCGTGCCGCCGATGCTGGGCGGCGCGATGCGGCGGCGATATTCGATGGCCGGCAGCGCGATGGGGACAAGGCCCTGCCGATCACCGCTGCGCAGGGTCTGCACGGCCCAGCCGGCGAGGCTGAAGTAGCTGTTTGCGTCGATGCGCTCGAGATTGATGGTCGAGCGCAGCCGGTCGTCGCGGCTGATATCGTAGCGGCGCAGGAAGGTACGGTCGCTGGCGTAGCGGCCATAGCCGGTAAGGCTCCAGTTTTCGGAAAGCTGGAGGCGACCATTTGATTCGAAATAGCCGCGGAAGACCTGCTCCTGCGGATTGGCCCCGGCAACGTTGCTGCCGCCAATATCGATGCGAGCGCTGCGGGTGAGGTAGGCGGTGGCCTGAAAGGCGCCATGGTCCGTCAGCTGGCGATAGCGGGCCGAGACCATCGGCAAGGCGCCGGTGAAGACATAGCCGGTAACCGCGAGGTCCTTGTTGTTGGCAAGGCGCCAGTAATAGGTATCGTTGATTTCCGCGCCGTTGGCCGCGCTGAAGCGGAAATCCGGGATCAGCAGGCCGCTTTCGGCGCGAAAATCCGAAGTGTGTGCAAGGCCCGGCAGCGGCAGGATCGGCAGGCCGAAAACCCTCAGCAGCGCGCCCTTGTAATGGACGCGCTGGTCCTTGGCATCGTAGGTGACGGCGACGGCGGTAACTTCCCAGCTCGGCCGCTTGGCGCAGCCGTCCTCACCTTCGACCGAGCAGCCGGAAAATGCGGCATCGCGCAGCACCATATCGCCATTGGCAGCGCGGGTGCCGCTGCGCGCGGCAAGGCGCCCACCTTGGCGAAGGACGAGCAGCATGTCCTCGATCGCGCCAGCCTTGAGCTCGTCAGTCAGCTCGACCTTGTCGGTATAGAGGACATTGCCGCCTTCATCGACGAAGCGGATGTTGCCGCTCGCCTCGATCAGCCCGGACTTGCGGTTCCACGTGACGACATCGGCGCGCACGGTCTGATCGGCGCGGCGCAGCACGACGTTGCCGGTGGCGGTGACGGTTTCGGCGTCGCTTGCATAGGTGACGCGGTCTGACTGGAAGCGGATTTCCGGAGCGCTGTTGCTCGTGCTGCCTGCAGCGCTGGATGCCGCGCCGTTTGCCTCTTGGGGCGGAGACGCTGGAACCTCCTGCGCAGATGCAGGCGCTGCGGCGAGCGCGAGCACGCCGAACACGGCAAGAACCGGGCGGAAAGTGGCCACACACAGGGGCCGCAAGCATCTGGACAAGGCTTGCGAAGTCAAGGCTTGCGGCTGGGGCCGCGGGGGGGCTCGCATGGCCTTGCCTATCGCATCGGTGCCGCTTAACTGCAAACCCACAATTCACCTTGCGGCGAGCTGAGCCGCCGGGTGTGCCCTTTTTCCGGCAGGAGCCTTGAATGATCGTCGAATTCGCCGCCTCAGATGCCGCCCGCCCCGGTCTTGTTGCCAGCTTCGTGGCGCAGGATGGCCTGCCCGCCGATGCCGATGTGCTGGTGAAGGGCGCGGCAGCCGCCGCGCGGTTCACCGGCAAGGCAGGGCAGCTGTTCGAGGCGTTCGTGCCGGCGGGCGCGGGCGTGCAGCGGCTGGCGTTCGCCGGGATCGGCGATGCAGGGGCCACCGGGCGTACGGCGACGCTGGAACGCGCGGGCGGCGCCCTGACGGCGAAGTACCTCACTTCGGGCGAGACCGAACTGGCGATCGACTTCGCCGGAAGCGGCCTCAGCGCCGAGGAAGCGACGGCGGTGCTGCTCGCGGCGCGGCTGCGGGCTTGGCGGCATGATGTCTATCGCACCAAGCTGAGCGACGAGCAGAAGCCCTCGCTGGCGAAGATCGTGGCGCTCGGCGCTCCGGAAGGTACTGAGGCGCTGTGGGAGACCGAGGCTGCGATTGCCGAGGGCGTTGAGTTCACGCGCGAGCTGGTCACCGAACCTGCCAACGTGATCTACCCCGCCAGCTTCGTCGAGCGCTGCAAGGCGCGGCTTGAAGGCACAGGTATCGAGATCGTCGTGCTTGGCCTGGCCGAGATGACCGCGCTCGGCATGGGCGCGCTGCTGGGCGTGGCGCAGGGTTCGGTGCGCGAGCCCAAGATCATCGCGATGCGCTGGAAGGGCAAGGCGGGCACGAAGCCGACCGCGTTCGTGGGCAAGGGCGTGACGTTCGACACCGGTGGCATCTCGATCAAGCCGGCAGCCGGCATGGAAGACATGAAGTGGGACATGGGCGGCGCGGCGGCCGTTGCCGGCACGATGCTCGCGCTGGCCAAGCGCAAGGCGCAGGCCGACGTGATCGGCGTGTGCGGCCTTGTCGAGAACATGCCCGATGGCAACGCGCAGCGTCCGGGCGACGTCGTCACCACGATGTCTGGCCAGACGGTTGAGGTCATCAACACCGACGCCGAAGGCCGCCTCGTGCTGTGCGACGCGGTGACGTGGGTGCAGAAGGAATACGCGCCTGCGACGATCATCGATCTCGCTACGCTGACCGGAGCGATCATCATCTCGCTCGGCCACGAACATGCGGGCATGTTCAGCAACGACGACCTGCTGGCGGGTCAGCTCGATGCGGCGGGCAAGGCGAGCGGCGACAAGCTGTGGCGCTTCCCGATCGGCCCGGCCTACGACAAGCTGATCGACAGCCCGATTGCCGACATGAAGAACGTTGGCCCGCGCTATGGCGGCTCGATCACCGCGGCGCAGTTCATCCAGCGATTCGTCGACAAGGGCGTGGCCTGGGCGCACCTCGATATCGCGGGCACCGTGTGGGTCGAGAAGCCCGGCGCGACGCACGAAAAGGGCGCGACCGGTTTCGGCGTGCGCCTGCTCGACCGCTATGTGCGCGACGTGCTGGAAGCCTGATACGTGCCCAAGATGCGCCGCAAGGCGGACCTGCCGACGAAAGTCTGCGCGTCTTGCGGCCTCCCCTTCACCTGGCGCAAGAAGTGGGAGCGTGATTGGGACAATGTGAAGTATTGTTCCGACCGCTGCCGGATGGGGAAGGGGAAAAGCGCGTGACCACCGGACTATCTCGGCGCGGAATGCTGGCGGCGGGAGCGGGCGGCATGGCCGCGCTTGCCGCACCGCTGCGCGCACTGCCGCCGCCCTTCGGCCACTTTGCCGACGAGGTGGCGCCGATCACCCGCGCAGAGCGCATGGCACGTGTGGCCAAGCTGCAGGGCCTGCTGCAGGGGCAGGGTCTTGCCGCACTGCTCGTCGAGAGCGGCAGCAGCCTGACTTATTTCACCGGTATCCGCTGGTCGCGGTCGGAGCGGATCACGGCCGCCGTCATCCCGGCCGCTGGCCAGCCGATCGTCGTCACCCCGTTCTTCGAAGCGCCTTCGGTGCGCGAGACGCTGGCCATCCCGGCGGACGTGCGGACCTGGCATGAAGACGCCAATCCCTTTGCGCTGATCTCCGATGCGCTGAAGGGCCGCAAGGGCAGCATTGCCGTGGAGCAGACCACACGCGCCTTCATCACCGAAGGGGTACTGCGCGAAGGGCAGTTTGAGGTCGTTTCCGGCGCGGCGCTGGTCGATGCCTGCCGGCAGATCAAATCGCCTGCCGAACAGGCGCTGATGAAGCATGCCAACACGATCACGCTGGCGGCGATGCGCGAGGCTCGCGCGGCGGTGCGGCCGGGCATGACAGCAAGCGACATTGGCGCGCTGATCGAGAAGGCCACAGTGCGGATGGGCGCGGAAAGCGACTTCGCGCTGGTGCTGCTGAACGAGGCCAGCGCCTATCCGCATGGCTCGCACCAGCCGCAGACGGTGCACGAAGGCTCGGTCGTGCTGATGGACTGCGGCTGCATTGTCGAAGGCTACCAGTCCGACATTTCGCGCACGTTCGTGTTCGGTGAACCGACCGCGCGGCAGCGCAAGGTGTGGGGCACGATCCGGCGCGGGCAGGACATGGTGTTTGGCGCGGCGAAGATCGGCACGCCGGTCAGCGAGCTCGATGCCGCAGTGCGGCGGTTTTACGAGCGCGAAGGCTGGGGACCGGGCTTCGCGCTGCCCGGCCTGCCGCACCGGGCCGGCCACGGCATCGGCATGGACGGGCATGAGAGCCCCTACCTCGTCGGCAGCGATCACACGCCGCTCGCCGCCGGCATGTGCTTTTCCAACGAGCCGGGGATCTACATTCCGGGTGAGTTCGGGATGCGGCTGGAGGACTGCTGGGTGATGACCGAGGCAGGTCCGCAGAGCTTCACGCCGCTCGCCCGCTCGCTCGACGATCCGATCTGAGGGCGCGGTGCGGGTCGATTTCTATCAGTTGTCGCGCGATCCGGCGGAGCTCGTGCTGCCACGACTGGCGCAGGGCACGCTGGGCGCGGGCGAGCGGCTGCTGGTGGTTTCCGAGGATGCCGATCAACTCGGCCGGATCAGCGAGGCGCTGTGGACGCGCATTCCGGAAAGCTTTCTCGCCAACGGCATCGCGGGCGGCGAACACGATGCGCGCCAGCCTATCCTGCTTTCGCACGAGCCGGTCCCGGCCAACGGCGCGCGCTATCTGGCGCTGGCGGACGGGGTGTGGCGGGACATGGCCGAGGGCTTCGACGGCGCGGAGCGCGTGTTCCTGCTGTTTCCGCCCGACCGGATCGACGACGCGCGCGGCACATGGCGTATGCTGGGCAAGCGCGAGGGGGCCGAGCGCAAGTATTGGCGGCAGGAAGGCGGCAAGTGGCTGGAGGGGCCGTGATCGCCCATAACCTTGCGGTGCAGCAATTTCCCCGCTAGTGGCGCGGCCAACCGAAAACCTCTCCCAAAACATCGCAAGGAACATCCCATGGCGGTTACCCGCACCTTTTCGATCATCAAGCCCGATGCCACGCGCCGCAACCTGACCGGCGCCGTCACCAAGATGCTCGAGGAAGCCGGCCTGCGCGTCGTTGCCTCGAAGCGCATCCACATGACGCGCGAGCAGGCCGAGGGCTTCTACGCCGTCCACCGCGAACGTCCGTTCTTCAATGACCTCGTCGAGTTCATGATCTCGGGCCCGGTCGTCGTGCAGGTGCTCGAAGGCGAGAACGCCATGCAGCGCAACCGCGACATCATGGGCGCGACCAACCCCGCCAACGCCGAGCCGGGCACGATCCGCAAGGAACTGGCCGAATCGATCGAGGCGAACTCGGTCCACGGTTCGGATTCGGACGAGAACGCGGCGATCGAGATCGCCTACTTCTTCAAGCCGGAAGAAATCGTCGGCTGATCCAGCCGCGCGAGCTTGCTATAGCAGGGGCCGTCGGAGCGATCCGGCGGCCTTTTGCGTTTGGGAATATTGCGATGCTGGGAATGGGGGACGGGTCTTGCCCGTTCGAGTTCAATTTCGATCCCGCCACCTTCAAGGTGGGCGACATGGTGAGCTACCGCGTGACGGGGAGCCTCGAGGGCATGCCGTTCGTGGGGACGTTGCTCGAAGTGCATGAAGACTACGTGGTGATCTCGCCGGGCGAGAGCGAGCCCGACGCGCGCTATCGCGGCACGCGCGAGGACCGGCCGGTCGTGGATATCAGCGAGATCTGACGGGACGGCATCGCTGCTGGATCAGCGGGGCTATCGATTGCTCTTCGCCGATTGCCTGGCGCCTGAAAAAAAGCCCCTCCGGTTAGGGAGGGGCTTCGTGAGGTTCTGTTTCAGATCAGCGGCGGATCAGTGGCCGCCAGCCAGCGCCGCCAGCAGAAGCAGGGCGACGATGTTGGTGATCTTGATCATCGGGTTGACGGCCGGGCCGGCGGTGTCCTTGTAAGGATCGCCCACGGTATCGCCCGTCACCGCAGCCTTGTGGGCATCGCTGCCCTTGCCGCCGTGGTGGCCGTCTTCGATGTACTTCTTGGCGTTGTCCCATGCGCCGCCGCCCGAGGTCATCGAGAGCGCGACGAACAGACCGCCGACGATCACGCCGAGGAGCAGCGCGCCGAGCGCGGCAAAGCCGTTTTCCGCACCCGCGACCCAGGTGATCACGAAGTAGACCACGATCGGAGCGAGGACCGGAAGCAGCGAAGGAACGATCATTTCCTTGATCGCGGCCTTCGTCACGAGGTCCACCGTGCGGGCGTAGTCGGGCTTCGAGGTGCCTTCCATGATGCCGGGGTTGTTGCGGAACTGGTCGCGCACGTCGACGACGACGTCTCCGGCTGCGCGGCCCACCGCGGTCATGCCCATGGAGCCGAACAGATAGGGCAGCAGCGCGCCCAGCAGCAGGCCCACGATCACGTAGGGGTTTTCAAGGCTGAAATCGACGTGCAGCGCGGGGAAGAACTCGCGCAGGTCGGTCGTGTAGGCGGCGAACAGCACGAGCGCGGCGAGGCCGGCCGAACCGATTGCGTAGCCCTTGGTGACAGCCTTGGTGGTGTTGCCCACAGCGTCGAGCGCGTCGGTCTTCTCGCGGACCGAATCGTCGAGCCCAGCCATTTCGGCGATGCCGCCTGCGTTGTCCGTCACCGGACCATAAGCATCGAGTGCGACGACCATCCCGGCAAGCGCGAGCATGGCGGTGGCGCCATAGGCAATGCCGAGCGGGCCGGCGAGCTGGAACGTGATGATCATCGAGGCAACGATGGCGAGCGAGGGAAGCGCGGTGGCTTCCATCGAGATCGCAAGGCCCTGGATCACGTTGGTGCCGTGGCCCGTTACCGAGGCCTGGGCGATCGACTTCACCGGGCGGTAGTTGGTGCCGGTGTAGTATTCGGTGATCCAGATGATGAGGCCGGTGAGCACGAGGCCGACGAGACCCGCATAGAACAGCGTGCGGCCCGTGAAGGCGTAGTCATGCCCGAAGGCCTGGTAGGCCGTGGCGGTTTCCATGTCGCCGTGCAGCGCATAGCTCATGGCGAACCAGATCGCCGGGACCGAGAGCACGGCGGTGACAAGGAAGCCCTTGTACATCGCGCCCATGATGTTGTTCGAGGAACCGAGGCGGACGAAATAGGTGCCGATGATCGAGGTGACGATGCAGACGCCGCCGATCAGCAGCGGGATCGCCATCAGCGCATCGAGGTTGGTGGCGTTCTTCACCAGCAGCGCGGTCATGATCATGGTCGCACCGATGGTTACGACGTAGGTTTCGAACAAGTCGGCGGCCATGCCAGCGCAGTCGCCCACGTTGTCGCCCACGTTGTCGGCGATCACGGCAGGGTTGCGTGGATCATCTTCCGGGATCCCGGCCTCGACCTTGCCGACAAGGTCGGCGCCGACGTCAGCGGCCTTGGTGAAGATGCCGCCGCCCAGACGCGCGAAGATCGACACCAGCGAAGCGCCCAGCGCCAGCGCGGTGAGCGCGGTGACGACGACGCGGCTGTTGGCCGTTTCGCCCGCAATGGCGGTGAGATAGTGGAAGAACCCGGCAATCGCGAGGAGCGCGAGGCCCGCCACGAGCATGCCGGTGATGGCGCCCGCGCGGAACGCGAGGGTGAGACCTGCCTGCAGCCCGGTCTGTGCGGCAGCGGCCGTGCGCACGTTCGAGCGCACCGACACGTTCATGCCGATGAAGCCCGCGACGCCCGAAAGGACCGCGCCGATGACGAAGCCGATGGCCGAAATCGGACCAAGCGCCGCCGCGACGATGACGGCAACCACCACGCCGACGATGGCGATCGTGGTATACTGGCGCTTGAGGTAGGCCTGCGCGCCTTCCTGAATGGCGGCGGCGATTTCCTGCATGCGGGCGTTGCCGGCGGGTGCGCCGAGCACCTGCTGGCTGGTCACGAAGCCGTACACGACGGCCACGAGCCCGAGGATTATTGCTACTAAGGTCAAACTCACGTCAGACACCCCCTTATTTTCACCGGCATTTTTACCGGTACCCGTCGTTCGCGGGTCGGGGCGGGAGGCTAGTGCATAATTTTCACACGGCAAGCCTTTGCGTGTGAAAATTCAGCGATGTTCGTAGCCAAGTTGGCCGTAAGGCGCTGCGCCGTCGAGGAGGAGGGGGGCTTCGCCTGCGGGGAGCACGCTCCCGATGCAGTGCGCCGGGCACGGCGGCGCGGCTTCGACTGGAAGGGTAAACAGCAATTCGTAGTCGTCGCCCCAGCTGATGGCATCGCGCAAGCGGTCCTTCGGCAGGCCGACAGGAACGGGAATTCGTGCCGGATCGAGCGCGATGGTGACGTTGCTCGCCTCCGCCATACGCGATGCATCGAGCAGGAGCCCGTCCGAGACATCCATCATCGCGGTGACGAGCGGTGCGAGCGCACACCCTTCGGCGAGGCGCGGTGTGGGCCGGCGGTAAGCGGATGTATCGGCTGATGTGTTACCGCAGGTAAGCGCCTCGAACCCGAGCATCGCCGCGCCGACGGGGCCGGTAATCCACACCGTGTTACCAGCCTGCGCACCGCTGCGGCTGGGCACGGGCTGACAGGTCGCGCGACCCAGCGCCGTGAGGCCCACGGTCTGCGCGCCGGGGCTGCGGACCGTGTCGCCGCCGAGCAGCGGTACGCCGAAATGTGCGAGCGCCTCGCCCAGTCCTTCAATGAAGCGGTTGTTGTCTTCGGCGAGGGTGTAGCCGAGGAGGACGCCAATCGGCTCCGCACCCTTCGCCGCAAGATCGGACAGGTTGGTGGCAAGGAGCTTCCATGCAACATCCGCCGGATCTTGTCCCGCAAGCCAGTGGACGCCCTCGACCATCATGTCGTGGGTGAGGATCAGCGTTTCCCTGCCGAGTTCCAGCACCGCGCAATCATCGGCAAGGCCGCGCGCCGCCGGGTGCGAGGCGATGCCCCGCAGCGCGGCGATGAAGGCGGCTTCGGGGGTCATCCCTGCCACTATGCTACCTCTACCTCCACCCACACCTGCTCATGCTGAGCTTGTCGAAGCATGCCGGCGCGACGGACGGTCGCGCGAGCACCCTTCGACAAGCGCAGGGTGAGCGGGAGAGGAGTGGTTGGGACGGGCGGCTGCAAGCGGCCTCAGTCCCCGGTGAAGACCGGCGCGCGCTTTTCGAGGAGGGCGTTGACGGCCTCCTTGTGATCGGCCGTTTCATGCACCAGCGCCTGGAACGCGGCGGACAGTTCGAGCACATCGCCCGCGCGGCCATGCTGGGCCTCGCGCAGCAGGCGCTTCGTCAGGCGCAGCGCGCGGGGGCTGTTCGCGGCGACTTCCTCGGCAAGCGCCATGGCCTTGTCCATCAGGCTCTCGGCGGGAACGACATCGCCGACGAGGCCGATCGACTTGGCATAGGCCGCATCGAACGTGCGGCCGGTGAGGAACAGCTCTGCCGCGAGCGGGTAGCCGATCAGCTTCTGCAGCGTCCATGCGCCGCCATCACCGGGGATGATGCCGACCTTGATGAAGCTGGCGGCCATCTTGGCACTGTCTGCGGCCACGCGCATGTCGCACACGCAGGCCAGATCAAGGCCGAGGCCAATAGCATGGCCGTTGATCGCGGCGATCATCGGCACGTCGCAATCGAGCATGGCGCGCGTGGCGCGCTGCACGCCGCGGCGATAATTGGTCGCGGTCGAATCGGGCTGGTCGAGCGGGCCGATGCCCTTGCGATCGCGGATGCCCTTGATGTTGCCGCCGGTGCAGAACGCGCGGCCTGCGCCCGTCAGCACGATGGCGCTGACCGAGCGGTCGTTGCCGAGGCGGAAGAACGTGTCGACGATGTTGTCGCAATCCTCCAGCGTGCCGATGGCGTTCATCGATTCGGCGCGGTCCATGGTGAGGATGGCGATGCGGCCGCGGCGCTCTTCGTGCAGGAACGGGGTGGTCATCTTGGCAAGTCTCCCAATTGCCCCTCTGGGCGTCTCCACTAGCAATCTTGCGATTGCGATGGTCCGCGCGCTGCCATAGGGATGCCGCCGATGCAAATATTCCCGCTCCATCCGTTTCGCCCCGAGGGCGATATTCCCGCGCTCCGCCAGCAGGTTCGTGATCTGGTGGCGAAGTATGAAGCCAAATGGCCTGTAGAGCTGCGCGCCAATTGCTGGTTCAGCTTTGACGAGGAATTCTCGAAGGCGCTCGGGCAAGCCGGGCTCCTCGGGATGACCTGGCCCAAGCAATATGGCGGCCACGAGCGTACCTTGCTCGAGCGCTATGTCGTGCTGGAAGAGCTGCTCGCGGCAGGCGCGCCCGCCGGCTTGCACTGGATCGCTGACCGCCAGACGGGCCCGCTCCTCCTGCGCTACGGCACTGAAGCGCAGCGCGAGAAGTATCTCCCCGGCATGGCGCGCGGCGAGATCTACGCCTGCATCGGCCTCTCCGAACCCGGCTCGGGATCGGACCTCGCCAGCGTGCGGACTTCGGCAAAGAAGACCAACGAGGGCTGGCGCATCAACGGCCAGAAGGTGTGGACCAGCGGCGCGCACAAGAGCCACGCTGCGCTCACCCTGCTGCGCACCGAGGAAGGCAGCGAGCGCCACACCGGCCTTTCGCAGATGATGATCGACCTCGATACGCCGGGGATCACCATCCGCCCGATCATCGACATGACGGGCACGCACCACTTCAACGAGATCTTCTTCGAAGACGTGCTCCTGCCGCATGACGCGCTGGTGGGCACCGAAGGCAATGGCTGGAAGCAGGTCGTCGCCGAACTCGCGCTCGAACGCTCGGGGCCGGAGCGCTATCTCTCCAGCCACATGCTGCTCGTCGCGCTGATCGATGCGATGGGGCCTGAGCCGGATGCACCGACGGCGCAGCTGATCGGGCGGCTGACGGCGGAGATGTGGACGCTGCGGCAGATGTCGATGTCGACCATCGCCAAGCTGGCTGCGGGCGAAGACCCGGTTGTCGAGGCGGCGATCGTCAAGGACCTCGGCAATGCCTACGAGCAGGCTCTCCCGCGCGCCGTTCAGGCAGCGGTGGACGCCGATTTGGCGGGCAAGAGCGACCTCTCGCGCCTGCTCTCGTGGATCCTCGTCGCGAGCCCGAGCTTCTCGCTGCGCGGCGGCACGCCGGAAGTGCTGCGCGGAATTATCGCTAAAGGTTTGGGGCTGCGCTGATGAGCGACAATCGTACTCTGCTCACCGATATGGCCGCGGGCCTGTTCGCCGATCTGGCCGGGAAGCCGTTTGCCGAGGCTTGGCCGCAAGTGGCCGAAGCGGGTTTCTCCACGCTACTGGTGCCCGAGGATGCGGGCGGCTTCGGCGGCGATTGGGGCGATGTGCTCGCCGTGCTGCGCCTTGCCGGCCTCAACGCGCTGAACGCGCCGCTGGCCGAGCCGGTGATCGCGCATTACCTGCTGGCGAAGGTGGGGATCGCGGCGCCTGATGGCCTCGTTTCCATTTCCGTCCCCGGCAGCCGCGTGCCTTATGGCCGCCATGCTGCGGCGGTGGTGCATGTGGCTGAGGGCACGCTCTCGCTCTACCACGCCGATGCCTGCAGCTTTGACGAGGGGCGTTCGCCTGCGGGTGAGCCGTGGGATGCGGTGAGCTTCACCGGCGCGGCGGCGGCTTCGGCGGCGTGCGATGTGGACTTGCAGGCGCTGGGCGCATTTGCCCGCGTGGCGCAGGCCTCGGGCGCGCTGGAGGCGGCGTTTACGCTCGCCATCGATCACGTGAACACCCGCGTCCAGTTTGGCCGCGCGCTGGCGAAGTTCCAGGCGGTGCAGCAGGCCATGGCGGAGTTTTCCGAGGAAGCCGCAGCGGTTGACGCCTCGGCGGCAGCCTGCGCAGCAGCGCTCGATTATGGCCACGCCAGCTTCGAGATCGCGGCGGCCAAGCTGCGCATGGGCATCGCGGTAGACCGCGCCGTCCCCATCGCGCACCGCATGCACGGCGCCATCGGCTTCACCATCGAATACGCGCTCAACCACTTGACCCGCCGCCTGATGGGCTGGCGCAGCGAATTCGGCGGCGATGCCTTCTGGGCAGAGCGACTGGGCAAGCGCGTGGCGGGCCTTGGTGGGCACGGCCTGTGGCGCGAGATGACAGCGCGGACGGACCGGCTGGTCGGCTGATCAGGCCCGCTTGCGGCCGAACCCGGCGACGCGCGGGGGCATCCGGGGCGGCAGTTCGGGCAGGGCAGGGGGCGGCGGTTCGGTTTCGCGTGTCGCCATATAGCGCGCCATGATCGCATCGGCATCGAAGCCGCTTGCCGGGGGCAGATCGCTTTCCGGCGCGGCCAGCGCGTTCGTTAGCGCCTTTTTGGAGACGCGCGACGCGCCGATGACAAACCCGTCGCCCCCGCGCCGCTTCTCCATGTCGGTCAGCTTTGCGATCACGGCGGCCTTTCCCAGCGCAAGCAGGCCGAAGGGAATGTTGATCTTCGATTGGCCGCGCAGGCCGCCGCTGTAGCTGAAGCGGATGGTATGCTCCCGCCCGATCGGGAAGAAGCCGTAGAAGGTGCGGATCTTCGTGCCCACCTCGATCGCGCTCACCTCGCGCCAGCGCAGGTGCCGCGCCGCGCCGAGAGGGTGGAGGTGAATGCCGCCTTCATCGTATTCGATGGCCTTGAGATCGCCAAACAACCGCCCCAGCCGCCCCGCCGAAAGCAGCGGCCCGCCGACGATCAGGCCGAGGCCGAAGATCATGTCGATGGGATCACCCAGCAGGCAGACCATCCCCACCACGGGCGCGCCGAGGAGCAGAAAGGCCCCGCTGAGGATAAGCTTTTGGCGGCTGTAGTAAAGGGTCGTCATCGTGGTTCTCCGAGCAGAACCTTGCCGCACGAGGCGTTACGACGGATTTAGCGGGAGGGGACGAATTGGTAGGCATTTCATGCAGGTGCGCTGCCTGATGGGCTGGCACTACGAATTGGGCGGCGATGCCTTGTGGACGGAGCGGCTGGGCTGGCGCGTGGCCGGGTTGGCCAAGCAATCCATCGAAACCGGCGCCCTGCCGCTGGAAGAAGGCTGCGTGATCGAGGCAGGCCTGTTCCAGCAAGCGCTCTACAGCGACACCGCGCGGGAGAAGATGCGGCGCTTTCTGGAACTTGGCGGCCAGACCCGGGAGGGGGAACTGCGGGTGGCGGAATTGAGCGGGGAGGTTGCGGGGTTGGGGTGAAGACTTAACTTTGCAATTTGCTAGGTCACCGCTTCCACAAGTGACCGAACGTAGGCCGTTAACTCATCCAGTTGATTGGCTGCGATAGACTGGACAGCTTGAATCAGAGCAAGCGTATCATTCTTCTTTTTGAACGTAACACGTTGATCCGTCAGTTCAGCACACGCAGTTGCTAAAAGCTTGGCAGCATCTACTTTGGATAGCCATGCAGGATCAGACAAATTGCCCTGCCATTCTGCAATGCGGAACTCATTTGACGCTAAATCTACGAGTTTAGACTCAATTTCGGCAACATCTACCTTCAATGGTTCGCTGTCTCGCTCAGCCATGAACAGCAGCAGCGCCTCCGCATTTACGAGGTAGCACTCGATGTGCCGGCGCGGTAGAAAGTGCAGACGCCCCTGAGAGTCCCGCATCATGTCGGTTTTCTCATCGTCAGTCAGTTCTTCGCTGTCGAAACTGAAGGCAACGGCATTTACAAGCGGGGCTGCCGCTTGGCTTAGGCGCTGATATATCTGATAGATCATCGGGCGGTCGCGGCGTTTGGCGATGAAATCTCCCGTTGCGACCACCGAAGTGAAAATAGTCCCACGCGGCAGCGGCTGGCCCATTGCTTGTTGATATAGCAGTGGGAAACAAAGCTCTTCAGTTTGCCCTTCCACCCAAACTATCCGGTCGGCGGCAAAGACATCCGCCATCGAGATACCTAGGTGATCAGCGACTTTTCGAAAGTCCGATATGTCAGTCAGCGTGAGGCGATGAATTGAAGATTCGTAGCCATTGCGCTTTACTAAGTGAACTGTGCAGGGGTTACTGAAGCCAATTACTTCAGGCGCATGTGTAGAAATTATATATTGATGGTCGGAATATTCGGTTTGTAATATGCGTAAAAGTGCCTTGACTGCGGAAGGATGAAGGAAGCTGTTGATTTCATCGATTAAGATGATGGAATTTTCGACGGTCATCACTGCAGTCAGAATCGCCATTACCTGAGCAACGCCGGTTCCGCTTTGCAATAGTGGAAAACTAAGCTCGATTCGCTCCATTGCCTCAGTCGGCCAAACCCGAACTTCAACCAGGCCGTTGCCGATCGGTGCTAAACTAACATTGCCCACGGTGGAAAATATATCTCGAAGGTGTCTCACTAATTTTGTAAATAAATCGCCCTGACTTCCTTGAAGTGTTAGCATTACACTCGGTAAATTTGATGCATTAGGTGTTAGTCGTGATGCAGGTTCAGCTGGGGAATTACCGATGTTCATACGCTCAGCAGAAAAGAAAAACATTCGACTGTGCCACAGATAGCGTACGAGCTCAGCCGTTGTGTCGTCCATCCGGTACTGAAGCGTGGTGTGCAAATTGCCATCGTTCACCTGCATCATTGCACAAGTATGTTGGGCACCGTTCGGGATCTGAAATTTGCCATGGCCAGGGTATGCTGCCGCTGTGAAACTATTGCCCGGCCGATGAATGACGGCAACATTCATCATTGGGTCCGTCCAGAAGGTGTCAATGAATGCCATTGGGTCTGGGTCTGGTGGAATAGGGATGAAGTTATCCCGACCACTCATAAAGATCGCGCTCCGGAATTCGCTGCCGCTAACGCCTAGGGTAAGTCTCACCTCGGGCATCGCGATTTCCACATTGTTCCACCGCTCAGGTGTACGATGTCGATCATCGGTGAGTTGGTGTTGTAGTGCGCGAAGCAACGCGCTCTTCCCCGAGTTGTTTTGACCAACAATGAGATTGATTCCATCCTTGAATGGAATGTCAGCGGAGTCACCAAACGACTGAAAGCCAATGACTCGGGCGCTCAACAGTTTCATTTTTCCTCCTGCGCGCAATCATATCGAATGCTCAAATGGAGGAAAGAGGCGTTGCGCTAAGCCTCCCCCCACCCATCCCTTGACCCCATCCCCCGCACCCCTTAATCGTTCAGTTAAACGAACGCATTCGGGAGTCGGAAAGCCATGGCTACAGCCTATATCGTTGATGCAGTGCGGACCGCTGGTGGGCGGCGGAATGGCCGTCTGGCCGGGGTACACCCGGTCGATCTGGCCGCGGCGACGCTGGACGCCATTGTCGAGCGGACCGGGATCGATGGCTCGGCCGTCGATGACGTGATCATGGGCTGCGTCTCGCAAGGCGGGCAGCAGGCGGGGCAGGTGGGGCGCAATGCCGTGCTCGCCGCGCGGCGGCTGCCGGATTCGGTGCCGGCCGTCACGATTGACCGCCAGTGCGGCTCATCGCAGCAGGCGATCCAGTTTGCCGCGCAGGCGGTGATGTCGGGCGTGCAGGACATGGTCATCGCCGCCGGCGTCGAGAGCATGACGCGCGTGCCGATGGGCTCGACCGCGATCTTTCACATGAAGGAGGGCCTCGGCAACTACAAGTCGCCGCAGCTCGAAGAGAAGTATCCGGGCATCATGTTCTCGCAGTTCATGGGCGCGGAAATGATCGTGAAGAAGCACGGCTTCTCCAAGGATCAGCTCGATGCCTTCGCGCTTTCGAGCCACCTCAAGGCGATTGCCGCGACGCAGGCGAATGCCTTTGCCAACGAGATCGTGCCCATCGCGATCGAGACGGCGGACGGCGCGGGGCTGCACACGGTGGACGAGGGCATCCGCTTTGACGCGAGCATCGAATCGATCTCCGGCGTCAAGCTGCTGAGCCCCGAGGGCCTGCTGACCGCGGCCAGCTCCAGCCAGATCTGCGACGGTGCGAGCGCGGCGCTGATCGTTTCGGAAGCGGCGCTGAAGGCCCACGGCCTGACCCCGCTGGCGCGCATCCACACGCTGACGGTGACGGCGGGCGATCCGGTCATCATGCTGGAAGAGCCGCTCTTCGCCACCGACAAGGCGCTGAAGCGCGCTGGGCTGAAGATCGACGACATCGATCTCTATGAAGTGAACGAGGCGTTTGCCTCGGTGCCGATGGCGTGGCTGAAGCACACCGGCGCGGACCCGGACAAGCTCAACGTCAACGGCGGCGCGATTGCGCTCGGCCACCCGCTGGGCGCTTCGGGCACCAAGCTGATGTCCACGCTGCTCAATGCGCTGAAGGCGCGCGGCGGCAAGTATGGTCTGCAGACGATGTGCGAAGGCGGCGGTGTCGCCAACGTGACGATTGTCGAGATGATGTGA
Organism: Novosphingobium sediminis; assembly: GCF_007991615.1. GTDB lineage: Bacteria > Pseudomonadota > Alphaproteobacteria > Sphingomonadales > Sphingomonadaceae > Novosphingobium > Novosphingobium sediminis. The sequence continues at coordinate 101,964 of NZ_BJYR01000007.1, read as the reverse complement.
TCCCTCCCCTCCCGCAAGCGGGAGGGGCCGGGGGTGGGCCTGTTCGGGAAGCGCGGCTTTTGAACATGCCCACCCCAACCCCATCCGCCAAGCGGGAGGGGCTAGAACTCTGATTTCAGGAGAGGAATACCATGAAGCTTGATAGTTCGATTTCCGCGGTCGTCACGGGCGGCGCTTCCGGCCTTGGTGCGGCAACCGCGCGCGCGCTCGCCGCGAAGGGCGTGAAGGTTGCCATCTTCGACATGCAGAAGGAAAAGGGCGAGGCTGTCGCGGCTGAAATCGGCGGCGTGTTCTGCGAAGTGAACGTGACCAGCGACGAGAGCGTGGACGCTGGCTTTGCCAAGGCGCGCGCCGCCATCGGGCAGGAGCGCATCCTCGTGAACTGCGCCGGCACCGGCAACGCGATCAAAACCGCCAGCCGCAGCAAGGAAGACGGCTCGATCAAGCACTTCCCGCTGGAAGCCTTCAACTGGCTGATCCAGATCAACCTCGTCGGCACGTTCCGCTGCATCGCCAAGTCGGCTGCGGGCATGATGACGCTCGACCCCATCGACGAGTTCGGCGAGCGCGGCGCGATCGTGAACACCGCGTCGGTCGCGGCTGAGGACGGCCAGATCGGCCAGGCGGCGTACTCGGCCTCGAAGGGCGGCGTTGTCGGCATGACGCTGCCGATCGCGCGCGACCTGATGAGCGAGGGCATCCGCGTGAACACGATCCTGCCGGGTATCTTCAACACCCCGCTGCTGCAGGGCGCTCCGCAGAACGTGAAGGATGCGCTTTCGGCTTCGGTGCCGTTCCCCAAGCGCCTCGGCAACCCTGAGGAATACGCCCAGCTCGCCATGACCATGATCGAGTGCGGCTATTTCAACGGCGAGGACGTGCGCCTCGACGGCGCGATCCGCATGGCGCCGCGTTAAGCAACTGAACCCGTGACGCGTCCCCGCATTGTACGGGGACGCGCGCGGACCTCCGGAGAGATGGGCTGATGGCCGAATACACGCAGATCCTGCTCGATATCGCGGATGGCATCGCGACGCTGACGCTCAATCGTCCGCACAAGATGAACGCCTATACCGGCACGATGATGGCCGAGATGATCGACGCGTTCGACCGGACCGACGCCGATGACAGCGTGCGCGCGGTGATCGTGACGGGGGCGGGTGACCGGGCCTTCTGCGCGGGCGCGGACCTGACGCCGGATGACGGCAAGCGACCCTTCTCCGATCCGACTGAAGTGGCGGACCTTTCCGATGTGCGCGTGCGCGATGGCGGCGGCTATTGCACCTTGCGCATCTTCAATTCCAAGAAGCCGGTGATCGGCGCGATCAACGGTGCCGCAGTGGGCATCGGGGCGACGATGCAGCTGCCGATGGATTTCCGGCTGGCGAGCACGTCGGCGCGCTTCGGCTTCGTCTTCGCGCGGCGCGGGATCGTGCCCGAGGCGGCCTCGAGCTGGTTCCTGCCGCGCCTTGTCGGCATGAGCACGGCGCTGGAATGGTGCATGACGGGCCGCGTGTTCGGCGCCGAGGAAGCCAAGGAGGCTGGCCTCGTCCGCTCGCTCCACGCGCCGGAAGACCTGCTGCCCGCAGCGCATGCGCTGGCGCGCGAGATTGCCGATAATACGAGCGCGGTTTCGGTGGCGATGACGCGCGCGATGCTGTGGCGCAACTCCGCCACGCCGCACCCGATGCACGCCCACCGCGTTGACAGCCGCGCGATCTATCAGCTCTCGCGCGGGGCCGATGCGAAAGAAGGTGTGGCCAGCTTCCTTGAAAAGCGTGCACCGGCCTACCCCGGGCGCGTTTCTTCGGATATGCCAGGCTTTTACCCGTGGTGGGATGAACCGGGTTGGGAATGAAAGAGCAGAAAATCGTGGCGACTGTGGGGGAAACCGGCGGCGAACAGCCGGGTGCACGTGAATTGCTGCTGGAAACCGCCTCGCAGATCATGCGCGAGGGGGACCAGGTCGATATCTCGCTGTCCGAGCTGTCGCTGCGCTCGGGGCTCAATTCGGCGCTGGTGAAGTACTACTTCGGCAACAAGGCCGGGATGCTTGGCGAACTGCTCGACCGCGATATGGTGGCGATCATCAAGTCGGTCGAGGCGCTGCTGGCCAAGGACCACATGAGCCCCGAGGCGAAGCTGCGGCAGCACATCGCGCGCTGCGTCGATACCTATTTCGCGTTCCCCTATCTCAACCGGCTCCTCATGCGGCTGGTGCGCGACAGCGATCCCTCCGAGGCGAAGCGCATTGCCGACAAGTATCTCGCGCCGCTCAACAAGGCCTATGACCGGCTTATCAGCGACGGTGTGAAGGCGGGCGTGTTCCGTCCGATCGATCCGCAACTGTTCTACTTCACGGTGACGGGCGCGGCAGACCGGTTCTTCTCGGCTCGGCTGGTGCTGCGGCATTGCTTCGATCAGGATACGCTGACCGAGGAACTGCGCGATCGCTACCGCGAGCATACGGTGGACTTCATCATGGCAGGCATTCTGGCCCGATGACCAATCCGGTGATTGTGCTGCGCTCTTTTGCTTGCGCGCTGCGCAAGCTGGCCTAGAACCGGAAGCATGTCCGACGCGCAAACCCGGCTGTCAGATTTCATCCCCTACCGCCTTGCGATTACTTCGAACGCGGTCAGCAGCCTGATTTCGGGCGAATATCACAGCGAATTCGGCCTCAAGATCCCTGAATGGCGGATCATGGCGGTGCTTGGCGATGCCGGGCCGCTGACGCAGCGCGATCTCGTCCGCGCCACGCTGATGGACAAGGTAGCGGTGAACCGCGCGTGCAAGATGCTGGGCGAGCGCGGACTTGTCGCGCGGACGCCCAACGATGCCGACGGGCGCTCGCATCACTTGTGGCTGACCGACGAAGGCCGCGCGATGTACGACCGCATCTGGCCCAACGCGCTCTCGACCTATGAGAAGATATTTGCCGCGCTTTCGCCCGCCGAGACGGCGAAGCTGAGGGCGCTGCTCGACAAACTGTTCAACGCGGCACGCGCGATCGAAGGGGAAAACCCATGAAACTTGCAAGCCTGCCGCAGCGGCGCGACGGCCGCCTGATCGTCGTTTCGGACGATCTCGCCTGGTATGCCGATGCCGATCACATCGTGCCGACCATGCAGGGCCTGCTCGACGAATGGGACCGCTATGCCCCCTATCTCGAGGCACTGGCGATCGAGCTCGAGCATGGCGCGATCCCGCGCAAGCGGTTCCATGAGCGCGAGGCGGCGGCGCCCTTGCCGCGCGCGTTCCAGTGGGCGGACGGCAGCGCCTACGTCAACCACGTCGAACTGGTACGCAAGGCGCGCGGGGCGGAACTGCCGGCCAGCTTCTGGACCGATCCGCTGATGTATCAGGGTGGCAGCGACGATTTCCGCGGTGCGCGCGATCCGATCACGTTGGCGGACGAAAGCTGGGGCTGCGATCTGGAAGCCGAAGTTGTGGTGGTGACGGGCGATGTGCCGCAGGGTGTTTCCGCGCACGCCGCGCTCGATCACATCCGGCTTGTCGGCCTTGTGAACGATGTTTCGCTGCGCGGCTTGATCCCGGACGAGCTGGCCAAGGGGTTCGGCTTTGTCCAGTCGAAGCCTGCCAGTCATTTCTCGCCGGTGTTCGCGACGCCCGAAAGCCTTGGTTCGACATGGGCTGAGGGCAAGCTGCACTTGCCGCTCCACATCGATGTCAACGGTCGGCCGTTCGGGCGGCTGGCGACGGGTGAGGACATGACCTTCGATTTCGGCCAGCTGATCGCGCATCTGGCAAAGACGCGCCGCATCGGGGCCGGTTCGGTGATCGGTTCGGGCACGGTCTCGAACCGCGATCTGGACGCCAAGGGTGCCTACACTGCCGGCCGCCCGGTGCGTGAAGGCGGGCGCGGCTATGCCTGCATCGCCGAACAGCGCATGGTGGAGACGATCCGCAGCGGCGCGGCGGTAACGCCGTTCCTCAAGCATGGCGATACGGTGCGGATCGCGGCCAAGGATGCCAAGGGACACGCCGTGTTCGGCGCGATCGAGCAGACGGTGGTGAAGGCTTAAGGGAAGAAGACCCCCTCCGACCCACCAAAGGCGGGTCGGAGGGGTATTTCTACCTTCCTTAGCGCAGAGTCCTTACGTCTTCCGGTTGAGGAAGTTGTCGCTGATCGAGCAGGCCGCGGGGCCAAGGATCACGACGAACAGCGTCGGCAGAATGAACAGGATCAGCGGGATCGTCATGATCGCTGGCAGACGCGCGGCCTTTTCTTCCGCGCGCATCATGCGCTCGTTGCGGAACTCTGCGGAGAGCACGCGCAGCGCCGAGGCGAGCGGCGTACCGTAGCGCTCGGTCTGGATCATGGTGGTCACCACGCCCTTCACCGAATCGAGATTGACGCGGTAGGCGAGGTTCTCGAACGCGAGGCGCCGTTCGGTGAGGAACGAGAGTTCGATCGCGGTGAGCGCGAATTCATCGCCAAGTTCCGGATAGGCCCGGCCCAGTTCGCGGGCCACGCGGCCAAAGGCGGCATCGACGGTGAGGCCGGCTTCGGCGCAGATCACCAGGAGGTCGAGCGCGTCAGGCAGACCCTTGCGGATCTCCTTGGTGCGCTTGTTCATCATGTTCTTGATCCAGATGTCCGGGCCCTTGTAGCCCAGGATCACCATGCCCGCGAACAGGCCGAACTTCTTGAACGCCGACCACAGCGGCCAATAGTTCACTCCGTAGATCAACACGCCGAAAAACAGGCCCAGCACGATCGGGCCGATCATGCGGGCGAGCACGACCGCGACGGCCCATTCCTTCTTGCGGATGCCCGCCTGCGCCAGCCGCTGCTGAATATCCTTGAGCTGGCTGTCCTGAAGGACCTTCAACGATTCAAGGAAGGTCTTGATGTTGTCGGTCGTCTCGCTGCGGCGGACGATGCTCTGGCGCTTCTTGGCATTGACCGTGACGATGCCGGCCTTGAGCTGGTCGCGCCGCTCGTTGAGCGCCTTGACGCGCTTGGCCATCGGATCGCGCACCGTGATGGCGGCGTAGATCGCCAGCAGCATCGCCGCGGCGGCAATGCCCATGAGGATCGAGCCGACGTAGATGACGTCGATGCCGAGGAGCGTGGGGCCGTGCGGGGGAGGGTTGACTGGCATGTTGGGTCTCAGATCTCGAAGTTGACCATCTGCTTCATGATCCAGGCACCAATGCCCAGCCACACGAGGCCGCCGATACCGGCGATGATGAGCCGCTCGTCCACGAAGAATTGCCCGAGGTAACGCGGGTTGATCGAGTAGATCAGCGCGAACACGATGAAGGGCAGCGAACCGACGATATATGCCGAAGCCTTGGATTCAGAGCTCATCGCCGCGATCTTGAGCTTCATCTGCGCGCGCTTGCGCAGCACGTCAGCAAGGTTGGCCAGCGTTTCGGCAAGGTTGCCCCCCGTTTCGCGCTGGATCGCCAGCGTGATGCAGAAGAAGCTGAACTCGGCCATGTCGAGCCGGTTGGCCGATTCCTGGAGCGATTCCTCCATCGTCCGGCCGACCTTGATGCGATCGGTGACGAGCTTGAATTCCTCGCCCACCGGCCCCGGCAGTTCGTGCGCGACGACACCAAGCGTTTCGGTGATCGGCAGACCTGAACGCAGACCGCGTACGAGCAGTTCGAGCGCATCGGGAAACTTGGCAACAAAGCCATTCTTGCGCTTGTTGATTGCGCGGCCGACCATCCAGTGCGGAATGCCTGCCCCCACCAGTACGCCGACGCCGAGGCCCAGCAGCAGCGAGCCAGTCTTGATGAAGATGAGCAGGGTGATGCCAAGCGCAAGGCCGACCGAGAGGTAGACATACTGGCTGAGCGTCCAGCCCTTGCCGGTCTGGTGCAGGCGCAGCGCCAGCGCTTCGAGGCGCGAGCCCGAGCCGGCCTTCTTGAAGGTGGTCGGCTTGCGGTTGGCAACGGCCTTGCGGTACTGCGCCTCGACCTTGTCCACCGCGCTTTCGGAATGGCGGAAACGCACGGTCTGGAGGCGCCGCGATGCTTCCCGGCTTGCCGAAGGACCGCCGAGCGCGAGCCCCATCAGCAGGAGAACCAGCCCCGCGCCGACGCCAAGGATCACGAGTTGCATCACGTTCATTGCGTGGTCCTGCCAGTTCTCTCAGTTCGTGCGGGTCCGGCGCGGCTGGTCCCGGTGATGGGGCAGGCGCGCCGGTCGCGGATCATGCGGGGGTTCCGGCCTTGGCTTTGCCGGAGGTAAGGATCTTCTTGAAATCGAACTTGCCGAGCAGCGAGGTCTTGGCCGGAGCGCCGCCGTCCTTGTCGCCGCCCTTGGCAGGCTTGTCCTTCGCCTTGCCCTTGCCCTTGGCTTCGACCACTTCGCCATCGGTGCCCGAGGCGATGATCGCGCTGCCGAGATCACGCAGCGCCGCGCCTGCCTTGGTTGCGCGGTTGGCGGCAACGAAGGTCTGGCCCAGCTTGGCCGCGTTGGCGGCAGCCTTGATGTCGTAGGGCACGATGTAGTTGATCTTGCGTTCGATCGAGGCTTCGAAATCCGAACGGCTGATCTCGCCGATGCCGGAGTGAACCTTGTTGGCCACCACGACTGTTTCGGCATGCTTGGCGTTGGTCTTTAGCCACGACAGCAGGCGGATCGCATCGCGCGCACCGGCAAGGGTCAGTTCGGTCACCACAACCACCATGTTCACGTCTGCCAGCAGATGCGGGAAGTTGATGAGCATGTTGCGGGGCAGGTCGATCATCGTCATTTCGAACGCGTGGCGGAATTCCTCCTCCAGCTGAACGAAAGCGCTGCCGTCGGTCATCAGCGGGGCGCTGATGGGGGCTTCGGCGGAAAGGATCGCCAGGTTGTCGTTGGCGCGGATCATCGCGCGTTCGATGAACAGGCCGTCGATGCGGCTCGGGTTATCGATCGCGTCGGTCAGGCCGCGGCCGGGCTCGAGATCGAGCGTCAGCGCGCCGGTGCCGAAGTGCACGTCGAGATCGAGCAGCGCGGTTGGCAAGCGGTGATCGCTGCTGAACAGCCACGCCAGCGAAGTCGCCACGGTCGAGGCGCCGACACCGCCGCGCGTGCCGACCACAGCGGTCGAGACGTGGCGCTTGGCGGTGCTGCCGTCAGCCGACTTGGGAGACGCGAAGATCGCCTGCGCCTGCACCAGCGCATCGCGCACCTGGCCCGGCGTAAGCGGCTTCAGGAGGTAGTCCTGGATGCCAGAGGCGAGCAAGTCGCGATAAAGGCGCACGTCGTTGACCTGGCCCACCGCGATCACCACGGTGCCCGGTTCGCAGACTTCGGCAAGCGCATTGATGTCGCTCAGCGGATCGCCGCTTTCGGACAAGTCGACCATGAGGATGGCCGGGCTCGCCGCGATCGACAGCGACTGGATCGCATTGCGCAGGCCGCCCTTGTTGCACTTTTCAGGCTGCCAGCCCATGTCGACCGTGACCGGACGCAGCACGTCGAGTGCCGCATCATCGCACATGAAGGCCGCGAACATATCGCGGTTGGCGGTTTTCCAGGTCGCGCTCATTGATCAGTTACCCCCGGACTTGCTGGAAACAGCCTTCAGGCCTTGCGCACCCGTCGGCGGCTGATCGCGATAGGACTGGATGGCCTTGCTATTGCTCTGCACCAGCGTGGTGCTCTGGCCCTTGGCGCCGTGCACAAGGTCTTCCTTGTTGGCGACCATCGCGGCCATGTTGCTGTTGACCGCGCAGCCGTAGTTGGACGAGGTCGCATTGTTGGTGCGGTTGTCGATCTTGCTCGCCCAATCGGGGCAGCCGGGCACGCTGGCCTCGCTGCGCGACACGACCACGCGGGCAGTGCCGGGTGCGATGGCGCCTTCGGTGACGGGGGCGACATCGGCGAGGATGATGCCGAAGCGGCCGGCCACCTGTTCTACCGAGGTGCGGGTCTGTTCGGAATCGACCGGATCATCGAGCGAAACGCGGTCACCATAGCCGAGGCCGAGCGCATCGAGCCAGCCGGCAAGGCGGCGCTGTTCGGTCACGGGGAGACCACCGCCCGGCAGCGTCGAGACATCGAACACGTAGCTGGTGCGCTGGACGACCGGCTGGTGCACGCTTTCAAGGCTGCGGTTCATGTCGGCTGAAGGCGCGTTGCACGCGGCCAGCGGCAGGCTCATGACACCGGCGAGGAGAAGGACCCGGGCGGCGCCCTGAAGGCGGGGCATACGAATGGACATGGGTTGGCCCTTTCTCACTGGATGCTGAAGCCGGGCGCAGCATCGGCGCTGGCCTGACGATTGCGGGCGGGACGGCTCGTCTTGTGCGGTGCGGCTGCCGGCGCGGGGGCGCCAAAGCCGGGCGCATCGGAGACCGGCGCATCGAGCGCGCCGACCTTCGGTCCGTTCGACTGGACAGTGCCGGACTTCTCAGTCGGCTTGGGACGATCACCGCCGGTGACGCCATCCGTTTCGACATGGCCGAGGACCTGCTGGAGCGCCGTGGCGGACTTGAAGCCGTCGGTCGGCAGTTTGATGTCGTTCGCGTCGACCGGGTTCACCAGGTAAGGCGTGACGATGATGACCAGTTCGGTCTCGCCCTTGCGGAACGAGGTCGAACGGAACAGCGAACCCAGGATCGGGATATCGCCGGCGCCGGGCATCTTGGTGATCGTGTCCTGCGAACCGTTGCGCAGCAGGCCCGCGATCATGAAGCTCTGGCCGGAGCCGAGCTCGATCGTGGTTTCGGCGCTGCGCACGGTGAGCGCGGAGACGCTGAAGTTGTTGCTGATGATCGCGCCGTCGGACGAAAGTTCGGACACTTCCGGCTTCACCCGCAGCGAGATGCGCCCGTTGGCGAGCACGGTGGGGGTGTAGGCAAGGCTGATGCCGTACTTCTTGAACTCGATCGAGGTGTTGCCGAGGCCGGTCGAGACCGGGATCGGGTACTCGCCGCCCGCGAGGAAGTTCGCGGTTTCGCCCGAAAGCGCGGTGAGGTTCGGTTCGGCAAGGCTGGTGACGAGGCCGATCGTCTCGCCAAGGTCCAGTGCCGTGAGCACGTTGAGCCCGAACAGCTTGCCCATCACCGCGAGGGTCGACTGGCCCTGCAGCGGCGTGATGTTGGTGCCGTCCTTCAGCACCAAACCCTGCGGGTTGGTGGCCGAAACCGCGGTCGGATCAAAGCCGTAGCCCTTGACGCTGGTGCCGATGCCGAGCGGGAGATTGGGATCGGTGGTGAAGGTGGAGCCAGCGGAACGGCCGGTGTTGACGCCGAACTTGGTGACATTGCCGCTGCCATCGATCGTGGTGAGGTTCGAGCCGATCTGGCGCACCAGCGAGCGGTTCACCTCGGCGAACTTCACGTGCAGGTTCACCTGAAGCGGCGTTGCCATCTTGAGGCGGCTGATCACGGTGGTCTTGCCGTCGACGAAGGCCTTGACGAGGCGCTCTGCCTCGGCGGCATCTTCGGGCGCAGCAATCGTGCCGGTCAGGAGCACGGTGTTGTTCATCGTCGAGGTGACGATGTGCGCTTCGGGCATCGCGAGCTTGAGCATCTGGTCGATGCTGTCGAGGTTGGTGCCCACGCGGACATTGGCCGACCACACCACATCGCCGTTCGCGTTGCTGGCATAGACGGTGGTCTCACCGCCCGACTTGCCGAACACGTAGAGCTGGTTGGTCGACTTGACCTGAACGTCTGCGACCGAGTCGTTCGCGACGAACACGTCGGTCATCTTGCCGGGCAGCGTGACCAGCTGGCCGCGACCGATCGAGATCGCGATGCTGCGGGCCGGGCTGGTCACCGTCTGGGCCGCGACCGGCGCGGGAGCCGAGGCGAGTGCCAGCGGAACCGCGAGAGCGACGAGCGGGAGCAGCTTGGATGCGATACGGGCCTTCATGATCTTGCCTTTCGCGGGCGCAGTTTGGGCCTTGAGTGGAGCGAGCGTGTGCATGTCAGTGATTCCCCACGCTGACTTCCTGGGTATCCTTGCCGCGGGTCACGCGGACCACCGGGCCAGGGTTCAGGAGCGAACGAGCAGCGGCGGGCATCATGCCACCGGGCATCGAGCGGGGGATCGCCGAGGTGACGGCCCGCGCCATGGCGGCAGCAGCAGCAGCCGGATCGGCGTTGTTGACGTTCTTGGGCTGGAAGCGCGAGACGTCACCGCCGGTGGCGAAGCTGTTGCCGGTCGCTTCGATCGGCTTGCCCATCGCCTGCTTGATGATCTTCTCCTCATCGGCCTTGGTGGCGCCGGCAGGGATCTTGATCTGGCCAAGCGCAATTGCCTGGTCGAGCTCGCTCGAGTTGTCGGCCAGCGAGCGCAGCGAGAGGCTGAGCGTACCGATGGTCTGCGCGACCGCGATCTTCTCGGCGATCTTGGGCGTGGCTTCCACGGTCACGGTGCTGAAGGTGCGCACGCGGGTCTTGCCTTCGACCTGCTCCTGCTCGGTCGACTGGTCGGTGGCGAGCACGCGCAGGTTGCGCAGGATGGTTTCGGCTGCCTTGAGCGGCTGGCCGATACCCTTCACCGTCTGGGTAAGAACGAGGTCGATGTGATCACCGGGGAAGACAAAGCCCGCAACGGCGGTGCGCGCGCTCACCGGAATGGTGACAGCGCGCATGCCCGGCCCGAGAGCGGCGGCAAGGAAGCCGCGGTCACCAGGCGAGACGAGGCTGCCCTGGGTGACCGGTTCGCCCGCCGTGATCGGATGGCGCACGACAGTGCCGAGGAGCTTCGACATGTCCGTCTTGTCTTCGGTGAAGTAGACGTCCTGGACGAGGTCCTTCGGCCACGGCTGGTAGCCCATGGCGTCGGCCGTGATGATCGTGCCGGCCGGCAGCGCGCGGTTGGCGACGAGCACCTTGGCACCCATCTGCACCTTCGCGGCGGCCGCTGCCTGCGGCGATGCGGCGCCCGCAAACAGGCTCCTGGCAGCAAAGGCCGTACCGATCGCCACGATCAGCGCCCCTACCAGCAGCAACAGCTTCTTCCTGTCCATGGCTACAATCCTGCCGTTAATCCGCCCGCATCATTCGGGCAAAATGGTTAAGATAGCGTCAGCCCGCCAAAGGGGCGTGAATCGCGGTCCAATCAGTCGTCGTGATGATCCAGAGCCCGGCGGTCGCGATGGCGATGCCGTAGGGGATCTTGAGCTTGTCCTTCTGGCGCCGGGCGATGTGCCACATGCCCATCGTGATCGTCAGCACGCCCCCTGCGAGCGCCATGATGACGAGCAGCTTGAGGAACAGCAGCGCAGGCATCCACAGTGCCAGAGCGGTGAGCAACTTCACGTCGCCGCCGCCCATCGCTTTCAGCGCGAAGAGCCCGGCAAGGACGAAGAAGGTAACCACGGCAAGGCCGAGCTGCAGCGCGACACCCGGCCACAGCGCAAGGCCTGACGCCCACCAGAACAGCGGTGCGCCCGCAGCGATGGCGGCGTTCAGCCAGTTGTCGATCTGGCGGCGGCGGGCATCGGTGATCGCGGCAATCGTGAGTGCGATTGCCAAGGCCCCGACCAGTCCGTAAACGATGTGAGTTCCCTGCATGAGGGGTCTCATACGGGACAATCACTTACCAAACGGTAACCAAACGGGCGCCGCAAATCCGCGCACTTGCGGACGCCGCTGCGGTCTTGTTACGGGAGTTCTTGCGTGAGTGCAGTGCTGGACGGTGCTTGCAATGTAAGGCGGGCGATACCCGCAGCCGCGCGGGAATGGCGATGGGCCTTGCCCGATGGCCATCCGCTTCGCCGCATCAGCCTCGATCCGCCTGCGGGCACCCCCACGCGCGGGTCGATCCTGTTCATGCCGGGGCGTGCCGATTTCTATGAGAAGTATCTGGAAACATTGGCAGAATGGGCTGCGGCTGGCTGGCACGTAAGCGCGGCAGACTGGCGCGGGCAGGGTGCCTCCGGGCGCATGACGGCAAACCCGCTGGTGGGCCATATCGAAGACTTTTCGATCTGGGTTGCCGATCTTGGCGCACTGTGGTCCGATTGGGTCCGCACCACCCCGGGGCCGCATGTTCTGGCGGGGCATTCGATGGGCGGGCACCTCGTCCTGCGCGCTGTCGCGGAGGGTGCGGCAAGCCCCGATGCCGTTGTACTGAGCGCGCCGATGCTTGGATTCGTTACGCCGATTCCCCCGTTTGTTCAGCATATCTATGGAAGAATCATGTGCCGGATCGGTGACCCCGAGCGCATGGCGTGGAAGGTGAGCGAGAAGCCCGGCGCACCGGGCCACGATCGCATCTCGCTGCTGACGCACGACGCCGACCGCTATTCGGACGAGCTGTGGTGGCGCGCCGAGCGTCCCGAACTGGAGATCGGCCCGGCCAGTTGGCACTGGGTCGAGCGCGCAGCGGCCTCGATTGAAACCCTACGCGCGCCGGGCGTGCTCGAAGCGGTGATGGCGCCGGTGCTGGTGCTGGCGGCCAAGAAGGATGCGCTGGTATCCTGGCCGGCGATCGAGAAGGCCGCCGAGCGCCTGCCGCGCGGCGAGCTGGTCGCGTGGGGGGCGGAAGCGCGCCACGAACTGCTGCGCGAGGCTGATCCGGTGCGGCGGCAGGTCATGTCCGCGATCACCAGTTTCCTGGACCGCGCGGTTCCGGCAAAGGCAGCCTGAGATCCATGACCGCAATCGAACACTTCGACATCGCCATCGTTGGCGCCGGGATGGCAGGCTCCAGCCTCGCCGCCGAATGCGCGCCCTACGCCCGCGTGCTGTTGATCGAGGCCGAGGACACGCCCGGCTACCACACCACTGGCCGCTCCGCCGCGTTCTGGCATGAGACGATCGGCGGACCGAAGATCTATCCGCTGACCGCGGCTTCGGGCGACTGGCTGGGCGATCACGGCTTCCTCAGCCCGCGCGGCGGCCTGCATATCGGGCGCGAGGATCACCGCGAAAAGGCTGAGGCTTTCGTCGCGGAATTCCTCGCTGCCGGTGCACGGATCGAATTGATCGGGCGGCAGCGGCTGGAAGACATCGTACCCGGACTGCGCCCGGAATGGATCATCGGCGCGTGGGAGCCGGAATGCGCCGACATCGACGTCGCCGCGATGCACCAGCATTATCTGGCCGCTGCCCGCAAGATCGGCAGTGTTCTGCGGGTTCGCGCAAGGCTGGACGCGGCGGAGCGCAGCGGCGGCGAATGGACATTGGCGTGGAACGGCGCCGCCGGGCCGGGCAGTGCGCGCGCCGCCTTGCTCGTCGACGCCGCGGGCGCATGGGCCGATCCGGTGGCCGAACTCGCCGGCGCTGCGCCGCTTGGCATCCAGCCGATGCGCCGCTCGATGGTGCAGCTCAGGGTCGATCCCGTCCCGCCTGCCGCGCTGCCGCTGACGTTGAGCTTCGACGAGGACTTCTACTTCCGCCCGCAAGGTGACCGGCTGTGGCTCTCTCCGCACGACGAGACGCCCGACGTGCCGCGCGATGCGGCGCCCGAGGAGCTCGATATCGCGATGGCGATCGACCGGATGGAGCAGGCGGTCGACTGGAAGATCCGCGCGCTGGAGCGGCGCTGGGCTGGCCTCAGGAGCTTTTCGCCCGACCGGCTGCCGGTCTACGGCTTCGACCCTGTGCGCGAGGGCCTGTTCTGGTTTGCCGGGCAGGGCGGTTTCGGCATTCAGACCGCGCCCGCTGCTGCCCGCCTTGGTGCGCAGTTGCTGCTGGGCCTGCCGCGCGATGGGATGACACAGGCGATTGACGCCGAGACCTATTCGCCCGCCCGTTTCAGCCGCTGAAGGCGCAGATTACGGACTCCCAAGACGGTAGCCGCGTGGTAAAGACGGTATAGGTAGGTTTACTAGGGAGGGTTAACGCAATGGCGCACCGTTTCGAGATCCGGAAGAACAAGGCCGGCGAATTTGTCGCCTACTTCTGCCACAACGCCGAGACGATTTTCTGGACCGAAGGCTACAAGTCTAAGGCCAGCGCGAAGAACGCGATCGAGTCGGTGCTGAAGAACGGCCCCGGCGCAGAAGTGGTCGATACCACCACCGACGACTGAGGCGTCACGCCATCAGGCCGCGATGGCCGCGTCGCTGGCGAGCTTGTCCACGCGCTCGTTTTCGGGGTGGCCGTCGTGGCCCTTCACCCATACCCATTCGATCTTGTGCGGGCGCGCAGCCGCCAGCAGCGCGCGCCACAGGTCCTCGTTCTTGACCGGCTTGTTGTCGGCCGTCTTCCAGCCCTTCTTCTGCCAGCCGAACACCCATTTGGTGATTCCGTCGAGCACATAGCGGCTGTCGGTGTGGAGCGTGACCTGGCAGGGGGCCTTCAGCGCCTCCAGCCCCTTGATCGCGCCCATCAGTTCCATGCGGTTGTTGGTCGTCTCGCGCTCGCTGCCGGAGAGTTCCTTCTCGGCCTCGCCCATGCGCAGCAGCGCGCCCCAGCCGCCTTTGCCGGGATTGCCCTTGCAAGCGCCGTCGGTGAAGATCTGGACGTGCTTCATGCGAAAATGCCCGGGTTCGATTTGTAGAAGCCGAGCCGCCGCGCCGGGCCCATCGGGTCCTTGGGCGTGACGAGTGCGTCGGCCGGCGTATTGAGCCAGTCCCACGCGCGGCTCATCGCAAAGCGCATCGCCGCGCCCTGGCCCAGCAGCGGCAGGGCGGCGCGCTCCTTGGCGCTCAAAGCGCGTACGCTTTCGTAGCCCTCTATCAGTGCAGCGGAAACGTCCGGCTGGAAGGCATCATGCCTGTCGAAGCACCACGCGACGTGGGTGACAGCAAGGTCGTAGGCGATGATGTCGTTGCAGGCGAAGTAGAAGTCGATGAGGCCGGTGACGGTGTCGCCCAGCATCAGCACGTTGTCCGGGAACAGATCGGCGTGGATGACGCCGGAAGGCAGATCGGCAGGCCAGTTGGCAGCGAGGCGCGGCAGTTCGCTTGCGACGATCCCGGCGAGTTCGGGATTGATCCGAGCCAGCCCCTCCGCACCGCAGGCTGCGGCAAGGCGCTGCCATTCGGCCACGCCCATGCCATTGGCGCGGCTTGCAGGAAAATCAGCGGCAGCAAGGTGCAGGCGCGCGAGTTCGGCGCCCACCGCGCGCGCCTGCCCGGCGGTCGGCGTGCTGACCGAAACGCCGGGAAGGTACTCGATCAACGCCAGCGCCTTGTCCCCGTTCGGGCCGTAATTGCTGACGAAGAGTTTGCCCTCGCGGTCGTGGATCGTGCGCGGCACCGGGCAGCCCTTCGCGGCGAGGTGATCGAGCAGCGAAAGGAAATAAGGCAAGTCCGCAAGCTCTATGCGGAATTCGTACATCGTGAGGATGAAGCGCGCGCCGCCCCCTGATCCTTCAGGCCCGTCCGCTCCGGTCGTCTCGAGCAGCCAGTTGCTGTTGGAGACGCCTTCGGCGATGCCCTTGGCGGAAACCAGCGTGCCGACATCGAATCGGGCGATCAGCGCGGACATCTCTTCCGCGCCGAGGTGGGTGTAAACTGCCATAGCGGGAAGCTCAGTCCATCAGCTGGCGGGGCAGTTTGAACACCATCTTCTCGACCGTGGTGGTCACGGTCTCTTCCTCCACCGCGCGCCATTCGCGCAAGCGTTCGATCACTTCGCGCACCAGCACTTCAGGCGCCGAAGCCCCGGCGGTGAGCCCGAGCGTCTCCACGTTCGCAAGCCATGCGGGGTCGATCTCGCTGCCGCGCTGGATCAGGCGGGCGGGCGTCCCTTCGCGCTCGGCCACTTCGACGAGGCGCAGCGAATTGGAACTGTTGGGCGCGCCGATCACCAGCAGCAGATCGCAGCGTTCGGCAATCGCCTTGACCGCAGCCTGCCGGTTGGAGGTGGCGTAGCAGATATCCTCGGCGCGCGGGCCGCTGATATCCGGAAAACGCGTCCGCAGCGCGGTCACGATCTCGCGCGTGTCGTCGACCGAAAGCGTCGTCTGGGTGAGGAACGCGAGCGGGGTGCCCTCGGGGAATTCGAGCGCGGTGACATCCTCCAGCGTCTCGACCAGTGTGATCGCGCCATCGGGCACCTGGCCCATCGTGCCGATCACTTCGGGGTGGCCCTTGTGGCCGACGAACAGGATGTGCCGGCCGGCCTCGACATGGCGTTCGGTCTGACGGTGGACCTTGCTTACGAGCGGGCAGGTGGCATCAAGCCAATCGAGTCCGCGTTCGGTTGCCGTGGCAGGGATCGTCTTGGGCACGCCATGCGCAGAAAACACGACCGGCGCGCCGTCCGGCACTTCGTCCAGCTCTTCGACGAAAATCGCGCCCTTTTCCTTGAGCCCGTCCACAACATAGCGGTTGTGCACGATCTCGTGCCGCACGAAGACCGGCTGGCCGAACCTGTCGAGCGCGCGCTCGACAATCTCGATTGCACGGTCGACTCCGGCGCAGAAGCCACGCGGGGCGGCAATCAGCAGCTTGAGCGGGGCAAGCCCTGCGGCGGGAGCATCGGGCGAAGCGGAAACGGTGGTGGTCATCGCGGGCGACCTTAGCAGGAGGGCGCACTCTCGCAAACCCGCCAAGAAGGGGCATGCGGCATTGCGCGCAAGGGGCACGGTGGCTAGAGGATGCGCTCTACGTTGCCCAAGGATGCCTGAATGACCTCGCCTGCCCTCCGCCATGTCAGTTTCCGGGCTTCCTTCCGGCGTATCGCCCCACTGGCCGCGTTGGCCCTGGTGGGCACGCTGGGCGCCTGCAAGGGCGGCGGCGGCGAACTCGTGGTAGACGACAGCGTCGGCGTGACGGCGCTGCGCAGCCCGTGCCCGCTGGTCGAGATTCCGGAAATGACCGGCGACATCACGCTGTTCTCCGCACCGGGGCGCACCGATGCGGCCGCGATCGACGTGACAGCTTCGATCACCAACCTGCGCAGCACCTGCGATGACGGCAAGGGCCAGACCGAGCTCAATACCGAAGCAACGTTCGATGTGTTCGCCCGCCGCACCGATACACGCGGCGCGCGCCGGGTAGTGCTGCCCTATTTCTCTGCCGTGATGCGCGGCGGCAATGTCGTGATCGCCAAGCGTCTCGGCACGATCACGCTCGATTTCGCGGACGGGCAGGAACGCGCGCAGGCCGTGGGCCGCGCCGGATCGACCGTTGATCGCAACGAAGCGACGCTCCCCGCCAACGTGCGCAAGCTGCTCACCCGGAAGCGCAAGCCCGGGCAGGCCGATGCCGCAACCGATCCGCTGGCGCTGCCCGAAGTCCGCGCTGCGCTCGCCAAGGCGAGCTTCGAGCAGGTGGTGGGCTTCCAGCTCAGCGATCAGCAATTGGCCTACAACGCTACGCGTTAGTTGGCGAATGCGCGCGCTTGGGCTAACGGCGCGCGCATGACTGACACCGCAACCGCTTCCGCTCTTCCCCTGTTCGCCGATTTTGCCGGCGTGATCGACCGTGCGCTCGATGCTCTGGTCGCCGCTGGCACGCTGCCCGCGGGTCTGGCGCGAAGCGGCGTGACGTGTGAACCGCCGCGCGAGGCGAGCCACGGCGATGTCTCGACCAACGCTGCGATGGTGCTGGCCAAGCCTGCAGGCACCAACCCGCGCGCGCTCGCGGCGCTGCTCGTGGAGGAACTGAGCAAGGAGCCGCGCGTCGCTTCGGCCGAGATCGCCGGTCCTGGCTTCATCAACTTGCGGCTGGCGGCAAGCGCGTGGCTGGGCGAATTGCATCTGATCGCGGACAAGGCGGCAGACTATGGCCGCTCCACCGTGGGCGGCGGCACGATGGTCAACGTCGAATATGTTTCGGCCAACCCGACCGGGCCGATGCACGTGGGCCACTGCCGCGGCGCGGTCGTCGGCGATGCGCTGGCCAGCCTGCTCGAGTTTGCCGGGCACCGGGTGACGCGCGAATACTACGTCAACGATGCCGGCGCGCAGGTCGATGTGCTCGCCCGCTCGGTGCACATGCGGTATCGCGAAGCGCTCGGCGAGACGATCACCATTCCGGAAGGCCTCTATCCGGGCGATTACCTCGTGCCCGTTGGTCAGGCCCTCGCCGCCGAATTCGATGACAAGTACGCCGCCGCGCCCGAGGGCGAGTGGCTGATCCTGTTCCGCACCCGCGCGGTGGCGGCGATGATGGACATGATCCGCGAAGATCTCGCGACCTTGGGCATTCATCACGACCTGTTCTCGTCCGAAGCCGAACTGCAGGCCTCGGGCAAGGTCGATGCCGCCGAGGCGTGGCTGCGCGCGCATGATCTGGTCTATGACGGCGAGCTCGAAGCGCCCAAGGGCAAGACGCCCGAGGACTGGGAACCGGTAGCGCTGCCGCTGTTCCGCTCGACGAAGTTTGGCGACGATCAGGATCGCCCGATCAAGAAGTCAAACGGTGCGTGGACCTATTTCGGCGCGGACCTCGCCTACCACTTCCAGAAGGCACAGGCGGCGGATGCGCTCGTCGATATCTGGGGCGCGGACCATGCCGGCACGGTCAAGCGGATCAGGGCTGCGGTTGCTGCGCTGACCAGCGCGGAGAGCGGGACGCCCAAGCCCTTCGAAGTCAAGCTCGTCCAGATGGTCCAGCTGTTGAAGGGTGGCCAGCCCTTCAAGATGTCGAAGCGCTCGGGCAATTTCGTCACGCTTGCCGATGTTGTCGAGATGGTCGGCAAGGATGTGGTGCGCTTCACCATGCTCACCCGCAAGCCCGATGCGCAGATGGACTTCGATTTCGACAAGGTGGTCGAAGCCTCGAAGGACAATCCGGTGTTCTACGTGCAGTATGCGCATGCCCGCATCCACTCGACGCTGCGCAAGGCGGCGGCTGAAGGTTTCGCGCCTTCGGCCGAGCATGTTGCACTGCTCGGCGAGGAGGAGCTTGGCCTCATCAAGCTCGCCGCGCAGTTCCCGCGCGTGGTCGAAAGTGCTGCGGCGGCGCGTGAACCGCACCGCGTGGCGTTCTTCCTTTATGACCTCGCGGCGGGCTTCCATGCGTACTGGAACGTAGGGAACGACCGGCCAGACAAGCGCTTCATTGTGGCACAGGATGGAGCGCTCACATCGGCGCGCCTTTTCCTCGGCCTCCAAATCGGGCAAGTGGTAAAGAACGGACTGGCCTTGTTGGGTGTAGTGGCCGCCGAGGAGCTTTGACGCGATGGTTATCAGCGGAGCCGAGGGGACCGGCGAAGGGGAAGAAAACGGCAGCCTGCCGATCAATCCGGCGGGTTGGGGCGAAGCGGCCGAGCATGCGGCCGACGAGGCGCATGGCGCTGCCGGCAGCGTGTTTGAAGGCGCGCAGGACGATCGGCTCGCGCTGGGCGACGAGGAACGCCTTCCCTGGCTCGAAAGCGCCGATGATGTCGATTTTGATGAACCGGCGGAGAGCAACAGCCGGCTGATCGGTTTTGCCGTCGTCGCCTTCCTGCTGCTCGCGGCGCTGGTCGGCGGGATCTTCTGGATTTCGCACCGCAATGCCGCGACGGCTGCTGCCGATGGCAGCCTGATCGAGGCGAACAAGGAACCCTACAAGATCGCGCCCAAGGATCCGGGCGGCAAGACGTTCCAAGGCACCGGTGATGCCAGCTTCAAGGTGAGCGAGGGCGAGAAGCCTGTCGCCAACCTTGCAGGCAGCGCGGCGCCGGCACCGGCTCCCGCCGCGCCCAAGCCCACCGCCTCGGCAGCGGCACCGGCTGGGCCGGCTTCGGGCGTGGGTGTGCAGGTCGGTGCGTTCTCGACCGCGGCATCCGCCGAAACGGCGTGGTCGAAGCTGGTCACCGCGCACGAAGCGCTTTCGGGCCTTTCGCACCGTGTGGTGGAGGGCAAGGCCGACATGGCGACGGTGTTCCGCCTGCAAGCCGTAGCGGGTGATTTCGCCGCGGCGAATGCGCTCTGCGCCAAGTTGCAGGCCGGCGGGCTGAAGTGTCAGGTGAAGCGCTGAGGCAGGCTGTCAAAGCGCTTTTCCCCCACGATCCACAGCGCCAAAGCTTGCGCGCGAACGCCGATTGCGCAAACCCTTGGCCATGCTCCCGGCAATCTTCGGGCTTTCGGGCCTCACTCTCAGCGATGACGAGCGCGCATTCTTCCGCGATGCCGATCCGGCGGGCTACATCCTGTTCGGCCGCAACGTGGAAAGCCGCCAGCAGCTTCGCGCGCTGACCGATGAGTTGCGCGCGCTGCATGGCCGCGAACGGACGTTTATCTGTATCGATCAGGAAGGCGGCCGCGTCGCGCGCATGAAACCGCCGGTCTGGGCGGCCTATCCGCCCGGCGCTGCGTTCGACAAGCTCTATGACGTTGCGCCGATCAGCGCGATCGAAGCGGCGCGCGCGCATGCCGAAGCGCTCGGGCTCGATCTCGCAGAGGCCGGCATCAGCGTCGATTGCCTGCCGCTGCTCGATGTGCGGCAGGAAGGCGCGCACGATGTGATCGGCGACCGCGCGCTGGGGCACGAACCGCTGCGCGTGGCGGCGCTGGGCCGCGCCATGCTGGAGGGGCTGGCCCGCGCCGAGGTTGTGGGCGTGGTGAAGCACATGCCGGGCCACGGCCGCGCCGGGGTGGACAGCCACAAGGAACTGCCCACCGTTACCGAGAGCGATGCGGACCTCGAAACCGACATCGCGCCGTTCCGCTCGCTCAAGGATAGCCTGATCGCGATGACCGGCCATGTGCGCTACATGGCGTGGGACGAGGAGAACCCGGCAACGCTTTCCGCCACGGTGATCCGCGACGTGATCCGCACCCGCATCGGCTTCGATGGCCTGCTGCTGACCGACGATCTCGACATGCAGGCGCTTGGCGGCGCGGTGCCTGACCGGGCGGCGCGCGCGCAGGCGGCGGGTTGCGACATTGCGCTCAATTGCTGGGCGAAGATGGACGACATGGTGGGGATCGCCAAGGCGCTCGCCCCGATGTCGGCGGAAACCGCAGCGCGGCTGGAGCGTGCGCTGGCGGCGACCGGCGATTTCAGCGCTCCGATCGATCTCGCGCGGCAGGCCGAACGTACTGCGGTTCGCGACAGGTTGCTGGCGCTGGCGGCATGATGGAGGAAGCGGCCGTCGCACCGCTCGAAGCGGACGATTGGGACGAGACCCCGCTCGATGTGCCGCCCGAGGCGGCCGAAACACTCACCCTCGCGATCGACGGCTGGGAAGGGCCACTGCACCTGCTGCTCGATCTGGCGCGGCGGCAGAAGGTTGATCTGCGCAAGATCTCGATTCTCGCGCTGGTCGATCAATACCTCGAATTCGTGGAGCGCGCCGGGGCGCAGCGGCTGGAACTCGCGGCGGATTACCTCGTGATGGCGGCGTGGCTGGCATGGCTCAAGTCGTTGCTGCTGCTGCCGCGTGATCCCGAAGTGCAGCCGAGCCCCGAGGAACTGGCGCTGCGCCTTCAGCTCAGGCTCCAGCGACTCGGTGCGATGCGCGAGGCTGGCGCCCGGCTGATGGCGCGGGACCGACTGGGCCGCGATGTCTTTGCGCGCGGCGCGCCGGAAGGGCTGCGGACCCTGCGGCAAGTGCGCTGGCACTGCGATCTCTTCGCGTTGATGCAGGCTTATGGCCATGTCCAGCACCGCAATCGCCCGGTGGTCCACATGGTCCGCGCGCGGCCGGTGATGACGCTGGAGGCCGCAATTGCCCGCGTCGAGGCACTGATCGGCGTGGCGATTGATTGGACAGCGCTCACCAGCTTCCTCCCGCAGCAGGAGGCCGGGGCCGATCCGCGGCTGGCGCGCTCTGCGCTTGCTTCAAGCTTCGTGGCTGCGCTCGAACTTGCCAAGCAGGGCAAGGTCGAACTGGCGCAGGAGGCTACTTTCGCGCCGCTGATGCTGCGCCGGACGGCGGCATGAACGAGGTCGAGCGCGCGGTCGAGGCGGCGCTGTTCGCCGCCGAAGCGCCGATGACGGCGGAGGAATTGTCGCGCCATCTCGGCGGGGCCGATGTCGCCGAAGCGCTGGAAACGCTTGCCGCGCACTATGCCGGGCGCGGTGTGGAACTCGTGACGCGCGGGGATCGCTGGCATTTCCAGACGGCTCCCGATCTCGCCCACCTGCTGCGGCGTGAGCGTGAGGACGTGCGCCGCCTTTCCCGCGCGGCGACCGAGGCGCTGGCGATTATCGCCTATCACGAACCCGTCAGCCGCGCCGAGATCGAAGCGATCCGCGGGGTGCAGACGGCGAAGGGCACGCTCGACGTGCTGATGGAAGCTGGCTGGATCAAGGTGGCCGGTCGGCGCGAAGGGCCGGGGCGGCCGACGATCTACTCAACCACGCCCGAGTTTCTCGCGCATTTCGGCCTCGAATCGCGGCGCGATCTGCCGGGTATCGAAGAACTGCGCGCGGCGGGCCTGCTCGACCCGGTCGAGGCGGTATTTGCCGGAGAACCCGACGTTGAACCGGACGAAGCGGCGGTTAGTGCATCCGAGCTTGACGAATCTGCGTGAGGTTGCTGGCAGTTTCGCACGAGATGTCCTATCTGAAGGGGCATAAAGGAGAATTCCAATGGGCGGTCTGTCCCTTCCGCATCTGATCATTCTGGCGCTGGTTGTCCTCATCCTGTTCGGTCGTGGCCGGATTTCCGAGATGATGGGCGATTTCGGCAAGGGTATCAAAAGCTTCAAGCAGGGCATGAACGAGGGTGCCGATACGCCGCTCGTCCAGCCGCCGGTGCAGATCCAGCAGCAGCCGGTTGCTCCCGCTCAGCCCGCCCAGCAGACCGAGCAGACCGGCTCCGGCCCCTCCGCCTGAATCGCTGACGCTGCCACTCCCGCTTAGGGCCTGAAACGATGTTCGGCATTGCGCCAGACGAGATGCTGCTCGTCGTGATCGTGGCGATCATCGTCATCGGTCCCAAGGATCTGCCGCTCGCGCTGCGCACGGCAGGGCGCTGGATCGGCAAGATTCGCCGCATTTCCGGGCACTTCCGCACGGGCATCGAAACCATGATCCGCGAGGCGGAGATGGAGGAGATGGAGCGCAAGTGGAAGGAACAGAACGCGGCGATCATGGCGGCCCATCCGTCTCCGGATCCCGCTGCGGGCCAGATTGCAGAGGCCGCTACTGACCAGAACGATCCGCCGCCCCAGGGGCAGCCGCTGATGACGGCGATCCCCGCGCCGATCGATCCAGAGATCGCGGCAGTCGCGCCCACCGAATCCGTGGGCGAAATGCTGCCCATTTCCGATCGCCCGGCCCGCGCGCGTGGCCCTGCAGAGGGCGCGGCTTGATGGTCAGCGATATCGACGAGACTCAGGCCCCGCTGCTCGATCATCTGCTGGAACTGCGCACACGCCTGCTGCGCTGCGTCTACGCGCTGGCACTTGCCTTTGTCGGCTGCTTCTATTTTGCCAACCGGATCCTCGATATCCTCGTCCATCCGCTGGCGCTCGCCTTCCCTACCGGGCAGGGGAAACTGATCTACACCAAGCTCTATTCGGCGTTTTTCGTCGATCTCAAGGTCTCGCTGTTCGCGGCCTTCTTCGTGAGCTTCCCGGTCATTGCCAACCAGCTCTGGGCGTTCATCGCACCGGGTCTCTATGCGCGCGAGAAGAAGGCTTTCCTGCCGTTCCTCGTCGCAACGCCGATCCTCTTCGCGATGGGGGCAAGCCTTGCCTACTTCGTGGTGATGCCCACGGCTTTCCGCTGGTTCATTGCCTTCCAGGGGCAGCGCGGCGGCCTCCAGCTCGAAGCGCTGCCGGGGATCGAGGAATACCTCAGCCTCGTGATGCAGTTCATCTTCGCGTTCGGGATCAGCTTCCTGCTTCCCGTGCTGCTGATGCTGCTCAACCGCGCCGGGATCGTGACGCGCGCGCAGCTCGTTGCCGCACGGCGCTACGTGATTGTCGGCATTACCGCGCTCGCCGCCGTGATCACCCCGCCCGACGTGCTGAGCCAGCTCATGCTGGCCATTCCGCTGATGATCCTGTTCGAAGGCACGCTCATCGTGATGCGCTTTGCCGAAAAGCGGGACGCAGAAGAAAAGGCCAAGGCTACAGCGGAAGCCTGATAGCCGGGGGCTTCAGGCTCAATTCCGCGTCACGCCGAAGCCGTGGCGGGGGAAGTGCACATTGACCGCGTCGGTCAGCGCATGTTCGCGGCGGATCACGATAGTGTTCGTATCGCAGCGGAGCAGGGTGCCGTGGCTGGGCATCACGCCGTAGTCGACCGGGGCGACCTGGACTTCGCTGCCGGGCGAAAGGCCGGGGATGTCGCTGCCCGGCTCCACGGCCAGCGGCTCTGCATCATGGGCGATGGCGAGCGCGTCCTCGGCGGAGATTGGCTTGCCCGGGTGTTGCCCGAACTTGCGCATGCGCTCCATCCACGCGCTGGCGTGGTGGTGGCTTGCCAGCCAATCAGCCATGCCGCCGCCCGCGTGGATGAACCACAGCATGTGGTAGACCGCGAAATCGGCGACGCTCCAGTCCGCGCCAAACAGGTAGGGACGGCCATCGCCCAGCTGGGCTTCCATCTCGGCGAGGAAGCGGGTGTAGCGCGCCTTCGCCTCATCGACCGAGGGGCGGCGCACCTGCGCGCCTTGCGCGAAATTGGCGCGGTCTTCGGCGAATGCTTGCGCAGCGCCGGGATCGGCGAAGAAATTGCCCATGTTCTCGGGCATGAAACGCAGGGTGACGGCGGCCCAGAACAGTTCGGTATCGACCCAGCGCGCAAGGGTTTGCGCGGCGAGCAACTGGCCAGCCGGAAAGAGCGTGGGGCCGGTGCCCTGATCGTCAAGATACTCGGCGATCAGCGCCGTATCGCAATAGACGTCTGCGCCGACCTGCAGCACCGGGATGCGCCGATAGCCGCCGGTAAGCGCGATTGTCGCCGGGCGCGGCATGACCATCGAGACTTGCAGCGAGCGCCAAGCCAGCGCCTTTGCGCCGAAGATCGCGCGCACTTTCTCCGAAAACGGCGATTCCGGATAATGGTGCAGGATCAGTTCGGCCATCGCATCAGTCCCTATTTCTTCACCGGCTCGGCGCCGGCTGCGCCGCCTTCGGGTTTCGCCGCATCCCACACCTTGCCGCCGCCGACCCAGGTTTCGAGCACCTTGGTCTTGCGGATGGCTTCAGGGCTGGCGGTCATCGGATCGGTATCGACGAAGATGAAATCGGCGCGCAGGCCGGGGGCGAGACGGCCAAAGCGTTTCTCGGCAAAGCCGGCATAGGCGGCATCGGCGGTGTAGCCCGCCAGCGCCGTCTCTCGGCTCACGCGCTCCTGCACCTGCCACCCGCCAGTGGGCTGGCCATTCTCGTCGATGCGGCTGATCGCGGCGGCGAAACCGGTCCACGGATCGGGGAGTTCGACCGGCGTATCGGAACCGAACGCCAGCACTGCTCCATGCGCCTTGGCCGAGGCCCAAGCATAAGCACCGGAAAGGCGCTCAGGCCCGAGCCGTGCTTCGGCCATCAGCCGGTCCGATGTCTGGTGCACCGGCTGCATCGAGGCGATCAGGCCGACCGACTTCGCAACGCGCTCCGCGATCGGCCAGTCGGCAGGATCAATCACCTGCGCGTGCTCGATCCGCCAGCGCCGATCACCCTTGTAGGTCTGCGCGAGGTTTTCCATCGCGCCCAGCAGCACCGCGTTCGCCTCGTCGCCGATGGCGTGAACGGCGATCTGGTAGTTGTCCATCGCGGCGCGGCTCATCAGGTTGCCAAGCTGGGTCTGGGTGAAGTTGGGCAGGCCGCGCGTATCGGGCCGGTCGTGATAGGGCGCCTTGAGCCACGCGCCGCGCGAGCCCAGCGCGCCATCGAGCAGGAGCTTGATGCCATTCAGCCGCAGCCGATCGGCATAGAGCCAGGGCGTCGGTCCGGGGCCGCCGATGCGGATCGTGTTATCGATCCCTGCGCCGTACACCATGATGCGCACGTATAGCGTGTTGGCATCGCCCGCGCGGCGGAAGGTCTGCCAGTCTTCCATCGTCGCGCCCATGTCCGCGACGGCGGTGAGGCCGCGGCGGTAGAAATTCTGCTGCGCGAGCGCGAAGGCGGCGTCGTAGTCACGCGGGGTCGGCGGCGGGACCTTCGCATCGACCAGACCGCGCGCATTGTCGACCAGCACGCCAGCGGGGGCGCCATCGGCAAGGCGGATGATCTCGCCGCCAGCGGGCGCGACGCTCGCGGCCGTCACTGCGCCGGCCTTGAGTGCGGCGGTGTTGCCCCAGGTGGCATGGCCGTCCGCGCGCTCGAGCCAGACGGGGCGATCGCTCACGACCGAATCGAGTTCAGCAGCGGTCGGGAAGCGGCCGAGATTCCAGCGTTCCTGGTTCCAGCCCCCGCCCAGCAGCCATGGGCGGTCCGGGTGCGCCTTGGCATAGGCGGCGATCTTCGCCAGCGCGTCTGCGAGGCTCTTCGTGTCGGACAGGTCCAGCGTCAGCGCGGCAAAACCGGTGCCCATCACGTGGACATGCGCGTCGATCAGGCCGGGCAGCATGATGCGGCCCTTGCCGTCGATGCGGTACTGGAAGCCCTTCTTCGGCGTCTTTTCGCCGTCGTGGATCAGTGCCTTCACCACGCCGGCATCGTCGAAGAGCATCGCCTTGAAGCGCTCGACATGGCCGTCCGCGCCGATGGTCTGGCCCTGAATGTTATCGACGAGGGTGTCGGCGTGGGCTGGGGCGGTGAGGGTTATTGCGAGCGCCGCGAGGCCCACCCCCAACCCCTCCCGCAAGCGGGAAAGGAGAAGAGAGGTGCGTCCCTCCCGCATCCGGGAGGGGAGTGCAGAGCGCAACAGGCCCCCCTCCCGCGTGCGGGAGGGGCTGGGGGTGGGCAAGGCCAAACCCGGCATCAGCCATTCCCCCGGCGCGGCAGTCGGCGGATCAGCGCGCTGGTATCCTGCCTTCCGCCGCCCAGCGCCTGCACATCGGCGTAGAACTGGTCGATCAGCGCGGTGGTGGGGACGCTTGCGCCCACGCTGCGTGCTTCTTCGATGGCAAGACCCAGGTCCTTGCGCATCCAGTCAACCGCGAAGCCGAAGTCGAACTCGTCCTTGGCCATGGTGTGCCAGCGGTTGTCCATCTGCCACGATTGCGCGGCGCCGCCGGAGATTGCCTCGAACACCTTGTCGAGATCGAGCCGTGCGGCCTGTGCGAAGCGGATGGCTTCCGAAAGGCCAGCGATGGCGCCCGCGATGCACATCTGGTTGGCCATCTTGGCGGTCTGCCCGGCGCCGGGCTTGCCGACGTGGGTGACGCGCTTGGCGTAGGCCGCGAGCACCGGGCGCGCCGCATCGACTGCCTTGGCGCTGCCGCCGCACATGATCGAAAGCGTGCCGGCTTCGGCGCCCGATTGTCCGCCGGTGACCGGGGCATCAACGCAGAGCAGCTCCTTGTCGCGGCCTTCCACCGCGATCTGGCGGGCAATTCGTGCCGAAACGGTGGTGTGATCGATGAACAGAGCGCCCCGGCGCAGGGTGCTGAACACGCCGGTGGGGCTGAGCACGACGTCCGAAAGGTCATCGTCGTTGCCAACGCAGGTAATCACCACGTCCGCGCCCTCGGCGGCTTCCGCCGGGCTGGCGGCGACGCGCGCGGCAAGTCCGGGATGCGCGGCTTGCCAACCTTCCGCGCGCTGGGGCGAGCGGTTGTAGATGGTGAGATGATGGCCTGCGCTGCCGAGATGACGGGCCATGGCCCCGCCCATCACGCCAAGACCAAGGAACGAAACGTTGAGGGGTGCGGTGCTTGCGTCTGTCATGGCTGCGGGTTCTAGAGTCTTTTCCACCGGCGTGGAAGCGGTAGCGGCCCACTCCTCCACCCGGCTATCCATTCAGGGTACACTCGCGAGCGCGGTGCCTGCCAGATTCGCGCCGCTATCGCACAAACGGCGCTTGCCGGGGCAGGCAGGCTCGGGCTAGCGCGCGCGGCATGTCTCGCACCTCTGCACTTGCCTCGTCAGCATTCTGGCTTTGCCTGACGGGCGCGGTGACGCTGGCGCTGCTCCCGCATCCGCCGGAGCTGCGCGAATTGAGCGACAAGGCGCAGCACATGCTGGCGTTCAGCACGCTGGCCTTTCTGGGTGCGTTCGCCTTTCCGCGCTTTCCCAAGACGCATCTGGCCGAGCGGCTCTCGTTTCTCGGCGCGCTGGTCGAAGTGTTGCAGGCCATCCCCTCGCTCCACCGGGACTGCGATATCCGCGACTGGATCGCCGATACGATCGCGATTGTTGTCGTCCTGTCGCTGCTTCACGCAATGAATTTGCCGCGCCGCAAGCGTTAGGCGCAACGAAGGTTCCCTTAGGGGCAGGTTTCGACTAGGGGCCGTAGCCCATGAGCACTGCCACCACTTCTGCCCCGCTGCTGACCCTCGACGATGTGCGCGCCGCTGCTGCGCGGATCGCCGGGCAGGTCGTGCGTACCCCCACGCTCCACAGCAAGACGCTGAGCGAGATTACCGGGGCGGAGATCTGGCTCAAGTTCGAGAACCTGCAGTTCACGGCGGCCTACAAGGAACGCGGCGCGCTCAATGCCTTGCTCCAGCTTACGGAGGAGCAGCGCTCGAAGGGCGTGATCGCGGCTTCGGCGGGCAACCACGCGCAGGGGCTTTCCTATCACGGTACGCGGCTCGGCATGCCTGTCACCATCGTGATGCCGCGCACCACGCCGACCGTGAAGATCATGCAGACCGAAAGCGTCGGCGGCACGGTCGTGCTGGAAGGCGAGACCTTCGACGAAGCCTATGCCCATGCGCGGCTGCTGGAAGCCGAACGCGGCATGACGTTTGTCCACCCCTTCGACGATCCGCAGGTTGCGGCCGGGCAGGGCACCGTCGCGCTGGAAATGCTGGAAGACGTGCCCGAACTCGAAACGCTGGTTGTGCCGATCGGCGGCGGCGGGCTGTTTTCGGGCATGGGCACCGCCGCGCGCGGGCTGAAGCCCTCGATCGGACTGGTCGGCGTGCAGGCCACGCTGTTCCCCTCGATGTACGCCAAGCTCAAGGGTCTGGAACTGCCCTGCGGCGGCGATACCATCGCCGAAGGCATCGCGGTGAAGGAGCCGGGCACGTTCACATCCGCTGTGCTCAAGAAGATCGCCGATGATATCGTGCTGGTGGGCGAGCCGGCGCTGGAAACCGCCGTTGCCGTGCTGCTGCAGATCGAGAAGACCGTGGTCGAGGGCGCAGGCGCAGCCGGCCTTGCCGCGGTGATGACGCACCGCAAGCGCTTTGCCGGGCGCAAGATCGGCCTCGTGCTGTGCGGTGGCAATATCGACACGCGCCTGCTGGCCAACGTGCTGCTGCGCGATCTGGCGCGCTCTGGCCGCCTCGCCCGGCTTCGGCTCACGCTGCAGGACCGGCCCGGGGCGCTGTTCAAGGTGGTGGAGGATTTCAACCGCCACCAGGTCAACATTCTGGAAGTCTGGCACAACCGCATCTTCACCTCGCTGCCGGCCAAGGGCCTTACCGCCGAGATCGAATGCGAAGCGCGCGACCGCGAGCAGATCGACCTGCTGGTCGCAGGCCTGCGCGCCAAGGGCTACGATGTGCAGCAGGTGGAGCTGGGTTAAGCCTGTTTCGTCACTTTTCAGGGCGAGCGCATCCCGATTCGGTACGCTTGCCAGCCTGTCAAAGACGCGGCTGCGAATTCCTTGCTGATTAACTACCTTTGGTGGTTAATGGCTCTTTCACCAATCGTCCGGGTAAGGCATGTTGCCCTTGTCAGCGCTTCCGGATGGTCCGGCGGCGCGACAAGAGGATAACGCCCCGGCCGTGACTGCGCCCGTCCGCTTTCCCCGCTTCTTCGTGACGAGCCCGATGCCGTGCCCCTATCTGCCGGGGAAAACCGAGCGCAAGGTGTTCACCGAGCTGAAGGGCCCGAACGCCGATGAGCTCAACGATGCGCTGGGCCGGATCGGCTTCCGCCGCAGCCAGACGGTCGCCTATCGTCCCAGCTGCATCGATTGTTCGGCCTGCATTTCGGTCCGCGTGGTGGCTGGCGATTTCGTGCCTTCGGCCACCCAGCGCAAGAACATGCGCCGCAACAGCGATCTCGTCGTCACCGCCTGCAAGCCGTGGTCCACTCCGGAACAATTCGAGTTGCTGCAGCGTTATCTGGCTGCCCGCCATCCCGGTGGCGGGATGGCCTCGATGGACGAGATGGACTTCGCCGACATGGTCGAGCACACGCCCGTCAGCACCTTCGTGATCGAGTATCGCGAGCCCGGTGTGGACGGGAAGCCCGGCAAGCTTGTCGGCGCATGCCTGACCGATCGTCAGGGCGATGGTCTCTCGATGATCTACAGCTTCTACGAACCCGATGATGCAAAGCGCCGGGGGCTTGGCAATTTCATCATTCTGGACCACATCCTTCATGCCGTCCGCATCGGTCTGCCCTATGTCTATCTTGGGTACTGGGTCGAAGGATCGGCACGGATGCAGTACAAAGTCCGGTACCGGCCCTTGGAACGGCTGGGCCGCGAAGGATGGGAACGCTTTGACCCCGATGAGCAGGCCCGCGCGATCGACCGCGCTGCGACCGCAAGGGGAGCGGACCGGCGAATCGCGGACGATACCGGCAAGGACGGTCTCGCCGCCGCGCAGACGCAGTACCGTCACATCTGACGTCCTGCTGGCGTTGCTGCCGGCTGTCTTGCTCGCCATTCTGCCGCAATTGGCACACGCCCAGTCGCGCGATGCAGATCAGGCGCTCGAGGATCTGATCCCGGATTCGGCGATGGACGACCCCAAGACATGGGCGAACCAGACCGAAGCGGCCAAAGTCCCGGTTCCTGATCCCGCTACGCTGCTTTCGCCCGATGCCATCGCACCGCTGACGGGTATTCCTGCAATCACGCTGGCCTGGCCCGATGCGGCGGAGCTGCCGCCGATCGAACTGCTCACGCCCGATCCCGATATCGGTGAAGCAGCCGAACAGGCCAAGGCCGCCGGCGATGCGCTGAGCAGCGATGCCGATCCCGGCAGCGGGCGCGGGATCGGCCAGATTCCCGGCGCAAGCGTCATCCCGATCTCGCCGCAGCTGGCGCTCGCCTTCCCGCCCGATATTGCCGCGCTGCCTGAACGCGAGGCTGTCACCACCCGCTTCGGAACGCTTGCCGCGCTGCGCAAGTTCGGCAACGAAGAGGATAACCTGGCCCAGCTGACCCGGCGTGCGCGGCAGGACACCGAACTGCTCCAGCAGGTGCTCAGGGTCTATGGCTACTACGACGCCGAGGTCCACCAGAGCACGACCGGCTATGCCGCGCCCGCCGAGGGTAGCGGGCCGGGGCCGGCGATCGATCTCAAGAAAGTGGGCGTGCGCTTCGATGTACGGCCCGGTCCGCGCTACATCTTCTCGCGCATCAGCCTTGGCGATATCGCTGCGGCACGCGATGCGGCGGCGCTGACCCGCGCCTTCGCGCTGTCGCCCGGCGATCCGGTCAACTCCGACCGGATCATGGCCGAGCGCGATCACCTGATTACCGCGCTGGGCGAGGGCGGCCATGCCTTTGCGAAGGTCGGCGAACCCGATCTTTCGATCGACCATGCCGATCGCACCGGCAACCTGATCGTGCCGGTCACCAGCGGCGGGCAATACGTGATGGGTCAGATCCACAGCTCGCTGCCCGACTACCTCTCCGCCCGCCATCTCTCGCGCATCGCCCGCTTCCGCCCCGGTGATCCCTACCGCCGTTCCCGCGTCGATGATCTCAGGCAGGCGATCCTGGCAACAGGCCTGGTTTCGGCCGTCACCATCACCCCGCGCGAAACCACCCCGGCGGCAGACCCGCAGCCGGGCGTCGCCGATATCGACATCACGCTGTCCAAGGCCCCGCAGCGCACGATCGCCGGGCTTGTCGGTTATTCGAGCGGCGAAGGTCTGCGGGTCGAGGCGAGCTGGGAGAACCGCAACTTCTTCCCGCCCGAAGGTCTCGTGCGCTTCCGCGGCGTGGTCGGCACGCGCGAACAGTTGGCGGGGGCAACTTATCGCCGCAACAACTTCTTCGGGCGCGATCAGGTGCTCACCGCCGATCTTTATGCCCAGACCCGTCGGACGGACGCCTACCAGGCCCGCACGCTCTCGTTCTCGACCACGTTCGAAAAGCAGACCACGCTGATCTTCCAGAAGGCGTGGGTCTGGTCAGCGGGCTTCGAACTGCTCGCGACGAGCGAACTGCCTGCTGCTGCAGGTTCCGTCCGCACGACCTACTTCATCGGCGCGCTGCCCCTGCGCGGCGCGTATGATGGAAGCAACGACCTGCTCGATCCCAAGCGCGGCGTGCGCGTCTCGCTGCGGGTGAGCCCTGAAATCTCGGTGCAGAACGGCACGAAGTCGAGCTATGTCCGCGCGCAACTCGATGCGAGCGCCTATCAGCCGATCACCAGCCGCGTGGTTCTGGCAGAGCGGGTGCGGCTGGGCACGATCCCCGGCACAAGCGTTACCAGCATCGCGCCATCGCGGCGGTTCTATGCCGGCGGCGGCGCATCGGTGCGCGGCTTTGCCTATCAGGCGGTCGGCCCGCGCGATGCGCTTGGCAATCCCAGCGGCGGGCGCAGCCTGTCTGAATTCTCGCTCGAGGCCCGCGTCAAGACCGGGCTGATGGGCGGCGCGGTTAGCGTCGTGCCATTCGTCGATGCGGGCACGGTGGGCACGACCGCCTCGCCCACGGTCAACGGTCTCAAGGTCGGCGTCGGGCTTGGCCTGCGCTACCAGACCAGCTTCGGGCCGATCCGTATCGACCTCGGCACGCCGCTCAATCCGGAAAAGGGTGACAGCCGCATCGGCGTCTACGTCAGCCTCGGGCAGGCCTTCTGATGGCGGAGCCGGTGCCGACCGAAACGCCGACCCCCGAGCCGCACCCGGCGCGCAAGGGCCGCCTTCGCCGCTTGCTCGGCTGGGGCCGCGGGCTGTTCCTTGCCGCGCTGCTGTTCGTGCTGGCGATCGGCGGTTCGGTCTTCGTACTCGATTCCTCGATTGGCCACCGCTTCGTGGCAGACCGCATCGCGGCAATCGTGCCCGCCTCGGGTCTTAGGGTCCGCATCGGGCGGATCGATGGCACGTTGTTCGGCGGCATGAGCCTGCACGAAGTGGTGCTGAGCGATCCCGACGGCCGCTTCATGGTCGTGCCCGAAGCCTCGCTCGATTGGCGGCCGCTGGCATGGTTCGGGCTCGATCCGCGCGCCGGGCTGTTCAAGGGCCTCGATATCCGCTCGCTGATCCTGAAACGCGGCACCTTGCTGCGCGCGCCGCGGCTGAACCCGGGCGATCCCGATGCGCCGATCCTGCCCGATTTCGATATCCGCATCGGCAAGCTGGCGGCGGAGAATCTCGTTATCGACCGCTCCATCATGGGCGAACGTCGGCGGATCGATTTTGCCGCGCGCACCGATATCCGGCGCGGGCGGGCGCTCGTCAGCCTTGGCGGGCGGCTTGGCGGGCGGGACCGGCTGCGCCTGCGTCTGGATAGCGAGCCTGACCGCAACAAGTTCGCGCTCGATTTCATCTACAACGCGCCAAAGGACGGACTGCTCGCGGCGCTAACCGGCGTGAAGCGCGATATCGCTGCCCGCGCCGGCGGCAAGGGCACGTTCCAGGAATGGCGCGGCTGGGGCGCGGCAACCGATGGTGGGCGGAGGCTCGCGGCGTTCGAACTGGAAAACCGCACCGGGCACTACAAGCTGGCGGGGCAGGTGTTCCCGGGCGACCTGCTCGGCCCTGCAGCGCGGCGCGCGAGCGGCGACAAGGTCTCGGTTGTCGCCGATGGTACGGCCAGCGGCGGTACGCTGCGCGGCAAGGTCTTCGCCGGGGCGGCAGCGCTCACGGCGACGGCTGCGGGTGGTCTCGATCTGGTGGCCAACCGCGCCGAAGCGGTGAAGGTGCGGGCGGTGGTGACCCGGCCCGATCTGCTGCTGGCGGGCACCGGCACCGAACTGCAAGGCGCACAGCTGAACGCTACCGTCGATGGCCGCTTCACTGCACTCGCGATCATCCACGATCTGCGCGCGGCGCGGCTGCGCAGCGGCCCGGTCCTCGCCGAAGGGCTGCGCACGGCAGGCACCGCCTATTGGGATGGCAAGCGCCTGCGCCTGCCGCTCGCGCTCACCGCGCAACTGCTGAAGACCGGGCAGGCGATGGTCGATCCACGATTGCCGGGGGCACGGCTGTCGGGCGATCTCGTGCTGGCGGGCAACAAGCTCACAGCGGACCGCCTCGATCTCACGCTGAAGGGCGCCTCGGCGCGGCTGGCGCTCGATGGCGATCTCGCGCGCAGCCGCTTTGCGCTTTCGGGGCCCGTCACGGCGCGGGGAATCGCGCTGCCTGATCTGGGACTCGCCGACGGCGAGGCGCGGATTGCGCTCACAATCGGCGGCGGTCAAAGCTGGTCGCTCACCGCCGATGGTGCGGGCCGTCTGGCGCGGATCGACAACGCCACGCTCGCCAATCTGACCGGCGGCAACGTGCGGGTGCGCGCCGCGCTGACGGCGGGCGGATCGCAGCCCTTCGTGGTGCAGAACGCGAACCTCACGTCCACCAAGCTGAGCCTTGCGCTGCACGGCGAGGCTTTGCGCGGCGGTGAAGCGACGCTTTCGGGTTCGGGGCGCCACATCGACTATGGCAGCTTCACCTTCGATGCCGCGCTGACTGAGGATGGCCCCAACGCCACACTCGTGCTGGCCAATCCGCTGCCAGCCGCAAGCCTCAAGGACGTGCGCCTCGCGTTGAGCGCCGAAGGCGAGGGCTTCCGCATCGAAACCAAGGGCGAGTCCCGCCTCGGGGCGTTCAGCGGTCTCATCATGCTCACTGCGCCCAAGGATGGGCCAGTGCGGCTCGGCATCGAGCGCTTCAACGTCTACCAGACCGAGATCACCGGCAGCGTGGGGATTGCCAAGGAGGGCGCGACGGGGAGTCTGGCGCTCGCCGGGGGCGGCGTGAAGGGCACGATCGACTTCGCGCCCGACGGTGCAGGGCAGGTGCTCAAGGCCGCGATAACCGCGCGCGGCGCGCGCTTTGGCGGCGACAACCCCATCGCGGTCGGCAATGCCGAGATCACCGCCGAAGGCCGGATCGAGGGCGGCGACAGCACGCTGCAGGCTTCGCTCAAGGCTGAGGGGATCAGCGCGGGCAAGCTCTTCATCGGCCGCCTCGCGGCAGACGTGGCGCTCGTCAACGGTTCGGGCAGCGTCACCGCCTCGCTGGCCGGACGGCGCGGGACGAGCTTTGCCTTGCAAGGGACCGCCGCCTTCTCGCCCGACAAGATCATCGCCTTCGTCGCGGGTGATTATGCCGGCCGCATCATTTCCATGCCCCGCCGTGCAGTGCTGGAACGCGAACCGGATGAGGCGGGCGGGGGCGTTGCGGCAGGCTGGCGGCTCGAACCCACCCAGATCGATTTCGGCCGGGGCAGCGTAATTGCCAGCGGCCACGTGCTCGGCGGGGCGACCAAGCTCAAGCTGATGCTTTCACGCATGCCGCTTTCGGTGCTTGATATCGTGCTTCCTGATCTCGGGCTCGGAGGGCTCGCCTCAGGCGTGATCGATTACGAGAACGACCATCTCGGTGCTCCATCGGGTCATGCCGCCGTTGAGGTAAAGGGCCTCACTCGTTCGGGCCTCGTCCTGACCTCAAGGCCGCTTGACCTTGCGCTCGTGGCCTCGCTCGATCCTGCCGCGCTGCAAGTCCGCGCGGTGGCGCGCGAGGGCGCGGCGATGCGCGGGCGGGTGCAGGCGCTGGTTTCCGATCTGCCGCGCGGCGGCACTATGCTCGAGCGGCTGCGCGGTGGCAGCCTCAAGGCCGAACTGCGCTACAGCGGCCCTGCGGAATCGCTGTGGCGGCTTGCCGCCATCGAGGTGATCGACCTCACCGGTCCGCTGGGCGCGGCAGCAAGCGTGACGGGCTCGCTCGATCACCCGGTGATCACCGGGGCGGTCGCCACCCGGGCGCTGCGCGTGCAATCGAACCTGACGGGCTCCGATGTGCGCGATGTCGAGGCGCTCGGCAGCTTTGCCGATGCGCGGCTCAGCCTCGCGCATTTCAGCGGGACCACGGCGGGCGGCGGCACTGTCAGCGGCAGCGGCATTGTCGATCTTTCCAACGCGGCGACGCGCGGCGTCGGGCTCGACCTCCGGCTGGCGGCAACAAACGCCCAGCTCATCAACCGCGACGACATGGCCGCAACCGTGACCGGCCCGCTGCGCCTCGTTTCCGATGGCATTGGCGGCACCATCGCCGGGCGCGTCCATATTGACCGTGCGCGCTGGACGCTGGGCCGCGCCAATGTGACCGAAGCGCTGCCCGCGATCACCACGCACGAGAGCAATCAGCGCGCCGACGTGGCCCCGCCGCGCGTGCCCTACACGCCGTGGAAGTACCTGATCGACGCCGCCGGCGCGGACCGCATCGATGTGCGCGGGCTTGGCCTTGAAAGCGAATGGGGCGCGGATGTTCGCCTGCGCGGCGATACCGCCAATCCGCAGATCTTCGGCAGCGCCGATCTTGTGCGCGGCAGTTATGAATTTGCCGGACGGCGCTTTGATCTGACGCGCGGGCGCATCCGCTTTGTCGGCGAAGTGCCGGTCGATCCGCGGCTTGATATCGTCGCGGAAGGCGATGCCAACGGGGTGACTGCCAAGATCGCGATCAGCGGTTCTGCGCTGAAGCCGCAGATCACGTTCAGCTCTGTCCCGGCTCTGCCCGAGGAAGAACTGCTTTCCCGCATGCTGTTTGGCAGCTCGATCACCCAGATTTCAGCGCCGGAGGCCGTGCAGCTCGCCTCGGCGCTCGCCAGCTTCCGCAGCGGTGGAGGGCTCGATCCGATCAACAAGCTGCGCAGCGCGATCGGTCTGGACCGCCTGCGCATCATCAGTGCCGATGCCTCGGTCGGCCGCAGCACATCGATCGCGGTCGGCAAGTACCTCGGCAGGCGCGTTTTCGTCGAACTCATCACCGACGGGCGTGGCTACAGCGCGACGTCTGTCGAATTCCGCATGACGCGCTGGCTGGTGCTCCTGGGCACCGTCTCCACGATTGGCGACGAAAGCCTCAACCTCAAGGCGTCCAAGGACTACTAAAACCGGCGGGCAAACAAAAACCCCGCGCTGCCCTGGGCAGCGCGGGGTCTTGTTACAGTCGTCGCAGGGCGATCAGGCGCCCGCGATGGTCTTCAGTTCCATGAAGTCCTTGAGGCCGTAGACGCCGCCTTCGCGGCCATTGCCGGACTGCTTGTAGCCGCCGAAGGCACCGCCCTTGACGCCGCCCCACTGGTTCACCGCGACGAGGCCTGCGCGCAGGCGGCCGACGATGCCCTTGGCGGTCTCGGGATCGCCGGTGACGACCGCCGAAAGCCCGTAGGCCGTGCGGTTGGCGAGCTCGATGCCATCTTCGATGCCATCATAGGTGGTGATCGTGGCGACGGGGCCGAAGGTTTCCTCGCGGAAGATCGTCATGTCCGGCGTCACGTCCGAGAACACGGTCGGGCGGATGTAGTAGCCGCGGTTGACGTTGTCCGGCAGGCCCGGTCCGCCTTCGAGCAGCGCTGCACCCTCGGCGATCGAGGTGTCGATCAGCGACTGGATCTTGGTCCACTGCGCCTTGTTGACGACAGGCCCAATGTGCGCGCCGTCTTCTTCGGGGCTGCCGACCTTCACCGCCGCGAAGTAGTTCTTCACGAAGGTCTCGGCCTCTTCCTTGCGCGACTTGGGCACGAGGATGCGGGTCGGCGCGATGCAGCTCTGGCCGGTGTTGGCAACCACGCCCTGCAGCGTGGCAGGCAGCGTCGCGGCAAAGTCGGCGTCTTCGAGCACGAGGTTGGGCGACTTGCCGCCAAGTTCCTGGTGCACGCGCTTGACCGTGTCAGCCGCGTTCTTGGCAATCTGGATGCCCGCGCGGGTCGAGCCGGTGAAGCTCACCATATCGACATCGGGGTGGACCGTCAGCGCCACGCCGACGCCGGGGCCATCACCCTGGACGAGGTTGAACACGCCGGCCGGCACGCCCGCAGCATGCATGACTTCGGCGATGATCACCGCGTTCGAGGGGCACTCTTCCGAAGGCTTGAGCACGACTGTGTTGCCAGCCGCAATGCACGGGGCGATCTTGGCACAGATCTGGTTGAGCGGCCAGTTCCACGGCGTGATCGCCGCGACGACGCCGATCGGCTCATGCACGAAGCGCGCATTGGCACCGGGGACCGGATGCTCCCACACGAAGTCTTCCAGCGCTTCCAGCGTGCCGAGGATATAGCCCATGCCAGCGCCCACCTGCGCGGTGCCGGCGAATCCGATCGGGGCGCCCATTTCCTCGCTGATGACCTTGGCGAAATCCGGGATGCGCTTCTTGTATTCGGCGAGAATGCGCTGAAGCAGCGCCTTGCGTTCCTCAACCGGCATACCGGCAAAGGCGGGGAAGGCGGCCTTTGCAGCAGCAACGGCCTTGTCGACATCGGCCTGGCTGCCGAGCGTGATGACCGCGCAGGCCTCTTCGGTTGCCGGATTGATCACTTCGTGGCGCTTGCCGCCTTCGCTGTCGACCCAGGCGCCGTTGATGTAGTGCTGGAGATGCTCACGCATCGGTGTTCTCCCAAAGTTGTTAGGTTGCCAAACGATTGAGGGGTTCCGGCTGACGATGGCAAGTCCGGTATGTGATTGCAACGTATTTGGCGATCGCCCGATGCTAGCGCAAGGATTGGCCGGAACGGCCATGCTAACCGTTTAGATAGGCCGAAACCTCGCCATTATCTGAACATCGATCTCTTCAGTGCGTAACCGGCGATAACCGTTTCTTTCCATCCTTTCCCTATGTCTGGTCAAATGGGTCTGGATACCATCAGCCGCGGAACCGCTGGGCGTCCGTCGGTGCGCAACTTGCGCACCGGCTGGATTGCGCTTGCGACCTTCCTGGCGCTGATCGCTCTGTCGGCCCTGCTGGTCGCCGTTTTCTCCCGCTCGACGCGCATAGCCGACGAACTGGCCCGCGAAGACGAGCGCGTGCTGGTGACGCGCTATCTCGATCAACTCGGCAGCTCGATCGTGGCAGCGCAGAAGGTGCAGCTCACCTGGGACGATGCCATGCGCAATGCCGTGCTGGCCGACAACGAAACCTGGGCCAACCACTTCCTCGGCGATTTCGTGTGGAACAACCTTGAGACCGATGCGATGTTTCTGGTCCGCCCGGATGGCTCGCTGGTCCACGGCTGGGCGCAGGGCCGGCCGACCGGAGACGTCGGGTATCAGGAAGTGCGCTGGCACGTCGAGGACCTGATCGGCCGGGCCAGGCACAATGTGCCGCTGGGCGGGCGCATCGCGGCTATGAAGAAGCTGGACGATATCGATTGGCCGGTTGCGGCTTCGGGTCAGCCGCTCAACCGCTGGGCAGCAACGCCGGTCTTGCGCCATGGCCGGCCGGCTTTCCTGTCGGTCATCTCGATCGTGCCGGACAACGATTACAGCCTGCTGCGACGCGAGCCCAATTACGTCGCCACGCTGCGCTATCTCGATGGCTCGATCCTTACCAAGATGGGTGGTGATCTGGTCCTGAGTGACATCAGCTTCGTGCCCGATGATGCGCGGATCGGCGCGGCCAACGCGGTTCCGCTCAGCACGGCGTTTGGCGATCACATCGGCTGGATCACCTGGACCGCCAAAGTGCCCGGCCCGAAGATCGTCCGACGTACCGCGCCGGTGCTGGCGACGTTCATCCTGTTCTTCCTCGGCGTCGTCGCGGGCGGCGCGGTGATCGTGCGGCGCATGCGGCTGACGGCAAACGAGCTCAAGGCCAGCGAGGCGCAGGCCCAGCACAACGCCCTGCACGATGCCATGACCGGCCTCCCCAACCGCGTCTATTACATGCAGCGCCTGCGTTCCCTGCTGAGCGAATTCATCGAGGGTGAGGCAAAAGGCAACCTCTTCGTCGCCTATATCGATATCGACGGCTTCAAGCTGGTGAACGATACGATGGGCCACCACGTCGGCGACGAACTGGTTCGCATGGTCGCCCATCGCCTGCGCGAAGCCCTGCCGCGCGATGCTTTCATCGCGCGCTTCGGCGGGGACGAATTCGTGCTGCTGCATGCCAGCGAGGCTGGTGCGCGCGCGGCGGATCGCCTCGGCAGCAAGATCATTTCGCTGATGCGCAAACCCTTCGTGATTTCCGGCAACACGCTGGAAGTCTCGGTCTCCTGCGGGATCAGCTGGGGGCCCGAACAGAGCGAGGATCCGGGCGAACTGCTCCGCCGCGCTGATATCGCGCTCTACCGCGCCAAGCAGCGCGGCCGCGGGCGCTATCGCCGCTTCACGCCGGACATGGACGCCAGCGTGAAACTGCGCCGCGAGATGGAAATGGAGCTGCGCCTCGCGATCACGCGCGGCGAGCTGTCGGTTGCCTACCAGCCGGTGGTCGAGACCGGCACTGGTACGATCAACGGATTCGAGGCCTTGCTGCGGTGGAACCACCCCGAGCGCGGCGAGATCCGTCCGGACCTGTTTGTGCCAATCGCCGAACAGGGCGGGTTGATGATCCCGCTCGGCACCTGGGTGCTGCGCCATGTCTTCACCGAATGCCGCAGTTGGCCGGATTGTGACATCTCGGTCAATCTTTCACCGCTGCAGATCATGGCGGGCGATTTCCTGCCGATGCTCGCAGGGCTGCTCGAAGAAACGGGGATGGACCCGCAGCGGCTGGTGTTCGAAGTGACCGAAGGCGTCATGCTCGATCGCAGCGCGCACGTGATCGGCGTGCTGCGCGAACTCAACCACATGGGCATCCGCGTCGCGCTCGATGATTTCGGGATCGGCTATTCCTCGCTGTCATACCTGCGCTCGTTCCAGTTCGACCGGATCAAGATCGACCGCTCCTTCGTCTCCAACATCGAGCGTGACCGGGATGCCCACTCGATCCTTTGCGCCATCACCACGCTGGGCAAGACCCTGCGCATGAAGGTCGTGGCGGAAGGCGTCGAAACCGAAGTGCAGCGCCTGCTGGTGCAAGCTGCCGGCTGCGAGCTGGTGCAGGGCTACCTGTTCTGGGCCGCACTGCCTGCCGAAGAAGCCCGCACGCTGTTGGCGGAACGGGATGCCGAAGCACTGGTGCGGCGCGCATCCTGAAGCGGGCGATCAATCCCGCGCTGCGGTGATCAGGTCGAGCGGAAAAAGGTGCGCAGCCCCGCAATCGCGAACAGGATCAAGGCTATCGCTGTCGCGATAACCATCAGCAAGCCCAGTCCGATCGGGTTGCTGTCCGCGGGTCCGAACGCGATTTCATAAAGCAATGGCGCCCATCCGGCGGCCATCACCACAAGACCGGCTTTCACGCACCTGCTCATCGCTGATTGCCCCAACCGTGGAGGGCCAACGTCGTGATCGAGATCGCGGAAGTCAACCCGCGCAGGCGCAGTGGTGGCTTGCCGCCTGAACCGCCGGCTCAGCCCTTGGTCGAACCGGCGTTGTCGGCGCTGGCAGTCACGGTGCGCGGATAGATGAAGCCCTTTGCCGTGCTCGGGCGCAGGCCCAGCGAGCGGGTCGGCGCATACCACACGCGCACTTCGCTCCAGTCGCCAGCGGCGGAAACGTCCACCGCCATCA
The DNA here is from genome assembly GCF_007991615.1 of Novosphingobium sediminis. Lineage (GTDB taxonomy): Bacteria > Pseudomonadota > Alphaproteobacteria > Sphingomonadales > Sphingomonadaceae > Novosphingobium > Novosphingobium sediminis. The sequence continues at coordinate 60,603 of NZ_BJYR01000007.1, read as the reverse complement.
CGCCGCGCTCGACCATGCCCGGGCGCGACCAGTTGGCGTGATTGATCAGGATGTGACGGCTGTCGACGACCTTGTTGACGACGGCGACGTGGCCATAGGGCATCGAACGGGTGCCAGCGAACGCGAGGACCGCGCCAACCTTGGGCGTCTGGCCGCGATCATAACGGCCTTCGGCATGGCCCCACCAATCACGCGCATTTCCGCTGAGCTGCACTTCGGAAACCTGACGCGCATACGTCACGCACTGGAGCCGCGCGTTGGCCGCCGAAGGCAGCGCGAAGAGCGACAGGAGGACGATGCATGCTGCGATTATGGTCTTGTGCATGTGCAGCATCTCTAAGGATCACAGCCGATTCGAGGAGTCCGCGCCCCTTCCGTTCATCGGGCGGCAATCTCGGTTCGTCCCGAGTCGGGCGGGGGCTGTGGAAAAGATCACAGCGCCCCGCAAAAGCCCGACGGCCTGCCCGCCGGAGGCACCACTCCTCCTTGCCTCCAAACGAAAAAGGCGCCCGGTTTCCCGGACGCCTCTTTCTGACCAAGCGCTGATCTGATGAAATCAGGCGCTGTAGTACATGTCGAATTCGACGGCCGACGGCGTGGTTTCCCAGCGCATCACTTCGGGCCACTTCAGTTCGATGTAGGCTTCGATCTGGTCCTTGGTGAACACGCCGCCCTGGAGCAGGAAGTCGTGGTCAGCCTCGAGCGAGTTCAGCGCTTCGCGGAGCGAACCGCAGACGGTCGGCACTTCGGCGAGTTCGGCCGGCGGCAGATCGTAGAGGTTCTTGTCCATGGCTTCGCCCGGGTGGATCTTGTTCTTGATCCCGTCGAGGCCGGCCATGAGCAGCGCGGCGTAGCACAGGTAGGGGTTGGCCATCGCGTCGGGGAAACGGAATTCCACGCGCTTTGCCTTGGCACCCGAACCATAAGGGATGCGGCACGAGGCCGAACGGTTGCGCGCCGAGTAGGCGAGCAGCACGGGGGCTTCGAAGCCCGGCACCAGACGCTTGTAGCTGTTGGTGGTCGGGTTGGTGAAGGCGTTGAGGGCCTTCGCGTGCTTGATCACGCCGCCGATGAAGTAGAGGCACATGTCCGACAGGCCGGCATAGCCGTTACCGGCGAAGAGCGGCTTGCCCTGATCCCAGATCGAGATGTGGGTGTGCATGCCGCTGCCGTTGTCCGACTTGATCGGCTTGGGCATGAACGTGGCGGTCTTGCCGTAGGCCTGCGCGACCTGATGGACGACGTACTTGTAGACCTGCATGCGGTCGGCGGTCTGGACGAGCGTGCCGAAGGTGAGGCCGAGCTCGTGCTGGGCCGAGGCCACTTCGTGGTGGTGCTTGTCGCAGGGCAGGCCCATGTCGATCATGGTGCGGACCATCTCGGCGCGGATGTCGACGCAGCTGTCGACCGGCGCGACCGGGAAGTAGCCGCCCTTGGCGCGCGGACGGTGGGCGAGGTTGCCGCCTTCGTAGTCCTTGTTCGAGTTGGTCGGCAGTTCGACGTCGTCGATACGGAAGCCGTTGCCATCGTAGCCGTCGTAGAACTTGACGTCATCGAAGATGAAGAATTCGGCTTCGGGACCGACGTAGACGGTGTCGCCCGTGCCGCTCGCCTTGACGAAGGCTTCAGCGCGCTTGGCGGTCGAACGCGGATCGCGGGCGTAGAGTTCGCCAGTCGAGGGCTCGACGATGTCGCAGCAGATGATCAGCATCGGGGTGGCCGAGAACGGATCGATGTAGACCGCGTCGAGGTCCGGCTTCAGGATCATGTCGGATTCGTTGATGGCCTTCCAGCCCTCGATCGAGGAGCCGTCAAACATCAGGCCGTCTTCGAGTTCGTCCTCGCCGAGCACCGACGAAACCATCGTGAGGTGCTGCCACTTGCCCTTCGGGTCGGTGAAACGCAGATCAACCCATTCGATTTCCTCGTCCTTGATGCGGGCGAGAATGTCCTTTGCAGTAGCCATCGCTGGTCCTTTAACTGGCCTCGGCCCGTGCCGGGGCGCTCAGTGGTTTCAGGTTTGGAGAAGCCGCCGGCCCGCAGCTGCCTCCGGTTGAGGTTTTCCGGGTCCTAGATCGCGTCGTTATCGCGTTCGCCGGTACGGATGCGCAGCGCGCTCTCGACCGCGAACACGAAGATCTTGCCATCGCCGATGCGCCCCGTCTGCGCGGCGCTGGCGATCGCCTCGACCACACGGTCGACCATGGCGTCGCCCACCACGACTTCGAGTTTCACCTTGGGCAGGAAATCGACGACATATTCGGCGCCGCGATAGAGTTCGGTATGGCCCTTCTGCCGGCCGAAGCCCTTGGCTTCGGTGACGGTGATGCCGGAAACGCCGATTTCGTGGAGCGCTTCCTTCACCTCGTCCAGCTTGAAGGGCTTGATGATCGCTTCGACCTTTTTCACTCGATCATTCCCTGCAGGCAGACCGGTTCCGGACCCTCAAGTCCTGACCGGCGGTGTTGGTATTCGTACGGAGCCCGATACAGGATCAACTATCCAAGAATCGTGCCACGCGGGTACTACCCTCCACTAGGACAGGAATGTGGCGCGCGGAAGCCGGAAAACGGCCACTCCGGCAAGAATACAAGGCGCGTAAGCGCACCCGCATTGCGCAAGTTGCGCAGTCGGGATGGTTTGGTGCACAAGATTTGCGCAAGCGCTGCCTAATTTTTAGGCAGATGTATCTGGGGGTTACCCCGCGTAAGGCGGCTGGTGCAGGCCCTTGGGGCTCAGCGTGAAGATCTCGCAGCCCGTTTCCGTCACGCCGATCGAATGTTCGAACTGCGCGGAGAGCGAACGGTCGCGCGTTACTGCCGTCCAGCCGTCGTCGAGCAGTTTTACGCCCGGCTTGCCGAGATTGATCATCGGTTCGATCGTGAAGAACATGCCGGGGCGCAGTTCCGGGCCGGTGCCCTTGTGCGCGGCGTGGATCACTTCGGGCGCATCGTGGAACAGGCGGCCGAGGCCGTGGCCGCAGAATTCGCGCACCACGCCGTAGCGGTGGCGTTCGGCATGGGCTTGGATAGCCGCGCCGATATCGCCGAGCCGCGCGCCGGGCTTCACTTGCTCGATGCCGATCATCAGGCATTCGTAGGTCACGTCGACCAGTCGCCGCGCCTTCAGCGCGACATCGCCGACGAGGTACATGCGGCTGGAATCGCCGTGCCAGCCATCGAGCAGCGGGGTGACATCGATGTTCACGATATCGCCTTCGCGCAGGATCCGCGCATCGGACGGAATGCCGTGGCACACCACGTGATTGATCGAGATGCAGCACGAATGGGTGTAGCCGCGGTAGCCCAGCGTCGCCGGAATGGCGCCGCCATCCAGCGTCATCTGCCGCACCACATCATCGAGTGCGGCGGTCGAGACGCCCGGTTGCACCAGCGGCGCCAGCGCATCGAGAATCTCGGCGGCGAGGCGCCCGGCCTTGCGCATGCCTTCAAAGCCTGCGGGGCCATGCAGTTTGATGGTGCCGTCGCGCGGCATCACATCGGTTTCATCGGCGATCACATAGTCGGTCATCCCGGTCATGTAGCGTGTCTCGCCCTGAAATGCGAGATCACGGAGCCACAAACGCGGCCTTGAATTCCGGTTTGACCGCAGCGAGCACCGCGGGGGTGACAGGCAGCGTCACTTCATAGGTTCCTTCGGCATATGGTCCGGCGTCGTAGGGCGCGATCAGGAAGCCGATCCGATCGAAGCCGATGCGGCCCTTCGATCCCAGGATCACCACTTCCTCAAGCGGATCGATGCACTTCACGAAGGGATCGTCCGGATCATCCCACACCTCGTCGCCTTCGCGCCGTTTGGCCCGTTCCTTGCCGAGCGCGGCGCAGAACGGGCCCTGGACTGCACGCCTCAGCGCGGCGGGCGATGTGAACAGGTCGATCACGGAGCGGCGCTTGCCGGCGGACTTGTCCCAGAGGATCGTCTGGAACGCCGTATTGCCGTGGGCGCCTCCGCTGAAGAGGTAGATCTGCGCGGAGAGGCTGAGCCAGCCGGGCAGGTCGGTCACCACCTGCCATTCGGTCTCGCTCTCGTAGGCGTTGAACGAGATGGCCTCGGCCTTGGCATCCTTGGCGGCTTCCTTCGCCTCGCTGGCGAGGTCGGCCTTGGTGCGGGCAAGGTCGGCTTCCAGCCAGTCGCGCAAGCCGGGAAGGGCAGCTGCCGCAGCGGGGTAGCTGTAGGCGAACTCATAGAGGTCGTTCTTCTCGCTGACCTTGCGTGCCTCCGCACTCGAAACGGGCGGCGCGGGCGGGGCGGGGGGCACCGCAGAGGCGCTCGCCGCAGCACCGGCGGTAGCCTTGCCGGGCTCGGCGGATTTCTGGCAACCGGCCAGCAGCGGGATCAGTGCAAGTGCTAAAGCCAAGCGGCGCATGCAATTTCCTCTCGCACTCACCGCCAAGCTGCGGCAAGCATCAAAGGTACGATGACCCAGCTTGATGCACTGATCCAGCCCGATCGTGGCCAAAAGGCCATTCCGCTCCACCTGATCGACAAGCAGAGCCTGCCCGGCTGGCTTGCCGGCCTGACCGCTGCGCAGCGCGCGGTGCTGGCGGGGCAAGGCTTCGAGGGCGGGGCTGGCGAGACCGCCATCGTTCCCGATGCCGCCGGTGCGGGGGAAGGCTGGTTCGCGGTGGCGGGCGTTTCCGATCCGGCACGGCTTTCCAGCTGGTGCCTCGCGCCGCTGGCGGAACGGCTGCCGGCAGGCACCTACCGCCTCGCCAATCCCGGTGCGGAGGGGCCCGCGCTGATCGGCTGGCGGCTCGCGCAGTATCGCTTCGACCGCTATCGCAGCGAGCCGTCCGAAAAGGGCGCGCGCCTGCTGCTAACGGGCGCGCTTGGTGCGATGAACGCAGCGCAGGCCGAGGCTGATGCGGTCATCCGCGTGCGCGATCTGGTCAATACCCCGGCGGAGGACATGGGCCCCGCACAGCTGGAGGCAGAGGCACGCGCGCTTGCCAAGGCGCATCACGGCGTGATCCACGTTATCTCGGGCGATGCTCTTGAGCGTGACTATCCGATGGTCCACGCGGTGGGCCGCGCCGCTGCCCGCAGCCATGCACCCCGGCTGATCGAGATCGAATGGGGCGATCCGGCGCACCCGCGCCTTGCCATCGTCGGCAAGGGGGTGTGCTTCGATTCCGGCGGGCTGGACATGAAGCCGAGTTCGGCGATGGCGCTGATGAAGAAGGACATGGGCGGCGCCGCTCATGCGCTGGCGCTGGCGGGCCTCGTGATGGGCGCGGGGCTCCCGGTGCGGCTGCATGTGCTGGTCCCGGCGGTGGAAAACGCGGTTTCCGGCAATGCCTTCCGCCCCGGCGATGTGCTGCGCTCGCGCGCGGGGCTTTCGGTGGAGATCACCAATACCGATGCCGAAGGGCGGCTGGTGCTGGGCGATGCGCTGGTCCGCGCCTGCGAGACCAAGCCTGAACTGATGATCGATTTCGCCACGTTGACCGGCGCGGCGCGCGTGGCGCTTGGCCCTGATCTGCCGGCCATGTTCGCCCGCACCGACGAGACGGCGAACGGCCTGCTCGCTGCCGGGCTGGAGCGCGACGATCCGTGCTGGCGGCTGCCGCTCCACGATGGCTATCGGGAAATGCTCAAATCCGATGTCGCCGATCTGCAAAACAGCCCTTCCGGCGGATTTGCCGGGGCGACCGTCGCGGCGCTGTTTCTGGACCGGTTCGTGGCGGAAGGCGTTGATTGGGCGCACTTTGATACGTTCGCCTGGCGCCCTGCCAGCAAGCCCGGCCGACCCAAGGGCGGCGAGGCGCTGGGCCTGCGCGCGGCGTGGGGGCTGATCCAGTCTCGTTTTGGCCAATCAGGCAGGACCGGCGCGCCTTGAACCCGGAGCCGGATGCCTCTAAGCGGCGCGCTTTCGCATTTGCCGGAAAGCCTGACGTGAACGATCTCATCCTGCCCAGCCTGAAGACGTCGCATGCGCTGACGGGGCCTGCTCCCAAGGCAGATGCCCATGCGCACAACCGCGCGGTGCGCGGCGATGTCGCGCATATCCGCTATGCCGGGCAGGTCTTTGTATCGCACTATGCCGTGCCGATGCCGCGCGCCGTGGGTGCCGCCGGGGCAGTGCTGCGGAACGCAGGCCGCGAGGATGCCGAGGCGATTGGTTCCCTGCCGGCGGGCGAAATCTTCAACCTGCTCGACAAGGCGGGCGGCTGGGCTTGGGGACAGCAGGGCGAAGACGGCCTCGTCGGCTATCTCCCGCTGACGGCGCTGGAGCCATGACCACACAGGTCTTCATCGACGGCGCGGCGGGGACGACCGGACTTGAGATCGCCGATCGGCTTGCGGGCCGGAGCGAGTTCAGCCTGATCGCGCTGAGCGATGCCGAGCGCAAGGATGCAGGGGCGCGTGCGGAGGCCCTCAATGCGGCGGATGTCGCCATCCTGTGCCTGCCCGATGACGCCGCCCGCGAAGCCGTCTCGCTGATCGCCAACGACCGCACCCGCGTGATCGATGCCTCGACCGCATTCCGTGTCGCGCCGGGCTGGACTTACGGCTTTCCCGAAATGGTCGGCCGTGAAACGGTGGCGCAGGCAACCCGCGTCTCGAACCCCGGCTGCTACCCCACCGGTTTCCTCGGCCTGCTCGTGCCGCTGCTTCGCGTTGGCCTGCTCCCGGCGGACTGGCCCTACACGGTCAACGCCGTCTCGGGCTATTCGGGCGGCGGCAAGGCGCTGATTGCCCGGTTCGAGGACGATACCGATATCGCCTTCCGTGCCTATGGCCTTGGCCTTGGGCACAAACATATCGCCGAAATGCAGGGCCATGCCGGCCTCAAGCATGCGCCGATCTTCTCGCCCGCAGTGGTTCCTGCGCATCGCGGCATGGTCGTGGAAGTGCCGGTGCCGATTGCAGCCATTCCCGGCGCCGCTGCACCCGATGCGTTGCGTGATGCACTCAAGGCGTTTTACGAAGGCAGCCCGCTGGTGCGCGTGCGCGATGGCGTGCCCGATGAACTGCTCCTGCGCCGCTCTGACGCGCCGCGTGACGGGCTGGACCTCTACGTCTTCGGCAGCAACGACGGCTCGCAGGCCCGCCTCGTCGCCCTGCTCGACAACCTCGGCAAGGGCGCGAGCGGCGCGGCGGTGCAGAGCCTCAACCTGATGAGCGGCCTGCCCGAGACGGCGGGGCTGCGTCTGTAATGTGGCCAAAGCCTGATCCGGTCGGTCCGGGGCAGGAAAGCGTCTGGGACTATCCTCGCCCTGCCGTGGCGCGGGCCTGCTCCGCACACGTCGTGATCGAACATCGCGGACGGATCATCGCTGATACACGCCGCTCCGTGCAGACGCTCGAGACCAGCCATCCACCGAGCTACTACATCCATCCGGACGACATCGAACCGGGTGTGCTGCGCCGCGCTTCCGGCTCCTCGCTGTGCGAATGGAAGGGCGCGGCGATCTATTGGGACGTGGTGGTGGACGGTGAAGTCCTCCCCCATGTCGGCTGGAGCTACCCCAATCCGACGCGCGGTTTCCTCGCGCTCAAGGATCATGTCGCATTCTATGCCGCGCCGTTCGATCGGTGCAGCGTCGATGGCGAGACGGTGGTGCCGCAGCCGGGCGAATTCTACGGCGGCTGGATCACCAGCGCGGTCGCCGGGCCCTTCAAGGGTGGACCCGGCAGCCGCGGTTGGTAGCGCCTACTTCCCGAAACTGATCGCGGGCTTTTCCGCATCTGGCAGCGAGCCACCCATCAGCTTGGCCAGCGTCGGGGCAATCGCGCGCATATCGATCTCGCCCAGCTTGCGCCCCTTGGGAATGCCCTGGCCCATGATCATGAAGGTGGAGCGCATCTCGGGCGCGGCGGGGAAATAGCCGTGCATGCCCTTCAGCGGTGAGGGGAAGGAGAGCGGCAGGGTACCGTTCACGAATGGCCCTGCCACGGCGCCGAGCTTGAGGTTCACATAAAAGCTCGCGTCGGGATTGGCGCCTTCCTTTGCAATTTCGGGCCCTTCGATCACGCGGTCGAACCGTGCGGCGGGGTCGGCGGCCAGCTTGTCGAGCACAGCCTTGACCCGGGCTTTGAGCGCAGCGTCGTTCGGCCGCGCCAGCCGGATCGCGAACGATCCGCCCGAGCCCCACGGCGTCGCATCGGCAGAAGCGATCTTGCCGTCTGCTCCCAGCGTGACGAGGCCGGCATCGATGAACGGGCGGTAGAGGTTGATGACGGTATCCACCGGCGCGAAGCCGTGGTCGCTGACGAGCGCGATCACCGCATCGGGGTGCGCCTCCAGTTCCGCCGCCACGAGTTCGCCAACGAACCCGTCGATCTGTTCAAGCGCGGCATGCGATTCCGCTGAGCCGGGTCCGGTTTCGTGCTGCATATGGTCGAGCGCGGCGAGATACATCGTCATGAAGCCAGGCTGGTGCTTCACGATCATGTCGACGGCGAATTCGGTGCGGATCTGGTCTCCCAGCACGTCCTCCGACTTGCCATCGGCATAGCCTGCGCCGGTCGATGTCTCGAGTTCGGTCACCAGCCCCGGAGTTGCCAGCGCCTTGACCAACTTGCGGTCGTCCTCATGGCCGGTGCGCCAGATCTGCGGCAGGTTCCATGTCACGTTCTTGGCCGCCACGGAAACCGGCCAGTGGACGTTGCCCGTGGTGAGCCCCGCATCGTGTGCGGCATCCCACAGCGTGCGTGCCTTGTTGTCCTCGGCATACCAGAACCAGCCGCTCTGGTTGATCTGCATGGGATCGAAGGTCGTGTTGTTCACGATGCCGTGCTTGGCGGGCGATACGCCGGTAATCAGCGTGGTGTGGCTGGGATAAGTGACCGAAGGCAGCACGCCGACCACGCCGGTGGCATAGCTGCCTTCGTCAACAAAGCGGCGCAGGCTCGAAACCCTGAGGCCGCGCGCCTCTGCATCAAGCACGTCGCCGGGGCGAAGCCCGTCGATCGAGATGAGCAGGACGGGAGCGGCGCGCGCTTCCCCTGCCAGTGCACTACCCGCAAGAGCAGCGAGAAAAGCGAGAGGGAGCGCGCGTCGCATCATCAGAAACCTACCTTCACAGTTGCAAAGACCTGCCGGGGAGCACCGGCGAGCAGCGTCTGGTTGTCGCCGCTATTGCCGAAGCCGTTCGAACCGATCGTGGCGACATAGCTCTTGTCGAAGAGGTTGGTCGCGTTGACCTGCAGCTCAACCGGCTTGCGCAGGCCCAGATCGAAGCGGTAGCCGATCGTCGCATCGACTAGCGCACGACCCGGCACCGACTGGTCGTTGGTGTAGGTGAAGTAGCGCTTCGACATGTAGTCGACCCCGACGCGGCCATAGAGCGGGCCCTGATCGTACGAAATCTCGCCGTGCACAAGGTGCTTAGGGCTGTCGGTGACGGTCTTGCCCGCGGTCGGGATCGTGGTCACCGTGCCATTGGCGCGGATCACCACGTCGTTGCGATAGGTGTTGTCGTTGTAGCTGTACGAAGCCAGTGCCGACCAGCCATGGCCAAGGCGCAGTTCGCCGCTCGCCTCGATACCGGCCGAGCGTACACCGCCGACGTTCTGCAGCGCGTTCGCCGCACCCACGATGCCGACCGAGGTCGGGATCGCCAGCAGGCGGTTGCGGAAGTTGACGATGTAGCCCGCGAGCACGCCGTGGAAGATGCCGCTGTTGTAGCGCAGACCGGCCTCATAGGTGTCCGATTGCTCGGGCTTGAGGAAGGGCTTGATCGCGTCGAACCCGGCCTGGCTCGAGGAGAACGGACCTGCCGTGGTGGCTGAGGCGAAGGCACGCGTCACTTGCGTGAAGCCGGCGAAGGCCTCGATCTCGCTGGAGAGGCGATAGCTGATACCCGCGTGCGGCTGGAACCAGTCGGTGGTCTTGAGATCACCCTGGGTGCGCCCGCCCGCGACGATCGGGGTGGCGTGGTTGTTGACCTGGAAGCCCTTCCAGCCGAGGCTGATCCTGGCATCGCCCAGCTTGATCTCGTCCTCGACGTAGTACTGGAACGTCTTGGTGTTGAACGCGATGTCCCACTGCGTGAAGAACGGATCGTGCTGGAACTTCAGGTGATCCCGGCCCGGATTTGTGCGGCTGGTGTAGGCATAGAACCGGCGCGCCTGCTCGAAATCGTTGTTCTCGTACCACGCACCGACGGTGATGTTGTTCATCCCCAGATCAGCGTTGAGGCTGCCGAACACACCCTTGCGGTTGATGTTGTATTCGGTGGTGCGCAGCGCCATCGGCACGCCGGTCGGGCTGTTGACATAGGGCGAACCCCAGGTGCCCTGACCCTCGTTCTTGTGCAGGTAGGTCTTGACCTTGAACGTCACATTCTGTGCGAGCGGGGCGGTCAGGCCAACCGATGCCAGCGTGTCGCGGCGCAGGCCCGAAGCGTCGTAATAGGCATCGTCGGCAGTCTTGATCGGCGAAGGGTAGACCGTGCCAGCCGCCGGGTTGAGCGGGGTGGTGCCGGTATCGCCGCGATTGGCTGCTATGTCCGCCACCTGGATCGCCAGCGCATAGTTGCCGGGGCCGAAGTTGTCCCAGTTGTAGCCAAGGCGCTTGATCTGATCGAGGCTGAGGTCCTGATAGTCCTGCTCGGCGCGGTCGGAGTAGCTGAAGTAGCCGTCGAGCGTGACGTCGCCCAGCGGCACGATACCCTTGGCGTTGACGTTGAGCTGGCGCTGCTTGCCGTCGCCCTTCCACTTGTCGGTGGTGGCATAGACGACCGAGGCGAAGGCGCGCGCGCCGCTCTCGGTGCCGATGCCGCCGCGCAGGAACCCGCGCCAGGTGTTGTTCGAGCCATAGGTGCCGCTGGCATCAAGGCCGAGCGCATTCTTGGGATCGATCGAATAGAAGTTCAGCGTACCGCCGAGGTTGTTGGTCGACTGCGTGTCGATCGAGCCCGAACCCTGCGAAACGACGGTCGAGCCGATGTTCTCGGCCGTGATTGCGCGGCTGATGTGCAGGCCGTTGTAGTTGCCGTACGACATGTCGCCGAGCGGGATACCATCGAGGTTGAAGCCGAGCTGGTTCTGGTTGAAGCCGCGCAGCGTGATGCGGGTCGACCATTCATAGGTGCCGAAGGCATCGGCCGACTGGAAGTTCACCGAAGGCAGCTTGGCGATCGCGCGAAGCGGGCTGGTGCCGGCGGCCTGGATGGCAAGGTCGGCGCCCGAAAGTTCCTGCACCTGACGGGTCTTGCCGGTGCCGTAGACGACGATGGCTTCACCGTCGCCGCCATCGGTTGCGGGCGTGTCGGCAGCTTCAGCCGCAGGCGCGGCCTGCGGTTCGGGGGCTGCGAAGGCGGGTGTGGCTGCGAACGCAGTGGTGGCGAGCAGCAGGGTAGCAAGGCGCATTATAAACTCCCTCATGAAGCCTTGGAATGCTGCGCCCGCTAAGCGCTTGAGGTGACAGTTTTATGCTTGTTTCATGACAGGTTGAGTCATACTCGCGGCGCCGCCGGCAAGGCATGGAGCGCACGGCAAAACGCCCCGCGCGCATCGCTGCGCCGGGGCGTCTGTCTGGTTGGCAATGACCGCGCGCAGCTGCGCGCTGCGATCAATCTTCTGGAGCGATCGTGACCTTGAGGCCGTCGAGATCGGCGGTCAGCTGCACCTGGCACGAAAGGCGCGAGGTGTCGTTGCGGTGGTCCGAGCTCTCGAGCAGGTCGTTCTCGTCTTCGCTCATCTTCGGCAGCTTTTCGGCGAAGGCGGGGTCGACATAGATGTGGCAGGTCGCGCACGAGCAGCAGCCGCCGCACAGCGCGAGGAGTTCGTCGAAGCCGTTGTCGCGGATCGCTTCCATCACCGAAAGGCCGGCAGCGGCCTCGACAGTGGATTCTTCACCCGAGCGGTTCACCACGACAAGCTTCGGCATCGATCTTATCTCCTGTTGAGCGCGCGCGTAAGGACGAGTCCCGCGCTCTCTGGCCCCATTTGCGCTGGGCTGCTATCGCGCGGGGGCCACTTTGGCAAGGTGCTGCGCTGCATCATGGCCTCAAAAGGAAAGCTGTTACTCATGGGCCTCACCACCACCCAGATCGCCGAGGGGCTTGATTACGTCGCCGCCCGCAACCCCAGGATCGCCGAAGCCGTCGCACGCGTCGGCCATCCGGAGCCGCGCATTCGCCCGCGCGGCTATGCCACGCTCCTTCGCACCATCATCGGCCAGCAGGTCAGCGTCGCTGCCGCCACCTCGGTCTGGACCAAGCTGAGAGCGCTGCTGGGCGATGACTTGCCGCCGCAGGACCTGCTCGAGGCCGATTTCGATGCGCTGCGCGGCTGCGGCCTGTCGCGCCAGAAGCAGGGCTATGCGCGGTCGCTATGCGAACTCGTGGTCACGGGCGAACTCGATCTTCATTCGCTGCCGGACGACGACGAGGAAGCCATCGCGCAGCTCATCCGGATCAAGGGCATCGGCCGCTGGTCGGCGGAAATCTACCTGCTGTTTGCGGAAGGCCGCCCCGATATCTGGCCTGCGGGCGATCTTGCCGTGCAGGCGGGCATGGCAAAGCTCCTCGGCCTCGCCGAACGGCCGAGCGAGAAGGAAGCCCGCTCTCTCGCCGACGATTGGCGCCCGCACCGCGGCGCGGCGGCCATCTTCACGTGGCATTGCTATGATAATCCGGCGCTGTAAGCTCCTTCCGCAATGAGAACGGCCAAGGGTGCAACGTTGTGGCGAACAGGACGATTTTCATCACCGGCGGCGCATCTGGCATCGGGCGGGCGGTGGCCGAGCGGTTTGGGCGGGCAGGCTGGTTCGTCGGGATCGCTGACATCGATGAGGAAGGCATGGCCGGCACCGCCGCGCTGATCTCCGCCGGTTTCAGTTCGCAGCACAAACTGGATGTGCGTGAACGCGCCGCATGGGACGTGGCACTGGCCGATTGCGCCGAAGCCTCGGGCGGCAGGATCGATGTGGTGTTCAACAACGCCGGCATTCCCCTCGGCGGGCGCATCACCGATTGCACGCCTGAGGAAGTGGGGCGCACGCTCGATATCAATCTCAAGGGCGTGATCTTCGGCGCGCAGGCGGCCTACCCATACCTCAAGGCCTCGGCCCCCGGTTCCTGCTTGCTCAACACCGCCAGCGCGGCGGGGATCTACGGGGTGCCCGGCGCCTCGATCTATTCCGCGACCAAGTTCGGCGTCCGTTCGATCACCGAGTCGCTCGATGCGGAGTGGCGGGATGACGGCATCTTGGTGCGCGACCTGATGCCGAGCTTCATCGAAACCCCGCTGCTCGATCACGCCCCCAACCGCGCCTCGAATGAGGATATCCGCGGCGGGGTGCTTGCTGCGGGTCTTGAAATCACGCCCGTCAGCGCGGTTGCCGAAGCGGCTTGGGCTGCCGTCCACGGCAAGAAGCTCCACACCCTCGTCGGCAAGACTGCCAACCGCCTCGCCTTCGCCGCCCGCTGGATGCCCGGCGCGCTGCGCAAACAGGTTGGCAGGCAGGGTGGGGCGCTGGGCGAGTAGGGCGCGCGGAACCTACTCGAAGTCCCCGGTCCCGTTCTGCTGCGCCATCAGCGCCTTTCGGCGCAGCAGGAAGATTACCGCGACGATCGGCAGCGAGAACGACAGCATCCACGGATCGAACGGGGAAGCCTTGAACACCGCGCTGCCGAGCACGAAAAAGCCCAGCGGCCGAACCATCAAGGCGCCGGTCGACCAGTTGAGCGTGAACTGGCCGAGGCCGAGCGCGGACCCGATGGCCCAGAGCCAGCGCCGCTTCACGCCCTTGCTGCGCCCGACAACGATCAGCGTGAACACGATGGTGATCGTCGAGAGCGCCATGGCGACCAGCCAGGCGTAGTGCAGCGCACTTTTGCCGGCGAGCGTGAAGTCCCCGCCCGCCGTCGGCTGATGGTCGGAGGGCAAGGCATGCCAGCCTATCACCAGAGTTCTGCCGGATGCATCGCTGAGGACGATCTGGAAGACCGTCCATTTCGTGCCGGCACCGAACTCGTAGTTCAACGCCTTGAGCGTCTTCGAGACACCGTTCGCCGTGTTCGTCTGAACGTTGACGGTCACCAGCGTGTAGTTTGCCTCTTTCGGCAAGCCCGGCTGGATCTGCGGCTCGATCTCGTCGGTCTGGGTATAAAGCTGTGGCTCCAGATTGGCCTTGACCGATTCCAGCCGTCCCGATTGCAGCGCCGCGATGAACCGGGTCGCGATCGCCTTTTCCTGCGGCGTCGCCAGCGTGTCGTTCATCCGGGATTGCGAGCAGCTTGCGAGAAAGAGACTGAGGATCACCAGAATGATGCGCACACCGCGATCCTTTCGCCCGGCAGGAACTCGAATTCTGGCTTTAGCTGCAATGCCTTGGGTCTGCAATTGCAGGGGGCTCAGTGCCCGAACCCGTCAATTGCGCTCGCCAGCGCCACATCGCGCTTGCTCAAACCGCCTGCGTCATGCGTGGTCAGCGTGATCTCGACGCGGTTGTAGACGTTGAACCATTCGGGGTGGTGATCCGCTTTCTCGGCTAGGATCGCCACGCGGGTCATGAAGCCGAAGGCCTCGGCGAAATCGGCGAAGCGGAAGGTGCGGGTGATCGCGAGGCCGTCTTCGCGCAGGGTCCATTCGGGCAGCGCGGCAAGCGCGGCGGTGCGTTCGGCTTCGGTCAACTGGGCAATCGCCATTCTCAGGGTCTCCTTGCCAATGGTCTTCTTGGCATGCCCCGGTCTTTCCCCTATCGCTCGCAGCGATGCAACCTGCCCGTCTTGCTGCCTATGATCTTGCCTGTCGGCGCGGGGACCGGCTCCTGTTCCGGGGCGTGGGGTTTGAATTGCATCAGGGCGATGCGCTCCAGTTGGCCGGCCCCAATGGCATCGGCAAGTCCAGCCTCATGCGCATCCTTGCCGGCCTGCTGCGGCCCTACAACGGACATGTCGAGCACGAAGGCACGCTGGCGCTCGCCGATGAACGTCCCGCGCTCGATGCGCACCGCCCGCTGGGTGAGGCGCTGGCCTTCTGGCGCGAGATTGACCGGGCGGGCGAAGCGCGCGCCGATTTCGGCCTCGAAGACCTGCTCGATGTGCCGGTGCGCTATCTTTCCACCGGGCAGAGGAAGCGCGCCGCGCTCGCCCGCATGGCTGCCAGCGGCGCGCGGATCTGGCTGCTCGACGAGCCGCTGAACGGCCTCGACGCGCATTGGGGCGCCAGCGCACAAGCCGCGATCGAGGCGCACCGCGCGCTTGGCGGCATTGCTGTGATCGCCTCGCACCAGCCCTTGCAATTGCAGAGGCTGAAGAAGCTCGCGCTGCTGGAGTATCTGCCGTGAGGGCTGCCCGATGATCCGCAGTCTGTGGGCGATCTTCCGGCGCGACCTCACGCTGCTGCTGATGGGCGCGCCGGGGCGGGGCGGGGCGCTGCTCCCGCTGCTGTTCTTCCTCGCGGTCGCCATGCTCTATCCCTTCGCGGTCGGGCCCGATGCAAAGCTGCTCGCCCGGACCGGCGCAGGGGTGATCTGGGTTGCCGCGCTGCTCGCCGCCATCCTCCCGCTCGACCGGCTGGTGGAGCCCGATCTCGAAGCCGGGTTTTTCGACCAGTGGGCCCTGCGCGGCATTGCCGAGGAAGGCGTGCTCACCTTGCGCATTGTTGCCCATTGGCTCAGCTTCGGCGTGCCGCTGATGCTCGCCGCGCCGCTCGCGGCAGGGCTGCTCAATCTGGATGGCGCACAGCTGTGGACGGTCGAAGTGGGGCTGCTGCTCGGCACGCCCGGCCTTGCCGCCATCGGTGTCACCATCGCCGCGCTCACGGCGGGGCTGCGTGCGGGCGCAGCGCTGGGCGGGCTGCTGGCGATCCCGCTGACGGTGCCGCTGCTGATCTTCGGCGCTGGCTCGCTCCAGCCGGGCGGGGAGGGCGGTCTGCTGCTCCTCGCCGCCTCGAGCCTTGCTGCGCTTGCAATTGCGCCGTTTGCGGCGGCGGGCGCGATCCGGGCGGGGCGAGAGTAGGCAGCGCCAACATCCATCTTTGCAGCCTTGAAAGCGCAATTGCATTGCGGCGCGCGCGGCGGCGCATTACCTCCCACGCCATGACCCAGACCGTCCCGCCACCCGCACCGCTGCATGATACCCTTTCGCTGATCGGCAACACGCCGCTCGTCCTGCTCAAGGGACCGAGTGAGGCGGCGGGCTGCGAGATCTATGGCAAGTGCGAGTTCGCAAATCCCGGCGCTTCGGTGAAGGACCGCGCCGCGCTGTGGATCGTGCGGGATGCAGAAGCCAAGGGCGTGCTCAAGCCCGGTGGCACGATCGTGGAAGGCACTGCCGGCAACACCGGCATCGGCCTTGCGCTCGTGGCCAATGCGCTGGGCTACAAGTCCGTGATCGTGATGCCCGAGACGCAATCGCGCGAGAAGATGGATACGCTCCGGGCATTGAGGGCCGAACTTGTCCTCGTTCCTGCCGCGCCGTTTTCCAATCCGGGCCACTTCGTCCACACCTCGCGCCGCATTGCCGAGGAGACCGAGGGCGCGATCTGGGCCAACCAGTTCGACAACATCGCCAATCGCCGCGCCCATATCGAAAGCACCGCGCCGGAAATCTGGGCGCAGATGGAAGGCCGCGTCGATGGCTTTATCTGCGCGGCGGGCACGGGCGGCACGGTCGCGGGCGTCGGCTTTGGCCTCAAGGCATTCGATGAAAACGTCACGATCGGCCTCGCCGATCCGCACGGCGCGGCGCTCTACAACTACTTCGCGCATGGCGAGCTGAAGGCCGAAGGCTCCTCGGTGGCGGAAGGCATCGGGCAGGGCCGCATCACCGCCAATCTCGAAGGTGCGCCGATCGATACGCAGTTCCGCATCTCGGACGAGGAAGGCCTCGAGTGGGTGCGCCGCCTGCTCGCTGAGGAAGGCCTGTGCCTTGGCCTTTCTAGCGGCATCAACGTCGCAGGTGCGGTCGCGCTGGGCAAACAACTCGGCCCCGGCAAGCGCATCGCGACGATCTTGTGCGATACCGGCTTCCGCTACCTCTCGTCGCTCTACAACCCGGAATGGCTGCGCGCGAAGGGGCTGCCCGTCTTCCCGTGGCTCGGGTGATCTTCCCTTGGCCTGCATAAGCGCGTAGTATCAGGCCGATGGCACTGTTCGGCCTCATCCCTGATCGCTCGGCGGAGCAGGCGGCCCCTGCGGGAGATTCCGCAGAAGCCGCCCGCATGGCCGCGCTTCAGCCCGCGCATCCCGGCCCACGCGAACTGCGCGCGCAGGCGGTGCACCGGCTCCAGATCGGCCTGTTTGGCCTTGCCGGCATGTTGCTGATCGTCAGCCTCGCCAACGTCATCATGGACCGCGCCAAGCAGGTTGAGCGGACGACCGCCGGTACGCCCGCAGTCGCCGCCAGCCCAAGCGCCAGCCCGAGCACGGCCAATGATCCGCTGGTCGATATGGGCGTTGCTCCTGAATTGCCGGTGGGCGGCGGGACCAAGCCGGCCCGGCCTGCGCAGCGCCCGCCCGGCAACTGAGCCGCTTCCGCACAATAGTGGGCGTAGTGATCGGCGCGCTTGCGCTGGCCGGCTGCACGCGCTCGTCCCCGCCGCCCACGCTTGGCCTGTTCACCAGCCTGCCGATCCTGTGGAGCGAGGCTGACAGCGTCTCCGCGCAACTGGCCGCACCCGCAAAGCCGCATTGGGCGCGGCCCGTGCTCGAGGATGGCCACCGTCTCGTCCCGCTTGATACGCTGCTGCATCCGGAGGCGGTCGCCGATCTGGTGGTCGCGCAGCCGCGCCCGCTGGAGCCGGCGGAGAACGTCGCGCTTGATGCTTGGGTGCGCGCCGGCGGGCACCTGCTGCTGTTCGCCGATCCCTTGCTCACCGCCGAAAGCCGGTTCGCCCTTGGTGATCCGCGCCGTCCGGCCGATACCGTGCTGCTCGGCCCGATCCTTTCGCACTGGGGCCTTGTGTTGCACGAAGCGGGAGAGGGGCGGGAAAATGCGGGAACGCCGTTTCCCGTGGATGCGCCCGGAGAGTTCAGCTCGCTTGCCGAGGGACCGCGGTACTGCCGGATCGAGCAGGCGCGACTGATCGCAGAGTGCCGCATTGGCAAGGGTTTTGCCCTGATTGTCGCCGATGCCGCGCTGCTGGAGCCTGCAGACGGTCCCGACGCGGGCACGCGGGCGCAGGCATTGCGCAGCTTGATGCGGCGTGCGTTCATCCGCTGATTTTTCCACAGGTTAGTCCACATGCGCTGTCCGCGGGAAAGCGCGGGAACGGCGCGTACGCCGCTGCTCGCTTTGTAGACCCTTCACGGAATCTGGCTGATTTCCGCGGCTTTGCCGGAAAGGCTGCTGACGAGTGCCAAGTCGAGATGATTGCCCCAAGCAAAGATTCATCCACTAGAATCAAAGTTTGGACGCAATTTCCCGCATTTTCCCCTTTTCGCCCGGACCCTCCCGCGTTAAGACAATAGCTCATCAGGACGGACTCCATGACGCATCCGCGGGGGATGAGTCGGTCGCACGGGTGTGTGCGGCCGGGTCGGGAGGCTTTCGTCTGACGCGGGGAAGCGGCACGTGGCTGGGGCACAGTCGCATTACTGGGGGCAGGGCTTTTCGCCGCGCGGCGAGAAGAACCGCTTTGTCCTTCCCTCGGATTTCCGCCAGACCGTCCGCGAGGCCTCCAAGGGCAGCCGCACCCTCTGCCTCGACAAGCACCACAAGCACCCCTGCCTTGTCGGTTTCGGCGAATCCCGCGCCGACAGCTTTGCCGAGATGCTTGCGCATGAGGAGCGCGTCGCTATCGAACGCGGCGAACCCTTCGACATGGACCTGCGCGCCGCACAGATCGGCGGTTTTGCACGCATCAGCTTCGATGATTCCGGCCGCTTCGTCCTGCCCGAATACCTCGGCGAACAAGCGCAGGTGGGCGATGCGCTCTATTTCCATGGCGGCATGCACCAGATCACCATCTGGGCGCCCGATGCGCTGTTCGCGATGGGTTCCGAATGGGACTCGGTCAAATCGGCCTGCCGTGCCCGGATGGCCGAATTCACGGCCAAGGCCTCCCGCAAATGAGCGCGGCCCCCGCCCCCCACATCCCCGTGCTCCTCGATGAGGTTGTCGCCGCGCTGCACCCCGAGCGCGGCAGCCTTGTCGTGGACGCCACCTTCGGCGCAGGCGGATACACCCGCCGCCTGCTCGGTGCCGGCGCCACCGTCCACGCCTTCGATCGCGACCCCGATGCGATCGCGGCTGGGCGGGCCTGGGGGGAAGTTTCCGAAAGCCCGCCGCGGCTTGTTTTTCACGCCCGTCGCTTCTCTGAGCTGGCCGAGGGTCTGGCCGAAGCGGGCGTCGCTTCGGTACAAGGCGTCGTGTTCGATATCGGCGTCAGTTCGATGCAGCTCGATCAGGCCGCGCGCGGGTTTGCTTTTTCCAGCAACGGCCCGCTCGACATGCGCATGTCGCAATCGGGCGAGAGCGCGGCGGATTTCCTCAACGGCGCCAGCGAGGAAGCGATTGCCGACGTGCTCTACCACTACGGCGAGGAGCGCCAGTCGCGCCGGATTGCCCGCGCCGTTGTTGCTGCCCGCCCGCTGACGACCACTGGCCAGTTCGCCGATGTCGTGCGCAAGGCACTGGGCTATCGCCCCGGTGCGCCCAAGGATCCCGCCACGCGCAGCTTTCAGGCCGTGCGCATCCATGTGAACGGCGAGCTGGATGAGCTCCATGCTGGCCTCGCCGCCGCAGAACGCATGCTCGCGCCCGGCGGCCGCCTTGCCGTTGTTAGCTTCCATAGCCTTGAAGACCGCATCGTGAAGCAGTTCCTGCGCGAAGGGGCCGGCGCCCTGCCGGCAGGTTCGCGCCATCTTCCCATGAGCTCGCCCGCAGCCGCGCCGGTGTTCGAAAAGCCCTCCGCCGCGATCCGCCCCGGCGCCGAAGAGCAGGCGCGCAACCCCCGCGCGCGCTCTGCCACGCTGCGCTGGGCGGTCCGCACGGCAGCTCCGGCTAGAGGAGCAGGTTCTGGAAAGGGTCTGGCAGCATGATGGTCAGCGCCAACCGTTTCCGTTCGATCGGCTGGATCGCGCTGCTGCTGGTCTGCGCTGCGCTGGTCATGGTGATGGCGTTCCGCGTCAACGCGCTGCGCAGCCAGGTCCATCGCACCGAGCAGCAGATCGTCGCGCTGCGCAAGGAGAAGCTCTACCTTGAGACCGAGGTGGAAACCCGCGCCAACCAGCAGCAATTGAAGCTCTGGAACGATGTCGAATTCGGCTATGTCGCGCCGACAGCGAGCCAATACCTTTCGAACGAGCGCCAACTGGCCGCCTTCGCCAAGCCCGATGGCCCTGACTCGCCCGAGCCGATCCGCGTGGCGAGCGCGGATGATGCTATTGCAGCGGAAGCGGCGTTTCCCTCGGTGATCGCCGGCCTTGCCGCCGATATTGCCGCGCCGGTCAGCAAGTCGGATGACGAAGAAGACAAGCCCGATGCCAAGCCTGCCGATGCAGCCGATCGCGCCAAGGCGACGGCCAACCTCGGCGCGCGCCTTGCCATGGTCACGCCGCTCAAGAAGGACGGCAAGGACGACAAGCCGGGCAAGAGCAAGGCCGAGAAGAACAGCAAGGCCAAGGACGGCGACAAGAAGGCCGGTCTCGCCAAGGCCGCAAAGACCGCCAAGGACGACGCGGCGAAGCCCGGCAAGGGCGCCAAGCTTGCTGCCGGCAAGACCGAAGCGAAGGCTGGAAAGGCCCCTGCCGCGAAGTCCGAAAAGTCCGCCAAATCCGCAAAGCCTGCGCCAAAGCCGGCCAAGGGCGGGAGCAAGTCCGCCCAGTGAACTCGCTCACCGCCTCCGCCGCTATCGCGACCGGCCGCGTCCAGCTTGCCAACGTGCGCCAGGGCGCGCTGGTCACGGCGCGGCTGCGTGCACTGTGGATCATGGTGCTGTTCATCTTCGCGACGCTGACGGCCTGTGTGCGCATCGCCCAGCTCGGCATGTTCGAACAGACGCCCGAACGCACTTCGCTGGCCGAAGCGCTGCTGCCTTCGCGAGGCGAGATCACCGATCGCAACGGCATTGCGCTGGCGCGTGCCTTCGCCTCCTATTCGCTGTGGTACAACCCCAAGGCGATGGGTGAGGGCGGCGCGCCGCTGGTCAAAACGCCCGAGGAAGTCGCCCGCGCGCTCGTCGGCATCTTTCCCGATGCGGACTACGCCGATCTCGTCGCGCGGCTAAAGGCGGGCAAGCCCTGCTACCTGCGCCGCCGCGTGCTGCCGGAAGATGCCAACAAGGTCTTTGCACTCGGCGAACCCGCGCTCGAATTCCCGCGCGAGGAGCAGCGCTTCTACCCTCAGGGTTCGCTCGCCGCCCACGTGCTTGGCTATGTCGACGAAGCGGGCAAGGGCCATGTCGGCATGGAGCAAGTGCTCGAACCGCGCCTGCTCGATCCGGCCTACCGGGGCACGCCCACCGCGCTGTCGATCGACGCGCGGGCGCAGGGTGCGCTGGAAGACGAGCTTGGCCGCGGCATGATGGAGACCATGGCGAAGGGCGCGGCCGGGGTCATCCTCGATGCCGACAGCGGCGAAGTCATCGCGCTTGCCTCGCTGCCTTCGTTCAATCCCAATCGGTCTGACCTTGCCTACAACGATCTCGTATTCAATCGGGTCTCGAACCAGGTCTACGAACTCGGTTCAACCTTCAAACCGATCACCATTGCCTCTGCCATCGATGCCGGGGTCGTCACCGATCTTGCGGTGCGCTATCCTTCGGTGCCGTTCCAGATCGGCAAGTTCACAATTCACGATAGCCACAATTTCGGCAGCTCGCTCAATGTGCCAGAAGCGCTGATCCACTCCTCCAACGTCGTGCTGGCGCATGTCGCCGACCTGCTTGGGCCGGTCGCGCTCAAGCATACGATGGAGCAGCTCGGGATGAACGAGCGCCCGACGATCGAGCTGCCCGCGCGGGGGTTCCCGCTCTGGCCGCGTGGCGGCAGCGAAGGTGGCAAGGGTGATTGGGCGCGGCTGACGACCATGACGGTCAGTTATGGCCATGGCATCGCGGTCACGCCGCTCCACCTCGCCTCGGCCTATGCCGCGCTGGTCAATGGCGGGATCTGGCGCCCGGCCACGCTCTACAAGGTCGATCCCGCACACCTCGCTCCGGGCCGCCGCGTGTTTCAGGCCTCGACCAGCGCGCGCATGCGCCAGCTGCTGCGCATGATCGTGGTCGATGGCACGGGCCGCAAGGCCGATGCATCCGGCTTCCGCGTCGGCGGCAAGACCGGTTCGGCCGAGAAGCCGGGCGCGAACGGCTACCGCAAGACCTCGCTCATCGCCACGTTCGCTTCGGCTTTTCCGATGGACAAGCCGCGCTATGTGGTGATCGTGATGCTCGACGAACCTCAGGCCACCCAGCAGACCAGCGGCCAGCGGACCGCCGCGTGGAACGCTGCGCCCATCGTTGGCCGGCTGGTGCCGCGCATCGGCCCGATGCTGGGCGTGACGCCCGATGCCCACCATGATGTCGACATTTCCGACCTCAGTCCGCTGGTCGGCTCCGGAGAAGGCGAATGAACCTTGGCGGGCTTGCCGCTGCGGCGGGCGTCGCCCTGCCTGAAACCGACGCAGCGCTGGCGGGCGCGCAGGTCACAGGCTTTGCCATCGATCACCGCAAGGTCGCTCCCGGCACAGTGTTCGGCGCCTTCGTCGGCGCGCGCTTCAATGGCGAGGACTTCATTGCCGATGCCGTGAAGGCGGGCGCGATTGCCGTCGTCGCGCGGCCCGAAGCCAGGGTCGCTGGCGCGGTCCATATCGCCGACGCCTCCCCGCGCCGCATGTTCGCCCGCCTTGCCGCGCCGTTCTTCGCGCCGGTGCCCGAGACGCTCGTTGCTGTCACGGGCACCAACGGCAAGACCTCGACCGTCGAGATGACGCGTCAGCTCTGGCGCATGGCCGGATTCCGCGCCGCATCGATCGGCACTTTGGGTGTTACGACGGCAGACGAAAGCGTTTCCACCGGGCTGACCACGCCCGATATCGTCACTTTCCTCGCCAATCTCGCCGGGCTTGCCCGCGAAGGGGTGAGCCATGTCGCCTACGAGGCCTCCAGCCACGGCCTCGATCAGTTCCGCAACGAAGGCCCTCGGGTCGCAGCCGGCGCCTTCACCAACCTCAGCCGCGATCACCTCGATTACCACGGCATGATGGATGCCTATTTCGAGGCCAAGATGCGTCTGTTTGGCGATGTCGTGGCGGAAGACGGCGCGGCGGTGATCTGGGCGGACGATGCATGGTCCCCGCAGGCCATCGCCGCGGCTCGTTCGCGCGGGCTCAAGCTCATCACTGTGGGCGAGCAGGGCGAAACGCTGCGCCTCCTTTCGCGCACGCCCACGCTGCTCGGCCAGACGCTCGAGCTCGCGTTCGAAGGCACCACTCGCAAGCTCGATCTGCCGCTGATCGGCGCCTATCAGGCCGCCAACGCGCTGGTTTCGGCGGGCCTTGTTATAGCGACGGGCGGCGATCCGGCAGCGACGCTTGCCGCGCTTTCCCGCATCCAGCCCGTCCGCGGTCGACTAGAGCGGGCGGCGATCACTCGCAGCGGCGCGCCGGTCTATGTTGATTACGCGCATACCCCCGATGCGATTACCGCCGCCATTGCCGCGCTGCGCCCGCATGTCGGTGAGAAGGGCAAGCTGATCACCGTGTTCGGCGCAGGCGGCGACCGTGACGAAGGCAAGCGCCCCGAAATGGGCCGCGCCGCCTGCGCGGGTTCCGAACTGGTCATCGTCACCGACGACAACCCGCGCGGCGAAGACCCTGCGCTGATCCGCGCCGCCGTGATGGGCGGTTGCAACGATCGCGCACGTGAAGTGCCCGGCCGGCGGGAAGCCATCGCCGCCGCGATTGCCGAAGCGGGCGCGGGTGATATCGTGCTGGTAGCGGGCAAGGGCCACGAACAGGGCCAGATCGTGGGACGCGGCGAGGCTACGCGTGTCCTTCCCTTCGACGACGTGCAAGTGGCGCGGGAGTGCAGCCAATGAATGCGATGAGAGCCTTGCTGCAATGGCCGGTCGAGCCGAGCGATGGCATCGGCCTTGCGCTGTGGACGGCGGAGGAAATCGCCGAGGCAACTGGCGGCACCGCATCCGGCGTGTTCGAGGTATCAGGCTGCGCCACAGACAGCCGCGAGATCCAGCCCGGTGACCTGTTCATCGCCCTGATCGGCGCCGAAAGCGATGGCCACAAGTTCCTCGAGGGCGCCTTTGCGCGCGGGGCTACCGCAGCCCTGGTCGATCGGCCTGTCCCCTATCCGCATGTGCTGGTCGAAAGCACCACGCAGGCGCTCGTTGATCTTGGCCATGCCGCCCGCGAGCGGGCTGAACGCGCCGAGGCGGTGATTATCGGCGTGACTGGCTCGGCGGGCAAGACCGGCGTCAAGGAAGCGCTGTTCGCTGCGCTTGATCGCGGCAGTCGGGGCCGCGCGCATCGTTCGGTCAAGAGCTACAACAACCACGTCGGCGTGCCGCTCAGCCTTGCGCGGATGCCGCCGCGTACCCGCTTCGGCGTGTTCGAGATGGGGATGAACCACGCAGGCGAACTCGCCGCGCTGACCCGGCTGGTGCGTCCGCATATCGCCATCGTGACCACCATCGCGCCCGCGCACATCGGCCATTTTTCGGGCGAGGATGCCATTGCCCACGCCAAGGCCGAAATCTTCGAAGGACTGGAAGCGGGCGGCATCGCGATCATCCCGGCTGATAACCCGCACTTCGCGCTGCTGCGCGAAGCTGCCGCGCGCCATGCGGGCGATGTCGTCAGCTTCGGGCGCAGCGCCCACGCCGATGCCCGCCTCCTCGATGCCGTGCCCGCACCGGGCGGCGGCACGCTGGTAACCGCCGCGTTCTCCGGGCCGCTGGGTGCGCGCAAGCTGTGCTACACGATTGCCCAGCCCGGCGCGCACTGGGTGGACAACTCGCTTGCCGTCATGGCCGCCGTCGCGGCAGCGGGCGGCGATCTCGGCGCCGCAGGTCTCGCGTTGTCCGAAATGGAAGGCCTTGCCGGACGCGGCGCGCGCCATGTGGTCCCCGCGCCGGGTGGCGATGGTTCGGGCAAGGCGCTGGTGATCGACGAAAGCTACAACGCCAACCCTGCCTCGATGCGCGCGACCATCGCCGCTCTGGGCGAAGTGCCGGCCCGCCGCCACATCGCCGTGCTGGGCGCGATGAAGGAACTGGGCGATGCATCCGATGGCTACCACGCCGCGCTCGCCGAGCCGTTGATCGCTGCCGGGGTTGAGCGGATCATTCTGGTCGGCCCCGAAATGGCTCCATTGGGCGAAGCACTGGGAAGGGCGCTGGGGAAAAGCGCAGACCCCGCGCTTGCCGCGCGAATCGAACTCGACCATGCCAAAAACGCTGCAGAAGCGGCGGAATGCCTTGCTGCGGACGCTCCGCAGGGGGGCGACGCCATTCTGGTTAAGGGGTCGAATTCGGTCGGGCTGGGCACCCTGGTGCGCGCGCTTACGGCTGGGGCCAAGAAGGCCGGGGAAAACTGAATGCTCTACCTGCTGGCGCACTGGCTGCACTTTGAAGGCATCGCCAACCTGATCCGCTACCAGTCGTTCCGCTCGGGCGCGGCGCTGATGACCGCGCTGGTCATCGGCCTCATCATCGGCCCGCGCTTCATCAACATGCTCCGCGTGCGACAGGGCAAGGGTCAGCCGATCCGCGCTGATGGTCCGCAGTCGCACCTCGCCAAGCGCGGTACGCCGACGATGGGCGGATTGATGATTGTGATCAGCCTCGCGATTTCGTTGCTGCTGTGGATGGACCTCACCAGCAAGTTCGTGTGGGCCTGCCTTGTCGTGACGCTGGGCTTCGGCTTGATCGGCTTCCTCGACGATTACGCCAAGGTCACCAAGTACGCCCATGCGGGCCTTTCCGCGCGTATTCGCCTGCTGGCGGAATTTGCCGTCGCGGGCACCGCGCTTGCGCTGGTGGTGACGGACACGAACCTCTACCTGCCGATCTTCAGCAACCTCTACGTGCCGATGGGCCCCGCCTATTACCTCTTTGCCGCCTTCGTGATCGTTGGCGCGGGCAATGCGGTGAACCTGACGGACGGGCTCGATGGCCTCGCGACGATGCCGGTGATTATCGCTGCGGGCACCTTCGCGATCATCGCCTACCTCGCGGGGCGCGTGGACTATGCGCATTATCTCGGCATCCAGCACGTGCCGCGCGCGGGCGAACTTTCGATCTTCTGCGGCGCAGTGATGGGCGCGGGGCTTGCCTTCCTCTGGTTCAACGCGCCGCCCGCAGCCGTGTTCATGGGCGATACCGGCAGCCTTGCGCTGGGCGGTACGCTCGGCGTGATCGCCGTCTCGATCCACCACGAAATCGTGCTCGGCATCGTCGGCGGCCTCTTCGTGATGGAGGCGGTCTCGGTCATCGTGCAGGTCTTCGTCTACAAGCGCACCGGCAAGCGGGTGTTCCGCATGGCGCCGATCCACCACCACTTCGAGCAATTGGGCTGGAAGGAATCGACCGTCGTCATCCGCTTCTGGATCGTCTCGATCGTGCTCGCGCTGCTCGGCCTTGCCACGCTGAAGGTGCGGTAAGCGCACCGTGATTACCTCGCCCGCCTTTGCCGGCAAACGCTACGCAGTCCTCGGGCTCGCCCGGTCGGGGCTCGCCAGCGTGGACACGCTGCTGGCAAGCGGGGCCGAAGTGACGGCATGGGACGGGCGCGAGGATGCGCGCGCCGCAGTCGAAGGCCGCGCGACGATCGCCGACCCGCTTTCCATCGACCTCGCCGGGTTCGATGGCATGGTCGTCTCCCCCGGCGTGCCGCTCAATCGCCATCCCATTGCCGCCCATGCGCGCTCGGCTGGCGTGCCGATCATCGGCGATATCGAACTGTTCGCGCAGGCCCGCGCCAGCCTGCCGCCGCACAAGGTGGTCGCGATAACCGGCACCAACGGCAAGTCGACCACCACATCGCTGGTCCACCACATCGTGAAGGAAGCCGGGTTCCCGACCGTGATGGGCGGCAACATCGGCCTCCCCATCCTCGGCCAGCCGCCGCTGTCCGAAGGCGGGGTCTATGTGCTGGAGCTTTCCAGCTACCAGATCGACCTCACCTACAGCCTCCACGCCGATCTCGCAGCCTTCATCAACCTCAGCCCCGATCACCTCGATCGCTATGATGGCTACGAAGGCTATGCCGCCTCGAAAGCGCGCCTGTTCCAGATGCAGCAGGCCGGCCAGTTCTCCGTTTTCGGCTGCGGCGATGAGGATACCCGCCGCATCGCCGCCGAGATCGCCGCCAGCCGGCCCGAGGGCGATGTCGCAGTGGTCGATCCCGCTGCGCTGACCGGACAGGCCGACTGGCCCTCGCTGCAAGGCCCGCACAACCTGCAGAACGCCGCGATCGCGGTCGCCATGGCGAAGCGCCTCGGCATCGCAGAGCCGGTCTGGCGCGCTGCGCTCGCCAGCTTTGTCGGCCTGCCGCACCGCATGGAGCGCGTAGCCGAGGCGAACGGCGTGCTCTTCATCAACGACAGCAAGGCGACCAACCCCGCTTCGACCGCGCCTGCTCTCGGCGCATGGCCGCGCGTCCACTGGATCCTCGGCGGCCTGCCCAAGGGCGACGACCTCGATGCCTGCGCCCCCTATTTCAGCCATGTCGTGCAGGCCTACACCATCGGTGAGGCTGGCCCCCGCTTTGCTAAAATCCTTGAACCCGTAATGCCCGTCCAGCGTAGCGAGATGCTGTGCGATGCGGTGCGTCAGGCGATGGACGCAGCTGAGCCCGGCGATGTTGTGATGCTCTCGCCCGCTTGCGCCAGCTTCGATCAGTTCCGCGATTTCGAGGCGCGGGGTGACAGCTTCCGCCAGATCGTCACCGCACTGATCGACGAGAAGGGTGCTGCCGCATGAACGGCCACCAGCCCACCCGGCAGGTCGCCACCGCGCTGCCCGGTGGCGGCGTGCGCATTGCGCCGCGGACCAACCGCTATCGCCGCACCCGCCGCAGCGAACTCGTCATCTGGTGGCGTGAGATCGACCGCGTGCTGCTCGCGCTCGTGCTCATGCTGGTCACCGTTGGCACGGTCGCCGTCGCGGCTTCGTCTCCGGCCAGCGCGCACCGCCTTTCGACGCAGACCAAGTCGCTGGGCGATCTCTACTTCTTCTGGATCCACTTGCGCTGGCTCTCGGTCGGGCTTTTTGCGATGTTTGTCGCCTCGCTCCTGCCCAAGGAAACCACGCGGCGGCTCGCCATCCTGCTTGCCGCGACGATGCTTGTCGCGCTCGTGCTGGTGCCGTTCCTGGGCAACGAAGTGAAGGGCGCCAAGCGCTGGCTGTTCATCGGCTTCAGCCTCCAGCCGTCCGAATTCCTCAAGCCGGGCTTCGCGGTCGCGGTGGCGTGGATTCTTTCGTGGAAAGTGCGCGATCCCAATATCCCGGTTATCCCGATCACCATCGGCCTCATGGGCCTGATCGCCGCGCTGCTGATGGCGCAGCCCGATTTCGGTTCGACCGTGCTGTTTGGCGGCGTTTGGTTCGTGCTCGTGCTGCTCTCGGGCCTCGATCTCAAGATGGTCGGCTGGAGCGTGCTCGGCGGCATTGTCGGCGTCATCCTCGCCTATTTCTTCTATCCCAACGCCACCCACCGGATCGACGCATTCCTCTCGGGCGGCAGCGAGTTCGATCAGGTCGACCTTGCCATGCGCACGCTCGTCAGCGGCGGGTGGAGCGGCACCGGCCTTTGGCTCGGCAGCCGCAAGATGGCACTGCCCGAGGCGCATACCGACTACATCTTCTC
This sequence comes from Novosphingobium sediminis, assembly GCF_007991615.1. Lineage (GTDB taxonomy): Bacteria > Pseudomonadota > Alphaproteobacteria > Sphingomonadales > Sphingomonadaceae > Novosphingobium > Novosphingobium sediminis. The sequence continues at coordinate 31,858 of NZ_BJYR01000007.1, read as the reverse complement.
CGTCATCGGCGAGGAATTCGGCCTGATCGCCTGCGCGCTGGTCGTGGTGCTCTACTGCGCCATCGTGATCCGCGTGATGATGCGGCTGGCGGATGAGGAAGACCTGTTCACCGTGCTCGCCGCCGCAGGGCTCACTGCGCAGCTCGCGGGGCAGGCCTTCATCAACATTCTCGTCAACCTGCAGCTGTTCCCCTCCAAGGGCATGACGCTTCCGCTCATCAGCTACGGCGGCTCCTCCACCATCGCGCTCCTGCTCGGCGTCGGGTTCCTCCTCGCCATCACGCGGCGCAATCCCTATCTCTCGCGCGAGACGATGGACCTGAGGGAGCTCGTGCGCACATGACACAACATATTCCCGGCGTGTCGCGCCATTTCGTCCTCGCGGCGGGCGGCACCGGCGGGCACTTGCTGCCGGCCTTTGCCCTTGCGACCGAACTTGAGCGGCGCGGCCACCATGTTGCGCTGGTAACCGACGAGCGCGGCGCGAAGATACCGGGCAAGCCCGCATTCCTCCCTGCGCACGTGCTGCCCGCCGGCCGCCTTGGCAAGAACCCCGTCACCCTCGCCAAGGGTTTGGCCGCGATCTGGCGCGGCCGCGCGATGGCGCTGCGCCTGTTCGAAAGCTTCCAGCCGTCCTGCGTCGTCGGCTTCGGCGGATATCCGGCGCTGCCTGCGCTGCTCGCTGCGCGTTCGGCCCGCATTCCCACGGTGATCCACGAACAGAACGCCGTGCTCGGCCGGGTCAACCGCCTGCTCGCCAAGGGCGTCGATGCGATCGCCACGGCGTACATGGAAGTCGAACGGCTTGATCCCAAGCTCTGGGGCAAGGTCCACCGTGTCGGCAATCCGATCCGCGAGGAAGTCCTTGCCCTGCGCGGTGAGCCGTTTCCGCCCTTCAGCGACGACAGCCTGTTCCGCGTGCTGGTAACGGGCGGCAGCCAGGGCGCCTCGATCCTCTCTGAAGTCGTGCCCGATGGCCTTGCCATGCTCCCGCCCGCGCTGCGCCACCGCTTGCAGGTGACGCAGCAGTGTCGGCCCGAGGATATCGAGGCCGTGCGCGCACGCTATGCCGGGCACCAGATCCCGGCGGAGCTCGGCACTTATTTCGAGGATATGGCGACCCGGCTTGCCGATGCGCATCTGTTCATCGGCCGCTCGGGCGCTTCGACGATTGCCGAGCTGACTGCTGTCGGTCGTCCGGCAATCCTGATCCCGCTGCCCATCGCGACCGACGACCATCAGGCTGTCAACGCGCGCGAGATGGTCAAGGCCGGAGGTGCCCGCGCCATCCGCCAGTCGGGCTTCACCCCCAAGGAACTCGCCAAGCAGATTCAGACGATGGCGCTCAACCCCACCTCACTCGCCAATGCCGCCCACGCGGCGTGGAACTGCGGCCTGCCCAATGCGGTCAAGGATCTTGCCGATCTTGTCGAAGGCTTTGGCGGCGTGCCGCTGATGGACGTCATCCGCATGGAAGGCGCGGCAACCGCGCACTCCACCCGCGAGGCACTGGCCAAGGAATCCGCCGAATGATCCTTCGACAAGCTCAGGATGAGCGGACCATTATGCTTTCCCAATTCTCGCTCGTGCTGAGCCTGCCGAAGCACGCTGGCACGACAGGTGCCGCGCGATGAAAGGCGTCGGCACTGAAATCGGCACGATCCACTTTGTCGGCATCGGCGGCATCGGCATGTCCGGCATTGCCGAGGTCATGCACAACATGGGCTACAGCGTGCAGGGCTCGGACATGGCGGAAAGCTATGTCGTCGATGGCCTGCGCTCGCGCGGCATTCCGGTGATGATCGGCCAGCGCGCCGAGAACGTCGCAGGCGCCGCTGTCGTAGTCACCTCGACTGCGGTGAAGCGCGACAACCCCGAAGTCGTCGCCGCGCTCGAAGCCCGCGTTCCCGTGGTGCGCCGCGCCGAAATGCTGGCGGAGCTGATGCGGCTCAAGAACACCGTCGCGGTGGCCGGCACGCATGGCAAGACCACCACCACCTCGATGGTCGCCTGCCTGCTCGATGCGGGCGGGATCGATCCCACCGTGATCAACGGCGGCATCATCAATTCCTACGGCTCCAACGCGCGCCTCGGTGATAGCGACTGGATGGTGGTGGAAGCCGACGAGAGCGACGGCTCGTTCCTGCGGCTCGACGGCACGCTGGCGGTCGTCACCAATATCGATCCCGAGCACCTCGATCACTACGGCTCGTTCGACAAGGTGAAGTCGGCCTTCGTCGAATTCATCGAGAACGTGCCGTTCTACGGCGCCGCCATGCTCTGCATCGATCATCCCGAGGTGCAGGCGATCATCCCCAAGGTGCGCGACCGCCGCGTCGTGACCTACGGCTTCTCCGCGCAGGCAGACGTGCGCGGCGAGGCGGTGACCCCCATTCCGGGCGGCAACCGCTTCACCGCAGTGCTGCGCCAGCGCGACGGCAGCTTCCGCCGCATCGAGGGTATCGAACTGCCCATGCCGGGCCGCCACAACGTACAGAACGCGCTCGCCGCCGTTGCCGTGGCGGTGGAAATGGGCGTTTCGGAAGACCTGATCCGCACCGGCTTTGCCAAGTTCGGCGGGGTCAAGCGCCGCTTCACCAAGGTCGGCGAAGTCGATGGCGTTACAGTAATCGATGACTACGGCCACCATCCGGTCGAAATCCGCGCCGTCCTCGCCGCCGCGCGCGAGGGCGTGCAGGGCAGGGTGATCGCCGTCGTCCAGCCGCACCGCTTCACGCGTCTGCGCGATCACATGGAAGAGTTTCAGGGCGCGTTCAATGACGCCGACATGGTCTATGCCGCCCCAGTCTACCCGGCGGGCGAGCAGCCTATCGAAGGCGTCGACAGCGCCGCCATGGTCGAAGGCATCAAGGCGCGCGGCCACCGCTCGGCGCACCTGATCGCAGGCGCGGATGCGCTCGCCGCCGAACTCGCGGGCGTGGTCCAGCCGGGCGATATGGTCGTCTGCCTCGGCGCTGGCGATATCACGAAGTGGGCCGCCGGTCTGGCCGGTGCGATTGCGCAGCAGCGGGGGGCGGCGTGACCACGCTGACCGCCTTTCCTCCTGTTCGCGGCAAGCTCACGCCCGATGCCCCGCTCGCTCCGCTGGTGTGGTTCAAGTCCGGTGGCACCGCTGAGTGGCTGTTCGAGCCGAAGGACGTGGCCGATCTCCAGGACTTCCTCGCCGGCCTCGCGCCCGAAGTCCCCGTCATGGCGCTCGGCCTCGGCTCCAACCTGATCGTCCGCGATGGCGGCGTTCCCGGCGTGGTCATCCGTCTCGGCAAAGCCTTCGCCAAGGTCGAGCGCGTGGACGAAACCACCCTCAACTGCGGCGGCGGAGCCAGCGGCATTCTCGTTTCCAGCACCGCACGCGACAACGGCATTGCTGGCCTCGAATTCCTCCGCTCGATCCCGGGCACAGTCGGCGGCTTCGTGCGCATGAACGGCGGCGCCTATGGCCGTGAGGTCAAGGACGTGCTGATCGATTGCGACTTGGTGATCCGCTCGGGTGAGATCGTCACGCTGCCGCTCTCGGAACTCGGCTACACCTATCGCCATTCCGAACTTACCGACGGCTCCATCGTCGTCGCCGCGCGCTTCCGGGGCCATCCGGGCGAACCCGCCAGGATCCAGGCCGAAATGGACCGCATCAGCACCGCCCGCGAAGCCAGCCAGCCGCTGCGCAGCAAGACCGGCGGCAGCACGTTCAAGAACCCGGATGGCGGGAAGGCGTGGGAACTCGTCGACAAGGCCGGCTGCCGAGGTCTCACCATCGGCGGCGCGCAGGTCTCTGAAAAGCACACCAACTTCCTCATCAACACCGGCGAAGCCACTAGCGCCGAGATCGAGGCGCTGGGCGAGGAAGTGCGGCGGCGCGTGAAGGAACAGTCGGGCGTGGAGTTGCAGTGGGAAATTCAGCGAGTAGGCCGGCCGTGACTCTTCCCAAACTACATATCGCGGTCCTGATGGGTGGCTGGTCCAGCGAACGCCCCGTTTCGCTCATGTCCGGCGAAGGCGTCGCCAAGGCGCTCGAGGCCAAGGGCCACCGCGTCACCCGCATCGACATGGGCCGCGATGTTGCGCAGAAGCTGGCCGAAGCCGCGCCCGATGTCGTGTTCAACGCGCTCCACGGCACGCCAGGTGAGGACGGCACCGTGCAGGGCCTGATGGACCTGATGGGCCTCACCTACACGCATTCCGGCCTCGCAACCTCGGTCATCGCGATCGACAAGCAGCTGACCAAGCAGGCGCTCGTGCCCCACGGCATCCCCATGCCCGGCGGCCGCATCGTGCAATCCGAAGAGTTGTTCGAACGCGATCCTCTGCCGCGCCCCTATGTGGTGAAGCCGGTCAACGAAGGCTCTTCGGTCGGCGTCGCCATCGTGACGGCGGGCGGCAACTACGGCGATCCGATCAACCGCGATGCCATCGGCCCGTGGAACGAATTCGACGAACTTCTCGCCGAACCCTTCATCCGCGGGCGCGAACTGACGACGGCAGTATTGGTCGACAAGGCCCTCCTCGTCACCGAACTGCGCCCCAAATCCGGCTTCTACGATTTCGACGCCAAGTATACCGACGGCATGACCGACCACATCTGCCCGGCGGACATCCCCGATGAAATCGCCGAAGCCTGCAAGGACATCGCCCTGCGCGCCCACCAGTTGCTCGGCTGCAAGGGCACCAGCCGCAGCGATTTCCGCTGGGATGACGAGCAGGGCGTCGAAGGGTTGTTCCTGCTTGAGGTCAACACCCAGCCGGGCATGACCCCGCTCAGCCTCGTGCCTGAACAAGCCAAGGCGCTCGGCATGGATTATGGCGATCTCGTGGAAGCCATTGTTTCCGATGCGCTTGCGCATCGGACGTTAGGCGTGGCCGACGCGCTCGCTTCAGCGAAGAAGGAGGCCTGAGCCATGGCGCAGACCATTCGCCGGGGCGGCAAAGCGGTGCGCAAGGTTGCTGCGGCCAGCGGCACCAAGCGCAAGGTCAACGCCGCGCGGCGCCAGACCGGTTCGCTGCTCGATCAGGTGATGCAGTGGATCCCCTTCAGCGAGGAAACGCTGCACCGCATCCTGATGGTGGTGATCCTCGGCGGTGCGGCTCTGCTCGCATGGATTGTCGCCAGCATGGCGGGCGTGCCGCAGCTTGCGGAAGCCGAGATGGCGATGATCGCGTCGAAGTCCGGGTTTGAGGTCAAGCGCGTCGAAGTGCGCGGCGTCAACCGCATGAACGAGCTCAAGATCTATGAGAAGGTCCTCGGCCAGCGCGATCAGGCGATGCCGCGGCTTGATATCGCAACCCTGCGCGATGATCTGCTCCAGCTCTCGTGGGTGAAGGATGCCCGCGTTTCGCGCCAGCTCCCCGATACCCTCGTGGTCGATGTGGTCGAGCGCAGCCCCCATGCGGTGCTGCGCCGTGATGGCAAGCTTACCTTGATCGACGAGACGGGCCACCCGCTCGAGAACGTCAATCCCGCCAAGGCCAAGGGGCTGCTTGTCCTCTCCGGCAATGGCGCCGAAGCGCGCGTGCCTGATCTCGTCCACTTGCTCGATGCGGCACCGGCGCTGCGGCCGCAGGTTGCCGAGGCCGAATGGATCGGCAGCCGCCGCTGGAACCTCACCTTCAAGACCCGGCAGGTCGTCGCGCTGCCCGAGGGTGATACCGAAGCCGCCAGCGCGCTGCTCACCTTCGCGCGCATGGACGGCGTTGATCGCCTGCTCGGCGGCAAGGTAGCCAGTTTCGACATGCGCAATCCGGACCGCATCTACATGCGCGTGCCCGGCCGCGCAGATGAACTCGCCGCCGCCGCGCGCGCCGAAGTGACCGCCAAGGCCAATGCCGCTGCTGCCAAGACCGAAGCCGCCCGCAGCGCTGTCGCTTCGGCTGCGCCCACGAAGGCTCCCGGCAGCAAGACTGCGCAGGACTGATTTTCCGGCATGGCTGCCCCCCGCATCACCAAGGTCTTCGCGGCCGTCAATCTCGGCTCGTTCCGCGTCTCGGCGATCATCGCCGGGCTGACCGAGGCGGGCGAGATGGTCGTCATGGGCTCCGGCCACCGCCAGTCGCAAGGGATCAAGCGCGGCTACGTGACCGATATGGTCGCCGCCACCCATTCGGTGCGCGATGCGATCGAGCGCGCCGAGAAGATGGCCAATGCCAGCGTTCAGAGCGTGTGGATCGGCTGTTCCGGCGCCGGGCTTGCCAGCACCACCGCCAAGGTCGAAGTCGAGATCGGCGGCCGCCGCATCGAAAGCGATGATATCGAGCACCTGCTCATCGCCGGGCGCGAGGTGATCCAGCCCGATGGCCGCACCGTGCTCCACGCCCAGCCTGCGCACTATACGCTCGATGGCGCGGACGGCGTGCCCAATCCCAAGGGCCTCCACGCCGAGCGGCTCGCGGTCGATATCCACGTCATGCTCGCCGATGGCGCCCCGGTGCGCAATCTCAAGGAAACGGTCGAGAACGCGCACTTGCGCGTGGAGGCTGTCGTCGGCTCGCCCATCGCGGCCGGCCACGCCTGCCTTTCCAACGAGGAGCGTGAGCTTGGCGTCGCGCTGATCGAATTCGGTGCGGAAGTGACCACCGTCTCGGTTTATGCCGGGGGCATGCTGCTCGGCATGCAGGCCATCGCGTTCGGCTCGGGCGATATCACCGATGCCATCGCCTCGGCCTTCGGCATCCGCCGCTATCAGGCCGAGCGGCTCAAGTGCATGGCAGGGTCCGCGCTCGCCAGCCCCGCCGATCACCGCGAGATGATCCCGGTCAACGCACCCGGCGATCCCGAGCAGGGCGGCCCGATGGCGCGCCACGCCGATGACAAGAACCGCATTCCCCGCGCCGAGCTTGTCTCGGTCATCACTCAGCAACTCGGCGTGTTCACTGATGAAGTCGGCCGCGCGCTGAAGTCGCTCGGCTTCAATGGCAAACGCGGGCAGCAGGTGGTGCTGACAGGTGGCGGCTCGCAGCTCCCCGGCCTAGCTGACTACGCGCAGGCCGCGCTCGGACGGCCCGTGCGCATCGGTTCCCCGCCGACGATGCTGGGCCTGCCGCCGGGCCATGCGACGCCCAGTTCCTCCACGCTCGTCGGCCTCATGCTCTATGCTGCGGCCGATCCGGTCGATATCCGCAAGATCGGGCCGACCTGGGGCCCTACGCAATCCTACAGCGGGCTTGGCCTCCTCCAGCGCATCTGGCGTGCGATGAGGGAATATTTCTGATGAGTGGAGTGCTTCACGCCCTCCTACTTGTGGAAAAACCTGTCGAAGCTTTGATTCGGTGAAACGTTCCGTGCCAAAGCAAAAGTTACATTTTACGGGGCACCGTTTCCGGCCCCCCGCAGACCCGCATGGGAGAGCGCTATGAGCATCAACATCGGACCGCCGGCCATTGACGAACTGCGGCCGCGCATAACGGTCATCGGCGTGGGCGGGGCGGGTGGCAACGCCATCGCCAACATGATCAACGCCAAGATCGAGGGCGTCGACTTCGTCGTCGTCAACACCGATGCGCAGGCGCTCAACAATTCGATCGCGGACAACCGCATCCAGCTCGGGCCTGACATGACGCAGGGCCTTGGTGCTGGCGCCCGTCCCGAAGTCGGCCGCGCCGCTGCGGAAGAGACGATCGAGGAAATCGAGCGCGCGCTTGAAGGCGTCCACATGTGCTTCATCGCCGCCGGCATGGGCGGCGGCACCGGCACCGGCGCTGCTCCGGTCATCGCTGAAGCGGCTCGCCGGAAGGGCGTGCTGACGGTCGGCGTCGTCACCAAGCCGTTCCTGTTCGAAGGCACGCGCCGCATGCGCGCGGCGGAAAGCGGCATTGCCGAGCTGCAGAAGCACGTCGATACGCTGATCGTCATTCCGAACCAGAACCTGTTCCTCGTCGCCAAGGCGGAGACCACGTTCAAGGAAGCCTTCCAGCTGGCCGACGAAGTGCTCCAACAGGGCGTCCGTTCGATCACCGATCTCATGGTCATGCCCGGCCTCATCAACCTCGACTTCGCCGACGTGCGCTCGGTCATGGGCGAGATGGGCAAGGCGATGATGGGTACCGGCGAGGGCGAGGGTCCGAACCGCGCGCTCGAAGCGGCGGAACGCGCAATTGCGAACCCGCTGCTCGATGGCGTCTCGATGCAAGGCGCAAAGGGCGTCATCATCTCGATCATCGGCGGCGACGACATGAAGCTGCTCGAAGTCGACGAAGCCGCCAACCATATCCGTGAATTGGTCGATCCCAACGCGAACATCATCTGGGGTTCGGCGTTCAACCCGAACCTCGATGGCAAGATCCGCGTCTCGGTGGTTGCCACCGGCATCGAGCAGACCGGCGAAATGGCCGAAGCGGCTGCGCGCCCGGCGATGACCGGCGGTATGCGCGGTCCGGCGTTCCCGGGCGGCCTTTCCCGTGCTGCCGCTCCTGAACCGGCGCCTGCTCCTGAGCCCGTTGCCGCTGCACCGCAACCTTTCGCGCCGCCGCCGAACTATGTCGCGCCCGAGCCTGCCGAGAGCGAGCCGGAGCCCGCAGCTGCTGCGCCGGCCGAAGATCCGCTCGATCTGACGCTCGACCTGTCCGACGCGCAGGAAGCCGCGCCTCCCGCCGGGGAGCCGGGCGAGCTTGCGCTGGGCCTCGGCGATGCTGAACCGATCCCGCCCCGCTTTGGCCGTGCCCAGCCCGATCCGTCGGGCGATGTGCCGCGCAGCCCGCCGGGCAGCACGCTGTTCGAACGCATGGCCAATCTCTCGCGCGGCGGGGGCCGCGTGGGTGAGGATGATGCCGATCCGGAAGATGGCAGCGCGCTCAACATTCCGCGCTTCCTCGGCCGCCAGAACAACCAGTAAGGCTCCGCTGCCGGGCGCAGGTCGCCCGGCAGGAAGGGATATGCCGGCCGGGGGCGGCTGGCGTGTCCCCCCAAGCCGCGATAAGGTCTGCCCCATGATCAGCCGCTTTCTCCGCTCCGGTTTCCGGTACAGCGCATCGGCCATGGTCGTGGGCATGGTGCTGGCCATGGCCCATCCGGCAATGGCACAGCAGCGGGGCGCAACGATCGATGATGACGCGACCGAGCCGGTCGCCACCACCTCGATACCCGTGGTCCAGTCGCTCGCGCCAAGCCCGACCAAGACGCTCAACACCGCGCTTGCCCGCCTTGCGCGCGATCCACGCGATCTCACCGCTCTGCTCGATGCCGGCGGGGCTGCGCTCGATCTTGGCGATACCGATGCCGCGATCGGCTTCCTTACTCGCGCCGAACAGGTTGCGCCCGGAACCGCCGGAGTGCGCGCGCGGATGGGCATTGCCATGCTGCGCTCGAACCAGCCGTTCGAGGCGATCCGTTGGTTCGATCTGGCCGACCAGACCGGTTTCAATCGCACCGAAATGGCGACCGATCGCGGCCTTGCCTACGATCTGATCGGAGACAACGCCGCCGCGCAGCGCGAGTATCAGCTCGCGCTTTCCGCAGGGCGGAATGATGAGGCCAGCCGCCGTTATGCGCTGAGCCTGGTCATCGCCGGAGATCGCCGCGGCGCAGAGCTTGTGATCCAGCCTCTGCTCGAGCGCCAGGATCGCGGCGCGTGGCGCGTGCGCACCTTCATCATGGCCATTTCCGGGCAAAGTGACGAGGCAGAGGGGATCGCCAAGGCGACGATGCCGGCTGATCTTGCTGCGGCCATCTCGCCCTATCTGCGCTACATGCCGCGGCTTACCCCCGCGCAGCAGGCCGCCGCCGCCAATCTTGGCCGCTTCCCGCGCGCGGCGGATATCGGCCGCGATGATCCGCAAGTTGTCCAGTATGCGCTGGCCCACCCGCGCACGCCGCGGGTCGATGCTGCGCTCGTGCCGCAGGGCGAGGCGCTCGGCGCGCGTGGCCGCGATGATCGTTCGAAGCGCCGCCGTCCGGGCAAGGAAGACAAGCGCGAAACCCAGTTTGCGGCAGCGACTCCAGCGCCAGCCCCTGCGCCGGCGGTGAAGACGCCGCCTCCACCTCCGCTTCAGTCGGCCACGCCGACCGCGCCCGCCGTCAGCGCGCCGTGGGGGTTGCAGCCCGGCACCCGCACGGCTGCCGCGCCGCAGCAGGCGGCAACCCCGGCCACTACGCCGTCCACCCTGGCGCGGCCTACCGTGCTGTCAAAGCTTGATGTGCCGCCCGGCACTCCGCTAGCCCCGCCGCCGCAGCCGCGGCCCGTGACGTCCGCATCTACGCCGGCACCACAACCCGCGACTGCGGCGCCAGCACCGAATCCGGTCCTGACTTCGAAGCCCGCCGAAGTGACCCCGGCACCCGCACCCGCGCAGGTGGCAAGCGCCGCGCCGAACACCACTAGCCCTGCGCCCGGCCCGCAGTTCGCGCTCCTCGCACCCACGCAGGCTGCCTCGACCCCGCCGACCGTAACCCCGCTTGTTACAGCCCCAGCTGCAACCACACCGACGCCCACCACAGTTCCGCCGCCACCCGCGCCCACTCAGGCCGCAACATCGTCGGGTGCTCCTGCACCTGCCGATTTCCGCAGCATGTTCGATGGCTTCAAAGCGCCCGAGCAGGAAGCCTCCGCAACGTCCACCGAGGCGGTCGATCTGGCGCGGATCGAGGCGCTGCGCGAATCGGCGCGTGCGGCTGCGGCGGCCAAGGCCAAGGAGCGCGCGGCCAAGGATCGCGGCGTGCGGCCTGATGGCCCCACTTCCGTTTCGCGCACCAGCGATGCGGACGCGCCTGAACCCACCGTCACTCGGGGCAGCAAGGAAAAGCTCGCCAAGGAAGAACTGGCGAAGGACGCCAAGGCCAAGTCCGCCAAGGAAAAGCTCGCGCTCGATACTGACTGCCTCGATACCACGGCCAAGGGTAAGTCTGGCAGGGGCAAGGCCGGCAAGGCGACCCCCGCGAAGGGCAGGGCGTCCGCGAAGTCCAAGGGCAAGGGCGCGGCTGAGGCCCAATGCCCGCCGGAGAATGGCAAGGCTGCCAAGACCAAGAAGGAAAAGGCCGAGTTGCAGCATCCCAGCCGCATCTGGGTTCAGGTGCTGACCGGTTCGAACCGTCAGGCGATGGGCAAGGAGTGGCAGCGCCTTGTCAGCAGTTCCGCCGCGCTCCGTGGGCGCAAGCCTTCGATCACCCAATGGCGCAGCAATTATCGTTTGCTTACAGGGCCTTTTGCGAGTGACGCTGAGGCGCTGGCGTTTGTCGAGCGGCTCCGCAAGGATAGCGTGGGGAGCTTCGAGTGGACCAGCCCGGCAGGCCAGGCGGTTGACGGCCTGAGCGCGAAGTAGCCCTGTCGGAGGGGCGGGGGTCTCCACCGCTTCTCCACAGCTTATGAACAGACTAGTCGAGTTTTGCCCAGCCCCGGACGGGGCCCCGATTGCCGCCAAGAGCCCTCTCCGCGATGGCTCGCATGGGCCCAGTCCGGGACCCGAGGAACACGCGATGCGAACCGGCCATGAAGACAGCGAGCGCGAAGATGCGGCGCCCGTCGATATGCTCGCTTCGTTGTTCGAGGCGCGCGGCTGGCCTTGCGAGTTCGTTTCCGAGGACGAAATTCACGGCGAAATCCAGGGCAGCTGGGCCAGCTACCAGCTGCGCTGCATTTGGCGCAGCGAGGACCATGTCCTCCAGATCCTGTGCCTGCCCGATATCCGCGTCCCCGAAGACAAGCGCGGCGCGATGTTCGAGATCATGGCCCTGATCAACGAACAGGTCTGGCTCGGCCACTTCGATATCTGGTCGAACGGTTCGGTGCTGCTCTACCGCCACGGCCTGATGCTTGGCGATGACGGCCTGCTCAGCCTTGTTCAGGCGCAGACCGCGATCGAGGCTGCGGTTGACGAGTGCGACCGTTTCTACCCCGCGTTCCAGTTCCTTCTCTGGGGCGACAAGAGCCCCGCCGAAGCCCTCGCCAGCGCGCTGATCGACGCTGCCGGCGAGGCCTGATCTCCCCTCCCGCTTGCGGTAGGGGTCGCGGGTGGGCATGTGCGCTCACGACCATTCATTCCAAGCGGGAATCGCAACGTGACTTTCTCCCTCCTTCAGTTCGGCTGCGGCAATATGGGCGGCGCGATGCTTGCCGGCTGGCTCGCCGCCGGTTTCGATCCTGCCGCTTTCACCGTGGTCGACCCGCTGCTTGCCGAAGCGCCCACCGGTGTGCGCCTGCTGCGCGAAGCACCTGCTGAGGCCGCGCCTGCCGATGTCGTACTGCTCGGCTTCAAGCCGCAGCAATTCGCCGCTTCCGCGCCCGCCATCGCGCCGCATGTGGGTGAGGGGACGCTGCTCCTCTCGATCCTTGCCGGTGTCGATACGGCCACCTTGCGCGCCGCTTTCCCGCAGGCTGCTGCGATCGTGCGCGTCATGCCCAATCTCGCCGCGGCCATCGGCAAATCCCCCATTGCGCTTTACGGCGCGGCCGAAGGCGCCCCCCGCGAACGCACCGAAGCCCTGATGGCCCCACTTGGCCCCGCCGAATGGCTGGCCGAGGAAGGCGCGATGGACATTGTCACCGCGCTGGCCGGCTCGGGCCCCGCCTTCGTCTACCGCTTTATCGATGCGCTCGCAGAAGGCGCTGCGGCGCTTGGCCTGCCGCGCGTGCAGGCCGATCGGCTCGCGCTGGCCATGGTCGAAGGCGCCGCCGCGCTCGCGGCTTCCGCCTCCGCTGCCCCCGGCGAACTTGCCCGCCGCGTGGCCAGCCCCGGCGGCACCACCGAAGCCGGGCTCAAGGTGCTCGATGCCGATCAGCGCCTCGCCGCGCTGATCGCCGACACCCTGCGTGCCGCCCGTGATCGCAGCGCGGAGCTGACCGAAGCGGCCCGGAAGTGAGGCGCAGCGGTCATTCTTCCGGACCCGGGCCAAAACCGGAACTTATTACGCTTTGATACACGCCGTTATGGCCCTCATGCTTGAAAAGGCGTGGGTTTGGGGCGATATTGGCAGCACTCGGCCCATCCCGGGCTGAAACGGAGTTAGGTACGTCATGGCAAACTGGAATGACCCCCAGCCTTCAGGCTGGAGCCCGGCAGGCTTCGGCGCTGCGGCGGGTCTCGCCGGGCGCGGTGCCGCGTATGATGCGGGTCTGCGCCGCTACATGCTGTCGATCTACAACTACATGGCTTCGGGCGTGCTGCTCTCGGGCATCGTCGCGCTGCTGTTCGCCACCTCGGGCATGGCAGAGGCGGTGTTCGGCACCCCGCTGCGCTGGGTCGTCGCGCTGGCCCCGCTCGCCATCGTCATGGTGATGAGCTTTGGGGCGAACCGCATCTCGACGTTCACGATGCAGTCGCTGTTCTGGGCCTTCAGCGTGCTGATGGGCATTTCGCTCTCGGCGATCTTCGCGGTCTATACTGGTCCGTCGATCGCGGCGACGTTCTTCGCCACCGCAGGCGCCTTCGCCGGTCTCAGCCTCTATGGCTACACCACCACGAAGAGCCTGTCGGGCTTCGGCACGTTCCTTATCATGGGCCTCGTCGGCATCCTGATCGCCAGCCTGATCAACATCTTCCTGCAGTCGCCGGGTCTTGCCTGGGGCATCAGCTTCCTCGGTGTGCTGATCTTCGCAGGGCTGACCGCGTACGACACGCAGAAGCTCAAGCAGATGTACGATCACGTGGCGGGCACCGATTTCGCGGGCAAGATGATCGTGCTCGGCGCGCTCACGCTCTACCTCGATTTCGTGAACATGTTCACGTTCCTGCTGCAGTTCATGGGCGACCGCCGCTGATCTGAAGCACCAGTCACTTCACGTTGACGTGCCCGGCGGGCCTTCCGGCTCGCCGGGCATTTTCTTTGCGCGACGAGCCGGTTACAGGATGCGTCAAAGATAACCGGGGGGAACCTCTCGCATGCCTCGTACCTCGCGCCCTGTGGCGCCAGCTTTCCACCGCATTGCCCGCTTCCTGCCCGCTGCCGTGCTCGCCGCCGCACTGGCGAGCTGCGCTGCGCCTGCGCCGCCGCCACCTCCGCCGCCTCCTCCGCCGCCGGCCAAGCCCTACATTCCGCCGCCGCCGAAGCCCAAGCCACCCGCCGGCGCGAGCGAGAACCTCACCATCCCGCCGCTCGATGGCAGTGGTCTGCGCCAGTCGGTGAACCGCAACATCTCGTCCACGCAGATGCTGTGGAACCTGCGCTCGGCCCTGAATGTCGCCGCGCTCAATTGCAGCGACCCCAAGCACGCCGAGATCCTGCCGCGCTACAAGGCCTTCCTGAAGAACTACACCGCGACCCTCGCCGCCGCGAACCGCAAGGTCGATGCCGAGTTCAAGGCCCGTTACGGCGCGAAGTTCACCGCCCCGCGCGAGGCTTACATGACCTCGGTCTACAACCATTTCGCGCTACCGCCGGCGATGAACGAGTTCTGCAATGCGGCGCTTGCCGTCACCAGCGATCTGGACGCGGTAACGCCGCCTGCGCCCAAGGCTGCGCCTCCGAAGAAGGGCGCCAAGGCGGCCCCGGTGAGGACGCCCACGCTGAAGCCGGCCGAACTCGAAGCGTTCGCAGTCCGCAGCCTGCCGAACATCGAGGTGGTCTACGACGATTTCTACCGCCGCTATGAAAAGTACCGGCTCGATCTCGCCGAATGGAACGCCAGGTACGGCCCGCCGCCCGCGCCTGCCGCGAACAGCGGAACACCCTGATCTGGCTCGGCGCATTTTGCGCTTGGCAAGCGCGGTCCCGCTGGGCTAAGGGCCGCGCTCCCGGCAGGATGGCCTTGTGCCAGATTGCTGGAAGATACTGGGAACGGGGCCGTAGCTCAGCTGGGAGAGCGCGTCGTTCGCAATGACGAGGTCAGGGGTTCGATCCCCCTCGGCTCCACCAGTATGCCGTAAATTGGCCCCCCCTAGTTGATAAGGGGAACGGCCTGCGAATGGCACCGTTCTGCGCTTCCGGTGTTCGCGACCTTAATGGTCGCTGCGCGCCGGTTCTCGACCGGCACCATTCTCGGCTCGCTCGGAGCCAATTTCCGACATACTGGTCCTGCCAACCAACCATGCGCGACAGTTTTCGCGTTTTACGCTAGAGCGACCGCCATGCATTTTCTCGACCAGGCCAAGATCTTCATTCGCTCAGGCGCGGGCGGGCCGGGTGCGGTCAGCTTCCGGCGCGAGAAGTATGTCCAGTATGGCGGCCCCGATGGCGGCAATGGCGGCAAGGGCGGCGACATCATTTTCGAAGCGATCACCGGCCTCAACACGCTGATCGACTTCCGCTATACCCAGCATTTCCGGGCACAGCGCGGCGGCGGCGGCGCGGGCCAGAACCGCACCGGCGCGGCGGGCAACGATCTCGTCATCAAGGTCCCCGTCGGCACGCAGGTGATCGACGGCGAGGATGGCGAAACCGTGCTGCTCGACTTGACGGAGCCCGGCCAGCGCGAGGTTCTGCTGCGCGGCGGCGATGGCGGGCGCGGCAACCTTTCCTACAAGAGCTCGACGAACCGCGCCCCGCGCCAGGTTGGCCCAGGCTGGCCAGCGCAGGAAATGTACGTCTGGCTGCGGCTCAAGCTGCTGGCGGACGTCGGCCTTGTTGGCCTGCCCAATGCGGGCAAGTCCACCTTCATCAACCAGATCACCAACACCAAGGCCAAGGTGGGTGATTACGCCTTCACCACCTTGCGCCCGCAGCTTGGCGTAGTGCGCCATCGCAACCGCGAATTCGTGCTGGCGGATATTCCCGGCCTAATCGCCGGCGCCGCCGAAGGGGCAGGGGTAGGTGATCGCTTCCTCGGCCACATCGAACGCTGCCGCGTGCTGATCCACCTCATCGATATCAACGGCACCGATCCCGCCGAGGCGCTGCACATCGTGCAGGACGAACTCGAAGCCTATGGCGGCGGGCTCGACGAAAAGCCCCGCCTGATCGCGCTCAACAAGATCGACACCGTCGATGCCGAACTCGTCAGCGCCTTCCGCGCCGAGCTTCGTGCAGCTGGTGCGCGCCGCGTGTTCCCGATTTCCGGCGCCACGGGCAAGGGCATGAACGCCCTGCTTGATGCCGTGCTCGAACATCTCCCTGCCGCGACCGCAACCGAGCGGCCGGATGGTGAAGTGGAAGACGCGGACGACCAGAAGCCCTGGTCGCCGATCTGATCTGGTTCTGACTTCCCCCCGTCAGTGCATTGCGCTCTGGATTGCTTCGTCGCTTTGCTCCTCGCAATGACGAGAAGCGGTATGGTCTTCCTTCGTCATTGCGAGCGCAGCGAAGCAATCCAGAGCGGCCAGACGATTCCTCCGCGTTTGGCTCATGGCGACACCACCCAACCCCTTTCCGCGCTGCCGCATTTCCCCTAAGCGGCCCCCACCATGTCGATTGATCGCCTCCCACAGCTGACGGATGCCGCCGAGACACCGCGTCTTGTCATCAAGGTCGGCTCGGCGCTGCTTGTCGGCAAGGATGGCGAGCCGCGCCGGGCATGGCTTACGCTGCTGGTGGCGGAAATTGCCGCAGCCCGGGCGCGTGGGCAGGATGTCATCGTCGTATCGTCCGGTGCGATTGCGCTCGGCGCCCGCAAGCTCGGCCTTGCGCGGGGCGGGCGGGGGAGCCTCGCCGATGCGCAGGCCGCCGCCGCCGTTGGCCAAATCGCGCTCGCCGGGCTCTGGGCTGAACTCCTTGCCGCGCACGGTCTGATCGCGGCGCAGGTGCTGCTGACGCTTGAAGACCTTGAAGACCGCCGCCGCTATCTCAATGTCACCGCCACGCTCGGTACGCTGCTGGCTGCCGGCGCAGTGCCGGTCATCAACGAGAACGACACCGTCGCCACCGAGGAAATCCGCTTTGGCGATAACGACCGCCTCGCCGCCCGCGTCGGGCAGGCTGCGGGCGCGAGCGCGGTGCTTCTCCTTTCGGATATCGACGGCCTCTATGATCGCGATCCCCGGCTCGAAGGCGCGGTGCGCATTCCGGTGGTGCGCGGCGTGACGCCGGAGATCCATGCAATGGCGACGGGCGGTTCCTCCTCCGGCCTCGGCTCCGGGGGCATGACCTCGAAGCTGCAGGCCGCCGAGATCGCAGGCCTTGCGGGTATCGCGCTGGCGATCATCGATGGCCGCCCGGAAAGCCCCATCGCCGCCGCGCTTGGCGCCGAGCGTGGCACCTTGTTCTGTCCCCCGGCAAGATCCGGACGCAAGGCCCGCGCCCGCAAGGCGTGGCTTGGCGGCAAGCTGCGGATGAAGGGCTCCGTCACGGTCGATGCAGGTGCGGCTGCAGCGCTCGCGCGCGGCTCCAGCCTGCTTGCCGCAGGGGTAAAGGCGGTTGAGGGCAGCTTCCTGCGCGGCGATGCGATTGCCGTGCTCGGCCCGGATGGCGCCGTCGTCGCGCGCGGCCTTAGCGAATACGATGCGGCGGAATGCGCGGCGCTGATGGGGCACCCTTCCACCGAACACGAAGCGCTGCTCGGCTATGCGCCGCGCTCGGCGCTGATCCACCGCGACCAGTTGGTGATGCTGTGACAGAGGGCGCGCTCGTTGCGGTGACCGGCGCGACCGGTTTCGTGGGGCAGGCCGTGCTCCTGGCTGCCGGCCGGCAGGAAATCGAAGTACGCGCGCTCACGCGGCGCAAGCAGCGTCTGCGCGGCGGGGTCGAATGGATTGACGGCGATCTGGGCGACAAGGCCGCCCTCAAGCGCCTGATGGAAGGCGCCAGCGCGGTCATCCACATCGCCGGGGTGGTCAACGCCCCCGATCCTGCGGGCTTCGAGGAAGGCAATGTTCAGGGCACCCTGCGCGTGATCGAGGCGGCGCACGAGATGGGCGTCGGGCGGATGATCCACGTCTCCTCGCTCTCCGCGCGCGAGCCGCAACTGTCAGTTTACGGCGCATCCAAGCTACGCGGGGAGAAGCTGGTACGCGCCTCAGGGCTTGATTGGACCGTGGTTCGCCCGCCCGCTGTGTTCGGCCCGCGCGATACCGAAATGCTCGATCTGTTCCGCCTTGCGCGGCGGGGCTTCGTGCCGTTGCCGCCGCCCGGGCGGCTCTCGGTGATCCATGTCGCCGATCTGGCCCAACTGCTGCTCACGCTGCTTCCAAGCAGCGAGGAAACCACGCACCAGATCTTTGAGCCCGATGATGGCGAACCCGGCGGCTGGACACACGTCCGCCTTGCGCACGCCATCGGTGCGGCGGTGCGCGAAAAGCCGATCCGTCCGCTGTCGCTGTCCCCCCGGCTGGTCCACTTCGCCGCCCGGGCCGACCGGCTGTTCCGCGGCAAGAAGGCCAAGCTCACGTCAGACCGTGCGAGCTACATCTGTCACCCGGACTGGACTGTGGGGGAGGGCGCGCAGCCGCCCGCCTCGCTGTGGCGGCCCCGGATCGACACGCGCGAGGGGCTGAAGGCCACTGCCGCGTGGTATCGCGAGGCCGGCTGGCTGAAGTAGCCCCTCAGGCTGGCTCTACCAGCCCCGCCAGCCGAGCCGCGACCATGCTCTGCAGCGGCAAGCGCGCCTTCATCCGCACCGCCAGCAGCGCCGTGCCGCTCACCTTGCGCTGCACGAACAGCGTATCCATCGGAGGCAGGTGCCAGGTGTCGCGGTCCTGCGCCACCGGCTCGCCGAAATCGCGCAGTTTCGCGACGAAGCTGCGGTCGGCAAAGTCAAAGATCTCGGCCTTGTTCACATGCTCGAGGATCACCCCGATCACCCCTTCGAACGCATCGCCGTGCCGCGCCATCTGTTCTTCGGATGCGAAGCCCACCTCGCAGATGCGCCGCTTCAGCTCTGCCGGATCGCCATTCAGGCCGGCCTGCATCATCCGCGCATAGGCAGCGCGCGTCTCGTCCGGTACGGGACGCGCCGCGCCGAAATCGAGCAGCACGATCCTGCCCGTATCGGGCTGCCAGCGGTAGTTGGCGAAGTTCGGGTCGGTCTGCATGAAGCCGAACACGAACAGTTCGCGCAGCACCAGATCGAGCATCGCGGCCATCACCCGGTCGCGCACATCCTGTGCTGCCTCGGCCAGCGTATCGATCGGGCGTGAGGCGATGAAGTCCATCGTCAACACGCTTGGCCCGGTCAGTTCGTCGACCGGCGCGGGGACCACGAACATGTCCTCGCCCGCCAGCATCGCGCCATAGCGGCGCATCTGCTCCGCCTCGCGCAAGTAATCCGCTTCCTCGTGCAGCTGCCGCTTTGCCTCGACCAGCAGAGGCGAGATGTCGAGCGTCTTGGGGAGCAGGCCTGAAACGCGCAGCAGGGTCGCCACGTTGTCGATATCGGCATCGATGCTGGCGGCGATCCCCGGATACTGCACCTTCACCGCCACCGTGCGCCCATCGTGCAGCACTGCGCGATGGACCTGCCCGATGGAGGCAGCGGCAATCGGCGTCGCCTCGAAGCGGGCGAACTTGCGCCGCCAGTCCGGGCCCCATGTTGCCGCCAGCACGGTCTGCAATTGCTTGGGCGGCATGAAATGTGCCGCATCGCGCAGCCGGGCAAGGATTGCGGTCAGCTCCGCCGGCAGCAGATCGCCTGCATCGAGCGAGATCATCTGCCCCAGCTTCATCGCCGCGCCGCGCAGGCGGGACAGTTGCTCGGTCACGCGCGTCGCATTGGCGGGAGTGAGCAGGAGGTCCGCCATCTGCGGCCGCTCCCCGCGCGCGATCCGCTTTGCGCCTTCCGCGATCACACCGCCCGCAACGCCGCCCGCCAACTGGCCGAACGCCGAAAAGCGCGACAGGCGGCTGGTGGGAACCTTGCGATACCTGTCGTCGCTCAACGCATCATCCTTTGCAGAGCAGGCCGAACCCGCAGAAACCGCACATAGGCCCATTCGAGTGCCTTGAGCATTACGGGAATCCGCGCCAGCAGGCCAAGTGGACGCAGCAGCGGGATTGTTCGCCACATCGCCGCAAAGGCCGCCGCGCCATCCAGCAGCACGCCGTCCTCCCGTGCATGGAGCCGCGCCAGCAGCAGCGCCCGGTCGCGCGGGCAAGCCGCCGCGTCCTCGCTCACATCAACAAAGTTGATCCGCCGCGCCCGATCAAGCCGCCGCATCAGCGCAATCTCGCGCGTGCAGAGCGGACAAGCGCCATCGTACCAGACAGTGAGCGGGGCGGGGGCCATGGCCTTGCGCCTAGGCTTTGGCGCCCAGACCTCGCAAGGTGCTCAATGGTGAGGAGCGGCAAGGCGAGGCACAAGCCTCAAAACGCCGGATCGTACCCCGGAGGCAGTTCGCCGTCACTCTCGCTTGCGGGCGAACCCGGCACGTGAATGCCGCACTCTACCTTGTCCCAGCCCTTCCAACGGCCCGAACGCGGGTCTTCACCCGGCGCGACCTTGCTGGTGCAGGGGGCGCAGCCGATCGAGGGGTAGCCCTGCGCCACCAGCGGATGGCGAGGCAGATCGTGGCGGACAATGTAGGCCTCCAGATCGTCCGAACTCCACGAGGCGAGCGGGTTGAACTTCAGGCGGCCTTCGGCATCGGTGCGGTCGATCTCGAAGCGCGGCAGGCCCGAACGGGTCGAGGACTGGAAGCCCTTGCGTCCGCTGACCGAAGCATCGAACGCAAGCAGCGCGCGCGCCAGCGGCTGCACCTTGCGGATATCGCAGCAGCCATCGGGATCCCACGACCAGCGCAGGCCATTGCCATCCTTGGCTTCCAGCTGCGCGGCATCGGGCTCCACGATCAGCAGACCGGTCAGCCCAAGGTGCACCACCAGTTCATCGCGGTAGGCGATGGTTTCGGGGAAATGCTTGTGCGTTTCGAGGAAGATCACCGGGATCGACTTGTCGACCTGCGCAATCAGATGCAGCAGCACCGCGCTTTCCGCGCCGAAGCTGGAAACGACCGCCACATCGCCGATCAGCCTGTCCTTGAGGACGCTGCGCAGCATCTCGGGCGTGTCGGTGCCGCGAAACAGATTGTTGAGCCGGATCGCGTCACTCTCGGTGAAGCGCGGTCCGGCGTCGATCCGGTCTGCTGCGCGTGCTTCGTTAGAGGCCATGGCGCTTGGCCCAGATGGGCGAGCGGCCGTCCACCGTCTTCTGATAGACATCAGGCCAGGTCGCGAAGGCCTGCTGCGCCGCTTCGGCTGCAATCGGCTGCGCGGGCTGGAAGGCATCGAAGCCGCAGCGCTTCATGTGGCTGAGCTGATCGAGCAGCACATCGCCCACGGCGCGCAGTTCGCCCTTGAAGCCTGCTTCGCGCAGGATCCGCGCCGAAGAATAGCCGCGCCCGTCGGTATAGGCGGGGAAGCTCACCTCGACGAGCGCGATGCGCCCGAGATGCGGCACCAGCGCGCGGGCATCCTCGCCCGGCTCGATGCGCACGGCTGCGGCGTTGTCCGAGGCAAGGAAGTCTGAGAGCGACAGCACGGGCGCTCCGCTTGCCGGATCGACGCGCAGGCGCAGGAGAGTGTCAGCCATAAATCGCCTCCTTGAACGGGGCCATACCGATGCGGCGGTAGGTATCGATGAAGCGCTCGCCCTCGGCGCGCTGCGAGATGTAGACTTCGGTCGCGGTTTCGATCGCGTCGACGATGCCGTCTTCGCTGAAGCCGGGGCCGGTGATCGTGCCGAGCGAGGTATCCGATGCTTCCGAACCGCCCAGCAGCAACTGGTAGTTCTCGGTGCCCTTCTTATCGACACCCAGAATGCCGATGTGGCCGGCATGGTGGTGCCCGCAGGCATTGATGCAGCCCGAAATCTTGAGCTTGAGTTCGCCCAGCGTGCGCTGCCGCTCCGGCGAGGCGAACCGCGCCGAAATCTTCTGCGCCAGCGGGATCGAACGCGCATTGGCAAGGCTGCAATAATCGAGGCCAGGGCAGGCGATGATATCGCCAATCAGGTCGAGGTTTGCGGTGGCCAGACCCGCTTCATCCAGCTTCTGCCACAGCGCGTAGAGATCGCTCTGCTTCACATGCGGCAGCACGATGTTCTGCGTGTGGGTCACACGCAGTTCGTCGAGGCTGTAGGCTTCGGCGAGGTCAGCCATCAGGCGGATCTGGTCTGCCGTGGCATCGCCCGGAATGCCGCCCGCGGGCTTGAGACTGATGACGACCGCCTTGTAGCCCGCCTGCTTGTGCGGCGCGGTGTTCTGGTCGGCCCAAACGGCGAAATCGGGATCGCTGCGGTCATAGCCATCGGCGAGGCCGCTTTCGAGGCCCGGATCGGCGAAGAACGCGGCAATCCGCTCAAACTCGGCCTGCGGCGGCTCCAGCCCGAGGGTTAGGATATGCGCGAACTCTTCCTCCACCTGACGGCGGTATTCGTCCGCGCCGATCTCGTGGACGAGGATCTTGATGCGCGCCTTGTACTTGTTGTCGCGGCGGCCATAGCGGTTGTAGACGCGCAGGCAGGCCTCGGCGTAGCTCACCATCTGCAGCGCGGGCACGAACTCGCGGATCACTGGCGCGATCATCGGCGTGCGGCCCATGCCGCCGCCCACGAAGAAGCGCGCGCCGATCTCGCCCGCATCGTTCGTCACGATCTGGATGCCGATATCGTGCAGGCGCATCGCCGCGCGGTCGGTATCGCTCGCGATCACCGCGATCTTGAACTTGCGCGGCAGGTAATCGAACTCCGGATGGAAGCTCGACCACTGGCGCAGCAACTCTGCATAAGGGCGCGGATCGACCAGCTCGTCCGCCGCCGCCCCGGCAAAGTGGTCAGAGCTGATGTTGCGGATGCAGTTGCCGCTGGTCTGGATGGCATGCATCTCCACCGTCGCCAGATCGGCGAGGATCTGCGGTGCGTCCTCCAGCTTGATCCAGTTGTACTGGATGTTCTGGCGCGTGGTGAAGTGGCCATAGCCGCGGTCATACTTGTCCGCGATATCGCCCAGCAGGCGCATCTGGCGGCCATTCAGCGTGCCATAGGGAATGGCAACGCGCAGCATGTAGGCATGGAGCTGCAGGTAGAGCCCGTTCTTCAGCCGCAGCGGCTTGAACTGGTCCTCGGTGATTTCGCCCGCCATGCGGCGCGCCACCTGGCCGCGGAATTCCTCGACGCGGGCATCGACCATGGCCTGGTCGTATTGGTCATACTGGTACATGTTCAGATCACCTGCTTCGCGGCTTCGGGATCGCCGGGGCGGAGGGAAAGGTCGAGCCGCACGGTCGGGCCAAGCGCCCGGATGCGGTCCTTGATATGCGCGGGGCGGACGCCGGCTTCGGTGCGGGTCGCGGCAATCGCATAGCTCGCGTTCACGCGCCGCGCGGCTTCCTCGGCAGCGAGGATCGCGTCCGCGTGATCGCCCACGTCGACCGCGTCGTTCACATCGCGCGACCAGCCCTTGCCGTCCCACCAGACGACATCGCCGCTGCCCAAGTCATTTCCCGTCAAGATCTTCACGCAGCGGTCTCCGCTATCTTCTGCAATTCTTGTGCGCGCTCGCGCGCGGTCACTTCGCCGATCACGATGAGGGCAGGGCTCTTCACCTTCTGCTCCTCGACCAGCGCGCCGAGCCCGGCCAGCGCCCCGCGCAGCACGCGCATCGAAGGCCGCGCCGCGTTCTCGATCACCGCCACCGGCATATCGGGCGCGAGGCCATCGGCCATCAGCTTCTCGGCAATCGCCTCGCTCGTGGCGACGCCCATGTAGATCACCAGCGTGCGGCCAACGCCCGCAAGGCCGGCCCAGTTCTGCTCGGAAAGGCCCTTGCACTGGCCCGCCACGAAGCTGACGATCGAGGCGTTTTCGCGGTGCGTCAGCGGGATCTGCGCCGCCGCCGCCGCGCCCATCGCCGCGCTCACACCCGGCACGACCTGAACCGGAACCCCCGCCGCATAGCAGGCCTCCGCCTCTTCGCCGCCGCGCCCGAACACGAACGGATCGCCGCCCTTGAGGCGGATCACATCGTGCCCGGCCAGCGCCTCACGCACTAGCAGAGCGTTGATCTCATGCTGCTGCAAGGTGTGCCGCGCGCGGCTCTTCGCCACGGAAACCAGCCGCGCGCCCGCAGGGATCATCGCCATGATCGCCGGATCGACAAGCCCGTCATGCACGACGAGCTCCGCCGCCGCGAGCAGCCGCGCCGCGCGCAAGGTCAGAAGGTCCGGATCACCGGGCCCTGCTCCGACAAGGTAGACGGTGCCGATTCTGCCGGAATCCTGGGGGGGCGAATTGCTCATGGGCGCCAGATGGCCCTCCGCCCCCGCAATCGCCAGCGAGGAAACCTAGGGGGGCGGCTAGGTGAGCTTTAGCGCGCCGCCCACCCCCAACCCCTCCCGCATGCGGTAGGGGAGTAGTAGCGCCTTGTTGCTCCCCTCCCGCATGCGGGAGGGGCTGGGGGGTGGGCTCACGCCAGCGCCGAAGTTTGCCTGTGTCCGCTGTTCGAAAGAGTGGTACTGTCTTCGCGTCAAAATGCAGGGGGAGATATCCGATGGAACTGGTGCACGAGTTCACCTTCAGAGCCGGTCTGAAGCCGCCCCTTCCGATCGGCGCAGGCCCCATCGGCACGCGCATGTACTACGAGATCGATGGCGGCGAAGTGGTCGGCGACCGCCTCAGCGGGGTGATCCGCGGGGGCGGCGAGTGGGCGCTGATTGGGCCCGATGGCTTCCTCAGGGTCGACGTTCGCGCACAGGTCGAAACCCACGACGGGGCCTTTCTCTACGTGCAGTATTTCGGGCTGCTCGAAATGAACGCGGCCGTCATGGGCGCCATCGAAAACGGCACAGGGACCGAGTTCACCGATCAGTACTTCGTCACCAACCCGAGGATGGAGACCGGAGACCCGCGCTACAGCTGGGTCAACACGACATTCTTCGTTGGCGAAGGCCGCGTCCTTCCGGGGCTCGGGATCGAATACCGAGTCTACCGTCCGGCAAGGGGCCCTGCGGCGGCTGGGTGAAGCCAGCATCGCGCAAAGTTCGCAGCGTCAGTGCGCCGGATGTTCCGGCATTAGCATGATGGACAAGAAAATGGCACAGAAGGCGATAGCCAGAACGAGGCCGAGAACCATCTGCTGGCGCACTGCACGCTGGTGGACATCATTGACCTGAAACGTGCTGATCCGCGCGGTGAGGAATACCAGAACGTAGGGGGCAGCGAAGAAGAGAATATCCCCCTTTGACGCCGGAAGGTGGCGGAGCGGTGAGAAGAACAAGCCGAGGTCGCATAACGCCGCGATCAACAAGGCTATCTTTGGCCAGCGCTCATCAGGGTATTCGGTGATGAGTTTTGCAGCGAGCCAGAAACATGCCAGTGCGCAGGCGATGCGGTAGGTCAGAGCAAACGGTACGCTAAATCTGTCCTGCAGCGTGAACGCGAAGATGAGAAACACCGCAATTCCGGAAAACGCCGCAGCAGCCCGCAGCAAAGGCGATTTCATTCGCTATCGCCGTTGCGCCGATCGTCGGAAGATCGGCCTCCTGTCTGAACCTGCGTTCCCCGCTGGCCCAGCGCCTCAGCCAGCACCCGCAGCCCATCTGAATCCCGCAGCGTCACGTCCGATTGCGGCAGCGGAATGCTCACGCCGCTGTCTTTCAGCGCATGCCACGCGGCCTTCAGCACATCGGACCGCACGTTGCCCACGCCGTTTTCCGGGTCGTTGATCGAGATGTAGATGAGCAGCTGGATCGCGCTCGCCCCGAAGGCATCGAACAGGATCGAGGGCGCCGGATCGCGCAGCACGCGCGGCACCGTCATCGCCGCTTCCAGCAGTAGCTTTTCGGCAAGGTCGAGGTCGCTGCCATAGGCCACGTTCACCGGGATCGTGATGCCCACTTCCTTCGAGCTGTGCGACCAGTTCTCGACTTGCGTGGTCATCAGGATTTCGTTCGGGATCAGGATTTCGCGGTTGTCGCGCGTCGCCACGGTGATCGCGCGCACCCCGATCCGGCTGACCACGCCGAAGGTGCTGCCCTTGGTGTCGTTCACCGCCACGACGTCGCCCGGTTTGATCGAGCGGTCCATCAGCAGGATCACGCCCGCGATCAGGTTGCCGAAGGTCTTCTGCAGGCCAAAGCCGACCGCGAGGCCGAAGGCGCCCGAAAACACCGTCAGCGTGGTGAGGTTGATCCCCACCGCATCGATGCCGACGAGCACCGCGACGGTCCACACCGTCACCGTCATCAGTTTCTCGCCGAGCGCCTTCTGCGTCCCGTCGAGGCCCTTCATGCCCCGTACCGCGCGCCGGCCGACACGGCCGGCCACACGCCCGAACACGATCACCAGAATGACGACCACGACCATCCACACCGCGTTGAACAGCGAGATGTGCGTGCGGCCGACATCGAAGCCGATGTCATCGAGCGAGGCGGCCCAGTCGATCACCGTGCGGCGCAGCTTGGTCCACTCGCTCATGCGGCGGCCCGCCATGTTGTCAGAGCGCGCGCAAGGTCTGCGATCAGGTCTCCCGCATCCTCGAGGCCGATGGAAAGCCGCACGCCGAACAGGTCGCCCGCGTCCAGCCCGGGCAGCGGCCATGGGCTCGCGGTGCGGATGGAGGCTGGGTCGACCGGGGTGGCCAGGCTCTCGAACCCGCCCCACGAATAGCCGATGCCGAACAGCGATAGCCCATCGATCAGCGCATCACGCGCCGCCGAAGTGCCGCCTTTCAGCACGAAGCTCAGCAGCCCGCAGCCGCCGGTAAAGTCGCGCTTCCACAGCTCATGCCCCGGCGATCCGGGCAGCATCGGGCACATCACCCTGGCCACCTCCGGCTGCGCGGAAAGCCATTCGGCCACCGCCAGCGCCGAGCCTGTTTCCTGCGCCAGCCGCAGCCCCATCGTGCGCAGACCGCGCAGCATCAGCGCGGCATCATCGGGGGAGACGACATTGCCCAGCCCCTGCGCGCGCAGCCGCAGCTTGCGGTACCACGCCGGACCCGCGCTCGCGCTGCCCATCATGGCGTCGGAATGCCCGCCGACATGCTTGGTCAGGCTCATGATCGTGATGTCCGCCCCGCGCTCCAGCGCCGGAAACCCCAGCGGCGAGGCCCAGGTGTTGTCGAGCACCACCGTCACCCCATGCGCCTTCGCGATGGCCGAAAGCCGCGGCACATCGCAGACTTCGATCGTCAGGCTACCCGGATTTTCCAGCAGCACCGCCTTGGTCCGCTCGCAGATCGCGGCCTCGAACGCCGCCGGGTCCGCCGGATCGAACCAGCGCGTCTCCACGCCGAAATCCTTGAGCAGACCGCGCCCCATCGCGCGGCTGGGTTCATAGGCATTGTCGATCATCAGCAGCACATCGCCCGGCCGCAGCACCGTCAGCAGCGCTCCCATGATCGCGGCGACGCCGGAAGGATAGAGCACCGTGCCCTCAGCCCCCGGCTCCAGCGCCGTCAGCGCCTCGCTCAGCGCCCACTGCGTTGGCGCGCCGCGCCGGCCATAATAGAACTTGCCGTCCTCGTTCGCCGGATGCGCCCTGAGCGCCGCCATATCGGGATAGAGATGCGTGCTTGCGCGATAGACCGGCGGATTGACCACCGCACCGGGATGATCCGCGCTACCCGTCCATTCCGCCCGCCGGCCAACGCCCACAAGCCGCGTACCGATGCCTGCGCCTTCGATGTCATGTTCCGCCATGGAGCGGTCTTAGGCGGATTTTGCGGGGAAGGGAATCATGGGGTTGATCGGCTCACGCACCAAATGGCCCAATCCGCATCAAACAATCACCCAACCTCGTCGTTGCGAGCGCAGCGAAGCAAGCCAGAGCGTCACACACAGCCGCTCTGGATTGCTTCGTCGCTACGCTCCTCGCAATGACGAGGGAGGGGGAGGGGCGCTCATCCCCAACCGCTCATGCTGAGCTTGTCGAAGCATCCGGCTCAGGCAGTCTCGCCAGTAGTCTGGTATGCGCAGGGCTAGCAGAGTTGGGGGGAGGCCACTGCGTTACCGGGCCTCCCACTCCGTTTGGGGGAAGCACTCACAGCCTGGCCGGACTTCCCACTCAGTCTTGGGGGTTAGCACTCAGCTAAGCCGGGCTTTCCACTCCGCCGGGAAAGATGGCAGAATTGCGCTATTCGGGAAAGTCGGGATGCTCCGCAAACGGACCGAAATTCGATCCGGTTTCGATCCCCTTTACCGCGCCGCCCCAGTCTCTTTCGGCGTCGCCGGATCGGAGCCCCATTCGCTCCAGCTGCCATCATAAAGCGCCACGTCGTGCTTGCCGATCAACTGGGCTGCGAAGATCAGCACGTTCGCCGTCACGCCCGAACCGCAGCTGCTAATCAGCGGACGAGTCAGGTCCACGCCAGCCGCATCGAACACAGCGCGGATCTCGTCGGGCGATTTCCATGTGCCGTCGGGCTTGAACATGCTGGCGTAATAGACGTTGCGCGCGCCCGGAATGTGTCCGCTGGCAAGGCCCGGCTTCACTTCAGCCACATCGCCGGTGAACCGCCCGGGCCCCCGCGCATCGATCACGAGCGCCGCGTTGCTCTCGAGGTTGGCCAGCACATCGTCCTTGCTGCGCACCTGCCGGTCGTCGCTCCACACGGTGAAGTGCCGGTGCCGCAGCGTTTCCTTGCCCTGCGCGCAGGGGCGGCCTTCCGCCTTCCACTTGGCGATGCCGCCATCGAGCAGCGCCACATTGGCCGCGCCGAACATCGTCAGCATGAACCACGCGCGCGCCGCGGTCTTCACCGGGCTGTCGTCGTAAAGCACGATGCGGCTGCCATCGCCGAGGCCAAGGCTCTGCATCTTGCTGGCGAAACGTTCGGCGCTGGGCAGCATGTTCAGGCCCGGCCGCGCCGGATCAGCAAGCTCGGCAAGGTTCATGAACACCGCGCCAGGAATGTGGCACGCCTCGTATTCCAGCGCGGGATCGCGGCTGTGCTCGGGCAGAAACGCGCTCGCATCGACGATGCGCAGATCACTCGCGCGCAGCTCGCTGGCGAGCCACTGGGTCGAGACCAGGGAATCCATGGGTCAGCTCCGTCCTGCATGCGGCCCGTCTCTGCGGGTCCTTGATGGGGGAGACTAACCCCGCCCCCCGCCGTCGTCACGCCAAAAATGGTGCGATTCCGCCGCTTTTCTGGCCTGCCCCAAGCGCCCGCTTGCCCCGCCGCGCACACGGGTGCAAAGGCGCGCCCACGAAAGGACCTTCCGCATGACCGATATCGGCGCCATCCCGCTGCACCTGGGCCAGACCAGCAGCCTGCCTGCCTCGCCCGAGGAGGCCGTGCTCGACTATGTGCCCAATCCGCGCGCCGGATCGCTGTTCCTCGTGCGCTTTGCCGCGCCGGAATTCACCTCGCTCTGCCCGGTGACCGGCCAGCCCGATTTCGCGCATCTCGTGATCGACTACGCGCCGGGCGAAACCATCGTGGAATCAAAGTCGCTGAAGCTGTTCCTCGGCGCGTTCCGCAATCATGCGGGCTTTCACGAGGATGTCACCGTCGGCATCGGCCAGCGCCTGTTCGCCGAAATGAGCCCACGCTGGCTGCGTATCGGTGGCTACTGGTATCCGCGCGGCGGCATCCCGATCGACGTGTTCTGGCAATCGGATGCGCCCCCTGCCGGGCTGTGGGTGCCCGATCAGGGGGTCGCCTCCTACCGCGGCCGGGGATAGGGCTGGCGCGCTTCAGCGCCGCCAGTACCCGCCGCGATACTGGTCTGCCGCTTCGTCGATCCAGTGGTCGATGCGGGCATAGTCGCGCTGAATCTTGCCAACCGCGCGCCAGTCGCCTTCGCGGCATTCGTGCTGTTCCTTCCACTGCAGCTTGTCGATATCCCGCTGGATGCGCTGCGCGGTGCGGTAGTCGATCAGGCCGCGGCTGGTCTTGAAGCGAAGCTCGCGTTCCAACTGGTAGCCGCGCTGGCCAGAGCAGGCGCCGCCGAAATTGCCGCGGTCGCCGCCGCCATACTGCTGCGAGTAACCCCAGCCATTGCCGCGCCAGTCATGTGCGCTGGCCGTGCCGGTGCTGGTCGCCGCGCCGCCGAGAGCGAGCGCCGCTGCAAAAACCTTGGTCATCGTCTTCATTGTCGTTCCCCTTCACTGGTTCCGATGAAGCCAATCTGCCTGATTCGCCGTGGCACGAGCCTGAATGCCGCGTTGGCCCGCGTTCATCTTGGGGGTTACTTTTCTGAACAAGCAGGGTTCCCGCTTGCGCGAGCGGTCGGCGCTGCCAAAAAGAGGCTGCAAGAGAGCGCAGCGCTCCGAGGGAGACAGGATAGACATGAGCGGCGATACCGATTTCACCGGCCGGAAGGTCCTCGTCGTCGGCGGATCGAGCGGCATCGGCAACGGCATTGCCCGCGCCTTCGCGGCGCGCGGGGCTGAAGTCCACGTCTGGGGCACCCGCGCGCGGGCAGAGGACTACGATCCCTCCGAGGGTTCGGACCTCACCGGCCTCGGCTACACTTCAGTCGATGTTTCCGATCCCGATGCCATCGATGCCGCGCCTTTGCCCTTCGCCAGCCTCGATGTCCTCGTCCTCTGCCAGGGCACCGTGGTCTACAAGCGCGGCGAGTTCGAGCGTCCCGGCTGGGATAAGGTCATGGCGGTCAATCTCGACAGCCTGATGAACTGCGCCCGCAAGTTCAAACCGCAGCTTCTTGAAACCAAGGGCAGCCTCATCACCGTCAGCTCGGTCGCGGGCTTCGGCGCGAATGTCGGCAACCCCGCCTATGCGGCCTCCAAGGCCGGTGCGGTCAGCCTCACCCGCACGCTCGGCAATGCCTGGGCAGGGGAGGGCATCCGCGTGAACGGGATCGCCCCCGGCCTTGTCGATACCAAGCTCACCAAGGTGACGACCGAGAACCCGCAGCGCCTCGCCGGTTCGATCGCCCGCATCCCGCAGGGCCGTCTCGGCACGCCGGAAGACATGGCGGGCGCCGTCCTCTTCCTCGCCAGCCCGCTCGCCAGCTACGTCACCGGGCAGACGCTGATCGTCGATGGAGGGCTCACGCTGTGAAGGCCCTGCGCTACTACGGCGCGCGCGATGTGCGCTATGAAAGCATGGACGACCCCGCGCCGCAGTCCGATGGCGATGCCGTAGTCCGCGTCACCGCCTGTTCGATCTGCGGGTCGGATCTCCACATCTACCACGGCCACGGCTTCTCGAAGGACATCGGCTTCTGCGTCGGCCACGAGGCGGTCGGCGAAGTCGTCGAAGTCGGCAAGGGCGTGCAGCGCCACAAGGTCGGCGATCTTGTGATGATCCCCGCCGCGGTCGGCTGCGGCCGCTGCCGCTCGTGCCTTGCCGGTGTGGTCAACACCTGCGAGTTCAATATGGGCGCCTGCTACGGCCTCTCCGCCGCGCTGCAAGGCTCGCAGGCCGAAGCCGTGCGCGTCCCCGCCGCCGATGCCAACGCGGTCGCCATCCCGGAAGGAGTCAGCGAGGAACAGGCCTTGATGATGACCGACGCGCTGGCGACGGCCTGGTACGGCGTGCGCAATGCAGACGTCGTCCCCGGCGCCTCGGTCGCGGTCATCGGCCTCGGTCCCATCGGCCTCATGGCGGTTGACAGCGCTTATGTGATGGGCGCCCACGTCGTCTACGCGATCGATCCGATCCCCGAACGCCGCGCGATCGCTGAAGCCGCAGGCGCGATCACGCTCCACCCGGACGAAGCGCTCGAACGCATCAAGGCAGACGGCAAGGGCAAGAAGCTCGATTGCGTGGTTGAAGTCGTCGGCAGCGACGCGACGGTCGATTTCGCCCTCCGCCTCGTCCGCCCGCGCGGCACTGTCTCGGTCATCGGCGTCCAGCAATCCCGCCGCTTCGCCTTCCCGCTGGAGCGCGCCTTCGCCGCCGGCCTCACCTTCCGCACCGGCACCTGCTCGGTCCCCGAAGAGTTGCCTGCGCTGTTCCCGCTCGTCCGATCCGGCCGCCTCAGGCCCGAGCGCTACGTCAGCCACCGCATGCCGCTGAGCGAGGGTGCAGAGGCCTACCGCTTGTTCGAAGCGCGTGAGGCAGGTGCGCTGAAGATGGTGCTGACGCCGGACTAGCGATCCACCGCTCCAACGTTCGCTATCGCCCCCATCCTCGTCATTGCCCCCTT